>NZ_LT629735.1:0-1415000 GCF_900104925.1 Opitutus sp. GAS368
GATCCAGGTCGACCTCGACCCGCAGGCGCTGCAGGCGAAGGGCCTCACGCCCGCCGATGTCGCCAACGCGATCAACCTCCAGAACCTCACCCTGCCCGCCGGCACCGCCAAGATCGGCGACCGCGAATACAACGTCCTCCTCAACAGCAGCCCCGACCTCGTCGCCGGCCTCAACGACCTCCCGATCAAGGTCGTCAACGGCAGCACGATCTACATCCGCGACGTCGCCCAGGTCCGCGACGGCAACGCCCCCCAGACCAACATCGTCCGCCAGAACGGCACCCGCGGCGCCCTCCTGCCCATCCTGAAGAGCGGCACCGCCTCCACGCTCGACATCATCAAGCGCGTCCGCGCCGCCCTGCCCCGCATCCAGAGCACGCTGCCGCCGGAGCTCGACCTCAAGCCGCAGTTCGACCAGTCGATCTTCGTCCGCGCCGCGCTCAACGGCGTGCTGAACGAGGCGCTGCTGGCGACACTCCTCACCTCGGCGATGATCCTGCTCTTCCTCGGCACGTGGCGCAACACGCTCGTCGTCGCCCTTTCCATCCCGCTCTCGATCTTCTGCTCGGTCATCACGCTGAACATCTTCGGGCAGACCATCAACGCCATGACCCTCGGCGGCCTCGCGCTCGCCGTCGGCATCCTGGTCGACGACGCCACGGTCACCATCGAGAACATCGACCGCAACCTCGGCCTGAAGAAGCCGCTCATCCAGGCCATCCTCGACGGCGCCGAGCAGATCGCCATGCCGGCCTTCGTTTCGACGCTCTGCATCTGCATCGTCTTCGTCCCGATCTTCCTGCTCGAGGGCACGGCCAAATACCTCTTCGGCCCGCTGGCGATGGCGGTCATCTTCGCGATGCTCGCCTCGTATCTGCTGTCCCGGACCGTGGTGCCGACCTTCGTGCATTACCTGCTGCACGGCCAGCCGGTCTTCCACGACGCCGAGGACGGTCACGTCGACCCGGGCGCGCCCAAGGGGGACATCTTCTGGCGCATCCACGTCCGCTTCAACCGCCACTTCGCCCGCCTGCGCGGCGCCTACACACGGGCGCTCGACTGGTGCCTGAACCGCAAGCAGACGATCGCCTTCGCCTCCGTCGCGGTCGTCCTGCTCACGGCCGTGCTCCTGCCCTTCCTCGGGCGCGACTTCTTCCCGATCGTCGACGCCGGCCAGTTCCGCCTCCACGTCCGCGCGCCCGCCGGCACGCGCATCGAGGAGACCGAGCGGGTCTTCACCCGGGTGGAAAACACCATCCGCGAGATCATCCCGGCGGGGGAGCTCACCGCCATCCTCGACAACATCGGCCTGCCGGCGGGCAGCACCGCCCTCGCCTTCAGCGACTCCGTCACCATCGGCTCGGCCGACGGCGAGATCCTCGTCTCGCTCAATCCCGACAAGCACGGCTCCACCTGGGAATATGTCCGCCGCATCCGCGCGCGCCTGACCCACGACTACCCCGACTACGTCTTCTTCACGCAGCCGTCCGACATCGTCGGCCAGATCCTCAACTTCGGACTGCCGGCGCCCATCGACGTCCAGATCGCCGGCCGCGACCGCGCAACCAACTACGCCCTCGCCCAGCAGCTCGCGACCCGCATCGCCGCCATCCGCGGCGCGGTCGACGTCCACGTCCACCAGGTCGTCAACGCCCCCTCGCTCAAGGTCAACGTCGACCGCGCGCGCGCCGAGCAGCTCGGCCTGACGCAGCGTGACGTAGCCGGCAACCTCCTCATCTCGCTCAGCGGCTCGGGCCAGTCCGCTCCGAACTACTGGCTGAGCCCGCAGAACGGCGTGCAATACCTCGTCGCCACGCAGACGCCGCAGTTCCTCATCGACTCGATCGACGCCCTCCAGGCCACGCCGGTCGGCGTCAGCGGCCGGGCCAACACCCCGCAAATCCTCGGCAATGTCGCCAGCGTCGAGCGCACCGTCAGCGCGGCGGTCGTCGGCCACTACAACATCCAGCCGGTCTTCGACGTCTACGCCAACGTGGACCAGCGCGACCTCGGCGGGGTCGCCACCGAGGTGCGCAAGCTGATCAGGGAATTCGAGCCGCAGCTCCCGCGCGGCAGCTTCATCACCCTGCGCGGTCAGGTGCAGAGCATGGACGCCTCCTTCATCGGGCTCGGCATCGGCGTGCTCTTCGCCATCCTGCTGGTCTACCTGCTCATGGTGGTGAACTTCCAGTCCTGGCTCGACCCGTTCATCATCATCATGGCGCTGCCCGGGGCGCTTTGCGGCATCGTCTGGATCCTCTTCCTCACGCGCACCACGCTCAGCGTGCCCTCGCTGATGGGCGCCATCATGAGCGTCGGTGTCGCCACGGCCAACTCCATCCTGCTGGTGACCTTCGCCAACGACCTGCGCAAGGAGGGCAAGGACGCCCGTGCCGCCGCCCTCGAGGCCGGGCACACGCGCCTGCGCCCCGTGCTCATGACCGCGCTGGCCATGATCATCGGCATGCTGCCGATGTCCCTCGGCCTCGGCGAGGGCGGCGAACAGAACGCCCCGCTCGGCCGCGCCGTCATCGGCGGCCTGCTGGTCGCCACCCTGGCCACCCTCTTTCTCGTGCCGGTCGTCTACGCCGCCCTGCGCCGCAAGGCCGCCCACCGCCCCGACGAGACCATCAGCGAAGAGATGGCCGAATGCCACCTCGAGCCGAAGCCTTGAACTTTCCATCCATGAAACCCGCCCGCCTGCTCCCCGCTTTTGCCGCGCTCGCGGCCCTCGCCGCCACCATGCCGTCATCCGCCGCCGAGGCCGGCGCCGCCCGCCGCCCGACGGTCAACATCGTCATCGCGCACAAGGCCGCCGCCAGCACCGACCTCGTGCTGCCGGCCGGCCTCCAGGCCTTCCAGGAGGCGCTGATCTACGCGCGCACCACCGGCTACCTCTCCAAGTGGCTCGTCGACATCGGTGACGAGGTGAAGGCCGGCCAGGTGCTGGCCGTCATCGACTCGCCGGAGGTCGACCAGCAGCTGCTCGTCGCCCAGGCCGCCCTGCTGCAGGCGCAGGCCAACGCCACGCTGGCCCGCGCCACCGCCACGCGCTGGGAGGCGCTCGGCGCGCAAAACGCGGTCTCGCACCAGGAGACCGACGAGAAGAACGCCGCCGCCGCCGCCAGCGAGGCGAACGTCCAGGCCGCCACGGCCGAGGTCGCGCGCCTCACGCAGCTCAAGGGCTTCGAGACGGTCACCGCGCCCTTCGCCGGCGTCATCGCCGCCCGCGGCGCCGACATCGGCACGCTCATCACCACCGACACCAACCGCCCGCTCCTCTTCCGCCTCACCCAGCAGTCGGTGCTGCGCGTCTACGCCGGCATTCCGCAGGCCTATATGCGTGCCGTCAGCCCGGGCCTCGCAGTCGACGTGCTCGCCAGCGAGTTCCCCGACCGCGCGTTCAAGGGCCGGATCGCCCGCGTCGCCGGCGCCCTCGACGCCGCGTCGCGCACCCTGCAGGTCGAGGTGCAGATCCCGAACGAGAACGGCGAACTGCTCCCGGGCATGTTCGTCCAGCTGCGCTTCAAGCTCGTCTCGCCCCAGCCGCCGCTGCTGGTGCCGTCCAACGCCACCATCATCCGGCCCGACGGCAACTATGTCGCCGTCGTCGACGCCCAGGACAAGGTCCGCCTGCAGAAGGTCGCCTTCGGTCGCGACTACGGCACGCAGATCGAGATCACCGGCGGCCTCGCCGAAAACGCGCAGGTTGTCGCCAACCCGAGCGACGCCCTCGTCGACGGCCAGGCCGTGGAACCGCTGCGGCCCGACACCAAGAAATAAGGTGGGATTATGGAGGGCTCAGCTGGAGCTGAGCCCTCCATCAAGACAGTGCTTTACCCTCTCACTTCCCCCAGCCGGTGAAATGCGCGCCGAACCCCATGCGGTAGGCCCAGTCGGCGATGGTTTTGGAGACCGGTGAGGTGCCGCTGGAGCCGCCGTGACCGGCGTTGGCCTCGATGTGGATGAGCACCGGACCGGCGTCCGCCGCCACCGCCTGCTGCATCGTGGCCACATATTTGTAGGAATGCGCCGGAAACACGCGGTCGTCGTGGTCGCCGGTCGTCACGAGGACAGCCGGATACCTGGCGCCGGCCTTCACGGTGTGCAGCGGCGAATAGGCCGCGAGATACTTGAAGCCCTCGGGCGTGTCCGAGTTGCCGTAGTCCGACGCCCAGGCGGCGCCGACGGTGAATTTGTGGTAGCGCAGCATGTCCATCACGCCGACTGCGGGCACGGCCGCGCCGGCGAGGTCGGGCCGCTGGTTGACGACGGCGCCGAGCAGCAGCCCGCCGTTGGAGCGGCCGTCGAGCACGATCTTCCGATGTGTCGTGTAGTGCTGGACCACCAGCCAGTCGGCGGCGGCGATGTAGTCGTCAAACACGTTCTGCTTGCGCTCCTTGGTGCCGGCCTTGTGCCAATCCTCGCCGTATTCGCCGCCGCCGCGCAGGCAGGCGTCGGCATAAATGCCGCCGCGCTCGATCCAGACGAGCGGCGGCACCGCGAAGGCCGGCTTGTGCGTGATGTTGAAGCCACCGTAGCCGTAGAGCCACGTCGGCGCCGTGCCGTCGAGCTTCAGGCCCTTCTTGTAGACGAGAAACATCGGGATCTTCGTGCCGTCCTTCGACGGGTAGAACACCTGCTTCACCTCGAATTGGGTGAGGTCGAGCGGCATCTTTGTCTCGTTGAAGACCTCCGTCATGCCGCTGGCCAGGTCGTGGCGGAGCGTGGTGCCGGGCGCGAGGTAGGACGAGTAACTGATGAAGATCTCGGGATCCTTGAACTTGCCCGAGACGGCACCGACCGAGCCGACGCCCGGCAGCTTGATCTCGCCCGCGGCGCTGCCGTCGAGGTTGCACAGCACCACGCGATTCACGGCGTCGTGCATGTAGGTGAGCACGAACTTGCCGGCGGAAATGCGGACGCCCTCCATTGTGTCGGCCGACTCGGGCACCACTGTCACGGCCGGGGCCGCCGGGTGGTCGAGGTCGAGCGCGACGATGCGGTTGCGCGGCGCGCCCTCGTCCGTGCTGAAATAGAACGTGCGGCCGGCGTTGCCGAGGAAGTTGTAGCCGCTCACGAACTGGTCGATGAGCTTCACGACCGGGCCGTCGAACGACGGCTTCTGCGCATCGCCGAGGTCGAGATAATACACGCTGTTGCCCAGCTTGCCCGGCTGCGAAACCGAGATGAGCAGGTAACGGCCGTCGGACGACACCGCGCCGCCGGGAAACCACGCGGGCTGGTCCGGCATCGCATACACCATGCGGTCCTCGGACTGCGGCGTGCCGACGCGGTGGTAATAGAGCTGCCGGTTCTCCAGCTTCGTGAAGACCTTCGGGTTGCCGTCGGCGGGCGCCGGGTAGCGCGAATAGAAGAAGCCTTTCCCGTCGTGCGTCCAGCTCATGCCCGTGAACTTCGCCCACTTGATCGAGTCGGGCGCGTCCTGGCCGGTGGCGACGTCGCGCAGCCGTAGCTCACGCCAGTCGGAGCCGCCGGTGGCCAGGCCGTAGCCGAGCCACTTGCCGTCGGGTGACGGCGAGGTGAGGGCAAGCGCGACCGTGCCGTCGGCCGACAGCGTGTTGGGATCGAGCAGCAGGCGCTCGGCCCCGCGCAGGCCGTCGGTCACGTAGAGCGGCGACTGGTTCTGCAGACCGTCGTTCTTGGTGTAGAAATACCAGTTGGCCTCCTTGAACGGCAGGCCGGTGCGCGGGTAATTCCACAGCTCGGTCAGGCGCTGCTTGATGACGGCGCGCTCGGGAAAGGCGTCCACGACGGAATCGGTCAGCGCGTTCTGCGCGGCGACCCACGCCTTGGTGTCGGGGGAGTCGAGTTCCTCCAGCCACCGGTAGGGATCGGCGACCTTGGTGCCGTGGTAGTCGTCGGTGTGGTCGACGGTCTCGCTGGGCGGATAACTGACGGCCGCGAGCGCCAGAACCGGCGCGAGGGCTGCCACGAGGGGAAGGCGGGCAATTTTTCGCATCCCGCCAAAAAGAACCGGATCCGCCCCCCGCGCAAGCCGTCAGAAATCCCGGCGCGGGGTTGCGCTTCCGGCATCCCGGGGTTTTTCTCCCCCCGCGTGGATTCCGCCCCTCCAGCCAATGCCGACCCCCGCGAACACCCGCGCTTCCTGCCCGTGTTGCTCGCGCTTTCCGCCGGCAGCGGCTGTGCCGCGCTGATCTACGAGGTCGTCTGGTTCCAGCAACTGCAGCTGGTCATCGGGTCGTCCGCCCTCTCGCTTGCGCTGCTGCTTGGCACGTTCATGGGTGGACTCTGCCTCGGCAATCTCGCCCTCCCCCGCCTCGTGTCCGCCGCCCGCCATCCCCTGCGGGTCTATGCCCTGATTGAACTCGGCCTCGGGTTGCTGGCCATCCTGCTTTTGTTTGTGCTGCCCGCCCTCGGCCGGGATTTCCCCGGATGGCTGGGCGCCGGCCCGGCCGACGGCGGGTGGCGGGCCGGGCTGGGCGCGATGTGCCTGCTCCCGCCGACGATGCTGATGGGCGCCACGCTGCCCGCGATCGCCCGGTGGCTCGGGACCACTCCGCGGGACCTCTCGCAACTGGGACTGGTCTACGCCGCCAACACGGTGGGCGCCGTCGCGGGCAGTCTGCTCGCGGGATTTTATCTGCTCCGGGTTTACGACACGGTCGTCGCCACGCTGGTCGCGGCCGCGCTCAACGCCGTCATCGCCGCCGGAGCGCTCGGTCTCGCGCGGGGCGCGAAGGCCGGCCAGGCCGCGGCACCCGGAGCACCGTCGGCTGCGACGCTCGGGGCGCCGGCGGTGCTCGTCACGATCGCGTTGTCCGGCTTCTGCGCGCTGGGCGCCGAGGTGGTGTGGACCCGTCTGCTGTCGCTGCTGCTGGGCGCCACGGTCTATGCTTTCTCCATCATCCTCGCCGCCTTCCTGACGGGGCTCAGCCTGGGCGGGGTGGGCGGAGCGCTCATGGCGCGGCGGACGACCCGCCCGGGCTTCGCGCTGGGCTGCTGCCAGCTGCTGCAGATCCTGGCGATCGGCTGGGCGTCGGACATGCTCGCGCGGACGCTGGTGTTCCGGCCCGTGGATTATGCCGCCGAGGCGGCGGCCGGGATCCGCTTCTGGTCCGAGCTCATTCGTTGCGGCGTCGCCATCCTGCCGGCCGCGTGCCTGTGGGGTGCGAGTTTTCCTCTCGCCCTCGCGGCGGCCGGCGGCACCGGCCGGGACCCCGCACGAGTGGCCGGCCGCATCGGAGCCGCGAACACGATCGGGGCGGTGCTGGGCGCCGCCGTCGCCAGCCCTTGGTTGCTGCCGCTGCTGGGCACCGCCCGCACCGAGTGGCTGCTCATTGCCCTGTCCACACTCGGCGCCTTTCTGGTGCTGCGGCCGCGCCGCGCCGCGGATTGGATCATCTTCGCCGGCGCGGCCGCGCTCGGCGGGCTCGTGGGGGCCACCACCCCGGGCGTGCCGTGGCAGCTGGTCAGCTACGGCGCGTATGCGACCGCCGGCGACCAGACGGCCCGCGTGCTCTACCTCGGGGAAGGCGCCACCGCGACCGTCGCCGTCACCCAGTCGGCGGGCGGCACGAAATATTTCCACGTCAGCGGGAAAACCGAGGCCTCCAGCCATCCCCGGGACATGCGCATGCAGCGGATGCTCGGCGACCTGCCGGCGCTCGTGCACCCGGCGCCGCGGTCGGTGCTCGTGGTCGGCTGCGGCGCGGGCGTCACCGCGGGCTCGTTCGTGCCCCACCCTTCGGTCACGCGCCTCGTCATCTGCGAGATCGAGCCGCTGATCCCGCGGTTCGTGGCCCCCTTGTTCAGCGAGGAGAACCACGCCGTGCTGACGGACCCGCGGGTGGAGATCGTCCACGATGATGCCCGACATTTCCTGGCGACCACGAGCGAGAAATTCGATGTCATCACGTCCGACCCGATCCATCCGTGGGTCAAGGGCGCCGCGGTGCTGTATACCGCGGAATATTTCGCGCTCTGCCGCGCGCACCTCCGGCCGGGCGGCGTGGCCGCGCAATGGGTCCCGCTCTACAACAGCAACCGCGCCGCGGTGCAGAGCGAGCTGGCCACCTTCGGCACGGCGTTCCCCGCCGCCACGGTCTGGGGCAACGAGGGCGAGGACGGCGGCGGCTATGATGTGGTCGTGCTCGGCACGGAGGCGCCCCCGGTTCTCGACGACGGGGCGCTGCAACGGCGGCTCGACCGGCCTGACCATGCTGGGGTGAAGGCGTCGCTGGCCGGCGTCGGCCTGGGTTCGGCCAGGGCGTTGCTCGGGATCTACGCGGGGCGCCTGGCCGACCTGCACGCCTGGCTGGCCGGCGCCGAAATCAACCGCGACCGGAACCTGCGGCTGCAATATCTCGCCGGCGCGGCGCGCAATTCCCGCGAGGGTCGCGCCGCTTATGCCGAGATGCTGGCCCTCCGCCACCCGCCCGCCGCGCCCGCCCGCTGATGCCCCCGCACCTCCCGCATTGCGCTCCCGGTCATTAGGGTTTTTTGTGGAGCATGAGCCGCTTGCCCCGTTTCCTCCCCCGCATCCTTGCCGCGCTGCTGCTGGCCGTCCCGGCCTGCGCCACGCCCGACCAGTGGGCCGCCGATATCGGCAAGTTCACCGCGGCCGATGCCGCCCACCCGCCGGCCCACGGCGCGGTCGTATTTGTCGGCAGCTCCTCGATCCGCTTTTGGACAACCTTGGCGGAGGATTTCCCGGGTGTGGCCACCATCAACCGCGGCTTCGGCGGCTCCGAGCTCGCGGACAGCGTCTTCTACGCCGACCGCATCGTGATTTCCTACGCGCCACGCCTCGTGGTTGTCTACGCCGGGGAAAACGATATCGCCGCGGGCAAGTCGCCGGAGACCGTCCTCGCGGATTTCCGGGCCTTCCGCACCAAGGTCCACGCCGCGCTGCCGAAAACCCGGATCCTCTTCCTCAGTCTCAAGGAAAGCCCGGTGCGCGCCAAGGTCCGCCCGCAGGTGCTCGCCACCAACCGGCTCATCGCCGCCGATTGCGCGACGGATGCGCGCTGCACGTTTGTCGACGTCGCCACGCCGCTGCTGGGCGCCGCTGGCGCCTACCGCCCCGAGTTGTTCCGCCCGGACCAGCTGCACATGCTCCCCGCCGGCTATGCCATCTGGACCAAGGTCCTCGCCCCCTACCTCAAACCATAAGCAACATCACCGGCTTTGTTGTCGGAGCCTGCTTGCAGGCGACCTCGACGCCCTGAATCGCCTGCAAGCAGGCTCCTCCATTTACTACCAGCCATGAATCCCGCCTCCGCCGAACGCCTGCGCCGCCAGATCGCCTTCATCACCGAGGTCGACAAGCTCAAGGACGTCTTTCGCCAGACCATCGTCACGCAGAGCCGCCGGCCCGAGAACAGCGCGGAGCACTCCTGGCATTTTGCGCTCATGATCATCGTGCTCGCCGAGCACTCCAACCACCAGCCGCTCGACGTGCTCCGCATCCTCAAGATGGTGCTCATCCACGACCTCGTGGAGATCGACGCCGGCGACACCTTCGCCTACGACGTGAAGAACATGGCCGACCAGCATGAGCGCGAGGCCAAGGCCGCCACGCGCATCTTCGGCCTGCTCCCGCCGGATCAGACCGCCGAGTTCCGCGCCCTGTGGGACGAATTCGAAGAACAAAAGACGCCCGAGGCGAAGTTCGCCGCCGCCTGCGACCGCTTTCACCCGATGCTGCTCAACTGCCTGACCGACGGCCATGCCTGGCAGAAACACGGCGTCACCCACGACCGCGTCCTGGCCCGCAACGCCCATGTCGCCGCCGGTTCGCAGGCCATCTGGGAATACGCGGTCCGCTTGATCGACGACGCGGTGGCCGCCGGCCACCTCGCGCCCAAGCCCTGAGCGCACGGAGATCAGTGCGCTCCACCTTGGAGCCCGGGCCACTTGGCTTGAAGCCTGCTGCATTGGGGCCGAGCACTTCCTCCATGATCCGCCGCGCCACGACCGCCGACGCCGCCGCGATTGCCGCCATCTACAATCACTATGTGGCGAACACGATCGTCACCTTCGAGGAGGAGGCGGTGCCGGCGGCCGACATGGCCCAGCGCATCGGCGAGGTTTTCGCCGCCGGCCTGCCCTGGTTGGCCGCGACCGAGGGCGACCGCGTGCTGGGCTACGCCTACGCGGGCAAATGGAAGGCGCGCTGCTCGTATCGCTTCTCCCTGGAGACCACGGTCTACCTTGACCCGGCCGCCACCGGCCGCGGCCTCGGCACGCAGCTTTACACCGCGCTCATTGCCGCGGTGCGGCCACAGGGCATGCATGCGCTGATCGGGGGCGTCGCCCTGCCCAACGCCGCCAGCGTGGCGCTGCATGAGAAACTCGGGTTCCAAAAGGTCGCCCACTTCCGCGAGGTCGGCTGGAAGTTCAACCAGTGGATTGACGTCGGCTACTGGGAATTGCTGCTGTAGCCGTGCGAAATCGCCGCCGCGTTGCGTGGCGATGCCGCCGGCACCTTGCGGCTTCCTTAAGCCAACCTTAAGCAAAGTTAACTAAACCGGCTCTGGACGGCCGCAGGTGGGCAAGTAGTCTGATCGCATCCGGTCAGCCCTTCCGGTCGCATGCTCAACCTCTCCCGCCCCTTTCTTCAGCGCCCCAAGGCCACGGCCTTGCTCGTCGCCGGGTTTTTCGCCCTGGGCGTCGGCGCCTACTTCCAGCTGCCGATCTCCGCGCTGCCCGACGTCGATTTCCCCACCATCAACGTCAACGCCTCGCTGCCGGGCGCAAGCGCGGAGACGATGGCCAGCTCCGTCGCCAGCCCGCTCGAGCGCGCCTTCGCCAACATCCCCTACGTGACGTCGATGAGCTCCTCCAGCTCGCTGGGCCAGGCGCAGATCGTGGTGCAGTTCCAGCTCGACCGTGACATCGACGCGGCGAGCCAGGACATCCAGGCCGCGATCAGCGCCGCCGCCGGCCAGCTGCCGAAGGACATGCCCAATCCGCCTTCCTACAAGAAGGCCAACCCGAACGGCTTTTCCATCATGTCGCTGTCGGTTTATTCCGACACGCTGCCGCTCTCGGAGGTCTACGACTACGCCGACAATGTCATCGCCCGCGCCATCGCCCGCCTGCCGGGCGTCGGCCAGGTCGACTATCACGGCGACCAGGTGCCGGCCATCCGCGTCCAGATCAACCCGCGGGCGCTCGCCGCCCGCAACCTCGACCTCGAGGACGTGCGCACCGCGCTGGGCGCCGCCACGGCCAACAATCCCAAGGGCTCCGTCGACGGCAGCCAGAAGACCCTGCTCATCCAGTCCAACGACCAGCTGCTCAAGGCCGCCGATTACAACAGCCAGATCCTCGCCTGGCGTGGCGGTTCGCCCACCCGCGTCGCCGATGTCGGCTCCGCCCGCGATTCCGTGCTGGACCTGAAGTCCGCCGGCTGGGTCGGGGCGCGCCGCGCCATCATCGTCGACGTGCACAAGCAGACCGGCGCCAAGGTCGACGTGCCCGCCCTCATTGACACCATCAAGGCCATGCTGCCGGAGCTGGAGAAGGGCCTGCCGCCGGCCATCAAGGTGGGCGTGGTCATGGACCGCACGCAAAACATCCGCGCCGGCATCGTCGACGTGCAGCTCACCCTCGCCATCACCATCGGGCTCGTAGCGCTGGTCATCTTCCTCTTCCTGCGCGACTCGATGGCCACGCTCATCTCGGGCATCTCCATCCCCCTGTCGCTGATCGGCACCTTCCCCCTGATGTATCTCCTCGGCTTCAGCCTGGACAACATCTCCCTCATGGGTCTCACCATCGCCGTGGGCTTCGTGGTGGACGACGCGATTGTCGTCCTGGAAAACATCATGCGCCACCTCGAGATGGGCAAGCCGCGCTTCCAGGCCGCCCTCGACGGCGCGGGCGAGGTGGGCTTCACCGTCCTCTCCATGACGCTGTCGCTGATCGGCGTCTTCCTCCCGCTGCTGCTCATGACCGGCATTGTCGGCCGCGTCTTTCGCGAGTTCGCCATCACGGTCAGCATCGCCCTCATCCTGTCCGCCATCATCTCCCTCAGCCAGACCGCCGTGTCGTGCAGCCTCTTTCTGCGCCCGCCCGCGGAGCATGGCCGCGGCCGCTTCTACCGCGCCATCGAGCGCCTGTTCAACCGGCTGCTGGCGGTCTACCGCGCGGGCCTGCTGCGCACGCTCGACCACCAGCGCGCGGGCCTGCTGCTGACCCTCGGTCTGCTCGTGGCCTCCTTCGGGCTGTTCATCGTCATCCCCAAGGGCTTCATCCCCGAGCAGGACAACGGGATCATCTTCGCCTCCACCGAGGCGAGCCCCGACATCCCGTTCGCCGAGATGTGCGCCAAAAACTCCGCCATCGCCCGCATCATCGCGGAAGATCCCAACGTCGACCACACCTACGCCTTCGTGGAATCGCGCCCGGCCACGAACCTCGGCCGCGTCACCATTGTGCTGAAGCCCTCCGACCAGCGCAAGAGCACCGCCGTCCAGGTCATGGCCCGCCTCCGCCCGAAGGTGAAGGCCGTGCCGGGCATGAAGGTCTACCTCAAGGCCGTGCAGGACATCACCATCGGCACCGGCGGCTCGAAGACGCTCTACCAGTTCGTGCTGCAGGATACCGACATCAACGAACTCTATGACGCCGCCCTGCTTTACCAGCGCAAGCTGCAGACCCTGCCCGAGCTGCAGGACGTGGGCAGCGACCTCTCCGCCCTCGCGCCCGCCGTCGCCGTCGTCATCGACCGCGACAAGGCCGCGAGCTACGGCATCAGCGCCGTCGCGATCGACCAGATCCTCTACGACGCCTTTGGCCAGCGGCAGGTCGCGACGCTCTACACCCAGCTGAACCAATACAAGGTGATCCTCGAGGTTTCGCCGGAATGGCACCTCGACGCCACCAGCCTGCAGGCGCTGCAGGTCCGCTCGCCCAAGAGCGGTCAGCAGATCCCCCTGAGCAGTTTCACCCGCCTCGAGCCCGGCCTCGCACCGCTCACCGTGGGGCACCTCGGCGCCTTTCCGGCCGTCACGTTGTCCTTCAACGTCGCCTCGGGCAAGTCGCTGGGTGACGCCGTCGCCGCCATCCAGCGGGCCGAGGCCCAGCTGCACAAGCCCGGCGGCCTGCGCACCTCCTTCCAGGGTTCCGCGCAGGCCTTCCAGGACTCGCTCTCCAGCCAGCCGCTGCTGATCCTGGCCGCCATCGCCGTGGTCTACATCATCCTCGGCGTCCTCTACGAGAGTTTCGCCCACCCGATCACCATCCTCTCGTCGCTGCCTTCCGCCACCTTCGGCGCGCTGCTGGCCATGTGGCTCTTCCGCATCGATCTCTCGGTCATCACCCTCATCGGCCTCATCCTGCTCGTCGGCATCGTCAAGAAGAACGCCATCATGATGGTGGACGTCGCCCTCAAGCTCCAGCGCGAGGAGGGCCGCAGCGCGCGCGACGCCATCTTTGAGGCCTGCCTGCTGCGCTTCCGGCCCATCATGATGACCACCATGGCGGCCTTACTCGGCGCCATTCCGCTCGCGGTGGGCACCGGCGCGGGCTCCGAGCTCCGCCAGCCACTGGGCATCGCCATTGTCGGCGGCCTGCTGGTCTCGCAGTTCGTCACCCTCTACACCGTGCCGATCATCTTCCTCTACGTCGACCGCGCCACCCAGTGGCTGGGACGGAAACGCCGTCCCGCGCCGCTGCCCGCCGCCGCCGTCCCCGTCCTCGACTAACCCGTCACCCCCATGTCATCCCCGCTCCTCCATCTTCTCTTCCGGCTGCTCCCGGCCGGCCTGCTCCTGCTCGCGGGCGGCCTCGCCCCCGCCGCCCGCGCGGAAGGCGATGCCATTCCTGTCGTGGTCGCCACCGTCAAACGGCAGGACATGCCCGTCTACCTCGACGCGCTGGGCAAGGTGCAGGCCATGAACACCGTCACCGTGCGCACCCAGGTCGACGGCAAGATCGAGCAGATCGCCTTTCGCGACGGCCAGGAGGTGCATGCCGGCGACCTGCTGGTGCAGATCGACCCGCGCCCTTACCAGGCGGAGCTCGACCAGACCCTCGCCAAGCGCGACCAGGACCTCGCCCAGCTGGCCTACGCCGAGCGCGTGCTGGAACGTGACAGCGGCCTGATGAAACAGGGATCGCTCGACCAGCAGACCTACGACCTGCAGCAGGCCACGGTCGCGCAGCTCAAGGCCCTCACCAAGGCCGACGACGCCACCGTTGCCAGCGCCCGCGTGCGGCTCGACTTCACGCACATCACCGCGCCGATCACCGGCCGCGTCGGCCTGCGGCTCATTGATCAGGGCAACCTTGTCCGCGCCAACGACGCCACCGGCCTCCTGATCATCAATCAGATTCACCCGATCACTGTGGTCTTCACGCTGCCCGAGCAGGACTTCCAGGAAGTGCACACGGCCGCGCGCCGGGCCACGGAGGAGGCGCCGCTCACCGCCCTCGCCTTGGAACGCAACAATCAGGAGATTCTCGACACCGGCCGGCTCGACGCCATCGACAACCAGATCGACGAGGCCAGCGGCACCATCCGCCTGAAGGCCGTGTTTGAAAACAAGGGCCGCAACCTCTGGCCGGGCCAGTTTGTCAACCTGCGGCTGCGGGTCGCCGAGCAGCAGGCCGTGCTCGTCGTTCCCACCGCCGCGGTCAAGGCCGGGGCGGACGGCGACTATGTCTACACCATCGGCGCCGACAACACCGCCGCGCTCAAGATCGTGAAGGTAGCCCACACCGAGGCCGGCCTTGCGCTGGTCGCCAGCGGCCTCACGGAAGGCGAGAGGGTGGTCGTGGACGGGCAATACCTGCTCCAGCCGAAGGTCCGCGTGCAGATCAAGTCCACCCGCCCCTGAACCCCGGCCGGGCACCGGCGGGGACTCATCGGAGTTGACGCCCCCCGCCGCAGGCTGGTTTTCTGGCGTGGCCACCCTCCACGCATGACCTCCCGCCAGCTCGTCCCCGCCCTGATCATTCCTTTCGTCGCCTGGCGGGTCTACCTGCGGGTCCGCCGCAACATCGGCCGGCAGCCCTTCCGGCCGGACCGCCTGAAGGTCAGCGTCGGCATCTTCGCCACGATCGTCCTGATCTTCGCTGCGACCGGCCTCATGTATCCGCCCGTCCTCGCCGCGCTCGCCGGCGGCCTCGCCCTCAGCGTGCCCATCGCGCTCGGCGGCCTGAAACTGACGAAGTTCGAGGACACCCCGCAGGGCAAATTCTACACGCCCAACACCGCGCTCGGCATCGGCATCAGCGCGCTGTTCCTCGGCCGCATCGCCTACCGCTTCCTCGTGCTCTACGCCGTGACGGACCTGCAGACCCCGCAGGCCCCGCAGCCTTTCCAGAGTCCGCTGACCTTCTTCCTATTCGGTCTCAGTGCCGGGTATTTCATCGCCTACCAGACCGGCGTACTCATTCGCAGCCACAAGCCGGCGGCCTGAGCGGGGCACGACAGCACCGGCAAGCTCGATACGATCCTCCGGACGTAAGGCCTGTAGGGTCGCCGCTTGCCGGCGGACCGAGATCCACGCGCAATGCGGTCCGGCGACAAGCGCCGACCCTACATCGAGGTCAATCAATAGCATTGCCGCCCACGGACCCTCCGGCTTGAGTCCCGCCCGGGCCGACTCACTGCATGGACAACAAAATCCGCTGGCTGCTGGGCGAGATTGAACGCTGGAAGGCGGACGGTCTTGTCTCGACCGAACAGGCCGACCGGCTGCGCCAGCGCTACGACCAGCCCCCGGCCCCGCCCGCGGCCGAGGCCGTCCCGTGGGGCCTGCTGGTCTTCGCCTCCGCCGGCGCGATCGTCATCGGCCTCGGGGTCATCCTGCTTTTCGCCTACAATTGGGCCGAGATCCCGAAATTCGGAAAACTCGCGCTGGTCTTCCTCGCCATCATCGGTGCCCACGCCGGCGGCATCCGGCTGCTGGCCCGCCCCGGCTGGCAGCCCAAGCTCGGCGAGGCGCTGGCCGCCCTCGGCACCATGTTCTACGGCGCGGGCATCTGGCTCGTCGCCCAGATCTACAACATCGACGAGCACTACCCCAACGGCTTCCTGTTCTGGGCGCTCGGGGCGCTCGCCATGGCCTGGGCCATCCGCTCCACCGCCAACGGCCTGCTGGCCGTCGTCCTCCTCACCATCTGGGGCTGCTGTGAGACGTTTGATTTCCGGGCGCCGGAACTCTGGTCGGTGCTGCTGGTCGCGGCCGGCCTGCTGCCGCTGGCGTGGAAAGAACGTTCGGCCCTCCTGCTGGCCGCCACGCTCGCTTCCATCCAGCTCCTGCTCGCCGTCAACACCGTCAACTGGGGCGGTGGGGCCCACGCCTTCACCGCCACCCTCGCCTGGGCCGTGCTGCTGGTCGCCACCTCGCGCCTGACCGACGCCGACCGGCCGGACTTCATGGGCGGCGCGACCGTGATGGCCTTCTTCGGTTTCGGCGCTTTCTTCGTCTGCGCCTACCTGCTCACGTTTCAGCGTTCCGCCGACAGCCTGCTCGACTGGACCCGCCAATATGGCCCGCGCCCCGATCTGGCCCACGCCTTCAGCTGGTCGCTCTTCGCCCTCGGCCTCGGCGGCTGGGGCTGGATCGCCCGCCGCAGCCTGCTGCAACGCGAGCTGGAAGTTCATCGCGAGGACTGGTTGCTGCCCATCGCGCTGCTTTACTGCTTCGGCCTCGCCACGCTGAATCAACGCGGTTGGGGTCAGTTTGTTTCGTTGTCCTTCAATCTGATGCTGCTCGGCATCGCCGTCATGTGGATGTGGCGCGGCTGCCAGGAAAGCCGGCTGCGGCCGACCGTGCTGGGCTCGCTGCTGCTGGGCGCCGTGGTGCTGGCGCGCTACTTCGACCTGTTCCAGAGCCTGGCCTCGCGCGGCCTGGCGTTCATCGTCCTCGGCATCATCTTCGTCGCCGAGGCGATGTTTTACCGGAAGATGCGGCAGACCAAGGGAGGTGCCGCGTGAAGGTGAAACTGGCCCTCCTCGCCGCGGCGCTCCAGGTGCTCGTGCTGGCCTTCATGGGCGGCCAGCGCGAATGGATCATGCGCACCGGCACGCCGCTGGTGCTGCGCACGGCGCCCATCGACCCCAACGACCCGATGCGCGGCGCCTTTGTCCGCCTCACCTACGAGATCAGCACGGTGCCGGCGGTGCTTTGCCGCGGCGAAACGGCCAAGTGGGCGAAGGGTTACGACTACCGCGAGTCGCAGAAAATCCGCGACCGCGTCGTCTATGCCGCCGTGAGCGTCAATGCCTACGGCCTCGCCGAGCTGACTTCGCTGAGCGACACCCCGCCGGCCAGCGGCCCCTACCTGCGCGGCCGGGTGGAGTCCGCCGATACCAACGGCGTGCGCGTCCGCTACGGCATCGAGGCCTACTTCATGCACCAGGACGCCGCCCGCCGGATGGAAACCATGGGCGCGGAAAAGGCCGGCGCCCCGATGGACGTCACCGTGGCGGTCGGCTCGTCGGGCCTCGCCGTGCTGAAGGACACCAGCTGGGAGCCGCTGGGCATCACGTTCGCCGTTGATCGCCGGCCGCCGCAACCCAACCGCGTGCCCGGCCAGCCCTGGCAGCCGCCGCCGGGCATCGCCGGCCTGACCGTCACGCTGCACAACTACGGCGACAAGGATCTCGCCATCGTGAATCTCCCGGATGGGCAGTCCTTCCGCCTGCTGGCGAACACCCGCTTCAACGGTAACAATTATGCCTGGGTCGGCGAGAAATCCGACAACCGGCCGGCGCCGGCGGCCAAAGACATCATTGTCCTCAAGCCCGGCGCCAAGCACGACGTCCACCTCGACCTCACGCAGTCGCAATGGTGGGTGACCGACATCCGCAAACCGAACGCCGAGCCGATGCCGTTGCAGAAGGTGACGGACGGCTGGTCCGCCAGCTTCCGCCTCGAATACTCCCCGCCGTCCGCCGACGCCGTCCGCGGCCTGCCGCACGCCGACCTCATCCGCCACGCCCCGGTCCGCTCCCGCGCCTTCAACGCAAATCAGGGTGTGGATTAAGGAGTGTTTTCAAACCCGGTTTGTCATCCTGAGCGGAGCGAAGGATCCACGGCAACGAAGGCCATATCGCGAGCGAATGCATGGATTCTTCACTTCGTTCAGAATGACAGGAAGCGGGTATTTGTTGGGTTTGAAAGCACTCCCTAGTGTAAGTATCTTAGCTGCGCTCCATATTCGATGCGCCTTCCAGCGCTAAGGAAGAGCATCCTTAGATCCTGATCACCGTGCCGTCAGTCCAGCCGGAGAGGAAATCTCAGATGCGGCGGACCGCTTGCCCTGAATGGAACGGGCGAAATCTGAACCACCCTTCGGCACGTTAGCCAGCAACAGCGCGATTCCGCTCATGGCGAGTGCTTCGAATACCGCCGTGGTCTCGTTCGCGTTGCTCAGATCGGCGAGGGCCCGCGGGATGTGCAGCAGGACGACCCAGGAAAAAATCATCGCTGCACTCAGCCCCGCGGCGAGCCGGGCCGTCGGCCGGAGCTGCATGCCCACGCCGCCCGCAATGAGAGCGACACCGGCAAAGCAGGTCCAGAACTGGGCGCCGGGAATCCACGCGGGCACGAGGGTCATCACAAAGCGCACCCAGATGAAATGCTGGATCCCGCCGAGAATGAAAAACCCGCCCAGGCAGGCCCGACCGACGGGAACCAGCCAGCGGGCTCCACGCGCCCCGTTGTGGATCGTAGCCGCGACGACCAGCGCGCCGCCACCGAGGGCGAACGCCTTACCCGCGTTCGTCCAATCGCCGCCCCAGTTGGGCCCGGCAACAGCCGCCGGCAGCGCCAGCAACACGGCGGCGAGGAGAGTCTGCTCTCCGAGGAACAGCGCGGCGCGGCGGGCCGTTTGCTCAAAGAGAAGCGCCGCGCCCGCGATGATCAGCCCAACACCGACCACATAAGGCCAGATTGGGCCGGCCGGGACCCAGGCCGGCCACGCGGGCATGATGCGGGTGACGAACTTGCCGTAGAGGAGATGCTGCGCGCCGAAAAAAATGACGGCCACCGCGTAGAAGACGCGACCGATGGTCCGGAACCAAGTATGCGAGATTGGAATCATGGGGCGCCAGCAAACTGACGGGATGACGCGCCAAGTCGATCAGGCAGCGGCAAGTCAGACGAAAGCCCAGACAAGCGCGGAAAAAACGCCGTCAAGTCAAGCTGTAGGAGGAACTTTGCGCCCCGATTCATCGCGGGGTAAACCCGCTCCTACAGTTCAAACCAACACCGATTGCATCCGTGTCTATCCGTGCAATCCGTGGTTAAAACGCTCAGCTCAGGTCCCGGAAGCTGCCGAACTCCGGGTCGAACAGACGCCGGTAGGTGCGGACGACCATGCCGTCGGTCTGGCCGGAGAGGAAATCACAGATGCGGCGGGCCTTCCCGTCCTGGGTCTTCTCGGCCTCGATGAGACGGCTGACGTGGTTGGGCAGGATGCGAATGACGCGCTCGTTGCGCTCGGCGTAGTTCTCCCAGATGGCGTTGTAGAGGGCGTTGATGATCGTGCGCGCCTTGTATTCGAGCTGCTCGAGCTGCGGGCTCTCAAAGATGATGTCGTTCGCCATCTTCTTGAAGAAGTCCGCCTCGCTGCGCGCCACCGGGTCGATGACGAGGTCGAATTTGTAGCGGTTGGTCTTCTCGGCCATGAAGTTGTCGCGCGGCTTGAGCCGGCAGGCCTGGATGAAGGCGCCCGTCTTCTTCGAGAAGGTGTTCTCCAGCCGGTCGCGCCGGATGGCGTCGAACAGCGTGTCGAGGTGCCGCTGCTCGGCGGCGCCGATGGTCTCGCCGTCGGCCCAGCGCTCGACGCGCTCGACCGTGAGGAAGCCGGCGCGCACGCCGTCCACGATGTCGTTGAGCGAGTAGGCCGCGTCGTCCGACCAGTCCATGATCTGGCACTCGACGCTCTTGAAGTCGTTGAGCGCGTCGCCGCGCATGAGGGCGCCGGGGAGCTTGGTGCCGCCGAACACCCAGTCGCGTACGGGGGCCTGGCCGTCGTAGATGAAGTGGTTGATCGGCGGCGTGGCGAACTCGGTGTAGAGCTTCTTGTATTTGAGCACGCCGTCGAGCAGCGCACGGGTGGGCTGCATGCCCTTCACGCCGGACTCGTTCTGGTAGATGCTCTCGCAGAGCAGGTGCAGCGTCTGGGCGTTGCCCTCGAAGCCGCCGCGCCGCTTCATCAGCTCCTGCAGCGTGCGTTCGCCGGAATGCCCGAACGGCGGGTGGCCCATGTCGTGCGCCAGGCTGCAGGCCTCGACGAGGTCGGAGTCGATGTAGAAGTCGTCGGTCAGCGGGTCGCCGCGGCTGCGGAGGTAGTGGCAGATGGAGCGCCCGATCTGCGCGACCTCCATCGAGTGCGTGAGCCGGGTGCGGTAGAAGTCGTATTCGCCGCTGAGGAACACCTGGGTCTTCGACTGGAGCTTGCGGAAGGCGTGCGCGTGGATGATGCGGTCGCGGTCGATCTGGAACGGGCTGCGGTAGTCCGTCCGCCGGGCGGTGCCCCACTCCTGCAGGTCGAAGGCGTTGTAGAAACGGTTCTGCGGCATGGTGTCTTATTTGTAGGAGCCTGCTTGCAGGCGATCTGAAGCCCCGGCGGCCTGCTTGCATCCCGGATCGCCTGCAAGCAGGCTCCTACAGGCGGAATGATTGAAGCGGACGGACGAAATGTAAGTGGACGGAGACATCAGGATTCGTTTCGACAGAAGCACGGGATTTCACAGGATGCCAGCCTTATGCCGCCCTCCTTTGCCAAGGCCCCGGAGGGCAGGCTCCATTCCCTTCCCCTATGCTGAACTCACGTCTTCTCCTGTTCCTGGCGGCCCTGTGTGTCGCCAGTCTACCCATCCTGCGCGGCGCCGAGCCCGTCGCCCAGACTCCGATCACCGCGGCCGACCTGTTCAACATCAAGACGGTCGAGACTCCCGCCCTCTCGCCCGACGGCAAGTGGGTCGCTTATGTGCTCCGCACCATCGAAAAGACGACCGGGTCCGCCGAAGCCTCGATGAAGGAGGACTGGACCTATCGCACGCAACTCTGGCTCGCCGCCACGGACGGCCAGACCCCGCCGCGCCAGCTGACCTTCGGCGTCGCCCGCAACTCCAGCCCGGCCTGGTCGCCGGCCGGCGACCGTCTCGCCTTCGTCCGCACCGTCGAAAAGGAAAAGCCGCAGGTCTATGTCCTCCCGATTGCCGGCGGCGAAGCCCTGCCGCTCACCAAGATCGAGACCGGCGCCACCAGTCCACGCTGGTCGCCGGACGGCACGAAGATCCTCTTCACCAGCTCGCTGTCCTACGCGCAGGTGCGCGCCGCGCTGGAGAAGAAGTCGGCCGAGGCCGCGCCGGCCTGGAGCAATGAGAAGCCCCGCCGCAAGGCCAACGACACGGCCAACTGGGGCGCAAAAAAATCGGCAAAAGAAGGTGACAAGGCCAAGCCGGACCTGTCAGCCGAAGCCTTGGCGAAGGCTGACGGCACGCCGCAGGAAATCCGCGAGTGGCTCGCCAGGAACGAGGCCGACGGCAACCCGCGCGTCATGGACCGCCTCAACTTCCTGGCCGAGGGCGACCTGCAGGTGGACCCCGAGTTCAACGAGTTCTACGCGGTGGAAGCCAGGGAAGGCGCCGAGCCGCAGGCGATCACGCTCGGTTACGAGGGCTATGCCGCCGCCAGCTGGCTGGCCGACGGCAAGGGCATCATCTGCACCGGCCCGCGCGACCCCAAGCTCCACCCCGACCGCGACAGGCTGAGCAGCCTCTACACCATCGACGTCGCGACCGGCGCGGCGAAGGTGCTGCTGGAGGAACCCGGGTGCAATTATGGCGGGCCGACCGCCTCGCCCGACGGCAAGTGGATCGCCTACGCGGTCGGCCCGGGCGGCGAACTCAGCTTCAACCAGCCGATGGTCGCCATCGTGCCCGCGGGCGGCGGCACGCCGAAGGTGCTGACGCCCGATCTCGACCGCGCGGTGGCCAGGCTCAAATGGTCGTCCGACTCGAAGTTCGTGTATTTCACCGCGCCCGACCGCGGGCGTTTTCCGCTTTACCGCGCGGCGGTCGACCGGACCGTGCCGGAGACCCTGACCCCGCAGACCGACTGGGGGGTCAATGACTTCGACGTCCGGGCCGGCGCGCTCGTGCAGGCCGTGACCAACCCGGGCAATCCCTCGGAGCTCTACCGCGGCCCGGCCGACGGCAAGATGCCGCAACCCCTCACCCGCGGCAACAGCTCCTGGCTGCAGGACCGGAAGCTCAGCACCTACGAGGGGCACCGGCTGGTGCAGGCGGACGGCATCACGGTCGACTACTGGACCCTCAAGCCGGCCAACTTCGACCCGAAGAAAAAATACCCGCTGCTCGTCCAGATCCACGGCGGTCCTTCCGCCATGTGGGGCCCGGGCGAGGCGAGCATGTGGCACGAATTCCAGTTCTATGCCGCGCGCGGCTATGTCGTGATGTTCGCCAATCCCCGCGGCTCGGGCGGTTACGGCAGGGATTACCAGCGCGCGAATTTCAAGGACTGGGGCATCGGGCCCGCGAGCGACGTGCTCGCGGCCGCGAGCTTCACCGCCAAGGAGGCTTACGTGGACAAGGACCGGCAGGTGCTGACCGGCGGCTCCTACGGCGGCTACCTGACGGCGTGGATCGTCGGCCACGACCATCGCTTCAAGGCGGCGGTCGCCCAGCGCGGCGTCTACGATCTCTCGACCTTCTTCGGCGAGGGCAACGCCTGGTTCCTGCTGCCGCTCTATTGGGGGGGTTATCCCTGGCAGAAGGACGTCCGGCCCCTGCTCGACCGCGACTCGCCGCTGACCTACGTGGACAACATCAGGACGCCGCTGCTCATCCAGCATGGCGACGTGGATTTCCGCACCGGCTTCGTGCAGAGCCAGGTCCTCTACAAGAGCCTCAAGCAGCTCGGCCGCGACGTGGAATACGTCCGCTACCCGCGCGCCACGCACGAACTCAGCCGCAGCGGCGAGCCCAAGCAGCGCCTCGACACGCTCGTGCGCTACGAGGAGTTCTTCCGCCGCTACATCGGGGAGAATTAAGGCATCTACTGTAGGGTCGCCGCTCGCCGGCGGACCGCGGTTATGTCCTACACACCCCGCCCTGCGGGCACGCCTCTCAAGAGGGGATTCCCATATACATGTCTGGATCCCCTCTTGAGAGGGGTGGCGCGAAGCGACGGGGTGTGTCGCCCGAATATAACGCCCGATTAACGCTCTTGGCCCTCGCCGCCGCAGGTGCCTGCTTGCGGTCATGCTTGCCGCCACCATAGTTCCCGCCATGCCCCACGTCCTCTTCCCCACCCCGTTCGGGACCTGCGGCATCGCTTGGAACGACACCGGGCTGACCGGCTTCCAACTGCCCGAGGAAACCGCGGCGCTCACCGAGCAGCACCTCGCCCGCAAGGCCCGCAGCCAGCCGGCCACGGAGCCGCCGCCCGAGTGGGTGCAAGGCCTCATCGGCCGCGTCCAGCAGCACCTCGAAGGCCAGCTGCAGGATTTCGCCGGCACCGAGCTCGACTGGTCGCGCGTGACGGATTTCCAACAGGCGGTCTATCTGCAGGCGCAGGCGATCAAGCCCGGCTACAAGAAGAGCTATGGCGAGATCGCCAAGCTGATGGCCCTCGGCCACGAGGCGGCGCGCGCCGTCGGCGTCGCCCTCGCGACGAATCCCTGGCCGCTGATCGTGCCCTGCCACCGCGTGGTGTCGGCCGGCGACAAGATGACGGGCTTCTCCGCGCCGGGCGGCGTCCGCACCAAGACCCGCCTGCTCACGCTGGAAGGCGCGGAACTGCTCTCGGAATGATTTACTGTAGGAGGGGCTTTACGCCCCGATGGAACTACGCGTAATTCGGTCGGGGCATAAAGCCCCTCCTACAGGATGAAACCCAAACTCCAATTCGACCCCGTCGCCGCCCTCGCGCACCTCCGGGCCGGCGACACCGAGCTGGCCGCACTGATCGACCGGGTCGGGCCGTTCACGATGGAATTGAACCCGGCCCCCAGCCTCTTTGAGGCGCTGCTGCGCTCGATCGTCTACCAGCAGCTGCACGGCAAGGCTGCGGCTTCGATCCACGGCCGCGTGCTGGCCGAGTTGGCGAAGCACGGCGGCCCGACGCCCGCGGCCCTGACCAAGGCGTCGGACGCCGCGCTGCGCGGCGCCGGGTTGTCCGGCAACAAGCTGCTGGCCGTGCGGGACCTCGCCCGCAAGTGCATCGCGGGCACCGTGCCGTCGCTCAAGGTGGCGGCGAAACTCGGTGACGAGGAGCTGGTGACGCGCCTGACCGAGGTGCGCGGCATCGGGCCGTGGACGGTGCACATGCTGCTGATTTTCCACCTCGGCCGGCCGGACGTGATGCCGACGGGCGATTTCGCCATCCGGCTGGGGTTCAAAAAACTCTATCGCAAGCGCAAGGACCCGACGCCCGAAGCCATCATCAAACACGCGCGGCGCTGGTCGCCCTACCGGTCGGTCGCGAGCTGGTATCTGTGGCGTTCGCTCGACACGGGTTGAGAGCCTCGCGGGCTTCCCGGCCGCACCGGGTCAGGAATAACCTGAAAGGCGTATGCCTTCGGAGTTGTTTCCCAGGGAACCGCGCCTAGGTTGTCGGCCAACCCATTCCCTCATGTCCACCACCATGCGCGCCATCGTGAAGCCCACTGCCGGCCCCGGCCTCATCATGACCCAGGTCCCGGTGCCCCGGCCGGGCGTCAACGATGTGCTCATCAAGATCAAGAAGACCTCCATCTGCGGCACCGACGTGCACATCAACAAGTGGGACTCGTGGGCCCAGCGCGTCATCAAGCCGCCGCTGGTCATCGGCCACGAATATGTCGGCACCGTCGAGGACCTGGGCAACGGTGTCACGGGGTTCACCAAGGGTCAGGTCGTTACCGGCGAGGGGCACATCGTGTGCGGCCACTGCCGCAACTGCCTCGCCGGCCGCCGCCACCTCTGCCCCAACACCGTCGGCGTCGGCGTGAACCGCGACGGCGCGTTCGCCGACTACGTTTCCATACCGGCCAGCAACGTCTGGAAGGTGCCCGCCGGCATGGACCTCGACGTCGTCTCCTGCTTCGACCCGCTCGGCAATGCCGTGCACACCACCCTCTCCTACGACATGGTCGGCGAGGACGTCCTCATCACCGGCGCCGGCCCCATCGGCTGCATGGCCATCGCTGTCGCCAAGCACGCCGGCGCCCGCAAGGTCGTCATCACCGACATCAACGACGGCCGGCTCGAGCTCGCGAAAAAATTCGGGCCGACGCGCACGGTGAACACCGCGAAGGAAAACCTTTCCGATGTCTGGCACAAGGAGCTCGGCATGACCGAGGGCTTCGACGTCGGCCTCGAGATGTCCGGCAGCGCCATCGCCCTGAACCAGATGATCGACAACATGATCATGGGCGGCCGCATCGCGCTGCTCGGCACGCACTCCGCCAAGGCCGAGGTCGACTGGAACAAGATCGTCTTCAAGATGCTTCACCTGAAGGGCATTTACGGCCGCGAGATGTTCGAGACGTGGTATAAAATGACCGCGCTCGTGCAAGGCGGCATGGACATCACGCCCGTCATCACCCACCGGATGCCCGTCGCCAATTTCCAGGAGGGCTTCGACCTCATGGGCGCGGGCAAGTCCGGCAAGATCGTGCTGAACTGGGAGTGAGAGGGGCACTCTGGAAGGCCCAGGTGGACGTGGGTTCTCCACCAAACCGCCTCAGTGCCGCAGCAGCCAGTGCACCAGGCCGCCGGTCGCCAGCGCCAGGCAGGCGGACAGCAGCGTGCCGATCAGCACGTATTCCGCGAACGGCCGGTCGTCGAGCGCCTTGAAGCGCGTGAAGGCCTTCGCCGCCAGGATGAACCCGATGGCGCCGTATTGGGCCTGCAGGACGAAGCTGTAGAGCAGCACGCGCTCGAGGATGCCGATGACCCGGCCCCGGTTGAACTCGCCGATGTCGATCGTGCTGCCGTCCGGACGCGCCGACAGAAAGCGCGGCTTCAGGTCCAGCCAGTCGAAGACCGCCCGGATGACCAGGTTCGCCTCGTTGGCCGAGAGCAACAGGCCGAAAAGCACGAGCTGGAACCGGACACCGCCCAGCACCTGCAGCAATGGGGTGAGCACGGTCCAATGCCCGAGGCGGCCACTCCACTCACCCAGCTCCGGCCGGAAGGCCAGGCCCAGGCGCGGGGAAAAACAAATGCTCCACGCCACCAGCCCGAGCAGGCCCAGCGCCAGCCGGGCAAAGTCCTTGCGCCCGGCCCGGCGCTCCAGCCGGTAGCCCAGGATGTTCAGCGCGACCACCGCGGCCGCCGCCGCCAGCCAGACACCGCCGCAGGGGTAAAGCACCGCCAGCGCGATGAGCTCGATCCCCGCCTTGATGCGCCACACCCGCCCGTCCACCGCGTCATCGCGAAACAGGCTGACGAGCCGGGTGAGAAGCCAGAGGTTGGCGAAGACCAGGAAGTTCATGGGGTCTTGAGTTCGTGATTCAGCAGACGCGTGATTTCTTTGCAGAGTCCCTGCAGTTCGTCGAGCGCGGCCGCATTGATATTTTTGTAGACCGCCACATTGCTGATGCGGAGCTCTTTCTCCAGCGTGCCCACCGATTCCTCCTTGAGCAGGCCCTGCATGATGCGCAGGCGGTTGCGCGTCCACCCATCCATCTTATGGCTCACGAGGTTGAGCAGATGGTTGATGAGTATCCAACGGTCATAGGCCGCATCCTTGGCGGGATCGCCCTGCAGTCGCAGCAGGTAGGAGGTCTTCTTCAACCCGGTGATGGCCTCGCGGGCCCGGTGAAACGCCGGGCCGTCCATGCCGAGCGCCTGCTTCCGGTTGATCTCCGTGCTGATCACGCCCACGCCGACCGCGAAGCGGGCCTGCGCGGGATGGATCTGGCACAAGATGGAGAAAATATCCGCGAACAGCGTGTCGGCCGACTTGTAGACGGCCTGGAATTCGTCGCCGAGCG
Organism: Opitutus sp. GAS368; assembly: GCF_900104925.1. Lineage (NCBI taxonomy): Bacteria > Pseudomonadati > Verrucomicrobiota > Opitutia > Opitutales > Opitutaceae > Opitutus > Opitutus sp. GAS368. The sequence goes on from NZ_LT629735.1 coordinate 26,962, forward strand.
TGATGGTATAGGGCGAAGCCAGCGCCGGGTTGCGGCTGCTGATTTCCTTCAAGAAAGCCGCCAGCTCCGTCTGGAACTGATCCCGCCGGGGCAGCGCCTTCGAGTCCACGATGTCGCCGATGAGCGCGAGGTATTTCATGAGGCTATGAGTTAACCATTTTGGTTAGATTGTCAATATTCTAACCAATTCGGTTAATTTCATCATAATTAACCGAATCGGTTAACCCGGCCGTGCGGGCCCTTGCCGCGTCCGGTTTTTTCCCAACGCTGGCGGGCAAATGAATTCCGCCTACTCCGACCACCTGACGAAGACTCTCGGCGAAATCGAGGCCGCCGGGCTTTACAAGCGCGAGCGGATCATCACCACACACCAGACGGCCCACATCGCCGTGGCGTCCGGCCAGAAGGTGCTGAACCTGTGTGCCAACAACTACCTCGGCCTGGCCGACAACCCGGAGTTGATCACGGCCGCGCGCGAGTCCCTCGACCGCTGGGGCTACGGCTTGGCCTCGGTGCGCTTCATCTGCGGTACCCAGCAAATCCACAAGGACCTCGAGGCGACCCTCGCCGGGTTCCTCGGCACCGAAGACACCATTCTCTACTCGTCCTGCTTCGACGCCAACGGCGGCCTCTTCGAGACCCTGCTCGGGGCGGAGGATGCTGTCATTTCCGACGAGCTGAACCACGCCTCGATCATCGACGGCGTGCGGCTCTGCAAGGCGCAACGCTACCGCTACAAGAACAACAATCTCGAGGACCTCGAGGCCAAGCTGAAGGAGGCCGACGCCGCCAAGGCCCGCTTCAAGCTCATCGCCACCGACGGCGTGTTCTCGATGGACGGCTTCATCGCCAACCTGAAAGGCATCTGCGACCTGGCCGACAAATACGGCGCGCTGGTGATGGTGGACGACAGCCATTCCGTTGGCTTCATGGGCCGGACCGGTCGCGGCACGCACGAACACTGCGGCGTCATGGGCCGCGTCGACGTCTTCACCGGCACGCTCGGCAAGGCGCTCGGCGGCGCCACCGGCGGCTACACCAGCGGCCGGAAGCAGATCATCGACCTGCTCCGCCAGCGCTCCCGGCCCTACCTTTTCTCCAACACCATCGCCCCGAGCGTCGCCGCCGCGTCCATCAAGTGCCTCGAGATGCTCAGCCGCTCGACCGAATTGCGCGACAAGCTCGAGGCCAACACCAGGTTTTTCCGCGAGGGCCTGACCAAGGCCGGCCTGACGATCCGCCCCGGCACGCACCCGATCGTGCCGGTCATGCTCGGCGACGCCGCGTTGTCGCAGAAGGTCGCCGCCCGCATGCTCGAGAAGGGCGTCTACGTCATCGGCTTCTTCTATCCCGTCGTGCCGCAGGGCATGGCCCGCATCCGCACGCAGGTGTCCGCGGCGCACAGCCGCGAAGACCTGGAATTTGCCATCAAGGCCTTCGCCGAAGTGAAGACAGAGTTTGGCTTGTAGGAGCCTGCTTGCAGGCGATACAAACTCGCGCCGACACACCGCGTCCTGATCGCCTGCAAGCAGGCTCCTACATGAAGAATCCCACCCCCGCCCAACTCAGGCAGCTCAAGGCCGCCGCCAAGACAGCCGCCGGCCGGGCCTACGCCCCCTACTCCAAGTTCACGGTCGGCGCCGCGATCCTGACCTCGACCGACAGGATCTACTCGGGCTGCAATGTCGAGAACGCCTCCTACGGCCTGACCAATTGCGCCGAACGCACCGCCATATTCAACGCCGTGGCCGCCGGGGAAAAGCGGCTGAGACTGAAGTGCGTCGTCGTTTACACCCCGACCGACATACCGACGGCCCCGTGTGGCGCGTGCCGGCAGGTCATCAACGAATTCGGGCCCGACGCCCGCATCCTGTCCGTTTGCCGCGGCAAGGGCCACATCGCCTCCAGCACGCGCGAGCTGCTGCCCGGCGCCTTCGGTCCGGCCGACCTTGCTTGATTCGGCCCCTGCCACCTAAAGCGAGTCCGTGAACTTTCGGAACTCTTCCCAGTAGCGCGGCCCGGTGAAGTCGCCGAGACCGGCGTGGGGCCCTCCCTCGACGAAGAGCTTCTGCTTTCGCGCGGTGATCGTCTCGTAGAGTTTCTCGCCCTGCCAGAACGGCACGGTGTTGTCCGCCGTGCCGTGGATGACAAACACCGGCAACTTGAGTTCGGGCACCTTGGCAAGGTTCACGAACTTGTCGCCCGGAAAGAGGGGAACCCTGGTCATCACCCGGTAGGCGCTGACGAACGCGCCCTGGATGACAAGCCCGGCGGCCGGCTGGTGCCGGGCCAGTTCGATCCCCGGACCGGACCCAAGTGAGTAGCCGAAAATGATGATCCGATCGGCCGGCACGCCCAGGTTCGTGCGCAGATAATCGTAGGCCAGCCGGGCATCGGCATAGAGGTTGGCTTCCGTCGGTGTCCCCTCGCTGCGGCCGTAACCGTGGTAGTCTATGGCGAAGACCGCGTAGCCCGCCACCACAAACTGCGGCAGGTATTCGCCGATGCTGCCCAGTTCCTCGTAGTTGCCGTGCAGGTAGAGCAGCGTGTATTTCGCCTTCGGGTTCGGCCAGTGCCGCGCGGCGATCTTCACGCCGTCCGGCGCCGTCAGCTGGAGGTAGTCCGGCCCCAGTTCGTATTTCACCGGGGGTCGCGGGAAGATCATCGACTGCGCCAGGAAATGCGCCCCGACCGCCAGCAGCCCATAGACCGCCAACAGCAGAAGCCCGATCCGACCCGCAATAGCGATCATCTCCGGCATGGTGGACTGGTCTGGATTCCGCCCGGAATAGTGGGCCATGGTCTCAGTGCCCCGTGAGCAGCTCGCGCACCAGCGCCACCACCCGGCCGCGCGGGATCTCGCGCTCGGCCCGGTCGGCCAGGTCGCGCAGTTTCACGACGCCCTTGGCCAACTCGTCGCCGCCGTAGATGAGCGCGATCTTCGCCCCGGACTCGGAGGCCGCCTTGAACTGCTTCCCGAACGCCAGGTCCTTGAAGGGATACTCGACCCTGAAGCCGGCCGCGCGCAGCGCCTGGATGTCGGCAAAGGCCGCCTTCCGCTCCGCCTCGCCGCCCATGACGACGTAGACTTGGGGCGCAGTCCCGTGGGCCGGGGCCAGCCCGCGCTGCTCGATCAGCAGGCTGGTGGTCACATCGCCGATGGCGAAACCCACCGCCGGCAGATCGGCATAGCCGAGTTTCTTGATGAGATCGTTGTAGCGGCCACCACCGGCCAGCGCGCGCAGGTCGCCCTTCCGGTCAAAAGCTTCGAAGACGAAACCCGTGTAGTAGGCCAGCCCACGAACCACACTGAGATCGACTTGAACAAAATCCTTTAGCCCCATGGCCTCAAGCCTAGCCAGCACCTTCTTCCAATCGAGTAAGCGCATGGCAAGAGGAAGTGCTTTAGCTGTGACGTCCGCCACCTGCGCAGAAAAATCACCAGCCTTGAGTGATTCCTTTACGGTTTCACCGGGTATTGTCTGCGTTATCGTTCGTTCAAGTGCATCAACTGACTTCACCTGAAGAAAAGCTAGTATCTTTTCCTTTTTGTCGGCGGACATAGCACCGTGCGCCTCGGTGTAGACCTTAAAGGCGTCGTCACCAGCCTTCTCGTAGCGGTCGATGGCCGTCAGGACGCTGCGCGCCTGGGCATCGGTGAAGCCCAGCGCCTCCAAATAGAAAAACCACAAGTCGCGATCGCTCAGTCGGACGTAGAAGTCGTCCTTGGTCAGGCCGAAGCCGGCGAGGCACTGGATGAGCAGGGCGATGAGCTCGATCTCGGCCTCCGGGCCGGCTTCGCCAAAGATGTCGGCGTTGAACTGGTGGAAGGCGCGCAACCGGCCCTTCTGGGCACGCTCATAGCGGTAAAACTCGGCGATGCTGAACCATTTGATCGGCCGCTTCAGGGCGCCGGCCTTCTCGCCGACCATCCGGCAGACCGTGGGGGTCATCTCGGGCCGCAAGGATACCTCGCGGTCACCTTTGTCCTTGAAGCTGAACAGCTGTGCCTCGATCTCGTCGCCCGACTTGGTCTTGTAGAGTTCCAGCGGCTCGAGGACCGGGGCGTCGTATTCCTGAAAGCCAAAACTGACCGCCGCCTGCCGCCAGGTGCGGAAGATGTGCTGACGGCGGGAAAAATCCTCCGGATAGAAATCCCGGAAGCCCGGAAGCGACTGGAAGCCGGCCATGCCTCGCTGCGACTAAGCGCGCGCTCAGGCCGAGGCCGGGGGCGGCGGGTTGCTGCGCAGTTTCTCGAGGCTGAGCTGCTTGATCTTCTGCTTGAGAATCTTGCCCGACTTGAACTTCACCACGGCGCGCTCCGGGATCACGACCTCGGTCTCGGGTTTGTTCGGATTGCGGCCCACCCGGGCCTTCCGGACCTGCACCTCGAGGACGCCGAAGTTGCGGAGCTCGACGTTGCGGCCGGCTGCAAGTGCATCCATGACAATATCGAGCGTCATTTGCACCGTGTCTTGAATTTGCTTCTGCGGGAAACCGGTCTTCTCGTAGATTTCGAGCACGATCTCACGTTTGGTCAGGTTGGTCGACATGGCTGGGCGTGGGTTGAAATTTTTGGTGTGCTAAGGCTTACAGCCGCAAATAATTCACTACCCTGTGCTTGCGTCAACCGCAAAGCCGCACAAAGCCTAGGGCTTAACCATGCCCGATCCGAAGGCTGTAAACAGCATGTTTGCCCGTATTGCGGGCCGCTATGACCTCGCCAACCACCTCCTGAGCGGGGGCGTGGACTATTGGTGGCGCCAGCGACTCGTGCGGGCCGTCCACGACACCCGTCCGGGAGCTGTTCTCGACCTGGCCACAGGGAGTGGCGACGTGGCCTTTGCCTTGGCCGACGGACTGCCGGCGGGCACCCGGATCACCGGAATGGACTTCTGTGAACCGATGCTTGAAGAAGCCGTAAAAAAACGCGCCGATAGCCCCCGGTGGACCGCCATTGAGTTTCGGCACGGCGACGGCCTGGCTCTGCCTCTGCCTGACGGGTCGTTTGATGCCGTCACGATTTCCTTCGGGCTGCGCAACATGGCTGACCGCCACCAAGCCTTGGGCGAGATGCGCCGGGTGCTGCGGCCTGGCGGCCGGCTGTTCCTGCTGGAATTCTCCCAACCTTTCTTCTGGTTCCGGCCGTTCTACTACGCCTATCTGAAGTTCGTGCTGCCCGCCGTCGCCGCGGTCGTGACAGGCGATCGCTCGGCCTATGAATATCTCTGTGGTTCGATCGGGCTGTTTCCTGACCGGGCGGGCATCGCCGCGGAGATCCGTCAGGCCGGTTTCAGTTCAGTCGCCGCGACGCCCATGACGTTCGGCATCGTCGCCCTGCACGTCGCGCAAGTTTAGGGTCGCCGCTAGTCGGCGGACCGCTTCGCGAATTGAACACGGCCCGGCGCCAAGCACCGGCCCGGCATTCAAATAGCAATTCAGTTGAACGATTTCCCGCAGCCGCAGGTGCTCTGCGCATTGGGATTCTTGATCTCGAAGCCCTTGCCGTGGAGGCCGTCGTCAAAGTCGATGCTGCAGCCAGTGAGGTAGGCGAGGCTGGTTGGATCCACCAGCACCTGCACGCCTTCGCTCTCGAACACGTTGTCGTCCGCCTTGGGCAGGTCGAAGGACATGCCGTATTCGAAGCCCGAGCAGCCGCCGCTTTCCACGAACACGCGCAGTTGCTTCGCGGCATCGGCCTGCGCCGTGCGCATCGTCTGCACCTGGCGGGCGGCGCGGTTGGAAAGGGTGACCATGGGCGCAACCTAGGCGCGTCACCCCGGCTGTCAACCGGCGCTTCCAACCGGCCGGCGCCAGCCCATAGCAGGAAGTGTGCAATTTAGCGCATGAGTTCTTGCCACACAGGAAACCGGCCGTTTTTGTGAGGCCGTGCCCACGCCCGCCCTCAAGCACATCTTCAACGAACTCCAATACGAGCTGACCAACAAGCTCGCCGAAGGCGGCATGGGCCTGGTCTACGAGGCCGTGCAAAAGGGCACGGGCAACTTCCGCAAGGCCGTCGCCATCAAGCTCATTCGCGAGGAGTATTCCAGCATCCCGGAGTTCCAGAAGAATTTCATCGGCGAGGCCCGGCTGGTGGCTGACCTCATCCACACCAACATCGTCCAGACCTACCACCTCGGCCAGATTGGCGGACAATATTTCATGACGATGGAGTTCGTCCATGGCGTGAACCTGGAACAGTTCATAGACCGCCACATCGAGCTGGGCCGGCAGGTGCCGATCGACATGGCGGTCTTCATCGCCTCCCGCGTCTGCCGCGGACTCAGCTACGCCCACGCCAAGCGCGACACCGAGGGCCGCCTGGTCGGCATCGTCCACCGCGACGTCAACCCGAAGAACGTCATGCTCGCCATCGAGGGCGACGTGAAGCTCACGGACTTCGGCATCGCGAAGGCTCTCGACCTGATGTATAACGAGGAAGGCAAGGTGATCCCGGGCAAGGACGAGTATCTTTCGCCCGAGGGTGCCAGCTACGCCGTCACCGACGGCCGCTCCGACCTCTTCCCGCTCGGCATCGTCCTGACCGAAATCCTGCTGGGCAAAAACATCTTCCGGGGCGCCACCCGCGTGGAGTCGCGCCGCAACATCCTCACGCTGCCCATCCCGGACTTCCACACGCTCCGCGCCGACATCGACCCCAAGCTCGACGCCATCCTCCACCGGGCCTTGGAGCGCGACCGCGACAAGCGCTACCAATCCGCCTTCGAGATGCTCACCGACCTCGAGATGTATCTCTACAGCGACCGTTACGGCCCGACCAACGAGAAGCTGGCCGTCTACCTCGCCGAAGTCTTTCCCCCCGCCAAACCCGGCTCCAACCCCGCCGTCCCGACCTCCGCCCTACCCCGCGTGTCCACGCTCGAAAGCCAGAGGTAACCCCTTGCGCGCATGAGCGGCCCCGGACTCAACCAGAGCTTCCACCAGAGGCAGACGCAGCAGCTTGTGCTGGCGCCACAGATGCGCCAGTCGCTGAAGATCCTGCAGGTCGCGGCGCTCGACCTGCGCGCCACCGTCCAGGAGGAGCTGCAGTCCAACCCGACCCTCGAGGAGCTGCCGATGGACGATGTCAGCCTCGAGAAGGAGGCGGGCAACGGGGACGACAACGCGACGCCCGCCGACGATCCCCGCGAGGAGATGGATTTTTCCAAGGATTTCCAGGTGCTCGAGAAAATCGGGCAGGATTGGAAGGACCACCTTTCCGACGCCGGCGGGGTGCGCCAGACCTCGAGCGAGGAGGACGAGCGCCGCCAGCACTTCTTCGACTCGCTGACCACCGAGACCTCGCTGCAGGAGCACCTCATGGGCCAGGCCGAGCAGTCCGACTCCCCGCCCCCGGTGCTCACGGCCCTGCGCTTCCTCGTCGGCAGCCTCGATGACCGCGGCTACCTCACCTCGACGCTCTCCGACCTCGCCCTGCTGGCCAACCTGCCGCTGTCGACGATGCAGGAGGCCGCCAAGCTGCTGAAGACCTTCGAACCGGCCGGCATCGGCGCCGAAAGCCTCGCCGACTGCCTGCTCATCCAGCTCGCCCAGAAGGGCCGCGAGAAATCCGTGGCGGCCCGCATCATCCGCGACCACTTCGACCTGCTGGTCCGCCGCCGCATCCCCGACCTGGCCCGCAAGACCGGCCTCGCCCCCGAGGTCATCCAGGAGGCCATCGAGGAGATCGGCACCCTTGACCCCGCGCCCGGCCGGCGCTTCGCCGACGATGCCAACCGTGTGGTCGTGCCCGATGTCACCGTCGAGAAGGATGGCGAGGAGTGGAAGATAATCCTCAACCAGGACTACATCCCGCGCCTGCGGCTGAGCAACACCTACAAGGAGCTCATCGCGAAGGGCAAGCTGAGCAAACAGGAGGGCGACTATCTCCGCGAAAAGCTGCGCTCGGGCAAGTTCATCATCAATGCCATCGAGCAGCGCCAGCGCACGATCGAGCGCATCACCCGCGAGATCATCAAGCACCAGGGCGAGTTCTTCGCGGAGGGCGTCGCGAAGCTGAAGCCGCTCACGATGACGCAGATTGCGGACATCATCGGCGTGCACGAGACGACCGTCAGCCGCGCGCTGGCCAACAAATACATCAAGACCCCGCACGGCGTCTTCGAGATGAAGTTCTTCTTCACCTCGGGCTACCAGTCGGACGCCGGCGAGGCGGTCGCCAACACCAGCGTGAAGGAGATGATCGCCGACATCATCGCCAGCGAGGACCCGGGCAAGCCCCTCAGCGACCAGGAAATCGTCGGCCTGTTGGAAGCCAAGGGCCTGAAGATCGCCCGCCGGACCGTTGCGAAATACCGCGAGGAACTCGGCCTGCTGCCGAGCAACCTGCGCCGGCGGTATGATTGATCGCGTTGTTTTCTTTGTAGGGCCGGTGCTTGTCGCCGGGCCGCGAAGAACGCCCGGCGTGGTCCACCGGCAAGCGGCGACCCTACATTTGCCTCACGCCGAGCGGCTCGCGGCCGTCTGGTCGTGGAGCTTGGCCGCTTCCAGCACCGTCTTGACCAGCTCCGGCAGCGACACGGGTTTGAGCAGATAGCGGTAAAGCGCGGCCTCGTTCACGCTGCGCAGCAGCATCTCGGGCTTCATGTAGCCCGTGACGAGCACGCGCTGCATTTCGGGATATTCTTCCCGGGCGTCGACGAGAAAGCTCAGGCCGTTGCCGCCCGGCATCAGGTGGTCGCACACGACAACCTTGAAGGCCTTCTTGTGGAGGATGTATCCGGCCTCCCGGGTGCTGGTGGCCAGCACGCACTCGAAATGGGGGGAAAGCGCCTCGGCGAACAACTCGATCAGCGGCTTTTCATCATCGATCAGCAGCACTGCGCCCAGCTTGGGCTTGGTGATGGCCGGTTCGGTGGTTGGGGCGGTCGACACGCCCAAAACAGTGCTTCACTGCCCACTCTTGGCAAACCCAAATCGCCGGTTGCTTGCCGGTGACCGGTTTTGGTTTGCGTGCCCCCGCAGTGGCGTATTTTTTTGGCAGGCACTGGCATGGACAACCCCGATTTGCACGCCGCCGCCCGCGCCGGCTCCCTCTCCGCGTCACCTGCCGCCCTTACGGCGGAGGCCCTGGCCAAGGGCAATGCCTCGGGCAACACCCCCTTGCACATCGCCGCGAAATACGGCCATCTCGACCAGGTCCCGGCCACCTTTCTCACCGGTGAGAACCTCCTGCGCAAGAACGACGCCGGCTACACCCCGCTCCACCTCGCCGCCCGGCACGGGCACCTCCGGCAGGTCCCGGCCGCCCTGCTCACCCGCGAACACCTGCTCATCCGCTCCAATAGCGGCTACACTCCGCTCCACCAGGCCGCCGCCGGCGCCTCGCTCGACCAGTTGCCGGCCGGCCTGCTCACCACCGACCTGGTGCTGACCAAGACCGACACGGGCAACACGCTGTTGCACGAGGCCGCCGAGCACGGCACGCTCGACCGCTTCCCCGCCACTTTCCTCACCGCCGCCACGCTCACCACGGCCAACATCAGCGGCGAGACCGTGCTGCATGTCGCCGTCTTCAACGGCCACCTCGACCAGGTCCCGCGCGCCCTGCTCACGGCGGAGAACATGCTGACCAAGACCTCGAACCACGACACCTGCCTGCACGCCGCCGCCATCTCCGGCCATCTCGACCAGATTCCCGCCGAGATCCTCACCCACGACAATCTCGTGCTGCCCAGCAAGTCGGGCCACACGCCGATCCACGCGGCCGCCGAGTCCGGTTACATCCACCAGATCCCGCGCGAACACCTGACCGTCGACCTGCTCATCAGCCGCAACGACTTTGGCGACACGCCGCTGCACGCCGCCGCCGTCGAGGGCCACCTCAAGGAGATCCCGCGCGAGTTCCTGAACCGCGCGACGCTGCTCATCCGCAATTACAATGGCGGCACGCCCATCGGCGCCGCCATCCGCTACGGCCACGCCGACCAGCTGCCGGCGGAGTTCATCCCCAAGCCGCCGAGCGCCTTCCAGAAATTCCTCTACCAGCTCGGCGTCTCCCGCCCGCCTTTCGGCTAGACCACGCCGGGCGGTTGTGACACAGCCCCGGGTTGTCACCGGCACGAAACGTGCCTCTGCTGTCCATTCCCTCCCCTTAACCGCATGAACACCACCATCACCGCCATCACCGCGCGCGAGATCATCGACTCCCGCGGCAATCCCACCGTCGAGGTCGACGTCAAGCTCGCCAGCGGCGCCTTCGGCCGCGCCGCCGTGCCCTCGGGCGCCTCCACCGGCGAGCACGAGGCCATCGAGCTTCGCGACGGCGACAAGGCCCGCTACGGCGGCAAGGGCACCCTCAAGGCCGTCGCCAACGTAAAGGGCAAGATCGCCCCCGCGCTGCTCGGCTTCGACGCCTTCGACCAGCTCGGCGTTGACCGCGCCATGCTCAAGCTCGATGGCACGCCCACCAAGTCAAAGCTCGGCGCCAACGCCATCCTCGGCGTCTCCCTCGCCACCGCCAAGGCCGCCGCCGCCGCGTCCGGCGTCCCGCTCTACAAATACCTCGGCGGCCCGAACGCCAAGGTCCTGCCCGTGCCGCTCATGAACATCATGAACGGCGGCGCGCACTCCGACGCCCCGATCGACTTCCAGGAATTCATGATCGTGCCGAGGAACTTCGACACCTTCGCCGAGGCCCTCCGCGCCGGCGCCGAGGTCTTCCACTCGCTCAAGAAGGTCCTCAAGTCGAAGGGCCTCCAGACCGCCGTCGGTGACGAGGGCGGCTTCGCGCCGAACCTCGCCTCCACCACCGATGCGCTCGACGCCATCGCCGAGGCCGTGAAGGGCGCCGGCTACAAGCTCGGCAAGGACATCTTCCTCGCCCTCGACGTCGCCTCCTCCGAGTTCTACGTCAAGGAGTCCAAGACCTACGTCTTCAAGAAGTCCGACGGCCGTTCCTTCACCGGCGACCAGTTCGTCTCCTACTACAAGGATCTCGTCGCCAAATACCCGATCGTCTCGATTGAGGACGGCTGCGCCGAGAATGACTGGACCACCTGGAAGAAGCTCACCGACGCCATCGGCTCCAAGGTGCAGCTCGTGGGTGACGACCTCTTCGTCACCAACGTCGCGTTCCTCCAGAAGGGCATCGATACCGGCACGGCCAACTCGATTCTCGTCAAGGTCAACCAGATCGGCTCGCTCACCGAGACGCTCGACGCCATCGAGCTCGCGCAGAAAAACAAATACACGACCATCATCTCGCACCGCTCGGGCGAAACCGAGGATGTGACCATCGCCGACATCGCCGTCGCCACCAACGCGGGCCAGATCAAGACCGGCTCCGCGTCCCGCACCGACCGCGTCGCGAAATACAACCAGCTCCTCCGGATCGAGGAGGAACTGGGGGCCAGCGCCATCTATGGCGGCCGAATCTAAGGCTTGCCGCGGGCACGCGGCCTGCTATCGACTCCAGCCTACGAAGCCGACCTAACACCAAGCTTCGCCAACACACACCGGGAAAGGCCGGGCCGCAAGGTCCGGCCTTTTCTATTGGCGAAACCTCCGCCCGCGGCAAATGTCTGCACTGGTCCGACCTTCCACCCAAACCCAGCTCCCCCCGTGAACCACCTCCTTCTTCCCCGCCGCTTGCTTGTTCTTTTCGCCGTTAGCGCGGCCCTGCTGCTCCGCGCCGCCGAGCCGGCCAAACCCGTCGATCAGCCCAAACCGGCCGAACCGGCGAAGGCGGATCCGGCTCTCACTCCCGCGGACCAGGAGGTGCTCAAGCTGCCCAAGGTCGAGGTGACTTCCGCCCGCATCAAGGCCATCGACGCCGAGCTGAAGAAAATCGACAAGCAGATCGCCCGGGAGAAAAAGAACATCAAGGGGACCGACTTGGACAAATCGCTCAACAGCGACAAGCTCGCCAAGTCCGCCGCGATCTTCGGGGGCAACTCCGCCTCGCACATGGAGGCCGTGGCCGCCACCCGCGTCGCCCTGCTCGAGAACGAGCGCGAAATGCTCGAGCGACTCAAGTTTCCCCGGACCGAGGAAGACAAGGCCCTGATCGAAAAGGAACTGGAGAACATCCGGAAGACCCGCCGCGAGCTCGACGACGCCGCCAAGCAGCGGTGAGGCGATTCTCCTGCCTTTGGGAGGGCCCGCGTCCCTGCGGGCCGCGACTGGGTTGAACGGTCCGCAGGGACGCGGACCCTCCACTACTCCACCCGCAGGATATACCCGCGGAGGTATTCGCTCTCGGGCATCGTCACCAGCACCGGATGGTCCGCCGGTTGGTGGCAGAATTCCAACACGTGCACGCGCCGCTTCGCATCGGCCGCGGCCTCGGCGAGGATCTCGCGCAGCTGGGCGTCCTGCATGTGGTGCGAACAGGTGTAAGTCGCCAGCACCCCGCCGGACATGAGGGACTTCATCGCCCGGAGGTTGAGCTCCTTGTAGCCGCGCAGGGCGCCTTCCAGCGCCGACTTCGATTTCGCGAACGGCGGCGGGTCGAGAATGATCAGGTCCCATGCCGGCGCGGCGTCGCGCTGCGCCGTGAACCAGTCGAAGACATTCGCCCCGGTGAACTCCGCCTTCAGACCGTTGCGGTCGGCGTTTTTCTTGGCCTGCCCGACGGCGTCGAAGGCGCTGTCGAGCCCGAGCACGCTCGCCGCCCCGGCCTTGGCGCAGTGCAGCGCAAACGAGCCCTGGTTGCAAAACGCATCGAGCACGCGCTTGCCCGCGGCGTATTTCGCCACCACCGCATGCTGGAGGCGTTGATCGAGATAAAATCCCGTCTTCTGCCCGCCCTGCAGGTCGAGCCAGTAGTCGAGGCCGTCGATCTTCACCCAGCGCGGAGCCCACGCCGCGCCGGAACGCGTGTGCACCTCGCTGGGCAGGCCCTCGAGTTTCCGGATGTTGGCATCGTTGCGGAAAATGATCTCCTTGGCGCCGGTCAGCTCGGCCAGCAGGTCGCCGAGAGCCGCCGCGCGCTTCTCCATCGCCAGCGTCTGGATCTGCACCACCAGTGTGTCGCCGAACTGGTCCGCCACCACGCCGGGCAGGTCGTCGGACTCGGACCAGACGAGGCGCTGGAAAGGTAGGGCGCGGACCCCGCTCCGCGCCACATCCCCGGCGGGCAAGGGACTGCCCGCCTCACCCTCGGCGCGCCGGTCAATTGCCTTCGTCAGCGCCGCGCGCAGATAGGCGGCATCGAGCGTCACCCGGTCCCGGCTCAGCCGTCGCCAGACGATCTGCGACTTGCTGTTGTAGATGCCCGTGCCAAGGAAGCGCCCGGTGCGATCGCGACATTCCACCACTTCGCCGTCGTGTTCGGCCGGCAGCAGGGCCTCGCATTCGTTGGCGAACACCCAGGGGTGGCCGCCGAGCACGCGGGAAGTGGCGTTGGGCTTGAGCTTGAGGCTGGCGGACATGCCCGGACTCTCCGGGGGTTTGCCGGAGCTTAGAAGCTCAAAATGATGCCGGCGCCGCCGCGGCGCCCATTCTCAGCCCGTGCGTTCCCACTCGCCCTCGGCCGGATCGCCATAAACCAAGGTTTGCGGCGCCAACTCCGCCTCCAACGCAAAACGATTGGCCCGCTCCGCCCTTTGCCGTGCCGCCCCGACCCTGACCGCCAGGACCAAAAGACTGGCGGCGTGTATCAGGCATCCGACCAAGGCCAAGAAAGTCCAAGCATTCATTGTGCGGAAGTGCGTGTGTCCTTCGGTTCAGGCCGCCAGTTGCGGGTCATCCGGTTTCCGTCGCCCTGAGGCCTGGCGTCGATCCGTGAAGGCATCGTAGTAAGACGGCTGGTTCGGGCGGCTCGTCCGGCGCTCTACGTGCGCCTTGTCTGCGGCGGACTGATAGCGGTCCAAAAGCGCCAGCATGCCAAGCGCGAGCGCGGAGAAAAGGATGACGATGGCGGCGAGAAGCATGGGAGATGGTTGGGTTGTAGGCTCAATCTACATGAAAATGCCTGATTGGCCTATCCGGCTCCGGCCGTAACCTGACCTACGGGAACCCCGTAGTGTAAAAACACCCTCTGGTCGGCCCGATTGGGGACCGCGGCGCCCGATCTTCAGAAAAGGCTTTCCCTCCGGGCCTTTGCGGCTTTGCGTGACCCCTTCATGTCCACGCCTGCCCAGGAAATCGCCCGCCGCCGCACCTTTGCGATCATTTCGCACCCAGATGCGGGCAAGACGACCCTGACCGAGAAGTTCCTGCTCTACGGCAACGCCATCCACCTCGCCGGCGCCGTCAAGGACCGCAAGAACCAGCGGGCCACCGCGTCTGACTGGATGGAGCTGGAGAAGCAGCGCGGAATTTCCATCTCCTCCACCGTCCTCCAGTTCGACTACGCCGGCTGCGCCGTGAACCTCCTCGACACCCCGGGCCACAAGGACTTCTCCGAGGACACCTATCGCGTGCTTACCGCGGTCGACGCCGCCTTGATGGTCATCGACGCCGCCAAGGGCGTCGAGACGCAGACGCGCAAACTCTTCGAAGTCTGCCGTCGCCGCGGCGTGCCCATCTTCACGTTCATGAACAAGTGCGACCGGCCCACGCGCAGCCCGATCGACCTGCTCGACGAACTCGAGAACGTCCTCGGCCTGCAGTCGTCGCCCGTCATCTGGCCGCTCGGCAACGGCCCGACCTTCAAGGGGGTCTTCGACCGCCGCTCCAAGGAGGTCCACCTTTTCGAGCGCGTCCCGGGTGGCAAGTTCCAGGCGCCGGTCAACGTCACCTCGCTCGATGACGACGCCGTCCGCAGCAAGCTCGACGACTACACCTTGGAGCAGGTGAAGGACCAGCTCGCGATGCTCGACGGCGCGGGCCATCCGTTCGACCTCAAGGCCGTGCAGGCCGGCCAGCAGACCCCCGTCTACTTCGGCTCCGCCGTGAACAATTTCGGCATCCAGCTCCTGCTTGACGGCTTCCTGAAGGACTCCGTGCCGCCCGCGCCACGCAAATCGGTCAGCATCACCGTGCCGGGATTCCCCCAGCCGACCACCGCCCGCGAGGTGCCGGTCGACGACCCGAAGTTCTCCGGCTTCATCTTCAAGATCCAGGCCAACATGGACGCGAAGCACCGCGACCGCATCGCCTTCTGCCGCATTTGCTCCGGCAAATTCGACCGCGACATGGTCGTCACTCACCAGCGGACTGGCAAGTCCGTCCGCCTCTCCTCCTCGCACAAGCTCTTCGGCCGCGAACGCGAGACGGTGGACGAGGCCTGGCCGGGCGACGTCATCGGCCTCGTCGGCCACAGCGAGTTCGGCATCGGCGACACGCTCACGCAGGACCGCAGCATCTGCTACGATGAGATCCCGCGCTTCCCGTCCGAGGTCTTCTCCTACATCGCCAACCCGAACACCGGCGACTCGAAGAAATACCGCGCCGGCCTCGAGCAGCTCCTGCAGGAGGGCGTCGTCCAGTCCTTCACCGCCAAGAGCGCCCCATCCGGCGCCACGCTGCTCGCCGCGGTCGGCCCGTTGCAGTTCGAGGTCGTGCAGTGGCGCCTCCAGAGCGAATACGGCGCCGAGTCCCGCCTCACGCCCGCGCCGTGGACGATGCTCCGCTGGGTCGAACCGCACCCGTTGCTCAAGGATCCGACCCGCCTCATCATCGCCACCGGCGTCAGCTTCGGCGCCGACAAGTTCGAGAATCCCGTTGTTCTTTTCCCCAACGAGTGGACCATGCGCTACTTTCAGGAGAAGAACCCCGAGCTGAAGCTCCACGCCCTGCCGCTGGAACAGACGAAATAACGGAGCCGACCGGCCTGCACCGGTGAGGCCGCTACCGTGACCCAAATGTAACATCCGGTGTCGGGGTCGCCATTGCCCTGCCGGCGATAGCCGGCATCGTTCGCGATCGACCCATGAAAATCAAGCTGTTCAACACCGATACCGAGTTTGTCAGTTATTCCGCCGGCCAGACGGTGTTTCGGGAGGGTGACGGCGGCGAGCTGATGTTCGCCGTCATCGAAGGCGCCGTGGAGATCCACATCAAGGGGAAGCTGGTGGAGACCATCGAGGCCGGCGGCGTTTTCGGCGAGATGGCGCTGATCGAATCGCGTCCGCGCATCGCCACCGCCCTGGTGAAGACGGACGCGAAGCTCGTGCCCGTCGACCGCAAGCGTTTCGAGTTTCTGGTGCAGCAGAGCCCGTTCTTTGCCCTGCAGCTGATGACGATCATGGCCGCGCGGTTGCGGCGGATGGACGAGAAGCTCTAGACCGGCCACAAGGAGGCGCATGTCCGCGTTAGGCCACGCCACGCAGGTTGACCGGAGGAGTAATGTGCGCCAAAATACCCGCATGAGACTCCGCCTGCTCGCCCTGCTCGGATTTGCCTGCTTTGCCTTCCTGCCGGCGGCGGAGCCTGCGCCGGCGGCCAATGTTGCCCCGGCCATCAAGCAGCCCGTCTTGGTGGCCGTCCATGGCGCCTGGGCCGGCGGCTGGCACTTCAAGAAAATCGCGCCGCTCCTCGAGGCGAAGGGCTGGAAGGTTTACCGGCCGTCCTTGAGCGGCCTGGGCGAGCACTTCAACACCGCCCGCACCGACATCGGTCTCGCCACGCACATCGACGACATCGTGAACCTGATCCTCTTCGAGGATTTGCACGACGTCATCCTCCTCGGCCACAGCTACGGCGGCATGGTCATCACGGGCGTCGCCGACCGCATCCCGGAGCGCATCGGCCGGCTCGTCTACCTCGATGCCTGCCTGCCGGTGGATGGCGAAAGTCTCCTCACCCTCCATAAACCGGGCGCGACGTTCGATCTGGATAAGATGACCAGGGACGGCTTCGTCATTCCCGACTGGGTCAAGCCCGGCAAACCCTTTCCCATCGACGTGCCCCATCCGCGCAAGACCTTCACCGATCCGATCGCGCTCAAGAATCAGGCCGCGGCGGCGAAAATCCCGGCGACCTACATCCTCACCGTCGATAAGGGCAAGCAGCCCGAGGAGGATGACTTCTATGCCGCTTCCGAGCGCGCCAGGGCCCGCGGCTGGCCGGTGATCATCATGGAAGCCGACCATAACCCGCAATGGCATCAGCCCGAGGCGCTGGCCAATCTGCTGCTGGACCTCCACTGAGCCGGCCCCCCGCCCGATGCGCCCGCAGTTCGACCACTCCCTCGGCCGGGCCAAGCCCGTGCATCGCCACCAATGGCTCTGGGAACCGCTGGAGATGGAACCGGGGTTTCTCCTGCGCTCGATGTTTGGCGCCAAGGCGGTCTATCTCGGAGGCAGGCTGATGTTCTGTTTCTGCGCTGGCGACGAACCCTGGCGCGGGATGCTGGTGAGCACCGACCGGGCGCGCCATGCCGCGCTGCAGGCGGAATTCCCCGAGCTCCGGCCCCATTCGATTTTGCCCAAGTGGCTTTACCTGCCGGAAACGTCCGAGCACTTCGAACGCACGGCCACCCGCCTCGTCACGCTGGCCCGCCGCCGCGACCCGCGGATCGGCATCATCCCCCCGCCCAAAAAAGGCCGCGTCATCGGCAAGCGCGCCAAATGAAATAATGACCGGCCGGGGTGTCCCGTTTGGTAGTTACGCGCCGGACGGGGCACGCTGCTAGTGGTCATTTACCGTGGTCGGGCGTCGGTCATCGCGGTTTTGCGACGAAGACTCGGAACGCGCCGGCGGATCGGAGCGCACCGGCGCCGGCGGCGTGTAAGCGGGTCGCGGCGCAGTGGAGCCGCCACCCGGGGAGGCCGGACGGTCTCGTCCCCCATCGCGCGAACCGCCGCCATCGCGTTTGCGGCCGCCATCATCGGGGTGGTTGCGCGCCCCGTTTCGCGGGTTGGGATTGTCCGGGTGATCACGGTCGCGCCACCGCGGCTGATCGGGATCCGGCCGTTTGTTGTCCCAGCGGGTGGGCACGGTGCGCGGGTGGTCGGGCTTGTCCCCGGGGCGATCGTCGGGCTTGTGATCGCGGCGCGGCGCGGGCCGGGTGTAATAGCCGTAGTTGTAGTCAAAGGGGTCGTAGTAGCCATAACGCGCCAAGCCGTCGTAGCCGGCGTTGTAGCCGTAGTAATCGTAGGGGTCGTAGTCATCCGGGCCCGGGTAGGCCGCGAGGATCGTGTAGGTGCGCGTCGGAAGGCTGCCGATCCGCACGATCGCCCACTGTTCTTCGTCGCCGGGGTTTTCCCCGGGGAAGCTGATCTTGACGTAATACCGCCGGTTGCTGGTGAGCCCTTGCTCATGCAGATAGTTGGCCACCGCTTCGCGCAATTCGCCGAGCTGTGCCGGCGTCAGTTCCTTCTGCGTGGAGCTCTCGACCACCGTGAACTCCGCCACGGGCCGGGCCCGCGTGACGCGGGCGGATCGCGGGGTGGCGCAACCGGAGAAAAACAGGACCGTGCCGAGCACCGCCGCAACCGGGGCAAAACGTGCGAGGTTTTTCATGGGGTGAGATCCAAGGCAAGGGTGGGTTGACCTGCTGCGGGAAGCTACCCTGCCTGGCACCGTCTCACAAGTGTCATTTGGCCCGCGCCCGGCGTCCCGTGACTTTTGCTTTGTCTGCCGGGCGACTCTACCCAAAGTGTCCCCCATGCGTCTCCTCCTCCCGTCATTCTTCCTGGCCGTGGGTCTTGCCACCGCCCTGTCCGCGGCCCCGCAGTCCGGCGCCGTCGAAACCAAGGTCCTGCCGCTCCTCGTCGTGAAGGCCGCGCACCTCGTCGACCCCGCCACCGGCCGGGTTCTCGCCAATCAGGCCGTCGTCATCGAGGGCGACCGCGTCAAGGCGGTCGTCGCGGTGGCCGATCTCGCGAAGATAATCCCCGCCGGCACCAGCGCCCGCGTCATCGACCTCGGCGGCGCCACCATCCTGCCCGGCCTGATCGACTGCCACACCCACGTCACCAGCCAGCCGGAGAATTTCTACGAGGACATCTTCCGCAAGAGCCCGATCGACGAGGCGGTCACCGCCCACATCTACGCGCGGCGCACCCTCGAGGCCGGCTTCACCACCATCCGCAACGTCGGTGCGGGCAACTACATCGACTTCGCGCTGCGCAACGCCATCAACGCCGGCAAGATCCCCGGCCCGCGCATGCTGGCCAGCGGCCCGGCGCTCAGCGCCACCGGCGGCCACGGCGACCTCAACGGCATGTCCCCCTACGTCCATTTCCAAGGCGACATCGACGGCGTGGCCGACGGGGTCGACGCCATCCGCAAGAAGGTCCGCGAGAACATCAAGTATGGCGCCGATCTGATCAAGATCCTCGCCACCGCCGGCGTGCTCTCCGAGGAGGAGTCGGTCGGCGCGCCGCAATATTCCCTTGAGGAGATGAAGGCCGCGGTCGACGAGGCCGCGATGTGGGGCCGCAAGGTCGCCGCCCACGCCCACGGCACACTGGGCATCAAGATGGCGATCCGCGCCGGCGTCGCCTCCATCGAGCACGCCAGCTTCATCGACGACGAGGGCATCGCCCTCGCCAAGGAACACGGCACCTACCTTGTGCCCGACATCTACAACGACGACTATATCCTGGCCGAATACGGCCGCCTCGGCTACCCGGACAGGATCCTCGCCAAGGAGCGCCTCGTCGGCCGCACCCAGCGCGAGAACTTCACGAAGGCCGTGAAGGCCGGCTGCAAGATCGCCTACGGCACCGACGCGGGCGTCTATCCGCACGGCTGGAACGGCAAGCAGTTCTTCCACATGGTCAAGTGGGGCATGACCCCGATGCAGGCGATCCAGTCCGCCACCGTGAATGCGGCGGACCTGCTCGGCTGGCAAAACAAGGTCGGCCAGCTGGCGCCCGGGTTCTACGCCGATCTCATCGCCGTGTCAGGCGACCCGCTCGCCGATGTCACCGTGCTCGAGCAGGTCGGGTTTGTCATGAAGGGCGGTCAGATCGTGAAGAACAACCTGACCGGCGAACCAGCCGACCGGATGGAGTAAGGGTTCTGAATGTAGGGTCGCCGCTCGCCGGCGGACCGTTTTTCCCGGGCGGGATCATCGATCGCGCCTTTTTCTTTGGAGGGGCCGCGGCGCGCAGGGACGTGCGCCCTCCACCAGTCAGTGCTCCAGCACGATCAGCAGCGCCCCGAGCAAGGTGAAGAGCGCGCCAAGCAGTCCGGCCTCGTAGCGCTCGAAATTTTTCACCTCGAACTTCTCCAGCCCGACCAAGGTCAGCCAGGTGAAGAGCATCATGCCGCCGAGCGTCGCCGTGGCGAGGATCAGGCTGAGCACCACGAAACCGCGCCAGCCGAACTGCACGCCGGACAAATAGACCGGCAGGAAGCCCTCGCAGGGTGACAGCGTCAGCATCACGAACAGCCCGCTGATGGCGGTCCAGTCGCCCGTCTTGGTCTCGACCAGCCGGCTGTCCTTCAATTCCTCGTCCCAATGGCTGCGCTCGTGTTCGTGGCCGCACTGCTCGCTCGGGTGGTGGTGGGCCCCGAGGACGTGGTGGTGCACCACCCCGCCGCGCCACTGCCGCCAGAAATAATACAGGCCGATCGCCAGCAGGATGCCGCCCGCGATCCACGGGAACAGCCGCCCGAGCTTCTCGTCGAGCTGGAAACCGAACCACGCAATGGCCAGCCCGAGCAGGGTCGTCAGGGCCACGTGTCCCAGTCCGGCCAGCGCCGCTACGGCGAGGGTCTTCGTCCGGCTCCAGCCCCGCGCCCGTGAAACCAGCACGAACGGCAGCCAGTGCGTCGGGATCGCCGCATGGAAGAACGCCACGGTGAAACCGGTGGCGGCGATGGTGGTGAGCACGGCGGAATTCATGTTTGGTGGTGGAGCGCGTTGACCTCAACGCGCTATGCGGCTTGAGGTCAAGCCGCACCACCCTAGCAAAGTCGTCAAGCCCGAGTGGAGGGCCCGCGTCCCTGCGGGCCGGGATTGGTTATGGCGCACCAACGGCCCGCAGGGAGGCGGGCCCTCCACCTGAGGTTTTTCGTGTATTTTTGTGACTCTTTGTGGCTACCTGTCTCCTTCCTCCATGGTTCCCGATCTCAACGCCGTCAGCTCCTACCTGCGCGCCCTGCAGGACGCGCTGTGCACGGCACTGGCGCGCGAGGATGGCGGGCAGTTTAGCGAGGATGCCTGGACGC
Organism: Opitutus sp. GAS368; assembly: GCF_900104925.1. Lineage (NCBI taxonomy): Bacteria > Pseudomonadati > Verrucomicrobiota > Opitutia > Opitutales > Opitutaceae > Opitutus > Opitutus sp. GAS368. The sequence continues at coordinate 47,998 of NZ_LT629735.1, forward strand.
GTCCCGAGGGTGGCGGCGGCCGCTCGCGGGTGCTGACCGACGGCGCCGTATTCGAGAAGGCCGGCGTGGGTTTCTCCCACGTCAGTGGCGCCGCCCTGCCCGCTTCCGCCACGGCGGCGCGCCCCGAAATGGCCGGCAAGGCCTTTCAGGCGATGGGCGTGTCGCTCGTCATCCATCCGCGCAATCCCTACGTGCCAACGGTCCACATGAACGTGCGCTTCCTCCAGGCCGGCGCCGGCGACCAGGCCGTCTGGTGGTTCGGCGGCGGCTTTGACCTGACGCCCTGCTACGGCTTCGAGGAGGACGCCGGGCACTGGCACCGCACCGCCCGCGCCGCGTGCGACCCGCACGGTCGGGAACTCTATCCGAAATTCAAGCAGTGGTGCGACGATTACTTCTTCCTCAAGCACCGCGGCGAGCCGCGCGGCGTCGGCGGCATTTTCTTCGACGATTTCAACGCCCCGGGTTTCGCGCAGTCCTTCGCCTTTCTCCGCAGCGTGGGCGATGCCTTCCTGCCGGCCTACCTGCCGATCGTGCAAAAACGCAAAGCGACGCCCTTCGGCAAACGCGAGCGCGACTTCCAGCTCTACCGGCGGGGCCGCTATGTGGAGTTCAACCTGGTTCAGGACCGCGGCACGATCTTCGGCCTGCAGAGCGGCGGCCGCACCGAGTCCATTCTCATGTCGCTCCCGCCGCTCGTCGCGTGGCGCTACGACTGGAAGCCCGCGCCCGGCACGCCCGAGGCGCGGCTCTACGACGTCTTCCTCAAACCCAGAAACTGGGCAAACCAGGCTTAACCACGAATGGACACCAATGGACACTAACCCCGAAAATCATTTCTCAATTCGTGTGAATTCGTGTCCATTCGTGGTTTTAAAATGAATTCCCGAGAAAGATTCCTCGCCGCCGTCGCCTGCACCCCGCTCGACCGTCCACCGGTCTGGATCATGCGCCAGGCCGGGCGCTACCTGCCGGAATACCGCGACCTGAAGGCGAAATCCTCCTTCCTCGAGATGGTGAAGACCCCTGAGCTGGCCGCCGAGGTCACGCTGCAGCCGTTGCGGCGCTTCGCCCTCGATGCCGCGATCATCTTCTCGGACATCCTTGTGCTCCCCGAAGCCCTGGGCCAGGGCTACAAGTTCCGCGACGAAGGCGGCATCGCGATGGATTTCCGCCTGGAAACGAAAGCCCAGCTGGACCGCCTCAACCCGGTGGGCGTCGCCGCGCGGCTTGACTATGTCGGCCAGGCGCTGACCCGCGTGAAGGCGGAGCTGAAGGGCGAGAAGGCCCTGCTCGGCTTCGGCGGTTCGCCCTGGACGCTCGCCACGTATATGCTCGAGGGTGGCAGCGCGGACGACTTCGAGCGCAGCAAGGCCGTGTTCTATTCCGACCGGCCGTTGTTCAACGCCCTGATGGAGAAACTCACCGCCGCGCTCATCGAATATTTCCAGATGCAGATCCGCGCCGGCGTCGATGCCATCCAGATCTTCGATTCGTGGGGCGGCATCGTGGCGGGCCAGGATTACGAGGCTGCGTCGCTGCGCTGGATTCGCGCCATCATCACCGCGCTGCCCAAGGGTTTTCCCGTGATCCTCTACGCCAAGGGCACTCCGTCCCAGCTGACCGACCAGGCCTTCAGCGGCGCGAGCGTGCTGGGCGTGGACTGGACCGTCGACCTCGGGGTCGTCCGCCGGCTCGTGCCGGGCAACATCGCGCTGCAGGGCAACCTCGACCCGGTGCTCATGAACACGACCCCGGCGATCGTCCGCCGCGAAACCACCCGTTTGCTGGAAACCATGCGCGGCTCGAACGGTCATATCTTCAACCTGGGGCACGGCATCATGCCGCAAGCGAAGATCGAATGCGTCGAGGCGCTGGTCGAGACCGTGACAACCTGGAAGTAATGGCCGCAAAAAGGCACAAAGAATCATTCCGTAGCCCCGCCCTCGTCACCGCGCCTATAGGCGCGCGGAACGTGCAATCGAAGCCACAAACCCCTTTTGCCCTTTTTTGTGGCTAAAAACTCTGCCTCTTCCATCGCGGTCGTCGGCGGCGGCCTCACCGGCCTGACCGCCGCGTGGCGGCTGCACCAAGCCGGCCACCGCGTCACCGTCTTCGAGAAGGCCCCGCAGGTCGGGGGCGCCATCGTCACGACGGAGAGGGACGGCTGGCTCGTCGAGGGTGGACCGAATTCGCTGCAGGAAACGCCCGAGGTCGCCGCCCTGATCGCGGAGCTGGGGCTGACGGACCAACGGGCCCTCGTGAGTCCCACCGCCAGGAAGCGTTTCATCGTGCGCGACGGCCGGCCGGTCATGGTGCCGCTCTCCCCCGCCGGCCTGCTGACCTCACCGCTTTTCTCCCTCGGCGCCCGGTTGCGCGTGCTCACCGAGTTGCTCACCCGGCCGCGTGTGCGCACCACCGACGTCAATCTCGCCTCCTTCGTTGCCTCCCATTTCGGCCGCGAAATCGTGGACTACGGCCTGAATCCTTTCGTCTTGGGGGTGTATGCGGGTGATCCCGAGAAGCTCTCCGCCCGCTACGCCTTCCCCAATCTCTGGCAACTCGAGCGCTCCCACGGTTCGCTGCTCCGCGGTTTCCGGGCCCAGGCCGCCGAGCGCCGGACCCGCGGCGACGCGGCGGGCGTCGTGCCGATCATCTCGTTTCAACACGGCCTGCAAACCCTGCCGCGGGCGCTCGCGGCCGCCTTGCCCGCCGGCACCGTGCAGACCGAGGCCACCGTCACCAGCCTCATCCCCGGCCAGCCGTGGAAGCTGATCTGGACCCGCGCCGACGCCGTGACGACCGTCGAATTCGACGCCGTCGTCCTCGCCTTGCCGGCCACGGGTCTTGCCCAGCTGGTTTTCAGCACCTTGGGCGAGCGCACTCTGGCCTCGCTTGACCATCAGCCTCACCCGCCGGTCAGTTCGCTCTTCCTCGGTTTCAGGCGCGAGCAGGTGGCGCATCCGCTCGACGGCTTTGGCGCCCTCGTGCCGGCCCGCGAGCAACGCAGCCTCCTCGGCGTGCTGTTCTCGTCGTCGCTCTTCGCCGGACGGGCGCCAGACGGCCACGTGGCCTTGACGGTGTTTGCCGGCGGCATGCGCCAGCCGGAGACCGGCCGGCTGGACACCGCCACGCTTCTCGCCCGCGTGCTGCCCGACCTGCGCGAGCTGCTCGGCGTGACGGGTGACCCGGTGTTCACGCACCACACGTTCTGGCCCAAGGCCATTCCCCAATACAATCTCGGTCACGAGCGCTTTCTCGAACCGCTCGCCCGCTGCGAGGTCCAGCACAAGGGCCTCTTCATCGGCGGCAACGCCCGCGACGGGATTTCGCTCCCGGATTGCCTCAAATCCGGCGCGGAACTGGCCCGGAAAACGGGCGAATTCGTCACCAAACTGTAGCGGCGGTCTATGACCACCGGACGGCGCTCACAGAGCGCCGCTACAGAGGAATTTATCCCCGTCTCGCCACTTGACTACCCCCCCTGCATGGGTAGCCTCCCGCCCCTTATTTCCGATGGCGCAAGAACTCAAAGACACCCTCCTGCTTCCCAAGACCGATTTCCCCATGCGGGCGGGCCTGGTGCAACGCGAGCCGGGCCGGGTCGCCCACTGGGAGAAGACCGGTCTCTACAACCAGATCCAGCAGGTCCGCGCCGGGCGCCCCGCCTTCGTGTTGCACGACGGCCCGCCGTTCACCAACGGTGACGTCCACATCGGCACCGCGCTCAACAAGACCCTCAAGGACATCGTCAACCGCTACAAGTCCATGCGCGGCTTCCGCACGCCTTATGTGCCGGGCTGGGACTGCCACGGCCTGCCCATCGAGCAGAAGGTCTCGCGCGAGCTGAAGGACCAGAACCTCACCCCTTCCACCGCGGAGCTGCGCGCCAAGTGCGACGAGTTTTCCGAGAGTTGGATCGGCAAGCAGACCGCGCAGTTCAAGCGCGTCGGCGTCCTCGCCGACTGGAAGCACGAATACAAGACCAAGGCGCCGGCCTTCGAGGCCGACATCCTCCGCACCTTCGCCGCGTTCGTCGAGCAGGGCCTCGTCTACCGCAGCAAGAAGCCCGTTTACTGGTCCATCCCTTTCGAGACCGCGCTCGCCGAGGCGGAGATCGAATACAAGGACCACACCTCGATCGCCATCTGGGTAAAGTTCCTCGTGCCCGTGGAGGAGGCGAAGAAGTTCGGCCTGCCGACCGACAAACCGCTTTATATCGTCATCTGGACGACCACCCCGTGGACGATCCCCGCCAACCTCGCGATCGCCCTGCATCCCGAGGTGGACTACGTCGTCGCCGACACCGGCGCCGACCGCATCATCGTCGCCCGGGCGCTGCTCGGCCAGGTCGCCGCGGCCGCCAAGCTTGAGCCCCTGCCCGCCATCGTGCAGACGCTGCCCGGCGCCAAGCTGGAGAAGCTGCAGGCCCGCCATCCCTTCATCGACCGCGCTTCGCCGGTGGTGCTCGCCGATTACGTCACGACCGACAGCGGCACCGGCGCCGTCCACACCGCGCCCGGCCACGGCGCCGAGGATTACCAGACCGGCCTGAAATACGGCCTCGAGGTCTACTGCCCGGTCGGCGACGACGGCAAATACCTGGACGACGGCCGCGTGCCGGCCGATCTCGTCGGCCTGACCACGCTCGAGACCGTCGAGGACCTGGCCGCCAAGAAGCCCGCGCCCGCCAACCTCGGCGTGCTGAAGAAGCTCGACGCCGTCGGCGCGCTGCTGGCCAAGGCCAAGTATCCGCACAGCTACCCGCATTGCTGGCGCTCCAAGACCCCGATCATCTTCCGCGCCGTCGACCAGTGGTTCGTCTCCCTCGACAAGGCCGGCCACCGCCAGGTCGCCCTCCGGGAGATCACCAAGATCGCCGAACATCAGGGCTGGATCCCCGCCTGGGGTGAGGCCCGCATCCGCAGCGCCGTCGAGTCGCGCCCGGACTGGTGTATCAGCCGCCAGCGCTCGTGGGGCGTGCCGATCATCGCCTTTTACGGCCCGGACAAGAAGCCCTACCTCGACGCCGGCGTGGTCCGCGCGGTAGCCGACAAGGTCGCGACCAAGGGCACCAACTTCTGGTATGACGCCAAGCCGGCCGAGATCCTCGCCGGCGTGAAGCTCCCCGCCGGCTGGCCGGCGGCCGACATGCTCACCTGCGGCCGTGATACCCTCGACGTCTGGATCGACTCCGGTTCGACGCAGGCCGCCGTGCTCAAGCGCGGCCAGGGTGGCACGCACTGGCCGGCCGACCTCTACCTCGAGGGCAGCGACCAGCACCGCGGCTGGTTCCAGTCGTCGCTCTGGAACAGCGTCATCGCCTTCGGTGCCGCCCCCTACCAGGCCGTCCTCACCCACGGCTTCATCGTCGACAAGAACCGCCAGAAAATCTCCAAGAGCTCGACCTACCAGAAGCCCCAGACGGCCGACGCCTACATCGCCCAGCACGGCGCCGACGTCATCCGCCTCTGGATCGCCTCGCAGGATTTCCGCGACGACATCCCGGTGGACGACGAGATCCTCAAGCACGTGGGCGAGGCCTACCGCCTTTTCCGCAACACCCTCCGCTTCCAGCTTTCCAACCTGTTCGACTTCGACGCCGCGCAACACGCCGTGCCGGTGGAAAAGATGGACGTCCTCGACCGCTGGGCGCTGCACCAGACCGCCGTCCTCATCGACGAGTGCACGAAGGCCTACGACGCCTACGAGTTCCACCGCGTCTACCAACTCTGCAACCAATTCTGCTCGGTCACGCTGTCAGCCACCTACCATGACATCCTGAAGGACCGCCTCTACACGCTCGGCGCCGCCCACCCGCTCCGCCGCTCGTCGCAGACCGCCATTGCCGCCATCTTCGACGCCCTCGTGAAGATCCTCGCGCCCTTCATCACCTTCACGGCCGACGAGGCCTGGAGCTACGCCAAGACCAACCAGGAATACTCCGCCGCGTCCATCCACCTGCAGGACTGGCCGGTCACACCCGCGGCGTGGCGCAGCAGCGAGGTCGAGTCTGATTTCGCCGTCCTGTTCCAGCAGCGCGCCAAGGTCACCGAGACGCTCGAGCCCCTTCGCCAGGCCGGCACCATTGGCAAGTCGCTGGACGCCGTTGTGGCGCTCACCGGCGCGGCGGACGATGCCGCCTTCAAGGTGCTGGAAAAGCACCGGAGATTTCTACCCGAACTCTTTATCGTCTCCGATGTCAGTCTCGCAGCCGGTCCCGGCGTGGCGCCCACCGCCCGCCACGCTCAGGAAGCCGGCCACACCCGCTGCCCGCGCTGCTGGCGGTGGGTGCCGAAAGTTGTTCACACCCCGCACGGAGAAGTTTGCCCTCGGTGCGCAGAAGCCCTTAACTCCTAATCCGACCCTTTATGGCCACGACGAAAAAGACACCCGCGAAGAAGCCCGCCGCCAAGAAAGCCCCGGCCCCCAAACCGGCGAAGGCCCCGGCCAAACCGGTGGCGACCGCAAAGCCCACGGCAAAATCAGCGCCCAAGGCCGCCGCCCCCGTGGGCAAGCCCGCCCCGGCCGCCAAGGGCAAGGCCGTGTCCGCCGCCGACCTCAAGCGCCTGCTCCTCGAGCGCAAGGCCGCCCCCAAGGCCATCGCCTTCAGCCTCGATGAGGTCCGCGAGATCGCGAAGAAGAACGAGAAGCAGGTCGAAAGCTCCGCCAAGAACGGCAAAAACGGCAAGCCCGGCGCCGCCACCAAGCCCACCTCGCTCACCACCGACCTGGCCAAGCCCCACAAGCCGCACCACGTGAAGACCGCCTCGCTGGCGGACATCCTCGGCTTCAACCCCGCCAGGGGCAAGAAGGCGCCGGCCGCGATGGTCGACGAGGCCGAGGTGCCCGAGAAATTCCGCCGTTACTACCGCCTGCTGCTCGAGCTGCGCCACCACGTGCTCGTCCAGCTGGGCGAACACACCGAGGAGACGCTGCTCAAGTCCGCCAAAGACGACTCGGGCGACCTCTCGGGCTACGGCCAGCACATGGCCGACGCCGGCACCGACACCTTTGACCGCGACTTCGCCCTGAGCCTCGTCTCCAACGAGCAGGAGGCCCTCTCCGAGATCGAGGCCGCCATCAAGCGCATCCACGCCGGCACCTACGGCATCTGCGAGACGACCCAGAAGCCCATCGCCAAGGAGCGCCTGCTGGCCGTGCCCTTCACGCGCTACTCCACCGAGGCCAAGAAGGAAGTGGAGCGCCACTCCCATCGCTCCGTCGAGCGCGGCGGCCTGTTCGGCGACGGCGCCGAGGAGGAAGGCGGCAAGATCTCCGACGGCGGCGACGACGAATAAAGGCCGAAGCAAGAGTTAAGCATTAAGAATCCAGCCGATGTCCGGTTTGCCTAAATCCGCGGAACCGGGAAAAGCCGTCGTCTCACCTTCCACGTCTGCGGGCGATGACCGTGTTTTCTTAAATCATCCTTCTCACTTCAGCCGTTTTTTCGCCTACCGTCGGCTCTGGCTGCTGGGGATCATTGTCTTTGCGCTGGACCAGCTGACGAAATACTGGATCAACGCCCGCCTGCCCTTCGGCAGCTACGGTCCCGGCGCCAGCGTCACGGTCTTCCCGAATTTCTTCTACCTGGTCCATGTCGGCAACACGGGCGCGGCCTGGAGCATGTTCGCCGGGGCCAGCCTGTGGCTCGCCCTCCTCGCCGCGGGCACGCTGGTGGCGATCTTCTTCTGGCGCCGGCCGCTCGGCCTCCGCTCGCCCTCCGCGCAGGCCGCCTTCGGGCTGCTCTGCGGCGGCATCGTGGGCAATCTGGTCGACCGGATCGTGCACCATCACGTCATCGACTTCCTCGACTTCCACTTCGGCAGCTATATCTACCCGACGTTCAACGTCGCGGACATCGGGATCTGCCTCGGTGTCTTCTGGTATGTGCTCTGGTCGCTGAAGCAGCCGGCCGTGCCAACCAGCTGATTTTCACCACAACGACACGACGGCACCACGCCGATGGATTCGTTGAGTCGTCGTGCCGTCGTGGTTGATTATTCCACGTTCGCGACCTGCTCGCGGATGCGCTCGAGCTCGTTCTTGAACTCGATCACCCGCTGCGCGATCGCCAGATCATTGGCCTTGCTGCCGATGGTGTGGATCTCACGGCCGATCTCCTGCAGGATGAACTCCGCCTTGCGGCCGACCTCGCCGTCGCCCCGCAACAGCTCCTTGAGCTGGCCCAGGTGGTGGCGCAGCCGGGTGATCTCCTCGGTGATATCCGCCCGGTCGGCGAACAGCGCCACTTCCTTGAGCACGCGCTCGTCGTTCACGTCGAGCGCCAGGCCGGCCGTCCGCAGGCGCTGCAGCAGCTGCTCCTTGTAGACGCCCGTGATCTGCGGCGCCCGGTGGGCGATGGCCTCGACCGCCGCGTGCAGTTTTTCCAGCCGGCCGAGGAAATCGACCAGCAGGGCCTCGCCTTCCTTGGCCCGCATGGCGCCCAGCCCGCGCAGCGCCTGGCCGAGGGTCTTGAGCAGCAGGGCCGACGTCTCGTCGTCCGCCGGCAGCTTGGTGCCGCTGCGCTGGGCGCTGGCGATCGCCCAGAGGAGTTCGCCGGTCACCTCGAAATTGATGTGCTTGGCCCGGGCGAACTTCGTGAGCTGCGCGAGCGTGGCCGTCAGGGCATCCTGGTCCCACTCCGCCGCCGCAGCGCCCTGCCCCGCCACCTCGACCGCCACGTGCACCTTGCCGCGCTGGACCTGCTTGCGCACGGCGTCGCCCACGGCGGACTCGAAGGCCTGCCACTCATCGGGCAGCGACAGCGACAGGTCGAGCCCGCGGCGGTTCACCGAGTTGACCTGCACGGTCAGGGTTTGGGTGCCGAGGGTGGCGGTTGCCCGCCCATAGCCAGTCATCGAATTCATTGCCTAAAGTCCAAACGCCAAAGCGCCAAAGGCCAAACAAATCCGCAGGAAATCGTGGTCATTCCAATTTCTTGATGATGCTGGTAAAAATCAACTTTAGCTCATGCGCTTCCTGGCGGAGAATCTTTCGCGCGGTGTCGATCTCCGGGTTGTCACCCACATTCACCAGACGCAGCCACAGTTGGCATTCCTTTGCCTCCTTGCGGCTAATACGAAATCGCATGACGCGGTCCTTGTTGCCGAGGGCTTCATTGACCTCGATGCAGTTGGCCGCCACCGAACCAGAGGCGCGCACCAGCTGCTTGACGTCCTCGATGTTCGCTATCGTGCGTGGCAGCTGGCGGACAAACTTTCGGACATTTTCCGCAAAAAGTGCCGTCCTCTCCTCAAGATCAACGGGCTTTTTTTCCATGGTTTGTTTGGAGTCTGGCCCATTGTGATTTGGCGTTTGAGGCTGCTACTTGTTACTTTGCTCCGTCAGGAGCTTCTGCACCGTCTGGACATCCTTGTCGCCGCGGCCGGAGAGATTGATCAGGACGATCTTGTCCTTGCTCAGCGCCTTGGCGCGCTTCAAGCCGTGGACAATGGCATGGGTGGATTCCAGCGCCGGAATGATGCCCTCGTGGCGCGAGCAGAGCTGGAAGGCTTCCATGACCTCGTCGTCCGTCGCAAAGGCGTATTCGATGCGACCCGTGTCCCGGTAATAAGCGTGCTCCGGGCCGATGGCGGCGTAGTCGAGCCCGGCCGACACGGAGTGCGTCAGCTCGATCTGGCCGTCGGGGTTCTGGAGGATGTAGGTCTTGCTGCCCTGCAGGACGCCGAGCTTGCCACCCTCGAAGCGGGCCGCGTGCTCGCCGCGCTTGATACCGCGGCCGCCGGCCTCGACGCCGATGAGCTTCACCCCCTTGTCGTCGAGAAACTCGTAGAAGCACCCGATGGCGTTGCTGCCGCCGCCGACGCACGCGACCATCTCGTCGGGCAGCCGGCCCTCGCGGGCCATGATCTGCTCGCGGAGCTCCTGGCCGATGACGCGATGAAAATCACGGACCATCATCGGATATGGGTGCGCCCCGAGCGCCGAGCCGAGGATGTAGTGCGTGCCGCGGACATTGGTCACCCAGTCGCGCATCGCCTCGTTGACGGCGTCCTTGAGCGTCTTCTGGCCGGCCTCGACGGACGTGACCTTGGCGCCCATGAGGCGCATGCGGAAGACATTCAACGCCTGGCGCTCCATGTCGACCGCGCCCATATAGACGGTGCAGTCGAGGCCGAACTTGGCGCAGACCGCGGCCGTCGCCACGCCGTGCTGGCCGGCGCCGGTCTCGGCGATGATGCGCTTCTTGCCCATGCGCCGCGCCAGCAGGGCCTGGCCGAGGGCGTTGTTGATCTTGTGCGCCCCGGTGTGGAGCAGGTCCTCGCGCTTGAAATAGATCTTCGCCCCGCCGCAGTGCTGGGTCAGCCGTTCGGCGAAATACAGCTCGGTCGGCCGGCCAGCGAACTCCTTGAGGTGGTGCCGCAGCTCCGACTGGAAGGCCGGGTCAGTGCGCGCCTGCTCGTAGGCGGCCGTGAGCTCGGTCAGGGCCGTCATCAGGGTTTCCGGCACGAACACCCCGCCGTAACGGCCGAAATGCCCCGCGGCATCGGGCAGCTGGTCGGGCGTGGCGGGTGCGGGCTTGGTGGCGACGGACATCGCCTCAATCGCTAGGCGCCATACCGCCAAATGCAACGCGTTTTCTCACGTCCGCTTGACCGTCAGCAGTGTGTAGTCATCCCGCAGGCCGACTGTGCCGGAAAACCGCTGCACGGCGGCGAGAATGGCGTCGTTGACCTCCCGGGCGGAGCCGGTGTGCCCGGCGCGCAGCGCATCGGCCAGCCGCGCCCCGCCGAATTCCTGCTCCTGCTCGTTCGGCGCTTCGGTGAGGCCGTCGGTGTAGAGCACCAGGGTCGAGCCGGGGGCGAACCCCAGCGTCCGGTCCTCGATGACCGAGTCAAACAGCTCGGGATCCACCAATCCGACCGGCATGCCCTCGGAGCCGACATACTCGCTCAGGTAGGAACCCGTGTGCGGATCCCGGCGCGAGAGCAGCGTCAGTTCATGGCCGGCCCGGGCCACCGTCACCTGGTTCTTGCCGGCGTCCACCACGGCATACGCCATCGTGATATACATGCCCTCGCGCATGTCACCGGCCAGCGACCGGTTCAGTTCCGCCAGCACGCGGGCCGGCGAGGTGTGCATCGGGGCGATCTGCCGCAGCGTCGTCCGGCAGATGGCCATGAGCAGCGAGGCCGAGACGCCCTTCCCCGACACGTCGGCCACCGCCACGCCGACCCGGTCAAAGCCGAGCTTGAAGACATCGTAGAGGTCGCCGCTGACCTTCTGGGCCGCGAGGTAGCGGGCATCGATGTCGAGCCCGGGCACCACCGGCATGGTCCGCGGCAGCAGCATCTGCTGCACGTCGCTGGCCAGCGCGAGGTCGAGGTCGAGCCGTTGCTTGTCCACCTGGAGCGCGAGGAAATCCGCATTGTGCACCGCGAGGCCGGCCTGCTCGGCGAGCGCCTCCACGAGCGAATAGTCCGTCTCGGTGAACGGCAGGCCGTCGGAGGCGTTGCAGACGCACAGCACGCCGATGAGCCGCTTCCGCACCGTGATGGGCGCGGCGATGACCGAGCGCACCACCAGGGCCTCGTCCTCGTGCTTCACGATGCGGGGGTCGGCCGCCGCCTGGGCGACGAGCTCGCCGCGGCCGGTGGCCGCCACGCGGCCGACCACACCCTCGCCTACGGGGAACGACTCCGATTTCAACACCTGCTCGATGAACTTGGCGCGCGAGCCGAGCTTCATCTTGTGCGTATCGGCGATGGGCCGGTGCGGGGGAAACAGGCCCTCCACCGCCGCGCCGCGCATCATGTCGTCGGCGTCTTTCTCAAAGATGCAGGCGCTCAGCGCCCCCGTGCTCAGGATCGCCGCGTGCACGATCCGCTGGAACAGTTCCTCGCGCGGCAGGCGCTCGCCCACGGCGTCCACCATGGTGTGCATGTAATCCAGCACGATCTGCCGCTCCTCCATCAGCACCTGCTTCTCCTCCTCCAGCCGGGCCGCCGCGTGCTGGGCCCGCCAGTAGAACGCGTAGACCAGCAGCGCGCCGAGGAGACCGCCAAGGACGAAGGACATCATGGCGAAAAATTGAAGGACCGGGTTTCAAGTAACAAGTGGCAAGATAAGTGACCGGGCCAGGCCCTTGTTACTTGATCCCTGTTGCTTGTTACTTCCCGCATCAGCGGCTTTCCACCCGGTTGCGCAGGAAGGCCAGCACGTCCTGGAACTTGGCGGCGTTGGCGGCATCGGCGCTGACCAGGTTCTCGTGGGCCTCCAGCACGAGCCGGGCGTTCTCGATCTCACTCTTGGCCCGGGTGTCGAGGCCGGTGGTGCCGCCACGGAAATTCATCTGGAAGCTCCCCGCGTCCACCGTGGCCAGCCGGTGCAGCCCGAGATTGCGGATCAGCTCGAGGTTGCGCTCCCCCACCCGCACGAGGGTCAGCGTGCCCGGCGGCTGCTGGCGGCGGAGTTCCAGCGCCGCCCCGGCCAGCACGCCGAGGAAGGTGCTGTCCATGCTCGTGCAGTCCTTGAAGTCGACCACGAAGCTCTTGTGCCCGTGCTTGAGCATCTCCGCGAAGAAATCCCGCAGTCCGCCGCTGTTGGCGAACGACGCCCGGCCGTCGATCCGCACCAGCACCGGGTTGGCGTAGGCGTCGACGAGGAAGGTCGGTTTGGTCGGCTCGGACATGGGACAAAAGCAGGGGCGCGGCGGTATTCCACCGCCGCGTCCCGGGACAAGTCAATCAGCTCTTCGCGACAATCTGGCGAAGCACGTAGGGCAAAATGCCGCCGTGCTGGTAATAATCGATCTCGATGGGCGTATCGATGCGGCAGCGCACCGGCACGTTCTCGACCGCCCCGCCCTTGCGGGTGATCTTCAGCGTCAGGTCCTGCTGCGGTTTGATGGCACCCGTGAGGCCGACGACGTCGTAAGTCTCGGAGCCGTCGAGCTTGAGCGTCTGGGCCGTCGTGCCCTCCTTGAACTGCAGGGGCAGCACGCCCATGCCGACGAGGTTGGAGCGGTGGATGCGCTCGAAACTCTGCGCCACGACGACCTTCACGCCGAGCAGGTTGGTGCCCTTGGCGGCCCAGTCGCGCGAGGAACCCGTGCCGTATTCCTGGCCGGCGAGAACGATGAGCGGCACGCCGGCCTTCTGGTAGGCCATCGAGGCGTCGTAGATGGAGGTTTCGGCGCCGTCCGGCCCGAGGGTGTTGCCGCCTTCCTTGCCGCCGAGCATCAGGTTCTTGATGCGGACGTTCGCGAACGTGCCGCGGGTCATCACGCGGTCGTTGCCGCGGCGGGAGCCGTAGGAGTTGAAGTCCTCGAAGGTCACGCCGTTATCGAGCAGGTATTTGCCCGCGGGCGACGACTTCTTGATGGCGCCGGCCGGGGAGATGTGGTCGGTGGTGACCGAATCCCCGAAGATGCCGAGGGCGCGGGCGCCGTTGATCGGCTGGATGCTGCCCGGCGTGAGCGAGAAGCCCGTGAAGAACGGCGGCTCCTGAATGTAGGTGGACTTGGCGTCAAAGGCGTAGACGTTGCCCGTGGTCGAGGGGATCTCGTTCCACTTCGGGTTCTGCGCGGCGAAGTCGGTGTAGAGCCGGCGGAACACCTCGGGCTTGAGCGCCGCGGCCATCTGGTCGCGGACCTCCTTGAGCGTCGGCCAGAGATCCTTGAGGTAGACGTCAACTCCGGCCTTGTCCTTGCCGATCGGGTCCTTGGTCATGTCGATGTCGACCCGCCCCGCGAGCGCGAAGGCGACGACGAGCGGAGGCGACATCAGGAAGTTCGCCTTGATGTTCTGATGGACGCGGGCCTCGAAGTTGCGGTTGCCCGAGAGCACGGAGGCGGCGACGAGGTCGTTCTTGACGATGGCCTCCTCGATCGCGGGGTGCAGCGGACCGGAGTTGCCGATGCAGGTCGTGCAGCCGTAGCCGACGGTCTGGAAGCCGAGCTTGTCCAGATAGGGCGTGAGGCCGGTCTTGTTGAGATAATCGGTGACAACCCGCGAGCCGGGGGCCAGCGAGGACTTCACGACCGGGTTGACGGTGAGGCCCTTCTCGACGGCCTTCTTGGCCAGCAGGCCGGCGGCGAGCATGACGCTCGGGTTGGACGTATTCGTGCAGCTCGTGATGGCGGCGATGAGCACGGAGCCGTGGCCAATGTCACCCTCCATGGTGGGCGCGGCGCCCGTGACCTTGTCCGGCGTGGGCCGGTTGTTGGTCATTTCGTGCTCGGTGAGCGGGTTGGTGGCGCAAGCCGCCGCCCTGGCGCCGGAGACCGGCTCCTGGCTGCCGCCGCCGCCACCGTGGAAGGAACCGGCCGCCGCGACATGCGTCTTGGTCGCGAGATCGCCGGCGTTCTTGCCAAAGCCGTTTTCGGTGACCGGCTTCGAGAACGCCGTGGTAAACTCCTTCTTGAGGTTCGGGAGCTCGATACGGTCCTGCGGGCGCTTCGGGCCGGCGACGCTCGGGACAACGGTCGCGAGGTCGAGGTCCACGACCTGCGAGTAGTCGATCGCACCCTTCGCCGGGATGCCCCACAGGCCCTGGGCCTTGTAGTAGGCCTCGTAGGTGGCGATGTGCTGGTCGTCGCGACCCGTGGCGCGCAGGTAGGTCGAGCACTCGGCGTCGATCGGGAAGAAACCCATGGTCGCGCCGTATTCGGGCGCCATGTTGGCGATGGTCGCGCGGTCGACGACCGGCAGCGCGGCGGCACCCGGGCCGAAGAACTCGACGAACTTGCCGACGACCTTGGCCTTGCGCATCAGCTGCGTGACGGTGAGTGCCAGGTCGGTGGCAGTAACACCCTCGCGGAGCGCGCCGGTCAGGTGCACACCGACGACATCGGGCGTGAGGAAATAGACCGGCTGGCCGAGCATGCCGGCCTCGGCCTCGATGCCGCCGACGCCCCAGCCCACGATGCCGATGCCGTTGATCATCGTCGTATGCGAGTCGGTGCCGACGAGCGTGTCGGGATAATAGACGCCGCCCTGGCTGAGCACGCCCTTGGCAAGGTATTCGAGGTTCACCTGGTGGACGATGCCGATGCCCGGCGGGACAACCTTGAAGGTGTCGAACGCCTGCATGCCCCACTTGAGGAACTGGTAGCGCTCGCGGTTGCGCTTGAACTCGAGGTCGAGGTTCTTGGCCAGCGCCTCGGCGTTGCCGGAGAAGTCCACCTGCACGGAGTGGTCCACCACGAGGTCCACCGGCACGAGCGGCTCGATGATCTTCGGGTTCTTGCCGAGCTTGGCCACGGCCGAGCGCATGGCGGCGAGATCGACGAGCAGCGGCACGCCGGTGAAGTCCTGCAGCACGATACGCGCGACGACGAACGGGATCTCGGCGGTGCGGGCCTCGGTCGGCTTCCAGTTGGCCAGCTCCTTGATGTTGGATTCCATGACGCGCTTGCCGTCGCAGTTGCGCAGCACGGCCTCGAGCACGAGGCGGATGCTCACCGGCAGGCGGGCGACGCCCGGGAACTGCCTGGCCAGCTCGGGGAGCGAGTAGAACTTCTTGCCGCCCTCGAAGGACTGCAGGGTGTTGAACGGATTCGGGAGACTCATGGTGGTGACTTTAGATGGGTGAAACTGTAGCGGCGGCCTGTGACCGCCGTCCGGCGCTCATGGAGCGCCGCAAGAAATGCGTTACTTGGCGAGCGCAGCCTTGACGGCGTTGAAGTTCGGCAGGTCCTTCGGCGTCGGCGTCTGTTCGGCGTATTTGATGACGCCGTCCCGGCCGATGACGAACGCCGCGCGCGCGGAGGTGTCGCCCACGCCGGCCAGGTTCGGGAACACGACGTCGTAGGCCTTGGTGACGGTCTTGTTGAGGTCGGAAAGCAGGGGCACGGTGATCTTGCTGCTTTTCGCCCAGGCTTCCTGGGCGAACGGGCTGTCGACGCTGATGCCGTAGACTTCCGCGCCCAGGCCGGTGTAGCCGCTCAGGCCGTTCGAGATGTCGCACATCTCCTGCGTGCAGGTGCCGGTGTAGGCCAGCGGGAAGAACAGCAGCACGGTCTGTTTCTTGCCGAAATTGTCGCTCAACCTGACGTCCTTGAGGCCGTCCGCGGTCTTGGTCTTGAGGGTGAAATCAGGCGCTTTGGCGCCAACGACGAGGGGCATAAAGTCGGGAGTTGAAGGCTGGATTGGGCGGACGGCGGGCCGTCGCCAGGAACCCGGTAAGTAGAGCCGCCCGCGCTTCCCGGGCAACCCATTTCAGGTAGGTATCAAGCGGCTTACTAAATTGGCAGCGACGCCCATAAGCTCATCTGTAGGGTCGGCGCTAGTCGCCGGACCGGACCGCATGCGCAGAAGGTCCGCCGACCAGCGGCGACCCTACATTCAGGCCCCTCCCCTTGTCACTTGTCACTTGTCACTTGTTCACTTGCCGCCAATAACGGCGGCCACCTCATGAGCGACATCCTTGCAGAACTTGAATGGCGCGGCCTCTACGCCGACTGCACCGACCGCGACGCCCTGGCCAAGCGCCTGGCCGAGGGCCCGACCACGCTCTACTGCGGTTTCGACCCCACGGCGGACTCGCTCCATGTCGGCAACCTCGTGCCGCTTTTCGCCCTCCGCCGCTTCCAACAATACGGCCACCTGCCTATCGCCCTCGCCGGCGGCGCCACCGGCATGGTCGGTGACCCCTCCGGCAAGTCCGACGAGCGCAACCTGCTCACGCCCGACCAGCTCCAGCACAACCTCGACTGTATCAAGCCGCAGCTCGCCCGCTTCCTCGACTTCTCCGGTGCCAAGAACCCCGCCCGCCTCGTCAACAACTACGACTGGACCGGCTCGGTCACCTTCCTCGAGTTCCTCCGCGACATCGGCAAGCACATCACCGTGAATTCCATGACTGCGAAGGATTCCGTCCGCTCGCGCATGGAGGACCGCAGCACCGGCATCAGCTTCACCGAGTTCAGCTACATGCTGCTGCAGGGTCATGATTTCTACCACCTGCGCAAAACCTTCAACTGCGAGCTGCAGGTCGGCGCCACCGACCAGTGGGGCAACATCACCGTCGGCACCGAGCTGACGCGCAAGAAGCTCGGCGCCACCGTCTGGGGCCTCGTCTTCCCGCTGCTCACCAAGGCCGACGGCTCGAAATACGGCAAGACCGCCACCGGCACCGTCTGGCTCGACGCCAAAAAGACCAGCCCCTACCGCTTCTACCAGTTCTTCGTGAACGCCGACGACGCCGACGTCGTCAAGCTCCTCAAGACCCTTACCTTCCTCCCCCAAGACGAAATCACCGCGCTCGAGAAGGAACTGAAGGCCAACCCGGGCGCCCGTGCCGCGCAGAAGGCCCTCGCGAAGGAGATGACCGTGCTGGTCCACGGCGCCGAGGCCCTCGCCGCCGCGCTCAAGGCCAGCGAAATCCTTTTCGGCGGCTCGCTCGACGGCATCACCGAGGACATCTTCAACGACGTCGCCGGCGAGGTGCCGACCAAGGACCTGGAGAAGGTGAAGCTCGAGGGCACCGGTTCGCCCATCGCCGACCTCATCGTTCATTCCGGCCTGGAAAGTTCCAAGGGCGCCGCGCGCAAGGCCCTCGAGGCCGGCGGCATCTATCTGAACAACGTCCGCGTCCCCGACCACACCAGGGCGGTCACGTCCGCGGACCTGCTGTTCGGCAAGTATCTCCTGCTCCGCAAGGGCAAGAAGAGCTACGCGGTGCTGACGGCAAAATAGACCGGTCTCCGCCGTCAAAACCCGCCTTGCCAAGGCATCCTTCCCGGCTAGATTCCGCGCCATGACATTGCTGCAGGTTAAGCGCAAAGTGAAGGCGTGGCCCCGCTCCGAGCGGCTCGCCCTTTCCGCTTATCTAAAGCATCTCTCCCGGGCCGAGAGCGAATCCAACAAGCGGTCGCTGGATGCAGCGGCCGGTCTCATGGCCCAAGGTGAGAAGGTGACACGCGCGCAATTGCTGCGCCTGCACAAGTCACTCCGGGCCGCCGGAGTCTGATGCCGTTTGCCTGTTCCGCTCCTTCGCGTTTCCGCGATTGTCCGGTCTTAGAAATTCTTCGCGGTCTTCGCCCAGAAGGCCTCGTCGATCTGCGGGCAGAACGCCTTCAGCTCGTCCTTCAGCACGTTCAGCTTGCCCGTGAGGAAGCTGTCCTTCTGGAGCAGCAGGCGGACGGTCAGGTTGTTCGTCATGATGGCGGCGAAAAGTTCCGCGCGATCCTCGGGCACGGACTTGCGCGAATAATTTGAGACGAAACCCGCCGCCGGATGGGAGGCCCAGTTCGCGACGGGGGCGCCGGTTTCGGCCGCGCCATAGGCGGAACCCGGCGCACCGGCCGCCACCCACTCGCGATTGTCGCGGATGTCACGCTCGCCGTGCAGGGCATAGTCGATGAAGTGGAAGAATTCGTGGTGCAGCGTGCGGCGGCGGTGCGGCTCGTCGCCGATCTCGGTCGAGGAATCCATGTAGATGGTCGCGTTCTTCTCCACCGCCACGCCGGCGATGCGATGCCCGTTCGCCTTGAGGTCGCGGCAGAACACAATGCGTTTCAGGCCCGACAGCTTGACGAGCTCGGGCGGGTATTTGGCAAACTCCTTGCGCAGGAAATACAGCACCATGTCCACATTCCGCACCCCGGAATTCCGCGCCGTGATGGCCCCGTCGGATTCGGCGACGGGATAGGGCTCATCGTCCGCCACCAGCTCGATCTCATAGTCTTTCTGATACTGCGCCTTCGTTTGCTCGAAGAGTGCGCTGCCCGGCGCGGCGGCCAATCCGATGGCCGACACCAACAAGAAGGGCGCCATCCGGAGAGTGTGCATGGCGGATAGGAAGCGCCCACTGCGCCGGAGTCGATTAAAACCGACGGCGGCGCTCACATGCCCGCCGGCGGTTGCCAGAGCTCGAGACGGTTGCCTTCGCCGTCCTTGATCCAGGCGAACTGGCCGTATTCCGACTTCTGGATCCCCTTCGGGTCGATCCATACGCGTTCCTTCTTCAGCGCCGCCAGCACTTTTTTCAGGTTGGCGACCCGGTAGTTGACCATGTGGCCCTGCTTGCCCGGGCCGAAATGCTTCGTGTCGGAATCCATGACGCTCCAGATGGTCATGCCCTTCTTCTTCGGATTCTTCACGTCGCGCCACTCGAACGACCAGCCGAACCACTGGTCGTCGATGGGCAGACCAAGATGCTTCTTATACCAGCCGGCGAGCTTCTTCGTGTTCTTCGCCTTGAAGAAAAATCCGCCCAGGCCGGTGACACGTTGTTTGGCTTTCATCTGTTCAATTGAGCGGCGGCTGGTTCGGCTCGAATTCGAGTTCGAGGCCGCCGATCCATTTCGCGAGCAGGTTGTAGACCGCCGCGCTGATCACGCCGAAGACAAAGCCCATGGCCGCATAGAAAAACGGCAGCAGCACCATGAAGCCGACGCCCATGCCAAACATGAACGGCAGGGCCGGCATCGCGCCGCCGCCTTGCTGGCGGGCCGCGAAGCTGCCCATGGCCATGAAAAGGAGCATGAAGGGAACGAACAGCAGGGAAAGCAGGCCGTAGAAGGCCGCCAGCATCTTGCCCGCCTGCAACGGCGCGATGCGCTTCAGTTTCAGTTGCATGCCGCCACGCTAGCGGTCGCGACGGCGAGCCATTTCAGGCCCGGGCCGTCAGCTTCAAACCGACGATGCCGGCGACGATGAGCAGCATGCACAGCAGGCGCGCCACGGTGGCCGGTTCCTTGAACAGGATCATGCCGAGCACCGCCGTTCCGACCGCGCCGATGCCCGTCCAGATGGCGTAGCTGGTCCCGAGCGGCAGCCCGCGCACTGCCTGCGCCAGGCACCAGAAACTCGCCAGCATCAGCAGCACCGTGGCGACACCCGGCCAGAGCTTGGTAAAGCCGTCGGCGTATTTCAGGCCGATGGCCCAGGCGATCTCCAAGACACCGGCAATAATCAACCAGATCCAAGGCATAATGAATTTAACCCAGAGGACACGGAGGGCACCGAGGCAAGCCGTGAGATTTCAACCTCGGTGTCCTCGGCGAACTCTGTGTTTAAAAAAACATCGCCTCGCTCAGCGCCGCCTCCTGCGCCAGGAAGTGCGCACCGGCCACGAGCGAGGTCCGGCCCGTGCCGAGATCGCCGGTGAACTCGGCGTGATCCTTGCTCAGGTCGGCCGCCCACTTGAAGACCTTCCTCGGCTCGGCGTAGGCGAAGGCCATCGAGAGGCAGCCGGGGCAGTCCACCGGCGTGACCGCGAAGGCCACCGGACCGGCGCCGGCGCGGGTCAGGCCCTTCTTGACCCAGCCGAGCAGGCAGCTGGCCTCGGCGGCAAACTGCGCGCGGTGGCGGATGGTGACCGTCTGCAACCCGGTCGTGATGAGCGCCGGGGCGTAGCGGCTGAGGAATTGCCCGAGGTTCTGCCGGAGCGGCAGCGTGCGGGTGTAGGCCAGGTCGCGCACCGCCGCGATGTTCGGCCAGGGGAAGGTGAACGCGTCCGCCGGCGCCACGGCGCTGTCGAAGAGGACGCGTTTCGAGCGGGTCAGCAGGTAGCCGTAGTCGGCCAGCCGCTTGGCCGCGGAAAAGCCATGGCCCCAGTAGTAGAGCGGCATGTCGGTCGAGAGGCACACCGAGACCTGGTTTTCCAGGTAGCCGCGCGCCGCCATGGTGTAGTGCAGGATGACGAACTCGACGCAGCGCGTGTCGTTCTTCGATTTGCCGAGGAAGCACTCGCCGTAGATCTTCGCCCGGATCTCGGTCGGCGCCTTCTCCCCGAAGTCCGGGCATAGCACCACGACCCGCGCCGGGTAGCGCTGGGCGAACTTCAGCGTGTTCTGGAACTGTTCCTGGGCGTCCGCCGGATTCGAGTTGGACCCGAGGTGCAACACGAGGTTGAGCTGCACGGCGCGGCTCTCCTTGGCCGGCGAGTCGGCCCAGAGTTTCTTGAACCCGGCCGAGATGCCGCCGACGGGCACCTCCTGTCCGGGCAGAGCGTCAAAGACGGCGGGCATGACTGTAGCGGCGGTCTATGACCGCCGTTGAGGGCGCACGTCGGCGGTCATAGACCGCCGCTACAGGAGCAGACAAAGCAATCAAACGGTTCACGGCTCCCTCCACGAATGGCCGTTCGCAGCGAGCAGGGCCTCGGCCGACGGCGGGCCCCAGGCGCCGGAGGCGTAGGTGTCGAGGCCGGTGCGGCCTTGGGCGGCCCAGTGCTCGAGGATCGGCGTGCAGAGCTGCCACGAGCGCTCGGTCTCGTCGCCCCGGATGAAGAGCGTGCCGTCGCCGATCATGGCGTCGAGCACGAGGCGCTCGTAGGCCTCGGGCGTGTTGGAGCCGAAGGTCGTGGCGTATTTGAAGTTCATCTTCACCGGCTGCGTGCGCGTCTCGAGGCCGGGGATCTTGGCGTTGAGAATGAGGCTCAGGCCCTCGTCGGGCTGGATCTGGAACGCCAGCGTGTTGGCCGCGAGCATCGAGCGGTCGGTCTCGGCGAAGAGGCTGCCGGGCGTGCGCTTGAAGCGGACGGCGATCTCGCTCACGCGGCGCGCGAGGTGCTTGCCGGAGCGCAGGTAGAACGGCACGCCCTGCCAGCGCCAGTTGTTGATGCTCAGGCGGAGCGCGGCGAAGGTCTCGGTGGCCGACGCCGGCGAGACGTCCTTCTCCTGCAGGTAGCCCGGCACGGGCTTGCCGCCGATGACGCCGGCGCCGTATTGGGCGCGGGCCACGTCGGGGTTGGCGCCGTCGAGCCGGAGCGGCTGGATGGCCTTGAGCACCTTCACCTTCTCGTCGCGGACGGACTCGGCGTCCATCGAGACGGGCGGCTCCATCGCGGTGAGGGCGAGGAGCTGCATGGTGTGGTTCTGGATCATGTCGCGCAGGCAGCCGCTCTGCTCGTAGTAGCCGGCGCGGGCCTCCACGCCAACCTGCTCGGCCACGGTGATCTGCACGTGGTCGATGAAGTTGCGGTTCCAGATCGGCTCGAAGATCGCATTGGCGAAGCGCTGCACGAGCAGGTCCTGCACGGTCTCCTTGCCGAGGTAGTGGTCGATGCGGAAGACCTGCGACTCGTCGAAGACCGTCGTCAGCTCGAGGTTGAGCGCCTGGGCGCTGGCGAGGTCGCGGCCGAAGGGTTTTTCGATGATGCACTTCGACTGGTGGCGCTGGCGCAGGTAGCGCGCGGCCAGCCCGCTGGCCCCGAGGTTCTGGATGATGGGGGCGAAGACCGTCGGCGGCGTGGAGATGTAGAACAGCGACTGGAGTTCCTGGCCGATCTCCTTCTCGAGGCCGGCGATACGGGCGCCGAGGCGGTCGTAGGCGGGCTTTTCGTCGTAGCCGCCGCTCACGTAGAGCGTGCGGGCGGCCAGGCGGGCCCAGACGTCCGGGCTCGGCTCGCGGCGGGAAAACTCCTTGATGGCATCGGCCGCCATTTTCTGGAACTCGGCGTCGGGAATCGCCTTCCGGCCGAAGCCGATGAGGTAGAAATCCGCCGGCAGCAGGCCGTCATGCGCCAGGTTGTAGATCGCGGGGATGAGCTTGCGGGCGGTCAGATCGCCGGAGGCGCCGAAGATGATGATCACCGTCGGCGGGGAGCCGCGGTGCTTGCTGAGGCCATGCAAAAACGGGTGGCGGGTTTCTTCAGCCATACGTGGGAAAACTCGGCCCGATGGGAAGCTCCCGCAAGGCTATTTAATCGCCGGGCGTGTCATCCGCCGGCCATCTCGTCCAGCGAGCCGCTCTGGCGGGCGACATGGTAGCCCTTGGGGAAGAGCGGCGCGTTCTCAAAGTGCATCACCTGCGCGGGGAGCCGGTCGCTGAGCGTGACTTCGGCGACGTCGAAGCGAAAGGTGCGGGGCGGACTCGCCAGCGCCGCCAGGTAGGCGTGCACCGCGCGACGCAGCGCGCGCTTCTTGCGCTCGTCCACCGCCGAGAAACCCGCCACCCGCGCGCCCTCGGCGCGGGCCTTGACCTCGACGAACACCAGCACCTCGCCGTCGCGGCACACCAGGTCGATCTCGTCGCGCCGGTCGCGCGGACTGCGCCAGTTCCGGGTCACGATGGCGAAGCCGTGGCGCTCCTGCAGGTAGTCCGCCGCCGCCTGCTCGCCCCGGGCCCCGGCCTCCGCGCGGGCCGTGGGGGCCCTGCGACGCACAACCTTGCTCCAGACCTCTTTGAGCCAGCCAAGCATTTGCAATTCGCCCTCGACCACGTTAAAAATTGCCCTTACAAGCAAGCGCGTTTTTCAAACCACCGTCGCCGTTTCCCGCGGCCCCGGCCGGCGGCCCTCCTCCACCTCCCCTCTCATGGCTACCTCCAGCAATCTCACCGGCACGCTCCGCCGCTCCCTGCTCATCAAGGTCATCTCCAAGCCGGCCCCGAGCAAGGAGGATGTCAACACCGTCATCGAGTTGACCTCGAGCAAGGTCGTCGAGTCGCTGCAGGCGCAGTCCATGACGATGTATCTCGTCGAAGCGGGCGAGATTGCGTTCAAGCAGGTGTATTACTCGCCCACCCTCTGGGGCACCGACAAGACCAAGGAGATGCAATTCAAGGAAACGCAGAAGAAACTGCTGACCCTGAAGCTGCCCGCCGGCACCGGCAACGTCGGCAAGGTCATCCAGACCGGCGAACCGCTTTTCTTCAGCGGCAAGGGCGCTGACGCCGCCTCGCTCAAGAAGATGGACGTCGGTTTCGAGGTCCACTCCATGCTCACGGTGCCGCTGAAGACGAACATCGTCATCGGCGCCATCCAGGTGCTCAACAAGGAGCCTTCCGCCGGCACCGGCGGCTCGTTCACCCCCAAGGACCTCAGTGTCCTCCTCGAGGTGGCCGAATACTCCTCCACCCTCATCCAGCGCATGCTGGACCCGAAGTTCCAGCTCACGCCCGAGGACACGGCCAAATTCATCTCCAAGTTCACCGAGCTCCCCCTCATCTCCAAGATCGAGGACGTCGAGATCGACGAGAAGCTTGTCGAGATCACCGGTGATGCCGTCATCCGTCGCGAGGCGATCTTCCCCTACAAGAAGACCGGCGCGAACTCCTGCTCGGTGCTGATGACCAACCCGCTGGATTACGCCAAGCGCGAGGCGTTCTCCCAGGCCACCGAGATGTCGATCGACGACGTCAAGGTCATCCCCGCCAGCCTCCTCGACGCCCTGCTCAAGAAGTGTTTCGGCGAGAAGGCCGGCGCCGCCGCCAAGGCCGGC
The DNA here is from genome assembly GCF_900104925.1 of Opitutus sp. GAS368. NCBI lineage: Bacteria > Pseudomonadati > Verrucomicrobiota > Opitutia > Opitutales > Opitutaceae > Opitutus > Opitutus sp. GAS368. Next base: position 72,134 of record NZ_LT629735.1, read on the forward strand.
GAGGCCGCCACCGAGGTCGACATCGACGAGGTGAAGGACCTCATCTCCGGCGCCTACACGGAGGGCGGCGGCGGCGAGGTCAAGGCCGCCGATCTCGAGAGCGAGGACTCCGCCCCCATCATCCAGCTCACCAACCGCATCATCGAGGACGCCTACGTCTCCGGTGCATCCGACATTCACATCGAGCCGATGGAAAAGGACCTCGTGGTCCGCTACCGCGTGGACGGCATGTGCGCCGAGAAGATGCGCCTCCCGAAGCAGGTCGCCTTCGCCATGGTCGCCCGCCTGAAGATCATGTGCAACCTGGACATCTCCGAGCGCCGGTTGCCGCAGGACGGCCGCATCGTCTTCAAGAAGTTCACAAAGAAAAACATCGATATCGACTTGCGCGTCGCCACCGGCCCGATGAACCACGGCGAGAAGGTGGTCATGCGTATCCTCGACAAGGCCAAGTCCACCCTGCCCCTGCCCCAGCTCGGTTTCTCGGAGGAGAATCTCGCCAAGTATCGCGACTGCGTGCGGCAGCCCTACGGGATGATCCTGCACTGCGGCCCGACCGGCTCCGGCAAGTCCATGACGCTTTACGCGGCGCTCGCCGAGATCAACACGCCCGACGTCAACATCCAGACCGCCGAGGACCCGATCGAATACACGCTGCCCGGCCTCAATCAGATGCAGATGAACAAGCAGATCGGCCTCGATTTCCAACGGGCGCTCCGCTGCTACCTGCGCATGGATCCCGACATCATCCTCGTGGGCGAAATCCGCGACAAGGAAACCGCCCAGATCGCCTGCGAAGCGGCGCTCACCGGCCACTTGCTCGTCTCCACCCTCCACACCAACGACGCGCCGTCCACGGTGTCCCGCATGGGTGAAATGGGCATCGAGCCCTTCAACATCTCCGCGGCGCTCGTGTGCGTGTGCGCCCAGCGCCTCCTCCGCCGCGTCTGCAAGAACTGCAAGGTGAAATACAAGCCCGAGGGCCGCGAGTGGGAGATCCTCCAGAAGGCCCTCGACCTCAAGGAAGTTCCCGAGATCTTCAAGGCCGCCCCGGGCGGCTGCCACATCTGCAGCGGCAATGGCTACAAGGGCCGCGTCGGCATCCACGAACTCATGGTCAACTGCGAGGAAATCGTCGAGGCCATCAACAAGGAGGTCGAGGTCGCCGACCTGAAGCGCGTCTGCATGAAGTCCGGCATGAAGACCATGCACCAGGACTCCATGCTCAAGGTCAAGATGGGCCTCACCACCATGGAGGACGCCCTCTCGAACGTCCCCGCCGACATGATCGCGATGGACGGCGGCGGCGAGGCCGCCGAGCCCAAGGCCAAGAAAGGCCACTAACCATTCTCGCCCGAACTACCCCTCGGGCGGGCAAGCAAAGAGGCGCGATCCGCAAGGGTCGCGCCTTTGCCTTTCGGGAGCCGAAAGGCATCCGCCGTAGCCTCAGTGAGGCGAAGGCGGATCTTCCACTTCCGCCGGCAATCCCTGGCCGACTGCAACGACCCCTTACGAATTCACCGGCGCGCTCGGCGCCGCCGCCCGCACCGAGTCGGCGATGGTCGTCGGCAGCACCTCGGGCTCGCCCTTGTGCTGGTCGAATCTCATCGAGAGCGTCTTCGACACGCCGCGCTCCTGCATCGTCACCCCGTAGATGGCGTCCGCCGAGGCGATCGTCGTCTTGTTGTGCGTGATGATGATGAATTGCGACTCCTTCACGAACTGCTTCAGCAGGTTGATGAAACGGTGGATGTTCGACTCGTCGAGCGGCGCGTCGAGCTCGTCGAGCAAGCAGAAGGGCGACGGCTTCACCATGTAGAGCGCGAAGAGCAGCGCCACCGCGGTGAGCGTCTTCTGGCCGCCGGAGAGGAGCGTGATGCCCTTGAGCTTGGTGCCCGGGGGCTGCGCGACGATCTCGATGCCGCTCTCGAGCGGATCGTCGGCCGTCACCAGCTCGATCTCGGCCCGCCCGCCGCCAAACAGGATGTTGAACGTGTAGGCGAAATTCTTGCGGATCTGCTCGAAGGTCACCTTGAACTGCTCGAGCGAGGTCTGGTTGATGTCGTCGATGGCCTTGAGCAGCTGCGCCTTCGCGCCGGCGAGGTCGTCGCTCTGCGTCTTGAGGAACTCGTAGCGCTGCTTCAGCTCGGAATATTCCTCGATGGCCACGAGGTTCACCGCGCCCATCGCGCCGATGCGCTGGCGGAGCGCGTCCACCTCGGCCTTGAGTCCGTCCCAATTGGTCGAGTCGAGCGCGGCCAGGTCGGCCTCGGTCGCTTCGCCCTTGGGCTCCCCTTTCTTCTTCCGGCGCTTCTTCTCTGTAGGGGCGTCGCTTGCCGACGCCCGGGCGCCGTCCAACGGCGCCCCTACACTGGAAGATGCCGCTTCATCTTCCTCATCCAAATCCAGGTCCTTGATCCCCTCGGGCTCGTCGTCGGCGCGCCAGAGCAGCTGCTTCCAGTCCTGCGCGGCGATGTCGGCATTGAACTCGCGCGTCACTTCCTCGGTCAGGAACTGCACCCGGGCGCGGGTCTCGGCGACCTTCACCTCGTGCTTTCCCAGCTCGGCCTGCGAGGTCTCGGCCTCGCTGCGGATGGAGGTCAGGCCGTTCTCCACGGCGGAAATTTCGCTCTCAATGGTCGACAGCTCGCTGCGGACCGACTCGACGTTGGCCTGGGCAACGGCGAGGGTCTTGACGATTTCCTCGGCCCGGCGCTTCTGGTCCGTGGTTTCGCCCGCCAGCACCGCCACCTGCTCGGACCAGGTCTCGAGCTCGATCTGCCGCTGGGTGATGAGTTCCTCGAGCTGTTCGCCCCGACGCTCCATCTCGGTCAGGCCGCGGTCGAGCACCTCGACCTTCTGGCGGCGCTCCGCGAGCTCGAGGCGGGCCGAGGCCAGGATTTCCTTCTTCTGGTCCCGGTCGGCGCGTTTCTCGACGATGGTCACCTCGGTGGCGGCCAGCTTCTGCTTCTGGGCGGTGACGCCGGCCTCGGCCTCGGCCAGCTGGGCCTGTGCCTTCACCAGGCGGGACAGGGCCTCGTCATGATCGCGTTTGAGATTGCTGAGCTCGTTCTCCATCCGGGCGAGCCGGTTGCCGGCGTCGTCGTGCGCCTTCTGGGCGTTCTTTTCCTCGGTATGGATGGACGCGGCGGCCTGGGAGGTGGCGAGCACTTCCCGTCGCTTCTGCTCCAATGTCTGCTCGGCGGCGGCCAGCGCGGTGTTGAGCTGGTCGATGACGGCCCGCTGCTCATCGTGCGTCTTCTGCTCGGAAACGACCGCCTTGCCCGTCTCCCGGAGGTCGACCTCGCGCTGGACGATGCTGTTGGCCGGCTTCTTGTGGTGGCCGCCGTAAATCAGACCGCGCCGGTCCACGAGGTCGCCCTTCGGCGTCGCCACCATGAGGAAGCTGAACGCGGGATTGGCCTTCCAGAACTCCAGGAAGGCGCCCAGATCCTCCGCCAGATAGCAGGCGGAGAGGATCGAGGCGGCGGGGTGCGACGGGTCCAGGTTGGCCACCGCTTCCGTGGCCGGCTTGAGACCGGCCGGAAGCTGATCGAGACCTGAAACCTGAGACCTGAAACCTGAGACTTGGAGACAGACGCTGCCGATCTTGTCGGTTTCGAGCTGGGCGAGAATCTTCTGGGCCGTGTCAAGGTCGGAGACCGAGATGGCTTCGACCGAGGCGCCGAGGAGCGCCTCGACCGCCTTGGCGTAGTCGGCCCGGACCTCGAGCCCCTGCGTGATGGGGGTGAACTTCTGCTCGCCGAACAGCGAAGTGAAACGGCCCTGGAGGATCGCCTTGGCGCCCTCGCCGAAGCCTTCCCACTTCTCCTGCAGCTGCTGGAGCAGCTTCAGGCGGGCGGTCTTCTGGGCCAGGTTGCGGTCGATCTCCTGCAGCTTGCGCTGCGCGTCGCGGAATTCCTGGGTGGCCTTCTGCAGGGCGGCCTGCGCGGCCTGCGCCTCGTTGTTCGAGCGGCTCTGCTCGGCCCGGGCCTCCTCGACCCGGCCGCGCACCTGCGTCAGCGCGGCGGCGGCGGCCTCGACGGCGGCGCGCAGCTCGGCGAGCTCGGTGGAAAGCTGGTCGAACTTGTTCTGGCTCGTGCGGGCGTCCACCTCGAGGCCGGAGCTCTCGGTGCGGTGGCGGGCCACGGCGCTCTCGAGCTGCAGCAGGTGGAATTTGTCCTGGTTGAGCTGCTGCTCGGCCTTGGTCAGCTCGCCCTCGGTGACGGCCAGCTCGCGGTTGCGGTCCTGGAAGACGGCGTCGGAGCTGCCGAGCATGGTCAGCTGCATCTGCTTGTCCTGCGCGCCGGTGTCCACCTGCGTGGCGAGTTCCCGGCGCTGCATTTCCAGTTCGGAGAGGTCGTCCTTGCCGGCGTCGATGCGCTCGGTGAGGCCGGTGCGCTTCACCTCCGCCAAGCTGGCGGCGTTCTCGGCGGACTCCTTCTGCGAGCGGAGGTCGAACACGCCCTGCTGGGCATCCTGCACGCGCTGGTTGAGCGAAGCGCGGGCGGCCTTCTTCCCGTCGAGCGACCGGGTGCGCTCCTCGAGCGAGGAGCGGCGGGTGTCGGCGGCGTCGCGGAGCGCGGCCACGCGGCCGTCGAGGTCGGCGAGCGCCGTGCTGAGCAGGCCGAACTGGTGGCCGCTCTGGGCCAGCGCGAGGTGACGCAGGCGGAAACTGAGGCGCTTGTAGCGCATGGCCTTCGCGGCCTGGCGCTTCAACGAACCAATCTGGCGGGCGACTTCGGTGATGACGTCGGACACGCGGGCCAGGTTCTGCTCGGTGAGCGAGAGCTTGTTCATCGCTTCGCGGCGCTGGCTCTTGTATTTCGTGATGCCGGCGGCCTCCTCGAACACCACGCGGCGCTCCTCGGGCTTCGACGACAGGATCTGGTCGATCTGGCCCTGCGCCATGATCGAGTAGCTGGTCCGGCCGACGCCGGTGTCCATGAAAAGCTTGTGAATGTCCTTCAGGCGGCAGGGCTGGCCGTTGAAGAAATACTCGCCCTGACCGTCGCGGGCCACGCGGCGCATGATCTCGATCTCGTGGAAGTCGCTGCCGAGCTGCTGCTCGCACTCGGTCAGCAGCAGCGCGACCTCGGAGAACTGGGCGGCCTTGCGCGTGTCCGCGCCCTCGAAGATGACATCCTGCATCTTGCCGCCGCGGAGGGCCTTGGCGCTCTGCTCGCCCAACACCCAGCGGATGGCATCGGCGATGTTGCTCTTGCCGCAGCCGTTGGGGCCGACGATGGCCGTGACGCCCGGCTGGAAACTGAGAGTGGTGTTGTCGGCAAAGCTTTTGAAGCCGTGCAGTTTTAGCGCCTTAAGATGCATTGAATGGTGAAATATCTCCCCGCAGCTTGCTGCGGGTTTTTGCGGGGAAATTAGGACACCGTCCGTGAGGACGGCGTTCAACTTAAAGGGCAAACTAGAGGCAGCGCATTTCCGCGGTGCAATGGAAAAAGCGTGTTATTCCCCTCTCAAAAATTGCGCCCAATCGCGATTTTGGGCTGGTCAATGAGAGGGCAGATGGCTGGTAGGGCGAATCCTCCGGATGAGCCGTCAGGATGCTATCGCCTCTTCCAGGCAACGGCTCGTCGGGACGACTCGCCCCACCTTTCGGCCCAGCAGGAAATATGATATTTTCGGGACATGGGCCATGCGGCCACCTACTGGCTGGCGCCGGCCGCTTGCCTGCCGGACCGGGCTGGGCTATGGAAAAGGGCCATGGCCAGCGCCCAACCCACCCCCTCCCTCGACCAGACCAAGCGGTTCATGCCGTGGTTGGTGGCCGTGGCGCTGTTCATGGAGAACCTGGACGCCACCATCGTGAACACGGCCGTCCCGACCATGGCGGCCAGCCTCGAGGTGACCCCGCTGAGCCTCAAGGGCGTGCTGACCAGCTACACCCTCTGCCTGGCGGTGTTCATCCCGATCAGCGGTTGGATGGCCGACCGCTTCGGCACCAAGCGGGTGTTCACGTGGGCGGTCTGCCTGTTCACCCTCGGGTCGCTGGCCTGCGGTTTGGCGCTCAACAGCCCCATGCTGGTCGCCGCCCGCGTCATCCAGGGAATCGGTGGGGCGATGATGACCCCCGTCGGCCGGCTGGCGCTGGTGCGCACCTTCCCGAAGTCCGAGATGCTGAATGCGATGAACTTCGTCGTCATCCCCGCCCTCATCGGCCCCCTGCTCGGGCCGTTCATGGGCGGCGTCATCGTTCACCTGCTGCCGTGGCGTTCCATTTTCTTCGTCAACCTGCCCATCGGTCTGCTCGGCCTGTGGCTCATCAAGCGCCACATGCCGGACTACCGCGACGAGGCCGTGGCGCCGCTCGACCGGTGGGGCTTCCTGCTCTTCGGCAGCGGCATCGCCCTGCTGTCCTACGTGCTGGAGATCTTCGGCGAACACCGCCTGACAGTCGGCCCCATCCTCGGCCTGCTCGCCGTGTCCTTGGCCCTGCTTGGCGCGTATTACCGTCATGGCACCCGCGTGCCCAACCCGGTGATGCGGCTCAGCCTGTTCCAGATCCGCACCTTCAACGTCGCCGTGCTAGGCGGCATCATCACACGGCTGGGCGTCGGCGGCATGCCGTTTTTGCTGCCCCTGCTCTACCAGATCGGCCTCGGCCACCCGCCGTGGCAGGCGGGCCTCCTGACCATGCCCCAGGCCGCCGCCGCCATCGCCATGAAGGTGATGAGCAAGGGCATCCTCGCCCGCTTCGGCCACCGCCGCGTGTTAACCGTCAACACCGTGGGCTTTGGCCTGACCATGGCGGCGTTCTCGCTCGTCGGCCCCGACACGCCCATCTGGACCATCCTGCTGCTGAGTTTCACGCAAGGGCTGTTCTCGGCCCTGCAGTTCACCGGTATGAACACGCTGGTCTACGCCGACATCAGCGACCGCGACGCCAGCATGGCCAACAGCATCGCCAGCACGGCCCAGATGATGGCACTCAGCTTCGGCGTGGCCTTTGCCTCGCTGGTCACGGCCTGGTTCGTGGGCGACATTCCCCAGTCGGACCGCCTCCACTTCATGAGCGCGCTGCACCACGCCTTCATCGCCCTCGGCAGTGCGACGATCATCGCCTCGCTGATGTTCTGGCGGCTGCGCGCCGACGACGGCAACAACGTCAGCAACCGCCAGGCCGAACCCACGTCGCCCGAAACGGCCGAGGCGGCTTAGTCGCGTTCCAGCCGCTTGCCCAGGCTGATGGCGCCCTCGACGCTGAAGCCGATGGCCTCGTAGAAGGCGATGACGTCCTTGTTCCCGGGCCGCACCTGCAGGTTGATCTTGGGGCAGCCCGCGGCACGGAGCACCCGCTCCGCCTCGGTCATCAACGCCCGCCCCAGCCCACTGCGGCGCTGCGCGGGATCGACCGCGAGGTAATTGATCCAGCCACGATGCCCTTCGTAGCCGGCCATCACCGCGCCGACGATCCGCCCATTCTGCTCTGCCACGAAAAACCATTCCGGATTCACGCGCAGCTTCCGGGCGATGTCCTTCTTCGGGTCGTTCTGGGGCCGCACCAGGCCGCACGCACGCCACAGCGCGATGACCGCCACCTCGTCAAAAGGAGTAAAAGGACGGATACGCATGATGGTCTGGCCGGACATTTTATTTAACCACGGATTACACGGATGAACACGGATTGAATTCCGAATGACTGGTTCCCCATCCGTGACTATCCGTGAAATCGGTGGTCAAAAAAACGCTCACTTATGATCCCACGGCAGATGCAGCTTCAGCTTCGGGTATTTCCAGATGCGGACTACCGAGAACATCTTCCCCGGATTCAGAATGCCGCGGGGATCGAGCGCCTGCTTGACGGCCTGCATGGCGCGGACCTGCGCCGGGCTGTGCTGCAAGCGCAGGAAGGGCGTCTTCGCCAGGCCGATGCCGTGCTCGCCGGAGATGGCGCCGCCGAGTGACACGACCATCTCCATGAGCTTCTGCACCGCGGCCTCGGCCGCCTTGGTCTCGGCCGGGTTGTCGCGATGATACATGATGTTCACGTGCAGGTTGCCGTCGGCGAGGTGTCCGAAGGTCGGGATGGGCAGCTTGGACTGCCGCTTCAGCTGCGTGATGAACCGCGCGAACTTCTCGTAGTTGCGCATCGGGACGACGATGTCCTCGTTCAGCTTCGAGTCGCCGAGCTCGAACATGGCGCCGGAGCACTTGCGCCGGACTTCCCACAGTTCCTCGACCTCGGCGCGACTGTGCGCCTCCTTGTAGGCCCAGGTATGCGATTGGGCCCACGCCAGCACTTCCAACTTCAGATCGTCCACCTCCGCCAGGGAACCCGCCAGCTCAAGCAGGATCACCGGCCGGACAACCCTGTCCTGAATCCAATCGAAGGGCTGCCTGGGAAACACCATCTTGTCCGTGGCCCGCTCGGCGCAAAGCACGCTCTCGCGATCCAAAAACTCGCAGATCGCCGGCTGCACCCGCGCGCGGAAAAGCGCCTTGGCCGCCTTGAAGGCCGCCACCTCGTCCGCGAAAGCCGTCAGCAGCGTCCACCGCGCCGCAGGCATGGGCACAAGCTTGAGCACGGCGCCGGTGACGACGCCGAGCATGCCCTCGCTGCCGATCCAGAGGTCACGCAGGTTGAAGCCCGCGGCAAATTTCTTGGTGGCGGTCCCCCACTCCACAAACTCGCCTGTCGGCAGGAAGCCGCGCAGGGAGATGACAAAGTCGCGCGTCACGCCATATTTGCCGCCGTGCATGCCGCCGGCGTTGCAGGCGATGTTGCCGCCGATGGTGCAATACTCCTTCGACGACGGATCGGGCGGATAGAACCAACCCTTCGCCGCCGCGGCGCGCTGGACGGCCGCGTTGGTCGCCCCGGCACCGACGTGCGCCATGCCGGCATCAGCGTCGATCCGCACGGCCTTCAGCTTCATCATGTCGATCACCCAGCCGCCGCGCACCGGCGCCGCCGAGCCCATCAGGGTCGTGCCGCGCCCGCGCACCGTGACCGGCACGCGGTGTTTGTTGGCCAGCTCCAGCACCGGCCCGATGTCCTTTTCCGCCCGGGGCGTGATGACCGCTTCCGGCAGGAACGAGATTTTGCTGCTGTCGAATGACGCAGCCCAACAGCCCTCTTTCGAGGTGTCGACGCGAGCGCCCAGGCGCTTCCTCAACTGCCGGGTGGCAAGGGCATGTGACTTGGCGGACATGTATGAGCCTGTTTACAGACGATACCGGCAATCCTCCAAGCATTTCTTTAGCCGCAAAAAAGCGCAAGAGGATGTATTGCCCCAACACCCAAAGTGCGTCTATAGGCGCATCGAAGTATTGTCCTGCCCTTGTCGAAAACCCGGACGCCAAAGCCCTCCACTCTCGTCGCATCTATAGATGCGATTTCAAGCCACCAAAACCCTATGCCCACTTGCGCCTTTTGCGGCCAACCTGTCTTGGTGTCAGGGTTCGGCTTACATGACAGACTCTCCACAAGTTTCGCTTTGAATGTCCCGGTTTTTGGCTCTCAACTCTCAACCTTCACGTTTCAACTGCGCGCCTCAGCGCGCCCCTCCATGACCCGCGTCCTCCTCACGACCACCTCCTTCCAAGACACGCCCGGCATCCACCACGACATGCTGGCCAAGGCCGGCTTCGAAATTGTCCGCGAGCGCGGCCCCCTGTCCGAGGCCCGCATGCTCGGGCTGGCCGGGCAGTTCGACGCCTACCTCTGCGGCGACGATGCCCTGACCCGCGCGGTCATCCAAAAATCCCTCCCGCGCCTCAAGGTCATCTCCAAATACGGCATCGGCCTCGACAAGATTGACGTCAAGGCCGCCACCGACCTCAAGGTCCCCGTCCTCTTCACCCCGGGCGTCAACCATACCACCGTCGCCGAACACACCTTCGCCCTCATGCTCGCCGCCGTGCGCAACCTCGTCGTCGAGGCCAACCACGTCGCCGCCGGCCGCTGGACGCGCATCACCGGCAACGAGGTCTGCGGCAAGACGCTCGCCATCGTCGGTTTCGGCCGCATCGGCAAGGAAGTCGCCATCCGCGCCCGCGCCTTCGGCCTCAAGGTCATCGGGTATGGCAACTACTGGGACGAGGACTTCGCGCGCTGGCATGACATCGAGCGCGTCGAGCAGCTCGACGACGTCCTCAAGCGTGCCGACATCATCTCGCTGCACACCAAGCTCACGCCCGCCACCAAAGGCCTGATCAACGCCAGGAACTTCCCGCTCATCAAGCAGGGCGCCGTCATCGTCAACACCGGCCGCGGCGAACTCGTCGACCTCACCGCCCTCGTCGCCGCCCTCAAGTCCAAGCAACTCCTCGCCTATGCCGCCGATGTCCTCGACCAGGAACCGCCGCCCGCCGACCACCCGCTGCTCGGCCTGCCGAACGTCATCCTCACGCCGCACATCGGCTCGCGCACCCACGAGAGCGTCCAGCGCCAGGCCAGCTGCGCCGTGGAAAATCTGACCCTCTTCCTCGCCGGCAAGAAGCCGATTGCCCAGGCCAACGAAGTTAAATCCTAATCATTGTCACTGAGACCACAGAGCCCTCACAGAGATCACTGAGCCCGTGTTTTCCTCCGTGCCCTCTGTGTCATCTCCGTGTCCTCTGTGACTTAAAAATAAAACATCTTTTCCCATGCCCGAACAATTCTTCATCGTCCCCGAAAAGCAGCACAACGACCTGGTCCAAGCCGCCTATCAACACCGCGGCTTCCATGCCGATGAAGCCGCCGAGGGTGCCCGCTTCTGCGCCGAGGCCTCGCGCCACGGCATCCGCACGCACAACGGCATCAAGGCCCTCCACCTCGACCATCTCTTCGGCTCCGGCTCGAAGGGCTGCGTGCCAGGCGCGCAGATCGTCGAGAAGCCGTCGAAGTTCGAGGCCGCCAAGATCTGGAACGCCAACAAGAAGCTCGGCCAGTCCACCGCCTACCGCGCCATGGCCGAGGCCATCCGCCTCGCGGACAAATACGGCGTCGGCACCGTGTCCGTGGACAACGCCTTCCACTACCTCTGGGGCGGCGGCTACGTGATGGACGCCGCGAAGAAGGGCTACATCGCCTACACCAACTGCACCGCGGCGCTCGCCGAAGTCGTGCCGTTCGGCGGCAAGTTCCCGACGCTCGGTACCAACCCGCATTCCTGGGGCTTCCCCACCACCGATGCCGTCGGCTACCCGATCGTCATCGACTGGGCCACGTCCGTCGTCGCCATGGGCCGCGTCCAGCAGCTCAAGCGCGAAGGTAAACCGTTGCCGCCGCTCGCCGCCGTGGACAAGGACGGCAACCCGACGACCGACCCGAACCTCGCCACCTTCCTCCTGCCCTTCGGTGCGCACAAGGGCTACGGCCTCTCGCTCATCAACGAGATCGTCGGCAGCTTTATCGGCGGCTCGCTGCCGACCATCCGCAACCGCTGGGACCAGGTCGGCGTCGGCGACAAGGGCACCTGCGTGTTCTTCTTCCAAGTCATCCATCCCGACGCCATCAACGCCGGCGCCTTCGCCAAGGGCCGCAACCAGTCGCAGAACGTCAAGGCCGTCATCCAAGACGTCCTCGGCCACGGCAACGAAAAGTCCATGCTCCCCGGCCAGCTCGAAGCCCAGTGGGCCGCGCACACCGCCAAGGCCGGCGGCCTGCTCTTCAGCGCCGCCGAGATCACCGCCTTCAGCGAACTCGCCACCGAGGTCAGACAGCCCCTGTGGAAGCCCGAGTCGTTCAAGACGGTGACGATCTGAAGGTAGGGCGCGGACTCCGCTCCGCGCCGGTAGGGCCGTTGCCCCCAACGGTCCGGACGCTGGGGGCGAGCGCCCCTACCGCCAAAATCCTCTTTTGGGGCCCAGCTCCCGTTGGGCCGCGGCCCACTTCATTTCAGCGGCAACGCGAGCCCCAGCCGGACCAGTTCGCGATCCAACCACGGGCGATCCAGCTCCGCTCCGAGCGTCGCCAGCATGGCTCGCACATCTCGCAGGTGCTTTTCCCCGCCGCTCTCGCGGTGGAAGAGGAGCTTGTGCAAGATGATCGCCTCCGGTGCCGCCACCCAGACCTTGCGACCCGCCACTTCGATGCTGCGGCGGCGCTCAAACCACGTCCGTTGGTCCGCCGGCAGCGGATAGAGATCGGCCTTGGTCATTCCCTCCAGCGCAATGACATTGAGGTGGGCGCCATGGGCCCGGCCCGCTTCCGTCTGAATCGTATCAAGGGGCGGCACATAAAACGTCTTTTCCGGAAAAGCCGCCAGCAGTCGGGGCGCATCGTTTGCTCCGATCTGGATGACCACGTCCAAGTCATTTGTGGCGCGCGGCTCGCCATAGATGGATGAAGCGACCGAGCCGACCAGCGCATAGGGGATGCCCGCCCGCTCCAACGGATCGATAAACTGAAACAGCCAGTCCCACATTGCCGGGTAACCTCAGTCCCGGGCCGAAAGCCACCAGCGACGCAGCTCGGCCCGTCGTTCATCAGCGGATAGCTCCGGTCGGCGGGCCGCCAGTTCGGCTTCCTTCAGGCCCTGCAAGGTCCGGTTGAGGCGGTCCACCGCCGCGAGCTTCTTCTCGGGCGAAGCCGCCCGGTAAAGCGCGACCAAGCGCGCATCAAGCGGGGCCTCCGGCCGCAAATCCGGCCGGATCTCATGGACGGCTTCGATGGACGGCTTCATGCCCCGCACCCTAGCGCGCAGCAGTGGCACGACAAGCCATTTGCACCCACCGCCTTCAACGAACCCGCCACCGAGGCCAGGCAGCCGCTGTGCAAGCCCGAGTTGTTCAAGACGATGACGATCTAAAAGACGAAATCTGAAACTTGAGAGCTACGGATCGTTGCGCGGAGATGGCGCAACAAACCTGAGACAACTCGGGATTCAGGTCTTTTCTTTTGGAGGGCCCGCGTCCCTGCGGGCCGTTCAGGGGCGGGAACACAATTCCGCCTCTTGGTAGGGGCGGTTGCCCTCAACCGCCTTTCGGCGCCGTGTCCCAAGGGCCGTTGAGGGCAACGGCCCCTACCACTAGGGAGTGTTTTCAAACCCGGTTTGTCATCCTGAGCGGAGCGAAGGATCCATGGCAACGAAGGCCATATCGCGAACGAACGCATGGATTCTTCACTTCGTTCAGAATGACAGGAAACGGATATTTGTTGGGTTTGAAAACACTCCCTAATCTCCGCGGCCTGAACTTCAGGTCTCAGGTTTCAGCTCTCAGGTCTCTCCTCACGCTTCCGCCGTTTCCTTCGTCAGCTCGATCGCCAGCGTGCGAACGCCCTTGAGATCGGTCTTGCCGGTGCCGAGCATCGGGATCCTGTCCACCTTCCGCAGGATCTTCGGCACCCAGAGATTCGGCAGGCCGGACTCGAGCAGCTTCGAGCGCAGCTGTTCCAGCGTGATGTCCTGCGTCGTCAGCAGCACGAGCGCCTCGCCCTTGCTGGAATCGGGAATACCCGTGATGGCTGCGACAGGTCCGTCGTGCTGGTCCCAGCCGAAGAGATCGAGGATCCGCTGTTCGATCGTGCCGTGCGGCACCATCTCGCCGCCGATCTTGGAGAACCGCGACAGCCGGCCCTCGATGAACAGGAAGCCGTCGTGGTCGAAGCGCCCGAGGTCGCCCGTGATGAACCAGCCGTCCTTGAGCGCCGTCGCTGTCTTCTCCGGATCTTTGAGGTAGCCGGGAAACACATTCGCCCCGCGCAGCCAGAGCATGCCGGTCGAGGTCATGGGCAGTTCCTCGCCGGTGTCGGGGTCCACGATGCGCGCCGTCATGCCCGGCATCAGGCGGCCGACCGCGCCCTTGCGCTTGCCCAGCTGCTCCGCGGCGGTGGACGTCGTGATGGGCGGATTGTGCTGGTTGATGTTGGTCGCGGGCGTCGTCTCGGTCAGGCCGTAGCCCTGCAAAATCTCGATGCCGAACTGCCCGAGGAAGGCCTCGTAGAGATCCATCGTCAGTTTCTCCGCGCCGGTAACGACGAGGGTGAGCGACTTGAGTTCCTCCTTGCTGGCCTTCTTGAGGAATGGCCGCACGAAGGTCGGGGCGCCGAGCATGACGGTCGCCTGCTCCTGCTGGATGGCCTCGATGATCTTCTTGGTGTCGAGCGGGCTCGGCACGGTGACCACCATGCAGCCGCGCAGCAGCGGATACCACAGCGTCACGGTGAAGCCGAACGAATGGAACACCGGCAGGCACGCCATCAGCACGGCCGTGTCGGGCAGGATCGAGAGCGAGGAAATCTGCGCGCAGTTGGCGAAAAGGTTGCGGTGCGTGAGCACGACGCCCTTCGGTTCGCCCGAGCTGCCGCTGGTGAAGAGCAGCGCGGCCTCCTCGTTGTCGCCCTGCTTGGGCAGGCCGAGCAGGTTGGCCACCCACTGGTTCGGCAGCAGCCACGCCGCGAGCAGCCACGGCAGGATGGCGATTTTGCCGCCCGCGGCCTCGATGGCCTGCTTCAGGTCGAGCGTGTTGGCGGGAAACGGGAAATTCGGCACCTTGGCCCGCATGGCGTCGGCCGTGATGACGGTGTCGATCTCGCCCAGCTTGAGCGAGGCCTCGATGGCGGTCCTGCCAGCGGTGAAGTTGAGGTTGACCGGCACCTTGTCGGCAAAGGCGACGGCAAGGTTGGCGATGTGCGCCCCGGCGCCCGGCGGCAGCACGATGCCGATGCGTTTCCCCGGGACGGTCTTCCGGAGGTAACGCGACAACGTCGCCGCCACCGCGAGCAACTGCGCGGCGGAAACCGCCCGGCGCTCGGCGGTGCGGTCCACGAGCTCGATGTGCCGCGGGCGCTTGGCGAGCGAGCGGACGATCTCGCGGCCGAGGTGGCGCTTGAGCATCGGCCGCTCCTGGAAAGCCTCCTCGCCCACGTCGAGCATGGCCTTGCGCATGTGCGCGACATCGGCCTTTTCGCTCGGGATCGGCGGGCCGAACACGACGCACACGTGCGTCGGCATCAGGCGCGGCGACTTCCAGAGGTAGCGGTTGCCAGCGAAGGAATAGACCGAGCCCCACAGGCCGTCGATCGCCGCCGGCACCACCGGGACCTTCGCGTGCTGGACGATGGTCTCGAACCCGCGGCGCAGCTCCATCAGCTGCCCGGTGCGCGAGATGGCGCCCTCGGGGAAGACGCAGACCAGTTCGCCCGCCTGCAGGGCGTCCCAGGCGAGGCGGATGCCCTTCAGGGGCTTGTTGGGATTGACCGGGATGACCCCCGCGGCGCGGAAGAGGTAGCGCACGACCGGGCTTTTCGCGAAGCCCGCGAAGGCCACGAAGCGCAGCGGCCGCGGCGAGGCGATCTGCAGCACGACGGCGTCCACATAGGACAGGTGGTTGCACAGCACCAGCGCGCCGCCCGCCGGCACGTTCACCGTGCCCAGCGCCTTCACGCGGTAGAACAGCGCACCGATGAGGCGCATCACGGCGCACACCGTCTGGTGCGGCAGGTGATACAGCGCGAACAGGGTCATGAACAGCGTAAGCCCGGCCAGCAGGCGAAACTGCCGGAACGGCTGCCAGTTCAATCCCGCCGGTGTGGCCAGCAAACAATACAATGCCGCGCCTACTGCCACCGCCCCCAATGCCGGTATGGCGAGTGCCACCAAGGCGCGCACCGCGCCGCCCGCATTCCCCCGCACATAACTGAACAGCGGCACCAGAAACAACCCGCAGCCAAAACCCGCCACCCCAAACCACCAGGCGAACGCCAAGTCGTGCCCATCACGACCCAGCGTCGCCAGCGCGGCAATGAGCACGATGCCGCCGAGCGGCACGAGGCCGAGCTCGGGCCCGCGACGTGAAACAAGGCCCGCGGCTCCCGCCCCAAGGACCACTCCCACACCCGCACCGGCAAGCCATAAGCCCAGGTTCCATCGTAGGAGAAACAGTCCGAGATAAGCGCCCAGCCCGAAGAAAAACATGATGCCGTAGGTCGTGCGCCGCAGCGGACTGTCCCGCCACAATTCGGCCACCAAGCTTGCCGGCGGCAAAGGCCGCGCCGTCAACGGGACATGTGGGGATTTCATGCGGGGTGAACGTTTCAAACAGTGCGACCCGCCTGACGCGGGGCAAGACCTTTGGTAGGGCGAATCCTCCGGATGAGCCGCGACTCGTCGGGACGACCGCCCTACCCAACTTTCCAGCTCCGCAAATCCCGCGCGAGACAACCGAAGCCCTGGGGGAAATCATTCTCCAACCGGCGCACGTCGCCGTGGTGCCGGCTCACCTCCTGCACCATCCGCTTCATTTCAAACGGCAACGCGGGCCGCTCCGTGCCGTAGACCCGCCGCTTCAGCTCGCGCCGGGTGTAGGGCAGCCGGCCGGACGCCATCCCGTCCACCCACGCCTGCTCCGTGACCGACGTGTCCCGCCCGCAGAGCAGCCAGGCCTCGAGCGCCGGCACGCACACGCCCACCGCCCGCAGCACCCGGTCGCGACCGCGGGCCGGAGGCAGGTTCTTGAGGGTCCGCCGGAAAACCGCCCGCAGCCGGCAGATCCGACAATAGGGATGATAATAACCCGGCGCCTCGTGCTCCGCCGAGTGCACCGGCGAGTCGTCCGAGTCCACCACGACGACCAGCCCGTCGGCATTGGTGTTGAAATGCAGGTGCCGGAGGATGGCAGGCAGCACCAGCTCGACCGACGGCCAGCCCCGGGCCCGCAGCGACGGCGAGATCTGGTTGAACCCCTGCCCGATCACATAGCCGACCAGCACGCGCAACGCCGCCTCATCCGCCGGTGACTCACTGAGGATCGCGATATTCATCGCGATCCGGAAAACCTGAAACCTGAGACCTGAGACCTGAAACCAATGCATCCGGAAACATTGCCGGATAGCCTGAGTCGAAAGTGGCGAACGCGGGTTGCCGGCGACGATATTGAAAGGAGCGAGGGCATCTAATTTTCAGGTCTCAGGTTTCAGGTCTCAGGTCTCCGTGAGCGCTTCGCGCTCACTCCCCCGGCACGCCGCCCAGGATGCCGCTATACCACAGGTCGCCGAGGTGCGTCTCTTTCATCAGGTCCAGCAGGTCGGTGCGCTCCGACAGCCGCATGAAGGTGGCCGCGTTGCCCGACTTGCTGGCGAGCACGACCTCGTCCGGATGCTCCTTGAACAGGTCGAGCAGGTAAGGCGAATGCGTCGTCGTGACGACCTGTACCGGCACACGCTCCATGCCCGCGTCCTTCGGGTAACTCAGCCGGTAAAGCGCATCCCGCACCTCGCGCAGCATGCGCGGGTGCACGCCGCGGTCAGCCTCCTCGAGACACACCACCGTCGGCGGCGCCGGGGTGTGCGCCAGGGTGAGCGTGGCGAGCAGATAGAGCGTGCCTTGGGACAGGCTGTCAGCGGCGATGCGCTCATCGCCACCGGCCAGCCGCGCGACCAGTTCCACGCGGCCGTCGCCGGCGTCGCGAAAATCCAGCCCGCCGAACTCCGGCAGGATCCGGCAGAAGTCCTCTTCCAGCGCCTTCAGCGCGACCGAAGCCTGCTCGCGCCGCAGCGCGAGCACGGCGGCGAGGTTGCCGGCATTGGACGCCAGCTCGGCGCCATCGCTGCGCTTGGCCGGCACCGCCATGGCGTAATGATCGAACAGGTAGGCGCGGATGCCCTGCAGCTTGGTGCGCAGTTCCGCCCACTGGCCTTCCCCGGCGATGCCCGGTGGATGGTCGACAACCAACAGGTTGCAAACGAGTTCGTCGGAGGTGCAGCCCAGCGTCACCCGGACGTTCTGGAACGGCGGGACGAAATGAAACTCGATCTGCGGGCCCGCGGGCTTCTGGCCCTGGAGATCGTGGCCGTGCACCACCGGCAGCCCCGCGAGCGTGCGCAACCGCAGCAACGCCTGGATGAGGCTGGTCTTGCCGCTGCCGTTGGGACCGATGAAGAGATTGAATGGCTCCAGCCGCACCGCCGCCGAGCGCAGGGCCTTGAAGTTCCGGAAATGGACGGCGGCGATCATGGACTAATCGATCCAGGTAACCACGAATGAACACGAATTAACACGAATTAACACGAATGAAATCAATGAACCCGATCCATCGGACAGCGGCATCCGTCTCCTCAATTCGTGTCTATTCGTGTCCATTCGTGGTTCTCGTCCCATCAATACGGCCCGCGGATGTGGGCGGCGACCTCGCGTTCGTAGAAGGCCGCGAGCTTCACGTGCCGGTCGGCGCCGAGCGGGGCGAGCACCGAGGCCCGCGCATTCGCCAGCGCCTGGGCCGGGTTGCGCGCGCCGGGAATGAGCACGCTCACCGCTTCGAAATCGAGGCACCAGCGTAGCGAGAATTCCGCCATCGTCATGCCCGCCGGCACGAGCGGCTTGAGCGCATCGGCCAAGGCCACGCCCTTCTCGAACGGCAGGCCGGCGAAGGTTTCGCCGACATTGAACTGCTGGCCGTCGCGGTTGAAGTTGCGGTGGTCGTTCGCCGGGAACTTCGTCTGCGCGGTCATCTTGCCGCCGAGGAGCCCGCTCGCGAGCGGCAGGCGGACGATGAGCGCCACGCCGCTGCGGCGGGCGGCGTCGAAGAGCGTGTGGACGGGCTTTTGCCGGAAGAGGTTGAAGATGATCTGGAGCGCGGCGCAACCGGGCTGGGCGCAACACCACAGCGCCTCGTCCATGGCCTCGACGCTGGCACCGTAGGCCCGGATCTTCCCCTCGCGCTGCAGCTCGGCCAGCCAGCCGAACAGCTCGCCGCGCCTGAGCACCTCCGGCGGCACGCAATGGAACTGCGTCAGATCGAGCGCCTCGATCCCCAGGCGCTTCAGCGAGTCTTCGGTGTGCTTCCGCACGACCTCACGGGTGAAGTTCTTCGGCCAGCCGGGGTCGCCGCGCCGGCCGAGCTTGGTGGCGACAAAGACCCGGTCGCGCAACTTCGCCTCGCGGAGAAATTTCCCGATGAGCGTCTCGCTCCGGCCGTCGCCATAAACATCGGCCGTGTCGAAGAAGGTCGTGCCGGCCTCGTAGGCCGCGCGCAGCGTGGCCAGCGCCGCCTCGTCGGTGACATCGCCCCACCCGCCGCCGAGTTGCCAAGTGCCGAGGCCGATTTCGCTGACAAGCCGGCCCGTTTTGCCGAAAATGCGTGAATTCATCGCGGGCAGTGTTGGTAGAATGGGGACAGACGACAAGCCCCGGCTGTCACCCGGTAGGGACTTGCCTTGACCACGCCCGGGCGCCGGCGAGCGGCGCCCCTACAACCCAAGCGCGGAACGGAGTCCGCGCTCCACCTTCAACTCAATTGTCCGGGGTCAGCAGGTCGGTCAGCTTGCTGGCGGCGAGCCGCGCGAAATAGGCCGTGGGGTCGGGCCGCAGGAGCGTGCCGCCAAACGTGACCGCTTCCTTCGCCTTCGCGTAGTCCAGTTCGTCGCGGGCCCCGCTGAGGGCGCGCAGCTTGCCGAGCTGCTCCTCGATCTTGCCGCGCGCGGCCAGCGCGAGCGAGGCCTTGAGCGGCTGCTCCAACAGCGGCTTGTCCGCCGCATAGGTGACCGTGCCCTTCCCGACCAGCCGGATCTCGGGCGCGACGAGGCTGATGTCCTCCAGCGCCACGTTGAGCGATTCGTCGCGCGTCAGTTTCACGCTCAACTGGTCGTAGTTGAACTCGCCGAGCGCCTGCGCCAGCTGGTCGACAACGTAGGCCGACCCGGCGACCTTTTCCACCACCTTGCTGGAACCGAACAGCGAGCCGACGAGATCCACGGCCTTGGTGGCCATCGAGACCTTGTTGGTGGTGCGTTGCAGGCCGCGGAAGACGCCCGCCCGGCTGGTCAGCTCAAACGAGCCGCGGCTGCGCTCCAGGGTGCGGCTCAGTGTCTCGCCGGTGCCCGTGAAATTCCCGGCCACGGTGAAAACACCCTCGACCGTCGGCGGCTTGGCCGGCTCGAGCGCCTTGAAGAGCTTGCCCGCGTCGAATTCGGTCAGGGCGAAGTTCCCCGTCAGCTCATAGGGTGACGCGCCCTTGGTGAAACTGAGGAGCGCCTTCGCCGCGAAGCGGCCTTTTTCGCCGAAGGCGGCCTCGAGCTTCTGCAGCGTGACGTCCGCCGACTCGATGACGACCTGGCCGGTCAGCCCGGTCATCGCCCAGTCGGCGCCGCGGACGACGTACTTCACGTCCAGGCCCAGCCGGCCGGTGAAATGCGACCAGGGCGGCGCGATGTCCGCGACGAGCGGCGCCGGGGCCGCAGCCACGGTTTCGGCCGGTTTCGCGCCGGCCGCCGTGGCCGGGGCCGCAAAGACGCCGAGCACCGCCAGGACGTCGGCCAGCTCCACGTGTTCGCCGGTCAGCCCGCCGCTGATCGCGAACCCGCGACCCGCCGGCGTGAGGTCCAGGGAGAAATTCAAATCGGACCGCTGGCCCCCCCGGTCGAGGAGGAGCGGCGCCTGCACGCTGAACCTCCCATCCGCCTGGGCCACGGCGCGGAAGCTGAGGTTGGCCACCGGCAGGGTTGCGCCGGTGCCCGCCGCCACCAAGCCGTTGACCGTCAGACGGGCCTCGATCTGCCGGGCCGAACCGAGGGCCACGCGCACCTCGCCGCTGGCCCGCCCCGCCGAAACGGCCTGCGCGCCGGCAAAAATCGGCTGCGTGGCGAGCGCCGGCACCTCGAGCGTGAAGCTCAACGCACCCTGCAAGCCGGTGCCGGGAGCATGGGTCGCCTCGCCCTTGGCCGTCAGCAAAAGGTCCCCCGCGGCGTTGCGCACCGTGATGTCCCCCGTCTGGAAACGCGCGTTGGCGCCGCCCGCCAGTTCAAACACCGGCCGGGCCTCGAAGCTCAGGCCGGCGAGCGCCGGCTGCCGCTGCTCCGTGAGCGAAACCTCGGCCAACTTGAATGCCGCCGGCGAACGCACGGTCAGCTTGTCCCCGTCCAGCGCGAGCACCAATTCGCCCTGGGTCACGACCCCGCCAAGCTTCGTGCCCGGGAGGGTCAGCGGCAGCGCGGCCAGGGGCATGCGGTCGAGCGTCACGCGCAGCAACTCGACGGCGCCAACGGTCCCGGCCACCTCGGCGCGACGGGTGGCGAGATCAAAGGTGAACGGCCGGAGCGCGGCGACCTTGCAGAGATCGTGCCCGGCGACATCCGTCACCCCGGCCCGCAGCTGGTGCAGCTCCAGCTTTTCCCCCGCCAGCGTGAAGTCCGCCTCGCCGGCCGCCTTGACGCGCCCGAGGGGCAGCCACGGGGCCAGCAGCGTCGGCAGGTCCGCCGCATATTTGGCGACGACGGAGACGGACGGATCGGGTCCGACCGGCAGCGCGACCCTGGCCTGCGCCGACAGCGTGTCCCCCGCCGGGGTTTGCAGGGTGAAGTCGCTGACGACCGCCGTGAGCTCCTTCGCCGTCAACACGGCTTCAAAGCCCAGCGTGACGTCCGCCTTGATCAGGAGCGGGACGCCGGCCTGGACGACATTCAGCTGCCCGACACGCAGCGGTTGCACGGCGCGCAGCAGCACGCGGTCGGCCTCGCCGGTGATCGCCAGCTGGCCGGTGATCATCCCGCCGGACACATCGGCGGTATGCACGAACGGCCGCACCCACGCCAGGGGCAGGCCGTGGAGCGTCAGGGTCAGGGCCTCGCCGGGCGCCGCGCCACCGACCTGCAGGCGGCGTTCCTTGAAATTGATCTCGGCGGCGCGCGCCGCCGACAGCTCGAGCACGGGCGCCTCGCCCGCCAGCGAAACCTTGAGCTCGTTCAACCGTGCGACACCGTCCGCCTCGGCCAGATCGAACTGCGCCGCGATCTTGACGGGACCAAGCGCCCGCCAGGCGGGTTCGAGCGTTTCCAGCCCGCTGACGTCCGCCGCCAGGCCACCCTGGAGGCTGGCGGCGGCGGTCGAGGGATTGAAAGCGAAGCGCCCCTCCCCGCGGGCGTTGAACTCGGGCAGCGCGGCGCCAAGGAAGAACGGCTCCACCTGGGCGGTGTGCGCCAGCACCTTCCACTCCCCGGCGTATTCCTTGCCGCCCGCCGGCAGCACGGCGTGCACCGTCAGCAGATTCCCGGCGACGCCCCCGATGAGCGTGTCCACGCTGAGCTCGTAGCTTTCGCCGGCGGAAGTTTCCTCGAGCGCGGCCGTGGCCTTCAACTGTTCCTGCCCGGAAAGATTCCTGCCCTCCGCATCCACGACCGCGGTCAGCCCGACGCGCCCGAAGGTCCGGTGATCGGTCTCTCGCAGGCGCAAGGTGACCGTGGCGCGGAGCGTGGCCACGTGGGCCTCGGCCGCGGGGTTCTTCAGGGTCGTGGCCAGGACCAGCGTCCCCTCCTGCCCCGGCGCCAGCTGGCCGCCGGTGACCTTGTATTCCACCGCGACCGGCGGGCTTCCGGCCGACCCGGGCAGCAGGACCCGGCCCTCGAGAAGGCAGTCACCCAGCACGAGTTCAAACGGGAGCTCGACCTGCCCCAGCAGGCCCGGCGCCGCCGCGGGCACGCCGGCGGCGGCGGCCCCGGCTTTGGGGCGCGAAATCCGGCTGGCATCCACCAGCAGGCCGCGGCCGGTCAGCCGGCCGACGGCGAGGCGACGGCTGAACGCCAATGACCAGAGCGAGTAGTCCGCGTCCAACTGCCCGAGCTCGACCGTGAGGCCGTTTTTCTCGAGCTTCACACCCGCCAGGCTGATCCGGCTCAAGCCGGCGGCGACGGTCGCCGCCTCAAACTTGAGTCCCGGCGTGCCGCGCACGACGCGCAGCACCGCCCAGCGTTGCACCGCCGGCACAAGGGCCACCCCGCCGGCCACGAGGACCAGCGCGAGGAAGACGCCGAGGATGATGAGCAGCAAGCGGGCCGGCTTCATGAACGGTGGATTAACGACACGCGAGTGTGACGGAGGTTGCGCGCCCCGGGCGACTCAGAAAAGAACCGCCGGGCGCAAAAAAAAGGCCGCCCCGGGGCGGCCTTGGCTGTGGAGCCCGGAGGCCTGTCACTTGGCGGGATATTTCACCTCGCCCACGGGCCGCATCTCGTCGGACAGACCCATGGCCCGGCGGACCGTGGCGACCGCCACATCGTAGGTGTAGTAGGCCTGGATCTGATTGAGGCGGGCGGTAGTGAGGTCGGTCTGTGCGGTCAGCACATCGAGCTGGGTCGCCGTGCCCGCGCTGTAGCGCGCGTTGGCCAGGCGGACGGCCTCCTCGGCCTGCTCGATGACCTTCTTCGAGGCCTCGGCCAGTTCGGTCGCCTGCTGGAAGGTGGAGATCGCGCGGCGAACCTCGACATCGACGGACAGCTGGGTCGCGGCCAGCGCGAGTTTCGCCTGCTCGAGAAACGAACGGGCCTGCATGACCCGGCCGGCCGTGGCGCGGCCGTCAAAGACATTCCACGAGGACGCCAGGCCGACGGTCCAACCATCCCGATCGCCCGGAAACCCGTTCGAACCGGCGGCCTTCTTCCAATCATAGGCGCCGAAGAGCGCGAGGTTCGGGAAATAGCCGGCGCGGTTCGAAATCACGCTTTGCTCGGCCGCCGTCGTGAGCTGCTGGAGGCGCTTCAGGTCGGGCCGCTGTTCGCGCGCGGTGGCGAGCGCGGACCGCAAATCGAAGCTGGCGGGCGTGAAATCCAAGGTGCCGACAAACTCGGGGATCTTGGTGACATTGGGTTCGTTGGCGGTCACGAAGCCGAGGGACTGGCGCAGGGTCTCGATGGAGAGCCGGTAGTCGTTGCGCGCCGTGATCAACGCCGGCTGGGCGTTGGCCAGGGCGACCTCGGCGCGAAGCACCTCGAAGTTCGACACGGTGCCGGCCTCGAAGCGGTTCTTCACGTCCTGCAGCTGGCGCTGGAGGAGCTCGACGTTCTGCTCCTCCACCTTGATCTTCTCCCGGCTGAGGATGACGGTGTAGAAGCGCGTGCGGACATCGAGCAGCGCGTCGTTGATGACGGCCTGCAGGGCAAGCACGGCCGCATCGAGGGTGAGCTGCTGGCTCTTCACACTGGCGACCACCCCGCCGCCGGCGTAAAGGGTCTGCTTGGCGGTGATGTTGAAGGACCAGTAGCGGTCCTCGCCGGTCGGACCGACGGCGACGGCATTGCGCTGGTAACCGCCGGTGGCGGAGACGTTCGGGATCTCCGCGGAGCGGACCTGGAGGACCACGCCCTCCTGCTGCCGGATGCTCTCCTTGGCCTGCCGGATGGTGAAGTTGTTATCGAGCGCGAACGCCAGGGCATAAGGCAGGTCCAGGGCATCAGGCACGGGGAAGTTCGGGTCGGGCTTGCCGTCATTGAGCTGGGCGCGGGCGGCGGGCCCAACCAGCAGGCTCGTGGCGAAAAGAAACGGGAGGAAGCGGCGCATAGGAAAGTTCATGAAAGGAAATGGCGGGTCACTTGGCAAGAACGGGCTCGGCGACGAGGGCGGATTCCGGAACCTTGCGGGCGGAGTGATCGGCCGCGATGAGCATATAGAACGCCGGCACGACGAAGAGCGTGAAGATCGAGCCGACGGCCATGCCCACGACGAGCACCCAGCCGATGCTGTTACGGGCGGCGGCGCCGGGACCGGTCACGAAGATGAGCATGAGGTGACCAAAGACGGTGGCGGCGGAGGTCATGAGCACGGGGCGCAGGCGGGTCGCGGCGGCGCGCCGGATGGCCTCGAGCTTGGCGACCCCCTGCTCCTGGAGCGAGTTGGCGAACTCGACGACCAGGATGCCATTCTTCGAAATGAGGCCCACGAGGGTGATCAGGCCGATCTGGGAGTAGATGTTCAGCGAGGTCTTGCCCAGAAAGACCGGCAGCATGGCGCCGACGATGGCCAGCGGCGCGGAGCCCAGCAGGATGACAAACGGGTCGCGGAAGCTGTTGAACTGCGCCGCGAGCACGAGGAAGATCAGCAGCAGCGCGAGCAGGCCGGTGCGCCAGAGGGCGTTGCCCTCGTAGCGCAACTGGCGCGACTGGCCGCCGTAGTCGATGGAATAGCCCGCGGGCAGGATCTCGGCCGCCTTGGCCTCGAGCTTCTTGAGCGCGTTGTCCACGCTGGGACCGGCGCCGATGATCTTGACGGAATTGAGCTGCTGGAAGCGGTTGAGCGAGCGCGGCTGCACCGTGCGCTTGAGCGTGGCGATGGTCGAGAGCGGGATGAGCAGGCCGTTGGGCCCGCGCACATGGTAGTTGAGCAACTGGTCGGGATTGAGGCGCTGGCCGCGCTCAACCTGCGGGATGACACGGTAGCTCTGACCGTCGTTGACGAAGCGGTTGACGTAACCGCCGCCCAGCATCGAGCCGAGATCGCGCGCCACGTCGCTGAGGTTGAGCCCCATCGAGGCGACCTTGTCCTTGTCGATCTGAATCTCGACCTGCGGGAGGTCGAACTTCAGGTCGCTGTCGGCGAAGTAGAAGGTCGGCGCCCCGCCGCCGGCGTTGGCCTCGGTGTTGGCGTAGAGCACGAGCTTCTGGGCATACTCCATCATCTCGCTGTGCTCGGCCGTCGAGCGAAGCACGAGTTCGACGTCATACTGGCCGCCGGAGGGCAGCGGCGGCGGCGTCTGCGTGAAGACATTCAGGCCCGCGACCTGCGAAGAAGGCCCCTGCAGCGACTGCATGATCTGGACCGAGTTGCGTTTCCGCTCCGACCAGGGCTTCAGCAGAATGCCGGAAAAGCCGAAGTTCGGCCCGGTGACCTGGAACGAGGTGTCATATTCGGGCACGCTCTCGAAGATCTTCTGAACCTGTTTCGCGAAGATGATGTTCTGGTCGATGGTCGCGGTGGGCGCCGGCAGCAGCGCGCTGAACACCACGCCCTGGTCCTCGATCGGCGCGAGTTCCTTCTGGGCGAACATGCCGAACGGCACCAACAGCAGCGCGAGCAGGCCGGCCCCGATGATGACGTATTGCACCCAGGCGAACCGGCGGCCCATCAGGTAATCAAGCACCACGACCGCCAGGGCGGCCACGATGATGACGAAGGCGATGCCGCCGGCCAGCGGGCCGGCCATCGCCTTCAGGCTGCCGCCCTCGAAAGCGACGAAGGCCAGGGCGACGAGCCAGAACGGAATCCAGACGACGAACGACCAGTAGAACACCGACCACGAAGCGCGCCGTTCCTCCCGCGGCAACAGCATCCGGCCCAGGACGTGCTCGTAGCGGTTGCGCAGGCGGTCGAACAGGTGGTTGATCTTGCCGCTGAGGCCCTGCTCCTCGTGCGCATGGTCCTTGAGCAGGTAGGCGCTCATCATCGGCGAGAGCGTGAGGGCGACGAAGCCCGACACCGCCACGGCGCCGGCGAGCGTCATGGCGAACTCCCGGAACAGCGCGCCGGTGAGACCGCCCTGGAAGGCGATCGGGGCGTAGACGGTGGCCAGCGTGATCGTCATCGAGATGACGGGGCCAACCAGCTCGCGCGCCCCGAGGATGGCGGCATCGACCGGCGACCGGCCCTCGCGGATGTGGCGCTCGATGTTCTCGACGACGACGATGGCGTCGTCGACCACGATGCCGACCGCGAGCACGACGGCGAGGAGCGTGAGCAGGTTGATCGTGAAGCCGAAGGCGAGCATCAGGAAGAGCGCGCCGACGAGGGAAAGCGGCATGGCCACGATCGGGATCAGGACCGAGCGCAGCGAGCCCATGAAGAGGAAGATGACCACGGTGACGATGGCCAGGGTCTCGAGCAGGGTGTGCACGATCTCGTGCAACGCATCGTCGATGTATTGCGTGGCGTCGTAGGCGATGGTGCCGTTGAGGCCGGCGGGCAGGCCGCGCTCGATCTCGGGCATGACCTCGCGCACGCGCTTGATGACCTCGACGGTGCTCTCGTTCGGCAGCACCCAGATGCCCATGAAGGTGGCCGTCTTGCCGCCGAAGCGGACCTCGGTGTTGTAGTCCTCCGCGCCGAGCACGACGTCGGCCACGTCGGCCAGACGGATGATGGTGCCGTTCTTCTCGGCCACGACCAGCTTGCGGAATTGGTCGACGTTCTTGAGGTCGGTGTTGGCGACGAGGCTGATGCTGAGCATCGAGCCCTTGGTCGAGCCGACGGCGGCGAGGGCGTTGTTGGCCGCGAGGGCCTGGCGGACGTCGGCCGGGCTGATGCCGTGGGCGGCGAGCAGGTCGGGCTTCAGCCACACGCGCATGGCGAAGACGCGGCCGCCGAGGATGTCGGCGCGCTGCACGCCCTTGACGGCCGAAAGCCGCGGCTGGACGAGGCGGGCGAGATAGTCGGTGATCTGGTTCTGGTCGAGCGTGTCCGACGAGAACCCGAGATACATCGACGCGAACTGGTTGTCGCTGGACTGCACCGAGATGGTGGGCGTCTCGGCCTCGGGCGGCAGCTGGTTGCGGACGGCGTCGATCTTGGAGCTGATCTGGGTGAGCGCGGCGTTGGTGTCGTAATTGAGCCGGAGGTAGACGTTGATGTTGCTGGCGCCCGCGGCGCTGGACGACTCGATGTAGTCGATGCCGTCGGCGCTGGCCACGGCGCGCTCGAGCTGCGTGGTGATGTAGCCGCGGACCGTGTCGGCGCTCGCCCCGAAGTAAATCGTGCTGACGTTGACGACAGCGCTGTCGCTGCGGGGATACTGGCGGGTGTTGAGCTTGAAGTAGGCCACGAGGCCCACGACGAGAATGACGGCGTTCACCACCAGCGCGATGACCGGCTTGCGGATGAAGAGGTCGGTGAAACTTTTGGAGAGCATGGGGAGGCCTCGGTTGGTTGTCGGAGGAATGCGGGCCTCAGGTATTGGCCGGCTTGGGCGCGGGATCGCT
Source organism: Opitutus sp. GAS368 (assembly GCF_900104925.1). NCBI lineage: Bacteria > Pseudomonadati > Verrucomicrobiota > Opitutia > Opitutales > Opitutaceae > Opitutus > Opitutus sp. GAS368. The sequence goes on from NZ_LT629735.1 coordinate 99,753, forward strand.
CGTGGGCTGGTAGGTGTTGTTCACCTGGACGGACATGCCGTTGCGCAGCTTGAAGACCCCCGCGATGACGATCTGCTCCCCGGGCTTGATCCCTTCCTCGACGGTGATGAGGTCGCCGCGGGTGTCGCCGAGCTTCACGAACTGCTGGCGAACCCCGAGGTATTCCGCGCCGTCGGGGCCTTTCATCTTCTCGACGATGAAGACGGAGTTGCCATACGGCGCATAGTTGATGGCGGTGGCGGGCACCACGATCCGCGGGGCGCCGGTCGGGAGTTCAACCTCGACCTGGGCAAACATGCCGGCCCGCAGCTTTTCCTCGGGGTTGGCCAGCTTGGCCTGCACGGAGATGTTGCGCGTGGATGGATCGACCTCGGAGTTGATGGCGGAAAGGCCACCCTCGAACAGCCGGCCCGCGAACGCATCGATGCTGACGGAAACCTTCTGGCCGAGGGAGAGGTCGGACAGCTGCTGCTGCGGCACATTGAAATTCACGTAGATCGGGTCGAGCTTCTGGAGCGGGACCATGTCCTTGCCGCGGGGCACGAACTGACCGACGTTGACCACGCGGATGCCCACGCGACCGTCGAAGGGCGCGCGCACCTGTTTCTTGGCGATCTGGGCCTGCAAGGCGGCGGCGTTGGCCGCACTCTGCTTCAGGGTGGCCTCGGCCAGGTCCAGGTCGGACTTGGAATTGCTCTTTTGCGCCCAGAGATCCTTGGCGCGCTCGTAATTGAGCCGGGCGAGGTCGGCCTGCGCCTCGGCCGAGGCCAGTTGCGCCTGCTCGACGCTGGCGTCGAGCTCGACCAGCAGGTCGCCGGCCTTCACGGCCGTGCCGCTGTCGGCCACGATGCGCGACACGATGCCATCGGCGTCGGCGCTGAGCGTCGCGCCCTCGACCGGCGCCAGCGTGCCGATGGCCTTGAGATACGAGTGCCATTCCATCGGCTTGGCTTCGGCCGTGGTGACCGCGGCCGGCGGCGGCACATGCGAGACCGAGGACATCTGCTTGATCTGGGCGACCTTGATGGCGCCGAGCGTGAGGACAACGACGGCAAAGCCGCCCGTGGCGATGAGGAATTTTTTAAGCATAGCGTGGAGGGATGTTGGATCGAAGCGGGAAAAGGGATCAGCCGACGGACGCGGCCTCGCGCCGGGGATTGAGGACGGCGGCCTGCTGCTGGACCTTGCCGAGGAGACGGACGAGCGTCTTGCGCTCGGCCTCGGTCAGCGGGGCCATGATGGCGGCGATGGCCTTGAAGTGGCCGGGCAGGAATTCCATCAGGAACTTTTCGCCACGCGGCGTGAGGAGCACCGACATCTGCCGGCGGTCCACCGGGTCGGGCTCGCGCTTGACGTAGCCGTCGCGCTCCAAGGTATCGATCAGTCCGGTCATCGTAGCCCGGGTGACACCGGCGGCGTCCGCCAGTTCGGCCGGCGTGCGCGGGCCGGCGACACAGGGCTCCGCGCCCAGCAGGGCCGCGGCCCGGGGCTGGACGCTGCGCCAGAGCAGCATCAGCACTCCGAAGCGGCCGTGGGAAATGTTGTGCCCCGCCAGGCTGCGGTCCGACACGCCGAACACCTCGTCGCCCGTGTGGAGCAGGTGCAGGAACGCCTCGGCCGCCGACGGATCAAGGTCGGGAAACTCCTTGGCGGCCTCGAGGAGGCATTCGTAGCGCGGCAGGTCTTTGAGCAGGAGATGAGGCATTTATCGGAGGAATCGAAACTATCAGGCGCCTGAAAGTTAGCCGCCTAACGAATTTTGCAAGGATAGTTTTGTGAAATTCAGCGAACGGCTGGTTTTACGCGCCAAACAAACAACCGGCCCCGGGGCCGGTTGAAAATACTGCGCCTAAATCCTGGCTTACAGTGACTTGGCCGCCGCGACGACGGCCTCGGCCGTGATGCCGAGTTCCTTCATGGCGATGTTACCGGGAGCGCTGAGGCCGAAGCGGTCAATGCCGACGACCTTGCCGTCGAGGCCGACATACTTGCTCCAGAGGGCGGTTACCCCCGCCTCGATCGCCACGCGCTTCCGGCACGACGAAGGCAGGATCGCCTCGCGATAGGACGCGGGCTGGGCATCGAAGCGCAGGAACGAAGGTATCGAGACCACGCGGGCGCCGCCGCCCAGCGCCTTGGCCGCCGCAACAGCCCACTGCACCTCGCTGCCGCTCGCGAGCAGGATGTGGGTGAGCGGGGCGGTTTCCTGGAGGAGGATGTAGCCGCCCTTGAGCACGCCGGCGCGCCGTTCGTGCGGCGTGCAATCGTTGAGCATCGGCACCGCCTGGCGCGTGAGCGCGAGCAGCGTCGGGCCGTCGACGCGTTCCATCGCCGCGGCAAAGGCGCCGGCGGTCTCCTCCGGATCCGCGGGGCGGATAACGTCGAAGTTCGGGATCAGGCGCAGGGCGGAAACGGTTTCCACCGGCTGGTGGGTCGGGCCGTCCTCGCCCACTCCGATGGAATCATGCGTGTAGATATAGACGACCGGCAGCTTGGACAGCGCCGCGAGGCGCATCGCGGGACGCGAGTAGTCGGCGAACACGAGGAACGTCGCGCACGACGCGCGGAAGATGCCGTCGTAGGCGACGCCGTTGCTGATGGAGGCCATCGCGTGCTCGCGGATGCCGTAGCGCAGGTTGCGGCCGGCGCGGTTGGTCTTGTCGAAATCCTTGTCGGCGGCGATGTAGTTGAGCGTCGAGCCGTGGAGGTCGGCCGAGCCGGAGATCAGCAGGGGCAGCTCGGCCGCGACGGGCTGCAGCACGTCCTTGCCAGCGGCGCGCGTGGCGAGCTTGGCGTCGGCCGGGAACAGCGGGATTTTTTCCAGGAGGTGCGCGGCGCTCGGGGTCTGGCCGGCGCCGTCGAGGAGCGCGGCCTTGGCGGGGTGGGCCTCGCGCCAGGCGGCGAAGGCCTTCTTCCATTTGCCGTGGGCGCGCTTGAGGCGCTTCTTGTGGTCGGCGAAGTAGGCGCGGACCTGCTCGCTCACGTAGAAATGCTCTTCGGGCAGCGCGAGGCCGCGGCGGGCGCTGTCGGCGAACTTCGCCCCACCCTCGCCGTGGCCCTTGGAGGTGCCGGCGACCTCGGGAATGCCCTTGGCGATGAGGGTGCGCGCGATGATGAGCTGCGGCTTGCCGGTCTTGGCCTTCTTGGCCTTGTTGATGGCCTTGAAGATCGCCTCCAGGTCGTTGCCGGCGGCGACGGTCTGCACGTCCCAGTGCATCGCCTTGAAACGCAGCGCGGTGTTCTCGCTCTGCGTCTTGTCCGCCATGGCGTCGAGCGTGACGTCGTTCGAGTCGTAGATGAGGATGAGGTTGTCGAGGCCCTGGTGGCCGGCGAACTCGCACGCCTCCATGGCGACGCCTTCCTGCATGCAGCCGTCGCCCGCGAGACAGATGACGTGGTGGTTGAAGATCTCGTGGCCCGGCGCGTTGAAGCGCGCGGCCAGCATCTGGCCGGACATGGCCAGGCCGACGGAGTTGCCGATGCCCTGCCCCAGCGGGCCGGTGGTGCACTCGACGCCGGGCGTCTCATGGAACTCAGGATGGCCGGGCGTCTTGCTGTGGAGGACGCGGAAGTTGCTGACCTCCTGGATCGACAGGTCGTAGCCGCTCAGGTGGAGCCAGCTGTAGAGGAACATCGAGCCGTGGCCGGCGGAGAGCACGAAGCGGTCGCGATTGAGCCAGCGCGGCTCGTCGGGGTTGTGGACCAGCACGTGCCCGTAGAGCACGGCGCCGATCTCCGCGCAGCCCAACGGCAGACCGAGGTGGCCGGAGGAACTCTTGTGGACGGCGTCAATGGCGAGGCCACGGGCCTGGTTGGCGGCTTGGGCGAGAATCTCAGTCTGGAGTTTCATGGAAAAGTGTGAGCGAAATGTGTGAATGTTCATTTACGCTGCGGGCGGACGGCGTGCAAAGCCCAATTTTTGGGCATAAAAATCCGGCCGATCGCTTGTAGGGTCGGCGCTCGCGCCGACCTCGTCAGCGACCGCCTCTGCCGTGGCTGAAGGTCGGCCCAAGGGCCGACCCCACAAGGTGCACCAAAGAAAAGGGCGGGATCAGTGATCCCGCCCACAGAAAACAAATTGCCTGAGACTCAGGCCTTGGCGGCCTCGGAGTCGTAGCGCTTCTCCTTGACGGCCATGGCGGCCTTGCCGGAGCGGTCGCGGAGGTAGTAGAGGCGGGCCCTGCCCGGCTCGGAATCCTTCTCGACCTCGATCTTCTCGAGGTTCGGGGAGTTCACCGGGAACACGCGCTCGACGCCCTCGCCGTAGCTGATGCGGCGGACGGTGAAGGTCTCGTGGATGCCGCTGCCCTTGTGGGCGATGACGACGCCGGCGAAAACCTGCACGCGCTCCTTGTCACCCTCGCGGACCTTGGTGTGCACGCGGACACCGTCGCCGACTTTGAACGGCGCAACTTTATGTTTCACCTGGTTGGCGGTGATTTCTTGGATGATGGGATTCATGGCTGGGAGTTATTTGAGTAAATCTGGTCTGACTTGCTGCGTTTTTTCCACCTGCTGCGCGTGCCGCCACTTCTCGATCTCGCCGTGGTTGCCCGAAAGGAGCACTTCCGGCACGGACATGCCGCGATAAACGGCGGGACGCGTGTATTGAGGAAAGTCGAGCAACTTGCTGGTGAAGCTTTCTGTCGTCAACGACTTTTCTTCCCCGAGCACCCCGGGGATGAAACGGGCCAGCGCATCGATGACCACCGCCGCCGCAAGTGTGCCGTTGGTAAGCACATAATCCCCGATGCTGATCTCCTGATCGATGATTTTTTCCCGGATCCTCTGGTCGATTCCCTCGTAATGGCCGCTCAAAAGCACGAGGTGTTTTTGCTGGGAGAGTTCGAGGGCCAGGGCCGGCGAAAGCGGCGTGCCGTCGGGCGTCAGGTAGATGCGCCGGCAGCCCGGGGTCGAAACCTGCTCGATGGCGTCGAAGACCGGTTCGCACTTCAGCACCATGCCGGCGCCGCCGCCAAAGGGCCGGTCGTCGGTCGTCTTGTGCTTGTCGGTCGCCCAGTCGCGCAGGTTGTGCACCTTGATCTCGAGCAGCTTCGCCTCCTGGGCGCGGCCCAGCATGCTCTCGGACAGGAAGCCGTCGATCATGGGGGGAAACAGCGTCAGGACGTCGATGCGCATGGAAGAGGAATTTACACGAAGGTCGCAAAGATCGCCAAGGCCCGAAATGAAAAGGCCCCGGAATGATCCGAGGCCGGTTGCACCACGGACGCCTTCGCGTCCTTTGCGATCTTGGTGTAGATAATCAGGCTGTGGCGGCCGCGGCCCGCTTGGCGCGCTTGATCATCGAGTGCATGGTCGCGGTGGGCTTGGCGCCCTTCGAGACCCAGTAATCGACACGGTCGAGCTTGATGGTCAGCATGTTGCCCTTGGCGCGGGGATTGTAGGAGCCGAGCTGTTCGACGGCGTCACCATCGCGGCGGGAGCGCTCCTCGGCGACGACCACGCGGTAGTGCGGTTCGTTCTTGGTGCCGACGCGGGAAAGACGGATTTTGAGTGCCATTTGATGTATCTGGTTGCTTAACGGGAGACGGAATTGCGGTTGGAAAAGGGGCAGAATGGACGGAACAACTTTGCCCTTGTCAAGCCCCCAGTGCCACCCCTGCATCCGACCCTTAACGCACTCAATTTTATGCTCAAAGCCGGTATCGTCGGTCTCCCCAATGTGGGCAAGTCCACCCTCTTTAACGCCCTGACCCGCAGCCGCAAGGCCGAGGCTGCCAACTACCCGTTTTGCACGATCGATCCGAACGTCGGCGTGGTGATCGTCCCCGACGAGCGCGCCTACGTCCTCCAGAAAATCGCCAAAACGAACGTCGTCGTGCCCGCCGCCATCGAATTCGTGGACATCGCCGGCCTGGTGGCCGGGGCCAGCAAGGGCGAAGGCTTGGGCAACCAGTTTCTCGCCACCATCCGCGAGGTCGACGCCATCGTGCAGGTCGTGCGGTGCTTTGAGGACAGCGACGTCGTCCACACCATGGGTGGCGTGGACCCGGTCCGCGACATCGAGGTCATCACGACCGAACTCGTGCTGGCCGACCTCGACGCCGTCGCCAAGCGCATGACCAAGACCCAGAAGAACGCCAAGGCCGGCGACAAGGAAGCCGTCATCGAGCTGGCGCTGCTGCAAAAGCTTGAGCCGCACCTCAACGCCGGCAAGACCGCCAACACCCTGCCCGCCACGCCCGAGGAGATTGTCCTGATGAAGCTGTTCCAGCTGCTCACGGCGAAGCCCGTGCTCTTCGCGTGCAATGTCGCCGAGTCCGACCTCGCGACCGCCGGGCAGAACAAGTTTGTCCAGAAGGTCGCGGAGTATGTCCGCACGCATCACGACGCCGCCTATGTGCCGATCAGCGCCAAGATCGAAGCCGAGCTCATCGACCTGCCGCCGGAGGAGGCGAAGGCGTTCCTCAAGGATCTCGGGGTCGATGACTCCGGCGTGTCCTCGCTCATCAAGGGCACCTATGCGCTGCTCGGTCTGATGACCTACTTCACGGCCGGCGAGAAGGAAGTGCGCGCCTGGACGATCAGGAAAGGCTGGAAGGCGCCGCAGGCCGCCGGCGTCATCCACACCGATTTCGAGAAGGGCTTCATCAAGGCCGAGATCGTTTCCTACAGCGATCTCACCCGGCTTGGCTCCGTCGCCGCCGCCCGTGAGGCCGGCAAATACCGGCTGGAGGGCAAGGAATACGTCTTCGCCGACGGCGACGTGGCCTTGTTCCGGTTCAACAACTGACGCGATGCCCGACCGCAGAGGGCATGGTTTTGCCGCAACCATGGCTGGGCCTTGCCGCCAACGCATTGGGTCTTGATAACGTCGCGTAAAACCCCGGGTGGATGACCTCATCTGGATTGCATCCAACCCATTGGCGAGAATAGGATTTCCGGTGGAGAAGAGCATGCCCGGTCCCTTATTCACTGCCAGTGCGCGCCCTCCGTCGACCAGCCCACGACGGCTGCTTCGGCACGTTTTCGCGGTGCTGTTTGCCACCCAGATCATGAGCAGCACCCTCCCGGGGGCCATTGTCTATTGGGATACAAACGGCACCACCGCGGGCGCCGGTGGCCCCACGCCCAGCGGCACTTGGTCCACCGCAAATGGTGCGGCCAACAAGCGCTGGAGCACCAGTTCCGCCGGCACCGCCACCACCTCCAGCTGGACATCGGGCAACGACGCCGTCTTCAGCGCCGGCACCGACGCCACCGGGGCATTCACTGTCACGGTCAGCGGCACGCAGAATGTTTCCAGTATCACGGTCAATCTTGGTTCTCCCACGCTGTCGTCCGGCAACATCAACTTCAGCACTGCCACGCCCAACGTCCTGGTCGCCGCCGGCAGCACGCTCACTTTCGGCAGCGCGCTGACCAGCACCAGCAACAATCTCACCCTCGGCAGCTCCGCTTTCACCGGCACGACCGTCTTTTCCGCCAACACCTCCCTCAGCGGCACTGTCACGCTCGCCGGCGGCACCCTGACGCTCGGCGGCACCAGCTCAACCTTCGGCACACTGAACGTGACGGGAAACAGCACCATCGACTTCGCCGGCACCAACACCCTCAACGTCACCACGCTTACCATCAGCGCGGGTGTCACCCTCACTATCCAGAACTGGACCCGGGCCTCGGACTTCTTCTACGCCACCAACTGGACCGGGGCGACGCCGAATGTCATGGGCAGCGCGCCGATGAACCAGGTCACCTTCAACGGCTTCACCGCCAGCCAGACCGGCTGGGATTCCTACGACAACCAGATCCGACCCAACGTCCCAGAGGCGCGGACCTACGGCGCGCTCCTGCTCGGCGCGCTCACGACTGTCTTCGTGGGGCGCCGGCTAATGCGTCGCCCCGCCGGCCACGCGGACATCCCGCCGGATTTTTAGCGCCACCGCGAGCACCACCGCGATCGCCGCTGTCATTGTATCGAGCGGCAGGCTGGGTTGCCCCGGCTTCGCTTGTTCCGGCAGGAACGGCACGTGGATGAACCCGCCGCGCACTTTCTTCCGGTCCTGCAGGGCGTGCATCAGGCCGTAGAAAACGTGGTTGCAGACGAAGGTGCCCGCCGTCTGCGACACCGTCGCCGGGATGCCGCGGCGGCGCAGCTCCTCCGTGATGGCCTTGATGGGCAGCGAGGACCAATACGCCGCCGGCCCGCCGCGCACGATGGGCCGGTCGACCGGCTGCCGCCCGGCGTTGTCGGCGATGCGCGCGTCGTCCACGTTGATCGCCACGCGCTCCGGCGTGATCTCGGCCCGCCCGCCCGCCTGCCCGGTGCAAATGACCAGCACCGGTTTCGTCGCGCGGATCTGCTTCTTCAACTCCGCGATCGCCGCACCGAACACGCACGGCAGCAGCGCGCCGACTACGCGGTGCCCGGCGATGACCGTGCCGTGCAGCTGCCGGGCGATCTCGCCCGAGGGGTTGACCGACTCGCCGCCGAACGGCTCGAACCCGGTGAGGAGGACGGTTTTCGATTTCTTAGCCACGGATTACACGGATGGCTACGGATGGGAAAACAAGCAACTCCGGTCTGTCATCCTGAGCGCAGCGAAGGATCCAGCCTGATGCTCGAAGGCGGTCATCCTGATGGATTCTTCGCCCGGCTCAGAATGACAATCATAGGCCAATCCATCCGTGTAATCCGTGGCGCAAATCAAAATCGATACACACACAGATACATGATGACCACATTGGCGCTGAGGATGCTGAGCGCAATCGGCGCCTGCGCCTTGATGACCGCGTTCTTGTCCTTCAACTCCAGCAGCATGGCCGGCACGAGGTTGAAGTTGGCCGCCATCGGCGTGAGCAACGTCCCGCAGTAGCCTGAGAGCATGCCGATGGCCGCCATGATGGCCGGGTTGCCATGGTGCAGCTGCACGATGAAAGGCAGCCCGATCCCGAGCGTGATGACGGGAAACGCCGCGAAAGCGTTGCCCATGCAGATCGTGAACAGCGCCATGCCCGCGCAATACGCCACCACCGCGACGAACGGGAACTGCGTCGGCAGCGCGTGCGCGGCAAGGTCGGCCACGACCGGACCCACCCCGGCCTTGGAGAAGATGCCACCCAGCGCCGCGAGCATCTGCGGCAGGATCAACGCCCAACCGATGGTCTGCACGAGCCGGCCGCCCTCCCCGACCGGCACCTCCACCCGGGCGCCGGTCAACCGGAGCGCCATGCCCGCGGCCACCACCGCCCCGAGACAGACCGACGTTACCGTCGTATTGGTGGAATCCAGCAGCCACCAATCGTCCCAATGGAGCTTGCTCAGCAAAAGTGTGCCCACCACCGCCGTGCCCGGAATCAACAGGGCGGGCCGAAAGATCCGGTTCCCCAGCCGGTCGGCCGAGGCGGTGCGCTCCGCGAGCGAGGTGCCGGCTTTTTCCGCGAAACCCATCTGCTTGGTGGCCGCCAGACCCACCATCGCGAGCATCATGTAGCCGACCGCCGTGGAGGGCAGTGATTTTCCCACCAGAAAGGTGACGGCTAGCAGACCCCAGAAGAGGGCCGACCCCCAGCGCTTCGGATGGGTGCGGTCGGCCGCGATCTGTGCCGCCACGATCAGCAGAAACAGGCCCGCGATCACATAAAAGACTTCCAGGTTCAGGAGCTTCACGGCGCCGGTTCCTTTTTCGCTTCGGCGGCGTCGCGCGCGATGCGCTTGTCGAGCACCCGGGCCCGCCAGACCAGACAGCCGAACGCCACGAGCGCCGTGGGGATGCCCCACAGCGAGAGCGCCCAGAGTCCCACGTCATAGCCTTGGGCCTGCAGCGTTCCCTGGATGAGCAGCACCGCGCCCACGGCGAAGACCGTGTCCTCGCCGAAGAAATTCCCGATGTTCTCCGCCGCGGCGGCGTGCGCGCGGATCGCCTCGCTGGTCTTCTCCGGCAGGTCGCCGTGTCGGGCCCGCGCGGCGCCCTCCGCCATCGGGGAAACCAGCGGCCGCACCATCGGGGCGTGCCCGCCGATGTTCACTCCAAACGCGATCGAGATCTGCCGCACCGCCGTGTAGAAGATCAGCACGCGGCCGGCCGTCGCCGCCCGGGAGCGCCGGATGATCGTCTCCGCCCGCTCCCGCAGGCCGTAACGTTCCAGCAGGCCGACGACCGGCAGCATGAGCACGACCGTCAGGGTCATATAGCGGTTTTCCACAAAATACTTTCCGAACAATTCCATGATCTCGTTGAAGGACATCCCCGCCACCAACCCGGTCGCAATGCCCGCCACCATCACCACCAGCAGCGTGTTGAACCGCAGGGCGAACCCGAGTGCCACCACGAGAATGCCGATGAGCTTGATCATGCGCCGCAGGCCTTGATTTCAATGCCGGCGGTGGCCAGCTCCCGCCGCAGCCGCCGGGCGAACTCCACCGGATGCGCCCCGTCGCCGTGCAGGCAGACCGTGTCGGCCGTGATGGCCACGTCGGTGCCGTCGGTCGCGCGCACCTTGCCTTCGCGCACCATCCGCAACACCTGCGCCACGGCCGCGTCCTCGTCCGTGATCAGCGCGTTCGCCTGCGTGCGCGGCGTGAGCGAGCCATCGGCCTGGTAGGTGCGGTCGGCAAAGACCTCGCTCGCCACCGGCAGTCCGCAGGCCTCGGCCACCGCGATGAGCTGGCTGCCGGCCAACCCGAACAGGATCAGCCGCGGATCGACCTCATAGACCGCATCCACCACGGCCCGGGCCAGCGCCGCTTCGCGCGCCGCCATGTTGTAGAGCGCTCCGTGCGCCTTGACGTGGACCAGCCGCGCGCCGGCCCCACGGGCGATCAGCTGCAACTGCAGGACTTGGTCATGAACCAATCCGTGCACCCCGGCGGGCGTCACGACCAGCTCGCGCCGGCCGAAATTCGTGCGGTCGGCAAACCCCGGGTGCGCGCCGATGGCGACGCCGTGTTTTTTCGCCCGCGCCACCGTCGCCCGCATCGTCGCCTCGTCGCCGGCGTGCGCCCCGCACGCGATGTTGGCCGAGGTGATGAGCGGCATCAGCTCCGCGTCGTGGCCGGCGCCCTCCCCGAGATCGCAGTTGAGGTCGACGCGCGGCATGGTTCAGCCCGTCAGCCGGGCCAGGCCCATGCGCACCCGCGCCAGATCGCGTTCGCGCGCGAGATAGATGTCATGCGCCGCCGCCAGCGTGGTTTCCTCAAAGCGCACCTTGTCCCCGGGGCGCATCTGCGTGAAGCGCCCGAGATCGGCCGTCACCACCGCCGCCAGCCGCGGATAACCCCCGATCGATTGCCGGCTCGGCAGCAGCACGATGGGCTGGCCGGCGGGCGGCACCTGCACGGTGCCGGCGTTGACTGACGACGAGATCATTTCCCGCGGGGTCAGCAGCGGCAGCTCCGGTCCGCTCAACCGCACGCCCATCCGGTCGGCCTCCTTGGTGACCGTCCACTCGGCCGCAAAAAAAGCGCGCTGTGCCTCCTTGGCAAACCAGTCGCACTCGGGCCCGCGCAGCGCGCGCACGACGCCGGGCCGCGCCGGCTTGCCCATCGTCTCGGGCCGCACGGTCCAGGTTACCGCCCGTTTTTGCCCGGCCGTCAGCGACGCCAGGATTTGTTGCGCCCACGGTGTCGGCGCGAAAAGCTTCAAGACGTCGCCCGCGACCAGCGGCCGCCCCTGGTGTCCGCCGATGCCGGCGCGCCGGTAGGTCGTGCGGCTGCCCATGACCAGCGGCACGTCGATCCCGCCCGCGATGGCCAGCCACGCCCGCAGGCCGCTCCGGGCCAGTCCGAAGCTCACCACCTCGCCCGCCGCGAGGCGCACCGCGCGGTCCCGCGGCAGCGGCTGGCCGCTCACGCGGGCATCGAAATCCGCCCCGCCCCACGCGATCAGCGTGTCCTGGTCGAACACGAGGTCCGCGCCGGTCTGCGCCATTTCCAGCAAGGCGGCGTTGTCGTCGTTGCCGGCGCAGAGATTGGCCGCCCGCGCGGCAAACGTGTCGAGCGCGCCGCCCACCACGACGCCGTATTGCTGGTAGCCGGGCCGGCCGAGGTCCTGCACCGTGGTCAGCAGGCCGGGTTTGCGGATGCGCATCATGACCGCGCCTCCTGCCGGGCGAATTCCTCCGGCGTGATGGCGCGGAACTTCACGTGATCGCCCGCCGCGAGCAGCACGGGCGGGGTCTGCTCCGGCCGGAAAATCCGGAGCGGCGTGCGGCCGATCAGGTTCCAGCCGCCGGGCGTCGCGAGCGGATAGATGCCGGTCTGTTCGCCGCCGATGCCGACCGAGCCGGGCGGCACCGTCATCCGCGGCTTCGCGTGCCGGGGCGTGTGCAGTTCCTTCGGCAGGCCGCCGAGGTAGGGAAAGCCCGGCGCGAAGCCGATGAGGTGCACGAGATAGTCCGCCTTGGCGTGGCGCTTGATGACTTCCTCCGGCGACAATTTCGCCTGGGCCGCCACCCGCGCGAGGTCGGGTCCGAACTCGCCGCCATAGCAGACGGGGATTTCCACGACGCGCGGTTTCGTCTTCTCCGTCTTCGGCGGATTCTTCAGCCGCCCGCGCACCTGCGCCCCGAGCCAGTCGGCGATGCCCTGCGCGGGCGCGCCCGCCTGCACCGCGGCCCACGGGTCGTAGAAGAGCGTGACCGTGGTGTAGGCCGGCACGAGTTCGCTGACCGCCGGCAGGGGCGCCGCCGCCAGCGCCCGCCACGCCGCCTGCACGCGCCGGTGCGTGGACTCGTCGATGACGGTCCCCACTTCGAGCACCAGGGCGTTGTCGCCGAGTGGCGTGATCTGCATGGCTACTTGCCTAATTGCTGGCGGATGATTGGCAGCCAAAATCTCGCGGGATCTATCTGTTGGCGCCCGCCTTTGGTAGGCCGGGGTTTATCCCCGGCAGCTTGCGTGATGCCGTCGGACATAAAGAATCCCCGGGGCATTTGATCAAACCCACCATGCCCGTTTCCTTTCATTTTTGTAGGAGCCTGCTTGCAGGCGATTCTACGGTTGGTCCGTGGGCGGGACGGGGGCGGGCGTTCCGAATCGCCTGCAAGCAGGCTCCTACATTCCGATCAAGCTGGAGCCAAGCTCCGGGGTATGGGACCTACGGGGAATAAAGCCCGACCTGCACCAAGACCGTGGGCAAAATCTCGCAACTAATCGCCCCGCCCCGTCCGCCTCATAGATTTTAGTTAGGGTTGCGGTTGTCCGGGGAATGCTAGAGTGAACCCCTGCCCATGTCCCTCCGCTCCCCTGCCTGCGCCGCCGTGCTGACCCTGCTCCTGCTGGGCGGCTGCCGCGACCGTGAGATCACGGCCTACCGCGCACCGAAGGATCCCGTGGCGACCGTGCCCCCGTCCACCGCCGGCTCGGCCAACACCAACGACTTGCCCCGCGGCCATCCGTCGGTCGGCGTGCCCTCCGAAGCCTTGGCGAAGGAGGGCGACACCATGGCGGCCACCACCGTGCCCACCGGCGGCGACAGCCTCGTCTGGACCGCTCCCGCGGCCTGGACCGTCAAGGCGAACGGCCCGATGCGCAAGGGCAGCTATGCGGTCAAGGGCAACGGCACGGAGGCCGATCTTTCCATCACCGCCTTCCCCGGCGACACCGGCGGCCTGCTCGCCAACCTCAACCGCTGGCGCGGCCAGGTTTCCCTGCCGCCCCTGGCCGAGGCCCAACTGGGCGCCAGCGTTGAACATCTCGATCTCGGCACCCTCCATGCCGACGTCGTGGACTTCGCCGGCTCCGCCAACGGCGCCCCCACCCGCCTGGTCGGCGCCGTCGTCCCGCTCAACGGCGAGACCTGGTTCTTCAAGCTGCTGGGCCCCGACGCGCTCGTGGCGCAGGAAAAACCCGCGTTCCTCGAGTTCCTCCGCACCGTGCGCCCGCGCTGAGCATGAGCCCCGTCGTCAGGCAATTCCGCGACTTCTTCGTCTCGCTCAAGCTGACGGTCGTGCTGCTCGCGCTGTCGATCGTGCTGATCTTCTGGGCGACGCTCGCGCAGGTGCAGCTCGGCATCTGGGGCGTGCAGGAGAAATTCTTCCACGCCTTCTTCGTGCTGGAGAAGATCCCCGGCACCGGCATCCCCGTGCCGGTCTTCCCCGGCGGCTATTTCCTCGGCGGCCTGCTGCTCATCAACCTCGTCGCCGCGCATATCTACCGCTTCCGGCTCGAATGGAAAAAGGCCGGCATCCAGCTCACGCACCTCGGGCTCATCCTCCTCTTGCTCGGCGAGCTGTTCACCAGCCTCCTGCAGGTCGAGAGCAACATGCGCCTCGATGAGGGTGAGACCAGGCATTACTCCGAAAGCTACCGGACCAACGAGCTCGCCATCCTTGACACGACCAGCCCGGACTACAACGAGGTCGTCGCCATCCCCGAGGCCGTGCTCTCCGACGGCGGCGCCATCCAGCACCCGAAGCTGCCGTTCCAGGTCCGCATCCGCGACTACTACCCCAACGCCGCCCTGCAGATGCGCGACCAGGTGCCCAATGCCGCGCCGGCCCTCGCCACCGCCGGCATCGGCCCGCGCATCGCCGTCATTCCGCTGCCGTTGACCTACAAGCAGGACGAGCGCAACGCGCCCGCGGCCAACATCGAGTTCGTCGGCCCCGAGGGCACGCTCGGCACCTGGCTCGTGTCGCCGTTGCTCGGCATGCCGCAGAAGTTCGACTACGCCGGCCGCACCTGGGAGTTCTCCCTCCGCTTCAAGCGCTACTACCACCCGTTCGCCGTCACGCTGCTCAAGTTCACCCACGAGGTCTACGCCGGCACCGAGATCCCGAAGAATTTCTCCAGCCGCATCCGCCTCCAGACCGACGACGCCCGCCAGGACCGCGAGGTGCTCATCTACATGAACAACCCGCTGCGGCACGCCGGCCTGACCTTCTACCAGGCGGGTTTCGACAATGACGACAAGACCACGATCCTCCAGGTCGTGCGCAACCCGAGCTGGGTGCTGCCCTACGTCTCCTGCATCATGATGGGCCTCGGCCTGCTCATCCAGTTCGGTTTCCACCTCACCGGCTTCATGCGCAAGCGGAGCCAGAGCTGAGTTTACACCAAGATCGCAAAGATCGCTGAGCAATGCATCCGAACTACTCCAAGGCCAATACCCTTTCCGCCAAGGTCATTGGTGCGGCTATTGAGGTGCATCGGCACAAAGGGCCGGGTTTGATCGAAAGCATCTATGAACGATGTCTCGTCCATGAACTCCAGTTGCAAAAAATCGCCTCGGTCAGCCAGCTCCTGGTGCCCATCGAATACAAGGGATTGGTTTTCGAGGAGCCGCTTCGCTTGGACGTCTATGTTGAGGGCTGCCTGATTGTGGAAAACAAGGTCGTCGAGAAAATCCTGCCCATCCACAAAGCACAGCTCTTGTCCTACATGAAGCTGCTGGATGCGCCACTCGGCCTTCTGATCAATTACCATGAACCTCTGCTGAAAGATGGCGTCGTGCGCTTGATCCTTCCCGGTGCCGATCAACCCTGAACCCTTTGCTGTCTTTGCGTCCTTGGTGTAAATAATGAAACGTTTCCTTCCAGTCTTGGTGCTCGTCCTGACCGCCGGCTGGCTGGCGTCCACGCTGCGCCCGCCGCAAAACACCGGTGAGTTCGACCTCGTCGCCTTCGGCCGCCTGCCCGTGCTGGTCAACGGCCGCCTCAAGCCGCTCGACACCGTCGCCCGCACCTCACTGCTCATGCTGCAGGGCCGCCAGCGCGTCAGCGACCCGACCAAGCCCGTGCCGCTCGTCGCCACGCCCATCGAATGGCTGGCCGATGTGCTCTTCAACCCGGCCAAGGCGGACGCCTACCCGACCTTCCGCCTCAGCGCCACCGACTCACCCGAGCTGCTCACGCTGATGGGGCTGACCGACGCGGAAACCAAGATCACCTATACCGACCCGGTGATGCGCACGCTTGCCGTCGCCGATTTCGTGCCGGGCACCCGCACCCGCTTCTCGTTCAACCAGCTCCAGCCCAAGCTGCCCGAGCTCGAACGGCAGGCGCAGCTCGCCGAGCCGGTCGATCCGCAGGCGCGCACCCAGTTTCAGAAGGCTGTCGTCCAGTTGCGCGACCGTGTCATCCTCTACCAGCGCCTCAAGCACAGCGTGCAGCTGCCCGACTCGCCCGCGTTCCTGACCGAGATCGTCCAGTTCCAGCAAAGCCTGCCGGCGGGCATCGCCGCCGTCCGCGCCAAAGAGAAGGGCGAGGCGTACGACGAGGCCGCCTTCAAGGCCATGCTCGCCGCCGCCCAGCGTTTCGACGACATGGGCAAGTTCGGTTACCTGCTGACCGTGCCGCCCGACGCGGGCGAGAAGAACCTCACCGCGTGGAAGACCGCCGGCACCGCCCTGCTCGAGACCTTCGAGACCGGCACCATCAACCCCAACGTCATGGCCTACGCCGCCCTCGGCGCCGCCTGGCGCAACCACGAAGCCGGCCAGTTCAACGAGATCGTCCGCCTCTTTCGCGAGCAACTCGGCAAGCGCTTCGACGCGCAGCTGCTGAAGAGCGACGTCGAGGTGCGCTTCAACGCCGCCGAGCCCTTCTACAAGGGCATCATCCTCTATGCCCTCGCCTTCCTGTGCGCCATCATCTCGTGGCTCATCTGGCCCGACGTGCTGGGCAAATCGGCGTTTTACCTGGTGGGCCTGGCTTGGCTCCTCGCCACCGCCGGCATCATCACGCGCATGTGGCTCGAGGGCCGCCCGCCGGTGACCAACCTCTACTCCTCGGCGCTCTTTGTCGGCTGGGGCGCCGTCGCCCTGTGCCTGCTGCTCGAGCGAATCTACCGGAACGGCATCGGTTCCGCCGCGGCCGGCATGGTCGGCTTCATCACACTCATCATCGCCCACATGCTGTCGCTCAGCGGCGACACGCTCGAGATGATGCGCGCGGTGCTCGACACCAACCTCTGGCTCGCCACGCACGTCGTCGTCGTGACCACCGGCTACGCCTCGACCTTCCTCGCCGGGTTTCTCGCCCTCATCTACGTTTTCCGCGGCGTGTTCACCAAGTCGCTCGACAAGGCCACGGCCGAGGCGCTGACGCGCATGGTCTACGGCATCGTGTGCTTCGCCACGCTCTGCAGCCTCGTCGGCACCGTCCTCGGCGGCATCTGGGCCGACCAGTCGTGGGGCCGCTTCTGGGGCTGGGATCCGAAGGAGAACGGCGCGGTCATGATCGTCCTCTGGAACGCCATCGTCCTCCACGCCCGCTGGGGCGGCCTCGTCAAGCAGCGCGGCCTGATGTGCCTCGCGATCGCCGGCAACATCATCACGAGCTGGAGCTGGTTCGGCACCAACATGCTCGGCGTCGGCCTCCACAGCTACGGTTTCATGGACGCCGCCTTCTGGTGGCTCATCATCTTTGTCGCCAGCCAGCTCGCACTCATCGCCCTCGCCCAGCTCCCGCTGGCCAGGTGGCGCAGCTTTCGAACGGCCTGAGGGAAATCGTCGCGGGCGAGTTCGCCCGCGCTCCAATTTGGAGCCACGGCGACCTCGCCGTGGGAAAGCCTACCCCTTCAGCAGTTCCTCGGCGTGGGCCACGGCGCTCTTGGCGTTGCGATCGCCGAGCATGCGCGCGAGTTCGCCAACGCGTCCCTTGCGGTCGCCATGGATGGGCTCGATCCCGACCGACGCCCGGTCGCCGCTCTGGTCCTTCGTGACGACAAAATGATTCGCGGCCTGCGCGGCCACCTGCGGCAGGTGTGTCACGCACAGCACCTGGTGCCGCTCGGCGATGTCGGCCATCTTCTCGCCGACAATGCGGCCGATCTCGCCGCCGACGTTGGCATCCACCTCGTCGAACACCAGCAGCGGCACGTCGTCGATCTCGGCCAGCACGGCCTTGAGCGCCAGCATCACGCGCGCGAGTTCGCCGCTCGACGCGATCCGGTGCAGTGGCAGCGGCGGTTCGCCAACGTTCGGGGAAAACAGGAATTCCACACCGCCATCACCGTAAGGCCCCAGCTCCGGCAGCGGCGTCAGTGACACACGGAAATCCGCCTTCTTGAAGCCGAGCTGGACGATCACCTTGGCCGCGGTCTTCGCCAGCTGCAGGGCCGCCTTCTCGCGGGTCGCGCGCAACTCGGCCGCGGCCTTCTTCGCCGCCTTCAGGGCGTCGGCCACCTGCTTCTCGAGCTTGGCGAGCGAACCCTCGACGTCGCCCTGCAGCTCCAGCTTGCGGCGCATCTCGTCGCGCGCCGCGAGCACCGCCTCGACCTTCGCGCCGTATTTGCGCTTCAGCTCGAGCCAGGAGTTCATCTTGCCCTGCAGCGCCTCGGCCTGCTCGGGATCGAAATTCAGGGACGATGCCAGCGACGCGAACTCCGCGTCGAGGTCGCCGAGTTCCACCGCCACCGACTGCAGGCGGTCGGCCAGTGGCTTGCTGGCGGCGTCGAGCGACTCCAGTTGCCGCGCCTCGCGCAAGATCGCCGACAGGCGGCCGAGCAGACCGTCCTCGCCGCTGAGCCCGTGGTTCAGGCCGGACGCAAGCGAGATGATCTCCTGCGCGCTGTTCTGCCGTTGGAAGTCGCGCTCGAGTTCCGCGATGGCTTCCTCGGTCAGGTCGAGGGCGTCGACTTTGCCGAGCTGGATCTTCAGGAATTCGATCTGGTCGGCGGACAGTTTCTCCGCCCCGAGCAGCCGCTCGCGCTCGTCCACCAGGTCGCGCCAGAGGCGGTAGGTCTTCTGGTATTGGTCGAGCGCCGCCTCGTTTTTGGCAAAGAGATCGAGCAGCTCGCGCTGGCAGCCCTCCTTGAGCAGCCGGCGCGGCTCGCCCGGACCGTGGAAATCGATCCAGTATTCGCCGAGCTCCTGCAGCGCGGCCAAGGTCGCCATGCTGCCGTTGACGGAAATCCGGGGCGCCTTGTCACGTGGCAGGCTGCGCTTGAGGATGAGCACGCCGTCATCGCACGGCGGCAGGTCGAGCCGGGTGAGCGCCGCGTCGAGCTTGCGGCTGTCGGCGAAGAACAGCGCGGCCTCGACCTCGGTGGCGGGCGCGCCCTGCCGGATGATGGTCTTGTCCGCCCGGGCGCCGGCCAGCAGGGACAGCGCGCCGAGCAGGATGCTCTTGCCCGCGCCGGTCTCGCCCGTCACCGCCGTGAAGCCGGTCTCGAAATCCAGCTCGACCTCGGCGAGGAGGGCCAGGTTGCGGATGCGGAGCGACTGCAGCATGACGGGATAAGGGCACAAAACCCGGCCGGGTTTCAAGCGGCGTATGGCCCGGAAGGTCATTTTCTTTGCCCTGCCGCCCAAGCAGTTGCCCGCGCCACGGGCGACCCGCCTGAAATTCCGCTTGCGGGCGGATTTAACGAATGCAAGTGGTTGCTTGCATATGAAGGTTGTGTCCGCCTCACCCGCCACCGGCACCCGCCAGCGTCTGCTCGCCGCCGCCAGCCGGGTTTACGCCCGCGCCGGGCTGACCGGTGCCACCACCCGCGCGATCGCGGCGGAGGCCGGGGTCAATGAAGTCACGCTGTTCCGCCACTTCAAGAGCAAGGACCGTCTCCTCGCCGCCGTCGTCGGCGAGAACTTCGGCGGGCGGCGCGCGGCGCGGCGGACCGCCCCGCCCGTCCCGACCGCCGACTTGCGCGCCGATCTCGCCGCGCTGACCGGCGCCTACGAGGCGCTGCTGACCGCCAATTGGCCGCTGGTCCGTGCGATGCTCGGGGAAATGCACCATCAACTCAACGAAACCCACGAGAAGCAGGTCTTTCGCGCCGTTTTCCTGCCGCTCAAGGAGGCGGTGGTCAGCCGCATCGAGACCGCACAGCGGGCGGGCCGGATCCAGCGCGACCAGCGCCCTGATCTGTTGTCCGAGCTGCTGCTCGGCGCCATTTTCACCGGGGTCCTGCGCCGCTCGATCCCGCACCTGAAGATCGATTATTCCGCCGCCACCTATCGCGAGGCCGCGGTCGCCATGTTCCTTTCGGGCTTCGCGACGGCGCCGGTCCAGCCATGAGCGCCGGCCCCGCCCTCTATGGCTCCGACCGGAGCCTGCTCTCCCCCGTCGCGGCCCGGCTGGCGGACCGCGGCCTGCTCAAGTGGATGATCGCGATCACCGCCGCGCTTGGCGCCATCCTGGAGATCATCGACACGAGCATCGTCAACGTCGCCATGCCCGACATCCAGGGCAACCTCGGCTCCACGCTCTCCGAGGTGGGCTGGGTCTCGACCGCCTACGCCTGCGCCAACGTCGTCATGATCCCGCTGACCGCGTGGCTGAGCGACCATTTCGGCCGCCGGCAATACCTGCTGTTCTCCCTCATCGGCTTCACCGGCGCGTCGGTGCTCTGCGGCCTGGCCGGCAACCTGCCCATGTTGATCCTCGCCCGCGTGCTGCAGGGTCTGTGCGGCGGCGGCCTGCTGGCCAAGGGCCAGTCGATCCTCTTTGAAACATTCGACCGGCACGAGCAGCCGGCGGCGCAGGCCATCTTCGGCATCGGCGTGATCGCGGGGCCGGCCTTCGGACCCGTGCTCGGCGGCTGGCTGACCGACACGCTCGGCTGGCGCTGGATTTTCTTCATCAACCTGCCCGTCGGCATCATCGCCGTGCTCATGACCGCCGCTTTCCTGCCGCGCGACGAGGCGCGCCACGGGCCGGAACGCCGCGTGGACTGGCTTGGCATCGGCCTGCTCACCGTCGGGCTCGCGTGCTTCCAGACGATGCTCGAGGAAGGCCAGTCGGAGGACTGGTTCAGCTCGAACTTCATCCTGGCCACCGCCGCGGGCGCGGCCCTCGGGCTCGGGCTGTTCGTCTGGCACGAGCTGCGCATCGGGCATCCGGCGGTCGACCTCCGTGTGCTGCGGCACCGCGCGCTGGCGGCGGGCAGCCTCTACTCGCTGGTGCTGGGCATGGGGCTCTATGGCGTGATGTTTGCCGTGCCGATCTTCGTGCAGAACTACCTGCATTTCACCGCGGCGCAGAGCGGCTTCCTGCTCATGCCCGGCGCGTTCGCGTCGGCCGTGACCATGATCGCGATGGGCCGCGTCTCCGGCCGGGTCGACGCCCGCCTGCTCATCGCGGGCGGCGCCCTCGTCACCGTGGCCACCGCGGTGCTGCTGGCGGACATCAACCCGTCGACCGGCACCGGCTCGCTGTTCTGGCCGCTCATCCTGCGCGGCCTGGGCGGCGTGATGATGTTCATCCCTCTCTCGCTCGCCACGCTGGGCGACCTGCCGAAAAAGGACATCGCCGCCGGCTCGGGCTTCTACAACCTCACCCGCCAGCTGGGGAGTAGCATCGGCATTGCCCTGATCACAACCGCCCTCGCCCACCGCGAGGCCCTCCACCGCGCCATCCTGGTCGAGAAACTGGCGCCGCCCGGCGGCAGTCCGGTCACCCAGATCAGGATGTTCGGCTCGGCCCTGACCACCCGCCTGCAGCTTTTCGACTTCAGCTTCATCTTTCACTCGGGGGACCCGGTCCGCGCCCAGCACCAGGGTCTGCAACTGCTCGACCGCACCATCGATTCCCAGGCCCTGCTGCTCTCGTTTGCCGATGTCTTCGCCTACGTCGCCCTCGCCTTTGTCGCCACCCTGCCGCTGCTGCTGCTGCTCGGCAAGGGCCGCAAGCGCGAAGCCGTCGTCGACGTCCATTGATCCGCCCGCCCCTTTCAAAACCATGAACGCCCAATCGACCGAATCTCCCGCCCACGCCGCGCCCGCGGCGCCGCCGCATCATGCCGCCCGCCGCCGCACCAAGGGCGCTTCCTTCTGGAAGCCCGCGCTGCTCGGCCTCGCCGGCCTCGCGCTCGTCCTCTGGCTGGGCCGGCTCGGGGTTCACGCCTACCGCTATGTCGGGACCGACGATGCCTACCTGGCGGGACACCTCCACCAGATCGGCCCGCAACTCGAGGGCCAGGTGAAGGAAGTGCTGGTCCGGGACAACCAGACCGTGCAAGCGGGCGACATACTTGTGCGGCTGGACCCGCTTGAGTTCGAGCTCGCCGTGCAGAAAAGCCGGGCGGCGCTGGAACAGGCCCAGGCCGCGGAAAGCCAGACCCGCGCCACCGCCGCGCAATCCGACACGCAGGTCGCGGAGGCCGAGGCCCGCGTCAAGCAGGCCGGGGCGCAGCAGGCGCAGTCCGCCGCGCAGCTCGAGCTCGCCCGCCTGACGCTCAAGCGCAACGAGCAGCTCTTCGCCCGGGGCGGCGTGGTCTCGCAGGCGGACCTCGACAACGCCCGCAGCGCCTTCCAGGCCGCCGAGGCGGCCGACAGCGCCAGCCAGGCCAACGTCACCGCCGACGAATCCGGCGTCGCCTCGGCCCGGGCCGCGCAGAAATCGGCCTATGCCCAGATTGCCGTCGCCACGGCCAGCACGGACGTCGCCAAGTCCGCGCTGCGTGATGCGGAGCGCAAGCTGGGCTACGCCACCATCACCGCCCCGACCGCCGGCCGCATCGGCAACAAGGCCGTCGAGGCCGGCAATCACGTGCTGCCCGGCCAGATTCTCCTCATGCTGGCCGAATCCTCCCCGTGGATCATCGCCAATTTCAAGGAGACCCAGCTCGCCGGCCTCGCTCCCGGCCAGGACGTGGAGGTCACCGTCGATGCCCTGTCCGGTGAGACATTGCACGGCCGGATCGACAGCCTCTCGCCCGCCAGCGGCGCACAATTCGCCCTGCTGCCACCCGACAACGCCACCGGCAACTTCAACAAGGTCGTCCAGCGCGTCCCCGTGAAGATTCTGCTCGATCCCGCCAGCCTCGCGCAACTCGGCGACCGGCTCAGGTTTGGCTATTCGGTCGTCGTGGACGTCCGGGTGCGCTGATACCGGGCCGATAATTTTCCTTGCACGGACGGCCCGCGTTCGTGCTTAGTTGCCGCTCGGTTTTTTTGGACCTTTAGCTCAGTTGGTTAGAGCGTTTCCTTGACATGGAAAAGGTCACTGGTTCGAGTCCAGTAAGGTCCACCATCCTCCGCTCGTGAGGAGCACCGCGAAGGATGTCCTCCGAAGCCTCGGTGTAGGAGGACATTAATGCGGTTTCGGCCAAGGCTTCAGACGGCAGGCCATCCGCGCCAGCCCTTCACCCGAAGGGCTTTTTGTTGCCCGGCGTCAGGAGGTTTCGCGCCATTTTCCCCGCCGGGCGGCGTCGGATCGCTCCGCCCCGGTATGCCCCACCCACAATCAACCGGATTTTTGGCCACAAAAAACGCAAAATTGGTCCATCCTGCCTGCACAAATCTCCTGGGCACCCATAGGTGCCTTGTGAATCTATTCCGCTGTCCGGTAGTGGGTCAGTTTGATGTAGGTCGGGGTTTATGCCGACATTCCACGCGCCCGGTCGGGGATAAACCCCGACCTACCACACCGCAGAAACCAAACTGACCCACTACCCGCTGTCCGTTTTTGCGTTTTTTGTGCTTTTTGTGGCCATCCGTTCCGTCTGGCTTGTCACCATTCCCTCGACCGGCTTCGCTTAATCACCCCATTTGAGCCTTTGCGCTGGACGGCCCTCATGCCGGCCCTCAAAACCTTGGGCTCGTGGCCACCCCCCCGAAGCACGACGCCAAAGCGATAGACCAAGCCATCGAGCGCGTTGCTTCCGCCATTGCCGCCCGGCACGCCCGGACCGACCGCCTGCTGCTCCTCGGCATCGCCAACGGCGGCATCGTCCTCGCCGCGCGCCTCGTCGACCGCCTGAAAAAGGCCGGCCTCAAGCCCGGCACCGGCACGATCGACATCTCCTTCCACCGCGACGACATCGGCCGCAACCCGATCCCGAAGGAATTCTCGCCGACCATCATCCCTCACGACGTCAACGGCGCGACCGTGATCCTCGTGGACGACGTCCTCTACTCCGGCCGCACCGTGAAGGCCGCGCTTGACGAACTCTTCGACCACGGCCGCCCCACCCGCGTCGAGCTGGCCGTCCTTGTGGACCGCGGCGGCCGCCGGCTGCCGATCGCCGCCGATTACATCGGCCTGGGCGTCACCGCCACCGAGGACGAGAAGGTGGAGGTGCACCTTCCGGCCAATCAAGCGGGAGCTGACCAAATCGTCGTCCTGCGGCTCGCCAATCGAAAATCCGCCCGCCCGCTTCCTGTCACTTGACCCTTGTCACTTAACACTTCTCTCCGCCGTGCCCTGGCATCGTAAACATTTTCTCACCATTGAGGAGCTCAGCCGTACCGAGATCGAGCAGGTGCTGGCCACCGCCGGCGCGTTCCGCCGCATCCTCGATCGCAAGGTCAAGAAGGTCCCCGCCCTCCGCGGCAAGACCATCGTCAACCTCTTCCTCGAGCCGAGCACGCGCACCCGCATCTCCTTCGAGATGGCCGCCAAGCTCCTCAGCGCCGAGGTCATCTCCTTCGACGCCGCCTCCTCCAGCACAACCAAGGGCGAAACCCTCCGCGACACCGCGCAGAACATCCAGGCGCTCAACGCCGACATGATCGTCCTCCGCCACTCGGCCAGCGGCTCGCCGCTCTACCTCAGCCGCGTCCTCGGCATCCCGGTCGTCAACGCCGGGGATGGCGCCCACGAGCACCCGACGCAGGCCCTGCTCGACGTCTTCACGATGCGCGAGAAGCTCGGCAACCTGAAGGGCCGCAAGGTGGTCATCCTCGGCGATATCCTCTTCAGCCGCGTGGCGCGCTCGAACATCCACGCGCTCACCAAGCTCGGCGCCGACGTCACCATCGTCGGCCCGTCCACCCTCGTGCCGCACTGGTTCGAGTCCCTCGGCGTGAAGGTTTCGCACAATCTCCGCTCCGCCCTGGCCGACGCCGACGTCGTGATGCTGCTCCGCATCCAACATGAGCGCCAGGCCGCCGGCCATTTCCCGTCCGTCGGCGAATACACCAGCATGTTCGGCCTCAACAAGACCCGCGCCGAGTGGATCAAGCCCGACGCCATCATCATGCACCCGGGCCCGATCAACCGCGGCGTCGAGATTGACAGCGATCTCGCCGACTCCCCGCGCAGCGTGATCCTGCAACAGGTGACCAATGGGATCGCCGTCCGCATGGCCGTCCTCTACCTCTGCGCCGGCGGCCAGCCCGAACACGTCACGACTCCATTGAGTGATTGAATCTCAACCAACCAAACTTTCTCACCACGGATTACACGGATAGAGTCCAAGGCAGGGTTAACCACTAATGAACACTAAGACCTCACTAATTAGTGGCCCATTAGTGTGGATTAGTGGTGACCAACCATCCGTGTTAATCAGTGAAATCCGTGGTTAAATAAAATGAGTCTACTCTGGATCAAACACGGCCGCGTCATCGATCCCGCCACCAAGCGGGACAAGGTCGGCGACGTTTTCATCGCCGACGGCAAGATCGCGGCCAGCCTCACCGCCGCGCAGAAGAAGTCCGCCAAGGTCATCGATGCCAAGGGCCTCGTCGTGTGCCCGGGCCTCGTGGACATCCACGTGCATTTCCGCGAGCCGGGCCAGACGCACAAGGAGACCATCCTCACCGGTTCGCAGGCCGCGGCCGCCGGCGGGTTCACCACCGTCGTCTGCATGCCCAACACCTCGCCGGTCGCCGACAACGCCGGCACAATCGAGCTGATCAACAACGCCGCGCGCAAGGCCGCCGTCCATGTCTACCCGACCGGCTGCATCACCGTCGGCATGAAGGGCCAGCAGCTCGCCCCGCATGGCTCGCTCAAGAAGGCCGGCGTCGTGGCCATCACCGACGACGGCCTGTGCGTCGAGAGCAACCAGCTCATGCGCAACGCGGTCGAATATGCCAAGATGTTCGACCTGCCCGTGCTCGACCACTGCCAGGACGAGTCCCTGACCAAGGGCGCCGTCATGAACGAGGGCACCGTCTCGACCCGCCTCGGCCTCAAGGGCTGGCCGCACGCCGCCGAGGACATCATCGTTGCGCGCAACATCATCCTCTCCGCCTACTCCGGCGCCCACATCCACATGCAGCACATCAGCTCGGCCATGTCGGTCGGGCTCATGCGCCGTGCGAAGAAGGACGGCATCAACGTGACGGCCGAGGCCACGCCGCATCACATTGCGCTGACCGAGGAAACGCTCGGCACCTACGACACCAACTTCAAGATGAACCCGCCGCTGCGCACCGAGCAGGATCGCAAGGCGATCATCGCCGGCCTGCGCGACGGCACACTCGATTGCATCGGCACCGACCACGCCCCGCACGCGCCGGACGAGAAGGACAAGGAATTCGATTTCGCCCCCAACGGCATCACCGGGCTCGAGACCGCCCTGCCCGTGTGCCTCGACGTGCTCGTGCGGCAAAACAAGTTCAAGCTGCCCTTCGTCATCGACCTGATGACCCGCAAGGCCGCCAACCTCCTCAAGCTCCCCGCCGGCACGCTCGCGGAGGGCGCCCCGGCCGACGTCTGCATCTTCGATCCCAACGAGACCTGGCTCTACGACGCGAAACAGGGCTTCAGCAAGTCGCTCAACTCCCCCTGGTCCGGCCAGAAGCTGACCGGCCGCGTGAAGGCGACGGTCGTGTCCGGCCTAGTCGTCTTCCAGAACGGCAAGATGCTCTGAGATCATGGCCCTCGAGCTCAGGCCCAACTGCGAATGCTGTGATCGCGACCTGCCGCCCGCGGCGGCGGCCTATATTTGCACCTTTGAGTGCACCTTCTGCCCGGACTGCGCCGGTAGGACGCTTGCCTTTGTCTGCCCGAATTGCGGCGGCGACTTGGTCCTGCGTCCCATCCGTCCCGCCGCCCAGCTCGCGAAGAACCCGCCCTCGGCCGTCCGCGTGCTCCGCGACCAGCGCTGCACGGCCAGGAGCTGACGCGTCAGCCGTCAGTGTTTCAGGTTGGTTTTTGCCGGGGAGCCCGCCAAGGATGACCCCGACTCCATGCCCACCGAGCCCGCCCAGCTAGCCCTCGCCCTCTTCGAAGTCTGCCTGTTGCTGTCCGGCGCCGGGTTGGTGCTCTGGCTCGTTTTCAACCGCACCGCCCGCACCCGCTGGCTCGGCACCAACGCCCTGCCGGCCACGGCGACGAAGCTGCCGGATCTGATCCTCTGCGCGGGGCTGATCTTCCTGACCGGCTTCTCGTGCCAGGCCGTGGTGCAACTCTCCCTGGGGTCCGTTATCGCCCGGGCCCGGGATCACCAAGGCATCGCCCTCTTCGCCTACAGCGTGCCCAATTACGCCGGTGCCTTCCTGGCGTGGCGCTTCCTGTTTCCCTCGCTGCACCGCAGCTGGCGGGTTGAACCTGACGCGCCGACCCTCTTTCCCACGCTGCGCCGGAACTGGCTGGCCACGCCGGTGGTGGCAGCGGCGCCGGTGCCCGCGTTGCCCTGGTCCAAGGCCCTGCGTTATGCCGCCGGCACCCTGCTGGTCGCCCTGCCCCTGCTCAGCGGGATCAGCCTGGGCTGGAACTTCCTCGTCGAGAAAATGAACCTGTCGAACGTGCCGCAGGACGTCATCGCGATTTTCACCAGCACCCGGTCGCCCCTCGTCGTCACCGGGATGCTGCTCGTCGCCTGCGTGCTGGCACCCATCTACGAGGAGATGCTCTTTCGCGCCGGGCTCTACCGCTTCTGCCGGCAAAAACTCGGCCGCGGCTGGGCGCTGGTGATCAGCGGCGTCTGCTTTGGCGCCCTGCACGGCAACTGGGCGGGCTTCGTGCCGCTGGCCATGCTGGGCATGGGCCTCGCGCTCGCCTACGAGGCCACCGGCTCGATCCGCGTGCCGATCATCGCCCACGGCCTGTTCAACCTGAACACCGTGCTCATCCTGCTGTCGGGCCTGAAGGATCTCGCGACATGACTCTTAAATCATACCCTCGATGGAGTGCGTTGCCCTCAACGCGCTGGATCGAGGCGGCTTCGCCGCAACGCGTTGGGGACAACGCGTTCCACCTTCAAGCCGTCGCATGAACCCGTTCACAAATAGCCGCGCCCAATCCGTCGCCGCCCGCGGCGAGCGGCGTCTGATCGCCGGCATCCGCTCGTGGCTGGGCCGGGCTTCGCCGGCCGCGCCGTTCGGCATCGGTGACGACTGTGCGGTCATTCCGCCGACCACGCATCACCAACTGGTCACCACCGACCCGGTCATCTGGGGCCAGCATTTCGACGCCACCGTGCCGGCCCGCGCCGCCGGCGCCAAGCTCCTGAAGCGCAACCTGAGCGACATTGCCGCCATGGGCGGCCGGCCGGTGGCGGCCGTCGTGTCGCTCGCGCTGGCACCGCAAACCAGCGTCCGCTGGCTCGAGGCATTCTACCGCGGCCTCGCGGCGTGCGCCCGGCAATATCGCGTCAAGATCGTCGGCGGCGATATCACCCAGGGGCCGGTGGGCTTCTTCGGTGCCTTCCTCACCCTGCACGGTGAATCCACCGGCCGGCGGATCGTCACGCGCCGTGGCGCCCGGGCGGGCGACTCGATCTACGTCACCGGCGCGCTCGGAGGCAGCCTGCTGGGCCACCACTTCAAGTTCACGCCGCGGCTCGCCGAGGGCGCCTGGCTGGCCGGACGGACGGAGGTCCGCGCCATGATGGACGTGAGCGACGGCCTCGCAAAGGATCTCGCTGCGCTCACTCCCGCCGGGCTGGTGCCGGCGTTGGCCGCAGCCGCCATTCCGGTCAGCCCAGCGGCGCGCCGCCGCGCCAAAGCCACGAAGAAAAGCCCGCTCTTCCACGCGCTCGGCGACGGCGAGGATTACGAACTCTTGCTTGTTGTCCGGGCCAATGCCCCCCGGTTTGAGCGCGACTGGCGGAAGCGCTTCCCGCGGCTGAAGCTCACGCGCCTCGGCCGTTTCGCCCGGAAAAACCAACTGCCCGCCGGCTCGCTGCGCCTCGCGGACTATCACGGCTATGAACATCTGCGGTGATCGCCCAAGACATTTTATGGCCACGAAGAGGCGCAAAAATGATTTTAGCCCGCGGCCGGGAATATTCCGTGCGCCTATAGGCGCCTTGAGAACCACGTCTGCCCTCGATTTCTTTGTGCCTTTTTGTGGCTAACCCGGCAGCCTTTTCTCCGCTTCATGATTTGTCCGAAAAAAACAATTGCCCGCCGGGGCGCTGCGCCTCGCGGACTATCTCGGCTATGAACACTTACGCTGAACCGGTGGAGCGCGGCCTCCGGACGCGCTCTCAACGCGCCCGGAGGTCGCGTTCCACCCCGATACAGCCATGACGATTGTCGAAAGGCTCAAACAGGGCATCACGACCGAGTCGGCCGAGCAGACCCGCGTTCTCGCGGCGGAACTGGCCGCAGCGCTGCCGCCCGACACCACGCTGGCGCTGCACGGCGACATGGGCGTGGGCAAGACGACCTTCGTGCAGGGCCTGGCCCAGGGCTTGGGCGTGCCGGAGCACGTGACGAGCCCGACTTTTGCGATCTACTCGGTTTACCAGGGCAAGGGCCGCAAGCTCGTCCACCTTGACGCCTACCGGCTGGAGAAGGAAGCGCAGCTCGAGGCGCTGCTGCTCGATGAATTTCTGGTCAGCCCGTATGTGCTCGCCGTCGAGTGGCCGGAGAAAACCGGCGCGTGGCTGCCCAAGGATGCCTGGCATCTGACGCTGTCCATCGTCGACGGCGACAAACATCGGCTGGTCTTACTGTAGCGGCGGTCTGTGACCGCCGATGACGGCGCTCATAGAGCGCCGCTACAGGCCGCGGTCCGGCGACTAGCGCCGACCCTACACAAAGAAAAAGCCCGCTCCTGCGAGCGGGCTGGGAAGATCAGGCTTGGGCCTCGGGCTTGGGCTCCTCGACGGGCGCCGCGGCGGCGGTTTCCGTTTCGGGGGCCGACTCGGCCGGCTCGCCAGCCGTAGGTCCAGCGGAGGCTGGAGCAGTCTCGGCCGGCTTCGCCTCGGCGACCGCGGGAGCAGGCGCGTCGGGGAAGTCTACCGGGTCGTGCTCGTCCTCGCCGGCCTCGGCCTTTTTGGCCTGCTGTGGCGCCATTGGCGGCGGGGCGAAGAGCTTGCCGTCGGAGAACTCGGTCACGTAACCCTCCATGACGAGCCAGCGGAGATCGTTGCTCATCTTGCGGAGCTTCTCGGCCTGCTCCGGCGCCAGCGCGGCGAACGGGGCCGGCGAGGGCGTGGCGCCCTCGACTGGAGCAGCCGCCGGGGCGGCCACCGGAATCTCGATGCTGAGGAAGTTCTTCGGCAGATCCTTCACGTGCACCATCGGGTTCTTCTCGATGAAGTCGATGAGCGCGGAGATGGTCTCGGAGAACACCTGGCCCGGGACGCGGAAGCGGCGCTTGACGGCGCATACATAGGAGACGCCGCGCGAACCCTTCTTGAAGATGGTGAAGCCCTCGCGGCGCAGGCGGCCGCGGAGTGCGTTGGCGGTGTCGAGCGGGAAGCGGCGCTGGCGCTCCACGTGGCCCTCGAGGGCGCGGCGGATTTCGCCCGGCGGCAACTTCTCGATGAGCTTGCCGTGGAAACGGACGCTGTCGACGGCGCGCACAACCTTGTCGCGGGCGTTGGAGAGCAGGTGCAGACGGGCGTCCTCGATGTTGTCGAAGCTGATACCCGCCGGCGCGACCGGAGCCGCCTCGGCCGCGGGCTTGCCAGCCGCAGGCTCGGCGGAGGCTGGAGCCGGGGCTTCCGCCGCGAGAGTCTCGGGCGCAGTCTCGGCGGGAGCCGGAGCGGTGGGAGCGGCGGCAACTTCCATCGGCGGCGTGGTGGCGGTCTTGGCCACCGGCGGCTTCCAGGTGTAGCGCACGGCCTTCTTCATCTTCTCCAGCCAGGCGGCGGCGGTCTCGGGCTCCCGCACGGAGACGATGCTCTCGCGGAAGCGCTCGAACGGCATGCGGCCGAGCTTGGCGGCGTGGTGCTGCTGGAGGATCTGCTGGTAGCGGTGATAGTTCGGCGGCCCGAGCAGTTCGCCCGTGATGCCACACTTGTTGATGATCGGGAAATTCCCCTTCGGGGCCTCGATCTCGACTTCCTGCATGTCGAAGAACGCGCCGAGGTTGTTGCCCAGCACGTGCTGGATGGCGGCGTCCTCGGTGTCGAACGGCAGGTGATCGGGCAGCGACATGAACACCGGGGCCGGCTTGGCGGGTGCGGCGCCCTCGGCCTGCTGCGGCCGGGCGCGCTGGACGACGATCACGAAACGATCGTTCTTCTCCAGCACGGCCTTGGTGATCTCGAACAGCTGGTAGGTGCGGCACGAGGCGCGCACGGCCTTCACCATCGCGGCGAAACCGGTGTCCTCGGGATAGCAGGTCGCCACGAAATACGGGCTGACATACGGGGCGCGGTCGAACTGGCCGCCGCCACCCTCGTGGCGCTCGCCGCCGCCGCGGAAATCGCGGCGCGGGCCGCCTGGGCCGCGGTCAAAGCGACCGCCGCGGTCGCCACCGGGTTGCTGACCCTCGCGGGCGGGAGCGCCCGGCGCCTGGCCGGGACCGCCCGGGCCGCCGGGGCCGGCCGGCTTGCGGAAGGCGCGGCGGTCGCGCGCGGGTGCGCCGTGCCCGCCCCCGCCGTCATCCCGGCGGGGAGGCCGGTCGCCGCGGTCGAAATCGCGTTCGCGACGTCCACCGGGGGATACCGGCTTCACCTCGGTCCATTGGGTGCCGAAGTTAAAGGTCTGCAACTGAGAGAGGTCGATTTTGTTCAACCCCTGCTCGTTGGGTTCGTTGGCAGGCTTGGAGTCGTCCATGAAAGGGCGGAAAAACGGGCGTGGTTACCCGGTAAGTGTCGGAGGTGGGCTTGGTGTTCCGCTACGTCAGGTCGGGCGCGCGGTAAAGAGGCAGTTTGCCCCGAGAAGAAAGCATGACGCAAGCGCATTTCGGGGCTTTACAAGCTTCGGGGGATTTACCTAAGTCACCGCTCCCATCGGTGGAACGCTCGGGTGGTGGAATTGGTAGACACACACGTTTGAGGTGCGTGTGCCGTAAGGCGTGCAGGTTCGAGTCCTGTCCCGAGCACCAGCCTTCGCTCCTCTGGAGCTTCGGCTGGCTGGCCAGCTCCCGGAGAACGGAGAGACTGGCGCCGCGCGGCGGCGAAGGCTGCCGTCCGAAGCCTTGGCGTAGGACGGCTTTTCACCCACACTGTCAGCATGATCTACGTTTACCTGCTGGAGAGCGTGCATCAGCGGCAGCAGCACTATGTCGGAGTGACCCACGACTTGAAGCAGCGTCTGCGCGATCACAATGAGGGTAAATCTCCGCACACCCGGAAGTTCAAACCCTGGCATCTGGTCGTTTATATCGGATTTGCTGACGAACAAACCGCCTGCTCATTCGAAAAATACCTCAAGAGCGGCTCGGGAAAGGCATTTCTAAAAAAACGCTTCCTGCCAACGAAGCCGTCGGAATCAGGCTGAGCCTCACCCACCCAAGACACAGCTGGAGGGATGACATGCACCCCCGTCCGGCCCTATTGCTGGCTCATCCAAGGCGCAGGAACGCGAAAAAGCGAAGGCGTGCTGGGGATCTTGCCGGCCAGCATGTCGCGCAGCGCCGTCGCCCGGTCAAGTTGACCCGCGTCATCCAGGCCCGGTGCATCCTTGAAGACAAAAGTGACCGCTCCGATGGTTTTGCCCGGGGCGGTTTTCAGCGGAAGAACGATCTCCCGGGCCGCCGCGCTGCCGGACACCGGCCGTCGTGCGGTCTTGCCCTCCAACCAGGCGGCGGTTTCGTCCGGGCCGCTCGGCTCGCCCAGGGCGCGATTGCTCGCCGCCACCCGGGCCAGACCGTTCGTGCCTGCCTTGCGTGCGTGAATCTCCATGGCCGCAAGATCGGGGTTCGCCGCGAGCGTCTCATCGACCATGACTTGGGAGTAAATCCGCCTTTCGCTGGAATTTGCCGGAAGAGACTCCGGGCGAGAAGTCCGGCCGGCGGGCAGCGCCATGGCGCCAACCGGCGCAAAGATATCCGCCGGACCGGCCAGCTGCGCCTTGAGGCGATCGCGCAGGGCGGTCGCGATCTTCGCCAGGGCCGGTTCATCGCCGGAGGCGGAACGTTTCATGTCGACCACCAGCACCCCGGCCAGCGCATTCGTCCGGTCATAAAGCGGGAGTATGCCGCGACATGTTTTTCCCTCATTCCGCGCCACCCAGTTCTCCGCGCCGGTGGTCAGGACGTCGAAAACCTCCGTATCGGCCGGCTGGCCCATGCCGGCGGAATCGGTTGCCGCCACCTGATAGGTGCTGCTCACCGCGCCGTCCGGCGGTGGCGCATACACGGCGCAACGCACCACCGCCGCCTCGGTGGCGGCCTTGGCCTCGAGCAAGGCCTGCATCCGGATCTTCGCGGGCGGGACCGTCTCGGTGAACAGCGTGTCGTTGTCGGGAATAAGAACCTTCAAGGAATCGCGCAACGCGGCGGCTTTCGCATTCAACCCGGCCTCGCCTTCCTTGCCGGGATCGACGTAGCCGAGAATGAAGGCTCCGATCTGCACGCCTCTCCGGTCATAAAGCGGCAGGGCGCCCTTATACATCGGGACGGCGTTGAACGGGGTTTTGTCCCAGAAATAGAAAAGCGGCCGCCCGGTCGTGATCACACCGAAATCCTCATCGTGGTCGGAGTGGCTCCCGACCCGGTGCAACGGAAGCACGTCGGCGTAGGCGATGTTCATGCTGTTCACGACCCGCGCCCGGGGCGGGATCGCATGGATGCTGCACCTGATCAGCTCGGGATGATCGGCGAGCACGCGCTCCATCAGGAACTGGGCGTAGATCCTGGCCGGCGTCCGCGGCGGGCCGGTGAGCGCGACCCCGTCGGGTATCTTGACTTTCAGCCCGTTGCGCAGCGCGGTCATGAGGTTGACCAACCTGGCCTCGTCGGCGGGGTTGGCGTCCTGGCCGGCCAGGACGACGGCCCCGACCGGTTGATCGTTCCGATCGTAGAGCGTCAACGTGCCTTCAAAATCGCCGTTGGCCGCGCGGCCGAAGACGGCGGTGTCGGCCGAAAGTGCGGCCGCCGCCCGGCCACCGGCCGTGGCACCCGGATCGCTGGAAGCGATCACCCGCGCGCCGGCGGCTGATCCGGGGGTGGCCTGGAGGAGGACGCAGTGTGCGATGTCGCGCTCCGTGCGCATGAGCTCGTCGACGAGCACCTGGGCGTAATTCCCCGGCCCGGCGGCCGCCCGGCCTGAAAAGGCCAGGCCGGTGAGGATCGCCAACGGGCAGGCCAGCGCACGGCGGGTGAAAAATCGCCTGAAAGCGGGGGGCATGGCTTCAGCGCATCCTCCAGTTCCCCCTCCGTCAATAGCTTAGGGCCCCGACGGCACCCGCGGGCCTGTATGACGGGAATCCCGCCCAAGGCATTTGACCGCAGCGGGTTTCTGGCGATGCTTCCCCCGCCGCCATGACACCCGACGCCATCAAGCAGGCCCTGCTCGAGTCCTATGCCCGCGATGGAGGGATCAACCACCTCGACGGCGTCAACCTGCCCTCCCAAGACCGGGTGGCCGAGCTGGCCCGCGATTTCATGCACGTGCTGTTCCCGGGTTACTTCGAAAGCACCAGCCTGGCCAAGAACGACGTGCCGGCCTGGCTCGACCGGATGCTGGCCAAGATCGACGAGCGTCTGACCACCGAGCTCGAGAAAAGCCTCCTTTTTGCCAAGGATCCCGCGCCCATTGCCAACGCCCGCCGCATCACCACCACCCTGCTGAGCAAGCTGCCGGAAATCCGCCGCGTGGTGCAGACTGACGTGCAGGCCGCCTACACCGGCGACCCGGCCGCGCGCAACGTCGAGGAGATCATCCTCGCCTACCCGTGCGTGCTGGCGATCTCGCTCCAGCGCATCGCCCACGAGCTCTACCGGCTCGGCGTGCCGCTGCTGCCGCGCATGCTCACCGAATACGGTCACGAACGCACCGGCGTGGACCTCCACCCCGGCGCGACGATCGGCACGCACTTCTTCATCGACCACTGCGTCGGCGTCGTGATCGGCGAGACGGCCACCATCGGCAACCACGTGAAGCTCTACCAGGGCGTGACGCTCGGCGCAAAATCCTTCGAGGTCGACAACGCGGGCAACCCGGTGAAGGGCGTCAAGCGCCACCCCGACATCGGCGACCACGTGACCATCTACGCCCACGCCACCATCCTCGGTGGCGAGACGCGCATCGGTGAACACAGCGTCATCGGCGGCAACGTCTGGCTGCTCGAGTCCATCGCCGCCAACAGCATCGTGTATTTCAAGGGCGACGACCTCGTCGTGCGCCCGCGGAACAAGAAGGAACTGCTCGTCGCCGAGTCGGCCGACTGGGTGATCTGATTTTTAAGGTGGAACCCGGCCTCCGGACGGGTTGGGTGGAGGGCCGGCCGGTCAAGGCACCTTGTTGGAGGCGGGACTATCAGTCCCGCGGGTTTCTGCCATCGAGGACCATGTCCCGCGGGACTGATAGTCCCGCCTCCAATTCACACCCTCTGCCGCTGCGCCAGCGCGCGCGCGACCTCCGCGGCGAAGAACGGCCCGCGGTAGATCAGCCCGGTGTAGAGCTGCACGAGCGTGGCGCCGGCATCGAGCTTCTCACCCGCCGCAGCCTCATCCATGATGCCGCCCACGCCGATGATCGGCAACCGGCCGTCGGTGGCGCGGGCGATGTAATTGATGATCTCGGTCGAACGCCGGCGCACGGGCGCCCCGCTCAGCCCGCCGGCCTCGTTCACCGCCGCCAGCGATCCCGGCCGGGTCAGCGTCGTGTTGGTGGCGATGATGCCGTCGAGCTTCAGGTCGGTGATGACCTGCAGCGCCGCGTCGATCTGCGGGAAGGAAAGATCGGGGGCGATCTTGAGCAGCAGCGGCCGGCGCGGTTTGCCCGCGGCGACTCGCGCCGAGTTCTCGCCGACCAGCGCCGCCAGCAGCGGCTGGAGCCAGGCGGCGTCCTGCAGTTCGCGCAGGCCCGGCGTGTTCGGGCTGCTGACGTTCACCACGACGTAGTCCGCGTGGTCGGCCAGCAGCCGGAAGCTGCCGAGATAGTCCTCGGTCGCCTGGTCCAGCGAGGTGACCTTGCTCTTGCCCAGGTTGATGCCGAGCGGGATGGAGCGCGGGCCGGACAGCTTCGCCAAGCGCGCGGCGAGCGCGGCGGCGCCCTCGTTGTTGAAGCCCATGCGGTTGATCACCGCCTGTTCGGCGGGATAGCGGAAGGCGCGCGGCCGCGGATTGCCCGGCTGGGCGTGGAAGGTGACCGTCCCGATCTCGACGTGGCCGAAGCCCAGCGCGGCGGCGGCGGGCCACGCCCGGCCGTTCTTGTCGAAGCCCGCGGCCAGGCCGACCGCATTGGGAAATTTCAGCCCGAAAGCCTCGACCGGCCGGTGCAACGCCGGGGCCAGCCGGTGGACCCGCTCCAGGACGGCGCACAGCGGGCGGAGCCGGCCGAGCAGCGCCAGCGCATCGACGCCCAGCTCGTGCGCGTGCTCCGGATCGAGACGGAAAAGCGCGGGTTTGACCGCGTGTTGATAGAGCCAGCCCATGTGTCGCGGACGATGGGTGGGGAACCCGGAACTTACAAGCGCCCGCCGGGAAAAACCGGCTGAAGTTTTTGGTCTTGTTATTTCGGACTTCAGGCCCACCCTGCCGGCGATTTTTGGCGCCCCCGGCGGGGCCGGAAAGATTTTCCAACTTTCTGCGTTTCAAGATTTGACAAGGCCTCAACCGGGCCCATTTCGTGCAGCGAAATCAGCAACACCCTTATGGCGAAAGGCTCCCCCCAACTTGAATGGTGCGTAGTGCGGCTCGGCGAAGACCACAATTGGTGGGTCGACGAGGTCAGTGATCCCGTGCACTGGGATGTCGACGGCCTGAGCATCATCGACCCCCGCCAGGTGGACCACATCATCGAGCTGATCGACCCGCTCCGCGAATACGGCTTCGACTCCGACCTGTTCGAGCGCGCCTTCATCCCCTTCCGCATCACCAAGGACCTCGGCAAGGGCAAGGTCCGCCTCGCCCGCACCAAGCAGCCGCTGCTCGAGTCCGAGGAGAAACTCTTCGCCCTGCCCGACGTGATCGACGAGGAGAACGGACCCTACGCCGACTTCCTCGACCACATCACCCGCCTACGCGTGAAGCTCATCAACGAGCTGCTCGACCTGGAGGAGAAGCTGACCGTCGACGAGGTCGAGGACCAGCTCCGCGAGTCCCAGAACAACGACTTCAT
Source organism: Opitutus sp. GAS368 (assembly GCF_900104925.1). NCBI lineage: Bacteria > Pseudomonadati > Verrucomicrobiota > Opitutia > Opitutales > Opitutaceae > Opitutus > Opitutus sp. GAS368. The sequence continues at coordinate 136,741 of NZ_LT629735.1, forward strand.
CGAGGGCAAGGCCGTCCATCTCTTCGGCGAGATCACCGCCATCCTCGACTTTATGCCCGCCGGCCACGGCGAGGATGACGAGGAGGGCGACAAGGGTGCCGCCGAGGACGAGGAAGACGACCTGCCCGAGGTCGAGGAAGAGGACGAAGAGAAGCTCAAGAACGACTCCTCCCTCAAGTGGGACGAGGATGACGAGGAGGGCGACAAGGAAGACGGCGAAGCCAAGCCCGGCGCCAAGGGCAAGGCCGACGACGATGATGAGGACGAGGACGACGAGAAGAAGGACAAGGACGAAGACGACGCCGAGGACGAGGACGAAAAGCCGACCCGCAAGCGCGGCCGTGGCTGATCGCGCAAGGCTGCGGTAGGGGCGCTTGCCCCCAAGCGCCCTGGGCCGTTGAGGGCAACGGCCCCTACCAATTCCCGCCGCCCGTGCGGCAATGCTTTCGCCGCGCCGGGAAAAGCCTTGTTGCCACGACCGGGCACGTCCGTCAGTCACGGGAGCAACTCATGAGCCTCTTCCAGACCAAGCCCGTCGCGCAGCTGATTGCGGAGTCGGAATCGACGGGTGAGCACCGGCTGAAGCGGGAGCTGGGGCCGCTCAACCTCATCAGCCTGGGCATCGGCTCGGTCGTCGGCGCCGGCATCTTCGTCCTGGCCGGCACCTCCGCCGCGAATTACGCCGGCCCGGCCATCGTGCTGTCCTACATCCTCTGCGGCATCTCGTGCCTCTTTGCGGGCCTGTGCTACGCCGAGTTCGCCACGATGATCCCCGTCGCGGGCAGCGCCTATACCTACACCTATGCGACGATGGGCGAATTCCTGGCGTGGATCATCGGCTGGGACCTGATCCTCGAATATCTTTTCTCCGGCGCCGCGGTGGCCGTCAGCTGGTCGGGCGCGATCCAGGAGTTCCTCGCCGAGCCGTGGTTCGGCATCAAGATCCCCGCGGCCATCGGCTCGGCGCCCTTTGCCATCGACCGGGCCCAGACCATCACCACACACATCCTGGGCTTCGCCTACGAATACCACCCGCTGGTCACCACGGGCACCCTGATCAACCTGCCCGCGGTCTTCATTTCGCTGGCGCTGACCGTCGTGCTGGTCATCGGCATCAAGGAGTCCGCCAACTTCAACAATTCGATGGTTTTCATCAAGGTGGGCGTCCTCGTGGTGCTCATCGGTTACGGCCTGTGGTGGATGCTCGGCCACCGCGACATCGTGGCGGCCAACTGGACGCCCTTCATCCCGCCCAACAACGGCACCTTCGGGGAGTTCGGGTGGAGCGGCGTCTTCAAGGGCTCCGCCGTGATCTTCTTCGCCTACGTCGGCTTCGACAACGTCTCCGCCGCCGCGCAGGAGGCGAAGAACCCGCAGCGCGACATGCCGATCGGCCTGCTCGGCTGCCTCGCGGTCTGCTCGCTGCTCTTCATCGGCGTCTCGGCGGTGCTCACCGGCATGGTCAAATACACCGGGCTCGGCGTCGACGCGCCGTTCATCTTCGCCCTCCAGCAGGTGCACGCCCCCGGCTGGCTGCGCATCAGCATCGAGATCGCCACGATCGCCGGCCTGACCTCGGTCTGCCTGGTCTCGCTCCTCGGCCAGCCGCGCATCTTCTTCTCGATGGCGAAGGACGGCCTGCTGCCGCCCTCCTTCAGCAAGATCCACCCGCGCTTCCGCACGCCGCACATCACGACGATCCTCACGGGCGTGGTCTGCGCCATTGTCGCCGGCCTGCTGCCGCTCGACCTGCTGGGTGAACTCATCTCGATCGGCACGCTCATGGCGTTTGCCCTCGTCTGCGCCGGCGTCTGGGTGCTGCGGGTGAAGCGCCCTGATTTGCCCCGCCCCTTCCGCACGCCGTGGCTGCCGCTCGTCTCCATTCTCGGCGTCGCCACCTGCCTGCTGCAGATGTATATGCTCCCCGTCGACACCTGGCTGCGGCTCGCCATCTGGATGGCCCTCGGGTTCGCCGTTTACTTCGGTTACAGCCGCCGGCACTCGAACCTGAGTCAGCCGAAAGGCTAAGACTCTCGGTAGGGTCGCCGCTTGCGGCGACCTCGCGATTGAGGTAAATCAAGGTCGTCGCAAGCGGCGACCCTACAAAAGCTCAATCAATCCATGCCCTTCCACTCCGCCAGCGCCGGTTCGCTCGCCGCCTTCGTCGCCATCGTTGTGGCGGTCGTGGTGGCTTTCCTTTGGGCGGTCCATCGCTCCTATCGCACCGGCAAAGCCGTGGCGCTCGCCGCCGCCGCTTTAGCCGTCTGGCTCGGCGGCCTCTCGGCGTTCATCGCCAGCGGCCGGATGGCGGCGCTGCCCTTTTCCGGCCTGCCGTTTTTCTTCGCCCCGATCCTGCTGATCGGCCTCGGCGCCGGCCTTTCGCCCTTCGGGGCGCGGGTGGCCGCCGGGGTGCCGCTGGCCGCACTCGTAGGCTTCCAGACGTTCCGTCTCCCGCTCGAGCTGGTGCTGCATTCCTGGGCCGCGCAGGGCGTGGTGCCCGAGACCATGACCTGGACCGGACAGAATTGGGACATCATCAGCGGCACACTCGCACTGGCCGCCGCACCTTTCGCCTCCCGCTTCCCGGCAATTGTTCGTATTACGAACATTGTCGGCTTTGCCCTGCTCGTGAATGTCATGCGCGTGGCCCTCCTGTCGTCGCCCGTGCCCTTCGGCTGGGGCGCGGAGCCGCCGCTGCTGCTCGCGCTGCACCTGCCCTATGCCTTCATCGGGCCGGTGTGCGTCGGCGGCGCCCTGTTCGGACACGTGGTGCTGACGCGCGCGCTGTGGCGCAGGTAGGGCGGCGAGTCCCTTCGCCGCCTTGGCGCGGAGCGGAGTCCGCGCCCTACCCCTTCAACGCCCGCGCCACGTCCTTGGCGAAGTAGGTCAGGATCATGTCGGCACCGGCGCGCTTGATGGCCAGCAGCGACTCGTCGCGGCAGCGCGCGAGGTCGAGCCAACCGAGCTTGGCGGCGGCGTGGATCTGCGCGTATTCGCCGGAAATCTGGTAGGCGGCCACGGGGGTGCGGGTCGAGTTGCGCACCTCGCGGATGATGTCGAGGTAAAGGCCGGCGGGCTTGACCATGACGATGTCGGCGCCCTCGGCCACATCGAGCTGCACTTCGCGCACGGCTTCGCGGCGGTTGGCCGGATTCATCTGGTAGGTGGCTTTGCTGAGCAGGCGGGTGCCGGCGGCCTTGGCGCTGCCGACCGCCTCGCGGAACGGACCGTAGTAGGCCGAATTGTATTTCGCCGAATAGGCCAGGATGCCGGTGTCCGTGTGGCCGGCGGCATCGAGCGCCTTGCGGATCGCGCCCACCCGGCCGTCCATCATGTCGGACGGCGCGACGAAATCCACGCCCGCCTCGGCCTGCAGCACGGCCATTTCGCAAAGGATCGCGACCGTGCGGTCGTTGTCCACATCGTCGCCCGCCGGCGTCAGCACGCCGTCGTGGCCGTGGCTGGTGTAGGGATCGAGCGCGACATCGGTGATGACGGTCAGCTCCGGCACCGCCGCCTTCACGGCGCGGACCGCGCGGAGGACCAGGGTCTTCGGGTTCAACGCCTCCGTGCCATCGGCATCCTTGAGCTTGGCGTCGAGCTTGGGAAAGAGGGCCACGGCCGGGATGCCCAGCTTGGAGAGCTCGCGACACTCGCGAACCAGGTCGGTGATGTTGAAGCGGCTGACGCCCGGCATGGACGTGATGGGCTCAGGCCGGCCCTTGCCGTCCACCACGAAGAGCGGGGCGATGAGGTCGTCCGCCCGGAGGACGGTTTCCTCCACCAAGGCGCGGCGGCTGGGTTGCCGGCGCAGGCGGCGCGGACGGTGGGTCAGTTCGAGCTTGGTGGTCTTGGCCATGGGAAGGCAGGACTAAATCAGTATTTCACCCAAATTCACGCTAATCTTTTCCCAGCCAACCAAGACAGTTTGGCCACAAAAAGCACAAAAACGCAGACGGATTTGACGCTCAAGGCGCCTATAGGCGCGCGAAAATCATTCGCCGGCAGGTGCGACGCTTTTTGCGCCTTTTTGCGGCTAAAAATCAGTCAGCCAATCCGGGATTGAAAGTTCTGCGCTTTTTGCGCCTTTTGTGGCCACTTCTCCTGTCCAATGCCCCTCCGGCTCCACGAATCCCTCTCCCGCACCCAGCGCGAACTCAAGCCCGCCCAGCCGGACGGCGTCTTCCGCTTCTACAACTGCGGCCCGACGGTCTACGCGCCGGCCCATATCGGCAATTTCCGCACCTTCGTCGTCAACGACGTCATCCGCCGGCTGCTCGAGCTCGAGTTTCCCGGCAAGGTGAAGCACGTCCGCAACCTGACCGACGTCGACGACAAGACCATCAGGCGCGCGCAGGACGAGAAGCGCCCGCTGGTCGACGTCACGAAACAGTGGACCGACAAGTTTCACGCCGACTGCGACGCCCTGAACTGCCTGCGGCCGCACGTCGAGCCCACCGCCACCGGCCACATCAAGGAGCAGGTCGACATGATCGACGTGCTGATGAAGAAGGGCAACGCCTACCGCGCCGGCGACGGCTCCGTGTATTTCAAGGTCTCCTCCTTCGACGATTACGGCCGGCTCTCCCGCGTGAAGGAGCGCGAGTTGCAGGCCAGCTCCGCGCTCAAGGCCGCGGCGGCCGACGCCGACGAAAAGGAGGACGCCACCGACTTTGCTCTCTGGAAGGCCCACAAGGCCGACGACGGCGACAACGCCTGGGACAGCCCGTGGGGCCGCGGCCGCCCCGGCTGGCACATCGAGTGCAGCGCGATGAGCAAGAAACACCTCGGCGAGACCATCGACCTGCACACCGGCGGCGTGGACCTGCTTTTCCCGCACCACGAAAACGAGATCGCGCAGAGCCAGTGCTGCAACGGCAAGCTATTCGCCCACCACTGGTATCACAGCGAGCACCTGCTCGTAGACGGCAAGAAGATGTCCAAGTCGCTCGGCAACCTCTACACGCTCGACGACCTCAAGGCCAAGGGCTTCAGCCCGATGGCGCTGCGCTACGCCCTGCTCGCCGGCCACCCGCGCAAACAGCTCAACTTCACGCTCGATTCGCTGCACGCGGCCGAGAGCGCACTGCACACGCTGCGCGCGTATCGCGCCAGTCTGCCGGCCGCGACCACCGGCGCACACGACACCTTCGGGCATGTGCTTACCGCGTTGCACGACGACCTGAACACCCCAGGGGCATTCGGCGCGCTGTTCACGGTCGTGAACCGCAAGGGCGGCGAAGCGGACCAGACCTCCTTCGATCGCGCCCTGTTTGCGCTCGGTCTCGATCTGAGAGCGGCCGACTTGCCCAAGGCCGACGTCCCCGCCGCAATCACCGCCCTCGCTGACAAGCGCTGGGCCGCGAAGCAGGCCAAGGACTGGGCCGGCGCCGATGCCTTGCGCAAGGAACTCGCCGCCGCCGGCTGGTCCATGCTCGATGGCAAGGACGGCTACAAGCTGGAGCCGCTAAAAAAATAGGCTTACGAGGCCTTGCGCAGACTTTTCAGCGACACAATCTGATCTGGATTGACGACCAACGAAAACGGACCGTCATCAGGATAAATTATCAGGTCGCGCGTATTCGGATGCATGTGCGCGTGGTCAGGGTGAGGGAGCAAATATTTCTCCCCGCTCGACAGGGTAATCTCCGCCGGAAAATCCACCGGGCGTCCCAACAGGCGCTTGATCGACGCTCTCATGCCCGTAAAATACTGCAGACCCACTCCCGCGCAAGTCGCCAGTCGGCTCAAAACCGCCTGTAAAGAGGCGCTGTTTGGCGTCCGATTAGCTGGAGGGCCTAGCTTCAGCTAGGCCGCGACTCAGCTGGAGCTGAGCCCTCCATTTAAGTTTCTTGTGCTTCTTATGGCCAACTTACCCAGCCGCACCCCGGCATTGACACCCGGCGAAATTCCCCGCCAATCTGCGCGTTCGGCCCTGCAATCGTAGGCAGGACCACAACCAACCACCGTTATGTCGATGACTCCGCTAGAAGAAATCCGCCACTCGGCCTCCCACGTGCTGGCGACCGCGCTCCTTCGTCTTTATCCGGACGCCAAACTCGACATCGGCCCGCCCACGGACACCGGCTTTTATTACGACGTCGACCTCGCCCACAAGCTGACCCTCGAGGACCTCGCCAAGATCGAGGAGGAGATGAAGAAGGTCATCGATGAAAACCAGCCGTTCACCCGCAAGGAGGTGTCCCGCGAGGAGGCCGTCGAGATCATCAAGGCCCGCGGCCAGGAGCGCTTCAAGCTCGGCCGCCTCGCCGACATTCCCGCGGACGAGAAAATCTCGTTCTACACCAACGGCGAGTTCTCCGACCTCTGCGCCGGCACCCACGTCCGCTACACAAAACAGATCAAGGCGTTCAAGCTCCTCTCCATCGCCGGCGCCTACCACCGCGGCGACGAGACGAAGCAGCAGCTGCAGCGCATCTACGGCACCGCCTTCCCCTCGAAGGACGAACTCGCCAACTATCTCACGCAGCTCGAGCAGGCCAAACTCCGCGACCACCGCAAGCTCGGCCGCGACCTCAAGCTGTTCCACATCGACGAGGACGTCGGCCAGGGCCTGATCCTCTGGACGCCCAACGGCTCGATCGTCCGCCAGGAGCTGCAGACCTTCATCGCGGGCGAGCTCCGCAAGCAGGGCTACTCGCAGGTCTTCACGCCGCACATCGGCCGCCTCTCGCTCTACAAGACCTCCGGCCACTTCCCCTACTACAAGGACTCGCAGTTCCCGCCGGTCGTCGAGCGCGACTACCTCGACCAGCTCGTCTCCTCCGGCTGCTCCTGCGCCGAGATGTCGAACCGCATCGAGGCCGTCTCCGCGCATTTGGCCGAGAAGGTCAACAAGCTCACCGGCAAGGAGACGATCACCCCGGACCGCGTCCTGCCCGACGACCAGCTCATCGACGGTTTCCTGCTGAAGCCGATGAACTGCCCGCACCACATCAAGATCTTCGCCTCGCAACCGCACTCCTACCGCGACCTGCCCGTGCGCCTCGCCGAGTTCGGCACCGTCTACCGCTGGGAGCAGTCCGGCGAGCTCAACGGCATGACCCGCGTCCGCGGCTTCACCCAGGACGACGCCCACCTCTTCTGCACGCCGGAGCAGGTCGGCCCCGAGATCATCGGCTGCCTCTCGCTCGTGAAGACCATCCTGACGACGCTCGGCATGTCCGACTACCGCGTGCGCGTCGGCCTGCGCGATCCCGACAGCAAGAAGTTCGCCGGCGACCCCGAGAAGTGGGACCTGGCCGAGGCCGCGTGCCGCGAAGCCGCGAAAACCCTCGGCGTGCCCTTCACCGAAGAGCCCGGCGAGGCCGCCTTCTACGGTCCGAAGATCGACTTCGTCATCAAGGACGTCATCGGCCGCGAGTGGCAGCTCGGCACCGTGCAGGTGGACTACGTGCTCCCCGTGCGCTTCGACCTCACCTACATCGGCGCCGACAACGCCGCCCACCGCCCCGTGATGATCCACCGCGCGCCCTTCGGCTCGATGGAGCGCTTCTGCGGCGTGCTGATCGAGCACTTCGGCGGCGACTTCCCGCTCTGGCTCGCGCCCGAGCAGGTCCGGCTCCTGCCCATCTCCGACAAGGTGATGGATTATGCGAAGACGATCTTCGACCAGTTCCTCGCGGCCGACCTGCGGGTGACGCTCGACAGCCACTCCGACAAGCTCGGCGCCAAGATCCGCCGCGCCGAACTGGAGAAGGTGCCCTACGTGCTCGTGCTCGGCCAGAAGGAGGCCGAGGCCCTCAGCGCCTCGGTCCGCTCCCGCGCCAAGGGCGACGAAGGCGTCCACCCGGTCTCCGACCTCCTCGCCCGCTTCAAGAACGAGGTCGTCACCCGCGCCTTGCCGGAGAAGAAAGCCATAAGCGCAAAGCTGTAAGCTTTAAGCCTCTGACCTCTGACTCCGATGCTATGCTTACGGCTTAAAGCTTATCGCTTATCGCCATGAGCGCTTGGCGCGAAGAATTAGACGCCATCGTCGGCGCGCGGGCCCACGGCCAGGCCGAGGAGATTTTCCCCCGGTTGCAAAAGCTCGATGCCAGGCACCCGAACGTCGCCGAGATCAACTACCAGCTCGCGTGGACCTGCGACGTCCTCGACCGCGCGGCCGACGCCCTGCCCTATTACGAGAAGGCCGTCGCCCTCGGCCTGCCGCCCAACGAGCTGTCCGGCGCGTTGATCGGGCTCGGCTCGACCCTGCGTTCGCTGGGGCAACTCGAGCGCTCCACCGAGGTGCTGCGCTCGGGCCAGGTGCAGTTTCCCGACAATCCCGAGTTCGCTGTCTTCCTCAGCCTTACCCTGCACGCGCAGGGCCGGGCCGCGGACGCGCTGCGCCTCGCGCTCGACACGCTTTGCGAGACGACCGACGACCCGGGCCTGACCGCCTACCAGCGCGCGATCCGTCACGCGGCCGCAAGATTGTAGGGTCGCCGCTTGCCGGCGGACCGCGGCCCGGCGACGAGCGCCGGCCCTACAAAGGCACAGGTGGAGCGGCTTGACCCAAGACGCTGCCTTGAACGCGTTGGGGTCAACGCGTTCCACCTCCTGTCCTGAATATTGACGATATGCGTGAGGGGCGCCGCCCCCCGCTTTCGTTTCCGCGCCTGGCGGCGAACGGAGTCGCCGCCCTACCCTCTTACACCGGCTGCTTGAGAAACCTGGCGATGGCCGGCGAGTGCAAGTGCACCTGGCCAGCGCGCTGGCGCAGCTGAGCCGGTATGCGGAGGCAGGGCTGCATTTCGAGGCCACGCTGGCTCTCGATCCGGAACCGGCCGACGCGCATTTCCACGTCGCCCTGACCCTGCACTCACTTGGCCGCACGGCCGGGGCCAACGGACACTATCAGGAAGCGGTGCGCCTGAATCCCGGCCTCGCACGCTAGGCCACGGGATCGCGCGTGGTCTGGCCATTGACCATCCGGGCCAGCCCCAGCGCATTCGCGTCCTGCAGCTCCGGCGGGAGCAAATCATTCGCGAAGCCCTGGAAACAGATGAGCCGCGTCCAGCGGTTCAAGGCGCGCGTGCCGACCGACGTGCTGCGGCCGCCGTCACTCGTCGAGGGATACGGTCCGCCGTGCACGATGGCGTGGCTGACCTCCAGGCCCGTCGGATAACCATTGAGGATCAGGCGTCCGGCCTTGGCCGCGAGGATGTCCACCAGCGGGCCCTGCTCCTTCGCCTCGGCGGCACCGGCGTGCACCGTGGCGGTCAGGGTGCCCTCCAACTCGTGCGCCACCGACAGCATCTCGGCCGCATCCCGGCACCAGATGACGAGCGAACTCGGCCCGAAGATTTCCTCGGACAGGGCGTGGTTGCCCAGAAACTCCTTGGCGCCGGTCTCGAACCACACCGGCGCGGCGCTGCACATCGAGGTGGCGTTGCCCTGCGCCAGTACCTTCACACCCGGCTGGTGCGCGCGGGCCGTGGTGTTGGCGACAAAGTTTTTCCGGATGCCGGGCGTGAGCATCACGCCTTCCAGCGTCGCCGTGAGCCGCGCCGCCATGTCCTTGATGAACTGCTCCGCCGCCGGCGAGCGTTGCAACACGATGAGCCCGGGATTGGTGCAGAACTGGCCGACCCCGACGGTGGACGAGGCATACAGGCCCTCGACCATCCCGGCCGCGCGCTCGGCGATGGCGCCGGGCAGGATGAACACCGGGTTGACGCTGCCCATCTCGGCATAGACCGGAATCGGTTCCGGCCGCGCCGCCGCCAAATCGGTGAGGGCCCGCCCGCCCCTGACCGAACCGGTGAATCCGACGGCCTTGACCGCCGGGTGTTTCACCAAGGCCTGGCCGACCTCGAAGCCGGCGTCGAACAGCAGGGAGAACGTGCCCTCGGGCAGGCCGCATTCCCGCACGGCGTGCAGGATCAGCCGGCCGACCATCTCGCTCGTGCCGGGATGCGCCGCGTGCGCCTTGACGATCACCGGACAACCGGCCGCAAAGGCCGACGCCACGTCGCCGCCCGCCACCGAGTAGGCAAAGGGAAAGTTGCTCGAACCGAACACCACGACCGGGCCGATCGCCCGCAGCATCGAGCGGTGGTCGGGCTTGGGCAGCGGCTTGCGGTCCGGCAGCGCCGTTTCGATGCGCGCATCGACCCAATCGCCCCGCTGCGCCGTCTCACCGTAGAGCCGGAGCTGGCCGGCGGTGCGGGTGACCTCGCCCTTGAGGCGCGCCTCGGGCAAACCCGTCTCCTGCATGGCGCGGGCCACCAGCTCGGCCGACCGGGCCTCGAGCTTTTCCGCAATGACGCTGAGAAACCTGTTGCGGGCGGCGCCGGGCAGCTTGGCCCAGGCGGGGGCGGCGGTAGCGGCCAGCTGGACGGCGCGAGCCACGTCCTCGGCATCCGCCGACAGGAAGGTCGGCTCGAGGTGGACGTTTTTCGCCGGATCAAAGGCCTTGAACGTAGCGCCACCGAGGCCGCTGGAACCGAAGCCGATGAGGGAGCCGCCGTCGGGTTTCATGCTACAATTTTGGATGATCCTGCCGGGCCTTGGCGAGCACGGCCTGTGTCAATTCGAGGTCAACTCCGGCCAGCGGCAGCCGCGGCGGCCGGGTAAAGGGCGTGCCCCGCCCCACCTCGGCCTGGATCCACTTGATATGCTGGACGAACTTCGGGACCGTATCGAGCCGGAGCAACGGCAGGAACCACTCGTAGAGGACCGCCGCCCGGGCCTTGTCGCCCCGGCTGGCCAGGTCGAACAACGCCACTGACTCCGCCGGGTAGGCGTTGACCAGGCCGGCAATCCAGCCCGTGGCTCCGGCGTAGATGCCCTCGACGATGGCATCGTCCATCCCCACGGCGATTTCCAGCCGGCGGCCGACGGCTGCGCGGATGGCGGTCACGCGGCGGACATCACCGCTGGATTCCTTCACCGCGTGCAGGTTGGCGTGCTCCTTGGCGAGCTCGGCGATCTGATCCGGCAGAAAGTCGGTTTTGTAGGCCGGCGGATTGTTGTAGAGCATGCACGACAACCTGGTCGCCGCGATGACGGCGCTCACATAGGCCTTCATCTCGCGCCAGTCCGAAGTATAGACGTAGGGCGGCAGCACCATCAGGCCCTGCGCCCCGGCCTGCTCGGCCGCCTTGGCCATTGCCACGGCCTCCAACGTGCTGAGCGAGGCGATGCCGAGCACGACCGGCGCGCGGGCGCCCACCGCCGAGACGGCGGTGCGGACGACGGCAATCTTCTCGTCAAAGCTGAGGGTCTGCGCCTCGCCGAGGGAACCGCAGCACACGATGCCCGTGCAGCCGCTGTCGATCATCCAGCGGCAGTGCGCTGCGAAGGCCTCGTGGTCGACGGACAAGTCGGTCTTCAAGTTGGTCGTGACGGCGGGCAGGACACCTTTCCAGTTCATGCCGGGATGATTTGGGCGGACCGGCCAAACTCAACCCCACAAAAACCCGTCCGGCTTGTCCGCCGTAGCTTTGGCGCAGGCGGAAGGCCGGGTTCCACCTTAAGGCTCAACGCCGCACAAAAAAAACACCCGGCATCTTGCGGGGTATTCCAGCTTGTATTTAGCCATGGTTTTTTCGGGTGGTTCGTTGGGGGAGAAAAGGGATACGGCCCCTTTCACCACAAAAGGGGCCGCATTTCTTATGAGCTATGAGCTAACCCAAATGCATGGAGGGGAACCGGCTCAGACGGCGCTGTTGCCGTGCTCGTCGGTGCGGATGCGAATCACGTCGTCCAGCGGGACCACGAAGATCTTGCCATCGCCGATCTTGCCGGTCCTGGCGGCGGAGGTGATGGTGCCGACCACCTTCGCGGCGATGTCGTCGGCCACGGCAATCTCGATCTTTATCTTGGGCAGGAAGTCCACGGTGTATTCGCTGCCGCGGTAAATCTCGGTGTGGCCCTTCTGGCGGCCGAACCCCTTGACCTCGGTGACCGTCATGCCCTCGATGCCCGTGGCGCCGAGCGCCTCCTTCACTTCGTCGAGCTTGAACGGCTTGATGATGGCGATGATGAGTTTCATGGAATTGGTGCTTGAGGGTGGATCAGGACTTGGCCTCGAGGATGTAGCCTTCCTCCCCATGGTCGGTGAGGTCGAGGCCCTGCTGTTCGCCCTCGACGGTGGGGCGCAGCCCGATGACGGCCTTGAGGATGTAGGCAATGACCACCGTGGAGACGACGGCGAGGACCAGGGTCAGCCCGATGGCCTTGAGCTGTTCCAGCCAGAGGGTGTGGCCGACGACGTCCTTCAGGTTCGTCGCCAGGTTGCCGTTGACCGAAGTCGTGGCAAAGATGCCCGTGATGAACGCCCCGAGCGTGCCGCCGATGGCGTGGACGCCGAAGGTGTCGAGCGCGTCGTCATACTTGAAGAAACCCTTGAGCTTGGTGCAGGCCAGGAACGGGACCGCGCCGGCCAGCACGCCGACCCAGATGGCGCCGGTGCTGTTGATGAAACCGCAGGCCGGTGTCACCACGACGAGGCCCGCGACCGCGCCGGAGCAAAAACCGAGGACCGAGGCGTGCTTGCGGGTGAAGTATTCGAGCCCGGCCCAGACGAAGGAGGCGACCGCGGTGGCGAGCGTGGTGGTGGTGAAGGCGTTGGCGGCGACGCCGTCGGCCGCGACGGCGGAACCGGCGTTGAAGCCATACCAGCCGACCCAGAGCATGCCGGTGCCGACCATGCACAGCACCATGCTGTGCGGGGGCATCGGGGTCTTGCCGAAGCCCAGGCGCGGCCCGAGGATCAGGCAGAGGATCAGGGCGGACCAGCCCGAGGACATGTGCACCACGGTGCCGCCCGCGAAGTCGATGGCCTTGATCGCGGCGCCGGCGTTCCACACGCCGTTCATGTAGCCCGTGACGCCCCAGACCATGTGGGCGAGCGGGAAGTAGACGACGAACATCCAGACCGTGATGAAGAGCATGATGGCGGAGAACTTCATGCGCTCGGCGATCGCACCCACGATCAGCGCCGGGGTGATGATCGCGAACATCAGCTGATACATCGAGAAGACGTTCTGCGAAACCCAGTAGGCGTAATCGGTGTTGGGGGCGCTATCCACGCCCTTGAAGAAGAAAAACTCGGAGCCCCCGAGGAACGGGCTGTTGAAGCTTTTGCCGAACACGAGGCTGTAGCCGAAGGCCCACCACAGGATCGTGACCAGACCCGCGCAACCGAGGCACTGGGCCATGACGGAAAGGACATTCTTCTTGCGCACCAAGCCGCCATAGAAGAGCGCCAGGCCGGGCAGCGTCATGAAGAGCACGAGCGCCGCGCTGGTCATCATCCAGGCATTGTGGCCGGGACCGGACGTGCCGACCGACGGCGTCGTCAGGCCGTCGGGCGTGTTGCCCTTGGCGTCTTTCAGCGCCGCCGTCGGGTCGCCGTTGGCGAGGTAGGCCTCGAGCCCGGCCACGCGTTGTTCCAGCGTGGGCGTGGGCGTGGGCGCGGCCGGCTTCGTCTCCTCGGCCATGGCCGCGAGATTCAATTGCAGGCCGACCAAGGCCAGGACGGCCAGTCTGCCAAGGACGCGGGTGAGGTGCATAAACATGTGATTTTGGGTGGGATTAATGGGTGTATTTGCCGGGCGGGAAACGACAGTGAGTTGAGCACGGCCGATGCCAAGCCTGTCGAAATAGTAAACGAATAATAAACAGCCTCCCTCTGACGGGCTGCCGCTGTGTGTCATATCCCCCGGCGATTGGTATGTTAACTGCATCATCGACCCTGTCCGAATGCCACTCCCCCCGCCTTTCCCGCTGTCCTTTATGCGCCATTCACTTTTGTTTTCGAAAGTGGCGCCGGGAACGCGTCCCTCGGCGGATCCGCACAACCGGCCGGCCTACTGGATGCGGCGCGGGCTTTCGCCGGCCCGGGAGTATCTCGAGGTGCTGGCGGTCATCGTCGCGGTCACCGTTGCCGGCTGGTTCACGCCCTTCAGCTACCATGCGCTCGGCCACGTCTATCTGCTGACGGTCATCATGCTCTGCCTGCGCGTCGGCCGTTGGCCGGCGCTGGCGGCGGCGATTGTCAGCGGGCTGGTCTGGAACTTTCTCTTCATACCGCCCCGGCTTTCCTTTCACGTGATCAACTTCGACGACGGCCTGCTGCTGGGCACGTATTTCGTGGTGGCCCTGATTGCCGGGCAGCTCACCGCCTTTATCCGCACGCAAGAACGCTTCGAGCGCCAGCGCGAGCAACGGGCCACGGCGCTGTTTCACCTCACCCGGGCGCTGGCCGGTGCGCACACCTTGGATGAAGGCGTGACCGCGGCCCTGCGGCAGGCCGATGATCTTTTCGAGGCGCAAACGGCACTCCTTTTGACCGGGGAAAACGGCACCCTCGCGCCCCACCCGGCCGGCTCCTGCAGCCTTGATCAGGCCGGGCTGTCCCTCGCCGCCTGGACGGCGCGCAACCGCCACGAGGCCGGCCGGTTCACCAACGTATCGCCGGAGGCGCCGGTCCTGCACCTGCCGTTGCTCCGGGCCGGGCAGGTGCTGGGCGTGCTGGTCGTGCGCCCTCCGGCCGGGGCGACCCGCTCGACACCCCGGCAACGCGACCTGCTCGAGGCTTTTGCGGCACAGATCGCCTTGCTGGTCGAACGCGAACACCTGCGGGCCGCCGGCGAGCGCGCCAAGCTCCTGACGGAGTCCGACCGCCTGCACCGCACCCTGCTCGACAGTGTCTCCCATGAACTGAAGACCCCGCTGGCTGTGCTGCGCGCCGCCGCGGAAAACCTCGCCAAGGAAGGCGGCGCCCGGCGCGCGGACCTGCCGGGCGAGATTCTCACCGCCACCAGCCGCCTGAACCGGGTCGTGGCCAACCTGCTCAGCCAAAGCCGGCTGGAAGCCGGCGCAGTCAAGCCGCAGCTCGACTGGTGCGATGCCCGCGATCTGATCTCCGCGGCGCGTCGCGGACTGGGCGATGCCCTTGCCGGCCGGCCCTTCAAGCTGGAAATCCCCGCCGACATGCCGCTTTTCATGGCGGATGCCCCGCTCATGGAGCAGGTGGTCACCAACCTCCTGCTCAACGCCGTGCTCTACACCCCCGCCGGCAGCCCGTTGTCCGTCTCCGCCGGCGTGGATCGTCAGAAAGCGCAGGTCTTCCTGACCTTTGCCGACCGGGGGCCGGGCATCCCGGCGGCGCTCAAGGCCCAGCTTTTCCAAAAATTCCGCCGCGGAGCCGACGCCCAGAGCGGCGGCCTGGGGCTCGGTCTGTCGATTGTCCGCGGCCTCATGCAGGCGCAGGGCGGCGACGTCACGATCGATGACCAGGCCGGACCGGGCGCCCGCTTCACCCTCCGCCTGCCCTGCAGCCCGCACGAGAGCGTGCCCCACGAATGATCACACCGGCCGCCAAGCCCGAGGTACTGGTGATCGACGATGAAATCCAGATCCGCCGGCTGCTGCGCTTCACGCTGGAGGACGCGGGCTATGCCGTCCGCGAGGCTGAAACCGGACATGCCGGCCTGGTCGCCGCCGCCCACCGCCAACCCGATGCCATCATCCTCGACCTGGGGCTGCCGGACCTGCCGGGAGTGGAGGTGCTCCGTCGTCTGCGCGAATGGACCCCCCTGCCCGTGCTGATCCTGTCGGTCTTCGGCCAGGAAGACAGCAAGGTGGCCGGCCTTGATGCCGGCGCCGACGATTACCTGACCAAACCCTTTGGCGGCGCCGAACTCCTCGCCCGGTTGCGCGCACTCCTGCGGCGCGTCAAGCCGGCCGAACCGGCCGGCGTCGCCCGCTTTGGCGCGATCGAAGTGGACCTGATGAACCGGTCGGTCACGAAGGACGGCCGGAATCTGAAGCTCACCGCCAAGGAATATGCCTTGCTGCGCCTGCTGGTCGCCCACCGGGGCCGGATCCTGACCCACCGCCAGATCCTGCACGAAGTCTGGGGTCAGAAACTGGAGGGCCAGACGCATTATCTCCGGGTTTTCATGATGCGCCTGCGCCAGAAGCTGGAGGACGAGCCGGACGCCCCGAAATACCTCCTGACCGAGACGGGCATCGGCTACCGCCTGCTGAGCGATAATGCCTGAGTGCCTTGGACCCGAGCCGGTCCGGCTGCGTTTATATCCCGTTCACCCGCGGATTGAATCAAATTGTCGCCCCCAAAGCGCACCGCTAGGCGTAACGGTTGGGGTTGAGCAAAGAAAGGTCCACCGAGGGTTTGCGGCCGGCGAGCACTTCGGCGATGAGCAGGCCGGAGACGGGTGCCATCGTGAGCCCCAGCATCGCGTGCCCGCTCGCCGTGGCCAGGTTGGCGTAGCGCCCCAACCGGCCGATGTAGGGCAGCCCGTCGGGCGAAACCGGCCGGTAACCGAACCACGGCTTGACGCCGGCGAAGTCGGCCGCGGTCATTTCCGGGAAGAACGCCCGCGCCCCGGCGATGATCTGTTCGACCCGCTCCGGCCGCACCGTGTCGCTGTGGCCGCTGATCTCCATCGTGCCGCCGAAGCGCAGCTTGTCACCCATCGGCGTCACGGCCACGCGACGCTCGGTGAGGATGAGCGACTTGGTCAGCTGAAGCCGCGGCCGCTCCAGCGTGAGGCTGTAGCCCTTGCCCGCCTGCATCGGGAGTTTGATCTCCAGGTCCCGCACCATGGACGGCGACCATGAGCCGCCGGCCAGCACATATTCGTCGGCGACCAGGTCACCCGCCGTGGTCGACACCCCGGCGATGCGGCCGTCCTCGGCGCGCCAGCCGTAGACGCTGGTGTTCCAGGAAAACTTCACGCCCATGTCCTTGAGGAGCGCGGTCAGGGCCGGGACGAACAGCCGCGGCGAGATGTGCGCATCGATCGGGAAATAGATCGCGCCGGCCACTTTCAGCTTCGCGCCCGGTTCGAGCGCGGCGGTCTGAGCCGCATCCAGGACGCGCGCCTCGATTCCGACCTCATTGCAGAGGGTGGCGAGGCCGTGGGTGTATTTGTCGAGCGTCTCCGGCAGCTGGCAAAGGTTCAGCAACCCTTCCTGCTTCAGCTCAAACGCGTCCCCGGTGATGTCCGACAACTCCACGAAAAGTTTCCGGCCGCCGAGGCATAGGTCGCGCAACACCGGGGCGGAGCGGCGCCGGTGCTGCTCCGTGCAATGTCGCGCAAACAGCCAGCCCCAGCGGATCAGGTCGCTGTCGAGCCGCGGCTTGATATAGAACGGGCTGCGCGAACTCATCATCCACTTCAGCCCCTTCCACACCATGCCGGGCGCCGAGATCGGCTCCACGTGGCTGGGCGAGATGTAACCGGCGCTGCCGTGCGCGCAGGAGTCCGTGCCCTCGGCGTTGCGCTCGACGAGCGTGACCCGCCAGCCCTCGCGCGCCAGGTAGTAGGCGCAGCTCAGGCCGATGACCCCGCCGCCACAGATGATGACCGACTTTGATTGACGCATGTTCAAGTTCTTCCCTGCAGGGTCGTCGCTTGCGACGACCCCGTTCGCGATATTCCAAGGTCGTCGCAAGCGACGACCCTGCATGAGGGGGAGATCGAATTCATCGGATGCCCCAGGCAAACGGATCGGCCGGATCGAGCAACAGGGTGGCCTCGGCCGTCACATGGGCCGTGGCGGCGATCGTCGGGACGATCTTGTCGCCCTGCCGGCGGTATTTCGCGCGGAACGTGCTGCCGACGATGCTCTCCTGCACCCATTCGGCGCCCGGGGCCAGTTTGTTGTCCGCCGCCAGGCACGCGAGCTTGGCGCTGGTGCCCGTGCCGCAAGGCGACCGGTCATAAGCCCCGCCGGGACAGAGGACGAAACTCTTGCTGCTCACGCCCGGCTTCGCCGACGACCCAAACAGCTCGATGTGGTCCACCTCGGGAAAACCGGAATCGCTCACCGCCTGCCGGACGCGCAAGCAATAGTCGGTCAGCTGCGCGACATTGGCCAGTTCAAGCTTCTGTTCGTGCTGCTCGATCAAACAAAACCAGTTGCCGCCCCAGGCAATGTCGCAGGGGATATTGCCCACGCCCGGCAGGTAAAGCTCGAGGTCCTGCTGCTTGCGGTAGCTCGGCACGTTGTCGAAGGTGACCTCCCCGCCCGGCGCGAGCACGGCGGCGATGTAGCCGGCCGGCGTGTCGATCCGCACCAATCCCGGCTGGACCATGCCGGCATGGGCCAGTGCGACGATCGAGCCGATGAGACCGTGCCCGCACATGCCCAGGTAGCCGACGTTGTTGAAGAAAATCAGCCCGAAGTGGCAGGTCTGGTCGTGCGGCTCGACCAGCAGGGCGCCGACGAAGACATCCGATCCGCGCGGTTCCCCCACGATGGCCGTGCGAAAGGCGTCGTGCTTCTCCCGGAAGAGCTTCACGCGCTCGTTGAGCGGGCCGCGGCCGAGATCGGGACCGCCCTCCAGGACGAGCCGGGTGGGCTCGCCGCCGGTATGCGTGTCGAGGATCCTGATTTTCTGCAAAGCGGACATGAGGGCGCGGGAGAACCGGCAACATCACCCGCCCGGCCGCCGGTGAAAAGCAAAAAGCCGATATCAGACCTGTAGGGCGGGGTCACCGCACCCCGCCTTCGTGCGAACATGATATCCCGTTCGAGGCGGGGTGCGGTGACCCCGCCCTACAACGATCCAAAGCAAAAAAGCCGGTCCCGTGTGGGAGCCGGCTCGCAAAAAAAACGCGGACCCGGACCTCAGACGGCGCTTTCGCCGTGCTCGTCGGTGCGGATCCGGATGACGTCGTCCACCGGTGAGATGAAAACCTTGCCGTCGCCGATCTTGCCGGTCTTGGCGGCGTTCACAATGGCGGTGACAACCTTGTCCTTGATCTCGTCGCTGACGACGATCTCGATCTTGGCCTTGGGCAGGAAATCCACCGTGTATTCGCTGCCGCGGTAGACCTCGGTGTGGCCCTTCTGGCGGCCGAACCCCTTGACCTCCGTGACGGTCATGCCCTCGACGCCGACGTTGGTCAGCGCTTCCTTAACGGCTTCGAGTTTGAACGGCTTGATGATGGCGGTGATGAGCTTCATGGGATTGGTAAAAAGGCTGGGTATGGAGGATCATCTTCCCCGGTAGGTCCGCTGATGTCCAGTTCTTCCTGTGGCCGCAGCCGCCCCGCTTGGCCCGGCCTAAAAGGCATCCTAATTGCAAAAAAGCCGGCCCCCATCTGGAGGCCGGCTTGAATTGATCCGAAGCGGCGCAGGCGTCAGACGGCGCTGTCGCCGTGTTCCTCGGTGCGGATGCGGATGACATCCTCCAGCGGGAGCACGAAGATCTTGCCGTCGCCAATCTTGCCGGTCTTGGCGGCGGCGGTGACGGCCGTGATGACCTTGGCGACGATGTCGTCGGCCACGGCGATCTCGATCTTCACCTTGGGCAGGAAATCCACCGTGTATTCGCTGCCGCGGTAGATCTCGGTGTGGCCCTTCTGGCGGCCGAACCCCTTGACCTCCGTGACCGTCATGCCCTCGATGCCAACGGCACCGAGCGCTTCCTTAACTTCGTCGAGCTTGAACGGCTTGATGATGGCTATGATGAGTTTCATGAAAATCTGCTTTTGGCTGATGTTGTCTTGGCCGGACAAGGGCGCCCTGAAAACGGGTCATCAGGGCGGCCTGCCTGGAGTTTTAGTGTGAGGATGTTTTGGTGTCCGGATAAGCGGTGCCACCGTGCTCATGGAGATCGAGGCCTTCCAGCTCGCCCTCCTTGGAAAGGCGCAGGGTGCCGGTGGCGTTGACTGCATACATGAGGACCATGGCGGCAATGAACACGCCGATGCCGATGGCCGCGTTGCCGATGACCTGGGCGACCAGCTGGTCGGTGCCGCCGCCGTAGAACAGGCCCTTGACGATCGCGCCGGCCGAAGTGTCCGCGCCGGTGGGCGTCGGCGCACCGAACTGGCCGGTGGCAAAGAGCCCCAGGCTGATGGTGCCCCAGATGCCGCACGCCCCGTGGACCGGCCACGCGCCGCAGGGATCGTCGATGCGGAGGTATTCCAGCAAATCGGTCGCCAGAATCACAATCACACCCGCGACGGCACCCAGAAGAATGGCGCCCAAGGGCGACACCCAGTAGCACGGGCAGGTGATGGCCACCAGGCCCGCCAGCAGGCCGTTGACCGTGGCGCCGCAGTCCCACTTCTTGAAGCGCGGATAGACAAAGAAGAGCGCGGCGAGACCGCCCGAGCAAGCGGCCAGCGTGGTGTTGGCGGCAACGCGGGCGATGCCGGCGGAATCCATGGCGGAAAGCGTGCTACCCGGGTTGAACCCATACCAGCCGAACCACAGGATGATGGCGCCCACCGACGCGATCGTCATGTTGTGGTAAGGCATGGGCCCGCCGCCGTCGCGCTTGAACTTGCGGCCCAACCGCGGGCCGAGGACGATGGCACCCGCGAGCGCAATCATGCCGCCGATGGTGTGAACGACGGTCGAGCCGGCAAAGTCATGGAACGGCGCGGCCTTCCAGAACGGGATCGCGTTGAGCCAGCCGTCCGGACCCCAGGCCCAGTGCCCGAAGATCGGATAGAGGAAGCCGCTGACCCCGATGCTATACCAAAGATCGCCCCAGAATCCCGTGCGGCCCAGCATGGCGCCGGACGTGATCGTCGAGCAGGTGTCGGCGAAGGCGAACTGGAAGAGGAAGAACGCCAGGGTCGCGACGCCCGTGGATTCGTAGGTGTCCGGCAGGTTCTGGAGGAAATACCAGGAGTGCCCGGCCCCGTCGCCCCAGCCGATGTAGCCGTTGCCGTGACCGAACATCCACGCGAAGCCGAAGGCGTAGAACAGAATGCCGCAAAGGCAGGTGTCCACGATGCCCTCCAGCAGCACGTTGATGGTTTCCCGCTCGCGCGCGAAGCCGGCCTCCAGGAACATGAATCC
Organism: Opitutus sp. GAS368; assembly: GCF_900104925.1. NCBI lineage: Bacteria > Pseudomonadati > Verrucomicrobiota > Opitutia > Opitutales > Opitutaceae > Opitutus > Opitutus sp. GAS368. The sequence continues at coordinate 157,546 of NZ_LT629735.1, forward strand.
GGCCTGCATGAAGAACACGAGGAACGCGGTGACCAGGACCCACATCGTGTTGATCGCATTGACGTAGGGCGGATTCGGCACGTCCGCCGGCGCCGCAGCTGGAGCAGCTGCCGCAGCCGCCGGCGCGGCTGCGGGAGTCGCGGTGGCAGGTGCGGGAGTCGCTGGCGCCGGCGCCGGGGTGGTGGCCGCGGGCGCGGGCGCGGTTTGCGCCTGCGCCTTGGTTGAGGTCAGATAGGCGGAGACTCCGAAGATCAGCGCAAAGCAGAGCGCGAGGCCCAGCATCTTGCCGCCGAACAGGGCGTAAAACAACGTGCGTTGTTTCGGATCCTTCATCTTTTCGATAAATCTTTTCATGTCAGAATTGTTTGATGGTTTGAGCCGTGGATGGGTCCGGCCAATTTAGTTGCTGGCTGCGACGGCCGCGCCAAGGCGGCTGCTGCAGGCCATGGCGGCTTGCGCCAGGCTCGAAAACGCACCAAGGTGCGTTTTCGCCAAAACTTCTGACACGACAGAACTGCAGAACAGCGCGAGCCTTGATTCGGCCGCGCGTAGCCAATGCGATGGGAGGGGGCGTTTGCTCATAATCATTATCTGGTTCGGCTTTCCTTTGCGGTGCATGAACGACCCGCGCACCAGTGTGGTGTGATGATGCGCGGTGCCACCAGCGGCGCCGCCCGGACTGAGTTGTCCCGGCCTTGCCACTGGCAACAGCTTTGGTTCAGCAGCTGGTATGCCAAGGCGCGGAGGCGATAAAAAATCCGCTTCGCATCCGTGACATACGCCCCCTGGGCCGCCGTGTCCTGCCGTAACGCCCACGCGAGCGACCACTTGGCTGCGAAACTGCTTGGACTCGCCCGGGGCGGACGCAGAATGCGCGGCCTTTGGCTTCATGAATTCCCAACCCCCTATGGACCTCCGCCGCAGCGCCCAGGCGGCTTTGGCGCTCGGCGCCCTCGGCGTCGTTTTCGGCGACATCGGCACGAGCCCGCTTTACACGATGCGCGAGTGCATGGCGCACCTGCCGACCGGTGTCACCCGGGAAGCGGGCGTCCTCGGCATCTGCTCCTTGATGTTCTGGTCGCTGGTCCTCGTCGTGTGCGTCAAATACCTGGCGTTCATCACCCGGGCGGACAACGAGGGCGAAGGCGGCATTTTTGCGCTGCTGGCCTTGATTCCGGGCCACGCGGCGGCGACCCGCGAAGGCAAGGAGGCCGGCTCCCGTCGCGGGCTGGGCGCGGCAGTGATCATGATTCTTATCGGCGCGGCGCTGCTCTATGGCGACGGCATCATCACCCCGGCCATCTCGGTGCTGGGCGCGGCGGAAGGTTGCAAGGCGCTCAGTCCCGACTTCACACAAAACCAGATCATGTGGCTCGCGTGCGCGATCCTCGCCGGACTGTTCTGGTTCCAGCACAAGGGGACGAAGCAGATCGGCAGCATCTTCGGCCCGGTCATGCTGGTGTGGTTCATCGTCCTCGCCGGGCTCGGCCTCTGGCACATCAGCCATGCGCCCGGCGTGCTGCGGGCGCTCGATCCCCGGGCTGGTTTCGCTCTCCTCGCCCACCGCCCCGTCGAGGTCGCCACGCTGCTGGGCTCCGTCGTGCTCACGATCACCGGCGCGGAGGCGCTCTACGCCGACCTGGGCCACTTCGGCCGCCGCTACATCACGCTGGCCTGGTATGGCGCGGCGTTCCCGGGGCTGATCCTGAATTATTTCGGCCAGGGTGCCTACCTGCTGGCCAATCCGCAGTCCGCGGAAAACCCCTTCTTCATGCTCGCGCCGGCGGGCCTCGGCCGCGCCCTGCTCATCGGCCTTTCCATCGTCGCCGCCATCATCGCGAGCCAGGCGCTGATCTCGGGCGCGTATTCGCTGACGCGGCAGGCGATCCAGCTCGGCTATTTTCCCCGGCTCAAGATCAACTATACCAACCCCGATTTTTCCGGGCAGATCTATCTGCCGCTGGTCAACACCCTGCTCGCCGTCGGCTGCATCTATACCACGATCATGTTCAAGGCCAGCGACAACCTCGCCGCGGCCTACGGCATCGCGGTCACGGGCACCATGGCAATCACCACCGTGGCATTTTTCCTGGTCGTCGTCCGCCGCTGGCACTGGCCACTCTGGCTGGCCGGGACGCTGTGCGGCGTTTTCCTGCTCGTTGACCTGGCCTTCCTGTTCGCCAACGCCCGCAAAATCACCGACGGCGGTTGGTTTCCCCTGGCCATCGGCGCCGTCGTGCTCGTGGTCATGCACACGTGGAAGCGCGGCCGGGACGAGATCTACCAGCGCGTGCACAATCGCAGCATCACCGACTCGGAGCTCATGGGCATCGCCCGCAGCACGCACCTGGTCCGGGTGTCCGGCAGCGCGGTGTTCATGGTCGGGATGCCGCGCGGCACCCCGATCGTCTTGCTGCACCACGTGAAGGCCAACCGCTGCCTGCACAAGACGGTGGTGCTGCTCACCATCCTCACCGAGGAGGTGCCGACCATCCACCGGACCGAGCAGCTCGTGCTGAGCGGGCTCGGCGAGGGCATCTGGCGGGCCGTCGGACGCTACGGCTACATGCAGACGGTGGACGTCGGCGAACTGATGGAGCGCATCCGCGCGCGCGGCGTGCCCGTCGTGCCGCAGTCCACGACCTTCATCTTCAACCAGGAAATGATCTTCACCGACGGGAATGCCCCGATGTGGCTGTGGCAGAAAATGCTCTATCGTTTGCTCAGCCGCAATGCCCGCCCGGCGCGCGACTATTACCGCCTGCCGCCGACCCAGATCATCGAGATCGGCCTGCCTCTGCAGCTCTGAGCCGCGCCGCTGCCTTTCGGCTCAGGCCGGCGGGATGACCGTCGAGATGTGCAGTTCCTTGAGCTGCTTGGCCGTGACCGGCGTCGGGCTCTGGGCCATGAGATCCTGCGCCTTCTGCGTCTTGGGGAAGGCGATGACGTCGCGGATGCTCGTGGTGCCGCAGAGCAGCGCGCACATGCGGTCGAGGCCGAAGGCGATGCCGCCGTGCGGCGGCGCGCCGTAGGTGAAGGCCTTGAGCAGGTAGCCGAAGCGGCTCTCGACCACGTCGGCCGGGATCTTGAGCACGTCCTCGAAAACTTTCTTCTGCAGCGCGGGCTGGTGGATGCGGATCGACCCGCCGCCGAGCTCCATGCCGTTGAGCACGACGTCGTAGTGCTGGCCACGGACGACCTTCGGGTCGCTGTCGAGCAGGCCCGTGTCCTCGACGACCGGCGCCGTGAACGGATGATGCGTGGCCGCGTAGCTGCCGCGTTCCTCGTCGTAGGACATGAGCGGGAAATCGACGACCCACAGGAAATTCCACTGGTCGGCGCGCAGCGTCATCTTGCCGCGCTTCACGAGCAGCTGGGCGGCCTCGAGCCGGGTGCGGCCGAGGATCGCGCAGGCGCGCTCCCACGGGGCGGCGGCGAAGAAGATGATGTCGCCGTTCTCGATGTTGAGCTTCTGGGTCAGCTCGGCCTTCTCGGCCTCGCTGAAGAATTTCACGATCGGCGATTTCCACTCGCCGTTCTCGACCTTGATGAAGGCGAGGCCCTTCGCGCCGAGCGACTTTGCGATCTCCTCGAGCGCGCCGATCTCGCCCTGGGTGATGTCGGCGAGCCCCTTCGCGTTGAACGCCTTCACCGAACCGTGCGCGGCGACGGTCGAGGCGAACACCTTGAAGCCGGAACTCTTGAACAGCTCGCTGAAGTCCGCGAGCTCCATGGCGAAGCGGGTGTCGGGCTTGTCGACACCGTAGCGGTTCATGGCGTCCTTGTAGGCCAGGCGCGGGAACGGCACGGGCAGGTCGTGGTTGAGCACGTCCTTCCAGACCTTCTTCAGCATGCCCTCGAAGAGCGCGTAAATGCCCTCGCGGTCGATGAACGACACCTCGACGTCGATCTGGGTGAACTCCATCTGGCGGTCGGCGCGCAGGTCCTCGTCGCGGAAGCAGCGGGCGATCTGGAAATACTTCTCCACGCCCGCCACCATCAGGATCTGCTTGAACTGCTGGGGCGACTGCGAGAGCGCGTAGAACTGGCCGGCGTGGATGCGCGACGGCACGAGGTATTCGCGCGCGCCCTCGGGCGTGCTCTTGAACAGCGCCGGCGTCTCCACCTCGTAGAAACCCTGGGAGTCAAAGTAGTCGCGGACGGACTTCGTCGCGCGGTGGCGCACAGCGAGGTTCTTGCGCATCTTCGGGCGGCGGAGGTCGAGGTAGCGGTAGGTCAGCCGCAGGTCCTCGTTGACCTTGTCGCCGCCGGCGTCGGTCAGCGGAAACGGCGGCGTGTCGGAAAGGTTGTGGACGATCAGCTCGGTGGCATCGATCTCGACCTCGCCGGTCGGGAGGTTCTTGTTCACCATTGCCTCGGGCCGGGGCTCGACCTTGCCGGTGACCGCGATGACGGACTCGTCCTTGAGCAGCGCGGCCTGGGCACGAAGATTCGAGTCGAACTTCACCTGGGTGACGCCCTCGCGGTCGCGGAGATCCACGAAAATGATGCCGCCGTGGTCGCGGACGGAGTCAACCCAGCCGGCGAGCGACACGGTCGCGCCGAGGTTGGCCTTGGTGAGCTGGGCGCAGTGATGGGTGCGTTTCATGGGTGCGGAACGCTCAACCAAACGGCCCGCCCCACCCCGGGGCAACCAGATTTTGAGCCCCTATGACACGGGGCCGGCAAAGAGCCGCTGGTGCAGGTGGAACCCGGCCTCCGGACGGGTTTGCTTGGCGTGCGCTCTGAAAACCCGCCCGGAGGTCGGGTTCCACCTTTATTCAAGCACCAGGCTCTCGCCGGTCATCTCCGCCGGCTTGGGCAAGCCCATGAGATACAGGACGGTCGGGGCGATGTCCGCCAGCCGGCCACCGGTGCGCATCCTGGTCTGGCCAGCCACGAGCCCCTCGCCGACCGCGAAGACCTCGACGAGATTCAGCGTATGCGAGGTGTGCGGGGCGTTGTGCACCGGGTCCCACATCTGCTCGGCATTGCCGTGGTCGGCGAGGATGACGGCCTTGCCGTTCTTCGTGGCCAGCGCGGCAAGCAACTCCCCCAGCCCCTGGTCGGTCGCCTCGCAGGCCTTGATCGCGGCCGGCAGCGAGCCGGTGTGGCCGACCATGTCGGGATTGGCGTAGTTGACGACAATCAGGCCGTATTGGCCGGAGAGGATCGCGGCCTTGGCCTCGGCCGTCACCTGCGCGGCCGACATCTCCGGCTGCATGTCATAGGTCGGCACCTTCGGGCTCGCCGGACAGGCGTTCACCTGACCGGGAAACGGTTCCTTGCGGTAATTGTTGAAGAAGAAAGTCACGTGCGGATTCTTCTCCGTCTCGGCGCAGCGGAACTGCCCGATGCCGGCGTTGCTGACCACCTCGCCCAGGATGTTCTTCAGCGGGGCCGGCTTGCCCGAGATCACATGCACCGGCAAGCCGGACTCATACTCGGTCATCGTCGCATAGTAGAGGTCGAGCTTCGCGCCGCGATCGAACTCCTTGAAGCCGTCGATCACGAAGGCCTTCGTGATCTCGCGCGGCCGGTCGCCGCGGTAATTGTAGAAGAGCACCGCGTCGCCGTTGGCGAACGTCGCCACCGGCTGGCCGTCGGCGCCGACGACCCACGTGGCGGGCACGAACTCGTCGCCGTGCTGCGTCGGGCTGAGCGGTTTCTCGTAATAACTGGAAATGGCCTGCTCGGCGCTGGGCGCGGTCGCCTCGGCTTTTTTGCCGGTCAGCATGTCATAGGCCTTCTGCACGCGCTCCCAGCGGTTGTCGCGATCCATGGCCCAGAAGCGGCCGCACACCGTGGCGATCCGGCCGGCGCCGATTTTTTTGCACTCGGCCTCGACCTGCCGGATGTAGCCGAGTCCGCTCTGCGGCGGCGTGTCGCGACCGTCGGTAAAGCCGTGGATGAACACGCGGCCCGCCAGCCCGTCTTCCTTCGCCTGGCGCAGAATGCCGTAGAGATGCTCCAGCATGCCATGGACGCCGCCGTCGGACACGATGCCCATCAGGTGCAGCTTGGCGGCGGGCTTCGATTTCAAGCGCGCGACGAGGGCGTGCCAGATTGGATTCCGCGCGAGCTGCTTCTCGGAGAAAAGTTTGTTCAGGCGCACCAGCTCCTGGTCGACGATCCGCCCGGCGCCGATGTTCTCGTGGCCGACCTCGCTGTTGCCCATCTGGCCGTCGGGCAGGCCGACGTCGAGCCCGCTGGCCGCGACGAGCGTGACGGGGGACCTGGCATGCAGCGCGTCGTCCGCGGGTTTTCTCGCCAGGTAAACGGCGTTGAATTTATTCTGCTCCGGGTGGGGATTCGCACCCCATCCATCGCGGATCACGAGCAGCACCGGAGCGGTCTTGGCAGGCATGGCGCTGTTGTCCGGCTTCCAGCGAAAACGGGCAATCAAAAACCTCCTCCGGCCGGTTGACTTTCCAAGCGAAAACCCCACCTCTTTCACCCCATGCCCTCGCCGGCCGTCCTGCTGCTCAATCTCGGCTCCCCCGACTCCACCTCCGTCCCGGATGTGAAGCGCTACCTGCGCGAATTCCTCGGCGACGAGCGTGTGATCGACAAGCCGGACAACGCTTTCCTGCGCTCGCTGCTGGTCAACTTCATCATTTCCCGCCGGGCCGCGGATTCCGCGCACGCCTACTCCACCGTCTGGACCGCCGCGGGTTCGCCGCTGATCGCCACCAGCAAGCACACCCAGACCAAGCTGCAGGCGAAACTCGATCTGCCGGTCGAGCTGGCAATGAACTACGGCAACCCGTCCATCCCGGATGTGCTGGCCAAACTCGCCGCGCAGGGCGTCACGGAGCTCCTGCTTTTCCCGCAATACCCGCACTACGCCATGTCGAGCTGGGAGACCGTCGTGGTGAAGGTCCGCCGCGAGGCCGCAAAGATTGCCCCGAAAATGCACCTCGAGTGCGTCGCGCCCTATTTTGCCGACGAGGACTACATCACGGCGCTGGTCGAGAGCGCCCGGCCCCACCTCGCCCAGCCGCACGACCACCTGCTTTTCAGTTACCACAGCATTCCGGTGCGCCACCTGACCAAGGCCGACTCCTCGCAGGCACACTGCCAGGTCGTCGCCGACTGTTGCAACACCTGCAGCCCGGCCCACGCCACCTGCTACAAGGCGCAGATCACGCGCACGACGCAGGCTTTCGCGAAAAAGGCCGGTCTCGACCCGGCGAACTGGTCCATCGCGTTCCAGTCCCGTCTCGCCAACGAGCCCTGGCTCGAGCCCTACACGGATTTCGAGTTCAAGCGCCTGGCCGCCGCGGGCAAAAAGCGCCTGCTGGTCATTACGCCGGCTTTCGTCACCGACTGCCTCGAGACCCTCGAAGAAATCCGCGGGCGCGGGGCCGAGGACTTCACGGCCGCGGGCGGCAAGTCGTTCCACCACATCCCGTGCCTGAACGACCAACCGGTGTGGATCGACTTCCTCGAGCGCCGGGTGCGCGCCTGGCAGGCTTCCGCGGCCCGCGCGTGACTGATTCAGGCGACCGGCCTTGCCGCCGCTTGTAAAAGTGATATAAAGTCCGCCACCTGCGCAATCGATTGCATGTCTGGACTGGCGGCTGCTTTTCATAACTACAACCTACCAACCCGCTTGAGCACCCATTCCGCCCAGCACTCCGCGGCCAGGCTCCTGGCCACCGGCAGCAGCACCGTCTTGGTGCTGGATACGGACGGCCGCATCCAGGTGGCCAGTGCCGCGGCCTGCGCGCTGTGGCAGGCCGGCAATGCGGAGCTCGTGGGCGACCTGTTCCCCAATCTCTTCACCTTCGACGTCGTGTCGCGCGAGTCCGGCTGGGTGCAGTCGCAATGGGAGGTCCTGCTGATCGCCGCGCAGAGCCATCCCATCTCGCTCCGCCTGCAGCCCAAGGAGGCCGCCGCGTTCGACGTCAACGTCCGCCTCGAGAAAGCGGGCGACGCCCCGGGCCGCTACTTCGCCTTCATCACCCTGCCGGCGACCGCGGCACCGGCGGACACCACACCGGCCGACAATTTCCTCACCCAACTCCACGAGCGCAGCGCGCTCGGCTTCTTCGACCTCAACTTCCAGAAAAACGAGGTCTATTACTCACCGGTCTGGAAGCGCATGCTCGGCTACACCGAGGCGGCCCTGCCCAATACCTACGAGACGTGGCTGAACCTCATCCATCCCGACGACTCGTCCGCCGCCCCCGACCGCCAGGCCCGGGCCGGGGCGACCGGCACGCGCCAGTTTTCCCTCGAGTTCCGCCTGCGTCACGCCCAGGGCCACTATGTGTGGGTGCAGAGCGTCGGCCTGCAGGTCTTCGGGCCCAACGGCGCCCTGCAACGCGTCATCGGCGTGCACCTGGACATCGCCGACCGCAAGGAATTCGAGGAGGCTACCCTGCGTGCCGAGGAACGCCTGCAGCAGCTCGGCGACCGCGGCCGCGTCGGCCTGTTCGATCTCGATTTCTCCGCCGGCCTTTATTGGCTGTCGCCGGGCTTCAAGTCCCTGCTCGGCTACTCGGACGCGGAACTCCCCGACACGATCGAGTCCGTCCTGCGCGCCCTGCCGATGGACGAGACCAGCGGCGGCCTGCCCGCCTACTTTCTCGCCCAGCACCCGAATCAGGTTTCCTATTTTGACACGCTCCGGTTGCGCCACCGGGAAGACCGCGAGGTGCTCGTCCACGCCGGTATCGTGCGCCACATCTCCCGGCGCAAGGAACTGCAACGCGTCCTCGGCTTCGCCGTGCCGCTGGCCGAGGCCAGCGCGATCGCGGCCGGCCCGGGCCTGCCCGCCGCGCACCTCGCCCTCCTGCTCGCGGAGCTGCAGGAAGCGGTGCTCCTCGCCGACGCCGGCGGCCAGATCATCCATCTCAACGCCAAGGCCGAGCAGCTGCTGGGCCGCACCAGCGAGGAAAGCATCGGCCTGCCCGCGTGGGAGCTTTTCCGCCTCGTCCACCGCGAGAGCGGCCAGCCGGGCGAAAGCCCCGTCGCCAAGGCCATCGGCACGGGCGAGGCCACGCCGCTCAACATGGAGTTCGCCCTCGATAACGGCTCCGGCCCGCCGCAACCCATCGCCTTCAGCACCCGGGCGGTGATCGACGCGGCCGGCCGGCCGGCCGGCGCCGTGCTGGTGTTCCGGCACCCGGGCGAGATGAGCCTGACGCCGGAGGAGCTGGTCCGCGCCAACCGCTTCGAGTCGCTCGGCCAGCTCGCGGGCGGCATCGCGCACGATTTCAACAACCTGCTCACGACCATCCTCGGCGGCGTGTCGCTGGCCAAGGACAACCGCGACCTCACGAGCCTCGAAAACAGCGAGCGCGCCTGCCTCGCGGCCAAGGCCCTCAGCAAGCAGCTGCTCACCTTCGCCAAGGGCGGCAGCGCCGTCCGCCAGGTCGTCAAGCCCGCCGACATCCTCGCCGAGGCCCACCGGCTCGCGGCCGCCGGGTCGACTGTGAAGGTCGAGCTTACCGTTGCGCCCGGCACCGGCACCATCTGCGTGGACCGCGCCCAGATGCTCCAAGTCTTCCAGAACCTGATCATCAACGCCATCCAGGCCATGACGACCGGCACCGGGCAGATCTGGATCAACGCCGCCAACGCCGTCCTGACCGAGGGCCAGGTCGCCCCGCTCGCCGCCGGCACCTACGTGCAGATCGAGGTACAGGACAACGGCAGCGGCATCAAGCCCGAGCACCTCGAGAAGATCTTCGACCCCTTCTTCACCACCAAAAAATCCGGCACCGGGCTCGGTCTCGCCACCGTCCTCTCCATCGTCAAGCGCCACGGCGGCCAGATGGGCGTCGACTCCGAGGTCGGCCGCGGCACCGCGTTCACCGTGTTCCTCCCGTTGGCTGACCAGCCCGAGGAAGTCGCCGCCCGCCGCTCGCCCAGTTTGCGCTTCCGGGACGAGAAGATCGGCACCGGCCGCATCCTGTTCATGGATGACGACGAGCAGATCCGCGCGCTCACCAAGAACATGATCGAGAGCCTCGAATACAAGTGCGATATCGCCAAGGATGGCGACGAGGCCGTGCAGCTCTACAAGCGCTACCTCAACATCGGCCGGCCCTACGACATCATCATCATGGACCTGACCATCATCGGCGGCATGGGCGGCGAGCAGACGTTCAAGGTGCTGCGCGAACTGCATCCCGAGGTCTGCGCCATCATCGCCAGCGGCTACGACAACGAGGACATGGCCCGCCAGTTCCTCGCGATGGGTTTCTGCGGCTACCTGACCAAACCCTACCGCGTCGGCGACCTCGGCAAGATCATCCGCAAGGTGCTGGGCAAGTAGGTCCGGTGCCCGCCCGGACCAGGCGGCCCGTGCATCGTTTGATTGCGTGAGCCGGCGGATCGGCGCAGACTGCGGCCCATCCCATGAGCCATCCGCCCCACCGATGAAGCCCTCCGATCCCCCGGGATACTGGCCGCTGCCGCCGTTGAGATTCCTGCCACGGACGATCGCCTTGCTGCGCCAGCCCTACAGCCGGCAGCAGGCGGTGACGGACATCCTCGCGGGCATCACCGTGGGCCTGATCGCGCTGCCGCTCGCGCTGGCCTTGGGGGTGGCCAGCATCCCCCTCGGCGCCGCCACCCCTTTCCCCGCCCCGGCCATCGGCATTTTCACCGCGATCATCGGCGGCTTCATCGTCTCCCTGTTGGGCGGCAGCCGCGTGCAGGTCGCCGGCCCGACCGCAGCCTTCGTGACCGTGATCCTGCTGATCGTGGAGCGCCATGGTTTCGACGGCCTCCTGCTCGCCACCATCATGGCCGGGGTGATGCTGGTCGTGATGGGCTTCAGCGGCCTGGGCACGTTGATCAAGTTTATCCCCTACCCGGTCACGAGCGGCTTCACCACCGGCATCGCCGTGGCCATTGCCACCGGTCAAGCCGCGGACTTCGCGGGGATCCACGCCGCCACTCCGCCACCCCGCGAATTCGTGGACAAGGTTCCCTGGCTGCTGACCCACCTGCCCCAGCTGAACCTGCCGACGCTGCTGCTGGCCGCCGCCTGCGCCGCGTTCATCCACTTTTGGCCGAGGTATCGCGCCCGGCTGCATGCCGAGCGGGTGCCGGGGGCCATCATCGCCATGGTCGTTTCCGCCGGACTGGTCGCTTGGCTCGGTTGGGACAAGTCGCGCGGCGTGGCCACCGTGGGCTCGCTGTTCGGCCCCGACGCCATTCCGCACGGCCTGCCGCCCTTCGTCTGGCCGGAGGTTTCCTTCGAGCGCATCCGCACGCTGCTGGGTCCGGCTTTCACGATCGCGATGCTCGGCGCCATCGAGTCGCTCCTCTCGGCGGTGGTGGCGGACGGGCTGGTCAACGATCGGCACAATTCGAACACGGAATTGATCGCCCAAGGGGTCGCGAACATCGTCTGTCCCCTTTTCTGCGGCATGCCCGTCACCGGAGCCATCGCCCGCACCTCGGCCAACGTCAAGGCCGGCGGGCGCACCCCCGTCGCCGGCATGGTGCACGCCCTCACCCTGCTGCTGATCGTGCTCTTCTTCTCGCAATACGCGCGCTTTGTGCCGATGGGCGCCATCGCCGCCGTGCTCATCGTGGTCGCCTTCCGCATGGGCGAGTGGCACGAACTCACCCGGCTGGGCAAGATGCCGCGCAGCGACGCGGTCGTGCTGCTGGCCACCTTCAGCCTCACGGTCCTGTTCGACCTCGTCGTCGCGGTCGAGGTGGGCCTGATGCTGGCCGCCGTCCTCTTCATCAAGCGCATGGCCGAAACCACCGAGATCGCCCGGGTCACCGCGCGCGACGAACTGGAAACCCCCGAGCAACTCGCCCACGGCAAGGACATCCCCGAAGGGGTGGTGGTCTACCGCATCTTCGGGCCCTTCTTTTTCGGCGCCGCCGAAAAGATGGAGGACGCCCTGCTGCGCGCCGGCACGCTGCCGCGCGTGCTCATCCTGCGCATGCAGCTGGTTCCGGCCATGGACGCCACGGCGCTCAACGCCCTGGAGAGCATCGTCGAGCGCATGCAGACCGCCGGCGGCACCGTCATCCTCAGCGGCCCGCACCGGCAGCCGCTCGACATGATGGTGAAGGCCGGCTTCATCGAACGGCTCGGCCGGCGCAACATCCGGGCGCATTTCGACGACGCGCTCGTCCGGGCCCGCGAACTGCTGCAGGCCGGTGACCGTCCTCCCTCCTGATCCATGATCCGTGAACACACCACCCCCGCCTGGGTTTACCTCGGCGGCCTCGCCCTCGCCATCACCGCTGGCGTCATCAACGCCGTCGGCTTCCTCGGCGTCCATCACCAGGCGCTCAGCCACATGAGCGGCACCGTCACCCTGCTCGGCATGGAACTGGGCCGCGGCAATTATGCCGTGGCGCTGCATGCCCTGGCCATCCTCGCGGCGTTCTTCCTCGGTTGCCTGGTCAGCGGCGCACTCATCAGCCAAGGGCGCCTGCGCCTCGGCCGGCGCTACGGCGTGGCGCTCTCGCTCGAATCGACGGCCTTGTTTCTCGCGGTCTATTTCCTGCGCCGCGGCGCCAACGCCGGCGACTATCTGGCCGCGATGGCCTGCGGCCTCCAGAACGCCATGGTGTCCAGCTATAGCGGCTCGACCATGCGCACCACGCACATGACCGGCATGGTCACCGATCTCGGCATCGCCTGCGGCCATTTCCTGCGCGGCGCCACGGTGGACTGGTTCCGCTTCCGCCTCTACGGTGTCCTGCTGCTCGGGTTTTTCGCCGGCGGCATGACCGGCGCGCTGGGCTACGAACGCTATGGCTACGACACCCTGCTGTTCCCGGCCATCCTGAGCGGCATGACCGGCGTGGGCTACACGGCTTACAAGCACTACGAGCGCCACCACGCGCCGCCGTCCGCGACCGCCTGAGGGCGGCCGGGAGCGGTTACCGCTTCACCGGGTGCAGCCGGGCGTCCTCCCAGCCGAGGCCGACGGTGAAGTCCCGCGTCATGAAATCGAGGAAGTCGCGGCCGCTGATCACGAGGCAGCTCGCGACCCTGCTGCGCACCGTCACCGTGGCGGTGGCGATGCCGTCGCCGAGCAGGCTCATCTCCCCGAAGCTGTCGCCCGGATGCAGCCGCCGCAGCTCCTCCTTGCCCTTGGTCACGGCAAACTCGCCGCGATGCACGAGGAAGAACCAGTGGTTGTTGGCGCCCTCCTGCACGACCAGCGCGCCCTCGGCATACTCCAGCAGCTTCGTCCGCCGGGCGAAGGCCGCGAGCGTGGGCTGGCTCCAATTGCGCGTGAGCTCGAGGTGCTGCAGGAAGCCGACCTTCTGCACCGCGTCCTCCACCGCGGCGCGCGAGAGCTTCGAGAGCACGAGCCGCTCGAAGTCCGTTTTGTCCAGCCCCAGCAAAATGCTCTTGCCCAGCGCCCGGACGGACCGCGTGCGCACGCCGCCCTGCAGCAGGGCGATTTCGCCGAACGCGTCGCCCTCGCCCATCCCGGCCACGGGCTCCGACTTGCCGGGCGCGTAATCGCGTCGCACCTCGAGCCGGCCGGACAGCACCAGGTAGAGCCGCGCGCCGGGCTCGCCCTCGCGCACCACGTAGCTCCCGCGCTTGTGCTCCTCCGGTTTCACGGCGGCGGCCAGCGCCGCCAGGTCCGCCGCCGCCAGCTCGCGGAACAGCATCGTCCGGCCGAGCCATTGCGCGATGGTCTCGGGCGACACGAGCACGGCCGACGGCCGCAGCTTCCGCTCCGCCCGCTCCCGCGCCCAGGCCCGCACATGCCGGAAGACGATCCACGCCGCCGCCCCCACCGACACCGCCACGACCAGTCCGGCGCAGACCAGCAGCCCCAGCGCCGTGTAGCGCCAGCCGCCGGCGGCGTTGAACCGCTGCAGCAATTCCGTCGCGTTGGTCTGCAGCAACACACAGCCGCCGAGGAAGACCACCAGCAGCCAGACCACGGTCCCGGCGGCGCAGGCCAGCAGGTATTTCCCGTCGGCCATCTGCCGCCGCGCCCGCCCCAGCAGCGCGAACAGCCGGTCCTGGGCGAAGACAAAGTCGTAGGACGTCGTCAGCTGCGGGTCGCGGTAGAACACGGCGAGCAGCTCCTGCAGCGGTGAGGGCCACAGCGGCGACAGCTGCAGCAGGACGCCGGCGAGCGCCGGCACCAGCAGCTCGGGCAGGCGCCAGGCCGCCAGCGCGGCGAACAGGAACAGCGGGGCCAGCCGTGCCAGCGCCGCGTTGATCCGGGCCGCGCGTCCACACATCAGCCCGTCGTCAAGGTCCGCGATGAAGCGCGGGGCGAAAGTCTTCCAAGCGAAGCGCGGGTGATAGACCTCGCCGCCGGCCGCGCGCACCACGCCGGCCGCCAGGGCCCAGCCCGCGCTCGCCGCCGCGCAGACCGCCAGCCAGCCGAGCGCCAGCCACGCGGGGTGCTGCGGCAGATACACCGGGCGCCGCAGCAGGCAGACGACCGCGCCGAGGCCGAACACCAGCGTCGTCCAGCGCAGCAGGGCGCCATTGAGCCGCAATGCCCACTTCGCCGGCGCCACGGCCGGGGGCGGCGGGGTCACATCAGCCTGGAGGATTCCGGCCCGCACCGCTTTCACCACGAGCTCGTAAAATTCCCGCAGCGATGGACACCGCTGCGCCGAGATGACGGCACACAGCACCTGCGTCACGGTCCGGCCGGGGCCAAACTCCTGCAGCAGCGCCCACTGCTGGGGCGTCAGCACGAGGTAACGGCGGCCCGGCACGTATTTGACGGCGAGCCGGTCGGCTGACAGTTCCGCCGTCCGCAGGTCCGGGCTGAGCCGCAGCACGGCCTGGTTCAGGAGCGGCGCGAGGTCGCCCGCCGGCGGCGGAGACTCTGGTGACAAGGGCATCGGCGGAAAATCCGGCCTGATGGACGTATTTTCGGCGCCGGAACTCAAGCGCGCACTTGCGGCGCGGTGGGAAAAGCGGGGCTTAGCCGCGCCACGTGAACGCGTGGCACAGCGCCACGCCGGCGGCGTCGGACTCGTCAAATGCCAGCGCGCGGCCGTGGCCGAGCAGCGCCATGACCGTGCGCGCCATCTGGTCCTTGCTGGCCCGCCCCTGGCCCACCACCGCCTGCTTCACGCGCAGCGGCGCATATTCGAAGATCTCCTTCCGTTGCAGCGCCGCCGCCGCGATTGCCGCGCCGCGCGCCGCGCCGAGGATCTGCGCCGTCTGGAAATTCTGCACGTAGATCGTCTGCTCCAGCGCCACGTGCCGCGGGTCGAAGTCGACCACGAAGGCCGCCACTGCCCGGTGAATCTCGCCGAGGCAGAAGGCCATGGAGGCGCGGGGAGCGACCTTGACCGTCAGGCAACGCAGGAGCACCGGCGTCCGGCCGGGGGCGAACTCGATCAGCGCAAGCCCCGTGCCCCGCAAGCTCGGGTCGACGCCGAGCACGCGACCGGTGAATGCCGGTCGCGCCAGGGCCGGGGCGTCGGGCCAGGCCTTCGGTGCGAGGTTGCCCTCGAGCTTCGCCTTCCACATCTGCCTGACGGACGTCCGCGCCATAAGATGCCCCGGGGATACACCGAACACCGCGAAAGAAGAAGCGGAATGTTTCGCCCGGCCGAGCTTCCGGCTTGTTACGGTCCGGTCCTCCGGGCCACACTGCGGCCCGTCACCATGGAACCGACCCGCCGCGCGCCGAGCACCCAGCGAACCACCACCCCGTTCGCCCGGCGCCCCCGGTCGGGCGGACTCCTCAATCCGCGTGACTGGTGGTGGTGGCTGCTCGACCTGTTCGAAGCGAGCCGGGCGGCGCGGGTCGCGTTGTATCTCGCCGCCACCACGCTCGTGGCCGGCGGCGCCCTGTGGTTCTGGGCCTACCCGGCGTGGAACAAGCGCAACGCCGTCCGGCTCGCCCGGCAATGGATGGCCTCCGGGCACCTGCGCTATGCGGCCGAGGCCGCCCAAAATGCCGCGGCCGCCGACCCCACCAATCCCGAGCCCTGGCTGATCGCCGCTGAACTGGCGCGCCTGGGCGGACAGAAGGCGGCGGCCTTGAACTACGCCCGGCGCGCGGCGGAACTCGCCCCGGCCGACCCGGCGGCCGTCATCGGCTGGGCGGCGGCCGCGCTCCGCGCCGACGAACTGGTCGAGGCCGACCGCGCCCTTGACCAGCTTCCGATCGAACAACAGGCACAATCGCCCCACGTCCAGCGCCTGCGCGGCGAACTCGCCCGGCGCGCGGAGCGGCTGACCGCGGCGATGCATTTCTTCGAGGCGGCCCGCCGGCTCGAGGGTCCGGCGGCGATCAACGAGGTGCCGCTGGGGCTCATCCTGCTCAACGCGGTGAATCCGCCGGAGCGCCAACGGGGCCTCACCCTGCTCCGCAAGTGGACCGCCGATCGCGAGTGGGGCGCCGCCGCCCTGCGCATGTTGCTCGAGGACGCACTGACCCGGAACGATCCCGCCGCGCTGCGGCAATGGGCCGGGGCCCTGCGGGCCCACCCGGGCTGCACCGTGGCCGACATGCCCCGCTGCCTGCTGGCGCTGGCGAAGGCGGACGAGCCGGGTTATGCGGCAATGCTCGCCACGCTGAAAAAAGACCACGCCGCCACCCCGCAGGGCGCGGCCCAGTTGCTCAGCTGGTTGAACCAGATCGGCCGCGGGGCGGATGCGACCAGCTGGATGCAAACCCTCCCGGCTGCCGGCATGCAGCGTCCCCCGCTGGTGGTGGAGGCGGCCGAAGCCCTGCGGCAGGCCGGCGACTGGCCGGCACTGCGCGCGTGGACCGAGGACAAGGACTGGGGGGCGGACGCAAATTTCCTGCGTTGGACTTACGGCCTGCAGGCCGCCCACATGCTCGGCGAGAACCGGCCGGCCGGCGAACTCTGGGCCACCCTCTACAGTCACGCGTTGGTGAACGGCGTTCACGGGCTCTTTGCGGCTTCGCAGCTCTACAGCTGGGGCCGCGAGCAAGAGGCCGAGGATCTCTGGTGGCGCGTGGCGGGCCAGGAAGGGCAGGTCGCGACCGAGGCGCTCGGTTCGCTCGCGCGGCTTTATCAGGCGCGCCGCGACGCCGAGGGCCAGTATCGGGTGTTCCGCCAGCTGCATCTTTTGCGTCCGCAGGATCGTGCGATCGGCAACAACTTTGCCTTTTTCGCCGCGCTGACCGACCGCGATACGCGGGCGGCTGAGCTGGCCGCCCGCGACAACCTCGCGGCCGAGCCCGGCAACCCGTTTTATGTCGCCACGCACGCCTTCGTTCTGCTCCGGCAAAGCCGGGCCGACGAGGCCCTGCTCCTGTTGCAGCCACTGGCGGCCGGCGCGGGTAAATCACCGGCGATCGGGTTCGTCTACGGGCTGGCCTTGGCCGGGGCCAACCGGAAAGCCGAGGCGCGCCCGCTGCTGGAAAGACTGCCGCCGGAGACGCTCACCCTGCGCGAGGTGGAGCTGATCAAGGCCGCCCTAGCCGACTGACGACGATCCGGCCTCGCGCCGGCGGAAGCGCCGCCAGCCATATAGCCCGAGCGCCGCCACCACCGGAAGGATTGTCCCGACTTCCGGCACAGGCCTGCCGTCGATCGTCACGCCATTGCCCACTTGATAGACCAACAGGCCGCTGGCATTGAGCGCGGACGAGCCGCTGCTGCCGGTCTGGCTGTTGGTGTTGGCCACCACGACGTAGATATAATTCGTGCCGATGACGAAGGTGGAGTTGTTGGCCCCTCCGCCCGACGTGCTGTTGCCCAGCGCGACGGAGCTGGTGTTGTTCCAAGCTGCGGTCCCGCTGGCTGACGCCGTGGTGCCGCCGGTGCTGATCGTGCCGGTGTTGTTGACCGTCGGGGAAGAGGCGGGATTGATGTAGATGGTGTAATTATCGTCCGCCGCCAGGGTCATCGAGATCTGGATGTTGTTAGTCACAGTGCCACTGCCCGTGCCGGTGATGGTGAAGGCCAGCCGGTAGACGTAGTAGGCGCTGTTGGTGCCGGAGGTGCCGTTGCCCGGGAGATAATCGCCGCCAACATTGGTCGTGCCGCCGGAAGCGGCCGTGCTCGCCCCGGGGGCGGTGATCCACTGCGCGGAGCTGGTGTTGGCCACGTAGGCCGCGTCAATGTAGCTGCTGCTCAGGACATAGGGCGCACCCGTGTAGGTGCTGGTGCCAGTGTAATTCGTGCCATTCACCCGCGCGTAGGTGACCTGCCAGTTTGCATCCGTTGAGCCGCCCGCGGCCAAACCACCAGATGCGTTGTTTCCGGTGTAATAGAGCCCGGTGACATTGGTCGCGGAACCCGCATAGACTGAACCGCCGCACCAAACACCCAGCGTGGTAAGGAGGAGCAAGGCTCGGAAGGTGCAGCGGTTGTTCACGGCTCTCAATATAGGGTGTATTTCCTATATATCAATAGGTATTTAAATCCAAACTATATCTTTCTTATGGAGTGCAACTTATAGTGACATTTCCCCTCAGGAAAACAGCAATTTGAGCACCGCTAGCGCGGTTAGAAGCAACGCGGCGGTCTCAAACGCCTTTTGATTGATGCGGGGCAGCACGGCGCGCCCGAGCAACGCGCCCGCGATCACCGCCGGCGCCAGCCAGAGGTTCAACCGCAGCGTGTCGCGATTCATCATACCGAGCTGGACCATGAACGGCACCTTGAACCAGTTGATCAGCATGAAAAACACCGCGCCGGTGCCGAGGAACTCCAGCTTCGGCAACCGCAGTGACAGCAGGTAGAGCGACATCACCGGGCCGGCCGCGTTGGCCACCTGGGTCGCGAAGCCGGCCAGCAACCCCGTCAGCGCCGAGAACCACCGGGGCGCATGGCCGACGGCCTCGGCCTCCGCGCCGGCGCGCGCCTTTCGCCAGAGATGCACGGCGAGCATGATCAGCATGATGCCGCCTACGAGCCGGACCGTCTGCCCGTCATTCAGGCTCCGCAGCACAAACCAGCCCAGCACGACGCCCGCGACCGTCGCGGGCAGCAACCGCCACAGGTGGCTCCACTGCGCGTGGCGCAGGTAAAGCGCGACCGCGAACAAGTCGCCCAGGATGAGCATCGGCAGCACGACGCCCGTCGCCTGGCGCACGGGCAGGACGTTGACGAAGATAGCGACGAACAGGATGCCCATGCCCGGAATGCCGGTCTTGGAAAAACCCGCCAGCAGGGCGCCCATGACCATCAATGCCCACTGCCACGATTCAAAAGTCATGACGCGATGCTCCCGTTGACCACCGACAAAATCTGCCAGCCGCCGTCGTTCGCGGGCCGGCTCGTGCCGGTCGCGATCACCTGTGGTTCGCCCTCGAGCGACGCCCAGAATTTCTCGCGCCGCCCCGGGTCCAGTTCACCCAGCACGTCGTCGCACAACAGCACCGGCGTGACGCCACCCTTGGCCCGGAAATACGCGGCCTGCGCCAGCCGCAGCGCGATGACGAGGCAGCGCTGCTGGCCTTCCGAGGCGAACTGCCTGGCCGGCCGGCCGTTGAGGACCAATTCCAGGTCATCGCGGTGCGGACCGCGCTCGGTGGATTTCAACAGTGTGTCGCGCGGCCGGCATTTCACGAGCACCGCGGTGAACTCCCCCGCGGAGGCCACCACCGAATCCGGCGCGTAGACCAACCCGGCCCGCTCGCCTTCCGGCACGAGCCGCGCGTGGGCCGCGTGGAAAAATTCCCCGAGTTCAACCACCCCGGCGGTGCGCCTGGCCACGAGCGTCAGCGCATGTGCGGCCAGTTCGTGCTCGAAGGCCTCGAGCGCCCCGACGTCGCGTCCGCCCTGCTTGAGCAGCATGTTCCGCTCGGCCACGGCACGGGTGTAGCGCTGCAGGGCCGTCAGGTAGGCCGCATCCATCGCGGCCAGGGTGAGGTCGAGCCAGCGGCGGCGCAGCGAGGGTGAGCCACGCAAAAACTGGATGTCCTGCGACGAGAACACCACGGTGGGAAACTTGCCGATGAAGTCCGCCAGCCGCGCCACCTTGCCGTGCTCCCACTCCACCACCCGGTCCTGCGGCGTCAGGGTGATCGTGAGCCGGCTCTCGCCAAAGGTCTCGTGCTCGACCGTGAAGGCCAGGCCGGCCTGCGGCTGGCCGAGACCCAGCAGCGCCCGCGATTCCGCCCCACGGAACGAGCGCAACGCCGTCACGTAGCCCAGTGCCTCGAGGAAGTTGGTTTTCCCCTGCGCGTTGGCCCCGCACAGGAAAGTGCGCCGGCCCGCCAGCGTCACGTCGACGAGCGGCAGGTTGCGGAAGCCCTGAAGAGTGACCTTCGTGAAACGCACCCGGCCAGTCAGCCGGGCCGCCGGGTTCCTGTCCATTTGGTTCTTGCGGAACGGCGCCCACGGCTACTTTTTGTGAGCCTTTATGAGCAATGCCTCCACCTCCGAAGTCGCCGTGCTGAAGACCAGCTATGGCGAGATCACCATCGCCTTCTGGTCCGACGTGGCCCCGAAGACCGTCGAAAATTTCAAGAAGCTCGCCCGCGAGCACTTCTACGACGGCACGGCCTTCCACCGCATCATCAAGGGCTTCATGATCCAGGGCGGCTGCCCCAACACCAAGGAGGGCGAGAACGGCCAGCCCGGCACCGGCGGCCCCGGCTACAAGCTCAAGGCCGAGTTCAACGCCAAGTCCCACGTCCGCGGTGTCGTCTCCATGGCCCGCTCGGCGCACCCTGACTCCGCCGGCTCGCAGTTCTTTATCTGCCACGGCGACGCCAAGTTCCTCGACCGCCAATACACCGCGTTCGGCCAGGTCATCAAGGGCGACGAGGTGCTCGAGCAGCTGGCCAACGTCCCGACCAAGTCGGGCGGCGGCGGGGAAAAGAGCACGCCCATCGACCGCGTCGCGCTCGAGAGCGTGAAGATCGTCGTCCAGTAGTCGTAAGGCGTCCGCCTCCTTCTGTCAGCCCGCGCCACCCGCGCGGGCTTTTTTATGCCGCCGCGCTGTCCGGCCCGGCGAACTCGGTGGTCACGCTCTGGCACAGCCCAACGAAGGTCTCCTCGCCCAGCGTCAGCCGCCGCCCGCGCAGGTAGGCCACGCCCCAGCGGCGGCGCAGCTTGCGCCTGCCGAGCGGTAGTGACACCAACGCCCCGGCCGCCAGCTCGGCCCGCGCCACCCACGGCGCAAGCACGCCGACGCCCAGACCGATCTTCACCAGCTCCTTGATCGCCTCCATGCTGCCGAGCTCGAGGAAATTGGCGAGTGGCAGGCCCTCGGCCTGGAAATATTCCTTCACGAGGCGGAAGGTGTAGCTCGTCTGGTTGTAGAGGATCAGCGTCTCGCGCTCGAGCGTCTCGCGCTGCACCCGCCCGGCGCGGGCCCAGGCGTGCACCGGCGCGAGCAGGTAACGCATCTCGTCGACGAACAGCGGCACGAAGGCCAGGTCCTTCAGCCCGGCCGGCTCCAGCATCAGCGCCAGGTCGATCCGGTTTTGCTGCAGCAGCTCGACCTGCCGGGCGTGGTCGCCCGGGTCGATCGAGATGATGCATTTGGGGAAACTCTGCTTAAATTCCCGCAGCACCGTCGGCAGGATGTATTGGCACGCCGTCGTGCTCGCGCCCAGCCGCAGCCGGCCGTGGCCCCAGCGCGACAGTTCCTCCAGCCCGTTGCGCGCGGACTTCATCTCGGCGAGGATCTTGTCCACGTGCCGCAGCAATTGTTCGCCGGCCTGCGTCAGGCTGACCCGGCGTCCCGAACGCTCGAACAGCCGGCAACCCGCCTGCTCCTCCAGCGCCTTGATGGCGTGGCTGATGGCGCTCTGCGTCAGAAAGAGCTCCTGCGCCGCCTGCGTGAAGCTGCCCAGCCGCGCAAGCGCGGCGAAGGCCAGCAGGTGGCGGGTGTCGAAGACGTTGGCTTTCATGGTGTCCCGGCCGGTTGCGTCGCGTATGAACACGACTCATGCCAGCCATGAATTCTTTGAAGAGCAGTAATCGGGCCAAGCCCGCTTGCTGGCATGTCACGCGCTTAAACAGGACGCAGCCATGCCCGCCACCGTCCAGTCCCAAATCGCCGACCGGCACGCCTTGCGCCTGGGGTTCCTCGCGCTAACGGACGCCGCGCCGCTCGTCGCGGCGCAGGAGCTGGGCCTGTTCGCCCACCACGGCCTGCGGATCCAGCTCTGCCGCGAGGTTGGCTGGGCCACGATCCGCGACAAGGTGATCTACGGCGAGCTCGATGCCGCTCACGCCCCCGCGCCGATGCTCTGGGCGGCACAGCTCGGGCTCGATTGCGCGCCGGCGGATGTCTGCACCGGCCTCGTGCTCAATCTCCACGGCAATGCCATCACCCTTTCGAACCGCCTGTGGGCGGCCGGGGTGCGGGATACCGGCACGCTGCGCGAAGTGGCGCTCGGCCGGCGGGGCGAAAGCAAACTCACCTTCGGTGTGGTCTTCCCGTTCTCCACCCATCACCTGCAGCTGCGGCAGTGGCTGCAGGCCGCCGGCCTCGATCCCGAGCGCGACGTGCGTATCGCCGTCGTGCCGCCCGCGCAGATGTTCCGCAATCTCGCCGCCGGCACGCTCGACGGCTACTGCGCCGGCGAACCTTGGAACACCCTCGCCGTGCAGCAGAACGAGGGCTGGTGCCCCGCGTGGAGCGCGCAGCTCTCGCCGGGCCATGTGGAGAAGGTGTTGATGGTCCGCGCGACCTTCGCGAAGCAGCGCGCCCCGGAGCACGCCGCGCTGATCGCCGCGCTGGCCTCGGCCGCCGCGTGGTGCGACGAGCCGCGCCACCGCCTGCAGCTCGCGGACATGCTCGCCTCCCCGCACCACCTCAACCTGCCCGCCAAGGTCATCGCTCCCGCCTTGCTCGGTCGGTTCGCCACCGGTCACGGCCGGGTCGAGAGTGCGCCCGATTTCCATGTCTTCAGCCGCGGCGATGCCAGCGCCCCTACCCCGGCGCGCGCCGCGGCTTTGCAGTCCGAACTCGTCGCGGCCGGCCTCGTGCCGCGCGGGTCCGCCTCCGTCAGCTTACCCCGCCGTCTCTTTCGCGAGGACTTGTATCGCGAAGCTACCGTCAACCTCGACTACCATGCACACATCCACACCAAGCTCCACGGCGGGGCACTCGTCTCCGCTTAGCCGCCGCCAATTCCTCACCCGCGGCGCAGCCCTGGCCGGCACCGCCGCCCTCTGGGCCGCCCTCGGCAACAAAAGTTGGGCCGCCACCGTCGGCGCCACCTCCGACGCGCCCGAGGTCACCGACCTCAACTTCGGCATGATCGCGCTGACTGACTGCTCGCCCATCGTCATCGCGCACGAGAAGGGCCTGTTCAAAAAATACGGCATCAACTCCACCGTCACGAAGGGCGCCAACTGGGCCGCCATCCGCGACAACCTCTCCACCGGTTCCATCCAGGCCACCCACATGCTGATCGGCATGCCGCTCGCCTCGACCATGGGCCTCGCCGGCTCGCCCAAGAAGCCGATGGTCATCCCGTGGCTGCTCAACCGCAACGGCCAGGCCATCTCGCTCAAGGCCGAGTGGAAGGGCAAGGTCGGCGCTGATCCCAAGGCCCTCAAGCCCTTCGCCGATCAGGCCAACAAGCTCGGCGAGCCGCTGACCTTCGCCCAGACTTTCCCGCCCGGCACCCACGCCATGTGGATGCGCTACTACCTCGCCGCCGGCGGCATCAATCCCGACAAGGATGTCTCCCTCATCGTCGTCCCGCCGGCCCAGATGGTCGCCAACATGAAGATCGGCAAGATGGACGGCTTCTGCGTCGGCGAGCCGTGGGGCGCCCGCGCCATCGCCGACGGCATCGGCTTCACCTCCGTCAGCACACAGGACATCTGGAAAGACCACCCTGAAAAGGTTTGCGCCTTCACCGAGGAGTTCGCCCTCAGGAACCCGAAGACCGTCAAGGCCGTCCTCAAGGCCCTGCACGAGGCCAGCGTCTGGCTCGACGACCTGGCCAACCGCCCCGAGCAATGCGAGATCGTCTCCAAGGCCACCTACATCAACTGCCAGAAGGAGATCATCCTCGGCCGTCTGCAGGGCCACTACGATTACGGCGACGGCCGCAAGAAGGAGGATGAGTTCTACATGCACTTCAGCCGGCGGAACTGCAATTACCCGCAGGCCAAGTATGCCAAGTGGTTCCTCTCGCAATACCGCCGCTGGGGCATGGTGACCGGCACGCCCGACTACGAGGGCGTGGCCAAGCGCGTCATGCGCGCCGATCTCTACGAGGAGGCCATGCAGGAAATCGGCTACGCCCACGGCGGCGCCGACCACTCCCCCGAGACGCTCTTCGACGGCGCCACCTTCGATCCCGCCAACCCCGAGGCCTACGCCACCGGCTTCGCGGTCAAGAACCTCAAGGGCTGACCACATGAAAACCTTCAAGCTCGACTGGCTCATCCTGCCTTTTGTCGGCTTCGGCATCGTGCTCGCGCTCTGGGCCATCTCCAGCAATACGTGGGCGCCCAACTTGCCCTCACCGGCCAAGACCTGGGAGGCCAGTCGGGAATATGTGCTGTCGCCCTTCGCCAAGCGCGGTGAGATGGACCAGGGCATCCTGCGCTTCACCTGGTATTCGCTGATCCTCGTAGCCCAGGGTTACGCCGTCGCGCTGATCGTCGGCACGCCCATCGGCTTCTGCCTCGGTCTCTCGAAGACCTTCACGAAGATCTTCGACCCGATCATCCAGATCCTGCGTCCGGTCTCGCCGCTCGCGTGGCTGCCGCTGGGTCTGGTGCTCTTCATGAACGCGGGCAAGGAGGCCGGCACCTACGGCGCGCTCTTCACCATCGCCATCTGCGCGATGTGGCCGACCGTGCTCAACACCGCCGTCGGTGTGCGCGCTGTGCCGCAAGATTTCCTCAACGTCGGCCGCGTCCTCAAGCTCTCGCGATGGAAGACCCTCACCAAGATCCTCATCCCGGCCACCCTGCCCTACATGTTCACGGGCTTCCGGCTGTCGCTCGGCATTGCGTGGCTGGCGATTGTCGCCGCGGAGATGCTCACCGGCCGGCCGGGCGCGGGCGGCTTCCTCTGGCAGGAATACAACGCGCTCATCTACGAGCACATCATCCTTTCGATCATCGTCATCGGCCTCGTGGGCTTCGGCCTCGACCGGCTGATGAGTCTCCTCGAACGCCGCTTCAAGAGTATCTGACCTCATGGCCTTTCTCGAAATCACGAACGTCAGCAAGGGCTTCGGCGGGCCGCCGGTGCTCACCAACATCAACCTCGCCATCGAGCGCGGCGAATTCGTGGCCATCGTCGGTTATTCGGGTTCCGGCAAGACCACGCTCATCTCGCTGATCGCAGGCCTCACGCGCCCCGACACCGGCACCGTCAAGCTCAACGACCTCGAGATCACCGCACCCGGCCCCGATCGCGGCGTGGTGTTCCAAAATTACTCACTGCTGCCCTGGCTCACTGCGACGGAGAACATCGCCCTCGCCATCGACCAGGTCTTCCCGAACCACTCGGCCGAGAAGCGCCGGCTGATCGGCGAGACGGCCATCGCCACCGTCAACCTCGCGCCGCACGCCCACAAGCTCCCGCGCGAGCTCTCCGGCGGCCAGCGCCAGCGCGTCTCCGTCGCCCGCGCCCTGGCCATGGACCCGCAGATCCTGCTGCTCGACGAGCCGCTCTCCGCCCTCGACGCCCTTACCCGCGCCACGCTGCAGGACGAATTCGAACGCATCTGGGAAAAGGACAAAAAAACCGTCGTCCTCATCACCAACGACGTCGACGAGGCGCTCTTGCTCGCGGACCGCATCATCCCCCTCACACCCGGGCCGGGTGCGCATCTCGGACCGTCTTTCCCCGTCGCGCTTGCGCGCCCCCGTGATCGCAAGGCGCTCAACCATGACCCCGAGTTCAAGCGCCTCCGCGCCCTCATCTCCAACGAGCTGCTCGGCTACAACGCGCGCCGCAAGGCCACCGTCACGCGCAAACTGGTTCTGCCCGACATCCTGCCCGAGGACCTGAACAATCCGTCGGGCCGCCGGCGTCCGCTCCGGCCCCACGAGATCAAGGAAGAGCAAGTCACCCTCAACCCATGAGCGCCTTTCTCGACATCTCCCTGCTCGGCAAAACCTATGACACCCCGAAGGGCCCGGCCGTCATCGTCGAAAACTTCGACCTCAAGATCCGCAAGGGCGAGTTCATCACGCTCATCGGCCACTCCGGTTGCGGCAAATCCACCGTCCTTTCCATGATCGCCGGGCTGACGGAAATCTCCACGGGTGGCGTGTTCCTCACCGGCAAGGAGGTCGCCGGAGCCGGACCGGACCGGGGCGTCGTCTTCCAGGCGCCCTGTCTGCTGCCGTGGCTCACCGCCTTTGAGAACGTCATGCTCGGCGTCGAGCAGGTCTATTACACCGCCGACCCCGAGGAGCGCCGCCAGATCGTCGAGTATTACCTGACCGTCGTCGGCCTGGGCGACGCCCTGCACAAGAAGCCCGCCGAACTTTCGCAGGGCATGCGGCAGCGCTGCGGCATCGCGCGCGCCTTCGCCCTGTCGCCCAAGGTGCTCCTGCTCGACGAGCCCTTCGGCATGCTCGACTCGCTCACGCGCGTCGAACTGCAGGAGGTGCTGCTCGACCTCTGGCAGAAGGACCAGAAGACCGCCCTCATGGTCACGCACGACGTGGACGAGGCACTGTTCCTCTCGGACCGCGTCGTTATGATGACCAGTGGTCCCGCCGCTACCATCGGCGAGATCCTTGAGATCAAGTTTCCCCGGCCCCGCTCGCGCAAGCAGTTGCTCGAAGACCCCGGGTATTACCGCCTCCGCGAGGAGCTCATCGGCTTCCTCGAGGAGCGCTCGCACCACCGCCCGGCCCGCCCCGCCGGTTCCCCGCCCCCGCCGCCGACTGCGCCGCCCAAGCGCTCCGGCTTCAACCGCTTTCTTAGTGCGCTGACCCCGGTCTGACTTCCCGCCCACCTACCATCATTGCACACACCATGAACCCACTCCACCGCACCCAGTCATCCGCCACCGTGCTTTGTAACCTATTAGGTTACAAATTCGCCGGCCGCCTTGCTCTTGCGCTCGCAAGCCTTGTCCCGGTCCTCCACGCCCAATACGTTCCGCCACCGCCGGCCCAGCCATTCCCCGGCTACATCAACCAAGCCCTTCGGGCTTCCGATCCCTACATGAACGTATGGGATCTTGGCGTAAACGTCCGCCTTCGCGAGGAGGACAAGAGCGGGGCCGGCACGACCAATGCCGGGTCCAGCTGGGATTTCTCCGAGCGGACGGTCGACTTCAACAATAACAACTATCAGCTCACGCGCATCATGCCGCGCGTCGGCTACACGGCGAAGTGGTTCGCGGTCGCGATCGAGGGCCGTTCCAGCTACTCGCTGAACGATAACCGCTACAGCCCCACGGCCGCCGGCCACAACCTGCCTGAGCTCGACGGCCCGCTCGACCTTTACCAGGGCTATGTCGTCATCGGCAACCACAAGGAATTCCCCCTCTCCCTGAAGATCGGCCGTCAGGAACTCGTTTACGGCGACCAGCGCCTCGTCGGCCATGCCCGCTGGCTCAACGTCCCGCACACCTTCGATGCCGCGAAGCTGCGCTACCAGAACGCCTACGTCGGAGTTGATGTCTTCACCGGCGGCCTCGTCTACATCGCCAACGACCACCTCAGCAAGGCGAATTCGCAGGATGCGTTCTCGGGGGCGTATTTCAATTTTCCCAAGCTCTCGCAGAACCACAACGTGGAGGCCTACCTGTTTGCGCGCAACGTCGCCCGCGGCATCGTCACCGACAACTGGTCGGCTTACGCCGCGCCGTGGCGCTTCCCCGCGCCGCAGGATCTCTACACCGCCGGTGTCCGCGTGAAGTCCAAGCCCGGCGTCGCCGGCCCCTGGGACTACACGGTCGAGACCATGTATCAGTTCGGCAGCCGCACCGCCGTTTTTCCCGCGACCACCGTCGCCGCCGCCCTGGCCGCGCCGCGCCTCACCCAGTCGGCCTACGCCGCCGTCGCCCAGCTCGGTTACTCCTGGGCGGGCAACCCCTGGCAGCCGCGCCTCGCCCTCATCGGCAGTTACGGCTCGGGCGACAACAACCCGACCGACGGGACCAGCCACACCTTTCAGAACCTCTTCCCGTCCAACCACGGGCTATACGGCGCCATGGACCTGAGCAGCCTGCAGAATATCCGCGACCTCCGGCTGGCCTACTCGGTCAAGCCCAAGACCAACATTTCGCTGGCCGTTGAAGGCCACCTGCAATGGCTCGATAACAGCAACGACTACTGGTATAACGTCGCCGGGGTGCCGAGGAACTTCACGGGCGCCGCCGTGGGCAGCGGCAAGGGCTACCGGATCAATCCGTCCTACGGCTCCGCGCTCGGTTCGGAACTCGATCTGCTCGCCGGCTGGACGTTCATCCCCAGCGCCACGCTGGAACTGGGCCTCAGCCGCTACTTCCGTGGCGACTACATCAAGGAGTCGCTCTCGGCCGTCGGCTCGAAGGATGCCGGCTACTGCTACCTGCAGCTCACGCTGAACCTCTGAACCGACTGATGTCCGACACGCCCCACCATGCCGGCCTGCCCCCCGTAGCCTTGGCGAAGGAGGGTCCCTTCTCGCCCGAGCAGAAGGAGTATTTGCAGGGCTTCATGGCCGGGGTCTTGGCGAGCAGCGCTTTCGTCGGCACCAACGCGGCCGGTCAGCTGACGGCCGATGCCGCGACCGCCACGGGCGGCAATCTCGCCGCTCCCGAGGCCAGCTTCCACGGCACGCCGCTCGGCGACCTCTGCAAGGAGGAGCGCTGGAAATACGACGAGAACCCGCTTGACGCGTGGGAGCGCCTGCTGCGGCACGCCGACGAGGACAAGTTTCCCGATCCGGAGAACACCTACCGCTTCAAGTTCCACGGGCTCTTCTACGTCGCCCCGGCACAGGACAGCTTCATGCTCCGTCTGCGCGTGCCGGCCTGCGAAATCACGTCCGGGCAAAGCCACGGCCTCGCCGACCTCGCGCAGGAGTTCGGCGGCGGCTACCTGCACATCACCACCCGCGGCAACCTCCAGATCCGCGAGTTCAAGCCGCGCGACCTGATCCTGGTGCTGACCCGCATCCAGGAACTCGGGCTCACTTCCCGCGGTGCCGGCTGCGACAACATCCGCAACGTCACCGCCTCGCCCAATAGCGGCTTTGACCCGGGCGAGCTGCTCGACGTGCGCCCCTTCGCCAAGGGCCTGCATCACTACATCCTCAACCAGCGCGACCTCTACGGCCTGCCGCGCAAGTTCAACGTCGCCTTCGACAACGGTGGCAGCATCTCCGTCGCCGCCGCCACCAACGACATCGGCTTCATCGCCTGCCGCGTCACGGAGAAATCCCTCGCCGCGCTCGACCAGGCACCCGTGGCGCCCGGCGTCTACTTCCGCGTCCAGCTGGGCGGCATCACCGGCCACCTCGATTTCGCCCGCGACACCGGCCTGCTCGTCACCCCGGCACAAGCCGTGGCCGTCGCCGCCGCGATGATCCGCGTATTCGCGGACAACGGTGACCGCACCAACCGCAAGAAGGCGCGGCTCAAGTATCTGCTGGAGAAGTGGGGCGTGGAAAAGTTCCTCGAGGAAACCCAGACGAAACTCGCCTTCCCGCTTGTCCACCTGCCGCTCACGGCCTGCGAACCGCGCCGTCCCGTCCTCAAGCAGGGCTGGCTCGGCGTCCATCGCCAGACCCAGCGCGGCTTCAATTCCCTCGGCATCGGCGTTCCGGTCGGCCGCTTGAGCGCGAAGCACCTCCACGCCCTCGCCGACCTCGCCACCAATTACGGCAAGGGCGAGCTGCGTCTGACCGTCTGGCAGAGCGTGATCATCCCGCACCTGTCCGACGCCTTTGTTCACACGGCCCGCCGCGCGGTGCAGCGGCTCGGCTTCTTCACCGAGCCGCACAGCCTGGCGGGCGGTATCATTGCCTGCACCGGCAACCGCGGCTGCAAGTATTCCGCCGCCGACACCAAGGCCCACGCCGTCATCCTGCAAAAGCGCCTCGCCGCGCTCCCGGAGGACGCCCCGCCGCTCAACATCCACTTCACCGGCTGCCCGCACTCCTGCGCCCAGCACTATTGCGGCGATCTCGGCTTCGTGGCCACCAAGCTCACCGACGGCGACGAGGGCTACCATGTCGTCCTCGGCGGCGGCATGGACCACGAGCAGGGCATCGGCCGCGAGATCTTCCGCGGCGTCCGCGCAACCGAGATCAACCCGTTGGTTGAAAAAATCCTGGCGACCTACCAAGACCGCCGCCACTCGGGCGAAACCTTCGTCCAGTGGTCACGCCGCCACTCCGTCAAGGAACTGCAGGAATTCCTCTCCTGACCATGACCTCAGCTCCGCTCATCCCCGACACCGCACCCTTTACGCCCGAGCAGCGCGCCTGGCTCAACGGCTTCTTTGCCGGCGTTTTCTCCCGGGCGGCTGCCGCGCCGCAATCCGCCGCGGTGGTCGCCGCGGCCCTCCAACCCCTGACGATCCTCTTCGGTTCCCAGACCGGCACCGCCGAGGGTCTGGCCAAGAAGGCCGCCAAGGAGGCCGGCAAGCGTGGCTTCGCCGCCAGCATCCTCGACATGGCGCAGACTGACGCCGCGAAACTCGCCG
The DNA here is from genome assembly GCF_900104925.1 of Opitutus sp. GAS368. NCBI lineage: Bacteria > Pseudomonadati > Verrucomicrobiota > Opitutia > Opitutales > Opitutaceae > Opitutus > Opitutus sp. GAS368. The sequence continues at coordinate 188,050 of NZ_LT629735.1, forward strand.
CCGAGAAAAACGTGCTCGTCATCACCAGCACCTACGGCGATGGCGAACCGCCCGACAACGCCAAGACCCTCCACGCGGCGCTCAAGGCTGCCACCGGCACCTTGCTCGCCGCGTTGCGCTTCTCCGTCTGCTCGCTCGGCGACACCAACTACACGCTTTTCTGCCAATGCGGAAAGGACTTCGACGCCGCGCTGGAGAGACTCGGCGCCACCCGTGTCGCTCCCCGCGTGGACTGCGACCTCGATTATGAGGAGGCCTTCACCCAGTGGCTCGATGCTTCGCTCGCGGCGCTCGCACCTTCTGCTGTAGGAGGGGCTTTACGCCCCGAACAGGATCTTGAATCGCGGGATAAACCCGCTCCTACAGTTGAAGAGACTGCCTATTCCCGGAAGAATCCTTTTCCGGCGGCTGTCCTCACCGTCCGCAACCTGAACGGCGCCGGCTCCGCGAAGGAGGTGAACCATGTCGAATTCTCCCTCGAGGGTTCGGGCCTGGCCTATGCCGCCGGCGATGCCCTCGGGGTCTACCCGCAGAATTGCCCGGCGCTCGTGGCCGACGTGCTCGCTGCGCTCGGCTGCGACGGCGAAGAGGCCGTGCCGACGCCCGCGGGCGAACTGCCCCTGCGTCGCGCCCTGACCGAGTGCTACGATCTCGGCAAGCCGGCACCCGAGCTGCTCGCCCTCGTACCGGCGCTGGCCGGAGCGGCCCATGGCGCGCCCGTGCTGTTTCATGTCATCGACGCCCTGCTCGCCATCCCGGCCAAGCCGGCCGCCGCCGATTTCGTTCGCACGCTGAAGAAAATCCAGCCGCGGCTCTACTCCATCTCGTCCTCGCCCCAGGTCCACCCCGGCCAGGTGCATCTGACCGTCGGCGCCGTCCGCTATGAGAAGGACGGCCGCCCGCGCAAAGGTGCCTGCTCCGCGTTCCTGGCCGAACGCGCCCTGGCCGCCGGCAAGGTCGGCGTCTTCGTGCACTCCAACCCCGCCTTCCGGCCACCCGCGAATCCCGACACGCCCATGATCATGGTCGGTCCCGGCACGGGCATTGCCCCGTTCCGCGCGTTTCTTGCGGAACGCCGCGCCGCCGGGGCGAAGGGCAAAAACTGGCTCTTCTTCGGCGACCAGAAGGCTGCCAGCGATTTCCTCTATCGCGAGGAGCTGCTCGGCATGGAGGAGGCCGGCCTGCTCGCGCGGCTCGATCTCGCCTTTTCTCGCGACCAGGCCGAGAAAATCTATGTCCAGCAACGCATGCTGGAAAACGCCGCGGAGCTCTACGCCTGGCTCGAGGCCGGCGCGCACTTCTACGTTTGCGGCGACGCCTCGCGCATGGCGAAGGACGTCGACGCCGCCTTGCACAAGGTCATCGAGACTGCCGGCGGCAAGTCCCCGGCCGACGCCACGGCCTACGTCCAGTCGCTCAAGGCCGCCAAGCGCTATCAACGCGACGTCTACTGACATGGTCGCACCCCGCCAGCCCTTGGGAGATTTCCTCGCGGAGCTCCTGGCCGAGCAGGGCCAGTTGCAAACCCCCGTCACCCGCTTCTCCGCGGCGCCCAAACGCGAGCCGACCTACCGTGACCTGATCCCTTTGACCAAGCCCAGCCCGGGCGAGCAATACGCGTTCGAGGTCGATCTCGACTCGTGCAGCGGTTGCAAGGCCTGCGTCGTCGCCTGTCACGCCCTCAACGGGCTGGAGGACGACGAATCCTGGCGCGATGTCGGCCTCATCCACGGCGGCTCGCACGCCGCGCCGTTCCAACAGACGGTCACGACCGCCTGCCATCATTGCGCCGATCCCGGCTGCCTCAATGGCTGCCCGGTGCTCGCCTACGAGAAGGATCCCATCACCGGCATCGTGCGGCACCTCGATGACCAGTGCATCGGCTGCCAGTATTGCATCCTGAAGTGTCCCTACGATGTGCCGAAATACAGCGAGCGGCTCGGCATCGTCCGCAAGTGCGACATGTGCCACAATCGCCTGGCCGAGGGCGAAGCCCCGGCCTGCGTGCAGGCCTGTCCGACCGAGGCCATCAAGATCATCAAGATCGAGATCCATGTCGGAGCCGCGGTGCGCGTTGACACTTCCGCTTTCCTGCCCGGCGCGCCCGATCCGGCCTACACGCAGCCAACCACCCGCTACATCAGCCGCCAGCCGCTCCCCGAAAATGCGGCGGCCGCCGATGGGGCGGCGCTCCGGCCCCAGCCGCCGCACTGGCCGCTGGTCGCCCTGCTGATGCTGATGCCGATGGCCGTCGGGTGCGGCGTGGCCGACAAGGTCCTCGACCTGAAAACCCCGGCGCTGGCCGTATGCGGTTGGGTGGCCGGAGCCGCGGGCCTGGGTCTGGCCGCCTTGCATCTCGGTCAGCCGCTGCGGGCGTGGAAGGTCTTCCTCAACCTGCGCCGCAGCTGGTTCAGCCGCGAGGCCGTCGTCTTCGGCCTGTGGTTTCCCCTCGCCTCGGCCTACGTGGCGGTGCGCCTCGGCTGGCTGCCACTCGCAGCCGGCCCGCTGCGCTCCAGCCTCGCCGTGGGCACCGCCCTGCTGGGCACGCTGGGCCTGTTCTGCTCCGTGATGATCTACGCCGACACACAGCGGGCGTTCTGGTGCTTCGCCAACACCGCGCCACGTTTCTTCGGCACAGCGGTGATCCTCGGCCTGGCCGGAGCCCTCATTGCCCCCGGCGCGCCGCTCGCCCTCGGCTATTTGCTGGCGGCCGCCACCGCCCTGAAGCTCGCCTTCGAGGCGCGCGCCTTGACCCCGATCCAGGAGGAAGACGACGGCCCGTATCCGCCCGCCCGGCAGACCGCCCGGCTGCTCGTGGGTCCGCTGCGCCCGGTCAACGAACTGCGCGCGGTCGCCGGCCTGCTCGGCGGCATCCTCGTGCCCCTGATGGTGGCGACTGGTTCAGTGCCCCCGCGGGCGGCCTGGCTCGCCCTCGGCCTGACCCTGCTCGGCGAGCTGGCCGAACGCTACCTGTTCTTCCGGGCCGTTGACGCTCCGAAAATGCCGGGTAGCGTGCGCTCATGAAGGCGAAGATCGAGCAGCTGCTCCGCGCCCGCACCGGTCCGATGACCTGCGAACTGGTGCTGCGACCGGGCGACTTCGGCCTCGGTCGCGTCCCTTCCCGGCTGACGCCCGCCGGCACCGCCAGGTCCATCTGCGGTTTTTGCAGCACCGGCTGCTCGCTCAAGATTCACCTGAACCGGAAAGGCGAGGCCATCAACCTCACGGCCGACCCCGACTATCCCGTCAACCTCGGCATGGCCTGCCCCAAGGGCTGGGAGGCACTCACGCCACTCGCTGCCTCCGATCGCGCCACCTCACCGCTGCTGCGCAACCCGGCGGCCGGCCGGCTTGGGCCGGTGTCGTGGGAACGCGCGCTGGCGGCCTTCGTCGAAAATTTCCAGGGCGTCCAGCGACGCCACGGGCCGCACGCCCTCGCCTTCCTCAGCACCGGGCAGATCGTGATGGAGGAGATGGCGCTGCTCGGCGCGCTGGCGAAGTTCGGCATGGGCATGCTGCACGTGGACTCCAACACCCGGCAGTGCATGGCCACCTCGCATGTCGCCTACAAGCAGTCGTTCGGCTTCGACGCCCCGCCCTTCACCTACGCCGACTTCGAGGAGAGCGACGTGCTGGTGTTTGTCGGCGCCAACCCCTGCATCGCCCACCCCATCATGTGGCAGCGGGTGATAATGAACAAACGCAACCCGACCATCATCGTCATCGACCCGCGCAAGACCGAGACCGCCATGCTCGCCGCGCAGCACCTGGCCCTGCGCCCCAAGGGCGACCTGCCCCTGCTCTACGGCCTGGCCCGCCAGCTGATCCAGTTGGGCGCCGTGAAGCGCGATTACCTCGCGGCCCACACGACCGGCTTCGCCGAGTTCGAGCAGTTCGTGGCCGGGTTCACCCTGGAGCGCACCGCGGCCGAGAGCGGCGTGCCGGTGGCCGACCTCGTGCGCTGCGCCGAAAGCATCGCGCGCGGCGAACGCGTGTCGTTCTGGTGGACCATGGGCGTCAACCAGAGCCACGAGGCCACGCGCACGGCGCAGGCCATCATCAACCTCGCGCTGATGACCGGCAACATCGGCCGGCCCGGCACCGGCGCCAACTCCATCACCGGCCAGTGCAACGCGATGGGTTCGCGCCTGTTTGGCAACGCGACCTCCCTGCTCGGCGGCTATGATTTCGCCAGTGCCCCGCACCGAGCGCATGTCGCCGGCATCCTCGGGATCGACACCGCCCGCATCCCGGCGGAGAAGAGCTGGGCCTACGATGAGATCATTGACGGCATCGAGCGCGGCGACATCCGCGGACTGTGGGTCATCGCCACCAACACGGCGCACTCCTGGATCAACTCGGGCCGCTTCGCCGCGATCCGGGCCAAGCTCGATTTCCTCGTCGTGCAGGACATGTATGCCACCACCGAGACGGCCCGGATGGCGGACCTGGTTCTGCCCGCCGCCGGCTGGGGCGAGAAGGACGGCGTGTTCATCAACAGCGAACGCCGGCTCGGCGTCACCCGCAAGGTCGCCCGCGCGCCCGGCGCCGCGCTGAGCGATTTCGCCATCTTTCAGCTCGTGGCCGAGGCCTGGGGCTGCCGGGACATGTTCCGTGCCTGGAGTTCGCCTGCGGCCGCATTCGGGCTGCTCAAGCAGCTCTCCCGCGGCCAGCCGTGTGATTTCTCCGGCATCCGGGACTACGCCCAGATCGAGGAGGCCGGCGGCATCCAGTGGCCCTATCCCGAGGCGCGCGAACCGCGGCCGGCGGACAGGGAACGCCGGTTGTTCAGCGACGGGGGATTCTTCACGCCCGACGGCCGGGCCCGGTTTCATTTCGACGAGCCCCGCCCGATGCCCGAGCCGACCGATGCGGAGTATCCCCTGATCCTGATGACCGGCCGCGGCAGTTCCGCCCAGTGGCACACCGGGTCGCGCACTGACAAGAGCGCCATCCTGCGCAAGCTCGCGCCGAACGCCCTCCACGTCGAGATCAACCCGGCCGACGCGGCGCCGCGGGGGATAGCGGACGGGGCGCGTGTGGCGGTCCGCTCGCGCCGGGCCTCGATCGAGGCCGTCGCCTTCGTCACCGCCGTCGTCCAGCCGGGCACGGTGTTCATGCCGATGCACTTTCCCGAGGTGAACAAGCTTACCTTCCCCGCCTACGACCCGCACTCGCGCCAGCCGAGCTACAAGGCCTGTGCCGTGGCGATCAAACCTTTGGCTTCATGAACACCCCGGTTGCCACCAGCCTCCTGCTCCACCGGATCTATATTTCCGCCGGGCACAGCTATGTCGGCCGTCACGGGCTCGGCTCGGTGCCGCGGATCATCGAGGAAGTGGACACCGTCGAGTGCGTCGCCGACCGCGGGCTGCGCGGCGACCGGTTCTTTGACCACAAGGAAAACTACAAGGGTCAGGTCACGTTGTTCTCCGTCGAGGTGTTCGCGGCGCTCTGCACCGCGCTCAACCTACCGCGCGCCCGACCGGCCGTGTTGCGCCGCAACCTGCTGGTCGGTGGCATGAACCTGAACGAGCTGATCGGCCGGCCATTCGAGCTGCAGGGCGTGCTGCTCGAGGGCACGGAGGAATGCCGGCCGTGCCACTGGATGGACGAGGCGCTCGGCCCGGGCGCCGAGGCTTGGCTGCGCGGACGCGGCGGCTTGCGCTGCCGCATCCTCACGGACGGTTGGCTGCGGAGGGACGGCGCATGAAACCCGGCGAGTTCACCGGGGCCGTCATGGCCGGCGGTCAATCCCGGCGCATGGGCCAGGACAAGGCCCTTCTTGTTCTCGATGGCGAAGCGCTCTGGTTGCGCCAAGCCCGCGTGCTCCGCGAGGCCGGAGCCGGCGTGGTCGGCGTGGTCCGCCAGCGCGAGCAGGCGCCACTCGCCCTGCCCCCCGATATTCATCTCTGGCACGACGCCGTGATCGGGGCCGGGCCGCTGGCCGGCCTGCATGCCGCGCTCACCGCGGGTGAGACCGAATGGCTGGCGGTGCTCGCCACCGACATGCCGCGCATCGACGCCGGCTGGTTCCACTGGCTGGGCACGTTCTGCCGGCCCGGTTGTGGCGCCATGGCGCGGCCGGCAGCGGGCCACGAGCCCTTGGCGGCCATCTATCCGCGCGCGGCCCTGGGGGAGGTCACCCGCCGATTGGAGGGAGGCCAGCGGTCACTGCATCCGCTGGCGGACGCTTTGATCGCGGCGGGGCGGCTGACGAGCGTGACCCTGCCAGCCACCGAGTTCTGGCGGGTGGCGAACTGGAACACGCCGACCGAGATCGGCGCCGGTTACGAGTCGAAGCCGACGGCCTTGGCGACGGCGTCGTAGGTGATACGGCCGTTGCGGGTGTTCACGCCCTTGGCCAGGCCCTTGTGCTCGCTCAGCGCACGCTCGACACCCTTCTGCACCATCATGGCAACGAACGGCTCGGTGGCCTGGGTCAGGCCCATCGTCGAGGTGCGGCCGACCAACGCCGGCATGTTGGGCACCGCGTAATGGATGACGCCGTGCTCCTTGTAGGTCGGCTTCGTGTGGGAGGTGGGCTTGATGGTCTCGATGCAGCCACCCTGGTCGATGGCGATGTCGCAGATCACGCTGCCGGGGCGCATCTGGGCGACCATCTTCCCGGAGACGACGATCGGGGCCTTGGCGGCGGGGATGAGCACGGCGCCGATGAGCAGGTCGGCGTCGGCGACGGCGTGCTCGATGTTGGCAGGGTTGGACATGAGGGTGACGATCCGGCCGCGATACTCGGTGTCGAGGACCTCGAGCTTGCGGGTGTCGAGGTCGAGCACGGTCACGCGCGCGCCCATGCCCGCGGCCATCTGCACGGCGTGTGCGCCGGAGTTGCCCGCGCCGACCACGACCACGTGGCCGGGCATCGTGCCGGGGATGCCCCCGAGGAGGACGCCGGAGCCGCCGAGTTGGGACTGGAGGAAGTAGGCGCCGATCTGGATCGAGAGCCGACCGGCAATCTGGGACATCGGCTTGAGCAGCGGGAACTGGCCGTCACCGCCCTCGACCGTCTCGTAGGCGATGCCCAGGATGCTTTTCCGGCACAGCTCCTTTGCCAGCGTCGGACCCGCGGCGAGGTGCAGGTAGGTGAAGATGGTCTGGCCCTGCTGCATGAGGTCGTATTCGGCCTCGAGCGGCTCCTTGACCTTGAGGATCATGTCGGCGGTTTTCCAGACCTTCGCCGCCGTGGGGGCGAAGGTGGCGCCGGCGGCCTTGTATTCGTCATCGGTGAAGCCGGCGGTAAGCCCGGCCCCTTTTTCCAACAGCACCTTCCCGCCGAGCGCGGTCACGCGCCGGCAGAGGCTGGGGGTCATCGAGACGCGGGTTTCACCAATCTTAATTTCGCGGGGAACGCCGATAATCATAGGGGGGTTAGGACACGGGGTTTCCCGGCCGCATGCAATCCTGTAGCAGCGGTCTGCGACCGCCGTTTGGCGTATTCGGCGGTCATGGACCGCCGCTACAGTTTTTGCTTGGCCACCCAATCCTTAATGTGCTCGTCCAGCACACTTAGGGGAACCGCGCCGTTCTTCAGCACCTCGTCATGAAAGAGGCGCACATCGAACTTCTTGCCCAGTTCCTGCGTGGCGTAGGCGCGCAGTTCCTTGATTTTCAGCTCCCCAAGCTTGTAGGCCAGTGCCTGGCCGGGCCACACGATGTAGCGGTCGATTTCGACGACAATGTCGTGCTCCGACTTGCTGGAGTTGGCCTTGAAGTAATCGATGGCCTGCTGGCGCGACCAGCCGAGCGCATGCATGCCGGTGTCGGTCACGAGCCGGATCGCGCGCCAGATCTCGAAGGTCAGCTGGCCGAACTTGTCGTAGGGATCGGTGTAGAAACCCATCTCCTCGCCGAGGCTCTCGGAATAAAGCCCCCACCCCTCGACGAACGCCGTGTAACCGCCGTATTTCCGGAAGTCCGGCAGGTCGCCCATCTCCTGGGCGAGCGAGATCTGCAGGTGGTGGCCGGGCACGGCCTCATGCAGGGTCAGCGGCTGCATTTCCCATTTCGGCCGCGTGTTCAGGGCGTAGGTGTTGGCATAGAAATAACCGGGCCGGCCCGTCTCCGGCGCTCCGCCGTTGTAGTAAGCGGTGGTCTGCGACTTCTCGGCATAGGCCGGCACCTCGATCACACCATAGGGCAGGCGCGGCAGGGTCTTGAACAGCTTGGCCAGCTGGGGGTCGGCGCGCTTCGCGATGTCGCGATAGGCGCGCATCAAGTCCTCCTTGTTGGTGAAAAAGAATTTCGGGTCGGTCTGCAGGTAGGTGAAAAACTCCGGCATCGTGCCCTTGAAGCCGGTCTGGTCCTTGATCTTTTCCATCTCCGCCCGGATCCGCTTCACCTCCGCGAGGCCGATCTCGTGGATTTTTTGCGCGGTCAGGTCGGTCGAGGTCTGCGTCTTGATGCGCCACGCATAATAGGCCGCTCCATCCGGCAATGCGGACGCGGCGATGGTCTGGCGCGCGCCCGGCAGATATTTCGTGGTGATGAACTGTTCCAGCCGCTGGAACGCCGGCCGCACCTGCTCGGCGTAGCTCTTGGCCGCCGCGGCGCGCAGCCGGGTGCCCGCCTCGCCCGGCACGGTCGGCGGCAGGTCGTTGAAGCCGGCCAGCAGCGGACTCTTGAACGCCTCCTCGGGAATCTGGGCGTGCACCTGCTCCGGCACATCCCGCAGCGTGATCTGCGGCGGCGTGAAGCCGTGCTTCAGGCCCTCTTCCAGCAGCGCGATGACCTGGTCCACCTCGGCCGGCAGCGCCTGCAACCGCGCCAGCTGGTTCTCCAGCTGCCCGGAGGTCTGGTTGGGCATCATGCTGAAAAGCTGCGCGGCGTCCTGCTGGATGCCGCCGAGTTGGGTGACTTGGTAATACTCCGTGGGGAAGCGATTGCCCTCGAGCGCCTCCGCCGCCTGGCGTTTGAACAGGTCGAAGTTGACCTGGTCCGCCGGCGTCAGCTGCGCGCGATCGATGGTCGCGAGCACCCGCAGTTCCTCGCCGGGCAACTGGCGGCGGGCGGCGATGGCGGCGGGCGAGAGGTCCGTCCATTTCATGTCGTAACCGGGGACGCCCAGGTAGGTCGCCAGCTCGGGGGAGACCTCCAGGGTGATGGCCCAGTCGACCTTGAAGAGCTCGTGCAACCGGGCCGCCTCGGGGGTTTTGCCTTTGGTCGCGACGACGGCCTCGTAACGCGCGACAAAGTCATCGGCTCGCACCGACACAAAAAAAGCGGCCCCGAAACCGAGAGCCGCCGCCAGAAAACGAAGTTTGCTACGCATGCGATCGAGCCTTGGACTCCGGGGCCCTGACGCAACACCGCAATGCCCAAGCCGCTCAACCTGATTGTCGCCTGCGCCGAAAACCGCGTCATGGGCCGCGCCGGCCGGCTGCCCTTCCATATCCCGGAGGACAAGGCCTGGTTCCACGCCAAGACCGCCGGCCAGACCGTCGTGCTCGGCCGGATCGGTTTCGCGAGCTGGTCCAAAGCGCTCGCCGATGGCCGCCAGCCCGTGGTGATCACCCGCGACCAATCGCTGGCGTCGGATCGCGTGCGCCTCGCCGGCACTGTCGCCGAGGCCTTGGCCATCGCGCAGACCCTGCCCGGCGAAATCATGATCTGCGGCGGCCAACGGATTTATGAGGAGACGCTGCCAATCGCCGACCGTCTCCTGCTGACGCTCGTGCATGCCGAGGTTCCGGGCGACACCTGGTTCCCCGAATGGCGGCACCTGCCCTGGCGCGAGTCGTGGCGGAAGGAAAGCCGCGACGCGAACTACCGGTATACCTTCAGCGTGCTGGAGCGCGTTCCCTAATCACGGCGTTCTGGTCCCGCGCGGGCCCGGGCCATTTAATGCAGGGCGAACGCCATGATTTCCCCGCGCCATCGCGCTCTAACCAGATCTCCGCCTTCACACCGGTGATGCTGTAGCGGCGGGCGGCCGCAGCTTAAGGCGCGACTGGTTGGTGGCCTGCAGGAACAGCGGCTTGCCGTCCGCGGTGATTGCCATGACGAAAGATGCCGTGAACGGATAGCTGCCCGGAAACTCTCACTCGGGCCGCTTCTCCACGGGGACGGTGGAGGCGTTGGGCGGTGGCATCTGCCCCGCCAGCAGGTTGAAACCCAGCGATTCCAGGCTGTGGGATTGATTCGCGAGAATCACTATGCCGGTCTTCCTGGCTGGATTGAGCGCAACAAAGCTCCGGTAGCCGCCCGTGGCCCCATTATGCCAGATCAGCGTGGAGTCGTCGCGCCGTTCAATCTGCCAGGCGAGACCAATCTGCCGCGTGGGAACATAACCTGACACCCGCGGACGCAATGTTTCCGCCAGCACCGCCTGCAAGGGCGTGGTTCTCAGCCCGAGGCAGGCTTGCACGAATTTCGCCAGGTCCCGACTGGTTGAAACCATCGCCAGGGCGGGAGCGTAAGCGTTCAGATCCCAGTGCACGATCATCCCGGCCTTGTTATGGCCCGGCGCCAGGCGGGCGGCGCCGGCTTCGCGCCAGGAAATAACCGTGTCATTGAGTTCCAGCGGCCTCAACACCCGTTCCTTCAGCAAGTCGGCATACGACTTCCCCCAGGCGCTGGCCAGGGCCTGGCCAAGGACCGCAAAACTGAGATTCGAATTGAACAGCCCCGGGCCCGGTTTCGCCGTCGGCGCAACCGACGCAAATAATTCCAGCAGCGACGTCAGTGTCTCCCCCGCATAGGGATTGGGCAAATCGTAACCGATTTTGTCCGCATACGTGAGCGGCAGTCCCGCGGTGTGGGTGGCAAGCTGCAGATAAGTAACCCGACTGGGGGCGAAGGGCGGTCCGACCGGCGCCTCCAACAACACCTTGCCCGCCTGAACCGCATCGGCGAGCAGCACGGCCGTGAATACCTTGGTGATTGAGCCGATCTCGAACTGCGTATCGGGCGTGATCGCGGAAACTCCGGCCGCGTCGTCCAATTTACCGGCGTTATAAAAGGTGACGCCGTCGGCATTCACATAGGCAATCACAATGCCGCCCGGTCGCTGCTCCAGCCATTTTTGGAGCGTCTCATCAAGGTTGGCCGGTATGGCGGCTTGCACCGCCCCGGCCGCGCTGAAAACGGCGAGAGACAAACCGGGGAGAAATTGGCCCATGGGTAAAAAGCGGAATAGGCAGATGCCGGGCGACGCTAAGCTCGCAGAGCGGCGTGGGCTTTGGCGACCTCAATATATTTCTCCGCCCAGCCACGCAGCCCCAGCAGCTCCGGCCCGGCCAGCGGACGGACCACCTTGGCCGGTGAACCAAGAATCATTGATCCCGGCGGCGCGACAAAACGCTGCGTCACCAGCGAGTTCGCCCCGACGATGCAGTGATCGCCGATCTTCGCGCCGTCCATGATGGTGGCCCCCATGCCGATCAGGCACTCGTCGCCGACCTCGCAAGCATGAATGATGGCGCTGTGGCCGATGGTGCAGTAACGGCCGACCTTGACGCCATGGTCGTCCGCCAGGTGGACCATCGTCAGGTCTTGGATATTGGTGCCCTCCCCGATCTCGATCGAGTTGATGTCACCGCGCAGCACGCAGCCATACCACACGCTGCTGTGGGCTCCAAGACTCACGTCGCCGAGCACCGTCGCGTTCGCCGCGACAAAGGCGGCCCGCGCCGTGTCGGGTTTCTTGCCGAGATGCCGCGCCAGCCGCTGCTTGAGATCCATGCGCGGACTCTAGCCGGAGTTGGTCCGGCGCCAAGCATGCAGTCAGTGGCCGGGTTTGGGTGGCAGCGATTTGCCGCCGGCCAGCCAGACGAGCAGCCCCAAACCGCAGACGACGCCCACCGCGAGCGCCGCCGTCAGTCCGCCGAGCATCATAATGAGATCGATTAGGTTCATGTTGGTGGTGGCCCGTTGGTGAGACGATGAATCCCGCGGGACGTTACCAGCCAGTGCAAACCGGCCCGCGCGCGGCCGGCTTGAGGGCTTTTACCAGATCTTCAATCCCCTCAGGCAAAGCCTGTAGCGAGACTAGGGCGCGGCCTTATCCGCGCGCCGTTCAGATGATGATGCCGGCCAAGGTCGCCGAGAGATACGAGGCGAGCGTGCCGCAAAGGAGGGCCTTCAGGCCGAGCTTGGCCAGGTCAGTGCGACGCTCGGGCGCGAGGGCGCCGATGCCGCCGATCTGCATGCCGACGCTGCTGAAATTGGCGAAGCCGCAGATGGCGATGCTGAGGATGAGCAAGCCCTTCTCCGTGACAATCGGCACCCGGTGCGTGGTCAGGTTCTGGAAGGCCACGAATTCGTTGATCGTCAGCTTCTGGCCGAGCAGCGTCGCCACATTGTTGATGTCCTCGGAAGGCACGCCCATCGCCCAGGCCATCGGGTAGAAGAATTTGCCGAAGATCCAGTTCAAGGTGAGGTCGAAGCCCGGGTTGAACAGGTGGCCGATGGCAACCAGGATCCAGTCGATGCAGGCGATGACGGCGATGAACCCGATGAGCATGGCGATGACGTTCATCGCGATCTTGAAGCCGTCCCCCGCCCCGTGCGACACGGCGTCGATCACGTTGCTGTAGCCGCTCTTCACCTCGAGCTTCACCGTGCCCATTGTCTGGCTCTCCTGCGTCTCGGGGAAGACGATCTTGGCGATGACCAGCGCGCCCGGCGCGGCCATCAGCGAGGCGGTGATCAGCTTGGGGGCGAGGTCCATGCCAGCCGCGGCGCCCATGTTGGCGTAGACGACCAGGATGCCGCCGGCGATGCAGGCGAGGCTGCCGCTCATCGAGGCGAGCAGCTCGCTGTTGGTCATGCCCGCGAGGTAAGGCCGGATCATCACCTGCGCCTCCACCTGGCCGACAAAGGCGCTGGCGACGTTGCTCAGCGCCTCCGCGCCGCTGACCCGCATGACAAAGTTCATCGCCCGGGCGATGATCGCCACCACCCGCTGCATGATGCCGAAGTGGTAGAGGATGGCCACCAGCGCGCAGACCAGGATGATGGTTGCCGTGACGTTGAAGGCGAAGACGAAGCCGCCGGCGAGGTAGTTGCCGGTTTGGCCGAACTGATCCACGATGATGCCGCCGTAGACGAAGGCCGCGCCCTGCCGGGCGAACTCCTCGAGCTTGCCCATGCCATGGCCAAGGATGGAAAAGAACCGCGCCACCGGCCCGACCTTGAAGATCAGGAGGGCGATCACCACCTGCAGCGCGATGCCGGTGCCCACGAGCCGCCAGTTGATGCGTGAGCGGTTGTTCGAAAACAGGATCGCAATGCCGAGGATGAAGGCGACGCCGAGCAAACCATGTAGACGGTCCATAGAGGGGATTGGGGTGTAGGTTGCGCGGACACTGCGCAAGCCGGCCCGTGAATTCAACCCCGATAGTGGCCGGCCGGCCCACCCGGCGCCCAACTCCAGGGTTGAAACCGCCCCGGTCGCCGGGCTTTAGTCGTCCCGATGCCGTTGCGAAGTTTCTCCCTCCCTCTGCTGGCTGCCCTGCTGCTCGCCGGTTGCACCAGCGCTCCGGCTCCTGCCGGCAAACTGGCACCTGCGGCCGCGCCAACCGGTCCGGTGCCCGCCGGCCCCGCGAAGGTCGCACTGCCGCCCGCCAGCATCCGCGGTTCGCAAGAGTCGAGCACGCTGCTCGACAACTTCACCGCGTTCATCATCGCGGTGGACGGACGGGCCGTGACCGTCGGGCGCAAAGGTTGGAACCAGCCGGTGTCACTCACCGCGGGCCAGCATCGCCTGGCGGTCGAATTCAACCGCGGGGTCTTTATCGCGCGCACCGAGCTGCCGCTGGACGCCAAATCCGGCGCCGCCTACGAGCTTCGGTACGCCAGCGACGCCCAGGTCTATGGCGGGCACTCCTACTGCGAATTCTGGGTCGTGGACCTCGCCACGGGCGAAAAGGCCACGGCCGTCAAGCGCATCGGGCTCAGCAACGTGAAAGGCGGCTGAAGCCGCCTATTTCTTCTTCCACGCGCCGGACTCATCCTGCAGCCAGACGCCAGGCTTGCTGTTCGCGGCGATCTGCTTGGCGCGGGCCCGGGCGACCGAATCGGAGGAGGCGCCGGTCTCCTTGGCAATGAGGGCATAGACCGCCTCGCGGTCGCGGTTCTCGTCGGATACCACGCTGCCGGAGCCGGGCTTGCGCTCCTCGAGGAGGCCGCGGTTGTTCTCCCCGAGGATTTCCCGGGCTTTGAACGCATCGATCTGCGGCAGGCGTTGTTCCATGCGATGGCGGATGTCGGCCGCGGTTTCGGCGAAGGCCGTGACCGTCAGCAGGCAGAGGGCGGCAAACAGGGTGCAGAGTCGGGTTTTCATGGTCATTTGGTCTCCTCGTGAGCGATCGTGGCGGACTTCTTGTCGAGGTCGCCGAAGAAATCGTCGAGCGCCTTCTCCACCTTCACGTTCACGTCGACCGTGATGTGGATCGGCTTCACCTCGATGGGCGCGGTCGTGACGTTGAGGCAGCCGCCCAGCAGGAGCGGCGCAAGGGCGAGGGTCAAAAGGTGTCGACGGTTCATGCGGGAGGTGAAGCTTAGTCAGCGCCAGAGGTCAAAGGTTTCAAGGTTTGGACCCGAAACTGACGCGGGAGTCGAGCCCGAGGTTGATGAGCCTTTCCAGCGGGCCGTTGACATTGAGGTCGAGAATCACCGGCGCCTTCACGTTGGGGTCCACCGGTTCGCCGGCCAGATGCAACTGGGCGGAACGGCCCGGCGGGGCGCCGGGCGGCCGGATGTCGAGCCGCATCTCGGTGATCTTGAGCTTGAGCAGGCCGGACTCGACCTTCTTAAGCACGGCGTAGCTCGGGCTGCTGGGCGAGGCGCCACCGGTGAGCAGGCCGTTGGCATTGAACTGGATTTCGGCGTAAACGCCGGGCTTGAGCTCCAACCAGCCCGTGCCGAGCCGCAGGCCGCTGTCGTCGATGCGGATCGGGAAGCGCCCGTTCACGCGGCCCACGGCCTTGGCCGGCAGATCCTTGGTCAGTGCCATGACTTGCTCGACATCGATGCCTTCCACCAGCACCACGGTCTCGAGCTCGCGCAAACTGAGGAAGTAGTTGAAGGGTTCCATCGCCACGGTCCCCCCGAGGGCCTTGAACGTCGCCTTGCTGACGACCATCTTGTTGGTGTCCGCGAAGGCAAAGACGCAATCGAGATCCTGCAGCGCCAGCTGACCCGTTCGCACCTCGCGGATCCGCATGGTGCCTGGCTTGGTGGCGAACCGGACGAAATCGGTGAACTCCAAGTTGGCCTCCAGGCCCTCGGCCGTTACAGCGAGGGCGGTATTGCTGGCCCGCCCGTCACGCAAGCGCACGGTGCCGGTGGTGGTCAGCTTCTTCCCCACCAGCCGGCCTTCCGCGCTGCCGGTGAACTTTCCCTCAAGCTCCCACGCCCCGCCGGGAAGCAGCACGATCCGGCGCACAAATTCCTGCCACGCCTTCACGTCAAGCGCCACCGCGGGCAGCTTGAAAGCCAGCTCGTCCCGCGTCATGTCATAGCTGCCCTCCCCCTGCACGCTGAGGCCGGGACCATCCGCCTGCACGTGGCCGGTCCAGGTGTTTCCGGGCGTCAGGCGCGCCTCAAGCTTCACGGTAATTTCCTGCGCGGGCACCGCGGCGGCCTTCACCACCAACCGACCGTCCAGGGCCAGCTCCTCCAGCGGCGTCTGCCACGGCTGGACCTTCGCCTGGCCGTTCTGGTAGGTGGACCAGGTGAAGGGACTGGTGTCCGATCCGTCGACAGTGATGGGCACGCGGGCCTGCTCCACGCGGACGGTGCCGAGCGAGGGGGTCCACCAGTGCGCGCGGGTGAAGGTCACGCGCTTGGCGGCAAACCCCTGCGTGCGGACCGAGAAGCCGATGTCCTCCACGACCACCCGCCACGGCGAGGCCTCGGTGATCGTGAACTTGATCTCGGAGGCGCCCGCCAGCTGCAGCAGGGCATTCACGGCGAGACCGGTTAGCGCCTGCCGCGCCAGCAGGCCCGCCGTCAACAGCGTGACGGCCAGCCCGGCCGCGCCCAGCAGCATGCGGCGTTTGCTCAGGGTTATAGTCATGCCGTTCTGTTACTTTAAAAAACTCGGCACCCGGACCGGGATGGCTAGCATCATGATGGGCCCATACCTACAACCAGAATCCTTTTCCGCCATGAAAAAGTCGTTGCTCGCACTGTCTCTTCTCGTTGCCACGGTCGCGTCCGCCTCCCCCAGCGCCTCGCCTCCGCCCCCGCCTTCGACGGGCAGCAGCAGCGCGCCGGCCCGCCATGATGCCCTCGAGGTCACGTTCTTCAACGACGGCACCGTGATGCTGTTCAAGAAGCAGTGGGCCGCCGCCCAGCAACAGTTCGAAGCGGCGCTGGCCATCAACGAAAAGATGGCCGAAGCGCACAACAACCTCGCGTATGTCCTGCGCAAGCAGGGCCAGGACCGCTACGCCGCCTCGTTGCAGCACTACAACCGCGCCATTGAGCTCAAACCCAAGATGGCCGAGGCTTACATGTATCGCGGCGCCCTTTATGCGCTGAGCGGCAAGGCCGGCCTCGCGCAGGCCGATTACGACATGCTGGTCAGGATGAAGTCCAAGCTCGCCCCCCATCTCAAGAAGGTCATCGACACCGGCACGGAAGAGGAGCCCGAGCAGTTCTACGGCGTCTCCAAGAAGCAATAGCGCCAGCTCAGACCTTCACCGGCTTGAGGCTCCAGATGTCCTTCGCGTATTCGCGGATGGTGCGGTCGCTGGAGAACTTGCCGAGACGCGCGGTGTTGAGGATGGCCATCTTCGCCCACTTCGCCTTGTCCCGGTAGGCCGCGTCCACCCGGGCCTGACAATCGCAGTAACGGCGGAAGTCCGCCAGCACCAGGTAGGGATCGCCGCCCGACAGCAGGCTGTCGTGCACGAGCGCAAACGCCCCGTGCTCGCCGGGCGTGAAGAAGTCGCTGCCGAGCCAGTCGAGCACGGCGCGCAGTTCCTCATCGGCCTGATAGAAGTCCCAGGGCTTGTAACCCTTCGCCCACAGCGCGGCGACCTCGTCGACGTTGAGGCCGAAGATGAAGATGTTCTCGTCGCCGACCTCCTCCTTGATCTCGACGTTGGCGCCATCGAGGGTGCCGATGGTCAGCGCCCCGTTGAGCGAGAGCTTCATGTTGCCGGTGCCCGAGGCCTCCTTGCCGGCGGTGGAGATCTGCTCCGAGAGGTCGGCCGCCGGGATGATCTTCTCGGCAAGGGACACGCGGTAGTTCGGCAGGAAGACGACCTTGAGCTTCCCGCCGATGCGGGGGTCGGTGTTGATGTGCGCGCCGACGACGTTGATGGCGCGGATGATGTTCTTCGCCAGGTCGTAGCCCGGCGCGGCCTTGGCGCCGAAGACAAAGACGCGCGGCACGATGTCGAGACCGGGGTTCTGCAACAGCCGGCGGTAGAGCGCGAGGATGTGGAGCAGGTTCAGGTGCTGGCGCTTGTATTCGTGCAGGCGCTTGATCTGGACGTCGAAGAGCGCGTCGGGCGAGACGTCGACCCCGCACTCGGCCTTGATGACGGCCGCGAGGTCCACCTTGTTGGCCCGCTTGATGGCCATGAATTCCTTCTGGAACGCGGCGTCGCCGGCGGATTTCTCGAGCCCGTGGAGCTGATCGAGGCCGCGCACCCAGGCGGCGGAACCAAGCTTCTTCGTGATGAGCGCCGAGAGACGCGGGTTGGCCTTGTGCAGCCAGCGGCGGGGCGTGATGCCGTTGGTCTTGTTTTGGAATTTGCCCGGGTAGAGGGCATCGAACTCCGGGAAGAGGTTCTTCTTGAGCAGGTCGGTGTGCAGCGCGGCCACGCCGTTGACGGCGTGCGAGCCGGCGACGGCCAGGTTGGCCATGCGGACCTGCTTGTGCCCGTTCTCCTCGATGAGTGAGCAGATGCGCTTCTTCTCGTTGTCGCCGGGCCATTTTGTTTCCACCGCCTTCAGCAATTGCGCGTTGATGTCGTAGATGAGCTGCAGGTGCCGCGGCAGCACGCGCTCGAAGAGCCCCACACTCCATTTCTCGAGCGCCTCGGGCAGGAGCGTGTGGTTGGTGTAGGCGAAGGTCGCCCCGACAATCTCCCACGCGGCGGCGAGGGTGAAGCCGTGCTCGTCGATCAGGATGCGCGTGAGCTCCACGACGGCGATGGCAGGGTGCGTGTCATTGAGCTGTACCGCGACCTTGCCGGCGAAGTTCTTCCAGCTGTTGGCCGGGTTGCGGAAGTGGCGGCGGATGATGTCGCGCAGCGAGCAGGCAACGAAGAAATACTGCTGCATCAGGCGCAGCTCCTTGCCGGTCTCGGTCTTGTCGTTCGGGTAAAGCACCTTCGAGACGGTCTCGCCGATGGCCTTCTCCCGGACCGCTTCGACATAGCCGCCGCGGTTGAAGGCCGCGAGGTCGAAGTCCTCGGAGGATTTCGAGGCCCACAGGCGGAGCAGGTTCACGGTGCCGGTGCCAAAACCCGCGGTCGGGATGTCGTGCGGCACGCCAAGGATGGTCTTGGTGTCCACCCAGCGGGGGCGGTAGTTGCCGTGGTCGTCGAACACGTTCTCGATGCGGCCGTAGAAGCGCACCTCCTGGGTGTATTCCGGCCGGGCCACCTCCCACGGGTCGCCAAAGAGGATCCAGTTGTCGGGATGCTCCACCTGCTGGCCGTTGGCCGCGAAGGCCTGGCGGAACAGCCCGAACTCGTAATAAATGCCGTAGCCGAGCGCCGGGTAGTCGAGCGTGGCCAGCGAATCGAGGAAACACGCGGCGAGGCGGCCCAGGCCGCCGTTGCCCAGGCCCATGTCCACCTCGGCCTCGCGGATCTTCTCGAAATCCTGGCCGAGTGACGCGAGCGCGGCCTTCGCCGTGTCCATCAGGCCGGTGGCGAGCAGGTTGTTGCCGAACAGGCGGCCCATGAGGTATTCGAGCGAGAAATAGTAGATGCGGCGGACGTTGTTCGCGTTGTGCACCGCCTGCGTCGCGATCATGCGTTCGTGGATGGTGTCGCGCACGGCGAGCGCGGTCGCCACCCACCAGTCGCGCGGCGTGGCCGAGCCCTCGTGACGCGCCAGGGTCGAGACCAGATGGCGCTGGATCAGGGCGCGGAAAATTGCCGCGGGCGAGTCGGCGGGCGGACGGCCCGGGCTCTTGCCCGGCTTGGCGGCGGTGGCTTTCGAAGGCATGGGAGGGAGGGAATCACAAGTCGTGCCAACGCGACAGGCAAGGCGGGATTAGCCCGGCCGCCCAATCTTAACCTCCTCCCCCGCCCTCAGCGCTGGAAACGCCGCCCCAACTCCCCCTTGCTCAGCTCAAAATGCGTCGGCCGGCCCACCGGGCTGGTATGCGGCTGGGTGCAGGCAAAAAGCCGGGCGACCAGCGTAAGCGCCTCGGCTTCGCTGACCGCCACCGGCAACCGCACGGCCTTCTGCGCCGCCAGCCGGGCCAGTTCCTCGTTGGCGAGGTCGGCCTTCTTTTCGTCGAGCCGGCCTTCGCGCATCAGCCCGAGCACATCGCGCAGGAAGGTTTCCGCGTCGGCCGGCTCCAGCCAGGCCGGCACAGCCTCGATCCGGAAGAAATTCCGGCCGAACTCGGCGACTTCAAGGCCATGCGCGTGCAGGAACTTCAACCGGTCGGTCAGCAGCGCGCTGGCGATGGCGTCCAGTTCCACCGGCAGCGCGAACAGCAGCCGCTGGCTGGCGACCTCGCCTTGGGCAAACTCAGCCTGCAACCGCTCGAACCAGACACGTTCATGCGCCGCGCGCCGGTCGAGCACCACCACCCCGCCCGGCGCCTCGAACAGCGCATAATCGCCGTGCGCCGTGCCCAGGAAGCGCCAGCCCATCAGGGAAGAGGCCGGCAGCGGCGCGCGCGCCAGCGGGGGCGGATTCGCCGGAGCAGCGGGGACCGGCGCGGCCGGCTGGGGGTGGATCTCCACCGTGAACGGCGCGCGCGTGAACGGCCGGAACGGTTGCGACATCACACTTGGAACAGGAATGGGCGCGAGAGCCGGGCGCTGCGGGTCACCGGGCAAATGGTCCGCCGGCTCGGCCGGAGCGGGCGCGTTGAACTCCCGCAACGTCTGCAGCACGGCACGGATCACAAAGCCGCGCACCGCACCCTCGCTGCGGAAACGCACCTCGCGCTTCGCGGGGTGCACGTTCACGTCCACCGCCGCCGGGTCGAGGTTCAGGAAGAGCACCGCCACCGGGTAGCGCCCCTTGGCCAGCGACGTCGCATAGGACTCGATCAGCGCGTAATTCAGCGTGCGGCTGTCCACCGGCCGGCGGTTGACGAACAGCAACATCTCATGGCGCGTGGCGCGACTGACGCCGGGCTTGCCGATGAGCCCGCTGAGCTTCAGTCCCGACTCGGTCATCTCGACGGGAAGCAGGTCCCCCGCCAGCTGCCGGCCGAAAATCTCGGCGACGCGCTCGGCCAGCGTCGAACACACGGGCGACTGGAACAGCACCCGGCCGTCCTCCACAAGGGTGAACGCCGTGGCGGGACAAGCCAGCGCGTAGAGCCGCACGGTCTGGATGATGTGCGCCGACTCGGTGGCGTCGGTCTTGAGGAACTTCCGGCGCGCGGGCACCGAGTTGAACAGGTGGGTGACGGTCGTGCGCGTGCCGGGCGCCAGGCCGCACTCGCGCACGTGCACCAGCTTGCCGCCGTTGATGACGATTTCCGTCCCCGGACCCGTGGCGGGCCGCGTCTGCAATTCGAAATGGGAAACGCTGGCGATGGACGGCACGGCCTCGCCGCGAAAGCCGAAGGTGTCCAGCCGGCCGAGGTCGGCCGTCTCCAGAAGCTTGCTGGTCGCGTGCCGTTCGAGCGAGAGCAGCGCGTCGTCCTTGGTCATGCCGCTGCCGTTGTCCTCGACGCGGATGTAGCTGCGCCCGCCGTGGCGGAACTCCACCTCGATGCGCGTGGCGCCGGCGTCGAGGCTGTTCTCGACCAGCTCCTTCACCACCGCGGCCGGGCGCTCGATGACCTCGCCGGCGGCGATCTGGTTCGCTACCCGGTCTGAGAGGATACGGATGGTCGGCATGGCAGTTCGGAAAACCACTAAGCCACACTAATGAACACTAATTTCCCGGCACTGTCATTCTGAGCGCAGCGAAGAATCCATGCGTTCGCAGATGATATCATGATCGGTGCCGTGGATTCTTCGCTGCGCTCAGAATGACAAACAAGAGTGAAGCGAGAATTGATGACGACATTACCCCAGCAGCTTCGCCCAGCGTTTGAACTGCAGCGCGACCTGCGCCGGGCCGGGCATGCCCGTGCCCTGGCGGCGGGCCATGGCCTTCTGCAGGTGGAAGGATTCCACCCAGTCCCGGGCAAACCCGGGGTGCACGGTGCGGACCTCGGCCAGCGTCAGGCGGTCGAGCGCCACTTTCTTCTCCTCCGCCAGCCGCACGACCGCGCCCACGGCATGGTGCGCCTCGCGGAAGGCGACACCCCGGCGCACGAGATAGTCGGCGAGGTCGGTGGCCAGCAACGCGGGATCCGCGACGGCCGTGGCGCACTTCGCCCGGTTCATCTTCAGGCCCGCGATCGTGCCGGCCAGCACCTGCAGGCACAGCACCGTCTGGTCGTGGCTGTCGAAAACCGGCGGCTTGTCCTCCTGGAGGTCGCGGTTGTAGGTGAGCGGCAGGCCCTTCACGAGCACGAGCAGCGTGTGCAGGTTGCCCTGCAGCCGGGCCGACTTGCCGCGAAGCAGCTCCAGCGAGTCGGGATTTTTCTTCTGGGGCATCAGGCTCGAGCCGGTGCAGAACGCGTCGGGCAGATCCACGAACTTGAATTCATGGCTCGCCCAGAGGATGAGGTCCTCCGCGATGCGGGAGAAATGCACGCCGGCCAGCGCACACGCGGCCGCAAACTCGATGTAGGTGTCCCGGTCGCTGACCGCGCCCATGCTGTTCCGCGTCGCCCGCGGCCGGCCGGCCTCGTCCACAAAGCCCAGCAGTTTCGCCGTGAACTCGCGATCGATCGGCAGCGTCGTGCCGGCGATGGCGCCGGAGCCGAGCGGGCACCAGTTGGCGTGGTCCGCCACCGTGGCGAAGCGCTCGGCGTCGCGCGCCAGCATTTCGAGGTAGGCGAAGAGGTGGTGCGCGAGGAACACCGGCTGGGCCCGCTGCAGGTGCGTATAGCCGGGAATGAGCACGTCGCGGTTCTTCTCCGCGACCTTCAGGATGGCGCGCTGGGCGGCGGTGATGTGGCCGATGATCTCGGCGCACGCGGCCTTGAAATAGAGCCGCATGTCGGTCGCGACCTGGTCGTTGCGGCTGCGCGCGGTGTGCAGCTTGGCGGCGGCGGGCACGCGCCTGGTCAGCGCCTGCTCGATGTTCATGTGCACATCCTCGAACTTCGTGTGCCAGGTGAACTGGCCGGCGGCGATCTCGCGCCCGATGGCGTCGAGGCCCCGGTGGATGGCGTCGCGTTCCTTTTGGCTGATCAGGCCGACCTTCGCGAGCATGGCCGAGTGGGCCTTGCTGCCCTGGATGTCGAACGGGGCGAGACGACGGTCGAACGAGACCGATTCGCTGAAACGCAGCATCAGCTCGGCGGGGCCCGCCGAGAAACGTCCACCCCAGGTGGCTTGCGCCTGCTTTGCCATAGGGGGCGAAGCAACGGCCCGCTGCCGGTCTTGGCAACGCGGAAATTCTTCCGGGTAAATCCAGTTTGCGTGCAACCTCCGCCCATCCATGGTGAAGTATTCATGATGATGTCGCGCCTGAGACTGTATCTGTGCCTGCTGCTGGGTGCTGCCGGCGGCCTGCGCGCGCCGGCCGCGTCCGACCTGACCAACTGGGAACATGTCAAGGTGGCTCCGATGAAGACCTCCATTTATATCGGCAGCGTGCGCCTCACCACGGGCACGTTCGAGCGGAAGGACTCCACCCTCGCCACCACCTACGAGGCCAAGGTCGTGCCGTGGTTTTTTTGGGGGGAGACCGGCCGGATCACCATCACCCTCACGGACACGGACCTGGCCAGCATGGCCCGCGGCGAGACCGCCGACTTCACCGGCGAAGCGTTCAACCACAGGAACAAGCCCCGCTCGGTCACCGGCCGGGTGCAGCCCGCCACCGCCACCTCCGGCAAGATCAAGGTCCGCATCATGGCGGACGGCATCGAGCTGATCTTCAACTCGACCTACGAGTTCGTGGATCCGAAACGGCCCGACCGGCCCGCCGTCACTCCGCCCAGTGGAAAGTGACGGGACGCTCGATCGCCGGGTGCAGGCTGTGATGCACCGGACAGTTGAGCGCGGCCTTCTCCAGCACGCCGGCCGGGTCCTTCGACTTCGGGAAAGGGAACCAGACCTGCGTCGCGAGGCGCACGATGCGCCGCGGGGCGTCGGCCGACATCTCCTTGGTCACCTCCCAGCGCACGCCGGGAATGTCGAAGCCAAGCTTGGTCTTCGCCGCAATTGCCATGGTCGTGACCATGCAGGAGGCGAACGACGCGGCGGTCAGGTCCGTCGGCGAGAACGCCAGGCCGCGGCCGTGGTTGTCCTTGGGCGCGTCGGTCTCGATCTTCTGGCCCGAGGGGCCGTGCGTGAGCTGGCAGTTGAGCTCGCCTTGGTAGGTGCCGGTGCTTTTGACCATGGGAGAAGTTGGCCACAAAAAGTCACGAAAAGACACAAAAAAACCGGCCGTCCCATGGTTTGTCATTCTGAGCGCAGCGAAGAATCCAGCTGGCCGTGACATCACTGGACCCTTCACTTCGTTCAGGATGACAGGTGCGGGAATAGTTCCGCCTTCCAGTCCTTCCGCGTGTTTCCGCGATTGCCCCCTCTTACTTGAAACGCCGCAGCCGCGCGGCCACATCGGCGCGAAGCCGGTCGAGGTGGCCGAGGGTGTATTTCTCAACGGAGAGTTTGTCGTCCTGCACCAGCGGCGTCAGGTCCATCGCCCACGTAAGCGCCGTGGCGCGGTCGGTGGCGTGCGAGGCGTGGAAGGTGGCGTTGGCGAGGCGCCGGCCGGCGATGGCCAGGTCGTAACGCTTGCCGCCGGCGATCTGCGACGCAAAGGCCGCGATGAGCTGGGCGGCGAGCTTCGGCCGGGCGGAATCGTCGAGCACGACCTTGTCGGTATCGAGCAGCCAGTCGAGGTTGCGCCAGACCTCGCAGCCGTAGACGGCCTTGGGGCGGAGCCGCGCCGGCAGCGAACGCAGCGCCTCGAGACAACGCTGGAAACAGGCCACATGGGTGTCGTGCTTGTCGGCGGGATTGTGCAGGTAGACGACGTCGGGCGCCGTGGCCCGCAGGATGGCCGCGAGATCCGCCACGACCTCGAGGCGGCGCGGATCCTTGACCACGGCGCTGGGGTGCGCGAGCTGGAGCATGGCACCATAGTGGCCGAGCCGGGCCGCGCGGCGTTGCTCCACCCGGCGGACCGCCCTCATCTCCTCGTCTGAAAATTTCGCAAACTTTCCCGCGCGCGGACTGCCCCCGCCGTCGGTGATGACCACGCCGGTGAACGTGCGCCGGGCGTAGGCCGCGCTGATGCCGTGATAGGCGAGAATCTCGATGTCGTCCTGATGCGCGGCGAGGCAGAGGTGCGTGGTGCGCGCCAGCGCCGCTGCCAGAGGGCGGCGATCCGGCACATAGGCATCGGCGGTGGGGGAAGCGAATCTCATCAGGGCAGTTTCAGGCTAAGCCATTCGATGCGCTCGGCGCGACCTGTTTTCGCGAACTCCACCACCGCGACCGACAGGCGGTTGTCGCCCGTGGCCACCTCGAAGCGGCGCGGCATGCCGTCGAGGAACCGGCCGACGACGGGCTCGATCTCGCGGCCCAGCACCGACTCGTGCGGGCCGGTCATGCCGACATCGCACATGAAAGCCGTCTGCTTGCGCAACAGCGATGTATCGGCCGTGGCCACGTGCGTGTGCGTGCCCAGCACAGCCGTGACGCGCCCGTCCAAGTGCCAGCCCATGGCCTGCTTTTCAGAAGTCGCCTCGGCATGGATCTCGACCAGCGCGCCGTCGAACTGGCCGGCCAGTCTCTTGAGCAGCGCATCCGCCCCGAGGAAAGGACACTCGGCCTTCAGGCCCATGAAGCTGCGGCCCAACACGGTGAACACCAGCAGGCGGAAACCGTCCTTCTCGACAATGACATGGTCGCGCCCCGGACAACCGGCCGGCAGGTTGGCCGGGCGGCATACGCGCTCCAGCGTGGTGATCTCGTGCTCAAATCCCTTCTGGTCCCACACGTGGTCGCCGAGCGTGATGACGTCGACGCCCGCCGCGAGGATGGCCGAGCACAGGGAACCCGTAATGCCCGCGCCAGCCGCGGCATTCTCGCCGTTGGCGATGACAAAATCGATGCCCCGTTCGGCGCGGACCTTCGGCACCAGCGCACTGACGATCCCGCGCCCGGGCTTGCCGACGATGTCGCCGATGAACAGGAGCTTCATGGTGATTGTGGTAGGGGCGGTTACCCTTAACCGCCCTGAGGGCGCTTGGGGGCAAGCGCCCCTACCCGCGGTCCGGCGACAAGCGCCGACCCTACATTGCGGAACTCACTCACGGCGCCAGGTAGGCGGCGCCGGAGGCGTTGCCGAGCGAAGTCGGGCTGAGCCGCGTGGCCTTGCCGGACTCGGTGTCGAGCAGGTAGAGGCTGCGGGTGTTGGCGGCGCGGAACGTGCAGATGACATGGCGGCCGTCAGCCATCCAGACCGGCTCGATGGCATCGGCGGGCGCCTTCGAAACGATCGCCCCTTTCCCGCTCGCCAGGTCGTAGACGGCAACCTGGAAGCCGCGACCCTGGGCCGCGGTGAAGGCGATCTTGTTCGGGTTGGCCATGCTCCAGTCCGGCTCGGCGCAATAGTTGAACCCGGTCACCAGGCGGGTCATCGGCCCGCCGCTCGCGGACATGACCTGCAGCTGGGGCCGCCCCGTGGCGATGATATCGGAGGTGAAAATCAGGCGCGAGCCGTCCGGCGACCACACGGGGGACGCCTCGACCGCCTGGTTGTTCGTGAGGCGCCGGATCTGCCGGCCCTGCGCGTTGCCGACGTAGATCTCGGGGTTGCCCTCGCCGGAAAGCACCATGGCGACGCGCTGGCCATCGGGACTGAAGCGGCCGCCGCTGTTGGTGCCCTTGAAGCTCGCGAGCAGGGAAATGCGGCGGTTGTCCAGCTCCAGCACATAGATGTCAGGAAAGCTGGTGCGATAGCTGGTGAAGACGATCTTCGTGCCGCCCGGCACCCAGCGCGGGCTCATGATCTGCTTGCCATCGGAGGTCCAGCGCTGGGCCTCGCCGAAGAAAAGGTCCGAGGTGTAGATTTCCGTCTTGCCGGTCGCCTCGCCGACGAAGGCCAGCTTGCCCGCGAAGAAACCGCGCAACCCGCTGGTCTTGGTGACCGCGACATCGGCGGCGCGGAGCAGGGCGTTGCGCAGGCTCGTGCCCGCAACGGTCTCGCTGTGCACCGGCGTGCCCGCGCTGCCCTTGGTGATGGTGACCGTGACCGCGGTCGCGCCCGCCGGGGTGAAGGTGAGGTTGAAGGCGCCGCCGCTGGTGACCGTGCGATAGCGGCCATGGGCGCCAAAGGCCTTCAGGGCCAGGTTCTGCAGCTCGGGTGATGAGGAGGAGACCGTGATACCCATGACCTGCGAGTTAACATCAACGATAATATCACCGATGTCGCGCTGGGCGAAAAGGGGCGCGACCAACGCGAGTCCAAGGAGGAAACGAAAGGTGTTCTGCATGAGGATGAGTCTGGAATTAATGATGAAAGTTCGGGTCCGGTTTTTGTTTTACTCCCGGCAGCCTACTCACAAGGTCAAAGCCACTCGTTTTCCAAGCCATTTTCACGACCCATTGTGACCACCGACACCATCAAGGAAGCCCTCAAGCAGGTAAAGTATCCCGGATTCAGCCGGGATATCGTCTCTTTCGGGCTCGTGCGCTCGGCGACGTTCGCCGACGGCACGGCCAAGGTCGCGGTGGCCATCACTACCTCGGACCCCAAGGTGCCGACGATGCTCAAGGCTGAGATCGAAAAGTGCCTGCGCGCACTGCCCGGCGTAAAGGACGTGATCATCGAGCTCGCGGTCTCGGCCGCCAAGGCCCCGCCGCAGCCCGGCCAGAGCACCCCGGGCGGCGGCACCGCCCCCACCGGCCTCAAGCACTCCGTCGCCATCGCCTCGGGCAAGGGCGGCGTCGGCAAGTCCACCTTTGCGGTCAACCTCGCCTGCGCCCTCGCTCAACTCCTCGAGAAGCGCGGCCGCCCCGGACGCGTCGGCTTGATGGATTGCGACATCTACGGGCCCTCCGTGCCCCTCATGATGGGCCTGCAAGGCCGCCCGGCCATCGACGGCGAGTCGCTGGTGCCGCTGGAGCGCTACGGCGTGAAGGTCATGTCCATGGGCTTCCTCGTGGACGACAACACGCCGGTCGTCTGGCGCGGCCCGATGATCATGAAGACCATCCAGCAATTCGTTCAAAACGTGAAGTGGGGCGAGCTGGACATTTTGCTGGTTGATTTGCCGCCCGGCACGGGCGACGCACAGCTTTCGCTGGTCCAGACGCTCCCGCTCGACGGCGCCATCCTGGTGACGACGCCCCAGACGGCCGCGACCAACATCGCGCGCAAGGGCGGCCTGATGTTCCAGAAGGTCAATGTCCCGCTCCTCGGCGTGGCCGAGAACATGAGCTGGTTCGAGGATGCCAACGGCAACCGGCAGTCTCTCTTCGGCGAGGGCGGTGGCGCCATCACGGCGGAGCTGCTTGGCACGGGCCTCCTCGGCCAGGTGCCGCTCTTCCCCGAGATCCGGGCCGGCGGCGACACCGGGCATCCGGTTACGGTCAATAACCCCGACGGCAAGCCGGCGCAGGTTTTCCGCGCGATCGCCGCCGGCCTGCTCACGAAGCTGAAGATCTGAGGTGGAACGCGCTGACCTCAGCGCGTTGGGGTATTCGATCTCCGATGCCCCTAAAAGCGGGCTGAGGTCAGCCCGCTCTACCCCAAGCCAACCCGTTAAGACACGCCCGCTCCGCACGCGGGTTGACACGGACACCGCGGAACATCTAGGGTGTTCCTCGCATGACACAGCAGCCGGGCCGCCACCATCTTCCGACGATGCAAGTCGGGTGTATCTCCGTTTGTCTTTGTCGCTAAGCCCCACCGTGCCTGCCATGATGCCCCCCCCCGCAGAAACCACCGGCAGCCGCGACTTTGTCAAACAGTCGAGCCTCTACCAGGAGTTCCTGGCGGAGCGGGAGGAGATCCTGAAACACAAGTGGATCGAGTCGGAGCGCCTGGGTTATGACATCGGTTTTGAACGCGCCCTGCTCGACTGGATCCGCAAGCATCGGGACAGCTGGCGCGCCGCACGTCGGGCCCAGCTCGCCGCCGGGGCCACGGCGCCGGTCGAAAAAAAATAGCCCCAAGGTGGAACGCGGCCTCTGGGCGCGTTTGTGCAAAGCCCGCCCGGAGGTCGGGCTCCACCCAAGCAAAAGGCCGGTCCGCGAGGAACCGGCCTGAATCTTTATTTGTAGCGGCGCTCTATGAGCGCCGGACGGGCGGTCGCTAGACCGCCTCTACAGCCAAACCTTACTTGATCTCCTTGTGCAGCGTGTGGCGCTTGAGGAAGGGATTGTATTTCTTCTTCTCGATGCGCTCGGTCACGGTCTTCTTGTTGCGCTTGGTGAGGTAGCGCGAAGCGGGTTTGCCCTCTTTGCGGGCTTCAGTGCACTCCAGTGTAACGGTTTCTTGCATGGCTTAAATGGGTTGGAAGGGCCGAAGAAAGGCGGCGCGCCAAGGCCCTGCAACTCAATTCTCCAAAATGTAGGGTCGGTGCTTGCGCCGACCTAGCGCGCGAGGCCGCCGCAATCGGCGACCCTACACTCAAGCTGCACGAAATTAGGCACTTACCTTCTTTTCCGTCAGCGGCATCATCACTCCGCGACGGAAAAGCGTCACCTGCCCGGAGCTCGATGAGACGACCAGCGCAATGCAGTCGGCCGCCACGGAGATGGCCGCCGCTGCCGCATGCCGCGCGCCCAGCCCGCTGGGCAAGGCGTGGTTATAGTCTGAAGCCTGGATCAGTGAACCGGCTGCCTCCACCACCCCGTCCCCGCGGATGACGAACGCGCCGTCGATGGACGAGAACTCCTTGATGGTCTCGTCCATGAAGGGATTCAGGATGTTCCGGTCCTCCTCCTTGTAGCCGTAAAAGGGATTGAGCACGAGCGGCTTGGTCAGCGTAGCGAGCTTCTCGCTGTCGCCCACGACGAACAGACAGCCGACCGGCCGGCCCTCGCGGCCCTCGACGGCGAGCTCAGTGGCCACGGCAATCACGCGCTCAAGCACCTCGGGCTTCACGTCGGGCGGCAGCAGGTCGGCGTGGCCGGTGAGCAGGGTCGAGAATTCCTTCTCCACGTCGACGATCACGATCGAGTCGAACTGGTTGCTGCCCGCCAGGCCGCCGACGCAGCAGATGCGGTCGTTGAAGGTGATCAGGCCGCGCGTGATGCCGACGAGCACCGCGCTGCGCAACTGCGCCATGCGCTGGCTGGAAAAGGAGCGGACCTGGATGCTGTCGTCGAAACGTCCGGGGCGGTCGTCGGTTTCCGACAGGTTGCGCGTCACGAGGATGGTCTTGAGCTTAGTGGTCCACTTCGGAGCCTTGAAACTGCCGGTAAAGGTGTCACCGAACACCATCAGCCCGGTGCAGCCGCTGCCGGCCGCGATCTTCTCGGACTCGCGCAGGACGACGCGGTTGACGCGGGTCTGCGGCGCCGCGACGGGCTTGGCCGCCATGCCGCCGAAGCCGGTGAAGAGCCGGTCATAAAGCGCGTCGAGGTCGGGGGCCTGCACGAGGCTGTCGACGAAATCCTGCTCCTTCATCAGCCGCGCCAGGGCGGCGAGCAACTGGAGGTAATCGCGCGTCTTCTCGTCGGCGATGAGCATGAACACGAGCCGCACCGGCTCGTTCTCCATCGCGCCGTCATAACGGATGCCGTAATGGCTGCGGCCGATCGCGAGAATGTAGCGCCGGCCCATCTTCACGCGCACGTGCGGCATGGCCACGCCGAGGCCGAGGTAGGTCGTCATCGTGTTCTCGCGGCGCAGCAGGCCCTTGAGCAGGGCGTCCTTGTTCAGGTCCGGGAAACGCTCAACCGTCAGGTTGAGCAGCTCGACCAGCGCGCCCTCCATGTCGGCGCTGCCGAGGTCGAGGACGCGGCTGCGCGAGATGTATTTGTCGAGCCGCATGGGGAAACGTCGGGCTTAGAATGTGGAACTCAGGAAGGCCGGAATGGGCAGGGTGCTATTTCCCTGGTTTCCTGATTTCCACATTTTCAGATGAGAGAGGAATCAAGAGTGATCCCGCACATCACTTCTCCCATTCCAGTGCGCCCTTCTTCACCTCGTAGAAGAGGCCAAGCACGAGCACGAAGAGGAAGAACAGCATGGGCGAAAGGATCGCGATGTGGTTGGCGAGGAAATCGCGGTAGACGAACGTCCACGGGATGAGGAACACGACCTCGATGTCGAAGAGGATGAAGAGCATCGCGGTGACGTAGAACTTCACCGAGAACCGCGTGTGCGTGCTGCCGTCGGACAGGATGCCACACTCGTAGGCCGCGTCCTTGATCTTGGTGTGCAACGCGCGCTGGCCCAGGAACTGGCTCGCGGCGATCACGACGGTCGTGATCCCGGCGGCCAGGACGACTTGGACCAAAAACGGCAGGTAGGCGGCGTAGCTCATCAGCCCCTAGAGTTCCCACCCGGCGCGCCGGTTCAAGTGGAATTTTTCATCCGCCGAGGATTGTCCCCGCCATTTCCCGGTTGCGGGGCTGCGGCGTTTGAACTGAAGGTAGGTTCATGTCCGCCTACCAAGCCCCCGTTTTCCTCACCGAGCTGCTGCGCGCCAAGTCACCCTCCGGCGCCGAAGCCCAGGCTCAGGCTGTCTATGACCGCTTCGTGAAGCCCCATGCCGCCGTCTACGCCAACGACGCCCTTGGCAACCGCCTCGCCACGCTGAACCCCAAGGGCGGCCCCACCCTCATGATGGCCGGCCACATGGATGAGCTCGGCCTGATCATCACCTACGTCAACAAGGACGGCTACCTCTACTTCGACACCATCGGCGGGCACGACCGCAGCATCATCTCCGGCCGCCGCGTCATCATCCAGACCGCCGCCGGCACCGTGAAGGGCGTGACGGGCAAACGCGCCATCCACCTGATGGACGAAGCCGACCGCAAGAAGGTGCCCGAGATCCACGAGATCTGGATCGACATCGGTGCCAAGACCAAGGCCGAGGCCCTCACCCGTGTCGCCATCGGCGACGTGGCGACCTACGACCACGAGTTCGAACTGATCAACGGCAGCATCGGCACCGCCCGGGCCTTCGACAACAAGGTCGGCGCCTACATCGTCGGCGAGGCCCTCATCCGCCTCGCCAAGGCCAAGGACAAGCTCAACGCCAAGGTGGTCTCGGTCGCCACCACCCAAGAGGAGATCGGCACCCGCGGCGCGCAGACCTCGGCCTTTGCCGTCGACCCGCATATCGCCCTCATCGTCGATGTCGGCCACGCCACCGACCACCCGGACTGCGACCCGCGCAAGCACGGCGAAACCAAGCTCGGCGCCGGCCCGATCATCTGCCGCGGCCCGAACATCAACCCGAAGGTCTTCGACCGCCTCGTCGCCAGCGCGAAGAAGGCCAAGCTCCCCTACCAGCTCGAGGCCGACCCCCGTCCGACCGGCACCGACGCCCGCGCCATCCAGATGGCCCGCGGCGGCGTGGCCTGCGGTCTCGTCTCGATCCCGCTCCGCTACATGCACACGCCCAGCGAGGTCGTGGACCTGGAGGACGTGGAGAACTGCGTGAAGCTCTTCGCGGTTTTCGCCAAGTCCGTCGGCAAGGGCGAAAGCTTCAACTGGTAGTCAAGGTGGAGCGCGGCCTCCGGACGCGCTTTCAGGGCTTCCGAATGCCACAAGGCAAACCCGTCCGGAGGCCGGGTTCCACCTTCAGAGGCAACCCACTCAGGCCGCGTTCTTGTCGGAGGAGGCGCCGTGGCCGGGTTTCTTGAGCTGCGGCTTCTTGCGGCCCTCGACGACGGCCTGGTCGATGATGACCTCGGCGATGTCGTCGCGCGCCGGCAGTTCATACATCACCTCGAGCATGATCTTCTCGAGGATGGCGCGGAGCGCGCGGGCGCCGGTCTTGAGCTCGATGGCGCGCTTGGCGATGGCCACCACGGCGTCGCGCGTGAACTTGAGCTGCACGCCGTCCATCGCGAAAAGCTTGGCATACTGCTTCACCATCGAGTTCTTGGTGCGGAGCAGGACCTTCTCGAGGTCGGCGACCTTCAGCTCGTCGAGCACCGAGACGACCGGTAGGCGGCCGATGAACTCGGGGATCATGCCGAAGCGGATCAGGTCCTCCGGGGCGACGCCGCGCATCATCTCGTCCGGGGTGAGCTGGTGGTCCTTCTCGTTGATGTGGAAGCCGAGCGAACGCTGGCCGAGGCGCTTCTTGATGACCTCGTTAAGGCCGACGAAGGCGCCGCCGCAGATGAAAAGGATGTTGGCCGTGTTGACCTGGATGTATTCCTGGTTCGGGTGCTTGCGGCCGCCCTGCGGGGGCACGTTGCAGGTGGTGCCCTCGAGAATCTTGAGCAGCGCTTGCTGCACGCCCTCGCCGGACACGTCGCGGGTGATCGAGACGTTCTCGGTCGTGCGCCGGATCTTGTCGATCTCGTCGATGTAGATGATGCCGCACTCGGCCTTCTTCACGTCGTAGTTGGCGGACTGCAGGAGGCGGAGGACGACGTTCTCGACGTCCTCGCCCACGTAGCCGGCCTCGGTGAGCGTGGTGGCGTCTGAAATGGCGAACGGCACGTCGAGGATGCGAGCCAGCGAGCGGGCCAGCAGGGTCTTGCCGGAACCGGTCGGGCCGACGAGCAGGATGTTGCTCTTCTCGACCTCGACATCGTTGAACTCGGCCGGCATCGAGGCGACGTCGCGGTTGTTGCCGGTGCCGGCGTCGAAATTGAGGCGCTTGTAATGATTGTAGACGGCGACCGACAGGACCTTCTTGGCGTGGTCCTGGCCGATCACATGGTCGTCGAGGACCTGCTTGATCTCGGCCGGCTTGACCAGGCGGAAGGCCGGCTTGGCGCCCTCGGCGGTCGGGGCCTTCACCTCGCGGTCAATGATCGTCTTGCAGACGTTGACGCAGGAGTCGCAAATGTAAACGCCCGGGCCCGCAATGATTTTGCGGACTTCCGCCTGCGACTTGCCGCAGAAGGAACAGAGCGTCATGCGCGAGGATTTGGCCATAAAATGAGTATATCGGCGCTTGCGGCCCGTTAGTCGAGGGATTTTCCAGCGTGCATTTAATGTAGGGGCGGCGCTCGTCGCCGCCCGCGGGTGCCGGCAAGCGGCACCCCTACATCAAGGCTCGCTCAGGCGGCGGCCGTCTGGGCGATCTTCTGGGCGTCGCGAGTGGAGCTCACGACGTGGTCGACGATGCCATAGGTCTTGGCCTCTTCCGCACTGAGATAGTAGTCGCGGTCGGAATCGGTCTCGATCTGCAGCGCCGTCTTGCCGGTGTGCTTGGCGATGGTCTCGTTGAGGGTCTTGCGCCAGCGGATGATCTCCTTCGCCTGGATGGCGATGTCGGCCGCCTGGCCGCCCGCGCCGCCCGAGGGCTGGTGGATCATGACCCGGCTGTTGGGGAGCGCGAAGCGCTTGCCCTTGGTGCCGGCCGCGAGGAGCACGGTGCTCATGCTGGCCGCCATGCCGATGCAGTAGGTGACAATGTCACACTGCAGGAAGTTCATGGTGTCGTAGATGGCCATGCCGCCGGTCACGACGCCGCCCGGGGAGTTGATGTAGAGGTGGATATCCTTCTTCGGCTCCTCCATCTGGAGGAACAGCATCTGCGCGATCACGAGGTTCGCCACCATGTCGTCGATCGGCGTGCCGATGAAGATGATGCGATCCTTGAGGAGGCGGCTGTAGATATCCATGGACCGCTCGCCGCGGCCGGTGTTTTCGAGGACGATGGGGACGTAGTAGCTCATGCTTTGGCTGTTGCCGTCTTTACGGTAGCCTTGGAGACGAGAAAATCAAGGGCCTTGTCGAAAAGCAGCTGCTGCTGGATGGCGCGGAGCTGCTCGCGGTCCTTGCCGAGGTCCTTCGCGAGCTTGTCAGGACGCTGGCTGGAGCGCATGGCCTCGCGCATGATCCAGTTGTTGAAATCCTTCTCGTCGACCTTGAGCTTTTCGGCGTCGGCGATCTTGGCGAGCATGAGCTGCACCTTCACGCGGGAGATGGCGGCCTTGGTGGCGCTGTCGTAGAGTTCCTTCTTGTTTTGCTCGAACTGCTCCTGCGGGATGCCGCGGCGCATGTTCTCCTCGATGAACTGGCGGAGCACGCCGTCGCGCTCGGAGGCGATCAGGCTGTCCGGCACGGGGAAGTTGGCCTGGGCGACGAGGGCATCGGTCACCTGGCGGCGCTGGGCGGCGCGGTTCTCATGTTCCTTGCGCATCTTCAGGTTGGTCGCGACCTGCGCCTTGAGGCTGGTGAGATCGTCGGCCTGGTTTTCCTTGAAAAACTTCTCGTCCAGCGGCGGCAGCACGCGTTCGCGGACCTCCTGCACCTCGATGGCGTAGGTGACGGTCTTGCCGGCCAGCGCCGGGACGGCGGCGAATTCCGCCGGGAACGTGACGGTGGCGTCCTTCTTGTCGCCCGCCTTCAGGCCGGCGAGCTGCTTGGACATGCCGGGGAGCAGGCCCTCGTTGGCGCCTTCGACCTCTTCCCAGGTCTGGGGGGCGGCGGCATAGATGGCTTTGTCGGCCACGAGATCGGCGAGGGGCTTGCCGTCAAGCGTGCCGGTGTAACCGAAGCGAACGTAGTCACTCTTGGCGGCGGCGCGCTCGGCGACCTTGAAATCGGCGCGCTCGGCGCGCAGGCCCTCGATCACGGTGTCGACCTCGGCGTCGGTCGGCTCGACGAGCGCGATCTCGGTGGAGAGGCCGTTGTAGTCCGGCAGCTTGAAGTCGGGGCGCACATCCACGGTCAGCTTGATGGCGGCGGAGAGGCCGGGTTCGATCGCGCCTTCCTCGACGTCGACCAGCGAGAGCACCTCGAGCTTCGACTGGTCGAGGCCGTCGCGGTAGGCCTTGCCGATGACCTTCTGCTTGAACTCGTCCTTCAGCTCCTTGCCGAAGCGCTTGGCGACCATGGCGGCCGGGGCCTTGCCCGGGCGGAAGCCGGGCAGGCTGACCTGCTTGGTGAATTCGCCGAGGATGGTGTTGTATTCGCCATCGACCTCACCCTTGTCGAGGGTGACGGTCAGCGTTTTGCGGGTCTCGTTGATATCGGTGATTTGAACGTTCACGGTGTAATAAATAGGCGGATTTCAGTCGATGAACCGGCCAACGTAGGCCACGAGCCCCTCCGGTCAACGTCAGATTGGTCCGGCTGGCCGGTCTGAAACCAACATGGACTTTTGCCCGCCCGGGTCCAAGCTGCCCCTCGCGTAATGCCTTCGCTCACACAGCTTTTGGCCAGCCATGGCCGCCTCCTCGTCCTCGACGCCGCCTCCACGCGGGTGCAGGTCGGGCTGCTCCGATCCGGCGCCCCCGCCCTCTGGCTTGGTTTCGACGCCGAGGCCGGCATGGGGATATTCACCGGTACGGAGACCGTGCTGCGGGAAGGCGGCGGCAAGCTCGACGACGTCGGCGCGTTTCTTTTCTGCGAGGGCCCCGGCTCGATGCTCGGCACGCGCACCGTCGCCATGGCCCTGCGCACATGGCAGGTGCTCAAGCCACGCCCGGCCTACGCCTACCAAAGCCTCGCCGTCGCCGGGCGCTCGGCCTGGACGCATTCACCGCACGCTTTCGCTGTCATCGCCGATGCGCGGCGCGACACCTGGCATGTGCAAGCCGTCGGCGCCGATGGCCGGTTGGCATCTTTGCAGCGTGTGCCCGCGGCCGGGCTGCCGGCCGGGGAATTGCTGACGCCGGAAAATTTCCGCGCGTGGGCCCCCCCGCCCCGTCCGGCCGCGTCGTGCAGTTACGACCTGGCGAAGATTTTCCCGTCCCTGGGTGACGGCGATTACTTTCGCCCGGTCGAAGCACCCGACGCCTTCCAGCACGAGGCACCCGAATACAAAAAGTGGTCCGCGCAGGTGCACAGCGCCGACGCCGTGATTCGGCACTAGCTCCTCTGCCATGAACTTTCCAACACGAGCCACAATACTTGGCAGGGTGAATTCATCTGTCATTGCGGATCTTCGGGACGCTACATGACGGCCTCCGCGCAATTGCCGCGCCGCTGTTGGGTCGAGATCGACCTCGCCGCCCTCGAGCGCAACCTGAAACTTATCCGCGCCTCGCTGCCGCCGGAGATCAAGTATGTCGCCGTCGTGAAGGCCGACGCCTACGGCCACGGCCTGCACCACGTCGCCGCCCGCCTGATGCACGCCGGCGCCGATCTCTTCGCCGTGGCCAACGTCGCCGAGGCCCTGTCCCTGCGCGAACTGAGCGGCGACTGGCCGATTCTGTTGCTGAGCCCCGTGCTGCCCGAAGAGGACCGCTACCTGGCCGACCACGACCTGGCCGCCACCGTCTCGTCCGCCGAGGAGGTGGCGCGCTTCGACGCCGCCGGCCGGGCCGCCGGCAAGCCCATCGCGGTGCACCTCAAGATCGACACCGGCATGGGCCGGCTCGGCGTGTGGCACGAGCAGGCGGGCGCGGTGTATGAGCGGATCCGCGCGGCCCAGGGTGTGTGCCTGGCCGGCGTGTTCACCCATTTCTCCAGCGCGGACGAGGACCCGGTGTTCACCGCGGAACAGCGGCGCCTCTTCCTGGCCACGCTGCAGCGTTTCCCGGG
This sequence comes from Opitutus sp. GAS368, assembly GCF_900104925.1. Taxonomy (NCBI): domain Bacteria; kingdom Pseudomonadati; phylum Verrucomicrobiota; class Opitutia; order Opitutales; family Opitutaceae; genus Opitutus; species Opitutus sp. GAS368. The sequence continues at coordinate 224,890 of NZ_LT629735.1, forward strand.
GTTCGACCCCGCCGGGCTGTTCATCCACGCGGACAACAGCGCCGGGCTGGAATCCACGCCGGGGCAAAGCGTGTTCAACGCCGTGCGGGTCGGCCTGCTGCAGTTCGGCATTCTCCCCCACCCGCACTCGTTGCTCGCCCGCGTGCACCCCGAACCCGTGTTCAGCTTCCACACCCGCGTCGGTCTGGTGAAACAACTGCCCGCCGGCACCGGCATCAGCTACGGCCGCACGTTCAAACTCAAGCGGCCCAGCACGGTCGCCGTCCTCACGGCCGGTTATGGCGACGGCCTCGCCCGCGCCAGCAGCAACCGCGCCGAAGTCCTCATCCACGGCCGGCGCTGCCCCGTGCTCGGCCGCGTCACCATGGACCAGACCATTGTGGACATCACGGACATCGCCACACCGGTGCACGCCGGCGACGCCGTCGTGCTCGTGGGCCGGCAGAATGGCGTCCACATCTCCATCACCGAGTTCAGCGCGTGGGCCGACTCGATCCCGTGGGAAACCCTCTGCTCCGTGACGAAGCGCGTGCCCCGGTTCTACCGAACACCCCTCGGCATCTAAAGGCCGGTCGAAGCCAAAGTCATGTTCTCAGCGGTGCACCTGGTCCGCTGGGCTTTGTCTAAGCAAGCCCCTGCGACCAAGCCGTCTGACCGACCGGGTGCCTTCAGGCCGGCGGCTCCGGTGCTGGTTGTGCTGGACTAAGGCGCGGGTAAGGAAACAAGATATCGCCATCGCCTCTTCGCTTGGCTCCTTGCCGGCAGCGGCAGGAGCCGGCAGGTGTCTCTTGCGCCGCATCCATGCATACATTTCTGGACCTGCCCACCACCTATTTCGTTTGTTGCGTCGTAAATCTGGCGCTGAGTCTGGCCTTGGTCCTGGTGCTTTTTACCAGCCGGACCTATCCCGGCTTTCGCCAGTGGGTGCTGGCGTCGACCAGCGTGTTCCTGTCGATGGCCATGCTGGCAATGTTGAATCTGGAACTGCTGCCGCCGGCGCCGGCCACCCTGCTGATCAACCTGACGTTTTTTGCCCACCCGCTGCTGGTGGCCGGCGGCCTGCGGTACTTTTCCGGCCAACCGCCGCGAAACTGGGTCGCCTATGTGGTGATGACGCTGGTCGCAGGCATCGCCATTTTTTTCACTTATGCCCGGCCGGACCCGAATGCCCGGGTGTTCCTGCTGTCGCTCATGTTGGTGCCGCTTTTCGCCGACTGCGCGGGGTTGGTCCGGCGCGTAAAACCCTTCGCCCATCCGGCCATCAAACACAGTCTGATCGCCACGTTCGGCCTGCTTTCCGCGTGGAACCTGCTGCGCGTGCCGCTCGGACTCGGGTTCATCAGTTGGAACGGGCACGGCGTGCCCGCACCGATCCTCGCCGCGGGCACGATCATCATCCTGACCGCCGCGAACATCTGCATCAGCATCGGCGTGATCCTGCTGAATTTCGCCCGCGCGCAGGACTCGTTGCATGAGAGCGAGGAGCGGTTCCGCTCCGCGATGCATCACTCGCCCATCGGCATGTCGCTGGTCACGCTCGACGGCCGCTGGCTTGAGGTCAATCCGGCGCTGTGCGCCATCGTCGGCTACACGCGGGAGGAGATGTTGAACCGGGACTTTCAATCGGTCACCCACCCCGATGACCTGCCGGCCGACCGGAGCGCCATCGCCCAACTCGTGGCGCGGCAGACCGCCAGCTATCAGCGCGAAAAACGCTACCTGCACAAGGACGGACGCACCGTCTGGGTGCAGGTGCACGTCTCCCTCATCCTCACCGCCGACGGCCGCCCGCAGTATCTCGTCTCCCAGATCGTGGACGTCACCGAACGCAAGAAAACCGAGCAGGCCCTTCGCGAGCACCAGACGAAGCTGATCCTGGCGATGGACGCCGCCAAACTGGGCCACTGGGAATATGAGGTCACGGCCGGGGTTCTCCGGATCGATGAAAACTTCTGCAAGCTCCTCGGCCTGCAGGGCACCCGCAAAGGCGGCATGCAAATGAAGCGGGAGGAATACGTGCGCCGGTTCATCCCGCCCGAGGAATCAGCCGGGGTGGCGGTGGAATTGCAGCGGGCCATCGAAACGGCCGACCCGCACTATTCGCGGCAGGTTGAACACCGGTTCCTGCGAGCCGACGGCTCGACCGGCGTGATGTCGGTGCGCATGGCCATCGAGAAGGATGCCACCGGTCGCACGGTGCGCGCCTACGGCCTGAGCCAGGATATCACGGAGCAGACCCAGGCGGCGCAGCGGCAGCGCGCCCTGGAGGAGCAGCTGCGGCACGCCCAGAAGCTGGATGCGCTCGGCACGCTGGCCGGGGGCATCGCCCACGACTTCAACAACATCCTCACGGGCATCATGGGCAACCTGCAGCTGGCGGAACTGGAACTGCCGGCCAACCATCCCTCCCTGCCGCGGCTACGCGAGGCGAACCGCGCCAGCCAGCGGGCCCGCGATCACATCGCCCGGGTCCTGACTTTCAGCCGCCGTTACCAAGGCGACCGCATCGCCGTCCCGCTCGGTCCCATCGTGCATGAAGCCGTGCAATTGCTGCGCGCCAGCCTGCCGGCCAACATCGAGATCCGCACGGTGATCGCCGCCGACTGCCCGCCCGTGCTCTGCGACGCGACCCAGATCCATCAGGTCCTGATGAACCTCGGGACGAACTCCGCGCATGCCATGCGCAACACCACCGGCTTGCTGGAGATTTCGCTCCACCCGGTCACCCCCGGCCAACTGCTGCTGGAGCAGTATCCCCAGGTGGACCCCAGCCACCGGTTGCGGCTGACGGTGCGGGACACCGGCGCGGGCATGGACCAGGTGGTGCTCTCCCGCCTTTTCGAACCGTTCTTCACCACCAAGGCGCCGAACGAAGGCACCGGCCTGGGTCTCGCCATGGTGCATGGCATCATGCGGGACCACGGCGGAGCGATCACGATCGAAAGCGAGGTGGGGCGCGGCACCACGTTTGCGCTTTATTTCCCGGTCGCCACCCAGACGGCGCGCGGCCCCGCCGCCGCCAGCAATCCACCGATGCATCAGCAAGCGGCTTTCGGCGCGGGTCGCCGGATCATGCTCGTCGACGATGACGAGGTCATCCTGGCCCTGGGCCGGGACATTCTGCGGCGCTTTGGCTTTGTGCCCGAGGTGTTTGCCGATCCGCTGGCTGCATTGAGGCGGTTCGAGTCCGCCCCGGCCGAGTTTGCCGCTATAATCAGCGACCTGACCATGCCGGGCATGAGCGGGATCGAATTGGCCCGGCATTGCGAAGCCATCCGCCCGGCTACGCCATTCATCCTCTCCTCCGGCTATCTGGATGCCGACGCACACGGCGGGGCGCAGGCGTCTGGCGTCACCCATTTCGTCAACAAACCCTTCGACCTCGACGAGTTCCTGACCAAGTTGCGCAGTGCCTTGGAACGGACGCCTTTGGTCCCCGGGCAAGGCAAGCCCTGAGGCATCCCGGCGCCTGACATCCCCGATTGAGCATCAAGTCTCACTAGATGTTTAGTCCCAGAGAGAGGTGGTGTGATGAATCCAAGTGAGGTAACACCACAAGCTCTATGGGACAGATACTTCACGGGTGCGCCCGCACGACAGCGGCGGTGCGTCGGACAATCCAACATAGTCAAGAGAGCCTAACGACTCTGGCTGACCGTTACGGGATCAATCCCAAGACGGTACATAAGTGGAGGAGACGCTCCACGGTGGAGGACGCTCGAATGGGGCCTAGGCCCCATTCGAGCGTCCTGAGCGTCGAGCAAGAGGCCATCGTCGTCGCGTTTCGCAAGCACACGTTGTTGCCCTTGGATGACTGCCTATATGCCCTACAAGCCACGATCCCGGCGCTGACTCGCTCCGCCCTTCATCGATGCCTGGTTCGGCATGACATCAACCGGCTGCCGGATCTGGCTGGAGTGCAGCCCCTCAGAAGAAGAAATTCAAGTCGTACCCAATCGGCTATTTTCACGTTGATCTCACCGAGGTCCGTACCGCTGAAGGCAAGCTGTACCTGTTCGTCGCAATTGATCGCACCTCAAAGTTCACTTTTGTGCGGCTCGTGCAGAAAGCCACCCGCAGGGCCGCTGGGGACTTCCTTCGAGATCTCACCCAGAGGGTGCCCTACAAGATCCATACGGTTCTTACCGACAACGGGACCCATTTCACATCCCCCGGCAACATCGCTTCGGCAGCTCCTTTGATCAAAGAGGCTCGGGCGCGCGGTGAGCTCTTTCTTGCCCACTCGTTCGAGCTTGCCTGTGCCGACCTCGACATTGACCACCGCCTGACAAAACCCAACCACCCCTGGACTAACGGTCAGGTCGAACGAATGAATCGAACGATCAAACAAGCGACCGTGAGGACCTACTTCTACGACCTGCACAGCCAACTCCAGGAGCACCTCTATGCTTTCATCGACGCCTACAACTATGCGAAGCGACTCAAGACTCTGCACGGCCTAACCCCCTACCAATTTATTTGCTCTTGCTGGCAGAAGGAGCCTCAGCGATTCATCCGCAACCCACACCAGGTTTCTCTGGGACTAAACATCTAGGCCCGGCAGGGTGGCGTCCACATCTCCCTCCCGGAATTCAGCGCGTGGGCCGCAACCCGATCCCGTGGGAAATCCTGTCTTCGGTCGCCAAGCGGGTGCCACGGCTCTACCGCCCGGTGCTGGGCACCGGCACGCACCGCGGGCTCTTACGCCGCGTCACCCTCGCGGCGGCGGCCCGCGGGCTTGCCGATGCCGGAGGCCTTGAAGCCGATCTTCCGCAGCGCGGCGAGGTCCACGATGTTGCGGCCGTCGAAGAGGAACGCCGGCTTGGGCATGCCCGCGAAAATCTTCGCGTAGTCGAGCGCCTTGAACTCGTCCCACTCGGTCACGATGGCGATGGCGTGCGCCCCGGCGCAGGCTTCGTAGGCGTCCTTCGCGACCGTCAGGCGCGGGTTCTCCCCGTCCTTGCCGAGCGTGTCGGCGACGATCTCGTGCGCCGGCACCTTCGGGTCGTAGACCGAGACCTTGGCGTGCTCGGCCAGCAGATCGCGCACGACATTGATCGCGGCGGACTCGCGCGTGTCGTTGGTGTCCTTCTTGAAGGCGAAACCCAGCACGGCGATTTTCTTGTCGGCAACGGTGTTGAAGAGCTCCTTCACGATCCGGCCGGCAAAACGCTTCTTCTGCCAGTCGTTGATGCCCACGACACTCGTCCAGTAGTCGGCGACCTCGGGCAGGCCGAAACTCTCGCAGAGGTAGGTCAGGTTGAGGATGTCCTTCTGGAAGCACGAGCCGCCGAAGCCGACGGAGCTCTTCAGGAATTTCGGGCCGATGCGGCTGTCCTTGCCGATGGCGTTGGCCACCTCGTCCACGTCGGCACCGGTCGCCTCGCAGAGGGCCGAGATGGAATTGATCGACGAGATACGCTGCGCGAGGAAGGCGTTGGCGACCAGCTTGGAGAGCTCGGACGACCACAGGTTGGTCGTGATGATGCGGTCGCGGGGGATCCAGCGGGCATAGACGCCGGCGAGGGTTTCCATGGCTTTCTCGCCTTCCGGCGTGCGCTCGCCGCCGATGAGGACGCGGTCGGGGTTGAGCAGGTCCTTGACCGCCGTGCCCTCGGCAAGGAACTCGGGGTTGGACAGCACGGAGAATTTCAGGCCCTTCGAGTTGGCGGCGACGATCGCCTTGATCGCGTCGGCCGTCTTCACCGGGATGGTGGATTTCTCGACGATGATCTTCCCGGACTCGGCGTGCTCCGCGATGGTGCGGGCGACGGACTCGATGAAACGCAGGTCGGCGGCGCGGCCGGCGCCGACGCCGTAGGTCTTGGTCGGCGTGTTGACCGCCACGAAGATGATGTCCGCTTTCTTGATCTGGCCGGCGACGTCGGTGGAGAAGAACAGGTTCTTGCCCCGGGCCTGGTTGACGACGTCATCCAAGCCAGGCTCGAAGATCGGCAGGGTGCCGCTGTTCCAGGCGGCGATGCGCGCGGCGTTCATGTCCACCACCGTGACGGTGATGTCGGGGCATTTCAGGGCGATCATGGCCATGGTCGGCCCGCCCACGTAACCGGCGCCAATGCAGCAGATGTTCATAATGAAAGAGGCCGGCAGAATGCCGGCCTCCGCAGAGAAAACCAAGGCTGATTTTACACTTAGGCCGGGCTCGGCGCGGGTGAACCGCTGGCCGGCGCATCGGGGGAAACCTTGGTCATGGGCTTGCCGATCTCCGGCGGCTGCCGGGGCGGCTGGCGGACCATCACGATCGGCGACTTGATCTCACCGTCCTTGAGGATCTCGAGCACGTGGCGGCCCTCGATGGTCTCGTGCTCGAGGAGCGCCTGGGCAACCTTGTCGAGGGCGCTGCGGTGCTCGTTCACGATCTGCTCGGCCCGGGTATACTGGCTGTTGATGATCTCCGAAATGGCCTGGTCGATCTGGCGGGCGGTGTCCTCGCTGAGATGCTGGGAGCGGGTGATGTCGCGGCCGAGGAACACGGTGTCCTGGTTGTCGCCGAGCGCGATCGGGCCGAGGTCGCTCATGCCATAGTCGCACACCATCGCGCGGGCCGTGTTGGTGGCCATCTTGATGTCGCTGGCGGCGCCGTTGCTGATGTCGTTCGTCACGAGCTTTTCGCCGATGCGGCCGGCCATCGCGACGGCGACCCGGTCGAGCAGCTTCTTCTTCGAGCTGGAGAGGATGTCCTTGGTCGGGAGGTAAGTGACGCTGCCGAGGCTCTGGCCGCGCGGGATGATGGTGGCCTTGTGGACGGGCATGGTGCCGTCATCGAGCACGGCTTGCACAATGGCGTGGCCGGCCTCGTGCCAGGCGAGGGACTTCTTCTCGTTGTCGTCCATCACGCGGCGGCGTTCGCGGCCCCAGAGAACCTTGTCGCGCGCGTCGTCGATGTCGACCATCTCGACCTTCTTCTTGTTGCGGCGGGCGGCCAGCAGGGCCGACTCGTTGAGCAGGTTGGCCAGTTCGGCGCCGGACAGGCCGGGTGTGCCGCGGGCGATGATGGCGAGATTGACGTCCTCGGAGAGGGTGATCTTGCGGGCGTGGACGCGGAGGATCTGCTCGCGGCCGATGATGTCGGGCAGATCGATGTAGACCTGACGATCGAAGCGGCCCGGGCGCAGCAGGGCGCTGTCGAGCACGTCGGGGCGGTTGGTCGCGGCGATGATGATGACGCCTTCCTGGGTGTCGAAACCGTCCATCTCGACGAGCAGCGAATTGAGCGTCTGTTCGCGCTCGTCGTTGCCGCCGCCGAGGCCCGCGCCGCGCTGCCGGCCGACGGCGTCGATTTCGTCGATGAAGATGAGGCACGGGGCGTTCTTGCGGCCCTGCTCGAACATGTCGCGCACGCGGCTGGCGCCGACGCCGACGAACATCTCGACGAAATCCGAGCCGCTGATGGAGAAGAACGGCACGTCGGCCTCGCCGGCGATGGCCTTCGCGAGGAGCGTCTTGCCGGTGCCCGGGGGGCCGACCATGAGGATGCCCTTGGGGATGCGACCGCCGATCTTCTGGAATTTCTTCGGGTCCCGCAGGAACTCGACCACCTCGCTGACCTCCTCCTTGGCCTCGTCGCAGCCGGCCACGTCGGCGAAGGTCGCCCGGTCCTTGTCGCGGGTGAGCAGCTTGGCGCGGCTCTTGCCGAAGCTCAGCGCACCTTTGCCCGCCTGCCGGAGCTGGCGGACGAACAGGAAATAAAGCAGGCCGATGACGATGATGAAAGGCAGCACGTTGAACAGCAGCTGCGTCATGGCGGTCGTCGCCGGTTTCTCGACGAAGACCTTGGATTTCTGGAGCAGCTCGAGGTTGCCGTCGGTCAGCCGGCCGGTGGCCACGAAGGCCTTGGTGGGTCCGGTCTCGTTCTTGAGGACAGGATCCTTGGTCTCACCGCTCAGCTGCGACCAGTCGCGGCCGCCGTTGCCGTCGGGCTGGATGAAGCCGGTCGCAATCTGGCCCTGCTCGGCGAGCTCGAGGACCTGCTGGATCTTGAGGGTGGCCGGCTGCGGGGCCTTGCCCGGGTTCAGCATGAAAAGCGCGACGATGGCCCCGATGATGGCGATCCAAATGAGGCCCGTCTTGAGCGGGAAACCGTCGGGCGGGAGGCTCTTGAGGGGACTGCGCTTCTTGTTGTCGTCGTTGTCGGGCATGGAGGAATGAGAGTGGTCGGGCAAGGTGTAGGTTCCGTCTGGATAAGTCAAACGAACGACTGGCGGAAATATTGAGGCATTTTGCAGCGGAACCTGGCCGGAACCGCCGATTATGTCACGCCTTCCGGAAGCCCAGCCCGCCGCGCCGCACCACGGCAAAGCCCTTGGCGCCAAGACTGAAACGCGTGTCGCGCCCGCGCTCCACTGCCGCCAGCAGCTGGTTGAAGCCTTGGCGCGACAAATCGGTCTCCGGCCGGACCGCGAGCAACCAGCGGTGCAGCGCCCGGCGAACCAGCGCCCGGGGCTTGCCCGCCAGCCGGCCCAAGTCGAGGCGGCCGCGCCGGTCGAGGGGCTTGAGTTCGTCCAGCCAGGCTTCGAGCGCCGCATCGTCGTCGTCCAGCAGTTCGCGCGACAACGCCGCGCCGGCAAGGGCATCGCGTCCGGCGGCCTTGATCCAGGCCGGCAGCACCCGGCGCCGGATGCGGTTGCGGAAATGATCATCGGTGGCATTCGACGCGTCCTCACGCCACCCGGCGCCGGCCTTTTTCAGCGCGGCCGTGAGGTCGGCCTTCTTCAAGCTGAGCATCGGCCGCAGGTGCAGCCGCCCCTCGCCCATCGCCTGCACCGGCCGGGGTGCAGCGAGACCACCGGTCCCGCTGCCGCGCGCCAGCCGCATCAGCAGGCTCTCGGCGATGTCATCCTGCTGGTGCGCCAGCCAGAGCAGGCGGATTTTCCGCCGACCCATCTCGCGACCGAAAAACTCAAAGCGCGCCGTGCGCGCCGCGGCCTCGCTGGCCGCCTTCGGCGCCTTGTGCCAGCGCCCCGCGACAAAGGTCACGCCGAGCGCCGCGCAGACTTGCGCGCAAAATTTCTCGTCCGCATCCGCCGCCTTCCCGCGCAGTCGGTGATTGAAATGCAGCACGACGAAATCCCGCCCCCATCGACCCGGCCCCTCCGCCCAGAAGATCAACAGCAGCGCGAGCGAGTCGGCCCCACCGGAAAAGGCCAGGGCCCAGCGGGACGGTCGGCCGCCCTTGTGCGTCTCCCGCCGATACTCGGCGAACGCCCGCAGCATCGCCGCCGGATGCAGGGCCCCATGCGAAATCCGGGCCGCGAAAGCCTCGGCCACGGCGGGCCAGTCGGGTTTTGATTTGCCGGTGCGGGTCATTCTGAGCGAAGCGAAGAATCCAGAATGATGTCCGTGACGATTATCCTGCTGGATCCTTCGCTGTGCTCAGGATGACAGGTGTCGTTGGCCTTATTTGAAACTCAGATACTCCTTGCCGAAATACGGCACGAGCGCCGCCGGCAGCTTCACGCGGCCGTCGGCCTGCAGGTTGTTTTCCAACAGCGCGGCCAGCACGCGCGGCACGGCGAGGCCCGAGCCGTTGAGGGTGTGCACGAGCTCCGGCTTGCCGGTTTCCTTGTTGCGGTAGCGGATCTGCGCGCGGCGCGCCTGGAAGGATTCGAAGTTCGAGCAACTGGACACCTCGAGCCAGCGCTTCTGGCCGGCGGCCCAGACCTCGAGATCGTATTTCTTCGACTGGGCAAAACCGAGGTCGCCGCCGCACATCAGCAGCACGCGGTAGGGCAGCTCTAGTTTCTGCAGCAGGCGCTCGGCATCGGCGCGGAGCTTTTCCAGCTCGTCGTAGCTCGTGGCCGGGTGAACCCACTTGAGCAGCTCGACCTTGTCGAACTGGTGCACGCGGTTCAGCCCGCGCACGTCCTTGCCGTAGCTGCCGGCCTCGCGGCGGAAGCACGGCGTGTAGGCGCAGCGGCAGACCGGCAGCGCCGTCTCCTCGAGGATCTCGTCGCGGAAGAAATTGGTCAGCGGCACCTCGGCCGTCGGCACGGCGTAGAGCTTGTCGGTCGTCTCATACATCTGGCCTTCCTTGTCGGGCAGCTGGCCGGTGGCCGTGGCGCTGGCGGCGTTGACGAAGATTGGTGGGCTGACCTCGGTGTAGCCGGCCTTCACGTCCTCATCCAGGAAGAACTGCAACAGCGCGCGCGACAACTTCGCACCCTCGCCGATGAAGAACGGGAAACCCGCGCCCGTGACCTTGGCACCGCGGGGAAAGTCAATCAGGTTGCCGAAGCCGCCGATCTCCCAGTGCGGGACGGCGAGCTTCGAGGTCGCCTCGATGGAGCCGCGCGTGGCATGGACAGCGTTCTGCTCCGGCGTCTTGCCGTCCGGCACGGTGGCATGCGGGATGTTGGGCAGCGTGAGCAGGGCGGCGTGCAGCTTCTCCTCGACGGACTTCAGCGCCTCTTCGGCGGCCTTGGCCTGCGCCGAGACGCCCTTCATCTCCACCACCTTGGCGAGGAATTCCGGCGAACCCTTCTTGAGCGCCACCATCTCGTTGTTGGCGGCCTTTTGCTTGGCGCGCAGGGCCTCGACCTCGCCCAGCTGCGTGCGCCAGGCGGTGTCGAGCGCCAGCACGGCGTCAAGGTCGACGTCGAGGTGCTTCCGGGCGATGGCGGTGCGCACGGTTTCGGGCGATTCACGGAGAAGCTTGGGATCGAGCATGACTGGCTAGGTTCAAGGGATATCCCGTCCGGGGAACAACCCTTTTCCGCGCGCGATTCTTCTGTAGCGGCGCTCTATGAGCGCCGTCCGGCGGTCACAGACCGCCGCTACAGTCAGGCGTGCGCCAGGGCGGCCTTGGCCTGCGCCTTGTGCAGCGAGGCCTCGATCCGGTTGAAGAGGTAGAATACTTCCTTGGCCGAAAGCAGGTGCAGGTCGCCGACCGGGGCCTGGATGACGTAGTTCGTCGGGGACTTGAGCGGATAAGGCCCGTATTGCCGCGGGTCGGTCGGCCCGAAGAGCCCGATGGTCTTGAGGCCCATGGCCGCCGCCAGGTGCATCGGTCCGCTGTCGTTGGAAATGACCCAATCGGCTTTGCCGAGTAGCGCCGGCAGCGAGGTCAGGCTGGTGTTGCCCGTGAGATTGAGGAAAGTGCCGTCGGGGAACGCTTCCTTGCACGGCAGGTAGTTGTTGCCGGCCCACACGACCTTGCGGCCCCCCTCGCGAATCAGCTGCGCCGTGAGCTGGGCGTAGCCGTTCCACTTCTTGTTGCTCTGGCCGCTGTCGGGAAAAATCAGCACGGGGCGCTGGCCCTTGCGCGGCTCCATGAAGCTCAGGTTGAGCCGCTCCAGCTCGCGGAAGCGCAGCGGCCCGGCCAGGCGCGGCTCGGCGCCGACGGTGGTGCAGAATTGCAGGAGAATATCGAGCACGTGCGCCGCGCGACCGGCGGCGGGCAGCGGGATCTTCTCGCCGTAGAACATCCCCGCCCCTTCGCGCGCGTCCGCGCGGCCGACCTTGCGCTTGCCGCGCGCCCACTTGGTCATGAGCCCGGTGCGCAGCAGCCCCTGGAAATCCAGCACCAGGTCGAATTCCTTTTTCCGGACCTCGCGCATGGTGGTGAGGAACCCGCGCGCGCCCTCGTGGCGCCGGAACACGTAAACCTGGTCCACCGCGGTGCACGAGCGCACCAGCGGCGAGAAAATGTCGCGCACGATCCACGAAATGCGCCACTCCGGCCGCTGCGCCTTGATCGACGCCGCGACCTGCAATCCGTGAACGATGTCACGGAGCGCAGAGGGCTTGATGATGAGCATTTCCGGCATGGCGGACGGACTAGACCACGCTTTCTGCGTGGCGTTCCCAAGGTTGTTGGCGGGCAAAGAAACGCAAACGCGAACCCGTCGCCCCCGCGCTTTTTGCCGGATTTACCGGGCTTTCGCAGCCCCGTCAAAGCGGCCGCGCCCGCAATTCCTCCAGCGCCGCCAGGACCGCCGCCGGGTCGAGATCCGCCAGCCGGCCGTCCGGTGCCTCGACGGCCCGGTGCTTCGGGTTATCCAGCGGGAACGGCCCGAAGCGCCGCGGCGAGGTCGGCCCGAAGATGGCCAGAACCCGGTTGCCGGACGCCGCCGACAGGTGCATCGGTCCGCTGTCGTTGCCGATGAAGGTCGCCGGCTGCCGCACCAGCGCGATCATCTGGTCCATCGGGCAACCCGTGAGGTTCAGGAAGCGTTCGCCCGGCACTGCGACCTCGGGCTTGGCGGGTTTGCCGGCGCACCAGGCGATTTTGCTGCCCGGAATGGTGCGGAAAATCAGCGCGGTCAGTTCGTTGAACCGCGGCCATTCCTTCTCCGCCCCGCGACTGTCCGTGAAAATGACAAAGGTGCTGCGCGGGTCGCCGGCGAAAAACGCCTGCCACGGGTAGATCACGCCCGCCCGCAGGTTCAGCGGAAAGTCCAGCCGCGGCGCGAGGCCGTCGGCCCGCAGGAAGGGCTGCAATATCTCCAGCGCGTGGTGGGGGCCCGCGCCCTCCGGCCGATCCACGCGGCGGGTGTAGAAAATCCCCGCGCCCTCGCGCGAATCGGGCCGGCCCCATTTCACCGGAGCCCGGGCCGCCGCGGTCATCAGTCCGGAGCGCAGCAGCCCCTGCATGTCCCAGACCGCATCGAACCGCCGCCCGCGCCCGCGCAGCTGCCGCAGCAGCCGCAGAAAAGCCCGCCAGCCGTCGCGCCGGCGGAAGATGATGACCTCGTGCACGAACGGCGCCGCCTGCACCAGCCCGGCGAACCGTTCCCGCACCACCCAGCTGATCCGGCAGCCCGGCCGCTCCTTGGCCAGCACTTGCACCACCTGCAGCGCGTGCACGATGTCGCCGAGGGACGACGGCTTGATGACGAGGAGGCTTTGCATCGCGCGGATTCGCAGGCTTGTGTCCGGGCCTGTTTTGTCCAACTCAATTTGCCGCCCGCATGAAATTCGACGCCCCGGAAATCGCCGCCCGCCAGACCGAACTCACCGCCTGCTGGCATCAAGCCACGCCCGCCGTCGGCGCGGATGGTTTTTTCCGGCTGCTCGAGGAAAACCACCTCCGCAATTTTTCGCTCTGGCACGAGGAGGATGTCGCCCGCCGCGACGACCTCGGCTTCGAGCGCGTCTACCAGGCCAAGCGCAACATCGACCGCTTCAACCAGGAACGGAACAACTTTGCCGAGGAGATGGACAAGGCCGTCGTCGCCGCGCTCCATCCGCCGCAATCCGGCTGCCCGCGCAACTCCGAGACCCCCGGCATGATGATCGACCGCCTCTCCATCCTCGCGCTGAAGGAATACCACATGCACGAGGAGACCGTGCGCCCCGAGGCCTCCGTCGAGCACAAGGCGAAGTGCGCCGAGAAGCTCGCCCGCATCCGCCAGCAGCGCGCCGACCTTACGGGGTGCCTTGCCGACCTGTTCGCCGACGTGATCGCGAAACGCCGCACCTTCTCCGCCTACTTCCAGTTCAAGATGTATAACGACCCGGCGCTGAACCCCCAGCTCTACCGCAACGCGCCGAAGTCAGGCAGCGCATGAGCGGCGCCGGCGAGCACCCGCGCCTCTGGCTGCCGCAGCACTGGCCCATGTGGACCGGCCTCGGCTTCCTCTGGTTGGCCGACAAGCTCCCCTGGCCCGAGAAGCGCGCCCTCGCCCGCGTCCTCGGCTGGCTCGTTTTCCATGTCGTCGGCATCCGCCGCCGCGTGGTCTTCACCAACCTGAAGCTCTGTTTCCCCGAAAAATCCCCCGGCGAAATCACCACCCTGGCCCGCGCCCACTACGACTCGCTCGCCTTCGGGCTCTTCGAGGTCTGCGCCGGCTGGTGGGCGAAGTCCTCCGACCTGCCGCCCCACCGCGTCGTCGGCCTCGAGCACCTGACGGCCGCGCTGGCCCGGGGCCACGGCGCCCTCCTGCTCACGGCGCATTTCACCACCCTTGAGATCGGCGGCCGGTTCATGTCCGAATCCCACCCCATGGGCGGACTCTTCCGCGACCCCAACAATCCCGTCGTCGCCCACCTCATGCGCGGCCAGCGCACCCGCCACCTGTCGCCCGCCGTGCATTTCGACGACCTGCGCGGCCTCGTGCGGGGCCTGCGCGGCAACGCCGCCATCTGGTATGCCCCCGACCAGGGCAAGCGCAGCAAGTCCTCCGAAATCCTCCCCTTCTTCGGCGTGCCGGCCATCACCAACACCGCCACCAGCAAGATCGCCGAAATGACCGGCTGTGCCGTCGTGCCCTTCTTCGCGAAGCGTGAGGCCGACCATTCCTACACGCTGACCATTCTGCCGGCCTTGGAAAACTTCCCGACCACGGACGCCGCGGCCGACGCCGTGCGGATCAACCAGCTCATCGAGCAGCATGTCCGCCTCGCTCCCGAGCAATACTTCTGGGTGCACAGGCGCTTCAAGGCTCGCGGCGAGGGCTACCCCGCGGTCTACTGAGCCATGCCCTGGCCCGACCCGCGCCCGCTGCGCATCCTGGTGATCCGCTACCGTTTCATCGGCGACACCGTCCTGGCCATCCCCACCCTGCGCAACCTCCGCCGCGCCTTCCCGAAGGCGAAGATCGACGTGCTCGGCGAACCGGTCTCGGGCGACACCCTCGCGCTCTGCCCCTACAAGGATGAACTCCTCTACTTCGCCCCGCGCCTGAAGGGTGAAAAGAAGCGCGCGGCGAAATTTCCGACGACGCTGCTCGGCGCCGCGGGTTTCCTGCGCGCCCGGCAATACGACCGCTGCTACATCCTGCGCCGCTCCTTCTCCAGTGCCATCCTGCCGTTGCTGGCCGGCATCCCGCACCGGGTCGGCTTCGCGACCGACCGCCGCGCCTGGCTGCTCCAGCGCAGCACGCCCTACGCCGACAAGCACGAGGTCGAGTGCTTCCTGGATGTCCTCCGCGCCGACGGCATTCCCGTCACCGACACGCACAACGAGAACTGGACCGATCCCGCGGCCGACGCGCGCGTTGCCGCCGGCCTGCCCCCGGGCAAACGCCCCCGGGTTTTCCTCTGCGCCAAGTCCATCGTGCCGTCCAAGGATTGGGCGCCCGGGCGCTTTGCCCGGCTCATCGCCTGGCTGGTCAACGAGCGCGGTTGCGAGATCCACCTCTGCGATGCGCCCGGCTACGCGGCTTACTACGAAGAAATCCGCGCCGCGCTCCCCGCGCCGCTCGCCCGCGACTGGACCGACTGGAGCAAGCAGCTCTCGATCAAGGAATCCAATTCACTCTTCCAGCGCATGGACCTCGCCATCGGCATCGACACCGGCCTGCTGCACCTGGCCGCTTCGTTCCATGTGCCGGTCGTGGCCTTGTTCGGCCCGCTCGAGCCGTGGCGCTGGCACCCGTGGGACACGAGGCACACGATCCTGCGGCCCGACGACCTCACCGGCCCGCGCCCGTTGTTGCGCCTGTCCGTCGCCGAGGTGCAAGCGGCGGTTGAGCCCTACCTGGCCGCCATCGCCCCGCCATGAGCGCGAAAGCCCGTGTGATTCACTTCGTCACGGGCGGCGGCTCCGGCGCGACCAGGGTTGCGCTCGAACTCGCCTGCGGCCACCTGCGTACGGGCAACTATGAGCCACTGCTCGTGTTGCGCCGCAAGCGGGTCCCGCTCCCCGCGCCCATGCAGGCGCAGATTGCCGCGGCCGGCCTGCGCACCGCGTGGGTGGACGAAGGCCCCAAGTGGACGACCCGGCGCCAACTCGCGGCGCTCATCGCGGAATTCAAACCGCAGGTCCTGGCGGCGCACGGCAACAGCGAGCACCTCTGGGGCCGACAGGCGGCCTTCGCGGCAAATGTGCCCGTCGTCCTGCATGTCGAGCAGAACTGCGAGCGCTACCTGTTCTGGCGGCGCTGGTCCGCGCAACGGCTCGCGGCCCAAACCACGGCGACCGTCTGCGTCTCGCAGGGTGTCGCCGACCACGTCCGCCCGCTCGGGCTCGTCGGCCCGCGCCTCGAAATCATCCACAACGGCGTCGATCCGGCGCACTACTCCGCCGGCACGCCGGCATTCGCCTCGCGCAGCCAGGACATCATCATGTTCGCCCGCTTTGCCCGCCAGAAGGACCAGCCGACCCTGATCCGGGCGGCCGGGCGGCTGGTCGCACAGGGCTGGACCGGCCGCCTGCTGCTCGGCGGCTGGAACAAGGAGTCGCACCGTCGCGCCAGCGAGAAACTCGTGCGCCGCCTCGGGCTGGCCGGCCGGGTCGATTTTCTTGGGCAGGTCGCGGATGTCGCGCCCATCTACCACCGCTGCCGGGCCGCGGTGCTTTCGACGCATTACGAAGGCCTGCCGCTGGTGCTGATCGAATATATGGCGGCCGGCTGTGCCGCCATCGGCAGCGAGGCTCCGGGCGTGACCGACATCATCCAACCCGGCGTCAATGGCTGGCTCTTCCCCTCCGGGGACGCGGCGGCGCTGGTCGCGATCCTGACCGGCGTGCTCGCGGGCGGCCCGGCCATTGAGGCCGTGGTGGCCCGCGGCGAGGCCGACGCCTCGGCGCGCTTCTCGCTCGCGCGGATGATCAGCCGCTACGAGGCCTTGTTCGCCGAACTTCTCGCCCCTGGGGCCGGCTAAGTTCTTGTAACGGGAACATCGGCCTGCTCGTCTGTAGGCCAGTGTCTGCACACACACCGCTGGTCATCCGTTTCGGCGCCATGGGGGACATGATCCTGCTCGTCCCCATGCTGAAGGCCCTGCAGCAGCGTTACGGGCAGCCCTGCACCCTGATTTCCTCGGGTGGCTGGACCCCGCCGCTCATGCAACGCGTGCCCGCCTGCGGCGAGGTGAGCCTGCTCACCAGCCGCCGGGCACCGTATTTTTTCAACCGCAGCCAGTGGCAACTGGTGGATTTCCTGCGACGGCGCCCGCCCGGGCCCGTTTACGTCATGGAACCGGATGAGAAACCCCTGAGCCTCCTCCGGCGCGGCGGCGTCGGCCCGGAATGGATCTGCACCATGCGGGACCTGCCGCGGCTGCCGGGCGAGCACGTTGCCACGCACGCCTTGCGCCTCGCCCGCCAGACCCCGGTCGCACTGGGCACTGACACCGCCTTCAACGGGGAAATCCCCGCGGCACCCGATACCCGCCTGACCTTGTCCGAAGCCGACCGCCGCGACTGCGCCGCGTGGCTGGAGAGCCGGCACCTGGCCGGGGCGCCGCTCGTGCTGATCCAGCCCGGCAACAAGAAGACCATGAAGGGCGGCCCGCGCCAGCGGGGGAGTAATGCGAAATACTGGCCGGAAGACAACTGGGCGGAGGTCATCGCGGCCGTGCGGCGGCTTCTGCCCTCGTCTCGCGTGCTGATCTGCGGCGCCCCGAGCGAGCGTCCGCTGGCCGAGGACATTGCGAGCCGGCTGCCCGGCGAACAAAGCCATGTGCTCATCGCCACCGATGACCTGCCGGTTTCCCGGCTGCTCGCGCTGCAGGAGCGGGCGCACAGCATGATCAGCGTGGACACGGGACCGGCCCATGCCGCCGCGGCCATGGGTTGCCCGCTGGTCGTGATGTTTGCCCGCAAGGCCCATATCGCCGCGGAACTCTACGCTCCGATTCCGACGGCCGCACCGGTGAAAATCCTTCTGCCGTCGGATCCGTCGCCCGACGCCGGCCTGCTCTCGGTCACCCCCGCCACCGTCATTCAGACCTGGCAAGGACTGCTTCCCGCCTGCCGGAGCTAGCCTCCGCCGCCGGACCGGTTTTGGCGTTGCTGCCTCGCTCGCCAGCCGCAGCCTCATTCCTGCCGCCATGCCCTTGCTCGAAGTCACGGACCTTCGCACCTATTTTCACACGCGCCGCGGCGTATATCGGGCGGTCGACGGGGTCAGCTTCTCCCTCGAAAAGGGCGAGACCCTCGGGATCGTCGGCGAGTCGGGTTCGGGCAAGTCGGTCACCTGCGCCACGCTCCTCGGCCTCATCCCGCAGCCGCCGGGCCGGATCGAGAGCGGCCGGGCCCTGTTCGACGGCACCGACCTGTTGCACTGTTCCCCGTCCGAGCTCCGCGCCATCCGCGGCAAGCGCATCGCCATGGTCTTCCAAGACCCAATGACGTCGCTGAATCCCTACCTGCGCATCGCGGAACAGCTCATCGAGCCGCTGCTCATCCACGAAAAGGTTTCCAAGACCGACGCCCTGGCCCGCGGCCGGGCCATGCTCGAGGCGGTCGGAATCCCCGACGCGGCGAAACGCCTCCATAGCTACCCCCATGAGTTTTCCGGCGGCATGCGCCAGCGCGTGATGATTGCCATGGCGCTGATCACCAAGCCCGACCTGCTCATCGCCGACGAACCGACCACGGCGCTCGACGTGACCGTGCAGGCCCAGATCCTGGAGCTGCTCAAGAAACTCCAGCGCGAGCTGGGCATGGCGGTCATCTTTGTCACCCACGACCTGGCCGTCGTGTCCGGCCTGTGCGACCGTGTGCAGGTCATGTATGCCGGCCGGATCGTGGAATCGGCCGACACCCGCACGCTCTTCCGCGCCCCGCAGCATCCCTACACCAAGGCCCTCCAGCGCTGCATCCCGGCCCTGCAGGACAAGGGCCGGGAGCTCTTCACCATTCCCGGCCTGCCGCCCGACCTGTCGAAACCGTTCACCGAGGCCGAGCTGCTGAAGCGTTTCGACCTGCCGGCGGAGAAGTCTCCCGCGGCCGCCGCGCCCCATGCCATCGGCCGCGAGACCGTCATCTCGGTCCAGGCCGTGGAGACCCACTTCCCGATCGAATCCGGTTTTCTTTTCCGGAAGCAAACGGGCACGGTGAAGGCGGTGGACGGCGTCAGCTTCGAGGTCCGGCGCGGCGAGGTGCTCGGCCTGGTCGGCGAATCCGGCAGCGGCAAATCCACCCTGGCCCGCGCCATCATGCAGCTGGTTCCCGTCACCGCCGGCACGGTCGTGCTGGGCAGCCGCAACCTCACCGCCGCGTCCGCCGCCGAGATCCAGGCGGCCCGGCGGGACCTGCAGATGGTTTTCCAGGACCCGTTCGCCTCGCTCAATCCGCGCCTGACGGTCTACGCCACGCTGGCCGAGCCCCTGCTCGTGCACGGCGTGGTGCCGCCGGACCAGGTGCCGGCGCGGGTGGCGCAGTTGATGGAGCAGGTCGGCCTGGCCCCGCGCTTCATGCAGAAATACCCGCACGAGTTCTCGGGCGGCCAGCGGCAGCGCATCGCCATCGCCCGGGCGCTCGCCCTGCGGCCAAAGGTCATCATTGCGGACGAACCCGTGTCCGCGCTCGACGTCTCCATCCAGGCGCAGATCCTCAACCTGCTGGCCGGCCTCGTGCGGACCATGGACCTCACCATGATCTTCATCGCCCACGACCTGTCCGTGGTGAAGCACGTCTCCGACCGCATCGCCGTCATGTATCAGGGCCAGATCGTCGAGCTCGGGTCCGCCCTCGACATCATGGAACGCCCGCAGCACCCCTACACCCGCGCGCTGATCGGTGCGATCCCGCACGTCGCCCGGTAGGCGACAAGACCATCGCGTCGTGGCCGGCATGAAACCAACCCTCCTCCAATTCTTCCTGCCGGTCCTGCTCCTTCTGCCCGCACTTCGCGCCGACCCCATGCCACCGGCACCCGAACGGGAGGCCCGGGCCCACCAGGCCACGCAGCAACGCCTGGCCCACGCCGCCTCGGCGAAATACAATCCCTACGACACCGGGAACCGCGATATCCGGAAGGCGGCCTATGCCCTCTTGGATCAAAAGAAACCCGCGGAGGCCATCGCGTGCGCCGAAAAGGGATTGGCGCGTTTCCCGTGCGACATCGAACTGCGGATGATCCTGGCCAGCGCCTGGCGCGAGGCCGGCGACCAGGCCAAGGCCGATCAGTTCCAGGCCGAATGGATGGGTCTGGTGGATTCCATCCTGCAAAGCGGCACCGGCCGCGATTACGCCTCGGCCTTCCGGGTCATCAGCGTGGACGAGGAATATTGCGTGCTGCGCGTTCTCCGCCTGCAAGTGACCAAGCAGGCGCTCGATCAGCACGACGGCAGTGCCTTCGATCTCATGACCGTCAAGCGGCCCGAGTCCGACGCCGAGCTCACCCTCTATTTCAACATCGATTTGCCCTCGCAGTGGCTCGCCCAGCAGTTCGCGGCCCCGGTAAAAAAGTAACCCCAACGGCCATGCCCCGTTTTTTGCCTTACCGCTTGAACCTCACCCGCCCAACGCGGGACCGGCCGGCAGACCGACCTGCCGCAACGCCTCGTAGGTGGCGATACCCGCTGCGGTCGAGAGGTTGAGCGAACGCAGCTCGCCGTTGGCGTGCGGGATCTTGACGCGCTGCGGATCGCCGAGCTCGCCGTGCAGCCACTCGGGCGCCCCGGCCTCCTCGTTGCCGAACACCAGCCCGTCGCCGTCGACATAGGTCACATCCCAAAAAGTCCGCGTCGCGTGCGTGGTGAACAGCCACAGCCGGCGCGGGGCCGCCGCACTGGCCTTGAAGGCCGCCCAGTCGGCGTGGTGGTGCACATCGAGCGAATGCCAGTAATCCATGCCCGCGCGCTTGAGGTTGCGATCGTTAATCTCGAATCCCAAGGGATGAACGAGATGCAACCGCGTCCGGGTTACCGCGCACATCCGGCCGATATTGCCGGTATTTTGCGGAATCTGCGGTTGAAACAACACCACGTGAAGCATTTGCGATGGTTGGAAGGCTTAATCCGCTTTACGGCAAGCCGTTTTCCCCTAGTTAAGCAGGTGCCGCACGGGCCGCGGCCACACCTAAGCCATGCCTAATTCCGCGCCCAAATCAGGGGAAAAGATCGTTGTGCTCGTGGACGACGAGTTCTCCTACATTGACCTGCTCCAACAACTGCTCGGCGAGCACCTCGACCGCCCCGTGCACGGTTTCACCAAACCGGCCGACGCCATCCGCGCGCTGCCCGCCCTCAATGTCGGCATCATCATCACCGACTACCAGATGCCCGACATCAACGGCCTGCAGTTCATCGCCGCGGTGCAGAAGATCGATCCCCGGATCCCGGTGGTGATGATCACGGCCTACAACATGTCGTTCACCGAACGCGAGCTCGCCGCCGTGCCCTCGCTCAAGACCATCGTGCGAAAACCCTTCAAGTGGACCACGCTCGCCGCCGAGGTCGTGAAATACTGGCCTGATGCGAACCCACCTCAGGTCATCCGCTCGAGCTCGCCCTTCAAGGAGGGCGGATCAGGCGCGCCGTTTAAGAACGCGTAGCCCGTTGTTGTCGGCGTGGAGCGGGTGGATGGTCGCGGGCAGCTTGTGCGCCGCAAAGGCCGCCGCCATCGCGCGGCCGACCTTCGCTGCCTTCGCCGGCCGGGCCACGCACAGCACGCTCGAGCCGCTGCCGCTCAGCCAGCCGGTCAGCGCGCCCGCGGCCACGCCGGCCTCGATGGCGTTCTTCGCGCCGGGAATCAGCGGCAGCCGGTAGGGCTCGTGTAGAAAGTCGCGCACGGCGTCGCGCAACCGGTCGTATTCCCCGGAAAGGATGGCGGCCGTCACGTAGACGGCGCTGTTCACGCTCTTGATCGCGTCGAAATACGGCAGCTCCTTCGGCAGGATGCCGCGGGCCTTCTTGGTCTCGAGCTCCTGGTCGGGGGAGACGACGACGAAGCACAGGTCCTTGCCGATCGGCTTGCGCAGCACGCCGAGCAGTTCGCCGGTGTGTGGATCGCAGCGCGCCACGCAGAAACCGCCGATGACGGCGGGCGTCGCGTTATCGGGATGCCCCTCCAGCTGGGTCACAAGGCTGCACAGGTCGTCCTTGGTCAGCTTGGCGCCGGCCAGCTCGTTGAGCGCCGCGACCACGCCGGCGCGCAGCGTCACGCTCGAGCCGAGGCCGCGCGACATCGGCACGTCGCCGGTGATGCTGAGCTCGTAGCCGAACTCCTCCACCCCGGCGCGCACGAAGAACAGCGCCGCCGCCTCGTCGGCCATGCCAAGCCCGGCGGTGTCGCGGTCGGTCAGCGGCCGGGCGCCGCTCCAGTCGCCGCGGGTCAGCGTGATGTCATTGTAGATGGACAGCGCGAGCCCGAGCGTGTCGAAGCCCGAGCCGCAATTGGAGGTGCTGCCAGGCACGCGGACGGTGACGCGGTTCGGGAGTTTCTTGCTCATGCGCGGTGTTTGAGGGCCTTGCGGGCCTCGAGGTTCTGCTCACGTTTTTTGACGTCGGCCCGCTTGTCGAACTGCTTTTTGCCGGACGCGGTGGCGATCTCGACCTTCACGAGCGCCTGCTTGAAATACATGCGCAGCGCCACGATGGTCTTGCCGCCGGTCTCGACGGCCTGCGCCAGCTTGCGGATTTCGTTCGCGTTGAGCAGCAGCGCGCGGACGCGCCGCGGGGCGTGCTGGGAGAGGCCGCCGTGCGAGTATTCCTGGATGTAGGCGCCGTAGAGCCACACCCCGCCCTTCTCGACCCGGGCGAAGGCGTCGGTGATCTGCGCCTTGCCGGCGCGGATGGACTTCACCTCGGTGCCGGCCAGCTTGATGCCCGCCTCGAACTTGTCGTGGATGAAATAGTCCCGCAGAGCCTTCGAATTGCGAAGCTCGGTGTAGCGGGCGGAGTCTGACGGCTTGGCGGCCATGGGCGGAAGGCAGTGATGCGCCGGACGGCGCGGGGCGGCAAACAAAAGAAGCGAGGCCGGGGCCTCGCTTCGCGGAAATCAGGTGGAACGCGTTGACCCCAACGCGTTGGGCCGGCTCAGGCCGTGTGCAGCTCGTAGCTGATCTTGCCTTCGATGACCTCGCGCAGGGCGATGTCCTCGGGGCTCAGCTTCTCGAGCGACTCGACGAGCGGACGGCTGCCGCGGCGGAGCTGCTTCACGCGGCGGGAAACCACGTTGATCAGGACGTTCGGGTCCTGGATGACTTTCTGGGCGTCGCGGATGTATTCGTCTCTCATGGGTGGCGGCGGGAAATTTTTGTGAACGGATAGACCTACGAGGGAAAAAAGGAGCGTCAAGGGGCAATTTGGGCCCGGCGCGGCCTTTCTTTTGGCTTTGCCGCGGGCCGCCAGCCTGTGAAACTGCCTGCATGTTCGTGGCTTGGACAACCACCGCCAAACGCGCCGACGCCGACCGGCTGGCCCGCGGTGCGGTCGAGACGCACCTCGCGGCCTGCGCCCAGGTCGACGGACCGATCACTTCTTACTATCACTGGGAGGGCAAGCTCGAGTCGGCCGAAGAATTCCGGGTGTGGTTTAAATACCTGCCGGGCAACGCCTCGGCGCTCAGCGGCTGGGTGCACAACCACCACCCCTTCGCCACGCCGCAATGGATTGAGCTCAGCGCCGAAAACGTGGGCGAAAAATACTTGTCATGGGCTATCGCCAACTCTACATCCGCACCCTTCCAAAGCCCGAAACCACGTTAATCCAAACCACTTTTATGTCCCAACATCCCAGTCTCAAGTCCGGCGGCGGTCTCGTCGTGAAACGCAATGTCCTCAAGCGCTTCGAGCGCGTGGCCCTGCTCAAGAAGCGCGGCCAGTGGAAGGCCGGCGACCGCGTCCAGGGCCTCCGCAAGACCAAGGCCGACGTTTAATCGGCGAATTTTTCTGCCTGGCGGGCGTCCCACACGCCCGCCTTTTTTATTTATGCACGACTTCTTCAAGCCCCTTCTGGATTGGTATCTGCAGTCGCTCGAAACGGGCGGTTACCCGCTGATCGTGCTGCTCATGTTCGTCGAAAGCACGTTCCTGCCGCTGCCAAGCGAGCTGATCATCCCGCCGGCCGCACACCTCGCCTACACCAAGGGCAACATGAGCCTGACCGGCATCGTGCTCGCCGGCGCTCTCGGCTCCTGGCTCGGCGCCACCGCGATGTATTGGGTGTCCCGCTGGGCCGGCCGGCCGTTCATCCTGAGGTATGGGAAATTTTTCCTCGTGACCGCCGAGAAGGTCGGGAAGGCCGAGCGCTGGTCCGCGGCCTACGGCAACTTCGGCATCTTCGCCTCCCGCCTCCTGCCCGTCGTCCGCCATCTCATCGGCATCCCGGCCGGCATCGTGCGCATGGATTACTGGAAGTTCTCCCTGTGGACCATCGTCGGCTCCGGCCTCTGGTGCGGCGTGCTCTGCTGGCTCGGCATCAAGGCCGGCCAGGACGAGGCGCTCATGAAGGGCGAGCTGCATGCGATCACCCTCTGGGGTGCGGCCATTCTCGGCGTCCTCGGCGTCATCTACTATTTCTTCGTTCACCGCCAGATGCAGGCGGGGAAAAAGTAAGCCCGCCCAGGCCGGCCGCGAGACTCTCCTGTAGCGCGCTCCATGAGCGCCGTCCCCCACCCCGGCGGTCACAGACCGCCGCCACAGGTTCTCCGGATCCGCCGTCATGACACTAATCCCTGTTGCCTCAGGCCAGCCGGCCGTGGCAAATTTTCGGCTCAATTCCACACCCATGAGCTCCCCGAAGAAGAAAGTCGCCATCCTCACCGCGGGCGGACACGCCCCCTGCCTCAGCGCCGCCGTCGGCCAGCTCATCCTGCACTACACGAAGCAGTGCCCCGACTGGGAGATCATCTGCTACCGCTCCGGCTACAAGGGCCTGCTCCTCGGCGACAGCATCAAGGTCACGCCCGAGATCCGCGCGCAGGCCGGCGTGCTGAAGCAATACGGCGGCAGCGTCATCGGCAACAGCCGCGTCAAGCTCACCAACGTCAAGGACGCCGTGAAGCGCGGCCTCGTGAAGGAGGGCCAGCTGCCCCTCAACGTCGCGGCCGAGCAGCTCACGAAGGACGGCGTCGACATCCTCCACACCGTCGGCGGCGACGACACGAACACCACGGCCGCCGACCTCGCCGCCCATCTCCAGAAGAACAACTACCAGCTCAACGTCATCGGCCTGCCCAAGACGATCGACAACGACATCATCCCCATCCGCCAGAGCCTCGGCGCCGTCACCGCCGCCGAACAGGGCGCGCGCTTCTTCTCCAACGTCGTCACCGAACTCGGCGCCAGCGCGCGCATGCTCATCGTCCACGAGGTCATGGGCCGCAATTGCGGCTGGCTCACCGCCGCCACCGCCCGCGCCTACCAGGCCAGCCTGGCCTCGAAACCGTGGGTCCCGGGCATCGGCCTCGCCAAGGAGCGCTACGGCGTCCACGCCATCTATATCCCCGAGCTCGCCCTCGACGTGGAGGCCGAGGCCAAGCGCCTCCGCGCCCTCATGGACAGGCAGGGCAACATCAATCTGTTTGTCAGCGAGGGCGCGGGCCTCGACAGCATCATCGCCGAGATGACCGCCCGCGGGGTCGCGATCGACCGCGACGCCTTCGGCCACGTCCGCCTCGACACCATCAACCCGGGCAAGTGGTTCGCCGAGCAATTCGCCAAGCTCATCGGCGCCGAGAAGACCCTCGTGCAGAAGAGCGGCTATTTCGCCCGCTCCGCCCCGGCCAACGACGAGGACTTCAAGCTCATCGACACCTGCGTCCTCAAGGCCGTCGAGTGCGCGAAGGCGGGCATCACCGGCCTGATCGGCCACGATGAGGAACGCGGCAACGAGCTGCGGGCCATCGAATTTCCCCGCATCAAGGGCGGCAAGGCCTTCGACACGACCCAACCGTGGTTCAAGGACCTGCTCAAGGAGATCGGCCAGCCGATGACGGCCACGGTCCACGTGGCGCACTGAGGTGGAGGGCGACCTCCGGGCGCGCTTTTCCCGCAGCGGCGCTCTGTGAGCGCCGTTGGTCGAGCCCGGCGGTCATAGACCGCCGCTACAACTCTGCACTTGAAAAGCCGCGCCGCCCGGGAAAGCTACCCGCTCGGTTACCTGCGAGCGTAGCACAATGGATAGTGTAGTAGCCTCCGAAGCTATTGATCTGGGTTCGATTCCCAGCGCTCGCACCAGCCTTCGCTCCTTTGGAGCTACGGCTCGGCTAGCCAGCTGAAGCGAAGACTGTCGTCCGTAGGCTCTGCGAAGAACGGCCTTTCGCGGTTGGTCAGGCTTTCCTACCCGGCCATTGCCAGTTCTGGATTTCCGGTAGGTCCTAGCCGTGCTGGCGGATATAGTCGTGGTGCTCGGCCAGCTTAGCCTTGAGCCGACGCTTCAAAGCCAGACCAGCCTCACCCGTCCGCGGGAGGCGGTCGATGGCGTCCATCACGAGGTGAAAGCGGTCCAAGTCGTTTAACACTGTCATGTCGAACGGCGTGGTGATGGTGCCCTCCTCCTTGTAGCCGCGGACATGCAGGTTGCGGTGGTTGGTGCGGCGATAGGTCAGCCGGTGGATCAGCCACGGGTAGGCGTGAAAGGCGAAGATGACCGGCTTGTCCGTGGTGAACAGCTCGTCGAAGTCCCGGTCGCTCAAGCCGTGCGGGTGCTCGCTCTGCGGCTGCAGCCGCATGAGATCCACCACGTTCACCACGCGGACTTTCAGGTCCGGCAGATGCTCGCGCAGGATCGAGACCGCAGCCAGCGTCTCGAGCGTGGGCACGTCACCGCAGCAGGCCATGACGACATCGGGCGCCGCTTCCCCCTCGTTGCCGGCCCACGACCAGATGCCAATGCCGTCGGCGCAATGCCGCGCGGCCGTCTCCATCGACAGCCACTGCGGCGCCGGATGCTTGCCCGCGATCACCACGTTGACATAATGGCGGCTGCGCAGGCAGTGGTCCATCACCGAGAGCACGCAATTCGCGTCCGGCGGCAGGTAAACCCGCACGACCTCGGCCTTCTTGTTCACCACGACATCGAGAAATCCGGGGTCCTGATGGGTGAGACCGTTGTGGTCCTGGCGCCAGACGTGCGAGGCCAGCAGGTAGTTCAGCGAGGCGATCGGCCGTCGCCAGGGCAAACGCGACGTGACCTTCAGCCACTTGGCGTGCTGGTTGAACATCGAGTCGACGATGTGAATGAACGCCTCGTAACAATTGAAGAGACCGTGCCGGCCGGTCAGCAGATAACCCTCCAGCCAACCCTCGCACTGGTGCTCGCTGAGCATTTCCATCACTCGGCCGGTCGGCGCGAGGCCTTCGTCATTCGGCAGGGTCGCGGCGTTCCATTGGCGTTGCGTGACCTCCAGGACTGCTTCCAAGCCGTTGGACGCGGTCTCATCCGGGCCAAAGATCCGGAAATTCCGCTGCGCGTCATTGAGTTTCACGACGTCCCGCAAGAAACGCCCGAGCACATGCGTGTCGCCGATGCCGCGGATGCCCGGCGCCGGCACGTCGACCGCATAAGCGCGGAAGTCCGGCAGATGCAAATCGTGCAGCAAACGGCCGCCGTTGGCGTGTGGGTTGGCGCCCATGCGCCGGTCGCCCTGGGGTGCCAACGCGGCCAGCTCCGCCTTCAGCCGGCCGGAAACATCGAACAGTTCCTCCGGCCGGTAGCTCCGCAGCCAGTCTTCCAGCAGCGGCAGGTGTGCGGGATGGGCCGCGGGTGATGACAGCGGCACCTGGTGCGAGTGAAAAGTGCCCTCGATCTGCACGCCGTCGACCGCCTTCGGTCCGGTCCAGCCCTTGGGCGAATCCAACACGATCATCGGCCAGCGCGGGCGCGTGCGGTTGCCGAGGACGCGGGCCTCGTGCTGGATCTGCCGGATCGCGGTCACCGCGGTATCCAGCGCCGCGGCCATCGCCGCGTGCATCGTGGCGGGCTCGGCGTGATACTCAACAAACCAGGGCGTCCATCCATAACCGCGGAACAGCTGCTCCAACTCCTCCCGCGTGATGCGGGCCAGCAGGGTCGGGTTGGCGATCTTGTAACCGTTGAGGTGCAGGATCGGCAGGACGGCGCCGTCGGCCACCGGATTGAGGAATTTGTTGGAGTGCCACGCCGTGGCCAGCGGTCCCGTCTCCGCTTCACCGTCACCGACCACGCAGGCCACGATCAGGGCGGGGTTATCGAACACCGCTCCGAACGAATGGCTCAGCGAGTAACCCAGCTCGCCGCCCTCGTGGATCGAGCCGGGTGTTTCCGGCGACGCATGACTGGGTATTCCTCCCGGAAACGAAAATTGCAGGAAAAGCTTCTGCAGGCCGGTCTCGTCCTGGCTGATGTCCGGGTAGATCTCGCTGTAGGTGCCCTCCAGGTAAGTGTTGGCGACCACAGCCGGCCCGCCGTGGCCCGGGCCGGAGACATAGATCATGTCCAGGTCGTATTCCCGGATGACCCGGTTCAGATGCGCGTAGATGAAATTCTGCCCCGGGGTCGTGCCCCAGTGGCCCAGCAGCATGTGCTTCACGTCCGTCAGCGCAAGCGGGCGCCGCAGCAACGGATTGCCACAGAGATAAATCTGCCCGACCGAGAGGTAGTTCGCCGCCCGCCAATAGGCGTCGATTTTGCGCAGCAGTTCCGGCGACAGTGGGTTGGCCTTCATGGTTTGATTCGACCGAGGTGCAGGAGCCGACCGACCGACCGCGCGATCATGAGCTCCTCGTCGGTGCGAATGACCCGCACCTTGACGCGCCCCGCCGCGGCCGAGATCAGCGGGGCATTCTCCGCGTTGTGTCCCCGGTGCAGCGTGATCCCGAGAAAGCCAAGCCCGGCGCAGATCCGCTGCCGGATCACCGGGGCGTTCTCGCCGATACCCCCGGCGAAAACGAGCGTGTCCAGCCCGCCCAGCGCGGCGGCATAGGCGCCGATCCATTTCCTGGCCTGATAACAGAAAAGCGCCACGGCGTCCGCGGCCCGCGCGTCGCGGGTCTCCCGCGCGAGCAGGTCGCGCATATCGCCACTGGTGCCGGAGACGCCGAGCAAGCCGGACTCATGGTTCACCATCCGGTCAAATTGCGGAGGCGCCATCCGTTCGCTTCGGACCAGGAAAGAAAACAAACCGGGATCGAGGTCGCCCGACCGGGTGCCCATCATCAATCCCGCTGCGGGTGTGAAGCCCATGCTGGTGTCGATGCTTTGGCCCCCGCGCATCGCCGTCAGGCTGGCACCGTTGCCGAGGTGCGCGAGGATCACGCGGCCCCGGGCCGCGGCGGGATCGAGCCGGGCGAGTTCCTCCCGCAAATAGGCATAGGATAAGCCGTGGAAGCCGTAACGTTCGACTCCCTGCGCGGCATAGCGCCGCGGGATCGCCAGCATCCGCGCCACCCGCGGCATGCCGCGATGAAATGCCGTGTCGAAGCAGGCCACCTGTATCAAACGGGGATGGCGCCGCCGAAAGGTCTCCATCAAGCCGATCTCCCGCGGCAGATGCTCGGGATCATAGGGCGTGAGGCGCTTCAGTCCTGCGAGCAACCGCGGGGTGACCCGTTCGGGCTCGAAGTGTCGCAATCCGTGCACCACCCGATGCCCCACCGTCTGCACCGACGCAAAGACCGGCTGGGCCTCCAGCCAATCCAGCAGGAACTCCTCCGGCGCGCGCCGGCCGGACAGGCGACGAACCTGCTCTCCACCCGCGGAATCGGTCGCAACCAGGCTCGGGCGGCTTGAGCCGATGCGGTCGAGCCTGCCCCTCAGCGCACACTCGGGCGTTTTTCCCGCCCTGTAGATCGCGAACCGGATGCTCGAGGAGCCGCCGTTGAGCGTCAGGATGCGCGGCGCGTCCCGTTTCATGGTTCAATTTTCGTGACAGATTCGCGCCACAGCGGTTCCGGCCTGCCCTGGGTGATCATAGCTCAGATTGCAGCCCCGGCGGCGGGAAGACAACAGACGAACGGACCCAAGCGGGTTACACCCCATAGTTTGTGCGGACTATAGTCCGCATCCTGCCCCAACATGACATCACTCTCCTCCTTGGATGCAGACCGCATCCCCGTCCAACCGTCGCCCCAGCTCATGTCCTCGCCCGTCCTCCTCACCGGTTCGCACCTGCGCACCTATGAGGCGATTTTCCGGCACCCGGCCGCGCAAAACCTGCAATGGCACGACGTCCTCGCCCTTTTCCGCCATATCGGACAAGTCGAGGAGGAAACCAACGGCAACCTCAAAGTGACGCGCCACGGGCGGGTCCTCGTCCTCCACCCGCCCCGCAGCAAGGATGTCGGCGCCACTGAGGAGCTCATGGCGCTGCGACACTTTCTCGAGCGGTCGGCAGTCGCCACACCGGTCGCCCCGGTGCCGGATGGAGCGCACTGGCTGCTTGTCATTGATCACCATGAAGCCCGCATTTTCCGCACGGAAATGGACGGAGCCCACCCGAAACGGATCCGGCCGCACCAGCCCGCCCATCTCAACCACACGCCCAACTCAAAGGATTTCACCCGCGGCCAGGAAAAGCCCGATCCCACCACCTTCTTCGAACCCGTGGCGCAGGCGCTGGCCGCCGCCGGCCCCGTTCTCGTCTTCGGCCATGGCAAGGGCAACGCCAGTGAAATGGACCAGTTCATCGCGTGGGCGAAAGTCCACCACCCGGCGCTGGCCGGACGCATCATCGGCGCGCAAGTCGTGGACGACCACCACCTGAACGAAAGCCAGCTGCTCGGGAAAGCCCGGGAATTCTACGCGCACGCCCCGCAGGTTTAGTTCCGGACCGGACCACGGTCACCGCACCTTATGGCCGTCAAATTCCAGGACTATTACGCCATCCTCGGCGTGGACCGGACTGCCCCGGCGGAGGAGATCAAACTGGCTTTCCGAAAGCTGGCACGGATCCATCACCCGGATGTCGCCCAGAACAAGGTCGCCGGTGAGGCGAAGTTCAAGGAGATCAACGAAGCCTACGAGGTGCTGGGCGACCCGGAGAAACGGAAGCGCTATGACGAACTGGGTCCGGAGTGGGCGGCGGGCGGCGGCTCGCCTGGCCGGGCGCATCCTCCCGGCGACGAACCGGATTTCGAATTCGGCGGCACCGGCTTCAGTGATTTTTTTGAATCGTTCTTCAGCGGCCGGCCGGGGGGCTTTGGTTCCGCCCGCGGACCCGCGCCCGCCGACGGGTTTGTCCACCCCGGCCGCGACATCGAGGCCGATCTGCTCGTCACGCTGGAGGAGGCGCTGCGCGGCTCGTCACGCCAGGTGACACTACGCCGGCCGGCCATGGACGGCGGGGCCGAAAGGACGAACACCTACCAGGTGCGGATCCCGCCTGGCATGCGCGAGGGCCAGCGTATCCACCTGGCCGCCCAAGGCGGCCCGGGTTCCGGCGGTGCCCCGGCGGGCGACCTCTATCTGCGGGTGCGCTTTGCCCGGCATCCCGATCTTCGGGTGCAGGACGATGATCTCCATTGCGACCTCGACCTGGCGCCCTGGGAGGCAGTGCTTGGGGTGAAGGCCGCCATTCCCTCACTTGGTGGCACCCTCACACTCCGGGTCTCGCCCGGCACCACCGCGGGCACCCAACTGCGCGTGCGTGGCCAGGGTCTGCCCCGGGAGAATGGCAGCCGGGGCGAGCTCTTCGCCACGGTGCGGCTGCAGGTGCCGGCCACTGTCTCCGCCGAGGAACGCGCCCTCTGGGAAAAGCTGGCCGCAACCTCCCCTTTCAACCCCCGGAAACCATTATGACGAATTTCATTTTCTACGTTAACCCCACTTTGACCCTGGCGTGCCGGCCGGCCGGCACACCCGCGCTCCATTCACTCGCTGCGGCCGCCGATCTCACCGGCGTGCATCCGGAGATCCTGCAGCACTACTGCCGCCTCGGACTGCTCGGCGCCCAAAGGGCCGGGAGTGAACCGACCTTCGACGACAACGCGCTCTACGAGGTGCGTCGCATCGAGCACTACCGCCGGCACCACGGGGTTACCCTGCAGGCGTTGCCGCTGTTCTGCGCCCTGTCGCGGGAGGTCGAACGCCTTCAGACCGAAGTTCGTTTCCTGCGCGGCCCCTGAGCACAATCCCCGACCGGGTTAGACCTTTAGGTTCCGGTTGAGACCCCGAACGAGGACGAGGTTGCCGAGGGCCGCAACACGAGCGCCCAGTTGGTCGACGAGGGCGCCAGCGAGGCCGAAAACAATCAGGTGCGGCAGGCCGCAAGGGCTGCCACGAAACAGGGTCCGCTCAGAGGATAAATTCCAATGCACCGGCACTGCCAGCCGGCCTGACTGAATGTACATTCAGGCCCCGTTAATGTCGGGTTCATCTTCGTGGGGCTTAATGGCGGCACCCCGTCGCCCTGTTGGCGGCTGCCACCACCCCATGAAGCCAGCTCCCGCCGCCAACCCGGACGGTCAACCCGAAGGCGTGACCGCATTGGAAGCGGCCACCATCCGGCAGATTTCCATCCGGATCGTTCCCTTCCTGATTGTCTGTTATTTCTTTGCCTTCATCAGCCGCACCAATGCGGGACTCGCCGCCCTGCAGATGAACCAGGATGTCGGGCTTGCTCCGGCCGCGTTCGGCTTCGGCGGCAGCCTGTTTTTCGTCTCCTACACGCTCTGCGGAATTCCCGGCAACCTGGCGATGGTCCGGGTGGGCGCCCGGCTGTGGCTGGGCCTCATGATCGTCGCCCTCAGCCTGACCAGCCTCGCGATGGCGCTGGTGGAGGGAGCCAACTCGTTTTATGCCGTGCGCTTTCTGCTCGGCGCCGTCGAGGCCGGCTTCTTTCCGGGAGCGGTGCTCTACCTCACCTACTGGTTTCCGCGGGCCTACCGGGCCCGGATCATCGCGGCCTTCATGGTCGCCATCCCGCTTTCGAGCTTCCTGGGCTCGCCGCTGTCCGCGGCCCTGCTCGGCCTCGAGGGCCGCGGGGGCCTGCATGGCTGGCAGTGGATGTTCCTGCTGGAGGCGCTGCCGATCGTGCTGCTGGGTGCGATGGCGTTCTTCCTCCTGCCCGACAGTCCCGCCTCCGCCCGCTGGCTCCGACCCGACCAGGTCCGGTGGCTGGCCGGTCGTCTCGCCGCGGAGAAGAAGGTCTCAATCCAACGGGTTCCGCTGTGGAAGGTCCTGCTGGACGGACGCGTGCTCCTGCTCTCCCTCGGCTATGCGGCGGCGTCCGCGGCCAGCAATTCACTCTCCCTGTGGCAGCCGCAAATCATCCAGTCGTTCGGCCTGACCAATGCGCAGACAGGACTGCTCAACGCGGTGCCTTTCGGCCTGGGTCTCGTGGCCATGATCGTGTGGGGGCGACACTCGGACAGGACCGGCGAGCGCCTCCTGAGCACGGCGCTTCCGTTGCTGCTTTGTGCGATCAGCCTGAGCCTGACTCTCGTGACCAATTCACTGCCAGCCACCGTCGTGATCCTCTGTCTCGCCCTCATCGGCACGTATGCCATCAAAGGGCCGTTTTGGGCCCTGGCGGCCGACTGGATGTCGACCGAAACCGCGCCCACCGGCATCGCGGCGATCAACACCCTGGCGCATGTGGCCACTTTTGGCGCGATCTACCTGATCGGGGCGATCAAGTCATCCACCGGCAGCTATCCGCTGGCATTGCTGCCGCTGGTGGTGCTCGGCATCGCCGGTGCCAGCGGCCTGCTCCTGATGGGCCGGCGGAAGGAGGCGTAAACCGGCCGGAAAAAAGGCCGGCGGAATCGCCGGCCTTCGGAGTGGAGCTGAGCGGACGGCTCAGATATGAATCGCCTGGCCCATCGTGGCCAGGGCGGCCTCGCCGAGGGCTTCGGACAGCGTCGGGTGGGCGTGGATCGAGTGATGGATCTCGTCGACCGTGGCCTCGAGGTTCATCGCCAGGCCATACTCGGCAATGAGTTCGGTGGCCTCGTTGCCGATGATGTGCACGCCATAGATCTCGCCGGTCTTGGCGTCGGCGATGACCTTGACGAAACCCTCGGTGTCGCCCGCCGCCACGGCCTTGCCGACCGCGGTGAACGGGAACTTGCCGACCTTGTAGTCGAGTTTCTTTTCCTTGGCCTGCTTCTCCGTCAGGCCCGTGCTGGCGACCTGTGGCTGGCAATAGGTGCAGCCCGGGAAGATGCCGACCTGCTTCGGCTTGGTGACGCCGAACATGCCCTCGACCGCCTGGACGGCGCGGAACGAGGCGACGTGCGCGAGCCACGGCGGGCCCTGGATGTCGCCGGCGGCGTAGATGCCGGGCGTGCTGGTCTGGTAATTGTTGTCGACCTTCACGAAACCGCGGTCGAGCTCGAGCTTCACCTTGGCCGACGTCAGGCCGTCGAGCGCGGAGGTGATGCCGATGGCGACGAGCACGGTGTCGACCTCAAGCTCGATCTTGGCGCCGTCCTTCACGAGGTCGAGCTTCACGCTCTTGGCGCCGACGCGGATGTTCTCGCTCTTGGTGCCGGTGTGGACCGCGATGCCCTGCTTGGCGAAGCTGCGCTCGAGCACCTTGCTGATCTCCTCGTCCTCGATGGGAAGGATGTTGGGCAGCATCTCGATCAGGGTGACCTTCGTGCCGAAGGCGTTGAAGAAATAGGCGAACTCCACGCCGATGGCGCCGGCGCCGATGATGGCCATGGTTTTCGGCGCCACCTTGGCGGCGAGCGCCTCGCGGGAGGTCATCACGCGCGTGCCGTCGACCGGCAGGCCCGGCAGCGGGCGCGGCTTCTGGCCGGTGCAGAGGAGAATGTTTTTCGTGCGGAGAAATTTGCCCTTATGCTCGCCCTCGGTGATCTCGACCATGCCCGGCACGGCGACGGAGCCCTTGCCGACGAAGTAGTCGACCTTGTTCTTCTTGAAGAGGAACTCGACGCCCTTGGCCATCGTCGCCGCGACGCCGCGCGAGCGCTCGACCACCTTGGCGAAATCGAACGACGCGCCGGTGACGCTCAGGCCGTAGCTGTCGGCCTTCTGGATGGTGCGGTAGAGCTCGGCGCTCTTGAGCAGGGCCTTGGTCGGGATGCAGCCCCAGTTGAGGCAGGTGCCGCCGGCGCGCTCCATTTCGATCACGGCCACCTTCTTGCCGAGCTGCCCGGCGCGGATTGCGCCGACGTAGCCGGCGGGGCCGCCGCCGATGATCACCAAGTCGTAGATGTCGTCTGCCATAGGGGGAGTTTGTGAGCGGCGAAAGTCGCTCCCAGCCGTGACTTCGTCAAATTGAAACTGGGAGGACTGGGATGCCCAATCCCCAAGGCATCATTGCCGCAAAAAGGCCCAAAGAATAATAACCGAAGCGGCGTTCTTCCGTGCGCCTATAGGCGCGCTGACCACAGGTTCGAAGCGCCAGGTCCTTTTGCGCCTTTTTGCGGCTAATCCCGCTTGGTTTGGGCGCCTCAGATATCGATCACATCGTCCCGCTTCGCCGGCCGGCCGGCCGGGACCTTCGGCGGGGTGAGCAGCCGGTTCATGATGAGGCTGGTCAGGCTGACGATCAGCGCCCCCAGCATGGCCGACCCGAAGCCGGCCACATGAAACCCGTCCACCAGCCGGCCCACGAAATAAAACAGCAGGGCGTTGATCAGCCATATGCCGATACCCAGGGTCAGGACGATGAAGGGCAGCGCGAACAGCATCAGCACGGGTTTCACCGCCACGTTGAGGAAGCTGAGCAGCAGCACCACGACCAGCAGCGTGCTGCCGGTGTCGTAGCTGATGCCGGGCACGATCTTGGTGCTGAGTGCGACCCCGAGGGCCAGCACCAGCCACCGCACCAGCAGATTGACGAACGGATGGTTCATTGAATGATGGACTGCAACCTTTGCCGCGGGCTCCCGCGGAGCAATGAAAATTCTCATCGTCCAGGACTACCTCCGCAGCGGCGGCACCGAGCGCCAATCCATCCTCATGGCCACGGCCTTTGCCAAGGCCGGGCACGAGGTCACCCTCCTCACCTTCCGGCCGCGCGGCGTGCTGGAACTCGACGGCGAGCAGCAGCCCTTCGCCTTCCGCTCGCTGCAGCCTTTCGACACACGCCTCGACTGGTTCGCCCCCGGCCTGCTCAAGGCCGCCGAGGAAGCCGCCCCCGACCTCGTGCTTTGCATGGGCCGCATGGCGAACTGTTACGCGGGCTTCATCCAGGGCCGCTTGCCGCGGGCCGCGGTCATCTGCACCATGCGCACGGGCAAGCTGCTGCCCTGGCTCTTCGTCCGGTCGCTGAAGCTCTGCCGGCACATCATCGCCAACAGCCATGTCGCCAAGCGCGTGCTGACCGACGACCACGACATCCCGTCGCCCAAGGTCACGGTCATCCACAATTCCCTGCTCCGCTTCACCGACGAGACCGCGCCGCGCAACAACGCCCTGCGGCGTTACCACGGCGCCAACCCCACGACCGTGGTGCTGCTCAACGTCGCCATGTTCCGCCCGGAGAAAAACCAGCGCGAGCTCATCGAACTCTGCGCCAAGCTCCCGGGTTACCTGGACTGGCAGCTCTGGCTGGCGGGCGACGGCCCGGCGCGGAAGAAGTGCGAGCGCCTCGCCCACGACCTCGGCCTCGGCGCGCGGGTCAAGTTCCTCGGCTACCAGTCCGACCCCACCCAGCTTTACCTCGCCTCCGACCTCGCCGTGCTCGCCTCCCAGAGCGAGTCGCTCTCGAATTTCCTCATCGAGGCCCAGCTGCACGGCCTCCCCGCCGTGGCTTACGACATCGTGGGGGTCGGCGAATGCTTCGTGCCCGACAAGTCCGGCTGCCTCATCGCCAACCACGACCAGGCCGGCTTCATCGCGGCGCTCGACCGGCTCATCCGCCAGCCCGCGGAACGCCGGCGCTTCGCTCAGCACAGCCGCGACCACGCCCAGGCCAATTTTGTGCCCGAACGCCAGATGCAGGCGCACCTGAACCTGTTCCGCGAGCTGACGAAGGGGTGAACCCGGTGGAGGGCCCGCGTCCCTGCGGGCCGGGATTGGTTATGGCGTTCCAACGGCCCGCAGGGAGGCGGAGTGACAGACATCGAGGACAGTTGAGGTGACAGACATCGGAGACAGTTAGATCGGATCAGATCTTGATCGATCGGGGTG
Source organism: Opitutus sp. GAS368 (assembly GCF_900104925.1). Lineage (NCBI taxonomy): Bacteria > Pseudomonadati > Verrucomicrobiota > Opitutia > Opitutales > Opitutaceae > Opitutus > Opitutus sp. GAS368. Next base: position 261,550 of record NZ_LT629735.1, read on the forward strand.
GGCGCGGGAGGGGCTGCGCCCCTCCCGCTTTGGATTGCAGGGGTTGACGCCAACGGGCGTGCCGGAGTCCGGCCGGATCGTGGGCGTGGAGGTGGCCGAGCAGATGGGGTCCGAAATAGACGGCGAGGACATCAGGGCGGACCAGGCGGGCGCCGAGTTCCTCCGCGATGAAGGCCTTGCCGATGAGCCGCTGGCGTTTGCGCCAGCGGTAGCGCCCCTTGGCGTCGAGGCGCACGCGCAGCCAGGTTTTCGGATAGGTCCAGCGAGGGACAGTGGCCGGCAGAACGCGCCGGCTGGCGCGGTAGAGTTCCGCCGGCGTGCGCAGTCCGCGTGCCTCATGGGGGCGGAGCTGGTTGTAATGGTGGCGCCAGCGCCCGAAGCGGCGCTGCTGGGCCGGCGGGTGGGCTGAAACCGGGGTGGCGGCGAACCGCTTCAGCACGCCATGCATCTGCTCGTGCGCCGCGTTATCCTGCGGGCAGCGGGGACGGCCATACTCCATCCGGATGCCCAGTTTGACCCAACCCGCGCTCAGGCGGGTCCAGCCGCGCGGGCCCCCGGCGCCAAACGGGGCCCCATTGTCCGTGCGGAGGGCCTTGGGCAGGCCGTAACGGCGGAACAACCTGCGCATCACCCGAGCGACCTCCGCTTCGCCGGGCTTGGACACATGCTGCACACACAGCACATAGCGACTCGCCACATCGCGCACGGTGAGGGCATGAACCTTCCGGCCGTCGGCGGTGCGGAACTGGCCCTTGAAGTCGAGCGACCAGACATCGTTCGCACAACGCCCCGCCAGGCGTCCGCGCAGGCGCAGGATCGGTCCCGGTCTGGCGCGCCGGGTTTGCCGGCGCACCAGGCCGTGCGTCTGCAGCCAACGCGACAGCGTGCGCACGCACGGCAACTGCGAGCGGGGATACTCGCGGTGCAGCTTCCACCACAGCTTCTTCGGCCCGAAGCTCCGCTCCTGCAGGCGGGCCACGCGCAAACGTGCCTCCCAGCGCTCGCGCAGCCGGACGGCCGCCTGGGGCGTCCGGGCGCGCTCGGTGAGCGCCCGGCCTCCCCCGGCCCGAAACCGTTCCCACCAACGGTATCCGCAACTCCGGCTGATACCATGCAACCGACACAATGATGTGATACTGCGGCCGGAACCCGGCCGCTTGATCCACTCATCGATAAACCGACGCCGTGCTTGTTCCGTGACCGATGTCTTCCAGGGCATAGTGCCCCGAGAGTGTCACCGATGTCTGTCCTTCAAAGTGTCCTCGATGTCTGTCACCGAGCCGGACGCGGGCCCTCCAACTTTACCCCTCCTGACAGCATTATGTCAGCAGGCTTGATCCGGGGCGCGTGCCGGTTTGCATTCCGCCCATTCGTCACCATTCAGTGATGCCTCCCGTGCCGACCACCTCCGCCCCCGAGTCCATTCGCCTGCGCGGCGTCCGCCAGAACAATCTCAAGGGCTTCGACCTCGACCTGCCGCTGGGCAAATTTGTTGTCGTCACCGGCCTGAGCGGCGCGGGCAAGTCCTCGCTGGTGTTCGACACGCTCCACGCCGAGGGCCAGCGGCGCTACGTCGAGACCTTCAGCGCCTATACCCGGCAGTTCCTCGACCTGCTCGACAAGCCCAAGGTCGACTCGATCGAGAACATCCGGCCGTCCATCGCCATCGAGCAGTCCAACACGGTCAAGACCTCGCGCTCCACCGTCGGCACCATGACCGAGCTGACCGATTTCGCGAAGGTCTGGTTCAGCCACGTCGCCGACTGCTACGATCCCGCCACCGGCGAGAAGGTCGAGGACGACAACCCGCAGACGATCTGGGCGAAGACCCACGCCGCATTCCCGAGCGAAAGCTCGGGACATCCTTTGCCGGGCGACGGCCCGGACAAATCCCGGGCTGGCAGCAGCCAGCAACGGGGAGCCGCAACTCTCCTGCTCTGTTTCCGCATCGCCAAGCCCGACAACCTGAAGTGGACGGAAGTGCTCACCAGCATCAAGGGCCAGGGCTACACGCGCGTGCTCACGCCGGCGGCGCAACGCCGAACATCCAGGCTCCAACCTCCAACCTCCAGTGAAGAAACGGTGCTGCACAAGCTCGACGACTTGTTGGCCGCAAAGCCCGACTCCGCGCTCAAGAACGTCTCGCACCTGTTCGTCATTCAGGACCGTCTGCTGATCTCCGCTGAAAACAAATCCCGTTTTCTGGAAGCCTGCGAATCCGCCCTTCATTTCGGCAAGGGCGAGGTGTTCCTGTTCGCCAATCATAAATCTGAAATCGTAAATCATAAGTTTCTCGAAGCCGGCCACTACTCTCGCGGCCTGCACTCGCCGAAGACCGGCCGCACCTTCCGCGCCGCGTCGCCGGGACTGTTCTCCTTCAACTCCCCGCTCGGCGCCTGTCCGAAATGCCGGGGCTTCGGCCGCGTCATCGACATCGACTACCGCCTCGCCATCCCCGACCACTCGCTGTCCATCGCCGAGGGCGCCATCCGGCCGTGGGAGGGCGAGATCTACGGTGAGTCCAAGAAGGACCTGATGCAGTTCGCCAAGAAGGTGGGCCTGCCGGTCAATGTCCCCTTCGCCGCGCTCACGCCGGCCCAGAAGACCTTCGTGCTCGACGGCTCGCCGGGTTACGACGGCGAGACCAACCACTGGCCGAAATACTGGTATGGGCTCAAGGGCTTCTTCCGCTACCTGGAGAAGACGACCTACAAGATGCACGTGCGGGTCTTCCTCTCGCGTTACCGGGCCTACAATCCCTGTCCCGACTGCCACGGCGCCCGCCTCCAGCCCGACGCGCTCTGCTGGAAATGGCGCGGCCGCACGCTCCCCGAACTCTATCAACTGCCCATCAGCGAACTGCTGGCCGCGGTCTCGAGCGACACCACGCTCGCCAGCCGCGCCTCCGGCCACGAGGCACACAGTGCCTCGATTGCCCACGACTCCATCGTCACCCGCCTGCGCTACCTCGCCCAGGTCGGCCTCGGTTACCTGACGCTCGACCGCACTTCGCGCACGCTTTCCGGCGGCGAGGTCCAGCGCGTCAACCTCACCTCCTGCCTTGGCACCTCGCTCGTCGACACGCTCTTCGTCCTCGACGAGCCGTCCGTCGGCCTGCACCCGCGCGACATCGACCGGCTGCTCGGCATCATCCGCACGCTCACTGACACCGGCAACACGGTCGTCGTCGTCGAGCACGACGAGGCGATGATCCGCGCCGCCGACCATGTGATCGAGGTCGGCCCCGAGCCCGGCGCCCGCGGCGGCCACATCGTGTTCCAAGGCACGGTCGGCGGCATGCTGGCCTCGCCCACGAGCATCACCGGCGCCTACTTTTCGGGCCGCCAGCGGATCGACGCCCCGGCGCAACGCCGCCCGGTCGACTGGAGGCGGGACTACCAGTCCCGCGGGTTGCCAACAGCGGACCCCATGCCTCGCGGGACTGATAGTCCCGCCTCCATAAAACCAGTCGCCAAGTGGCTTTCGTTTAAGAACGCTTCCAAGCACAACGTCCGCAATCTTTCCTTCCGCCTGCCACTGCAGCGCCTGGTCTGCCTCTCCGGCGTGTCTGGCTCGGGCAAGTCCACGCTCCTCGACAATGTCATCTGCCAGGGCTTGCTCACGCAGCGCAGTCTGATGACCGAGGATCCGGCCGAGATCGAGGCGGTGAAGTCCGACCTGACCTTCTCCGAGGTCGTGCTGGTCGACCAGTCGCCGCTCAGCCGCACGCCGCGCTCCAACCCTGCACTCTACTGCGAGGCTTGGGAACTCATCCGCGAGCTCTACGCGACCGTGCCCGCCGCGCAGGAGGCCGGCTTCAACGCCTCCAGCTTCTCCTTCAACAGCGGCGACGGCCGCTGCGACAACTGCCAGGGCCTTGGCAGCGAGCGCGTGGAGATGCAGTTCCTCTCCGACGTCTTCGTCCCCTGCCCCATCTGCGAGGGCAAGCGCTTCAAACCCGAGGTGCGCGCCATCACCTGGAACGGCCACTCCGTCGCCGACCTCCTCGCCACAACCGTCGGCGATTCGCTCGCCATCTTTGCCGATCATCCCGAGATCCACCGCCGGCTCGCCGCGCTCGACGAGGTCGGCCTCGGTTACCTGCCGCTCGGCCAGCCGCTCAACACCCTTTCCGGTGGCGAGTCCCAGCGCCTGAAGCTGGTCCGCTATCTCAGTGACTTCACCGACGAAGCAACGACCATCGCGCAAGGCGCCCTGCTCTTGCTCGACGAGCCCACCACCGGTCTGCATCGCCACGACGTGAAGCGCCTGCTGGCCGTGCTGCAGCGCATCGTGGACCGCGGCCACAGCATTGTCCTCATCGAGCACAACCTCGACGTCCTCAAGTCCGCCGACTGGATCCTCGAGGTCGGCCCCGACGCCGGCGCGCAGGGCGGCCGCATCATCGCCGAGGGCCCGCCGGAGGAAATCGTCCGCACCGACACCGCCACGTCGCCTTTCCTTCGTCACGCGCTGGCTGCGACCGAGCCGATGCTCGCCGCCGCCGAGGATGCCGCGCCCTATCAGGCAGCCATCGCGATGAACCCCGGCGAGCTGACCGTGCTCGGCGCCCGCGAGAACAACCTCAAGAACATCTCCGTCTCCATCCCGCACCGGCAGCTCTCGGTTGTCACCGGCGTGTCGGGCTCGGGCAAGTCCACCCTCGCCTTCGACATCATCTTTGCCGAGGGCCAGCGCCGCTTCATGGAGTCCATGTCGCCTTACGCCCGGCAGTTTGTCGAACAGCTGCCGCGCCCCGACATCGACCGGCTCAGCGGCATTCCGCCGACCGTCGCCATCGAGCAGCGCGTCACCCGTGGCTCGCGCAAGTCCACCGTCGCGACCATCACCGAGGTCGCCCAATACCTCCGCCTGCTCTACGCCCGCCTCGGCATCCAGCACCATCCCGAGACCGGCCGGGCCGTCACGCCCCTCTCGCCCGGCCAGCTGCGCCTGCTGCTCGACAAGATCCTCGCCACGCCCAAGGCGAAAAAGGCCAGGCACCTCTACCTCTGCGCCCCGCTGATCCGCGGCCGCAAGGGCCACCACGAGCCCATCGCCAAGTGGATCGGGAAACAGGGCTACGAGCTCATGCGCGCTGACGGCCGGCTGCTCCGCGTCGATACCTTCCAGAAACTCGACCGCTACAAGGAACACGATGTCGAGGTCGTGGTTGCCGACCTGAAGCGCGGCAAAGCCGCACAGCTTACAGCAAAAAGCTTAAAGCTTAAAGCCGACGAAGCGCTGAAAACAGCGCTTCGTCTCGGCAAGGGCTCCTGCTTTCTTTTAACTCCGGCCGGAGAAATCCTGTCCTGGTTCTCGTCGACCCGCACCGACATCCTCAGCGGCGAGTCCTTCCCCGAGCTCGACCCGAAGCATTTCTCCTTCAATTCGCCGAAGGGTTGGTGCCCGACCTGCCGCGGCCACGGCCGCATCTACGACTGGATGCTGACGCCCGACGAGGATGATGAGCGCTCCGACGAGGTCGCCGACGCCCTGCGCACGTTTGATCCCGACGACGTCTCCTCGCACGGCAAAGCCTGCCCCACCTGCCACGGCGAACGCCTCAACCGCATCGCCCGCGCCGTGCGGTTGCCCCTAAAAGGTAGGGCGAGTCGTCCCCGACGAGCTGCGGCTCATCCGGAGGATTCGCCCTACCGTGCAACCTCCATCTCCCTGCCCGAGCTGACCAAGCTCACGCCCGACGACCTGCTCGCGACTCTCCGCAACCTCCAGCTCGAGGCGCGCGGCAAGCTCATCACCCAGGACATCGTCCCACAGATCGAGGAACGCCTGCGCTTCCTCGGCCAGGTTGGCCTCGACTACCTGCAACTCGACCGCTCCACCGAAACCCTGTCCGGTGGCGAGGCCCAGCGCATCCGGCTCGCCGCCCAGCTCGGCTCCAATCTTTCCGGCGTCCTCTATGTCCTCGACGAGCCGTCCATCGGCCTGCACGCCCGCGACAACGACCGGTTGATCGATACGCTCCTCTCGCTCCGCGACAAGGGCAACACGGTGCTCGTCGTCGAGCACGACGACGTCGTCATGGAACGCGCCGATCGCATCATCGATCTCGGTCCCGGCGCCGGCATCCACGGCGGCACGGTGCTCGCCAACGAAAGCCCCGCCGGCATCAAGCAGAACGCCGCCTCGTTGACCGGTCTCTTCCTGGCCAGGGGCATTCCGCATCCGCTGCGCGGCGAATACCGCGATGTAGGGGCGCCGCTTGACGGCGCCCGCGGGCGTCCACAAGGGACGCCCCTACAAAAAACCGACTGGCTCGAACTGAGCGGCGCCCGTTACCGCAACCTGCAGGACCTCACCCTGCGCCTGCCCCTCGGCCGGCTGACGCTGGTTTGCGGCCCGAGCGGCGCCGGCAAGTCCACCCTTTTCCGCGACCTGCTGCACCCGGCCGTCTCGTGCGCCATCAAAAAGAAAAAAACCAGGCTCACCGGCCGGGATTTCGTGCGCTTGGCCGGATTTGAATCTGATGGAGACGCGGCGACCCCGCCGCGAGCGGACGTTCGCGGGCGGGGTCGCCCGCGCTCCAGTGCAGAGCCTTTCCTCACCCTCACCGGCGCGAACCACTTCCGCACCGTCGTCGAGGTGGACCAGTCGCCCATTGGCAAGACGCCGCGCTCCACGCCGGCCACCTACCTCGGCATCTTCGACCTCATCCGGCAGTTCTTCGCCTCGCTGCCCGAGGCCAAGATGCGCGGCTACAGCGCCAGCCGGTTCTCGTTCAATGTCGCCGGCGGCCGCTGCGAGACCTGCTCCGGGGCCGGCCGCATCAAGCTCGAGATGGCATTCATGCCCGACTCCTACCTGCCCTGCGACGCCTGCGGCGGCTCGCGCTTCGGCCCGGAACTCGCCGACATCGCGTGGAAGGGCAAGACCATCGGGGAGGTGTTGAAGCTCTCCTTCGACGAGGCCGCGGTGTTTTTCGACTTCCACTCGCAGCTCTCGCAGGTCTGCAAACTGATGGTCGATTGCGGCCTCGGTTACCTGACGCTCGGCCAGAGCAGCCCGTCGCTCTCCGGCGGCGAGGCCCAGCGCCTCAAGCTTGTCACGGAACTCACCAAGGGCCTGGCCACCTACAAGGAGCGCTCGCACAACATCGCCGTCCGGAACCTCTACCTGCTCGAGGAGCCGACGATCGGTCTGCACCTGAGCGACTGCGAGAAACTCATCCGGGTGCTGCACAGTCTCGTGGACCAGGGCCACACCGTGGTCGTCATCGAACACCACCTCGACCTGCTCGCGGAGGCCGATTATATCGTCGAACTCGGGCCCAACGGCGGCCCTACCGGCGGCGAAATCATGTATCAGGGTCCGCTGGCCGGCCTGCTCAGGGTGCGGAAAAGCCCAACGGCTCCGTATCTGCGCGCCAAACTGAAAACGTAGCGCAACGCGCTTGCCGCGCCATAGCTCCGCTGGAGCGACGGCGGGACCGCGCCCTATCTGCGGGAGAAGCTGAAACGGTAATTGGAGGGCCCGTGTCCCTGCGGGCCGTTCGGACGGCATAACCAATTCCCGGCCCGCAGGGACGCGGGCCCTTCACCAATCCTACCCAATGGTCCAGGGCAGGTTCGGCACGATCTCTCGGCGCCGGCCCGCCGGAACCGGCCGGTGGCTCGCCTGTCGCAATTCACCCATGATCGGTGTTTTGCTTCGAGTACATGATCGCATGGCGGACCTGGCGGTCTGCGTCGACCTGATCCGGAAATACTGGAACCGGGACCGCTACCATCTCGTGGTCGTCTCGAATGGCCGGCCCGCGGGGCATCGACTGCCGGAGTCCGTCAGGGCGGCCGCCGACCGCTGCGTGGAACTGGAGCGCAACTCCGGGCATCTCCAGGGCAACGCGCAATTGGTTCAGGCGGGGCTGGGGCATATCCCGGCCGAATGCCGCTACACCGTGTTGCTCGAAGCCGACACCTGGGTCTTCTCGGACGCGCTGGTGCAAAAATATGTCCGCCGGCTGGCGGCCGCGAACGCCGTCTGGGCCAGCGCCGAGTGGATCGAAAAGCGCTGGTCGCTGGGCCTGGATTTCGCAGTCGTGGAGACCGCCTACCTGCAGGGTAATCCGCAAACGTTCAACTACACCACCGACGCAGAATCGTGGGTCTGCCACCGCCTGCGGGCCGAGGGCCGGCGCTTCATCTACATCACTGAGAACATGCCCGTGCATCAGCCGAAGTGTCTGAAGTTTTTTGGTCAACGCCATGGTGGACGGTTCCGCAGCTTTCCCCGCGCCGGCATGGTCACGCACCACCTCGAGGATCTGCCGCACGGCCTGGAAACCAAGCAATACCTCGCGAACGTCTGTCTCGGCCGCCGGGAATTTCCCCTCGGCGACGAGCCAACCATTCGCCGCGAACATCGGCGGCTCCGGATGTTGATGACCCTGGCCGCCTGCGTGCCGCGCTCCCGTTGGTATCGGTCCAAGCAGAGGGGTGTCCCGGCGGACGCCCCGTCCCTGCGGACGGCCGGGCAATAGAAGCCGAAAGGCGAAGATATCTTTCCGCGCCCTACCCCGCCGCCAACGGCAGGCTCGGGGCGATCCCGAGGCTGAGGCCCGCCTCGCTAACGCCGCCCGTCTCGCGCTCCATCCACGCGGCAAAGGCGATCATGCCGGCATTGTCGCCGGTGTGCTGTGGCAGCGCGCGGAAGAAGGGTAGATTCTGCGCCTGCGCGACCTTCGCCAGCTCGGCTTGCAGGGTCTGGTTGTTCGCGACGCCACCCGACAAGCCGAAGCTGCGGTAGGCATTGGATGCCTCACTGTAGGGCGGGGTCTCCGCACCCCGCCTTGCCGCCGCCGCCACGTCCGACTTAGGCGGGATACGGTGGTCCCGCCCTACAAAATTCCGCTCCAGCGCCAGGCCGGACTTGCGCACGAGCGCATTGAATACCGCCGCCTGGTAGCTGGCGCAGAGGTCGGCCTTGCGTCGCTCGATGTCAGCCGGCGCCATTTTTTGCAACTGGTAGCGCAGGCTGGTTTTCAATCCCGAGAAACTGAACTCCAGCGACGACCGCTGGGCGACAGCCTTGGGAAACTCGAACGCCGCCGCATTGCCCGTCGCCGCCAGCTTCTCGACCTGCGGCCCGCCGGGATAACCCAGCCCGAGCAGCTTGGCACCCTTGTCGAGCGCCTCGCCGGCGGCGTCGTCCATGGTCGAGGCCAGCAGTGTGATGCACCGCAACTCGTCGATGCTGAAAAGCGCCGTGTTGCCGCCGGACACGAGGAGTCCGAGGTGCGGCAAAAGTTTTTCGAATCCCTCCGCGAAGTCCGCCGGCCCCGCCGCCTGCAGGGCGATGAACGGCGAGAAGGCGTGCGCCCGGAGATGATTCACCCCGACAACCGGCACGCCCCACGCCAGGCCGAGGCTCTTCGCCGCGGCCAGGCCCATCGCGAGGCACGCGGCCAGGCCCGGGCCGTTGGTGACAGCGATCTGCGTGATCCTTTCCGCCGGCACGGCGGCCAGCGCCCGGGCCAGCAGCGGACCGAAGTGCGACAGGTGCTCCCGGCTGGCCAGGTCGGGCACGACGCCGCCATAGGCCTCGTGCAGGGTGATCTGGCTGTGCACCCACTCGCCCACGAGACCACGCGCCGGATCGAAGACGGCCACCGCCGTCTCGTCGCAGGAACTTTCGAGGGCGAGGATCATGGGGTATGCTGTAGCGGCGCTCTATGAGCGCCGGACGGCGGTCGCAGACCGCCGCTACAGGAGAACTTTGCTTTGTCGCTTATCATTGCCCTCTCGCGGCCAGCACGCCCGTCAGGACCTCGGTGGCGGCGTTGAGCTGGGCGTCCTCGATCCGCGTGAAGCCGAAACGCTCGTTGAATTCCGCCGGCGCCGTGAGGTCCGGCCGCGACTGCTGCAGGCGGATCTTGCTCTCGTCGTCCGCCGAGACCTCCACCTCGACCTGCGGCTGGATGCCCTTCTCGTGGATGGTGATGCCGCTGGGCGTGTAGTAGCGCGCGGTGGTGAGCTTCAGGCCCTCGCCGTTCTGCAGTGCGATGACACTCTGGACGGACCCCTTGCCGAAGCTCTTCTCGCCGACGATGACGGCCCGCTTCGTGTCCTTCATGGCCCCCGAGACGATCTCGGCCGCGCTGGCCGTGCCGCCATTGACCAGGATGGCCATCGGATACCTGCGCGACGCGTGGCCGCCGTCCGCGTTGAAGTTCTCGCGCGACTCCGGAGTGCGGCCCTGCGTGTAGACGATGAGCTCGCCCTTCTCGAAAAACTCGTTGCAGACGTCGATGGCCGCGTCGACCAGGCCGCCCGGGTTGTTGCGCAGGTCGATCACCAGCCCGCGCAGGCCCTGCTTCTCCAGGCCCACCAGCGCCGCCTGGAATTCCTTGCCGGTGCGCTCGCTGAACTGCGTGATCTGCAGGTAGCCGAGGCCGCCGGGCAGCATGGTCGCGTTGCGCACGCTCTCGAGGCGGATGCGAGCGCGCAGGAGCGGAAAGTCGAGCGTCTGCTTCGTGGACGGCCGGAAGATCGTGACCGTCACGAGCGTGTCCGGCTCGCCGCGCACGAGCTTCACCGTCTTTTCGATGGTGGGATTCTCGATGGACTTGCCGTCGATCTTCAGCAGGCGGTCGCCGCGCCGGAGGCCGGCGTGCTCGGCCGGGGTGCCGGCGATGGGCGTGATGATGACGATCTGGTTGTCGCGCATCTCCACCTGGATGCCGACGCCGCCGAAGGCGTTGGTCATCTCCTCCTCGGTCTCCTGGTAGGCATCGGCCCGCAGAAACTGGGAATGCGGGTCGAGCTGGCTCAGCAGGCCGTCGAGGGCCGCGCGGGTAAGGTCGTCGTAGCTGGCGGAGGCGTCGCCCACGTAGTTTTCCTTCACCAGCTGCAGCACCTCGCGGAAATACTTCACGTTGCGGTCGCGGTCGCGGTCCGGCCACCAGCTGGGCGCGCCGCTGCGGGCCGCGATCTGGGCGAGCCCGTAGCCGGCAAAGACGGCGGTGGCGATGAGCAGGAAGCGTTTAAGCATGACTTTAGGTGGCCACAAATGGTTGAGTTGGCAAATGGCTTCCTCGTCCGACTTTTTTGAAATCTTCGCCACCGAGCCCGGGGTGGCGGCCGGGGTGCCTTTTGCCCGCTACATGGAGCTGGCGATGTATCACCCGGCGGCGGGCTACTACACGCGGGACTTCAAGCGCGTCGGGCGGGACGAAAAGGCGGATTTTTTCACCGCCACGACGTTCAGCCCGGTCTTCGGCGAGCTGGTGGTCGCCGCCGCCGCCAAGCTGCTCGCGCCGGCGAAAGCCGCCGACTACACCTTCGTCGAGGTCGCCGCCGAGCCCGGCGCCGGCATCCTGCGCGACCTGCCGCACCCCTTTGCGGGCTACCAGACCATCTCCTACGGCCAGCCGTTCGTTTTCCCGGCCCAGAGCGTGGTTTTCTCCAACGAGCTGTTCGATGCCCAACCCTTCCACCGCGTGGTCTGGCGCGAGGGCCGCTGGCGCGAGCTCGGCGTGGCGCTGCACGGCCGCCACCTGCGCGAGGTGGAACTGCCGGAGTTCTCGCCCGCGCTGGCCGCCTACGCCGACCGGTTGCCAAAGACGGCGGATGAAAACTACCACATTGACCTGCCCATCGGGACGGTGCCGATCCTGGAGCGCCTCGTCGGGCCGAAGTGGTCCGGCCTGTTCCTCGCCTTCGACTACGGCAAGTTCTGGGCCGAACTCGCCGAACATGCGCCCGCCGGCACCTTGCGCACCTATCACCGCCAGAAAATGGGCTCCGACCTCTACGCCCGGCCGGGCAAGCAGGACATCACCGGCCACGTCTGCTGGGATTGGCTGGAGGATGGCCTTGTCCGGTCCGGCTTTGGCGAGACCCGGGTCGACTCCCAGGAGAGTTTCTTCATGAATCAGGCCAGCGAAGCGCTCGCGGCCATCACGAAGGCCGAGGCCAGCAGTTTCAGCCCGCGGAAAAGGATGGTCATGCAGCTGCTCCATCCCGCCAACATGGGACAGAAGTTTCAGGCCCTGCACGCTTTACGCAAGTAAGGCCCGCAAATCACGGTTGGTCAAAATTCCCTTGCTAAGGCGAAGAGCGGACCTTTACTCCTCAACCTTTAACTCAAGAAACACCATGGCACGAATTTGCGCTATCACCGGTAAACGCCCGACCAAGGGCAAGATCATCAACCGCAAGGGTCAGTCCAAGAAGAGCGGCGGCATCGGCACGCACGTCACCAGCATGACGACCCGCCTCTTCCGCCCGAACCTGCAGTGGATCAAGGTCAAGCTCCCCAACGGCGGCACCAAGCGCATGTGGGTCTCGGTCAAGGCCATCAAGGCCGGCCTCGTGCAGAAGGCCTGAGTTCGCCCTCCCTTTTCGACCCGCAGCCGCAAGCTGCGGGTTTTTTTGTGGGTGGGGTCAGAGGTGGCACACGGCCTCCGGACGAGTTGGTAGGGCGCGGACTCCGCTCCGCGCCCATCGCGGTAGGGGCCAGTGCCCCCAACGGCCCAGGGCGCTTGAAGGCAAGCGCCCCTACCTGCCAACTGAGGTCCGGCGACGAGCGCCGACCCTATAACAGATCCGCGAACTCTTTGTGCCGCTCGATGAACCGCGCCACGTAGGAACACTGCGGAACAACCTTCCGCCCCGCCGCCCGCGCCTCCGCCAGCGCCGTCCGCACGAGTTTCTCCGCGATGCCCCGGCCGCGCAGCTCCGGCGGCACGAGGGTGTGGGTGAAGACCATTTTCCCATCGGCCAGCTCGTATTCGCAGATGGATCGGTGACCGTCCACCACCGCCTCGTAGCGGTGGGCGGCGACGTTGTGCGTCACGGTGACTGATTCGAACATGCGACCACTATTGCGCCGGCGACCCGGCTGTCAAAATTGTAGGGCGGGATCACCGCATCCCGCCTCGACCGGGTTGTCATTTCGTGCGAAGGCGGGATGCGGTGATCCCGCCCTGCAGCTTCGCCCGGATCTTCCCCCACAGCGCACCCAGCTCCTCGCGACCCTCGATCTTCAGCGCCCACAGCAGCGCGCCATACACGGCGCAGGCCGCCGGGATCAGGCCGGCCACGATCACGAGATCCTGCGCCTTGCCCGTCAGCGGCAGCCGCGCCGCCAGCTTTGCGCCGCCCCACACCACTCCGCCCATCAGCGCGCTGGCCATGGCAATCTTGCCCAGGCTCGGCACCACCGGAGCGAAGGCGAGCCCGCCCATCCGCCGGGTCAGCCGCGTCTGCAGGAACCAAGCCTGCGCCAGCACGGCGAGGTTGCTCGCCGCCGCCAGGCCCGCGGTGGAAAACCAGTGCATCAGCACCACGCTCAGGACGATGTTCACCACAAAACTCAGCACCGCGGCGCGCACCGGCGTGGCGGTGTCCCTCAACGCGTAGAAACCCCGCAGCGCCATCGTGGTGAACGACAGGAACGGCAGCCCGAGCGCATAGACCGCGAGGATGGGCGTCATCAACGCCGTGTCGGCGGCGGTGAAGTGCCCGCGCTGGAACAGCAGCCGCGTAATCGGCTCACTGAGCAGCGCCAGGCCGACGGCGGCGGGCACGTTGATGATCATCACCAGCCGCAGGCCCTTGTGATAATCCGCCGCCAGGGCCGTCCAGTCCTGCTTGGCGGCGTGCCGGGCGATCAGCGGAAAGACCACCGTGGCGATCGCCGCGGCGAACACGCCGATCGGCAGCTCCATCACCCGGGTGGAGAGGTTCAGCACCTGCACGGCACTGTCGTTGAGCGACAGGCCGATGAACCGGGAGACCGAGATGTTGACGAGGTAGATCGCCGAGCCGATGACGGTCGGCGCCATCAGCCGCACGATCTCGCGCAGACGATCGTCCGGCGAAAGATCGAAACGCGGCCGCCAGCCCTCGGCCCACAGCACGCCCGCGGGCACCGCCATCTGCAGGAAACCGCCGACCAGCACGCCGGCGCACAGCCAGTTCATCCGCACCGCATCGCCCAGCGCCCACCAGGCCCCCAGCGCGAGGGCCCCGATGACGGCGAGGTTCAGCCAGACGGGCGAGAGCGCCGGCTCGCTGAAGCGCCCGAGGACCTGGCAGGCCGCGCTGAAGGCCGCCGCCAGACAGACAAAGACCATGTAGGGAAATAGGATCACGGCCAGGTCCGCGCCCAGCAGCAGGCGCTCGACCGTCGCCGGTTCCAGGCCACCCCCGCCAGTGAGTCGCGCCACGGCGGGAGCGTTGGCCATGACCAGCATCGCTAGCACCACGAGGCCGGTCGTCACCACGAACAACCAGCTCGCCACCTTGCTCACCAGCTCGAAGGCGGCGGCCCGGTGCTTTTGTTCCAACTCGTGCGCCATCGTGGGCACGAAGGCCGCGGTGAGCGCCCCTTCACCCAGCAGCCGGCGGAACACGTTGGGCAGCGTGAAAGCGGAGGCGTAAGCCGAAGCCAGCGCCCCGGTGCCGAACACGGCGGCGATGCAGATTTCCCGCACCAGCCCGAGCACGCGCGATAACACGGTCGCCGTGGCAACCACGCTGATGTTTTTCAGGTTCTGCGACACGGAGGGGAAAGGTGAAACCCGGCCACCGGACGGGTTATTTCAGCTCGCTCCAAGGCAAACCCGTCCGGCGGCCGGGTTCCACCACGGGGCGCACGCATGTTTATTACTGCGCGACGAACTTCAGCGCCGTCCCCTCGATGGTGATGCTGGCGAGCTTCGCCCAGGCGCTGTGTATCTCGTCGGGCACCTTGACGCGGGAAATCAGGTGGCTCATGAGCGGGCCGGAAACGGCGGGCAGCAGGTGCACCGGGCAGGAGCCGAGGTAGACCGTGTCGGGCAAATAGACGACCGAGTCGCCGGACTTCTTGAAGGTGCCGGTGGTAACGACCGTGATCTCGTAGGTCAGGCCATACCAGTTGAGCAGACACTTGCCGCCGATCTGCAGCTTGCCGTCGACGACCTTGAAGTTGGGCCGGCCGGGATTGAAGATGCCGTCGGTGGCGGGCTTCGGGGCGTCCGCGGGCGCCGCGGCGGGTTTCGCGCCGGGTTTGGCCGGGGGCGGAGGCGGCGGGGCGGTGGGCACGGCCAGGGTGGCGGCCCACGCATTGAGCTCTTCCTCGACGAGACTGAGCGAGAAGGTCGGGTTGCTCAGGAACTGCTTCTGCTTGGCCTGCCAGTTCTTGCTCTTGGCGCCGCCCTCGTTGCCCGGGATGTAATACACCACGCTGCGCGACACCTCCTTGGGCAGCTCCTTCACCTGCGACACCGGCTTGAACACGAGGTAGACGCAGGCGGCGAGCACGCCGACAATGAGGCCGAGCACGGCCCCGAGGGCGACTTCCGTCATGCTCGGACCGTAGAGCGCTTTTTCCAGTTTTTTGTCAGCCATGGGCGGGGATTTATTTGGCGACCGGGGCGGCCGCAGACTTGGTTTCAGGTGACTTGGCAGCGGGCTTGGGATCGGGTGTGCCGGACTTCTTCTTGTAGTCGGTGATGTAAAAGCCGGAGCCCTTGAAAATCAACCCCGCACCGCCGCCGACCTGGCGTTTGAGGGCGGGCTTCTTGCAGGCGGGACACTGCTTCAGCGGCGCGTCCTTCATCGACTGGAAGGCTTCCATTTCGTGGCCGCATTTGGTGCAGACGTATTCGTAGGTGGGCATCCGGAAAAGTGGCGTCAGATATGATTCGGCCCCGGGGACTTGGCGAGTCTGTTCTTGGCCCCCACCCCGCCGGAATGCCTGCCGGAGCGGCTTGACCCCAGGCCGCTTAGCGCGTTGAGGTCAACGCGCCCGCCATGGAATTTACCGCCCAGTTACAGGCCTACCGCCAGCGCACCGAGCAGGGCCTGGCCGCGTTGGTGCCCGCCGCCACCACCCGGCCGGCCCGCCTGCACGCCGCCATGCGCTACAGCCTCGAGGCCGGCGGCAAACGGCTCCGGCCCGTCCTCACCCTCGCCGCCTGCGACCTTTTCACCGGGACCGGCGAAAAGGCATCTCAAATCTCAAATTTGAAACCCCAGATTGCCACCGCCGATCCGCTTCCCGCCGCGGTGGCCATTGAGTGCATCCATACCTACTCGCTCATCCATGACGACCTACCGTGCATGGACAACGACGACCTCCGTCGCGGCCGACCCACCGCGCACAAGCAGTTCGACGAAGCCACCGCCCTGCTCGCCGGCGACGCGCTGCTTACCCTCGCCTTCCAGCTCATCGGCCGGCACTATGTCGGCGCCACCGCCCTCTGTGCCGCCCTCACCCGCGAGATCGCCGACGCCGCCGGCAGCGAACGCCTCATCGGCGGCCAAATGGAGGACCTGCTCGCCGAAAAGAAAACCAACGCCACCGCGGCCGAGCTTGAGTTCATCCATCTCAACAAGACGGCCGCCATGCTCACCGCGTCACTCGTGGCCGGCGGCCTTTGCGGCGGCGCAACGGAGGCGCAACTCGCCACGCTGCGCGCCGCCGGCCGCCACCTTGGCCTGGCGTTCCAGATCATCGACGACATTCTCGACGCCACCGCCGACACGGCGACGCTCGGCAAGACCGCCGGCAAGGACGCCAAGGCCGGCAAGACCACCTACGTGAAGCTCCACGGCCTCGAGGCTTCGCGCCGCCACGCCCACGAGCAGTCCGACGCCGCGAAAACCGCTCTCGCCCGCCTGCCCGGCGGCGCGCCGTTCCTCGTCACCCTTGTCGAGAACATGGCCGCGAGGTCGAGTTGAACCGTCCAGAATGTAGGGTCGTTGCTTGCGACGACCTCGAGCCCGATACGCCGAAGAGGTCGTCGCAAGCGACGACCCTACGTGGTTGAGTTCACTTCGCGCTGATCGCCAGTCCATCTAGCAGCTCGGCGATGTCGCCGCTCACGGTGCCGTAGTCCACGTCCTTGGCCCAGCCGCGCAGCTGCACCGCGCCCTCCTTGCCGCTGTAGAAATAGCCGTGGTTCACGTAGGTGGTGTTCTGGACGCGGGCGACGAACTCCAGTTCGGTCATCGGTGTCGTCCCGCGCAGCTTCGACCCGCGCTTGCGGACCGTGACGCTCTCCGCCCCCTCCCGCGCCGTGTTGATCACCGCCGCCTCGATGCTGCCCTCGACGAGCTGCGCCTCGGCGATGAACTGGGCCTCGGCCTTCTCGTCGATCCGCAGGAAGTTGACGATGCCCGGGTCGGTGTCGGCGGGGTCGCGATACCAGCGGGTGGCGTCATAGCGCAGCCGAAAACGGCCCGCGACCAGCTCGCGGAAGCGCTCCTTTTCCTGCACGACCAGCACGTCGGTGTAGTCGGGCTTCAGCTGGATGCTCCGGAAGAATTCCTCGGCGCGGGTGGCGCCGGTGCCCGTCTCCGGCCACTCGGCGCTAAAGAGGTAGAGCGTAGACCCGATCACGATCAACCGCACCTCGCGAATCGTCCGTTCCCGCTTCTGCGCGATGACGAGCCGCTCGCCCTCGAAGGATCCGAGCGAGAACTTGTCCCGCAGCTTCACCTCGCCCGGACGCGACTTGAGCATGTCGGTCATGGATTTGACATACAGGCCCGTCTCCTCGCCCGGCAGCATGGCCATCGGATAGGAGAAACGGACGAGGAAGGTGCGCTCGCCGGCCTGCTCGGTGAAGAAGCGCTGCGCCTTGATGTCGCCCTGCGGCGAGGGCGTCAGGATGCCGTCCGTGCCCGGGGCCACGGGCAGCTTGGCCTCGATGGCCCAGCCGGGCGGGGAAAACGTCTGCTCCGCCGCCCGGGCCGCACCGGCCCAGAACAAAAGAAGACAGAGAAGGCCGATCAGGCGCCGCATGCCCTTCATCTAATCGGAGGAGTTTCCGGGGCGGCAAGCTTGCAAACGGGTGGAACGCGGCCTCCGGACGCGTTTTGCCCGACGCAAATCCAACAACCCGCCCGGAGGTCGGGTTCCACCTTTCAATTGCCACCCTTTACTTCGCGGCGTCGGCGGCCTTGACCAGGTCGATGAACGACCGGGCCTCGAGCGAGGCGCCGCCGATCAGGCCGCCGTCAATATCCTTCTCAGCGAGCAGCTCGGCCGCGTTGGCGGGCTTCATCGAGCCGCCGTAGAGGATGCGGACCTTCTGCGCCAGCGTCGTGCCGTAGAGCTTCGTGAGCAGGTCGCGGATGAAGGCGTGGACCTCCTGCGCTTGCGCCGTGGTGGCGACCTTGCCGGTGCCGATGGCCCAGACGGGCTCGTAGGCGATGATCACCGTGGTGATCTGCTCGGGCTTCACGCCCGCCAGGCCGCCCTCGACGTGCCGCTGCACGACCGCGAGGGTCGAACCCGCCTCGCGCTCGGCGAGCGTCTCGCCGACGCACAGGATAGGCTTCAGCTCGTGGGCCAGCGCGGCGAGCACCTTCTTGTTGATGAAGGCATCGGTCTCGCCGCAATACGTGCGGCGCTCGCTGTGGCCGAGGATGACATGAGTGACGTAGAGGGTGCGCAGCATCTCCGCCGAGACCTCGCCGGTGTAGGCGCCGCTCTTCTCCGGGTGCATGTTCTGGCCGCCCAGCTTGACCGCCTGGCCCTCGAGGACGTGGGCGACGGCCGCCAGCGCCGTGAACGGCGGGCAGAGCACGATGTCGACCGAGGTCTCCCGGCCGACCTCCCCGATGATATCCTTGGCGAGCGCCACGGCCTCGGTGGCCGTCTTGTTCATTTTCCAGTTACCGGCGATGACTTTCTTGCGAAACATTGTAGATCAGTTTCACAGGAGGAAACAGAGGCCACGGAGAAAAAGACAGTCTTTTCTCTGTTCCCTCCGTTCTCTCCTGTGAAATTAATTTTCCAGGAACGCGACGCCCGGCAGCACCTTGCCCTCGAGGAACTCGAGGCTGGCGCCGCCGCCGGTGGAGCAGTGCGTGACCTTGTCGGCCACCTTGAACTTCTTGGCGGCCGTGGCGGTGTCGCCGCCGCCCACGACGGTCGTCGCGCCGGCCGCGGTGGCCGCGGCAACGGCGGCGGCCATGGCCTTCGTGCCCTCGGCGAACTTATCGACCTCGAACACGCCCGGGGGTCCGTTCCAGATGATGGTCTTGGCGCGGCCGATCACCTGCGCGAACAGCTCGCGCGACTTCGGGCCCGCATCGAGGCCCATCCAGCCGGCCGGGATGCCCGACTTGTCGTCGGAGACGCCGGTCTGCACGGCAGCGATGTCGGCCGGCGAACCCGGGAAACGGTCGGCGGTGATGAAGTCCACGGGCAGCGCGATCTTCACGCCTTTGGCCTTGGCTTTGTCGAAAAGTTCCTGCGCGATCTTGGCGCCCTCGGCGTCGAAGAGCGAGTTGCCGATGGCCATGCCCTCAAGGACCTTCTTGAACGTGAAGGACATGCCGCCGCCGATGATGATCTCGTCGGCCTTCTCCAGGAGGTTGTTGATCAGGGGAATCTTGTCGGCGATTTTCGCGCCGCCGAGGATGGCGAGCAGCGGGCGCTTCGGGTGGTCGAGCACCGCGGCGAAGGCCTTGAGCTCGGCCTCCATGAGGAAACCGGCCGCCTTGTCCTTGAGGTTGATGCCGACCATCGAGCTGTGCGCGCGGTGGGCCGTGCCGAAGGCGTCGTTCACGTAGACATCGCCGAGCCTGGACAACGATTCGCGGAACGCGACCACCTTGGCCGGATCGGCCGTGACCTTGGTCTCGGTGCCGTCGGCCTGCTTGATCTTCACCTTCCCCTCTTCCTCGAGGTAGAAGCGCAGGTTTTCCAGCAGCAGCACGTGGCCGGGCTTGAGGGCCTTGGCTTGCTCCTCGACCTGCAGGCCGATGCAATCATCCGCGAAGCTGACGGGCTGGCCCAGGAGCTTCTCCAGCTCCACGGCGACGGGCTTGAGCGAGAACCTGGCGATCTTCTGGCCGTCGGGCCGGCCGAGGTGGGACATCAGGATGACGGAAGCGCCCTGCGCCAGGGCGTATTTGATCGTCGGCAGCGCGGCGGCGATGCGCTGGTTGTTGGTGATGGCGCCGGTGACCTTGTCCTGCGGGACGTTGAAGTCGACGCGCAGGAGGACGCGCTTGCCGGCGAGGGCGAGGTCGCGGATGGATTTGAATTTCATGAAGGACTGAAGAGCTGAAAGACTGAAGGGCTGAAATGGAAAAGGCCGAAGGTCGAAGGACTGGCTGTTGGTTCAGCTTTTCAGTCCTTCAGCCTTTCAGCCTTTGGTTTTGAGTCGCGCGCGACTCAAAGCTTCGCGGCGATCTTCTTGGTCAGGTCGACGACGCGGTTGGAATAGCCCCACTCGTTGTCATACCAGCTCACGAGCTTGAAGAAGCGTTTGTTGAGCTCGATGGACGAGCCGGCGTCGTAGATCGACGAGTGCTTGTCGTGGATGAAGTCGCTGGAGACGACCTCCTCGCCGGTGTAGCCGAGGATGCCCTTCAGGTAGGTCTCGGACGCCTTCTTCAGCGCCGCGTTGATCTCGGCGAGGGAGGTGTCCTTGGTGGTCTTGAAGGTCAGGTCGACGACCGAGACGGTCGGGGTCGGCACGCGGAACGACATGCCGGTGAGCTTGCCCTTCACTTCCGGGATCACGAGCGCGGTGGCCTTGGCCGCGCCGGTCGCGGCGGGGATGATGTTGATGGCGGCGGAACGCCCGCCCTTCCAGTCCTTCTTCGACGGGCCGTCCACGGTCTTCTGCGTGGCGGTGTAGGAGTGGATGGTGGTCATGAGGCCTTCCTCGAGGCCGAAGCCTTCCTTGAGGATCACGTGGACGAGCGGCACGAGGCAGTTCGTGGTGCAGGAGGCGTTGGAAATGATGCTGTGCTTGCTCAGGTCGATCTTGTCGTCGTTCACGCCGATCACGACGGTGATGTCCTCGCCCTTGGCCGGGGCGGAGATGATGACCTTCTTGGCGCCGGCGGTGATGTGCCCCCGGGCCTTCTCGGCATCGGTGAACAGGCCGGTCGACTCGATCACGAGATCGACGCCGAACTTCGCCCACGGCAGCTCGGCCGGGGTCTTGGCGCTGACGACATGGATATCCTTGCCGTTGACCACCAGCACGTCGTCCTCGGCCTTGTCGGCGGCCGACTTCTTCGACGACACGGTGCCCTGGAACTTGCCCTGGGTGGAGTCGTATTTGAGCAGGTAGGCCAGGTTGTCGGCCGGGACAATGTCGCCGACGGCGACGACATCGAGCTCCTTGCCGAGGAGGCCCTGCTCAACGAGGGCGCGGAAAACGAGGCGGCCGATGCGGCCGAAACCATTGATAGCTACTTTGACTGCCATGGAGGTGGTGGGTTGTGGTCGGTTGGACTGGACGGCCGGAAAGGCCGGCAATCGCCCGCAATGAAAAGCACGGCCCATGCCTTGGCAAGTGCGATACGTGCCATATGCAGTTGCCCGTATTATTTTAACACCACTGCTGCCAGAGGTGGTTCAGGTAGGGGCTGTTGCCCTCAACACCCCGGGCGCTTGGGGCAAGCGCCCCTACCCCGATTCCTCGTCTCTTCAGGTTTCAGGCTTCAGGTTTCTCTTCCTCACCACTCCGCCGTCCACAGGCTGCAACCCAGCGCCGGAATGAAAAGATCCGACTCCACGGCCTGGCCGGGCGGGCGCCCGCCATCGTGGTAGAAGCACTCGTGGTCCGCCAATAGCTCCCAGCCCTGCGCTGCCAGGTCCCCCACCGGCACTGTGGTGTCGTCGGTGTGCGGGTTGACGGCAAACATCAGTCGCGTGCGTCCCTGGCTGCCGTCGGCGTTGTAGACCGCCACGAGGGCCGGGCCGCCGGGCCGGATGAAGCACCGGAAGAACCCCTCGCTCGCCCGGCTGAAGTGCCGGAGCAGCCGCCCGCGCTCCGACCGCCGGAATGCGATCCAGGCGGCAAAGTAGGCGTGCGTCGCCGGGTAGCGCGCGATCCGGTGGTAATCGAGGGCGTTGAGATCGCCCCGCAGGTAGGTGTTGTTCACGCCGTATTTCGACCGCAGGAAGTCCTGCCCCTCGGCCAGCAGCGGGATGCCGACCGACATGAGCAGGATCGCCGCCATCAGGTGCGTGCGCTGCCGGTCGTTCTGCGTCGGGTGGAAGCCGTTGAAGTCGCCGTTCTCCGTGATCATGTCCAGCCACGTGCGGTCGTCGTGCGACTCGGTGTAGTTGACGGTCTGCGCCGGCCAGAAGGCGAAGTGCCAGGGCGAGCCCTTGAGGAAATACTCCATGCGGTCCGCCGCGCCCCGGCCGTGCACGTAGTCGCGCAGGAAGTTCCGGTAACCGTCGTTCCACGACGCGTAACCGGTCGGCCGCAGCGCCGCGGCGATGTGCCCGCGGAAGCTCCACGGCTCGGCGATGAGGATGACGTCGGGCTTCACCCGCTTCACCGCCGCCTCGATGTCGCGCAGCACGTCCACGCCGATGAGCTCCGCCAGGTCGAAGCGGAAGCCGTCCACGCCGTAGACCTCGATGTAGTGCAGCAGGCTGTCGATGATCAGGCGCTTGGCCATGGCCGAGCGGCAGCGCAGGTCGTTGCCGCAGCCGCTCCAGTTCTCGAGCGCCCCCTCGTCGTCGAGCTCGAAGTAATAGAGCTTGTCGATGAACAGCAGGTGCGCCGGCTCGCCGACGTGGTTGTAGACGACGTCGAGCACGACCGCCATGCCCTGCTGGTGGAACGCCGCGACCAGTTCCTGGAACTCCTTCACCCCCGAGGCGCGCGGGCCGTCGAGCGCGAAGCCGCTCGCCGGGGCGAAGTAGTTCGCCGTCATGTAGCCCCACTGGTATTCCTGGCGGGTCTTGTTGTCGAACTCGTGCACCGGCTGCAGCTCGACGCAGTTCACGCCGAGCTTCTTCAGGTAAAAGTCCGGGTGCCGCACCCATTTGGTCAGGCCGGTGAAGCCGAGGCGTTCCTCGGCGCTGAGGCTGCCCGGCGCCTGCGCCGCGAGGTCGCGCACGTGCCCCTCCGCCATCACCAGGTCCTGCCACGACGGCGTGGCGAAACTGCGGTCGGCCCGCCCCACCCAGGCCGGATCCAGCACGATGCCCGGGCCCTCGCGGCCGACCGCGGCCTGCGCGTAGGGATCGAGGATCCGCTGGTTGGGGTGGAAATACCCGAACACGTCGCGCGGGCCGCTGACGGAATACCAGTAATACCAGCCGTGCAGGTTGCGGTCGAGGTGCGCCTCCCATACGCCGCGCCAGCCGCCGGCCTCTTCGCGCCGGTCGAGCTCGTAGCCGAAGGCCTTGTCCAGCTCCTCCAGCTTTTCGCAGAGGAAGAGCCGCACGTGCTTCGCACGCGGGGCAAACAGCCGGAAGGTCGTCTCGCCGCGGCGCACGATCGCGCCCAGCGGCAGGTCGCTGCGCAGCTCGCAGAAGAATTTCCCGAGCCGCACCCGCGTCTTCGGCGCCTCCTTGCCGTCGCGCACGTGGACGACCGAGTAGGCCTGGTTGAGCAGCACCGGCTCCGTCGTCGTGAACTCGAACAGGTTGCGCCCCGTCCGGTGGCGGAGCAGCGCGCGGTTGAAGTGGCCCTTGCCGTCGGGCACGAGGTTCGTCGCCTCGCGGGGCAGCTCGAGCCAGCGGTTGTCGCCCGTGACGAACTTGAACTGCTGCGGCGGTTCGGTGAGCAGCGCGGCGCCGGCCTTGCGCAGCAGCCACGCGGCCCGGCCGTTTACCTCGCCGGGTTCCAGCGCCCAGTCGGCCTGGCCGACCGCCTGCTCCCAGCCGTTGAAGTCGCCCGCCACATAGACGGGCATCTTGCCGAATTCGACCCAGCTGTGCTCCGCCGGATCGAGCACGAAGACCACCTGCCCGGCCTCGTCCACGTAATAGGCCGCCTCGTCGGCGTAGAGCGACGGCGCCGCGGGCCGGAGGTCGGCGAAGGCGAAACCATGGTCGCCCGGCGCCAGCAGCGGCAGCGAGGCGCCCGTCCAGTCGGCGTCGAGCTCGATGATGCCGCCCGAGGTCGAACTCAGCCAGGCCCGGGCGATGCGCTGGGCTTGTTCGACGGTGAAAGGGGCGCGGGTGTTCACGGCAGGGCACTATTCCAGCACTTGCCGCGCCACCGCAAGCGCGCGCTTTATCTCATAGGGGCGTCGCTTGACGACGCCCGGGCGCGGTCAAGCCACGCCCCTACATCTAGAATCCGACGAAGTTTGGCTTTTGCGCTTTTTGGGCTTTTTGTGGCCAGCCACTCCTCCAATCCTTCAACCATGTCCAAGGAACGCATCCTCGTCGCCATGTCCGGCGGCGTCGACAGCAGTGTCGCCGCCCTCCTGCTCAAGCAGCAGGGGCACGACATTGTCGGCGCCTACATGAAGAACTGGATCAACGAGGACAACGTCATCGGCCACTGCCCGTGGATGCAGGACATCGACGACGCCCGCGCCGTGACCGACCGGATCGGCATCGAGTTCCGCGTCGTCAATCTGATGGCGGACTACCGCCGCCTCGTCGTGGACTACCTGCTCGACGGCTACCAGCGCGGCCTCACGCCCAATCCGGACGTGATGTGCAACCGCGAGATGAAGTTCGGCGTGTTCGCCAAATACGCCCAAGCCGAGGGCTTCGCCGCCGTCGCCACCGGGCACTATGCGCGGCGGGTGGAGGCCTCCACTGTAGGGTCGGCGCTTGCGCCGACCTTGGCGGCCGCAAGCAGCCGCCCTACAACCTTCGCCCTGTTGGAAGGCCTGGACAAGAACAAGGACCAGTCCTACTTCCTCGCCCTGCTCTCGCAGGCACAACTCGCCGCAGCGCGTTTTCCCATTGGCCACCTCACCAAGCCCGAGCTCCGCGCGCTCGCCGCCGACGCCAAGCTGCCCACCGCCGGGAAGAAGGACAGCCAGGGCATCTGCTTCATCGGCGAGGTGAAGATGGCGGACTTCCTTAAAACTTACGTGCCGGACCACCCGGGCCCGATCGTCCGCGCCACCGACGGCAAGGTCATCGGCGAGCACCGCGGTCTGCACTATTACACCATCGGTCAGCGCCGTGGCATCCGCATCCCGTCCAACACCGACGACAAGGCCTATGTCGTCACTGGCAAGCGTCCGGACGACCACGCGTTGCTCGTCGCGTTCGACGGCCCCGATGCCCCCGGCCTGTGGGCGAACGAGTGCCGCGTGCACGGCGTCAGCTTCATCGGTGAGCCGGTCAGGGAAACACGACGGATCGAGTGCAAGGTCCGCTACCGCGACCCGCGGGTCTTTATCGAGTTCACGCCTGCTGGTAGGGCGAATCCTCCGGATGAGCCGTCGACCGACCGCGGCTCGTCGGGACGACTCGCCCTACCTCAAACGGCCTCGGTCAAGTTCGAGCAACCCCAGCGCGCCCTCGCCCCCGGCCAGATCATGGCGCTCTACGACGGAGAAAAACTCCTCGGCGGTGGGGTGTTCGCCTGAACCGGCGAACTTCGCACATTTTTTCGACAAGCCTGCTTGCCAGCCTGCGCCGCCTCCGGCTGAATCCCGGCGCCATCTGTTTGCCGCACACCACACTATGACCGAACCAAAGCTGGAAGCGCCCGGGAGGATTCCCCTCCACTGGCAGATGTTCATCCTGTCATTTACCGCGCTCTTCCTCGAGCTGATGGTGATCCGGTGGGTGCCTTCCGTCGTGCGGCTGGTCGCCTACTACGCCAACCTGATGCTTCTGAGTTCGTTTCTCGGCCTCGGCATCGGCGCAATGGCCAGCGCCCGGAAATGGCGCCTCTTCGGCTGGGTGCCGCTGCTGCTGGCCCTCTACATCGGCACGCTGCTGCTCTGTCGCCAGCTGGCCATCGGCTCCAGCGGCGCGGAGATGCGCTTTGGCGCGGTGGACCTGCAACTGGTGAATTTCTCCATCCTCTTCGGGCTTTTTGTTGTGAACGCGCTGGTCTTTGTCCCAATCGGCCAGCAGATGGGCCAGCTCTTCGGCGCCCTGCCCCGCCTGTCGGCCTACGCGTGGGACCTCGGCGGCAGCCTGTGCGGCACGCTGTGCTTCGGCCTGTTCTCGTTGCTCCATTTTTCCCCGGTGCTGGGCATGGGCGGCGTCATGCTGCTCTACCTCGGTCTCACGCCGTGGCGGCGCTGGGCGTGGAGCGTGCCCGTGCTGGCGCTCGTGCTGTTCGGCATGGCCGCCGCCAATGACCGCGCCACCCGCTGGTCGCCCTATTATCACATCGTGGTGCGCGACCTGGCGACGAAGGAGGCCCTGACCGAGGCGCCGCCGGGCCTGGCCACGATGCAGGACCCGCCTCTCTTCGTCGTCAGCGTCAACCAGGACTTCTACCACATCGACGGCTCGCAGAATCCGGCACGCTACAGCCCGGGTTCGCATGCCGGGGAACTGGCCGCGAAGCAAAAGGCCCAGTATCGCGTCCCCTACATCCTGAGCGGCCCGCGCCAGCGGGTCTTGGTCGTGGGCGCCGGCGGCGGCGCGGACGTGCAGGGCGCCCTGGCGGCCGGCGCCAGCTACATCGACGCGGTGGAAATCGACCCGATCGTCGCCGACATCTCGCGCCACTTCAATGCGGACGCGCCCTACGCCGATCCGCGCGTCCACCTGCACGTCGATGACGCCCGCTCCTTCATTTCTCAAGCGCAGCCGGGCTACGACCTCGTCACGTTTGGTTACCTCGATTCGCAGGCGCTGTTCAGTTCCATGAGCAATCTGCGGCTGGACGGCTTCGTCTACACGACCGAGAGCATCCGCTCCGCCTACGGGCTGCTGAACGACCAGGGTGTCCTCATGCTGTCCTTCGGCTACGGCCAGCACTTCGTGTTGCTGAAACTTTATCGCATGGTCGTCGAGGCGACGGGTCGCGTCCCCATCTTCTACACCGGCCCGGGCCACGTGGTGTTCTGCGTGCCCAAGGGCCGGCTCCCGGCTCCGCCACCGCCGGTCATCAACGGCCTTGAGCTGTCCATGATGCCCGCCATGCCAAAGGTCGATCCCGCCACCGACGACTGGCCCTTCCTCTATCTCGCGCGGCGGACCGTGCCCACCGACTACCTGATCGTGATCGGCGGCCTGCTCCTCGTGTCCCTGCTCTCGGTCGGCGCGCTGCGCGGCCGCTCGTTCGGGCGCAGCGACGCCCATTTCGCCCTGCTTGGCATGGGCTTCCTCCTGCTCGAGACGAAAAGCATCACCGACTGTTCGCTCTATTTCGGCGCCACCTGGCTGGTGACGCTGCTCGTGGTCACGGGCGTCCTGCTGATGGTGCTCGCGTCCAACCTCGTGGCCAGCCGCGTGCCGCGCTTCTCACTATGGTTTTACGTGCCGCTGTTCGCCGCGCTGGCACTGCTCTGCTTCGTGCCGCGCGAATCGATCCTCGCGTTCGGCTTCGTCGGCCGTCTGGCGTGGACGCTCTTCGCCGTGCCGCTGCCGGTGTTCTTCGCCGGCCTGATTTTCTCAACCGGTTTCCGCGAGTCCGCGAACCCCGCGGCCCTGTTCGGCGCCAACCTGATCGGCGCCATGGTCGGCGGCTTCGCCGAATACCTCGGCATGGCCGTCGGCAGCCAGCACCTCTCCTACCTCGTCATCGCCGCCTACGCCGGCAGCTTGCTCTGCCTGCTCACCGACAAGCGCGGCGCCGCCGCACCGGCGACCGCCCCCGCCTGACTCCAAACCTGATCGTGGTCCTCGACGCCGGCGGGCAAGTTCCCGGAAGCGGCGTGTTCGCAGGAAACTCGGGCGTTGCACAAACAGCCATCGATCCGTTCTCTGCTCAGTCATGAGCGATGACCACCAGGTCGCGGTTCGGACCTGCCAGCGCCTCGCGCTGGGCGCGGGAGTTCTCCTGGCCGGCCTGGCGGCCTTGCATGGTGAAACACCAAAGCCTGCCGTCGCGGAGGAGGCCGGTGCCGTCGCCTATGGATTGATCGTCGACAATACGCCCGCGATGCGGAGCTGCCTCAACGAGGCGATGGCCACGGGCCGGGCGTTCGTCGAAAGCAACGGACCCGCGGACGAGGCCTTCGTCATCACGTTCTCCAGCCGGGACAACCTCACCCTCGAACAACGCCTCACCCGCAGGAAGAGCTCCCTGACGCGGGCACTGGATAACATGCATATCCAGGGCGGTCCGGCCGACCTGCTCGATGCAGTCTACCTGGCCGGGGAGACGCTGGCCGAGTATGAAAAAGACACCCGGACGGCGGCGCAGGATCACGCGCTGATCCTGCTCACCGTGGGCGCGAACGAAGACAGTTTTTATCACCTCGAGCAGGTCCTGACCATGCTGCACGAGAAGCGCACCAAGGTTTTTGTGATTGGTTTTCCCCGGGCGTTGAAATCAGCCGACGGAAAGACGGAGGAAGCGGCCGGAAAACTCCTGGACCGGCTCGCCGGCGAGTCAGGCGGCCAGGCATATTTTCCCGCTTCCGAGGGAGAAACCGCCAAAGCGGTTGAAGCGATTCTGACCGGACTTCGCGCCCGACAGGCAGACCGCAAAAATGACTGAATAACCCGCTCGACCACCGGCACGCAAACCACTGCGCATGAAGAAACTCGGCCTCTGTCTGCTCATGGCGGTGCTCGCGCTGCAGATCGCGGCCGGTGACGACCATCCTCATGGCCGGCTTCTGGGGCTGGTTCGAGGCGAAGGCGGGCATCGAGGCGCTGGGCCACTCGGGCCCGGCCGACTGGTGCTACGGCGTCACCTATGCGGTTGTCCTGCTCCTCGGCCTCGCCGGGCTGTTGCCGCGGCGGACGTAGGATCCGGCTGCACGGTAGAGCGGTTTAACCTGAAGGGTAGCCGCGAAAGAACGCAGAGAACACAAAGAAGCGCCGCCTGCTTGGGTTGTCTTCGCGCCCCTTGCGTTCTTTCGCGGCTGGAAATCCGGTTCTGATCCGGCTGCGATTTTCCTTAAAATGCCAAGGACCGAACTCGACGACCGCGCAAAAATGCGTGACGCCGCGCCCGGTGAGCGACGCCATGTCTGGATGGTGTCCTAATTCGAAAATGCAGGGTCGCCGCTTGTCGGCGGACCGTTCGGAAGCGTAGCGCGGCCCGGCGACAAGCGCCGGCCCTACATTCGAAGAAAAGGCTCATCAGTCACAAGGAACCCAATTAGGCCACTGCCCATGCTTGATAAATCCTATGCTTCGGCTAGTCGTAGTTCATGACTTCCTCGCAGCTCACCAAAAGTGTGCTCGCTCTGCCTGAACCAGAAAGACTGGAGCTGGCGCGCCGGATTGTCGCGAGCATCGCGACGGAAAAACAGCAGGCCGCCCTGCTGGCGGCAGGGGTCAAGCGGCTTGAAGCCGTGGTCAGCGGACAAATCAACGGGCTGACGGAACGCGAGTTCCGGCAAGCCCTGCGATGAATATCCGCTACCATCCGGATTTTCCCAGCGACATCAACCGCCAGACCGCAGTCTATGGCGGCATCTCGCCGCGGCTTGGCCAGCGGTTCCGGGAGGAGGTGGACCAGGCGATGGCCGCCATCATCGCCGAACCGGCCGGTGCAGGTCATTTTGTGAACACCGGCTCCAAGATCGTCAGGGAGGTGCGCCGCAGAAATCTGTCCTCCTTTCCCTTTTTCATTCTCTACGGTCTTGCGCCGGACTGGCTGGTCTTCGGTTCACTCATTCCCAGCACCTCCGATCCCGTAAAATGGTTGGAGCGCTTTCCCGCGTGACGCGGTGCCCGGGTTCGCGACAATGGCGGCGCCATGAACGGCCTCTTCGCCCGCCTCCGGCATTACCTGGAGGAACAGCGCCTCCAACCCGATATCAACCGCGGGTTGCGGGCGACCGTCGGCTTCATGGGGGCGTTCCTCACGGCCGCGTGGTGGCACCTGCCGATCGAGGCGTCGTTCGCCGCCATCGCCGCGCAGAACATCGCGATGCTGGACATCCGCGGCTCCTACCCGCTCCGCCTGAGCCTGCTGCTGACCATGTCCTTGATCGTCGCGGGCTCGTGCTGGCTCGGCGGCATGGCGGGCGGCCACCTGCCCTCCGCCCTGGCAGCCATGGGACTCATCATCGTGCTGGGCGGGGTCTGGCGCCACCTCAGCCCCGACTACGGCATGTCGCTGGCGATCAACTCCGCGTTCCTCCTGATGCTCGCGCTGGCGCAGGCCGGCGGTGAGACGGCCGCCAACCAGCATTTCCTCGCGGGGCTCGGCGGCGGCCTGTGGGGCGTGTTCGTGCAGGTGTCGCTTTGGCCGTTCCGCGCCCAGCACCCGCTGCGCCGGGCCGTGGCCGACACCTGGCTCGCCCTTTCCGACCTGCTCGCCGCCCTGGCGCCCGAGGAAACGCCCGACCCGGCCGCCCGTCATCGACGCATCGCGGCGCAGGAGGCGCTGCTGCGCACGGCGCTCGACCAAACCACCGCCACCCTCGCCGCCGCCCATGCCGGCAAGCAGCGCCCGCACCTGCGCGAACTGGACGAACTCAACCAGGCCGCCGCGCGCTTCGCGACCCGGCTCGTCGCCTTCAACACCGCCCTCGAAACCCTGATGGCCCGGCCGGACTTCCCGGCGCTGGCGCCCAGCTTCGGCCCGGTGCTCACCTCCCTGACGAACCTAGCGCGCAACACGGCCGTCACGATCGTGTCGCGCCAGCCCTCGCACCTCATCGCCGCCGAGGTCCGGCTGCGCCGGCTCGGCAACCTCCTCCAGGCGCTGCAGGACCGCGTGCTGACGCAGACCGACCGGGCGCCCGACGCCGTCCAGCTGACTTTCATCCTGCAGCAGATCGCCGGCCTCATCCCGTCGCTCGGGGTCACGCTCCGCGCGACGGTGGACCGGGCGAACGAGCACGCGGCGTTCTCTGTCGAGCTGTTCGACCTGCACACGTGGACCTTGCGCCCGCTGGCCTCGGCCCTGAATTTCTCGTGGCGGCCCGATCCCGCGCTCGTGCGCTTCATCGCCCGGCTCACCGTGCTGGAGGTGGCCGGCGTGGCGGCCTTCAAGCTGCTCGACCTGGCCCACGGCTACTGGCTGCCGCTGACCGTGCTCGTCGTCCTGCAGCCCGACTACGGCTCCACCCGGCTGCGGGCGGGGCAACGCGTGGCCGGCACGCTCGCGGGCAGCGTGCTGGCGAGCCTGCTGCTGTGGCTGGCGCTGCCCCCGGCGGCGCTGATCAGCGCGATGGCCGTGACCATGTTCGCCTTCGCGTTCTTCCTGAAGCGCAACTACGGCTACGCGGTCTTCTTCATCACCCTGTTCGTGGTGCTCATCACGGAGACGTCGGCCAAGGTCACGCTGGGCTTCACCGTCGAGCGGCTCGCGGCGACGGCGGCGGGCGGGCTGCTCGCGCTGCTGGCGGCGCAGCTGTTCTGGCCGGCGTGGGAGCGGAAATTTTTTCCCGGCATCCTGGCCCGTGCCCTGCGCGCCAACCGCGATTACGTGCGCCTGCTCGGCGACCGCCTGATGCACGGCGGCGGCTACGACGCCGGGGCCATCGCGCTCAAGCGCGCCGCGGAAAAGGCCAACAGCACCGTTTTCTCGTCGCTGCAGCGCATGTCCGGCGACCCCAAGGCCCAGCAGGAAGGCATCGAGGCCGCGGGCACGCTTGCCAACGGCAACCAACGGTTGACCCGTGCGTTCACCGTCGTCGCGCTCCACCTCACCCCGGGCCGCGCCCTGCAGCGCCCGGAAATCGGCCGGTTTGTGACGACGGCGGTCGAGACCTTCGAAGCCCTCGCCGGCAGCGCGGAGACCGGGCGGACCGACGTCGCGCTCCTCACGGCGTTGCGGACGGCCCTCGACGCACTCGCCCTCAGCTCGCCCCCGGCGGCGTCCCCGCTCGAGCACAGCGCCTACGGCCAGTTCGCCCGCTGCGCCACCGAGCTCAGCGCCATGCTGCTCGCAGCGCAGGCCGCCCAGGCGGAGAGTACGCCGCCGTTTCCGGTGGCTGTATGACGGTAGGGGCGCTTGCCCTCAAGCGCCTTGGGCCGTCGGGGGCAACGGCCCCTACCAACCCGTCCGGAGGCCGGGTTCCACCTCACACGGCAAAGCGCGATCACTTGGATAACCACTAATGGGTTTCGCCAATGGCGAAACTACTCTCACCCCTTCGACTTATCGTCTCCAGTGTCGGGTCTGAGAAGCCGGCTGATCGCCGACTAAAGTAATGCCTGCGATCAGCAGGCCCCAAAGCCAACTGGCGGCGACAATTCGTCGCCGCACACAAACAAGGATTTATCCCTTGATGAATCCCATTAGTGGTCAACCCATCTCAGGAGCCCAGCTTCGCCAGCACCAGGCTGACGGCGAAGGCGATGAACACCAGGCCCAGCGCCCGGTCGATCCAGTGGCCGTGCTGGAGGAAACGCCGCCGGACCTCCTCTCGGGTGAACACGACGGACACGAAGCTGAACCACGCCATCGTCGCAGCGGTCATCCACAGGCCGTAGCCCACCTGCACGAGCTTCGGCGTCGTGGCGCTGACGGCCAGGGCGAAGAGCGAGATGAAAAACAACGCCACCTTCGGGTTGAGCAGGTTCACCACAAACCCGGTGGTCCACGCCGCCCGGTCGTCCGGCGCCGCGGCCGCCGAGAGATCGACATCGCCGGTGCGGGTCCTCGTCCGCAGGGCCTGCACCCCCACCCAGGCCAGGTAGGCCGCGCCGAGATACTGGACCGCGGCCAGCGCGGCAGGTGAGTTTTTCAGGAAGAAGCCCAGCCCGAGAATGCAGTAGGCGATGTGGAACGACAGGCCGCAACCGATGCCGATGCTGCTCCAGATCGCGGCGCGCCGGCCATGGGCCAGGCTTTGGCGGAGCACGAGCGCGAAGTCCGGCCCGGGGCTGGCCACCGCCAGGGCGTGGGCGATGACGATCGTGAGGAACTCAGGCCAGTAATTCATTTCCCCGCGGATTGCGCGGATGGACGCGGATAAATCGTTCTCGTTCTCCTACTCTTTCTCATTCTCGCGCTTTCAGAAGAAGAGAACGATTAGGATTACGAGAATGAGAACGATGAGCACCCTCACCGCTCCTTGGCGCCCTCGCGCAGCTCCATGTCCTGCGGGACGGTGCTGATGGCCTCGGCGAGCGTGGTAAGGCCTTCCTTCACCTTGAACAGGCTGTCCTGATGCAGGGTCTTCATGCCGCTCCGCATGCAGATGCGCTTCAACTCGGCGGTCTCGGCCTCCTTGTTGATGGCCTCGATGAGTTCCTCGTTGTTGACGAGCAATTCGTGGATGCCGACGCGGCCCTTGTAGCCGGTGCTGTTGCACTTCGAGCAGCCCTTGGCGCTGGCCTTGTAGATCTGGCCGCTCCAGCCGACGGCGCGCATGAGCATGTCCTTCTCCCGGCCGTCCGGCTCGTAGGCGACGCGGCAGACCTTGCAGACGCGGCGCATGAGGCGCTGGGCGCATACGGCGACAAGCGAGGAGGAGATCATGAAGGGCTCGATGCCCATGTCCGTCAGGCGCGCGATCGTGCTCGGGGCGTCGTTGGTGTGCAGCGTGGAGATGAGCATGTGGCCGGTGAGCGCGGCCTCGACGGCGATGTTCGCCGTCTCCTTGTCGCGGATTTCGCCCACGAGGATGATGTCGGGGTCCTGGCGGAGGAACGCGCGGAGGGCGGCGGCAAAGGTCAGGCCGATCTGCCGGTGCATCTGCATCTGGTTGATGCCGGGCAGCGTGTATTCGATCGGGTCCTCGGCGGTGCGGATGACGACGTCGGGCGTGTTCACCTCGTTGAGCGCCGAGTAGAGGGTCATCGACTTGCCGGAGCCGGTCGGGCCGCAGTGCAGGATCATGCCGTAGGGCTGGCGGATGCACTCGCGGTATTTGCGAAGGTTGTCCTCGGTGAAGCCCAGCGCGGGCAGCGGCAGCGTGGACTTCTGCTTGTCGAGGATGCGCATCACCACGCCCTCGCCGTAGTTGAGCGGCGCGGTGGAGACGCGGAGGTCGACGTCGATGTTCTTCTTGTTATACTGCTTGAAGACGATGCGGCCGTCCTGCGGCAGGCGGCGTTCCGCGATGTCGAGGTTGCACATGATCTTCAGGCGCGCGACGAGCGCGCCGGCGACCTTGGCGGGCAGGCGGAGCTTTTCCTGCGTCAGGCCGTCGATGCGGTAGCGGACGACGACTTCCTTCTCCCACGGCTCGACGTGGATGTCGGACGTGCCGGCGAAATAGGCGTCCTCGATGATGCGGTTGGCGAGCTGGATGATGGGGGCCGAGTCCTCGTTCTCCAGGTCCTCGTCCTTGATCTCCGTCTCCTCGTCGGCGAACTGGGTGCCGAGCTGGTCGACCACGTCGGAGAACTGCACCTCGTCATGAACCTGGTCCTTCTTTAGTTTCTCGCGGATGTCGGCCTCGCGGCCGAGGAGACGGACGACGCGCTGGCCGGTCTTGTCCTGGATTTTCGTCGCGACCGTCGTGTCGAACGGGTTCGCAAAGGCCACGAGCAGGAAGTCGCCGACCTGCCCGACCGGCAGGATCATGTTCTTCTGGCAAAACTCGAGGTCGATCTTCTCAAAGGTATTGGTGTGAACCTTGTAGCGGGCAACGTTGAACGGCGCCAAGCCCAGCGCGCGGCACTTGGCCAGCAGCAGCTGAAACACCGTGATGTGGTGGTCCGCCTGGAGGATCGAATCAAGCTGGTCGCCGGTCGGCTCGTCGGGCCGCGCCAGCAACACGCCCTTGGCCTCGGTGGAGAGTTTCCCCATCTCCTCGAGCTTGTCGATGATCTGCGTCTGGGTGCGGCCGAGGGGCATGGCTTATCGCATTGGCTTGATCTGGGCTGTCATCCTGAGCGAAGCGAAGGATCCACACGTCCAACCGTGGCGCCACGCTCGCGGCCGTGGATTCTTCGCTGCGCTCAGAATGACAGTATCGTTACGGGAGAACATTTTCGAAATACTCCTTAGTTGGCGGCCGGGGGCTTGGTGCCACCGGGCACGGGAAACGGGGCGACGCTGCCGCCGACCGGGGCGCGGGAGCCGCCGTGGGGCGAACCGCTGCCGCCGGGTCCGGGCACGGGAAACGGCGCCCGCGTGCTGCGCGCGCCGGTCTTGCCCTCGCCGCGCTCGGCGTGGACGCGATCGAGGAAGTCCGCGATGATGTCCATGGTCGTGGCCTGCCAGATGATCTGGCCGCCGAGCTTCTTCTCCCAGTAGGAGCGGACGGCCGGGCTCAGGTAATAGGCGGTCGCGACAAAGTGAAAATCCTCCTCGCGGTCGAAGGGCACGCTCCAGGTCGCCCAGCAGGCGTCGAGGTCGAGGTCCTTCCGCACGTCGTCCGGCACGTCGTAGCCGCGCAGGTCGACGACGCCGACGCCGTGGTCGTCCACCACGTGGTGCAGCACGTCCTCCTCCTTGAGCACCTTCTTCTCATAGACGAGGATGCTGAGCACGGAACTCTGCCGCACCTGGCCGGTGGCCGCCACCTCCAGCAGGCGTTCGTTCGCTGCCTCCAGATCCTCAAATTTCACGAGGTTGTGCTCGATAAGGGCCGAACCGAGCAACCGGTTCGCGCGCATCAGCAGGGGGCGGTATTCCGTCATCATGGCGGACGTTAACTTACGGAGGCGGCCCGCCTTGGCGATTTCTTTTCTTTGGGCCGCAGCTTGCGCACCCGCTTGAGCAGTTCCTTCCGCAGTTTGGGAATACCCACCTCGGAGAGGCAGGAGATCGGGATGATATCCACCTTCGGGTAGCGGGTCTTGAATTTCTTTAGGTTCACCACCGCGGCGTCCTCGTCCATCTTGTTCGCGGCGATGACGCGCGGCTTGTCGAGCAGGGCCGGGTCGTAGAGCTCCAGTTCCTTCAACAGCTGCTTGTAGTCGGTGCGCGGGTCGCGGTTGTCCGTGCCCGCCAGGTCGATGATGATGAGGAGCAGCTTGCAGCGCTCGATGTGCTTGAGGAAGCGGTGGCCCAGGCCCTTGTTCTCGCTGGCGCCGGCGATGAGGCCGGGGACGTCGGCGAGCACGATGCGCTCGTATTCCTCGGGATACTCGATGACGCCGATCTGCGGCTGGAGCGTGGTGAACGGGTAGGCGGCGACCTTCGGGCGCGCCTTGGTGATGAGGGTGGTCAGCGACGACTTGCCGGCGTTGGGGAAGCCGACGAGGCCGACGTCGGCCATGCTTTTCAGCTCAAGCCGGAATTCGCCGGTCTCGCCCGGCTCGCCCGGGCCGGTCTTGCGCGGGGCGCGCGTGACGGAGGACTTGAAGCGGGTGTTGCCGAAGCCGCCCTTGCCGCCCTTGAGCAGCACGAACTCCTCGCCGTCGCGAAGGATCTCGACGACCTTCTCGCCGGTGTCGAGGCGGTGCACCACGGTGCCGAGCGGCACGCGGAGGATGGCGGGCCGGCCCTCGCGGCCGTTGCAATCGGCGCCCTGACCGTGCTCGCCGCGCTCGCCGTTCCAGTGCGGCTTGAACTTGAAGTCGACGAGGTTGTTCTGGTCGTCGTCGCCGCGCAGGACCACGTCGCCCCCCTTGCCGCCATCGCCGCCGTTGGGCCCGCCCCACGGCTCGTATTTTTCCCGCCGGAAGCTGGAGCAGCCGCGGCCGCCGTCGCCCGCGCGCGCCTTGATGGAGGTCTCGTCGATAAACATGGGAATATGACTCTAGGCTTGGGCGCCCGCGTAAAGCGCAATCGGCAGGTGCTTTTGCGCCGTCCACCGCATTAGCGCTTCGCCCGCTCCACCTTATGGTTGAAACTTGGTTCAAAGTTAACCGGGCCGATCAGCTTGATCACCTCACACTGCCGTAAGGTGAGGATGCTCCGCACTTTGTCGTCCTTGGGCGAAAACGGATTGGAAATGAGCAATCTTTTGAGCACTTGGACACTCTGTGTCCGCTTACCTGTCCGTCAAGCAGTCGGTCCCTGCTCTATTCTAGTCGTTCACGCCAAGCTGGGCGGTCGCGCCCGTGATGGATGACCGCAAATACGACGAGTTGCTCGCCATCGATCAGATAAAGCACGCGGTGTGGAAACTTGCGCAGCAATGCCCTTCGGACACCGGTCTCGATATCGATGACCACTTGCGATGTTGGTTGCGCCTCGATCCGGGCAAACACCACACCGACGGCGAGCAGGAATTGTTCAGCCGCAAAGATGCTCCGCTCGCGATACCAAGCGGCCGCCTGCGCAATATCAGCCCTGGCCTCCGGCGTCAGAATGAGCTTGGCCGTCACAGCCCGAGCTGTTTGCGAATATCAGCCTCGGCCACGAACCACGCCACACTGGCGCCAGGGTTCTGGCGATAAGCCGCCACCCGCTCGCCAATCAGACGCTTTTCCTCGGGGGTGAGCGGCGAGGACGCATCGATGTCGTCCAGCCGAGCGCGAACCGCCTCGCGCTCCGCCGGCGTGAGCCGGGGCAGTTGATCGAGAATTTCCGTCGTGCTCATGGTGCCATTTCTAGCCGAAAACGCATTTCGCGCAAGCCTTAGGCCAAAGTTCTATCGGCATATAAACCTAATTTAATGATCTCATAGTCTGGGATCGGCATAAATTAAGCGCCGTCTGTGGCCCTAAACGGCAGACTGACAGTTGGCCAAACCCTACGATGCGTCAAATTCCATCCGGCCGGGTTAACCCCGACTTCGCTTTCCTCCACTCAGACCGACACCTTGATCCCCTTGCGCAGGTAGGTCGGCACGTCGAGGTCCTGCCCCTCGAAAAGGATGCGGTCGGACTTGTCGAAGGCGCCGCGGTTCTCGGCCGGGACGCCGCCCTGGAAGCCGAATTCCTCCTGCGTGGGCTTCGCGGGGTGCACGCCGGCCGGGGCCGCCGGGCGCGGGGCCACGGGGCTGACGGAGGTCTTGACGTTCTGGTTGCTCTCCGGCGCCAGCGAGGTCGCGGTGGGCGCGGCGGTGCGCTCGGAAGGCTTCCGGGCCGGCACGGGCGCCGGGCGCCGGACGAAATTGCGGCTGCCGAGATCGGTCGTGCCGATGAGGCAGATCTCGACGCGGCCCGCCAGCGCCTCGTCGATCGCGGCGCCCATGACGACGTGCGCCTCGCGGCCGAACTCCTCGGTGAGGGCGGACATCAGCTCGTTGACCTTGGTCAGGCTGAGGTCGGCGCCGCCGGTGATGTTGACCAGCAGGCGGTCGGCCTTGCGGGCGTATTCCGGCGTGTGGAGCAGCGGGCACTGCTTGAGGTCGGCGAGCGCGGCCGCCGCGGGGTTGTCCCCGGTGCCGACGCCGAGACCGAAGAGGGTTTTCCCGCCGCGGTGCTGGAAGACCTGGCGCAGCGCGGTGAAGTCGACGTTGATGAGGCCGGTGCGCGAGAGCATGCCCCAGATGGACTTCACGCCGCGGCCGATCCACTCGTCGGCGCGGGCGAAGGAGTCGAGCACGCTGGTCTGCTCGGTGCCCTCCTGCAGGAGCATGTCGTTGGCCAGCGGGATGACGGCGTCGCACACGCGGCGCAGCTCGGCCAGGGCCTCCTCGGCCTGCTTGCGGCGGCGGCCGCCCTCGAAGCTGAACGGGAGCGTGACAAACGCGATGACCGTGGCGCCCGCCTCGGCGGCGATCTCCGCGACGGCCGGCGTGGCGCCGGAACCCGTGCCGCCGCCGAGCCCGGCGACGAGGAAGATGAGGTCGGTGCCCTTGACGATCTCGGCGATCTTGTCGGCATCGGCCTCCGCGGCCTTGCGGCCGAGCTCGGGGTCGCCGCCGGCGCTGAGGCCGCGGGTGAGCGAGGTGCCGATGAGGATCTTGTCCTGCACGGGCGAGGTGCTCAGGGCCTTGAGGTCGGTGTTGATGACCGCCAGCTGGAGGCGGTCGAGGTTCTCCATCTTGAGGCGGTCGACGGCGTTGGAGCCGCCGCCGCCCACGCCGATGAGCTTGATGCCGACGTTGCGGTCGGTCAGGGCCTCGAGGGGCAGTTCGTTCGGGGGCAGGCTCATGGTCAGGAGGCGGCGAAGATTTTCGTGAGGTTGCTCAGCAGGCCGGTCTTGCGGCGCGGCGGCACGGCGTGCTCGTGGGCGGTGCGGAGGCCAAACTGGAAGACGCCCAGCACGGTGCTGAACATCGGGTCCTGCAGCTCCTCCTTCACCCAGCCCGGCGGCTCGCCGCGGCGGGCCGGCAGCCCGAAGACGCGGGTGGCTGCCTCCTCAAGGCCCGGCAGCTTGGCGCTGCCGCCGGCGAGGATGACGCCCGCGCCGCAGTGCTCCGCCACGAAGGCCGGGCCGAGCTTGGCGCGGACGACCTCGAGCAGCTCGAGCGTGCGGGCCGCGGCGATGGTCTCGATCGCCACCCTGGGCAGCTGGCGGTCGCCGAAGGAGGCGTCGCCGTTGAGCCAGACCTTGTCGGCCTTGTCCCGGGTGAGGGTCGTCGCGCGCGCGTGGCGCAGCTTGAGCATCTCCGCCTGGGCGGTGGTGACGCGCAGGCCGATGCTGAGGTCGTTGGTCAGGTGGTCGCCGGCGACCGGCAGCGTGCCGGTGACGAGCACATGGCCGTCGCGGTAAAGCACGTAGTCGGTGACACCCTTGCCGATGTCGATCACCAGGACGCCCTGCGAACGCTCCTCGGCGCTGGTCAGCAGCGAGCCGGTGGCGAGGCTGGCGAGGACGAGCTCGCGCACCTCCAGGTGGTAGCCGCCGACGACGTGGATGTTGTCGCTGATCTTGCTCTCGGGCCCGTGGACGATCCAGTAGCCGACCTCGAGGCGGCGGCCCGACAGGTGCTCGGGGTCCGGCACGGCGCGGCCGTCGAGACGGAAGGGGCGGCGGATCTCGTGGATGCGCGAGCGGCCCGCGGGCAGCTCCTTTTCCTTGGCCAGGTCGCAGACGGAGGCGATGTCGAGCTGCGTCACGGTGTTGTCGGCGGACTTCACGTTGACCGAGGCCTCATTGTAGAAGGCGTCGAGGTGACCGCCGGTCTGGGCGAGCCAGACCTCCTCGATGCGGGCGCCGGCGCGCTTCTCGGCCATCTCGAGGGCGTGGTGGGTCGCCTCGCAGGCGGCCTTGTAGTCCACGACCTCGCCCTTCATCACGCCGCGCGAGGGCGCGACGCCGACGCCGATGATGTTGAGGCTGCGCCCGCGGGTGATCTCACCCACGAGCACGGCGATTTTGCCGGTGCCGATTTCGACGGCGGCGACGATTCTGCTAGAACTCACGTTTGGGTTTCCGTTGTGAAGGTTGGAGGGAGAAGGAAGGGGGGGCGGGCGCGACGGCCAGCGCGGCGGGCGGACCCGACAGCCGCACGGGCACCTGGCCTTCGAGCGAGAGATTCACCGACTGGAGCACCGGCGCGGCCTCGAGGCCGTGGGCGGCGTCGATCACGTAGTCGAGCTGCGCGACCTGCTTGAAGAAGTCGCGCTTCCGGCTGAAGACGATCTCGGGGATGTCCTGCGCCTTCACCACGATCTCGTCGCGCTCGGCGAGCCGGGCCAGCGACACGATCAGCCACTCGCGGTAGAGGTGCGGGGCCTGGAGCTGTGCGGTCGAGAGGAGGGCGGACACGTCGGCCATGCCGGCGACCGGCTCGAACCCGTTGCCGGACTTCACGAGACGGATGCCGTCGAGCCAGGGCAGCCCGGCCAGCATGGTTTTGTCGTAGTTCAGCCCGTCGTAGACGGTGCCGTCCTTCGCCACGAGCAGCTGCTTGGCCGCTCCGTCCGTGTCGGCCGCCTGCACCCGCGCCACGGGGGTGCGTTCCTGCAGCGTGACGACCAGCGTGTCGGGAAAATTGCGGGTCAGCACGGCGACGCGCACCTGGCCGTTGGTGAGCAGCCGGTCTCGCAGCGCCGGCAGATCCAGCGTCATCAGGCTGGCTTCCTTCGGCAAAGTGAGCTTCCCCGCGACCCAGTCCCGGGTCAGCACGCCGTCGGTGAGGAGGACGACGTCGCGCACCCGTTCGCTGTGCAACGCCGTGGCGAGGGCGGCGCGGTCGGTGGACCAGGAGCGGGCGAACTCGTAGATGCCCCAGCCGGAGCCGGCAACCACGACGGACAGCGCCCCGGCTTTCGTCCACGCGGCCAGCCGGCGGCGGCGGCCCCGGCGCGACATGGCCGGCGCGCTCACTTCCTGGCGGATGTTGCGCCAGGAGCGGCCCGGAGGCGGAGCGATGATGTCGGAAGCGGGATTCATTTGCGCAGCGCGGAAGCCTGGGCGAATCGTTCCACGGCGGGGACCACCATCTCGCGGCACAGCGCGATAAAATCCAGCCCCACGCAACGCGCACTCATCGGCAACAGGCTCGTCTCTTTCATGCCGGGCAACGTGTTGATTTCGAGCAAATAAAGTTCGCCGTCGTTCGACAGCATGAAGTCGATGCGCGCGTAGTCGCGGCAGCCGCAGGCGGCGAAGGCGGTTTCGGCGGCGCCGCGAATCCGCGTCGCCAGTTCGTCGGAGATCTGCGCCGGGGCGAAATACTCGGTGAGGCCCTTGGTGTATTTGCTGGTGTAGTCGAAGACGCCCGACTTCGGCACGATCTCCACCACGCCCATCCCGCGGCCGCGCAGCAGACCGACGGTGAACTCGCGGCCGAGGATGCGCTCCTCGGCGATCCATTCGCCCTGCCGGATCCCGCTCAGGGCGATCTCCATTCCGACCTTGGAAGTAACGATCTGCAGGCCGACGCTGCTGCCCTGGCAGTTGGGCTTGAGCACGACCTGCTCGCCGAACTCCGTGGTCAGCGCCGCCGCGGTCGGCTTGGCCGACGCCTGGAACACCCGGCCCGGCGCCACCTGCACGCCCTGGGCCGACACGCTCTGCCGCGTGCGCCACTTGTCGAAGGTGAGGTCGCTGGCCTTGGCGTCGCAGCCGGCGTAGGCCACGCCGGCTTGCTCCAGGAGGCGCTGCATGCCGCCGTCCTCGCCGAACACGCCGTGCAGGGTCGAGCAGACGATGTGCTTCGCCGGGTCGAGCCCCTCGGGCAGGGCGTCTGTCTCGATGGGGAAGAACTGCGTGGGATGCGTGTAGGCCATGGCCAGCGCCACGGCTTTGCCGGAACCCAGGGAAACCTCGCGCTCGGGCGACGTGCCGCCTGCGAAAACAGCGATGACAGGGGTGCTCATGACCTGCCTCCCTGTAGGTCGGGGTTTATCCCCGACATGTCGGGGATAAACCCCGACCTACAAAACACGGCCACCATCCCGGCCCGCCGGGACGCGGGCCCTTCAGCGGCGGTTCCGCCCGATCGAAAATCGTAAATCATAAATCGCAAATTCACAGGACGTCCCTCCATTCCTGCCCGTAGAGCAGCACCTCGGGCTCGAGGTCGATGCCGCGGGCGTCCTTCACCCGGGCGCGGATCTTGCGGACGAGCCCGATGATGTCGGCGCTGGTCGCGTGGCCGCGGTTGACAATGAAATTGGCGTGCACGGCCGAGACCTCGGCGTCCCCCACCCGCTCGCCCTTGAGCCCGGCCTCGTCGATGAGCCGGCCGGCGGAAGTGCCCGGCGGATTCTTGAAGATGCAACCGGCGCTCGGCTCGCGCGGCTGGGACTCGACCCGCTTCTTCTGGTAGACGTCGATTTGCCGGCGGATATCCGTCGGCCCGGCGCTGGCGGCGGGTTGTAGGACGGCGCCGAGTGCGATGGCCTCGTGCAGCTCGGCGCAATGCCGGTAATCCACGTGCATCGCCGCCTTCGGCATCACGCGCAGCTCGCCGGCGAAGCTCATCAGCTCCACCTCGGCGACGACATCGAACATCCAGCCGCCCATGGCGCCGGCGTTCATGCGCAGCGCGCCACCGACGTTGCCCGGGATGCCCTCGAGAAACTCAAAGCCCTTGCAGCCCGCCTTCGTCGCGAGGCCGCAGAGGTTCTTCAACCGCAACCCGGCCCCCACGCAAATGCGGCCGTCGGGCTGCGGCTCGAACTTCTGCCAGTGCTCGTGCGCCAGGCTGAGGACGAGCCCATCGACCCCGGCGTCGGGGATCACCAGGTTGGAGCCACGGCCGAGCATCAGCACCGGCAGGCCGCGGCGGTGCGCCGCGACGAGCAGGTGGCGCAGTTCCCCGACGCTGGCCGGCTCGGCGTAGACCCGGGCGGGGCCCCCGACGCGCATCGTCGTCTTCGGGCCGAGCATCTCGCGCTCGGCGAACCTGGTCGCCGGCGTGAGCAACGGACGGACGGCCGCGACGAATTCATTCCACGCGGCCTCGCGCAAATCCAGGTCCGGGATTTTGGATATGGCGCTCATCTGCTGAAATGTAGGGTCGGCGCTAGTCGCCGGACCGGTCCGCCGGCAAGCGGCGACCCTACAAGGAGCTGCCGGGATGCGCTCATGGGGCGGAGGCGGCCGGCGTCGGCCGCAGGTGGCCCGGCGGCGGCGTGCCGGACGCGAGGCTCTCCAGATCGTGCACGATCGTGTCGATGCTGTTCTCCTGCGACATGCGGTGCAGGTTCAGGCGGAATTTGTTCAGCAGCCAGTCGTTGAAGATGACGTCGATCACCTCCTGGTGCAGGCCGGCCAGCGCGTGGTCGGCCACCACCACGCCGCCGCCCTGCTGCTCGAAATACGTGGCGTTGACCCACTGGTGGTTGTCGGCGGCGTGCGGATAGGGCATCAGGACGGCCGGCGTCTCGCAGCGGACGAGCTCGGCCAGCGTGCCGGCGCCGGCGCGGCTGAGCACGAGGTCGGCGGCCGACATCAGCACGCCCACGCGGTCGGAGAAGGCGACGAACGTGCTGCGGACCGCCT
This sequence comes from Opitutus sp. GAS368, assembly GCF_900104925.1. Taxonomy (NCBI): domain Bacteria; kingdom Pseudomonadati; phylum Verrucomicrobiota; class Opitutia; order Opitutales; family Opitutaceae; genus Opitutus; species Opitutus sp. GAS368. The sequence continues at coordinate 304,979 of NZ_LT629735.1, forward strand.
GGCCGCTCTTGCCGTGCAGCTCGCGCACGCCCTCGCTGCCCTTGCCGAGGCCGGTGACGCAGTAAACCTGGACGCCCTCGTGCGCGAGCGCCGCGAGGTTCTGCTCCGCCCACTGGTTGAGATTGCCCGAGCCCTGGCTGCCGCCGAGGATCACCAGCAGCTTCTGCGCGGGATCCAGGCCGAGCCGGGCGCGGGCCTCGTCGCGCGGCAGGCGGGTGATCTCGTTGCGCACCGGCAGACCGGTATGACGGACCATGACCCCGCGGATGCCCGGCAAGCGGACGCCCGGAGGCAGATAAAGGCGGGCGGCGAAGCGCGAGAGCACGCGGATGGCGAGGCCCGGCACGCGGTTGGCCTCGTGAAGGGCGACCGGGATGCCGCGCAGGCGGCCCGCCAGGACCACGCCGGCGTTGGTGAAACCGCCGAAGCCGATGATCGCGTCGGGCCGCGTCGCCCGCATGAAACGCAGGCTGAAGAGCAGGCCCTGCGTCTGCTTCCAGTGGAAGCGCAGGTGGACGTCGGGCCGCCAGCCGAAGGGCGCGCTCGGCACGCGCTCGGCGGGCAGGTGCGGGTATTTCTCCACCAGGCGGGTGTCCACCTTCTTGTGGCTGATGAAGAGCGTGACGGTGTGGCCGCGCGCGACCAGTGCCTCGGCCAGCGCGATACCCGGCGAGAGGTGGCCGCCGGTGCCGCCGCAGGCGATGATGAACCTACTCACGGAGTCACCTCCGTGAGAAACGCCAAATCACAAATGCCAAAGACCAAAGAACCCGCGGCTGGTTTTGGCGTCTGGCGTTTGGCGTTTTGAGATTTAGCAGTCACGCGATCACCTCGGTTAATGAACGTTTTCTGACCAGCGGCTTCGGCCGCTCCCAGGTGCGCTGGGAATTGATGATGACGCCGACCAGCAGGCCCATCAGGAGCAGGTTCGACCCGCCCGCGCTGATGAACGGCAGCGACATGCCCTTCGAAGGCAGCAGGCTGGTGACGACGCCGAGATTGATGATCGCCTGGAGGGTGATGAGCAGCACACAGCCTGTGACCAGCAAAAACTGGAACAGGTTCGGCGCGCGGCGCACGTGCATCAGGCCCGCGACAAAGATCGTCACGAACAGGGCGACGGTGAGCAGCGTGAAGATGAGGCCCATTTCCTCGCCCATGATGGCGAAGATGTAGTCGGTGTGCGCCTCGGGCAGGAACGCGTTCTGCTGGCGGCCGTTGCCGAGGCCGACGCCGTCCACGCCGCCGGCGGCGAACGCCAGCAGCGCCTGCCACGGCTGGTAGCCGGTGCCCTGGCGGTTGGCCTCGGGGTCGAGAAAGGACAGCACGCGCTGCAGGCGCACGGGATTGTTGGCCACGAGCACGATGAAGCCCAGCAACGCGGTCCCGATGCACGGCAGCAGGAACTTCAGCCGCGCCCCGGCGAGGTAGAGCAGGATGACGCCGATCGCGCCGAGCAGCATCGCCGCGCCGAAGTCCGGCTCGACGATCGCCAGCAGCGCGAAGACCCCGATCCACGCCAGCGGCAGCACGAAGCCGCGCCAGAAGTCATGGAGCCGGCTCTGGTTGACCGCCAGGTAGTGCGCGAGCGAGAAGATCAGCGCGAACTTGGCGAACTCCGTCATCTGCAGGCCGAGGCCGCCGATTCCGAGCCAGCGATGGCTGCCGTTGACCGGGTGCGTGAACAGCACCAGCACGAGCGAGACGAGCGAGACCGCCGCGACCACCCAGGCGAACCGGCGCAGGTGCTCGAGGTCGGCGATGGCCACCAGCCAGCCGGCGCCGATGGCGAGCGCGAGGAAGATGAACTGCTTGTAGAGGTAGGCGTAGGGCCCGCCCTTGATGGGCGAGCTCGCGCTGAACAGCACCACGAGCCCAAGCGAGACCAAGGCCGCCACACAGACGACAATGACACTCGCGGGGGTGATCGTGAGAGGTCGGCGAAGAACAGCGGCGCTCGGCGAACCCACCATGGCGGGGACGGTTTAGTTCTTCGGCGGCGTGGGCTTGGCGTCTTCCACCTTGATCGTCGGCACCTCGGTGCCGGCGTTCTTCAGACCCGAATCGAGATCCTGGCCGGGCGGCGGCGGGGCGATTTCAAAGTGCGGGGTGGCGGCCGGCGTGGCCGTGGCGGTCTCGGGGGGCGCCGCCTTGGTCGTGCCGCCCTTGGCGGTCGACGCGGCGGTGGTCGTGCCCTTCGTGCCGACGGCCTTGAAGCCGGGGATGATGAGCTGCTGGCCGGCGCGGACCTTGGAGGGGTCGGTGATGTTGTTGGCCGCGGCGAGTTCGCCGAGGGTCACCTGGTATTTGCGCGCGATGATGCCGAGGCTCTCGCCGACGGCGACGGTGTGCTTCACGACCTCGCCGTTCGCGGGCTTGGCGGCGGCGGACGTCGCCTGGGTGAGCGTGCCGAGATCGCGCGGCTTGTCCGTGGCGGGAGCCGGCGCGGCGCCGGGCTTGCCCGGGATGATGAGCTTCTTGCCCGGCTGCAACGCGGCCCCGACGGGCAGGTTGTTGGCCTTGGCCAGCTCGGCGACGGTCAGGTGATTCTTTTTCGCGATGGTCCAGAGGCTGTCCCCCTTGCCCACCGTGTAGGTGCTGACGGGAGCGACCTCGGCGGTGGCCTTGGCGGGCATGATCGCGACGGCGTTGGCGGAACCGGGGCGGGTCGGCGCGGCGTGGCCGGCCGGCGAGGCCGGATTGTAACCGACGGTGCTTGTGCCCAGGTCAACCGGCTGCGGGGCCGTCGGGGTGAACGTCACGGGCTCGACCGCGGCGCCGGTGGGCATGGTGGCATCAGGCGTGGGAATGTTGCGCGGGCCGGACTGGCAGCCGGGGCTGGCAAAAATGAAGATAAACGCGAGCAGGTGCACGGCGACGACTGCTCCGAAGATCTGGAGGATTTTCATGGCGATATATGAGGGCTGAGGTGGGAGATTTGCTATCTAAAAATGGGAGTTATTCACAGCTTTTCCACAATGATCGGGAGGGCCTGCCGCCCCATCCCGGCGCCGGCTGGCTGGCCCGGAAAGGCGATGCCGGCTGGCGTGGGTGGTGTTGCCCGATGGCTTGGCAGATCATGGCGCGGACGATCCCACTCAGACACCTTCCGCGGGCTGGCGTTCGGGCTGGCGCCCCAAACGCGCGCAAGCGTCGCGGAAAGGTAAGTGTCGTGGGTGATCGGCATGAAAGAAAGAGCAGGTGTTCGCTGACAGCAAATTTAGGTAAGGTTCCGATTGATAGTATAAAGAACCTGTCAGCGAACTCCTGCGAAAGTCTTGGCGGTGCGCACCAGCGGGCCCTCGGGGACCGCCTGCCCCTTGCGGAGGCGGCGCAGCTTGGAAAGGGAGCGGACGATCGGCTGCCGCAGCAGGATGAGGCTGGTGCGGGTGACGTCGCGGAAACTGGGCGTGGCTTCGAAGTTGTAGTCGATGGGCATGGGAAAGGCTCAGGACCGCAGCCCAAGCACGATGAAGGTGGCGAAGACGCAGGCCCAGACGCCGACGGCGATCAGGGTGCCGGGGGGAAAAGCCGGGCGGGAAGCAGTGACGGAGGGCAAGGGTTGTTCGGCGGGATCATCCAGCATGGTGTGAGGGGGTTGAAGTGAAGACGGGTGGGAAAATCAGCGGAGCTTGAGCGTTGCCAGCCCGGCCAGGGCGAAGCCGAGCGAGAGGACCCAGAAGCGCAGGACGACCTTCGTCTCCGGCCAGCCGCGCTTCTGGAAATGGTGGTGGATCGGCGCCATGAGGAAGAGCCGACGGCCCGTGCCGGTGCGGCGTTTCGTCCACTTGAACCAGCCGACCTGGAGGATGACCGAAAGCGCCTCCAGCACGAAGACCCCGCCGACAATCACCAGGGTGAGCGGCTGATGGATCATGAAGGCCATGACGCCGATGAGGCCGCCGAGGGCGAGCGAACCGGTGTCGCCCATGAACACCTCGGCCGGGTGCGAGTTGAACCAGAGGAAAGCCATGCACGCGCCGATCAGCGCGCCGCAGATCACGGTGAGCTCGCTCGTGCCCGGCACGTAGCTGATGAGCAGGTATTGGGCGGCGATGCTGTTGTCCGCGACGTAAGCCATGATGCCGAACACCAGCGCGACGGTGATCGTGCAGCCGACCGCCAGGCCGTCGAGGCCGTCGGTCAGGTTGATGGCGTTGCTGAAGCCGACGATCCAGAGGTAGATCAGCACCAGCAGCAGCCACCACGGCATATAGGGAATGAGCGCGGTCTTGAGGAAGGGCACCCAGAGCTCGCGGATCTTGGCCGAGCTCTGCGGGTGCCAGAGCAGCACGCCGAGCGCCACCAGCGTGGCGAGCGATTGCCAGGCGATCTTTTCCCAGGAGCGGATGCCGTCCTTGTTCTTGTGCACGACCTTCAGGTAGTCGTCGCGCCAGCCCGGCACCGTCAGGGCCGTGTAGACGAAAAGGGCGACGACCGTCCAGACGTTCGGCTCGGCCCAGAGCGCGGAGCTGGCGAAGACCGCGATGAAAATGATGAGCCCGCCCATCGTCGGCGTGTGCTTCTTGTCGAAGTAGGTCGCGCCCAGCGCCCCGGTGCGCTCGTCGATGTAACCGTGGCCGAACTTCAGCGCGCGGAAGCGGCCGATGAGCCATGGGCCGACGAGAAAGCCGATCACCAGCGCCGTGCCCGTCGCCATGACGGCGCGGAAGAGGTGCGACCCAAAGAGTCGCAGGGGGCCCCAGAGGTGCGCGTAGTTGGCGAGATAGCTAAGCATGGCGGGCCTGGATCTGCTGGAGGGTCTGCCAGATGCCCGCGCGCGGGCACGGCGCCGGCGTGCGGCGCGGCCATTCGCACCAGCGCGGCTCGAAGGGCGGCGTGGAGCCGGTGTCCGTCTTCGCCGGCACCGGACGGGTGGCCATGAGCCGGGCGGCCGCGGAGGTGGGGCTGAAATTAGTGCGCATGGGGCAGGGCTTTGGGGCCGGTCGCGGACCACAGGCTCCCGCGGGCCGCCGGCCGGCCGCGCGACAACATCGCGCACCAGCGGCTGTTCTTGAGCTGGATGGCGGCGAGGTGCTGGGTGTAACGGCGCAGCGCCTCGTCGCGCGCGGCGACGAACCGGCCGGCCTGGGCGGAGGGAGCGGGATCAGTGGGCATGGGCGGGAGCGTGCGGATCGAGCACGGTTTCGAGTTGGTAGCGGCGGCTGCCTTTCAGGAAGACGGCACCCTTGAAGCCGGCGAGGCGCTCGCGCACCGGCGCGACGTCGGCGATGACGGCGACCTGGGCCGGATCGTTGCCGTTTTCGAGCAGGCCCTCGCGGAGCGCGGCGGCCTGACTGCCGAGGGCGAAGAGGAAGTCGCCGCGCCGGAGGTGCAGCAGCCGGCCGAGCGAGCGGTGATAGGTGGCCGAGTCGGCGCCGAGTTCCTCCATCGAGCCGAGCACGTAGAGCCGCGGCAGGTCGGCCGGCACCGCCCCGTTGAATGCGTCGATCGCGTCGGTCATCGCGGCCGGGTTGGCGTTGTAGAAATCGCAATACACCGTGGCCTCGCCGCTCTGGCGGAGTTCGCCGCGCCACTTCGAGGGCGCCCAGTTTTCCAAGCGGGTCTGCAAAGCCGCGTCCTTCACGCCCAGCTCGGAAGCGAGCGTCAGGGCCAGCGCCGCGTTCTGCGCCATGCCGGCCGAGACGCGGCGGAGGACAAAGCGGCGGCGGCCCTCGAACGTCACCTCGGTGCGCTCGGGGCGATGGAAGACGCTGAATTTCACGGTGCGGGCCGGCACCTTGGCCGGGCCCTCGCTCTCCGGCACCAGCACGAGCGGGTTGGCCAGCGTCCGGAACGGCTCGTGGGCCCAGCAGGAAACGGGAAACACGGCGAGGCCGCCGGCGCGGTTGGCCGCGGGCAGCCGGGCCTTCTCGGCCGCCACGCCCGCCAGCGAGCCGAGTTTCTCGAGGTGCGCCGGCGCCACGAGAGTGACGACGCTGTGGTCGGGCTCGATCATCTCGGCCAGGCCGGCCATCTCGCCGGGCAGGCTGATGCCGGCCTCGATGACGGCCGCGCGATGCGCGGCGTCGAGCCGCGTGAGCGTCAGCGGGACGCCGATGTGATTGTTCAGGTTGCCCTCGGTCGCGAGGACGTCGGGGCTGCCGCCGAGCAGCAGCGCCAGCAGGTCCTTCGTCGAGGTCTTGCCCACGCTGCCGGTCACGCCGACCACGGTGCCGTGGAATTCGCGGCGGTGTTCGCGGGCGATGCGCTGGAAGGCGCCGAGCGGGTCGGCCGTCACCAGTTGCGGCAGCGTCGTCCCGGTGACCTCGCGGCCGACGAGCGCGGCGACCGCCCCACCCTGCTGCGCGCCCTTGAGAAAATCATGGCCGTCGCGCCGGTCCGTCCGGAGCGCGACAAACACCTGCCCCGCGCTCAGCGTGCGCGTGTCCTGGTTGAAGCCCGTGACCGCCCCGCCGGGAATGCGGGTCCAAGACCCGCCGGTCCACGTGGCGAGTTTTTCTGGGGAGAAGGCGGGCATAGTCGGGAGCTCAGGCGGGTTTGATGCTCTTGATGCCGATCAGCTCGCGGACGACCTGGCGGTCGTCGAACGGCACGATGGTGTCGGCGAGTTCCTGGTAATTCTCGTGGCCCTTGCCGGCGATCAGCAGGCAGTCGCCCGCACGGGCGGCGTCGAGCGCCAGGCTGATGGCGCGGCGACGGTCCTCGGTGAAGGTGATCTTCGCTGCGTCCGTCACCCCGGCCTGCATGTCGCCGAAGATCCGGCCGAGCGCCTCGCCGCGCGGGTTGTCGGCCGTGGCCCAGGCATGATCGGCGAACTCCTGCACGGCGCCGGTCATCAGCGGGCGCTTGCTGCGGTCGCGGTTGCCGCCGCAGCCGAACACCACGAACAGCCGGCCCGGCGTGATGGCGCGGAGCATGCCGAGGGCGTTGTGCAGCGCGTCGTCGGTGTGCGCATAGTCCACGAGGACATTGAAGGGCTGGCCTTCCTCGATCCGCTCCATGCGGCCCGGGACGCCGCCGAAACTCTTGAGCCGCGCGGCGATGACCGACGGATCGCGGCCCAGCGCGTAGCAGGCGGCAAAGGCGGCCAGCAGGTTGCTCACGTTGTAGCGGCCGATGAACGGGCTTTCGACCTCGATGCTGCCCTCGGGCCAGACGAGGCGGAGCAGCGTGTTCTTGAAATTCAAGCGGACGTGCTCGGCGCGGACGGTGGCCGCGGGCGATTCGCCGAAGGTGACGACCTTGACGGACGGCGGCACGGCCGCCGCGAGCTGCCGGCCGTAGGGATCGTCCAGGTTGATCGCCGCGGCGCGGGGCACCGGACCGGAGCCGCCGCCGAAGATCCGGGATTTCACCGCGAAGTATTCCTCCATCGTCCGGTGGTAATCGAGATGGTCGCGGGTGAGGTTGGTGAAAACCGCCACCCCAAACTGCATGCCGAGCACGCGGTGCTGGTCGATGCCGTGGGAGCTGACCTCCATGGCGGCCTGGCGGCAGCCGGCGTCGCGCATCTGGGCGAGCATCCCGTAGAGTTCGAGCGACTCCGGGGTCGTCCGGTAGGACGGCACGATGCGGGCGCCAAGGTCGTAGTGGACCGTGCCGATGAGGCCGACGCGCTGGGCCGGCGTCGCGAGCAGGTGCTTGATCAGGCTCGTGACGGTGGTCTTGCCGTTGGTGCCGGTCACGCCGACGAGGTCGAGGGCCTTGTCGGGGAAGTTGAAGTAGCGCTGCGACACCAGGGCGAGCGCCCGGCGGGCATCGGCGACCTGGAGGTAGGTCACGCGCGCGGCGGTGCCGGAGGGGATTCTCTCGCCCACGACGGCGACGGCTCCGCGCTGGATGGCCTCGTCCACGAAGGAGGTGCCGTCGGTCCGCCGGCCCGGCAGCGCGAAGAAGAGGTTGCCCGGCATCACGCGGCGGCTGTCCATCGCCAGGCCCGAGATCGGCCGGTCCAGGTCGCCCTTGCTCGAGAGAAATTCCCCGTCGCGGAAATAGTCGGAGAGCTTGGGAGCCATTTTGAAGATTCGCTGGGAGACGGGGTCGGCCGGGCGGGTGCGGGTTTTGGGCAGGGAGCGGAAGGCGGCGACGAGGGGATGATTGGGTGTGAGGTAGCCGATCACTGGGCACCTCCCGTCATGGCGAGGAGACTGTGGGTCACGGGCGGCACCGGCTTGATGTCGCGATACTGGATGAGCTGCTCGGCGATGTGCTTGAACGCCGGCGCCGCGACCACCCGGCCGTAGGCGATCCCGCCGGGCACATGGGCGTCATCCACGATGACCGAAAGCACCACTTCCGGACGGCTCGCCGGGAAGAAGCCGACAAAGGACGAGACGTGGCGGGTCGTGGAATACTTGCCGTCGATGATCTTCTGCGTCGTGCCGGTCTTGCCCGCGACCTCGAAGCCCGCGATGTCGAAGCCCTTGGCCGTGCCCTCGCGGACGACGCCCGTGAGCAGCTGCGCGAGAAGCGCCGCGGTGCTCGGCTTGAGCGCCGCGTCGCGCCGCTCCGGCGCAAACGAGCGGATGACGTTCCCGTTGGCGTCCTTGATGGCCTTGATGATCTGCGGGCGGAGGAGCACGCCGCCGTTGGCGACGGCGCTCATCGCCATGTGGATCTGCAACGGGGTCGCCGAGACCGCATGGCCCATCGGCATGCGCGTGATCGTGAGTCCGTCCCACTTGGCGGGCGCGGCGAGCGAGCCGCGGACCTCGCCCCCGAGGGCGAAACCGGTCAGCTGGCCGAAGCCGTATTTGCGCGCATAGTCGTAGAAGCGGTCCTCCCCGAGCTTCATGGCGAGCTGGGCGGCGCCGCGGTTGCTGGAGTGCGCGACGATGTCCGCCACGCTCAGCATCCCGAACGGCTCGTCCTCCTTCGGCAGCTTGAGGGTCTTGCCCTTGTAATCGATCATGGGGTTGCCGCAGTCGAACATCGAGCCGGGCATCACCAGCCCCTCGTTGAGCGCGGCGCCGGCCGCCACGATCTTGAAGGTCGAGCCGGGCTCGATCGTGTCGGTGACGGCGCGGTTGTTGAGCGCGGTGAGCGGCGCCTTGCTGTATTCGTTCAGGTTGAAGCTCGGATAGTTCGCCATGCCGAGGATTTCCCCGGTCATCGGGTCGCTCGCGATGATGGTGGCGAAGTTCGGCTGGTATTTGTCCGCGATGGCCTTCAGCTCGTCCTCGATGATGTGCTGCACGACCGAGTCGATGGTCAGCACGACATCGTTGCCGTCCTGCACCGGCACCTCGCGGGAGCGGAACTGGGCGAGTTCGCGGCGGGCGCCGTCCTTCTCCGATTCGATCCAGCCATCCTGGCCTTTCAGGTAGAGGTCGAACCGGGACTCGGCGCCGCTCTGGGGCGAGCCTTCCTTGTTCACGAAGCCGATCAGATGTGCGGCCAGCCCGTCACCCGGGTAGACCCGGCGGTAGACGCGCTCGGCGGTGAGACCGCGGATGTTCAGGGCGGCAATCTTGTCGAAGACCGGATCGGTGACCCCCTCGCGCAGTTTGACCCAGCGATCCTTCGTCAGGCCGTCGACCTTGCCATCGCGCTTGTCGAGCTCGGGCTTGATGGGGCGCATGGTGGGCACGAAGGCCTGCTCCACCTCGGCGGTGGACAGGCCGAGCAGGGCGGCGAGCTGGACGCGCTTGGCCTGCTCCTCAGCGGCCCGGCGGACGCGCTTGGCGGGGTTCTTCTCAATCTGGAGGTATTCGTCGAGCGACCAGGCGTCGACCGCCACGGTCATCTCGGAGCGGCTGGTCGCGAGCAGGTTGCCGCGCGCGTCGAGAATGGCGCCGCGGCGGGCGTGCTCGACGACGATCTGGCGGCGGGCCTTGTCGACGAAGCGCAGCAGCTCGTCGCGGTCGATCACGTGGAGGAACACCAGGCGCACGCCCACCGCCATGAAGCAGGCGACGACCCCGAGGGAGAGGAACGTCAGGCGGTTGTTGGCGAAACCCTTGGACATCGGCGCGGCTTAGCGGAGGGAGGCGGTGATGACGCGGAAGGCGGGGGCGCTGTCGCCGGCGGAGGCCGACGCCAGGCCGAAGATCTCGCGGTTGCGCTTGGCGGCGAGGCGGAGTTCGGGCGAGCCGTCGACACGGACGACCTGGGGCTCCTTGGGCGTGGCGAGGCCGAGGCGCATGGCCTCGTTCTGCTGCATCAGGGTGCCCGGGCTCGCGGCGGTGGCGATCTCGGCGTTCACCTCGTCGAGGCGGCGCTCGACATCGTTGAGCCTCGTCACGAGGGCGCGGCTGCGGTTGGCGGTCGAGGAGATTTCCTGGCGCACCCAGACGGCCCCGAGGCCGAGGGAGCCCGAGAAGACGAGCAGGAGCAGGGTCAGGGCGATGAGCCGGTTGATGAAGGCGTTGGCCGGGGGTGGTTTCATGGCGGCGACGGGTTCAGAGTTTGCGCAGGGCGCGCAGCTTGGCGGAGCGGCTGCGGGGATTGGCGGAAAGTTCGGCCTCGGAGGGCGTGAGCGGCTTGCGGGTGAGCGGCTCGGCGTGCTTGGCCCGGAGCTGCTGCGGCGTGGCGTCGTTGGCGTCGACCGGCTGGCCGCACATCGCGCGGAAGAACTGCTTTACCGGCCGGTCCTCGAGCGAATGGAAGCTGATGACGGCGAGCACGCCGCCGGAGGCGAGCTTGGCGAAGGCCGCCGGCAGCGCGCGCTCGATGGCGCCGAGCTCGTCGTTGACGGCGATGCGTATGCCCTGGAAGGAGCGGGTGGCGGGATGGATGCGGCTCGCGCGTTTGACGGCGGCCGGGAGGGCGTCGGAAATCAACTGCGCCAGCGAGGCGGTGCGGGCCAGCGCGCCGGTGCCGCGCGCGGCCTCGAGGGCGGCGACGACGCGGCGCCAGCTGTTTTCCTCGCCGTAGTCGCGGATGGCGCGGACGAGCGAGTCGTGCGAGGCCACCTCGAGCCACTTGGCCGCCGGCGAGCCGGAGCGCGGGTCCATGCGCATGTCGGCCGGGGCGTCGTTGCGGAAGGCGAAGCCGCGGTCGGCTTCGTCGAGCTGGAAAGACGAGACGCCGAGGTCGAAGAGGATGCCGGCGAAACCCGTTTCGGGCAGCGTGGCCAGGTCGCCGAAGTTCAGGTCGACCAGGCGGAAGGTGGCGGGGAACTCGGCCCGGAGGGACTCCGCGCGGGGCTGGGCGGCGGGATCGCGGTCCAGGGCGACCACGGAGGCTCCGGTCGCAAGGATGGCGCGGGTATGGCCGCCGCCGCCGAAGGTGCAATCAAGGTGGCACGAGCCCGGGAGCGGCGCGAGGTATTCGAGAACCTCGTGCAACATCACGGGTTGGTGCCCCGGGGTCATGGCGCGGGAGGAAAGCTCAAGAGCGGGCGCGGGCATGGAGTTTCTTCCACGGGAGGGCGATCGAGATCGGCTCGCGCAAGAGGGAGCGGCGGTTCGCGCAGAAAACAGGGGACAGCTTGGGCAACGGTTGGGGCCGGATGAACGTGATGAGTGTTTTCATGGTTAGAGTCCGATGCGGCGCATCATGTCGCCGAAGTTCTCGCCCGTGGTGCTGCGCGACATCTCGGTCCAGCGCGCCGGGCTGAGGATGTTGAAGGTGTCGCCCATGCCGCTGAGGACCGCGTCCTTCGCGATGCCGGCGTGCTTGAGCAGGTCGGCGCTCACGCCGAAGCGGCCCTGCTTGTCGAAGGTGAACGAGAGCGCCTCGGAAAAAATCTTGGCCTTCACGGCCTGCGCGTCGCGATCCGACAGCTTCATGTCGGCGATCTGCGCGAGGAGCTTGTCCACGCGGGCCGGCGGCAGCACGGCGATGTAGGAATCGGGATGCGGAATCGCCAGAAACGTCTCCTCGTCCGTGTGCACCCAGCGCCAGACGGACGGAATCGTGAGACGATTCTTGTCGTCGAGCGTGTGCTCAAAACGGCCGGAATAAACGGTTGTGCGTGATTGCGCCATGAGAGGTGTCCCGAGGCCCCTTCCCCCAAGACGCCCCATTTCTCCCCATTTACCTCCCTGCAAGCAAGTAAAAACCAGCCTAGAAATGTCAAAATTTGTTCACAAATTGCTACCAAGCCGGAAGCAACCAAAGTGTCAGATTCCAGGGGTCACCCCGATTGGATGAAGTCATGCCGACGGGAAGAAACACGCCGATCACGTTGGCCTTGCCGCCTGAATCGCTTCCGAAGCGATCTGCATGAACTCGGCCCGATGAGTTTACCGCTCTACCGCCTGGGCAATTTGCAGGATCGAGGGGCTGTTGCCCGGGATTGTGTAAGTTCCCGGCCAAAGACCAGGATCAGCCTGAACAAGCCAGACCGACAGTATCTCAGACAGTGGTTTTTCTCTTCGTGGCGTACCTGCGAAAATCCATAAACTGCCGCTTCTGTTGGAGCGCCATTTGCCGGGCGGCTTCTTGCAACCGCCGCGCATGCGAACCCGTCAGCGTCCGGGCATAGCCCATCAGGTCTCCGATCGGCGCACTGCCGTTCCAACCTCCGCTCCGCAGATGCGCGGAAGCGATCAACCCCGCCCATTGGTCGGCAAAGTCATCGTAGTCGGCGGCGGTGAGCATGCCAAGGTCGAGCCGGTCCTCGACCGGCTGCAGTTCACGCAGGAGGTAGGCAACCGGTTGCGTCCGGGTCCATCCGAGGTGGGCCACCGGCACATACTGCATGAAGTTCTGCACGGTTGCGACCCGCTCCGCCTCGTTCTCCCACCGGGGCTGACGCACCTTGAGCCACTGGCGGGGGGCGTCAGGCACCGCCTGTTTCATGTCCATCAGGCTCGGAAGTCTCTTGCCTCTCACCAAGACGACGAACCGCTCCACGCCCAGGCTCCCGTTGCCGGCGATCCGGCCGCAGATGTCCTCGATCCGATAGAAGCCGGGGTCCGGCTGCCGGCGGGCCCACGCTTGAAAAATCTGTCGCACGCGTCGCCTGGTGGCGGCGTCGATGGCGTAGGTCCGGCCTTCCTTGATCCTCAGTTTACCCCGGATGAGTCGGGGCGCGAGAAACTCCTTCCGCCGGCGCACCTGCACATTCGCGAGCAGGGTGGCGATGGGGCCGCGCGCCACCTCCGGTTCGATGTGCTGCGGCTTTCCCGTCAACAATCGTTCCCGGTATGCGGCCAGAAACCGGCGGGCCCGCGCCGGCTGGCCGAGCAGATACAACCCGGTCAGGGCCCGGCCGATCTCCCAGTGCACCGGGGCAAGGCAGGCCTCGTCGAAATCGTTGAGATCAAAGTAGGGAACGCGGTTGTCTCCCTTGTAACTCCCGACATTTTCCAAGTGGGCATCGCCGCAGATCCACACCGCCGGGGCAGCCGGGAGTTTCCGGCGGGCCCAGCCCTCGTAGAACAGCGGGGCGGTGCCGCGAAAAAAAGCGAAAGGGCTTTCCCGGATCTTGTCCCACTTGAGCGCCAGCAGCCGGGGGTTCCGGCCGCGATGATAGGCCAGGATGAAGTCGACCGTGTTCATGCCCGGTTCAGCCCTGCCCCGAGGACGGGCCCGTCTTTTTGCCGATGTCGATAAAGACGAAGTCAATGAAGCTGACTTTCAGCGACCGGACGCTGGCCGCGAGGACCTGGAATTTCTTTTCCTCGATCTCCCTTAACACCGGGGTCGCATGGTCCGGCGTGTCGGGATTCTTCGCCAGTTTCTCATGCTTCCGGCGCTGGTGGTCCAGTTTCCGCGTGATGTGCACCACCTCGTCGATTTTCGAGGCCCGGGCGATCCGCCCCCAGGCGATCTCATGGATCAACTCCTCGGCGTTGCGCAGGTCTTTGACCACATCCATGCACAGGTCGGCGCCGGGCTGCTCGTGGTCGATACTCTCGATGTAGCGGGCGGCGAGTTCAATCTTGGCGTTGTTGATCCGCCGCTGACGCTCGGTAATGATTACAACTGTCGCCAGGGTGGCGATCAAGGTGGAGAGCGTCCGGAGGACAAGATCGGAGACTGCGTTCATGCGTGGGAATTGCGCGGTCGCGCCGGTTGGCGGAAAATAAGGCCGGGCGGTTTCCGAAGACGAGCCTGAAGCGCCCGGGCCCGCTGTATTTGGACATGGCTGTAAACCCGCCGGCACAAGTTTTGTGCGCATCCTCCAAATTCGCCGGCATGAGCTCCGCTCGCTGTCGGCATAAGCAGTTCAATTTACACCTCAAAACGGCCCTCCCTGTCGGGTTGAGTTGTGATTTCTTGCATGAACCACCCCTGGGGACCCCTTCCCTTGCCCACCGACCTCAGGCCTGCTCGTCGCCCGTCACGAAATGGCAACCCTTGCTGATGGGATTCAGCGCCGCGGCGTGGACAACCAGCAAGGCGGTCTGCACGGCGTTGCGCAGCTCGATCAACTCGGCGGACGGACGGCAGTCGCGGTAGAACGCCTGGATGTCCTCGCGCAGCTCCAAAAGGATGCGCCGCGCCCGGGCCAGCCGGCGTGGCGAGCGGATGATGCCGGCGTAATTCCACATCGTCGTCCGGATCTGGTGCAGGTCCTGCCGCACGAGCATCGGGTCCGCCGCCTTCGCCGGGCTCGTCCAGTCCTTGGGCACCGGCAAATGAAACTGTCCCGCCGACAATTCCGCTCCGTCGGCCGCCGCCGTCGCCTTGGCGCCGACCAGGCACTCGAGCAGCGACGTGCTGGCGAGACGGTTGGCCCCGTGGAGCCCGGTGCAGGCGGTCTCGCCGATGGCGTTCAGGTGGCGGACATTGGTGCGGCCCTGCAGGTCCGCGTGCACCCCGCCGCAGGAGAAATGCGCCGCCGGCACGACCGGGATGCGCTCGCGCGTGATGTCCACCCCGCCCGCCAGACACCGCTGATAAATCCCCGGGAAACGTTCGCGGATGAAATCCGGTTTCAGCGCGGCGAGATCAAGATAAACGCACGCCTCGCCGGTGGTGGCGAGATGCTGCTTGATGGCGCGGGCCACCACGTCGCGGGGCGCGAGCGAGCCGAGCGGATGAAGGCCATCCATGAACCGCCGGCCTGCCGCGTCGACGAGCACGGCTCCTTCCCCGCGCAGCGCCTCGGTGATGAGGAACGGCGCCGCGCCGGGCGCGCTGAACACCGTCGGGTGAAACTGCACGTATTCGAGATCCATGAGCCGTGCACCGACGCGGTAGGCCATTGCCACGCCGTGCCCGACGCTGCCGGGCTGGTTGGTAGTATGCAGGAAAATCCCGCCCAGACCACCGGTCGCGAGCACGGTCTTCTTCGCCACGAACGCAACCACCTCGCCGGTCGCCGTGTCGAGCGCGTAGCAACCGAAACAGGTCAGCGGCTCGTAGCGGTCGCGCGCCTCGCTCGAATTGTGCGAGAGGGTCAGCAGGTCGATGGCCGCGAAGCCGCTGCGGCGCGTGATGCCGGGCGTCGTGTCCACTTTTCGCACCAGGGCGTCGAGGATCGCGTGGCCGGTGGCATCCTTCGCGTGGATGATGCGGCGCGCGGTGTGCCCGCCCTCGCGCGCCAGGTCGAGCCGGCCGGCGGCGTCGCGATCGAACTCCACATGCAGCTCGTCGAGCAGCAGCTCCTTCACCGCGGCCGGACCGTCGCGCACGAGTTGTTCGATCGCCGCGGCGTTCGCCGTCCCGTCGCTGGCCTCGAGGATATCCTTGGCCAGCTGGGCCGGATCGGGACTCGTATCGTAGATGATGCCGCCCTGCGCCCAGTCGCTGTTGGCCCGCAGCGGCTCGCCGAGCGAAAGCAACTCCACCTTGAACCCGCCGCGGGCGGCATGCCACGCATACGCGGACCCCGCGAGACCGGCGCCGAGGACGAGGCAGTCAGTGTGGATCGTTTTCATGCCGGGAAATCAGCGGAACCAAACCAAGGCATTGGTAGCCGCAAAAAGGCACAAAGATATCCGTCGGCAAACGAAGCTCCCGATGCGCCTATGGGCGCGCGGTGATTTCTCACTGGCATGACAAAGTCCCTTTGTGCCTTTTTGTGGCCATAAATCTTCTTACTTCAGGACCGTCAGGCTCAGGTCGACGGCCACCGCCGAGTGCGTAAGCGCCCCGATGCTGATGACATCGACGCCGGGAATGGCGTAATCGTGGAGCGTCTCGAAGCGAACCCCGCCCGAGACCTCGATGGTCGCGCGGCCGGCAATCAGGCCCACCGCCCGGTGCACCTCGGCCGGCGTCATGTTGTCGAGCAGGATGGCCCCGGCCCCCGCCCGGCAGGCTTGGCTGACCTGGCCGAGGGTCGCGGCCTCGACCTCGATCTTGGCGGTGTGCGGGGCGGCGGCCTGTGCCAGGCGCACGGCCCGGGTGAGCGAGCCGGCGGCGGCGGTGTGATTGTCCTTGATCAGCACGTGCTCGCCAAGCGACGAGCGGTGGTTGAAACAGCCACCGCAGCGCACGGCGTATTTCTCGAGCGCCCGGTAACCGGGCGTGGTCTTGCGCGTATCGACGATACGGACACCCGTGCCGCGCACGGCGTCGGCAAAACGCCGGGCCTGCGTCGCGATGCCGCTCAGCCGCTGCAGGAAATTGAGCGCGGTGCGCTCGGCCGTGAGCAGCGCCACCGTCGGTCCCTCCACCCGCAGGACGGCCCGGCCCCGGGGCACGCGGTCGCCGTCCGCCGCCAGCAGCTTCACCTTCAGGCCCGGGTCGACGCGCGTGAAGACCGCCGCGGCCACCTCGAGTCCGCAGATGACCAGATCCTGCTTGGCGTCGATGACGGCACGGCTGCGGTGCTTCGCCGGGAAGATGGCGCGGCTGGTCAGGTCGCCGAGGCCGGCGTCCTCCTCAAGCGCGAGGTCGATCAAATGGGCGGTGCGAACGTCGTTCATCGGATTCAGTTTTTGGGCGTGAGCTCGAACATGCGCTCGATGCTGCGGGCGGCGCGGCGGCGCAGGTTCTCATCGAGCGTGATGATCTGGTCGGGCCGCGGGGCGGTCATGACCTGGAGCACCTTCTCGAGGGAGTTAAGTTTCATGTAGGGACAGAGGCGGCAGCCGCCGATGAAACGCTTCTCCGGGGTCTCCACCTGCAGGCGGCCGACGAGGCCGCACTCGGTCAGCATGAGGAAATACGGTGCCGGTGTGTTCTTCACATATTTCATCATCGCTCCGGTGCTGCCGACGAAATCCGCGGCGGCGGCCACCTCGGCGGTGCACTCGGGGTGCGCGACAACCTTGAGCCCGGGAAAACGGGCGCGCGCCGCGGTGACGTCCGCCGCGGTGAACTGGTCGTGCACGATGCAGGTGCCATCGGACGAGACGATCTCCTTGTCGACGCCGCGGCGCTTCAGCTCGGCCCGGACGTTGTCGGCCATCAGCCGGTCGGGCACGAAAAGGATGCGCTTCTCCGGCAATCCAGCGACGATGTCATAGACATTGCCCGAGGTGACGCAGACGTCCGACTCGGCCTTCACCTCGGCGGTGCTGTTGATGTAACAGACCACGGCGGCGTCCGGATAGAGCGCCTTGAGGCGGCGCACCCCCTCGCCCGTGATCGAGTCGGCCAACGAGCAGCCGGAGCCCCGGTCGGGCACCACGACGGTGGCTTGGGGCGAAAGGATCTTCGCCGTCTCGGCCATGAAAACGACCCCCGCAAAAACGATCTTTTTCGCCCGCGAATCGCGCGCCTGCTGGCTGAGGAAGTAGGAGTCACCCTTGAAGTCACCCACCCCGTAGATGATCTCCGGCTCGACATAAGAATGCGTGAGGATGACGGCGTCCTGCTCCCGCTTGAGCCGGTTGATCTCAAGCGTGAGCGGGGCGAGGCGCCGGCAGTCCTCGTAGTTCCACTGGCGGCCCGGTTCGCAATCGACATGCAGCAGCGCCCGGAAGAGCCGGTCGGCTTCCGCGTCAATCGCGGTGGATACAAGCTTACTCACCGGCAGTTTGGTTGAGGGTGTGGGCATGGCGGAGTCCGTAAAGCACGAGTTCGGGGACGACCTCGTCAAAGAGATTTTCCGACAAAAACATCCGGGCAAAACCACCCGTCCCGATTACCTGCGGCTGCCGGCCGTTGAAGGCCTCGATGGACACAAGCGAGATCAGGTGCCGCACCGCGCCCACGTGGCCGTGGAAGAGGCCCGACTGGATGCTCTCCACCGAAGAGCGGCCAAGCGCCACCTCCGGCCGGGCGATCTCGACCCGCGGCAACTTGGCCGTGTGGCTGGCCAGCGTCTCCGCCGAGACGCCCACGCCCGGCAGGATGGCGCCGCCGAGGTAGTCGCCGGTCGCGGTGATGACCTCGATGGTGGTCGCGGTGCCCAGGTCCACCACGAGCAGGTCCCGCGCGGGATGCCGCTGCACCGCGGCGATGGCGTTGGCGATCCGGTCCGCACCGACCTCGAGCGGGTTGCGGTATTTGATTTTGAGACCGGTCTTCACCCCCGCCTGCAGGATGAAGGGCTCGCAGCGGAAATATTTCTCGGCGGCCCCGCGCAGGCTGTAGAGCGCGGCGGGCACCACGGAACAGATCGCCACGCTCGTCACCTTCCGCGGATCGATGCCGTTCTCGCGCAGCACGGCGGTGAAGAAGATGCCCAGCTCGTCGGTCGTGCCGAGCGGCGAGGTGGACTTGCGGAACTGGACGAGCAGCGTGTCACCGTCGAACACGCCGCCGTGGATCTGGGTGTTGCCGACATCAAGACAGAGCAGCATGCAGGGGTTGGGCTGAGGTTGAGGGGAGCAGGAAAGTCGTCATGAGCCGCTGTTCCAGCAACTCCGCGAGTTCGCGTCGCGTCGCGCAGCGCACGACCGGGCCGCCACCCGGCCCGTGCAACTGCGCCGGAAATTCCGCGCCGTCCGCCCGCTCCGACAGGTCGTTGTGCACGACCCAGTCCGCGCCGGAATGGCCGAACAACGTCCGCACCGCCTCATGGGCGGCGGCGGCCGTCGCGCCATTCGTCAGCTTGAAGGCGACGACCTGCAGCACGGGGTTGCGGCTGCGCGCCCGCAGCGAGTCCACCAGCTTGGGATTGGGCCGCAAACGCAGCGCGACCGGCGCGCCGCCGGACTCGAGCTTGGCCGCGCCGGGCGGGCCGGCCCGGTCGCCAACGACCACGGCCTCGATGCCGAAATCGCCCACTGCCGCCGCATGAATGATGGCGTCAAAACGTTCCTGACCCAACAGCCTGGTCAGCGCGGCGTCGAGTTCGGCAAAGGTGAGGAACGTCTCCTCGCGACAACCCGGTGCGGCCGCGGCGCTCCGCGCCCGCAGGAGAACCACGTCATGCCCTCGCCCGGAGAAATAATCGGCCAGGCCCGCGCCGGTGCGGCCGGTGCTGGTGTTGGTAAGCACGCGCACACCGTCGATCGGTTCGGCGGTGCCGCCGCTCGTGATGAGCACGCGCAGCCGTCGCGCGGGGCGGGCCAGCGCGGCCTCCACCACCGCGATGATGTCCGCCGGCTCGGCGAGCCGGCCCTCGCCGGTCTCACCGCAGGCGGTGCGCCCCTCCCCGACCGGCAGGAAGCGCACGCCCCACTCGCGCAGTTTTTCCGCCGCTGCCTGCGTCGCGGGATGCGCCCACATGGCGGGATTCATCGCCGGCGCGACGAGCCACGGCTTCTTCCGGTCATGGGCGAGGAACAACGCCCCGGTCAGGTCGTCGGCCAGGCCCGCGGCCAGGCGGTTGATTGTGTTGGCGGTGGCCGGACACACCAGCACCGCATCCGCCCAGCGGGTGAGATTGATGTGCTCCAGTGCGGCGCCGGGAGCGAACAGATCGGTCAGCACCGGCGTGCCCGTCAGGCCTTCCAGCGTGGCGGGGCCGATGAACCTGAGCGCGGACTCCGTGGCCACGGTGCGCACTCGGTGCCCGCGTTGCACCAGCTGCGAGACCGCCTCGCAGGCCTTGTAGCCGGCAATGGAGCCCGTGAGGACGAAGAGGAGGTTAGAGCCGGACATTGTCGATGAGGCGGACCCCTTCCACCCGCACGGCGCCCAGGCGCACACCCGCGTCGTCGGCCACGTAGTCCACCTCGAAGCCCTCAGCCCGCAGGTGCTCGGCCGCGCGGTCGGCGGCCGGCGATTCCCGAAGGATTTCCGGAAACGCGGCCGCATGGATCCGACCGGCGGGCGACAGCCGGGCGTTGCGCGAACTGAGCGCCAGCCCGTCGGCGGCCCGCACGGTCGGGCAGGCCACGATCTCCCCCGGCAGGAACAGCGCCTCGGCCATGCCGCGCACGAGCTGGAGCTGCTGCCAGTCCTTTTCCCCAAAATAGGACCGGTCCGGCCGAACCAGGTTGAGCAGCTTCAGCACGACGGTGAGCACGCCGTCGAAATGCCCCGGTCGGTGCGCCCCCTCCCAACGGCGGCTGAGTTCGCCCTCGGTCACCCGGTAGCGGTAATCGTCCGGGTAGAGCTCGGCCGCCGGCGGCGCCAGCACGTCGTCGACCAGGCCCCCGGCCAGCGCCACGTCGGCCGCGAGCGTGCGCGGGTAGCGCGCGAGGTCGGCCGGGTCGTTGAACTGCGTCGGGTTCACAAAAATGCTCAGCACCACGCGGTCGTTCTCGGCCCGGGCGCGTTCCAGCAGCGCGCGATGCCCGGCGTGCAACGCCCCCATGGTCGGAACGAAGCCGACGGTGCGCCCGGCAAAATCTTGGCCGGCGCGCGCCTGCCGCCATTCGGTCAGGGAGTGATACACCTTCATGCCAGCACCTCCTCGGGCGCGGGGAAACGCGCCGCCCGCACATCGCGCACGAACGCATTGACCGCCGCCAGCGCCGCGGCGTGTCCGTCCTGGTAGCGGCGAACAAACCGCGGGCGAAACTCGGCGTCGAACCCCAGCAGATCGGCCGACACCAGCACCTGTCCGTCGGTGTCTCCGCCCGCCCCGATGCCGATGGTGGAAATGGCCAGCGCCCGGGTGACGTCGGCCGCCAGCGCCGCCGGCACGCATTCGAGCACGAGCGCGAAGGCGCCAAGCTTTTCCAGACTGCGGGCCTCCGCCATGAGCCGGCTCGCGGCCTCGGTGGTGCGGCCCTGCAGGCGGAAACCACCCAACTGGTGCACCGATTGCGGCGTCAGCCCGAGATGGCCCATGACGGGAATGCCGCTTTCGACCAGATGCGAAATGATATCCTCGTGGCCGGCCACGCCCTCGATTTTGACGGCCGTGGCACCGGCCTGCATCAGGGTGCCGGCGGACCGGACCGCCTCCTCGCGACCGCGCCGCACACTGAGAAACGGCATGTCGGCAATCACCACGGCCGCGGGAGCGCCGCGGCGCACGGCGGCGGTATGCACGGCCATCATCTCCACCGTGGCGTGGATCGTGGACGGAAATCCGTGCACAACCATGGCCGCGCTGTCGCCGACCAGGATGGCGTCGACCTCGGAGGCCGCGAGGAGGCGGGCCATCAGGGCATCGTAGGCCGTGAGGATGACGACCGGTCGCTCCTCCCGCTTGGCGCGGGCAAAATCGAGGATGCTTTTCACGCCGGCCTGTCAGTTGTCCGGCAACGGAAAACCTGCGGGCGGCAGTGGTGGGACTGGAGTGCTTGTCGCATGGCGATCAGGCCTGGTGTCCGAAGACGGAGGGTGGTGGTTGAATGTCCGGTCGCGACCGAGTTCGCGCCAGACCCGGAACTGATTGGCCACCTTTGCCCGGTCCGCAACTCAAAAGGCGCACCGGCCCCCCGCCGGCCGCCGACAACCGCCTTGCCTCCGGACCGTTCCGGGCAAATTTTATGACGTGGCGCTGCGTTACCTGACCATCGACTTCAATTCCTTCTTCGCCTCGGTGGAGCAGCAGGAACGCCCGGAGCTGCGCGGCCAACCGGTCGGCATCGTGCCCGTGATGGCGGAGACCACCGGCTGCGTCGCCGTCAGCCTCGAGGCCAAGGCGATGGGCCTGAGCCGCAACACCCGCGTGTCCGACGCCCGCCGGCTTTGCCCCGGCATCATCATCGTCGAGGCCCGCCCGGAAACCTACATCAACTATCACCGCCGGCTGAAGGACGTCATCGCCTCCCTCGTCCCCGACCTCGAGGTCCAGTCCATCGACGAGGTGACCGCCCACCTGCATGCGATGCTGTCGCGGGCCGAGGCCGAGAAGCTGGCCCGACAGATCAAGGCCAAGATCACCCGCGAGGTCGGTCCCCTGCTCCGCAGTTCCATCGGCATCGCACCGACCTGGTTGCTGGCGAAGGTCGCCTCCGACATGCAGAAACCCGACGGCCTTGTCATCCTCGACGAGGAGGATGTCCCTGCGAAGCTGCTCCACCTCAAGCCCGGCGACATCGCCGGCATCGGCCCGAACATCCAGCGCCGCCTCGGCGAGCACGGCATCACGACGATGACGCAGCTCTTCGCCGCCACGATGGCGGAGTTCCGCGGCATCTGGGGCGGAGTCCGCGGCGAACAGATCTGGCGGCTGCTGCACGGCGAGGATCTCCCCTACTTCGAGCAGAAGACCGGCCAGAGCATCGGACACGGCCATGTGCTCCCGCCGGCCAAACGCAACCACACCGACGCCCTCGCCGTGCTGCACCGCCTGCTGCAGAAGGCGGCGATGCGGCTGCGTCATTCCCAGCTCTACGCCGGCGCGCTGAGTGTCTCGGTGGATTACGCCGACGAGACGCACTGGTCGGGCGAACTGCAGCTCACGGAAACGCAGGACTCGCTGCGGCTCACCCACGCGCTGAACGACCTGTGGCACAGGCGGCCCGAGAAATCCGCCCGGCGCACGCCGCTGCGCATCGGCGTGCATCTCACCCGGCTGATCGACCTGAAGCTGCACACGCCCGACCTGTTCGAGGAGCAAACCGAGAAAACCCGCGGCAAGCTCTTCGAGGCGGTCGACCACCTGAACAAGGTTCTGGGCAAGAACACGGTCTACCTCGGCGGGGCGCACGGCGCCACGCAGGACGCGCCGATGCGCATCGCCTTCACCCGCATCCCCGAGCCGGAGATCGAGGAGATCGACCGCAGCTATGCGGGCCGGCTCAAGAAGCCGCAGAAGCCCGCACCGCCCGAGCCGGAAGCGTGGTAGCGGCCGTGTTTCCGGGCTTCACTTCCCGGGCATCTTGCTGATAGCTGCTCCCATGCAAGCGCCCACGGACGTCCAGCTCATCGGCCCGGAGGTCGCCCTCCGCTGGGCGGACGGCCACGAAAGCTTCATCTCGTTCGCCACGCTGCGCGCGGCCTCGCCCAGCGCGGAGGTGCAGGGCGAGCGCGACATCTTCGGCCACCAATACGGCGGCGAGGCGCCGCGGAACTTCGTGGGCATCGAGGTGACCGGCTGGGAGCGCATCGGCAACTACGCCATCCGCTTCGAGTTCAGCGACGGCCACCGCACGGGCCTCTACAGCTACGAGCTGCTGCGGCAGCTCGGGGACGTCTCAAAAGGCTGAGGACCGATGGAGGCGGGACTATCAGTCCCGCGGGGCATACGCCGCGCTGCCCCAAACCCGCGGGACTGATAGTCCCGCCTCCATCACCTTCCCGCGACCACGCCGCGCTCGCTCTTCTCGACAAAGTTGAGGAAGTGCCGGAAATCGGGGCTCGATCCCAACGCGTGCGCGTGCATCGACTCGAAGGCCTGGGTGCGGTTGTGGCCGGCGCGGTAGAAGACGCGAAAGGCCTGCTTCACCGCCTCCAGCCGCTCGGGCGCGAAGCCGTTGCGCTCGAGCCCGACCTTGTTGATCGAGCGCGCGATGGCGGGATTGCCGTCGGCGATGATGAACGGCGGCACGTCCTGCACGATCTTCGACATCGCGCCGATCATGGCGTAGGCGCCGACCCGGCAGAACTGGTGCACGCCGCACTTGGCGCCGAGCCCCACATAGTCCTCCACGATCACGTGGCCGGCCAGACCGACCGAATTGCTCGCGATGATGTGGTTGCCCAGCTGGCAGTCGTGCGCGACGTGGCTGTAGGCGAGGATGGTGTTGTCGCTGCCGATGACCGTGAACTCGCCGTCCTTGGTGGCGGCGTGGACGCTGACGTATTCGCGGAAGACGTTGCGGTCGCCGATGCGCACGCCCGGCCGGCCGCCCTTGTATTTCAGGTCCTGCGTCTTGGAGCCGATGCAGGTGAAGGGGAAGAGCTCGCACTGCGCCCCGACGGCGGTGAACCCCTCCACGCTGGCGTGGTGGTGCAGCACGGTGCCGGGGCCGATGACCGAGGCGGCGCCAACCAAGGCGTAGGCGCCGATGACGACATCGTCGCCCAATTCCGCGCCGGGCTCGACGATGGCGGTGGGGTGGATCTGCTTGGCCATGGGCGTCAATCCATCGCACTATTGTCCACCACGGCAAACATCAGGTCGGCCGCGGACACGACCTGGCCGTTCACGCTGCACTCCCCCTCCGCGCAGGCGATCGAGCCCCGGAGCTTGGTCATCTTGACCTTGATCAGCAGCTGGTCGCCGGGACGCACGGGCTTGCGCCACTTCACCTTGTCGCAGCTCATGAACAGCGCGGTTTTCCCTTCCATGTTCGTCTGGCGCAGAAGCAGGATCCCGGCGGCCTGCGCCATCGCCTCGACCTGCAGCACGCCCGGCATGACGGGGTTGCCCGGGTAGTGCCCCTGGAAAAAGGGCTCGTTGATCGTGACGTTCTTGATCGCCACCAGCTCGTTCTCCTTGAGCTCCACCACGCGGTCGACCATCACGAACGGGTAGCGGTGCGGCAGCATGTCGAGCACGCGGCGGATATCGAGCGTGGTCTCGGTGGTGACGTCGGCCTTGGGCGCGGCGGGTTTCGCGGCCTTCTTGCCGCCCTTCCGCCAGGCATCGTATTTCTCGAACAACTGCTTGGTCAGCTCGGCGTTCAGCGCGTGGCCGGGCCGGGTGGCGACGATGTGCGCCTTCAGCGGCAGGCCGAGCAGCGTGATGTCGCCGATGATGTCGAGAATCTTGTGCCGCACGAACTCGTCATTGAAGCGCAGCGGCTCCTTGGAGATGATCTTGTCGCCCTTGATGACGATGGCGCTGTCCAGCGAGCCGCCCTTGATCTTGCCCAGTTTCAGCAGCTCCTCGATGTCCTCGTAGATGGTGAAGGTGCGCGCGGCGGCGACCTGCGTGGTGTAGACCTCGGGATCGATGACGAGGGAAAGGTGCTGGGTGTGGATGCCGCGGTCGTCGGCGCTGGTGCAGGTGATCTTCAGGCCGTCGTAGGGCAGCGCGATGATCGAAGAGTTGCCGCGGGAGACCGATATCGTCTCGGCCAGGGCGAAATACTCGCGCTCGGCGTCCTGCTCCACCGGCTCGCCCTGCTGGATGAGTTTCACGAATTCGCGGGCCGAGCCGTCCATGATGGGCGGCTCGCTGGCGTCCATCTCGATGACGATGTTGTCGACCCCGCAGCCGCTGAGGGCGCTGAGCACGTGCTCGACGGTGTGGATCTTGGCGTGGCCCTGCTGGATGGTGGTCGCGCGCACGAGGTCCGTGACGAGGTCGACGCGCGGCTTGATCTCGGGATGGCCGTGCAGGTCGACGCGCCGGAACACGATGCCGTGGTTCGCGGGCGCGGGTTTCAAAGTCAGATGCACGGCGTCTCCGGTGTGCAGGGCGTTGCCCTTGATGGAGACCTCGCGCAGAAGGGTGCGCTGCTTCATGGGTATGTCGCGGCAGTGTCGGAAACCTCTTGGAAATGACAAGCTTGGAGATGGTGGATCGGGGTGGAACCGGTGCTCCGCACCGGTTTAAGCTCGCGCGGAGCGCGGGCTCCACCTTTTCAGCGAGCCCGGGGTTGACATCGGCAAAACGGGCCCGGTATTCCTATCCCCTTACGTCATCAAGAATCCTTACCCGTATCCGCCATGCCCGCAGCCAACGATCTCAAGAAAGGCCAAGTCATCACCTTCAACGGCGAACCGCACCTCATCATGGAGACCCAGCACCGGACGCCGGGCAACCTCCGCGCCTTCGTGCAGGTGAAAATGCGCAATCTGCGCTACGGCAAGTCGCTCGAGCAGCGCTTCAACTCCCCCGACCACGTCGACGTCCTGAACACCGACCGCCGCACCCTCGAGTTCAGCTACGCCGACCGCGAGGTCTTCTCCTTCATGGATCCGGAGACCTTCGAGACCTTCGAGATCAACGCCGCCATGATCGGCGAGGCGAAGAACTACCTCGTGGCCAACGGCAAGGCCGACGTGCTCTTCATCAACGACGCCCCCGTCACCATCGACATCCCCTCCTCCGTGACCCTCAAGGTCGCCGAGAGCTCCGAGGGCATCAAGGGCGACACCGCCAGCAACGTCCAGAAGCCCGCCACGATGGAGACCGGCCTGGTCGTCCAGGTGCCGCTCTTCATCAAGCCCGGCGAGCTCATCAAGGTCAGCACGGCGGACGGCTCCTACCTCGGGCGCGCTTAAGCGCGCCGGAGGACGGAAAACAGAAGACCGAGAACGGATTTCTGGCCGCGGCCCACGCCGCGGGTTTTCTTTTGGCGGGCCCATGTCCCGGTGGGCCGCGATTGGTGATCGGCACGCAGAGACGCGTGCCCTCCACAAGGCCGCTCGACAGAAAATCCGCTATCGCCGGGCCGGCCGGGCCAAGCCAGGCTGCCGGTCAACCCATGGCCGGCGATTTCACCCTTCACCCCGACCTGCAGGCGCTGCTCGACGATCATCTCGGCTTCGTCCAGCGGCTGCATGCCAGCAATTCGCTGGCGCCCCTGGCCGCGACGATGGACCTGGCCGGCGGGATCACCGGTGCGGCCCTGGTCGCCGACCCGGAAAAGTTAGCAGCGGACCCCGGCACGCCGGACGACACCATCCGCCTCCTCACCGAGCGATTCGTTGCCGCTGCGCAACGGGGCGAGATCAAGGCCAGTGCGATTTTCTATCACGGCAGCAATGACCGGCGCTCCGCGCCGCTGCCGGCCGAATACGAGGCCGACGCCAATTGCGTGGTCGCCTTCCTCGACCATCGCGACGGCCCGGCCTTCGCCGCCATCATCAACTACCTGCAGGACAGCGGCGGCACCTGGCGCTATGCGGCGCCGGTGTTCATCGCCAAGAAGCCGCTCATCTTCGGCGGCGGATGAGCGAGCGGGTTGCCCGGGTCAGGGCTTTCCGCCGGCCATTTGGGCGCGAAGCGCCTTGATGTCGAAGGGGAAGCTCTTGGGATTCGCCTTCAGGCTTTGGCCAAAAAACTCCTCCGCCCCTTCCCGATTCCCGTCGATGAGCCGCTGGACGCCCAGGTAGAAATAGGCCGAGGCCAGCCGGTAGCTCGCCGCCTTCTCATCCTTTTCCTCCTTCGCCAGGGCCAGAATCCCGGCTTCGTCCAGCTCTCCGAGACCGAGATAGAAGTTCGACAGCGTCCGCACCCACGCGGTGGATTTGTTGGCCGCGACAAACTTCCGGAAGTCCTCCAGCACCGCCGTATCGTCGCCCTGGTCCAGCCGGGTGACGACCAGCAGGTGCAGATAGGGATACTCAAAGGTGGGGGCGACCTCGATGGTCTTGCGGAAGTCCGCGGCGGCCAGCTCGAACTCGCCCTTGAACTGATGCGCCCGGCCGCGATCCCAATAGCCGTCACCGTATTGCGGGTTCATCTCAACGGATTTGGTGTAGAGCGCGATGGCCTCGTCGTAATCGCCCTTGTATTTCGCGACATCGCCGAGGACGTCCTGCGCTTCATAGGATTTGGGATCCACCACGAGGGCCTGCTGGAAATCGGCGGCCGCCAGATCATACTGCTCCTTGGAAAAGTATGCCCGGCCGCGCGCAATCAAGGCCGGCGTGAATTTGGGAAACAACTCGACCACCTTGCCAAAGTCGGCGATCGCCGCATCCAGCTCCCCGCGGCCCCGCCGGATTTTCGCCCGGGCATAGAAGGAATTGCCATGATTCGGATCGATCCCGATGGCCTGGTTGAAGTCGGCCAGGGCTCCATTCGTATCGCCCTTGCTCAGCATTGCGTCACCCCGTTTGTAGAAGAGATCCGCGTCCCGCGGCGACAGGGCGATCGCCTCGGTGTAATCCTTGATGGCCGCCTCGTATTCATGGCGCGCGCTCCGGGCGTCACCGCGGTTCATACGGGGCAGAATGAATTTCGGTTTCAGTTCGATGGCCTTGTTGAAATCCGCCACCGCCACGTCGTAGTCGCGCCGGCTGAGTCGCACATAGCCGCGGCTGTTGTAAGGCTCGGCCAGCTGGGGCCGGATTTCGATGGCCCGCGTGAAGTCGGCAATCGCCCCGTCAGGGTCCTTCTGGGCATACTTGGCCAGGCCCCGGTTGTAAAAGGCCAGGTAGGCCTTCGGGTCGAGCTCGATGGAACGGTTGTAGTCCGCCATGGCACCGGCCCAATCGCCTTTCTGCTGCCGGATCAAACCCCGGTTACTATGCGCGATGCTGATGCTGTCATCCAAGGCGATGGCCTGCTCAAAATCGGCCAGCGCTCCATCGGCCTCCCCCTTGTCAAATCGACAGGTTCCACGGTTGGTGTAAGCCAGGGCGGATTTGGGATTGATCTGAATGGCCCGCTCGGCATCCGCCAAGGCGCCATCGAGATCGCCCGCGTCCCGCTTCGCCAACGCCCGGTTGCTGAAAGCGAGCGAGATCGTCGGATCCAGCTCAATGGCGCGACTGGCATCCGCCAAGGCGCCATCGAGGTCACCCTTGTCATACCGGGCAATCCCGCGGTTGGTGTAGGCAATGGCGTCCTTGGGGTTCTGCTCAATCGCCAGGTTGAAGTCGGCGATCGCCCCGTCCAAATCCCCCCCCTTATACTTTTCATAGCCTTGGTTGGTGTAATTTGTCTCCGCTTTCAGCCCGGTCTGAAAGGTCAGGCCGAGTATCATCAAAAACAGCTTCAGACGGGGAATCGTTTTCATGGCTGCACGAATGGGGGTTATTGGGCATGGCCGGGTGCCCCGGAAAGCCTTTCAAGCCTAGGCTCCGCGGTGCCGACCAGCCTGTGCCCGATCTTGGCGGAAAGAAGCGGCATCGCAATCTATTCTGGCGCGCCTACCAGGGCACCGTGGTCGCCGCGCCGGCATTGACCGCCGCGACCGCCGCCGCGTGGGCCGCCGTCGCCTCCTCGAGGCTGCCGGCGGTCATGTGCAGGTCGCGCAACAGGCCGTCGCGCAGGCCGTAGATCCAGCCGTGCACGGTCAGCTCCTGGCCGCGGGTCCACGCGTCCTGGACGATGGTGGTGGCGCAGACGTTGGCGGCCTGCTCGATGACGTTGAGCTCGCACAGCCGCGCGCTGCGCGCCGTGTCGTCGGGCAGCAGGTGCAGACAGCCCTCGTGTTTCTCGCGGACATCCTGCACGTGGCGCAGCCAGTTGTCGGCCAGGCCGACGCGCTCGCAGCGGATGACGCTGCGGATGCCGCCGCAACCGTAGTGGCCGACCACCATGATGTGCTTCACCTTGAGCAGATCGACGGCGAACTGGATGACGGAAAGGCAGTTCAGGTCCGTGTGCACGACGACGTTCGCCACGTTGCGGTGCACGAACACCTCGCCGGGCAGCAGGCCGATGATCTCGTTGGCCGGCACGCGCGAGTCCGAGCAGCCGATCCAGAGGTATTCCGGGTTCTGCTGGCGCGAGAGCTTCTGGAAAAACTCCGGATCCCGGCGCTTGATCGCCTCCGCCCAGACTTTGTTCTGATCGAACAGATTCTTCAGGCTGTGCATGCGGGGGCGAGATTTGGCGCGACGCGCCGGTTGTCCACCCCGGAATTGCGGCTGCCTAACGGGTTAAGCACCCCGCGGGTTGCCCGGCGCCGGCGCGGCGGTTTGCTGGAGGGATGAGTCCCCTGCCCCGCCTCGCCTCCCTCCTCACCCTTGGCCTCGCGCTGGCCGGTGCCACCGTTGCGACCGCCAAATATGACTTCGGCCCCTGGCCGGCCGGCACCTCGCCGCAGGAGATCGGCCGGCGCGTCGCGGAAAACTTTGCCGCCAAGCCGCACTCGAATTTCAACCGCCCCGGCCTGCCCAACAGCATCACCTATCCCGAAACCTGCACGTGGTATGGCGCCCTGGCCTTCGCCCAACTCGCCGGCGACAAGAACCTCACCACGAAGCTCGTCGCCCGTTTCGAGCCGCTCTTCGGCCCCGAGGCCGGGATGATCCCGAAGCCGGCCAACGTCGACGCCACGGTGTTCGGCGCCGTGCCCCTCGAACTCTACATCCAGACCAAGGAGAAGCGCTACCTTGAGGTCGGCCTGAACCTCGCGGACAAGCAGTGGGAAGCCCCGACCCCGGAGCAGCTCGACAAGCTCAAGCCGGAGCCGCGCGCCATCGCCGAACAGGCCCTGAAGGAGGGCCTCACCTGGCACACGCGCTACTGGATCGACGACATGTTCATGATCACGATGGTGCAGGCCCAGGCCTACCGCGCCACCGGCGACCGCAAATACATCGACCGCACCGCCAGGGAAATGGTCTCCTACCTCGATCAGCTCCAGCAGCCGAACGGCCTCTTCTACCACGCGCCCGACGTGCCGTTCTTCTGGGGCCGCGGCGACGGCTGGATGGCCGCCGGTTCCGCGCAGCTCCTCAGCTCGCTGCCCGCCGACCACCCGGCCCGCGCCCGGATCATGGAAGGTTACAAGAAGATGATGGCCGCGCTGCTGCAGCACCAGCGGGCCGACGGCATGTGGGGCCAGCTCATCGACGACCCGGCCTCGTGGCCCGAGTCGTCCTGCACCGGCATGTTCGCCTACGCGTTCATCACCGGCGTGAAGCAAGGCTGGCTCGACGAGCAGACCTACGGCCCGGCCGCGAAGAAGGCCTGGCTCGCGCTCATCACCTGCCTCGAGCCCAACGCCGACATCCGCGAGGTCTGCGAGGGCACCAACAAGAAGAACGACCGGCAGTATTACCTCGACCGCAAGCGCAACACCGGCGATTTCCACGGCCAGGCCCCGGTGCTCTGGTGCGCCGCCGCGCTGCTGCGCTGAGGCTCCCCGTCTCCCCGTCCCTTTCCGCAGGAAAGCTGGGTCGCTTTTTACCGCGAGTGGGTTTCTCTGGGTGGCCGCTTTCCGCCTCCCAGCCACCAGCATGAAACGACGCGCCCACAGCCTTGCTCTGCTTCTGCTCGCCCTGACGGGCGCCACCGCCGCCGAGACGCCCCCGCCTTGGGCCTACGGTTTCAAGAACCCCATGCCGCCAGACGCCCCTCCGGCGGTCGTCGCGGCACCGGGCACAGCGACTCCGCCGTTGCCGGACCACCCGTTGCTCAGCCTGCCCGGCACCGATCGGCGATTCACGCCGGCCGAAATCAGGGACAACTTCAATCCGGCTGACTGGTATCCCGGCGACCACCCGCCCATGCCGGAAATCGTGGCACACGGGAAGCCGCCAATCGTTTGGGCCTGCGCCCGGTGTCACAACCCGAATGGCAAGGGTCGCCCGGAAAACGCCGGGATCGCGGGTCTGCCCGTCGACTATTTCATAGAACAAATGCAGGCGTTCCGCAACGGCGAGCGCAAGTCCTCCGATGTCCGCAAGCCCAACACGCCGCTGATGGTCAGCTACGCCCAGGCCATGAACGACCAGGAAATCCGGGCGGCGGCCGAATACTTCGGCGCGATGAAGTGGACGCCTTGGATCCGCGTGGTCGAGACCGCCCGCGTGCCCCAGACGACCGTCTCGGCCGGGATGTTTCTGCCGGTGGCTGGCGGCGCGGACGAAGCGCTCGGTGACCGGATCATCGAGGTGCCGGAGGATGCCGACGTGGTCGAAATCCAACGCAGTCCCCGCGTCGGTTTCATCGCCTATGTCCCCTTTGGCAGCCTCAAACGTGGCGAGGAACTTGTCACCACGGGCGGCGGACGGACGGTGCTGTGCTCGGCCTGCCACGGACCGGAGTTCAAGGGCCTGACGTTGCCCGAGGTCGGCCCCATCCCGAGCCTGGCCGGACGCTCGCCCAGCTACATCGTGCGCCAATTGTTCGACCTCAAGGAGGGCCTGCGCCACGGCAAACGCGCCGACTTGATGAAGCCCGTCGTCGCCAACCTCAACACCAACGACATGCTTGCGATCGCCGCCTACCTCGCGTCCCGCACTCCCTGAACCGAACCCGCCCATCGTGTCCCTCACCTGCCCTCTTTGCCACGGTGCGCTGATCCCCGTCGAAAAATCCTACCGCTGCTCCAAGGGGCACAGCTTCGACCTGGCCAGGGAAGGCTATCTCTCGCTCCTGCACGGCCGGCAAAAAGGCGAAGGCCGGGGCGACAGCAAGGCCATGATGCTGGCCCGGGATCGCGTGCATCGCGCGGGAGTTTTCGATCCGCTGGTGTCCGCACTGGCCGCGTTGCCGTTCGAGACGCCGCCGCGCACTTTGCTGGAGCTGGGCTGCGGTGAGGGATTCTTTCTCGGCCACATGGCGAAATCACATGGCATCGCCACCAGCTACGGCCTGGACCTGTCGGTCGATGCGGTGAAGCTGTCCGCCAGGACACTGAAGCAATCGCTGATCCTGCGCGCGGACCTGTTGCAAGCCCTGCCGTTTGCGGACGGAAGCCTGGACCTGGTGCAATCGATCTTCGCCCCGCGGCCACTGGCCGAAATCAAACGGGTGCTGCGCCCGGGCGGGTATGCCCTCTTCGTTTATCCCCAAGGAGACCACTGGCAGGAACTCCGCGCCTTCCTTCCCTTGGCCGGGATCGGCGAAGACAAACTCCCGGCCAATCTGGAGGGCTTTGCGGCTACAGCCTCCTTGCACGTGACCGAGAAACTCGCTCTTCCCCACGCCGTGCTGGTCGACCTGGTGGAAATGTCCCCTTCCATCCATCGCCTGACCCGGGAGGGAACACCTTGGCAAACCCTCCTGCCCGCCAGTTTGGCGGCGACCCTCTCCTTGCGTCTGGCGCTTTTTCGGAAGGACAGAAACTCTGATTTACAGCCACCCGTATTATCTAGGATCAACGCTTAGGGAGTGTTTTCAAACCCGGTTTGTCATCCTGAGCGGAGCGAAGGATCCACGGCAACGAAGGCCATATCGCGAGCGAACGCATGGATGAGGATGTCGCTGCGCTCGGAACTTCACTTCGTTCAGAATGACAGGAAACGGATATTTGTTGGGTTTGAAAACACTCCCTAGCCTTCGCCGTACGTTTTATCTCATCCAGAATATGATGCTTATCCATAGGGAAGATAACGTGAACTTAGCTATGCAAAGAGGATGAACGAGCATTCATTTTGGTATCTTTGCACCACGTGCGGTCAAAGCACCCTAAGGTCGCGGCTTTCGGGACTGTTTGAAGATACTGGAGATCGTTGCCCGTGCCGGTGCGGTCGAAAATCTGCAGACGGCGGTTCATTCCATACGAGTGGCCACCCGGTCGAGCACTTCGCGGATGAGTGCCTGGTAGGGCATCCGGTGTTTCTTCGCCATGCGGCGGAACTTGGACAGGCTGCCGGCACTGAGGTTGATCGTCACCTTCTCTCGCTCAAGGGCGCGGGCAAACTCGGCCGGCGAAGGCAGGATGTCCTCGAACACGACGAAGAGTTTGTCGGGCATCTCGCCGCGATCATCGGCGTAGTTAACTTTTTTCTTCATAAATTCGTTCTCCTTTTCGCCAGTAGCCGGCACCCATCACCCGGATAACACCCGCCCTGAGCACAAAGCGCACAGTCAGGATACCGTAACCGTCGTGCCCGACACACCAGAACCGTCCTTCTGTCTGGCTGTGCTTGCGGTCAGCCAAAAGGACGCGACCAGGATCGGCGAACACTTGGGGCACCGTCTCAAAGCCGACCCCGTGCTTGCGCCGGTTAGCCTGCTCCTTGGCTTTGTCCCACGTGAACTGCACGCACCACAGCCATACGAAGGTATGGCTTGGCGTCAAGCAGCCGATCGGGGCGTAAAGCCCCTCCTACAACAGATTCATACCACCCGCGCCCAGAGGAGCTTGAGGTAGCGGCTTTCGAGGCAGTTGGAGTAGACGGGGTGGTCCACGCCGGGGCCGGTGCGGTCGAAGATCTGCATCCGACGGTTGAGGCGGTGCACGCCCTTGATGACGCATTCCTCGAACGTCTCCAGCGACACGAGGCCGGAGCACGAGCACGTGACAAACAGGCCGCCGGGCTTCACCAGGCTGGCGGCGATGGTGTTCAGGTCGGCGTATTTCCGCATGCCCTCGGCGGCACCGGCGGGCTCGCGGGTCATGACAAACTTAGGCGGGTCACACATGACCGCGTCGAACTGCTCGCCGTTCTTCATCATCTGCCGCGCGTAGGCGAAGGCGTCGGCGTGCACCCACTTGAGCTTGTTGGGCGAAACCTGGTTGAGGTTGGCGTTGCGCCGGCCCTGCGCGATGACCTTCTCGTCGAGATCGACCGCCGTGATCTCGGTCGCACCGCCGAACGCGGCGTTGATGGAGAAACCGCCCGTGTAGCTACAGAGGTCGAGCACGCGGGCGCCCTTCACCAGCGTGCCGAAGCGCTTCCGGTTGTCGCGCTGGTCGCAGAAGAAGCCGGTCTTGTGGCCCTCGGCGAAATCCACCTCGTATTTCACCCCACCCTCGCGAATGCGCACCTTGTCCGGCGCCGACGCGGTGATTTCCTTCATCTGCGATGGCTTGATACCTTCGAGGCTGCCGAGGTCGTGGTCCACGTGGACGCGGACGTGCTTCGTGCCGAGCAGCGCGTGCAGCAGTGGCAGCCATTTCGGCAGGCGCTGGAAGATGCCGAGCGAATAGACGTCGCAATAAAGCGTGTCGGCGTAGCGGTCGATCGTCAGCCCGCTGATGCCGTCGCCGTCGGAGTTGATGACGCGCCAGGCGTCGGTCGACTCGTCGAGCTTGAACATGTCCTGGCGCAGCGCGACGGCGCGGCGGATGGCCATTTCAAAGTATTCCTCACCGATGGGCTGGTTTGAGTGGACGACGACGCGCAGCGGCATCTTGGCGCGCGGGTTGAAGAGCCCGGTGCCGACGCGATGGCCGAACTTGTCGTAGACCGCGACGAGGTCGCCCGGCCGGGCGTCGCGCGACACATCGCCCAGCATGCGGGGAAAGATGGCCGGCTGGAACGAGACGAACTTGAGCTGCGCCCACGGTTTGGACCACTGCTCCGGCGGCAGCGGCTCGCCCGGATCGGGGCGAAAGGGGTTGAGCGGGGTCTTCTCGGCGGTCTCGTCAGACATCGCCCTCACGCAAAGACGGGAAGACGTGAAGGGCGATTCTTTTGTAGGGGCGTCGCTTGACGACGCCCTCGCTTGCGCAGGCGGCTGACAACCCAGTCGCGGGCGTCGTCAAGCGACGCCCCTACAGGAAGGGACCAAAGAAAAAGGCCGGTCCGCGGGGACCGGCCTGAAAGAATCGGGGCATAAAGCCCCTCCTACAGTTGGCGTCAACTTACGCCACGCGCTCGACGACGAGCGGGGGCGGGATGGGCCGCTTGGGCGCGAGGCGGTAGGCGTCCTTGAAGAAGTTGAGCGCCTGCTCGAGCTTCGCCTCGTCGTTGTAGTGGATCATCATCAGCGGCTCGCCCTGCTTGACCTGCGTGCCGACCTTCTTGATCTCCGAGACGCCGACGGCGTAGTCGATCCGGTTGTGGTGGGCGGCGTCCTTGCCGGCGCCGAGGAGCGAAACGCCCTTGGCGATCATGGCGGCGTTGATGGTGTGCACGTAGCCGCGCTTCGGGGCGGGCAGCTTGCGGATGTGCTTCGCCGTCGGGAATTTTTCCGGGTGGTCGATGTAGGAGATGTCGCCGCCCTGGGCCTTGATCATGTCCTTGAACTTCTCGAGGGCGGAGCCGTCGGTCAGGTGGCGCTGCACGGTCTGCTTGGCCGAGAGCGTGGAGCCGGCGACGCCGGCGAGGCGGACGATCTCCATGCCAAGTTTCAGCACGAGTTCCTTCATGTCCTCGGGGCCCTCGCCCTTGAGAAGCGCGATGGCCTCCTTGATCTCAAGCGCGGTGCCGACGGTGTCGCCGAGCGGCTGGTTCATGTCGGTGACGAGCGCGACGCAGCGGCGCTTCATGGAGCGGCCGACGCGGGTCATGGAGCGGGCGAGCTGCTTGGCCTGCTCGAGATCCTTGATGAAGGAACCGTTGCCCCACTTCACGTCGATGACGAGGCCCTCGGCGCCCTCGGCCAGCTTCTTGGAAAGCACGCTGCCGGTGATGAGCGGGAGGCTCGGGATGGTGCCGGTCTCGAGGCGGAGGTCGTAGAAGATCTTGTCCGCCGGGGCGAGCTCGGGGCTCTGCTCGGCGATGGCGCCGCCGACGCGGGCGAGCTGGTCGACAAAGTGCTGGATGGACATGTGGCTCTTGAAGCCGGGGACGGCCGAGAGCTTCTCCAGCGTGGTGATGACGAACTCCTGCTCGACACCGCACATCATGGGGACGACCACGCCGCTGGCCATGGCGAGCGGGGCGAGGACCAGGGCCGTTTTGTCACCGACACCACCAGTGGAATACTTGTCGATCTTCGGCTTCGAAATGTGTGACAAATCGATGACTTCGCCGGAGAGCATCATCTCCTCCGTGAGGATCGCCGTCTCCTGGGCCGACATATTGGCGAAGTAAATCGCCATCAACAAGGCGGCCTGCTGGTGCTGCGGCATCTCCCCATCAAGGGTCGAATCGATAATGTAGCGGATTTCTTCCTGCGTAAATTCCTGGCCGTCGCGTTTCTTCTCAATCAATGAAGTAAACGACGGCTTGATGAACCGACGCGTGGGAATGGGACGTTTTCTCATGGAAGTCACTATGGTGTCAGGGGGGATGGCGCCGTGCGGCGCAAAGCTCGCAGAGGCAATGGGTTTTGCCAATTTTGTCGAGCTTAAAATGACCGGATTCTCGGCTATATTTACATCGATTGTCATGCGACAGGATACCCCGATTTAGCAAACCCGCAACCCGCCAAAATCCTTCTTGCTCAAAGCCAAGCGCAATTCCTCAATCACGCAATGTCCCTGCCCTTCAACGTCGCCAGCCATCTCGACACGGCCCTCCGGGCCGCCGCCGCCAAGCTGGGATTGGCCGACCGGGGCTTCCAGCCTGAGGTCCGGGTGGCCGATCCGGCCAATGGCGATTACCAGGCCAATGGCGCCCTCGCCTTCGCCAAACGGGAAAAACAGAACCCCCGCGCCTTGGCCCAGCAAATCGTCGACCAACTCGGCGCGCTGCAGGCGGATTATGACATATCCCTCGCCGGCCCGGGCTTCATCAACTTCCGCCTGAAGCCCGCCGCGCTGCTCGCCTGGCTGCAGACCTACGATTCCGAGGAGCACCTCCAGTCCGGCGCCGCCAGCGCCCGCCACGGCCAGACGTGGGTCGTCGATTACTCTTCGCCTAACACCGCCAAGCAGATGCATGTCGGCCACCTGCGCTCCGCCGTCATCGGCGAGGCCATCTGCCGCCTGCTCGCGTTCAGCGGGGCGAAGGTCATTCGCGACAACCATATCGGCGACTGGGGCACGCAGTTCGGCAAACTCATCTGGGCCTACAAGCGCCACCTCGATCCCGCCGCCCTCGCCCGCGACCCCCTCGAGGAGTTCGAGCGTCTCTATAAACTCGGCAACACCGCCGCCGAGGCCGACCCGGCCGTCCTGGCCGAGGCCCAGCAGGAACTCGTGAAGCTCCAGGCCGGCGACGCCGGGAACCTCGCGATCTGGAAAAACATCAACGACGTCTCCCTCGCCGCCTTCCAGGAAATCTACGACCGCCTCGGCATCAAGTTCGACGTCATGCTGGGCGAGAGCTTCTACAACGACCAGGTCGAGCGCATCTACCGCGAACTCACCGAGACGAATCTCGCGCAGCCCAGCGAGGGCGCCCTGGTGGTTTTCCACCCGGAGCACCCGCGCTTCGCCCAGCAGCCCTTCATCATCCGCAAGAGCGACGGCGCCGCCAACTACGCCTCGAGCGACCTCGCGACGGCGCTCTACCGCGCCGAGCATTTCAAGGTCGACGGCATCATCGTGGTCACCGACTTCCGCCAGGCCGACCACTTCGAGCAGCTCTACCTCACGGTCAGAAAATGGTTCGCCGCCAAAAATTACCGCGTGCCGGAGCTGCACCACGTGACGTTCGGCTCCGTCAACGGCGAGGACGGCAAGGCGCTCAAGACCCGTGATGGCGGCATCATCCGCCTCAAGGCCCTGCTCGACGAGGCTCAGGAGCGTTCCTACCAGCTCGTCACCGGCAAGAATCCCGACTTCCCCGAGGCCGAGCGCCGCACCATCGCCGACCTCGTCGGCGTCGCGTCCGTGCAATACGCGGACCTCTCGCAGAACCGCTCGAGCGACTACGTGTTCGCGTGGGACAAGATGATCTCGCTGGAGGGCAACACGGCCGCCTACCTGCTCTACGCCGTCACCCGCATCCGCTCCATCTTCCGCAAGGCCGGGCTGGACGCCGGGAAGCCGACAGTCGCCGCCGACGGCAGCGCCCCCGTCCCGGTGGCCGCGGCCGCCACCGCGCCCGAGACCCTGCAGGAAACCGACCTCGCGCGCAAGCTCGTGAAGTTCTCCGACGCCGTGCAGCTCGCGACGAACACCCTCCGCCCGCACTTCCTCGGCCTTTACCTCTACGAGCTCGCCGGCGCCTTCAGCACCTTCTACGCCGCCGACAAGGTCATCGTGGACGATCCGGCCGTGCGCGCCCGGCGCCTCCTGCTCTGCCACCGCACGCTCGTCGAGCTCGAGGCCGGCCTGCACCTGCTCGGCCTCCGCACAGACCTCGAGCGGATGTAGTTCCCAGATATTGCACTGCGTAAACCCGGGAACTGCGTTTTTTCGGTGTCAGCCGTAGTGCCCGTAATGCGTGTTTCTGATTAACGACCACACTTGCAGGTCGATTATCCTTACCAGTCTTCCACGATCAATCCGGGAACACGGCGGAACTCCCCAACGTTGCCGGTGACGACGCAGGCCCCAAGTGAAAGCGCCTGGCCGGCAAGCAAGGCGTCGTAAGCCCCGATTGGCTGCGCGTTGGGCTTCAGCGTCGCCAGGTAGGCGCGCACGTTGCCGGCGTATATCGCCGCTTCTGCGTCAAACGGGGCCACATCGGGCAGAACCCTGCGGAGCTGGGCCACGCGCTCACGATGCGCAGGTTTGCCGGATTTCGCGGCACCATATTCGAGTTCGCTCAGGACAATGGCCGAAATCCGGCAAAAAGGCAGTTCAGCGCTGAGCCGGTCCCGGAGGGCTTCGTTAGCCTCGCCACCGCGCAGGAAGCGCGAGAACACGTTTGTGTCCGGCAGGTAGATCATGGCCGCAAGCGCTCAGGACTCGCGGGATGGGAAATCAGGAGCCGAACCGAACAGTGCGGACAATCCCTTGCGGCGCTTGGCCAGCTCGACCGGATCGGTGGCGACAAAGCCCGAGGCCGTGGGGGTGAGCGCGAAGGTTTTGCCAACGGGAACCTTCAAACCGGCCGGCAGACGCAGCGCGGCGGAGTTGCCCGATTTGAATACCTTGCCCATCGGAACGCCGATCGATTTCGGGACACTTGCGTGCCTTGATTTGGGGTGGAGGATAGCGTTTCTCATTGTATCTACACCGTATATCCTTGGATCGGCGGCGCAAGCAAAACCTGCTCCTTGGCTGGATATTTCCCTGGCGGAGCCCCCCGCGAGCATCCCGGCATATGTGTTCTGGAATTGCGGTATTTCGGAACGTCCTTTGCCAGGACGTGTTTGCAAAATGCCTTGACTGCTCAATCTGGCGCTCAATCCGTCACTTTCGCTACCGGTCATCCTGAGCTGCGCGAAGAATCCAGCAGGATTCGCGCGTACCTCTGGATCCTTCGCCCGGCTCAGGATGACAATCAGAGGATTTTGCAAAAACGCCTTAGGCCTGTAGCGGCGGTCGGTGACCGCCGCTACAGTCCCGATCCAGGCCACTTCGCTCTTGCCGCTGCCGGCCGGGGCCGCAACATGGCCGCACTATGTCCGGTGGCTCCCCTGAATCCTCTGGTACGGAATATTACATCCGCGGTCTCAACGACACCGAAGCGCGCGGCCCCTTCTCCATGGAGCAGCTGCGCTCGCTCACCGAGAGCAGCGACCCGGCCAAGAACGTCACCCCCGAGACCTATTTCTACGACGCCACCTCCGAGCAGTGGCTGCAGATCGGCACGCACGAGCACCTGAAGAGCGCCCTCTGGCCCGAGAAGAAGAAAATGGGCTTCAAGCAGAAGGAATTCAAGGCGGTCAACGAGGAGAAGACCGACAGCGCCCCCGCCATCACGGTGCAGGAGTTCCTCGCCGCGGCCGAGGGCCGGACCGACGAGACCAAGGGCAAGAAGGACAAGTCCGAGCAGATGATGAAGGCCGCGCAGTGGGGCACCCGCAGCGCCGCCGTCATCTCCCTGCTCAGCGCCGTCGCGCTGATCCTGCCCAGCATCGACCTGGTGCTCGCCATGGACATGGCCAAGCTCGCCGACAAGCCGTTCGTCTACCTCGGTTTCGTCGACGCCGTCATCGGCCTCCTGCTCTTGCTCGGCGTCATCACCATCTATCCCTTTGTGCGCTTCCGGGCGGTGTTCGGCCTCGGCTTCCTCGGCTTCCTGTTCATGACGCAGGGGCAGGTCACGCCGATGATCGCCGTGGCGGCCGGCTCGACCGGGCTGTATTTCTGCACGATCTTCCTGAGCCTCATCCCGCTCGCCGTGGCGGCGCTGGTCGGCCTGGGTGGCATGGCGATGCTCGCCACCCTGTCCTACTCCTGAGCGCGCCCCGGCTCGCCCGGTCCCGCCATGCCGCTGCCTACGCTCCTGCCCCGGCTCCGGCAGCTCTGGGCCCATGACATCTGGGCCGCCGGCCTGATCCGCGAGCGCACGCTGAAGAGCCGCCTGTTCGCGCTGCTGCGCATCGCCTCCATCACGCTCTCCGGCCTGCATGAGATGCACGTGGCCATCCGCGCCGCCGCGCTCAGCTACAGCTCGCTGCTCGCCCTCGGCCCGCTGGTGGCCATCGCCGTCCTCATCTCCGGCTTCACCCTCGGCAACCAGGATCCCGCCCTCGCGGCGCAGGGGATCAACCGCGTCATCAGCTTCATCGCGCCGCAGGTGGCCCAATACGACAAGGCCGACCAGCAGGAGCACGCCCGCGACAAGGCCCTGGCGGCCAACCCCGCGG
Organism: Opitutus sp. GAS368; assembly: GCF_900104925.1. Lineage (NCBI taxonomy): Bacteria > Pseudomonadati > Verrucomicrobiota > Opitutia > Opitutales > Opitutaceae > Opitutus > Opitutus sp. GAS368. The sequence goes on from NZ_LT629735.1 coordinate 345,870, forward strand.
CCTCCGCCTCCGCCGCGGCCGCCCCGGTCGCCACGCCCGAGATGGTGCAGCTGCTCAACAATTTCATCGCCAGCTCCCGCTCCGGCACGGCCGGCCTCATCGGCATCCTCACGCTGTTCATCATCGTCATCGGTCTCTTCACGACGATCGAGAACACCTTCAACGACATCTGGGGCGTGCGCCGCGGCCGGAGCCTGCTGGCCCGCATCGTCTATTACTGGAGCGTCATCACGCTCGGCGCCCTGCTCTTCTTCACCTCGCTCACGCTGCTCTCCGCCGGTGCCTTCCTGAATGTCTTCTTTGAGAAAATTCCGCTCGGCGCCCAGCTGAAGAGCTTCTTCGTCTGGCTGCTGCCGTCGGGGTCGGTGCTGCTGCTGGTCTTCATCCTGACGCTGTTCTACCGGCTCGTGCCGCACACCCGCGTGCGCTGGGGGGCGGCGCTCCTCGGCGCCGTCGTCGTCACGGTCCTGCTCTTCCTCAACAACTACCTCGCCTTCCTTTATTTCAAGCGCGTCGTCCTCTCCAAGAGCCTCTACGGCTCCGTCAGCATCATGCCGATCCTGATGATCGGCCTCTACATCTTCTGGTTCTTCGTGCTCGTGGGCGGGCAGATCACCTATGCCGTGCAGAACGTCCGCTACCGCAGCAGCCAGACCGCCTGGCACAGCCTCAACCACGCCACGCGCGAGAGCATGTCGCTGGTCGTGCTCCTGCTCATCGCCCGCCGCTTCAAGGTCGCCGCCCCCGCCTACTCCGTCAGCGAGCTGGCCGGGCTCATCCGCGTGCCTGCGCAGATCCTCAACGAGAGCCTCAACCGCCTCTGCGACCTCAAGCTCGCCATCGAGCTGCCCCCGGCCGACGCCGCCGACCCCAACGATTTCCGCTACCAGCCCGCGCGCCCCTTGGAGCAGATCACGCTCGAGGAGTTCCGCCGCGCCTTCGAGAACTACGGCGAGGCCCCGACGGCCGGCCTGCTCGACAACGTGGATCCCGTCCTCGCCCTCTACCATGAGCGCATCGCCCAGGCCCTGCCCGCCGCCCTCGGCGGCCGGACCCTGGACGAACTCATCAGTGAACTCGCGCCGAGCAAGACCTACGCTCCGTTCCCGGTGAAGGGGTCGTAGTTTCCCGGCGATCCGCGCCGGCAGTTCCCGCGCGCAATTACGCCCTGAAATCAGGTTATTTGGCCAACTGGGCCGGCCGGGCCGCTCCGCTATAGTGGCTGGTGCACCCACGCCGGCATGAGTCCCTCCACGATTCTTTGCATTGAGGATAACGCCCTGCTGCTCGACTTCCTGGTCCTCAAGCTGGAGCAGGTTGTGTCCGGACCGGCGGTGATTGTCGGCGCAGGCAGCGGGAGAGCCGGACTGGAACTCGCCCGCGAGCACAAGCCGGACGTGGTGATCCTCGAGCTCCGCCTGCCGGACATGAACGGCTTCCAGGTGGCCGCGGAGCTGGCCGGACTGAGACCGGCCCCGCGGGTGCTGGTCGTGACCTCATCGGCTCCCGACACCGTGCTGAGCCGGATCACCAACAGTCCCATTCACGGCTTCCTCCTCAAATCCTCCGCGCGCGACAGCGAGCTGGCCCTGGCCCTGAAGGAGCTGCTGTTCGGCCGGACGTATTTCCAACCCGCCGTGCTGACCGCCATCGCCCGCACCCGGCGGCAGCCGGATCATTTCTCAAAAATCCTTTCGGACCGCGAACTCGAACTGGTGCCTCTGTTCGGCTTCGGGTGGGCCCATGATAAAGTCGCCCGGCACGCCGGGCTCAGCCCCGCCACCGTGCGCACCCACCACCAGAACATCCTCGCCAAGCTCAACCTGCACGGCCGCGAGGAGCTGATGCGGTGGGCCATCAAGAAGGGGTTCACCGATTTCCGCTACGAACCCGGGGAGGCCGCATTGGGCTGTCTGGAGTAGGCGCCCGTGGACTGGAATGCGCTCCTGCCCCGCCGTCCTCGGCGGCCGGACCCTGGACGAACTCATCAGCGAACTCGAACCCAGTAAGACTTACGCTCCGTTTCCGGCCAAGAACCCGGCCTGAGGCAAAGGCGCTCAGGCCTGATGTTCCTTCTTGGTTCCTTCGGGCTTCCTTCTTGGATCCTCCTTGGATCCATACTGGATCTATACTGGATCCATACTGCATCCTTGCGCTATCCTTGCGCTATCCTTGTGGGTAGCTTCGGGGAACCTCCTTGCAAGCTGGTTGGATGCTGCGGGGTTCGGCCGGGTGGCGATCCCATTCGTCAGTCAGGGTAGAGCGGACGCCGGCGGGCGGCAACGTGTTTCGCAGCCTAAACCCAGGTGGTGTTTTGAGAACTGCGGCAAAGCGTTGACCTGCGGCTTGTCTATTTCCCAGAAACGATTTGAGGAGGAATATTGGCGGCTAGTTGAGGTTGCAGAAGGTTACCAGACGATCGCCTTAATGCTATGAAGATAGGTTAGCGGCCCGCTGAATTGAGAAATGCCCGAGTCAGGCCGGGGTGGTCAGATTCAAATTGACGCTTGTCGGGCGACTATTTTCTGGAGTGTTTCGCTCTGCAGCGTTGCGCAATGTCCGCGTGGCGCTGGCCATTCGGAGATGGACGAGCATTATATCGAGTCATGAACATCGAATACCGCACGCTCCGCGCCGACCACGCGTTGTCCATTGCCAAAAATACTCAAGTTACCGTCAACGCCCAACACGAAGTCGAATGGTCCGATGCCAATCATGGCATGAAGAACAGCAAGGTGACCCTCGTTGTGTGCGGTAACCTGACGGAAAAGGCACAATCCTATCCGGTCGAATGGAAATTCCCGGTCACCGATGAAGAGATTAAACAAATCGAAGATGGGATTCTGAAGGTCGGCGACGCAGTGCGGGCGAAACAAGAGGACTTCACGCCGCCGCTTGAATGGGAAACCCGTTGCGATGTGTTCCCGTGGTTGCGAATTGGGTTCATCCGCACGAGCGACAAAAACAAATATTTCGGTTATTTCGAGTTCAAGCGCGAGGAGCAGAAATTGCGGGCCTTAGTGGAAAACATCCCCGCGATGGAGCAATTGCGGCGAATCCTGATGCCATAGGTTTAGGCGTTCTCAATGCATGAGTCGCACTTCGTGTAGAATCATCCATAGGAGGATTAGGACTACGATAAGCTCAGTCATTGGCACCTTGGCGATTAGGAGCTTCACTATGGGCTTAATTTTCATGGGAATTGAGGGGCTGGTAAATAGGCGCGTTTTGTCAGGTCGCATTTAAGCTAGGGGCGATGTCCACCGACCAAGCAATAGGTTGTGTTTACCAAGAGGGGCGGTATGCACTCCGCGTAATAAATGCGGCGGACTGAACCCAGCCGTCAAATATCCGTAGTGTGCGCTCGTAAAACCTAACTCCGGTTAAAACGGCTGTTTGCCGGCAAACAACACCGTCCCTTTTACACTCAGCCTTCATGCCAAGGAGTTAGGGTATTTTAAACTGAGTCACACCCCCACCTGTTCGCCTGTTGACAGCGGCACCTCCATTTCTAGGTTCAGCCCCTTTCCCCCATGATTTCCTGGATCCAACGCTACTTTCAGAAGCACTTCCGCCTCGTCTTCGCCGTCATCCTGATCGCCGTGGCCCTGCCCATGGTCGTCATCTACAGCTCCTCCGGCGGCGGCGGCCGCAACGGTGCCAGCAAGCTCCTCGAGCGCCCCTTCTTCGGCCGCAACCTGGGCAACGCCGAGGAAACCCGCCGCATCTTCAACGACGCCACCTGGAGCATCCGCCTCAAGGCCGGCTACGACGCCCTCCAGAGCGCCCAGCTGCAGCAATACGCCCTCCAGCGCGTCGCCGGCCTCGCCCTGGCCGACGAACTCCACCTGCCCGTTCCCACCGCCGACCAGGTGGCCAAGTCCGTCGCCACCCTCCACGCCTTCCAGAACGAGCAGGGCCAGTTTGATGCGGCCCGCTACAGCCAGTTCGCCGACTCGCTCAAGACCCGCACCGACCTGACGGGCGCCGACGTCAACCGCATCCTGCGCGACGACGTCCGCCTTGAGGCCCTGTCCAAGCTCGTCGGCGGCCCGGGCTACGTCCTCCCCCGCGACATCAAGGAGCAGCTCAGCCTCGCCGACTCCATCTGGACCGTCCAGGTCGCCACGCTCGACTATGCCGCCTTCAACCCCGGCCTCAACCCGACCGACGAAACGCTGAAGAAATTTCATGCGGACAATGCCTTCCGCTACGACGTGCCCGCCCGCCCGCGTCTGAGCCTGGTCGAGTTCAAGGGCTCCGACTATCTCCCGTCCGTTTCCCCCACCGAGGCCGAGCTGCGCGCCGCCTACAATACCAACCCCGCCCGTTTCCCGGTCCCGGCCGACGCCGGCAAGAAGGACGACAAGCTCGCCGCGCCCGGCGCCACCGTGGACAATTTCCCCAAGGTCCGCGCGCAGGTCGAGGCCGCGCTCAAGATGGCCGTCGGCGCCCGCGGCGCCTCGAAGGCCGCGAACGACTTCGCCACCGCCCTTTACGACCGCAAGCTGGCGGCGAACTCGCCCGAACTGGCCGCCTTCCTCGCCGAGCAGCACCACCCGGCCAAGGCCGTCGCCCCCTTCGCCCCCGATCAACCGCCGGCCGACATGCCCTGGCTCGCCAATTACGCCGAGCCCATCTCCCGCCTGAGCCAGGAGCGCCACTTCTCCGACCCGCTGCCCACGACCGACAGCTTCGTCATCCTCCTGTGGAACGAAAACCTGCCCGGCTACAAGCCCCTGTTCGCGGAAGTGCGCGAGCGTGTGCTGGCCGACTACAAGGACAGCGAGAAGCGGAAGCTCTTCATCGCCCGCGGCCAGGCCCTCCGCACGCAGCTCCAGGCCGCCGCCAAGACCGCCCCCGCCAATTTTGCCACGGCCGCCGCCACTGAGAAGCTCGAGGTCAAGAGCTACGCCGGCTTCACCCTCCGCGCGCCGCCGCAGGACATTCCCTACCTGGCGTTCGGTGCCCTGCAGCAGGGCCTCGAGGCCGGCCAGGTCTCCGAGATGGTGGCCGACGCCGAGAAGGGCTACCTCGTCTTCGCGCAGGAAAAGAAGCTGCCCGACCTCACGCCCGCCAATCCGCGCTATGCCGAGCTCCAGCAGCAGATGATGGCCCGCACCGCCAACAGCAACAGCAGCGTGTATCTCGGCGGTCTGGTGGAGGCCGAGCTCAAGAAATCCGAGCCGGCCAACGCGGCCCGTCCCTGAGTCCGGCCCGGGATGCGCCGCTCATCCTGTCATAACGCCGCCCCTCTATTCCTCTCGTGCCACCGCCCCGCGGTGGCATTTTCTTTCCTGAAACCACTCCGGATCGCCACCGTCACAAAAAAGCTCAAACTTTTGCCCAGTTTCGCGTGTTCTACCGCTGTCCCCGTCCCACCCTTCTCATGACCATCCTCCCCCGCCGCCTCACCGCCGCCTCGCTGGCCGCCCTGATTGCCTGCTCGGCCGCGTTCGCCCAGGACAGCGCCCCTTCTACCGCGCCCGCCGCCGCCTCCGCCCCCCGCCTTTCCCTGGAGGAATGCGTGGCCCGGGCGCTCGACAAGAACTTCGCCGTGCGCATCCAATCCTTCGCCGTGCAGCAGGCGCAGGACTCGGTCATCATCTCGAAGGCCGCTTACGACCCGCTGTTCGGCTCCAACTGGCAGAAGGCCGTCCAAGAGAGCCCCAGCGCCCTCTTCTCCACGACCACGGGGCTCGGCGGCGCCAAACCCCAGACCGACAACCAGTCGACCTCCTTCTCGCTGACCCAGCCCGTCATCACGGGTGGCACCCTGACCGCCAACTACAGCCTCGCCCGGAACGCCAGCAACACCGTGCAGGCCCTCATCAATCCGAGCTACAACGGCCTGGTCTCGCTGAACCTCAGCCAGCCCCTGCTCCAGGGCGCCGGCGTCGACTACAACCGCGCCACCATCCAGATCGCCCAGCTCGGTGAAAGGGTCGCCAACCTCAACCTCAAGAGCTCCGTCCTCACCACCATCCTCAACGTCGAGACCGCCTACTCCAACCTGGCCTTCGCCCGCGAGCAGTATGTGGTCGGCCAGGACGCCGTGAAGCTCGCCCAGCAGCTGCTCGACGAGAACCTCTTCAAACGCCAAACGGGCGTGCTCACCGACCTCGACGTCGTCCAGGCCCAGGCCGGCCTCGCGACCGCCCAGAGCGCGCTCATCGGGTTCAAGCGGACCATGGAAAACGCCGAGGACACCCTGCTTCAGGCGCTCGGCGAGCGCGAGTTCACCACCCCGGTCGGCCACGTCGAGTTCCCTCCCGTCCCGGCGACCGCCCCCAACTTTGCCGGCTCCTACAAGCTTGCCCGCGACAACGGTCCGAATCTCGCCGTCTTCGCCGCCACGATCGAGCAATACAAGCTCACCGCCCTCCGGGCCAGGCGTAACACCCTGCCCTCGCTGAACGCCATTGCCGGCGGCAGCTACAGCAGCGCGGAGCATTCCTACGGCGACGCCAATTCCTCCGTCTGGTCCGGCCCGGGCTACAACTGGAACGTGGGCCTGGCCGTCAGCGTGCCCATCGGCCTCCGCGCCGCCCGGGCGCAATACCGCCAGGCGCTGGCCAACGTCCAGAGCGAACAGGTCGCCTATGATCAGGCCGACCAAAACCTGCTGGTGCAGGTGCGCGCGGCTGTCCGCGCCGTCCAGTCCAGCCAGGAGGGTGTCGCGGCCGCCATCCAGACCACGCTCCTGAGCCAGAAACAGAACGAGCTTCAGAAGGCCAAGTTCGACGCCGGCGTCGCGACCAGCTACGATGTGCTGCAGGCGCAGAATCAGCTCGAAAATGCCCGCCTCACGCAGCTCCAGGCGGAGGTCGGCCTGCGCAACGCGCTCGCCAGCCTGCGCTTTCTCGAGGGCACCTCGCTTGATCTCTACCGCGTGAACCTGACCGCCAAGTAAAAACCCCCGGCAAGCCCCGGGGCCTTGGCTCAATCCCACCCGGGCTCGCCCGCGCTCCAGTTCTTCCCATGCTGGAGCCACGGCGACCTCGCCGTGGTCTTTCCCCTCATGCAAGCCGGAGCAAGCGCCGGAGTATTGAATCAAGGCGGACCGCCGGTCCATTTAGGCCATACGGCTTAACCTAATACCCTTGTCGCCCCCCGGCGGCAGGGGTTTTTCTTTGGTCACCCCCGCCCCATGCAGTTTAAGACCATCATCGAGCCGTTCCGCATCAAGACGGTCGAACCGATCCGCTTCACCACCCGCGAGCAGCGCGCCGCCGCCCTGGAGGCCGCGCACCTCAATCTCTTCCGCCTCAAGGCCGAGGATGTCATCATCGACCTCCTGACCGACTCCGGCACCGGGGCGATGTCCGCCGCCCAGTGGGCCGGCATGATGCAAGGCGACGAATCCTACGCCGGCGCCCGCTCGTTCTTCCGCTTTGAGTCGGCGGTGCGCGATGTCACCGGCTACCGCCACATCATCCCCACGCACCAGGGGCGCGCGGCCGAGCGGATCCTGTTCGCGAGCGCCTGCCGGGCCGGCGACATCGTGCCGAACAACACGCACTTCGACACCACGCGCGCCAACCTCGAGGCCGTCGGCGTCACGGCGCTCGACCTGCGCTGCCCCGAGGCGACGCAGCCGTCGCTGGTCGCGCCGTTCAAGGGCAACATCGACCTGGTCGCGCTCGAGCGCTGTCTGACCGAGCACAAGGGCCGCGTGCCGTTCGCGATGATCACCATCACGAACAATTCCGGCGGCGGCCAGCCGGTCAGCCTCGCCAACATCCACGGCGCGTCCGCCCTCTGCAAGGCGCACGGCGTGCCGCTCATCCTTGACGCCTGCCGCTTTGCCGAAAACGCCTGGTTCATCAAGCAGCGCGAGCCCGGCCAGGGCAACCGCACCCCCGCCGCCATCGCCCGCGAGGCGTTCGACTGCGCCGACGGCTGCACCATGTCGGCCAAGAAGGACGGCTTGGTGAACATCGGCGGCTTCCTCGCGCTGAACAACGACGCCCTCGCCGCCAAGTGCCGCAACAACCTGATCCTCACCGAGGGTTTCCCCACCTACGGCGGCCTCGCCGGCTACGACCTCGAGGCGCTGGCCGTCGGCATCAAGGAAGTGCTCGACGAGGACTACCTGCGCTACCGCATCCGCTCCGTCGCCTACCTGGGGGACAAGCTCACCGCCGCCGGCGTCCCGATCGTGCAGCCGCCCGGCGGCCACGCCATCTACATCGACGCGAAGGCCCTGCTGCCGCACATCCCGCCGGCGGAGTTTCCCGCCTGGGCCCTGTCGCTCGCGCTTTACCTCGAGGGCGGCGTGCGCTCCGTGGAGATCGGTTCGGTCATGTTCGGCCGCCAGCCCGACGGCACCGAGCGGCCCGCCGCCATGGAACTGGTGCGGCTCGCGTTCCCGCGCCGGGTCTACACCCAAAGCCACGTGGATTACCTCGCCGAGGTGATCCTGCACGTGCACGGCCTGCGCGACCGCCTCCGGGGCGTGAGGCTGACGGAAGCCCCCGAGCAGCTCCGGCATTTCACGGCTAAATTCGCCCCGATCGGTGGCCGGCTTTTGGTGGACTAATTGCGCCGGCCACTTTTGCTGGCCGCATGCGATCTGAGCTCAAATACGGCCTCATCAGCGGCGCGGGCCTCTGCCTGTGGATCACGCTGGAGTATCTGTTCGGCTTCCACACCACGCGGCCGGAGATCGGGGCCTACACCGGCTTGCTCTCCAACCTGGTGCCGCTGACGACGCTGTTCCTGCTGCTGCGGGCCAAGCGCGCCGCGGTCTACGACGGCCGGCTCAGCCTGGGGGCCGGCATCTGGGCCGGTGTCTTCGCCTCGTTCGTGGCCGCCCTGCTCGTCTACAGCTTCCTCGTCACCTACAGCCACTTCATCAACCCGACCTGGATCGACCAGGTGCTGGAAGCCAAGGTCGCGCAGCAGCGCGCCGCCCACGTGTCGGAGGCCATCATTCAGGAAGGCATCACCGCCACCCGTGACGCCTATACCCCCGGCGGCCTGGTGCTCACGATCATCGTCGGCATGACGCTCATGGGCGGGCTGGCCTCCGTCGGCCTGACGCTGCTGGTGCGCCAGCTGCCCCACCGCCCGGCCTGATCATGTAGGAGCCTGCTTGCAGGCGATCTTCGGCGTAATCGCCTGCAAGCAGGCTCCTACAATCGAAGGCATACTGCCTGGCAAAATCTAGACGAACAGGTCCCCGACCTGCACCGTGGCGGCCGCGACCTGCCGGTGCTCCGGCAGCTGGGTCTTGAACCACGTGCGCTGCTTCTTCACCAGCGCGCGAGTGTTCTTCACGATGGCTGCGGCGAGCTCCGGCTCCGGCAGCCGGCCCTCGATGAAATCAATGGTCTCGCGGTAGCCGATGGCACCGGCCGCGCTGGGATTGTCCTTCAATCCCTGCGCCAGCAACCCGCGCACCTCGGCCACCAGCCCGGCGGCCAGCATCGCGGCCACGCGCTGGGCAATGCGCTGGTCCAGTTCGGCCGGCTCGCGCACCAGCTCGCAAAGCTTGACCGTGCAATCCGCGAACGGCGCCGGCTGGGCGTCGAAGTCGGCCTGCAACGCCGCCAGCGTCCGGCCCGAAGCCCGGCAGCGCTCCAACGCCCGCAGCACCCGCCGTGGATTCTGCACGTCCAGCGCGCCCAGCCCCGCCGGGTTCAGCCGCCCCAGTTCGGCCACCAGCGCCGCGAGCCCGGCTTGCTCCAGTCTGGCGCGCAGTTCCGTCCGCAACCCGGCCGGCACGGCGACCTCGTCCGCCACCGGGGCGAAGAACGCCTTCAGATAAAATCCGCTCCCGCCCGTCACCAGCACCTTGCGCCCGCGCCGCATGATATCGTCGACCGCCACCCGGGCCTTGGTAACGTAATGCGTTACGTCCATCCGCTCCGTGAGCCCGCAGCTGTCGATCAGGTGATGCGGCACGCGGGCCAGTTCCGCCGGAGCGGGCTTGGCCGTGCCGATGTCCGCCCCGCGGTAGAAGAGCAGCGAGTCGCACGACACGATCTCGGCGCCGTTCGCCTCCGCCCAGCGCAGGGCCAGCTCGGTCTTGCCGACGGCGGTGCAACCGGTGAGGACGTGAAGGGTGCGTGACATCGCGCCAGTGGAAGCGGGTGTGTCGGAATTGTCACAAGAAAAATCCGTGCAATCCGGACCATCCGTCGCTTTTCTCCGAGACCGCCTTTGAAAGCCCGGTTCATCTTCAACCCCTATTCCGGCCGGAATCGGCGCAATCCCTACCTGCGCGACCGGGCCGCCACTTTCATCAAGGAGCGCCGCCTTGACGCCACCGTCGTCGACACCGAGCGGCCGCGCCACGCCACCGAGCTGGCCCGGCAGGCGGTCGACGAGGGTTGCGGCTTGGTCGTGGCCATCGGCGGGGACGGCACCATGAACGAGGTGGCCACGGCGCTGGTGGACACGCCGGCCGTCTTCGGCCTCATCCCCTGCGGCTCGGGCAACGGCCTCGGCCGGCACCTCGGCATCCGCCAGCCCGGCCACGGCGCCTTCCGGACGCTGCTCGACGGCCGGCCGATGCCGATCGACACCGGCCTGGTGAACGGTTTCGCCTTTTTCAATGCCATGGGTCTCGGTTTCGAGGCGGATATCGCCGTGCGTTTCAGCCGCCAGACGAACCGCGGCCTCGCCGGCTACATCCGGGTCGGCTTTCCCTCGTTCTTCGCCCACCAGCCCGAGCGCTGCACGGTGCGGCACGCCGGCGGCACCGCCGAGGTCGACGCCTTCACCCTCGCGGTCATGAACTCCGACCAATACGGCAACGATGCCCGCGTGGCGCCCGGGGCGAAGCTGGACGACGGCCGCTTCGAGCTGATCAGCGTGCCGCAGGTCGGCTTTCTCGGCGCGTGCGGCATGCTCTACCGGCTGGGCACCGACAGCTTCGACCAAGTCAAGGCGGTCACCCGCTTCAGCGGCGCGGAATTTGTCATCGAACGCACCAAGCCGGGCTGGATCCACACCGACGGCGAGCCCCGCGCCACCACCTCGAAGCTGGAAATCACCCTGAAGCCGCGGAGTCTGCGGATCATGGTGCCGGCGGAAGCATGATTGGGTGTAGGTCGGCTCTTTATGCCCGGCAGGTTTCCCTCGTGTCGGGCGTAAAGCCCGACCTGCAAAGAAATCACCCTACTTGAACGGAATCACCGTGCCGTCGGCCATCACGATCCGGTTGCGGCCGCCTTTCTTCGCGGCGTAAAGCGCCTTGTCCGCCACCCCCACCAAATCGGTGGCGCTGGTCGCATCGCCGATGCTCGTGGCGACACCCGCACTCAGCGTGACCTCGACGGTGAGATTCTTGCTCTCCACGAAACAAGGGGTCTCGGCCAGCAGCACGCCCAACCGCTTGATGTGCTCGGCGGCGTTCTTGCCGTCGGTCTCGATCATGATGAGGGCGAATTCCTCGCCGCCGTAGCGGGCCACGCGGTCCACCGTGCGCACCTGGCCGGCGAGCAGGCTGGCCACATGGCGCAGCACCTCGTCGCCCACCTGGTGGCCGTGCGTGTCGTTGATCTTCTTGAAATGGTCGATGTCCACCATGACGAGGGCGAACGGGCGCTTGAACCGCACGCTGCGGTCCCACTCCTCGTTGAGGATGCGCGAGAACTCGCGGCGGTTGAGCAGGCGCGTGAGCTCGTCGCGCTGGGCCAGCTGGCGCAGCTGGGCGAGCGTCTCGCCGAGCTTCAGGGCGTAGCGGATCGAGCGCTCGAGCAGGCGGGGATTGATCGTGGCCTTGACCAGGTAATCCACCGCACCCGCCTCCATGGCGGCGATGTCCACCTCCTCGCTGTCGTCGGCGGTCAGGATGATGACCGGCGTCTCACCGCCGGCGATGCGGGCCTCGCGGAGCAGGGCCAGGCCGTCCTGGGCATCGAGCCGGTAGTCGAGCAGGCACACGGCGTATTTGCCGCTCAGGAGCTTCTTCAGCCCCTCGGCGTAGGTCTGGGCCCCGTCGAGCTCGAAGGCGCCGCCGCGGAAGTTTTGCACCAGCCCCTGCATCAGCCGCTGTTGCAGCCGGTCGTCATCGATCAGCAGGATCCGGCGGACTTTGGGCGGGATCGTGGTGGGCATGGCTCAGGCGGCACCCGCGACCAGGTCGGCCGCGGTGATGCGCAACCGTGCCGGCAAACCGGCCCGGTTGTCGAGATTCTCCTTGATGACGTTGACCAGCGCGCTGCCGACGACCACGCCGTCGGCGACCTTCGCCACCTGCTTGACCTGGTCGCGGGTGGAGATGCCGAAACCAACGGCCACGGGCAGCGCCGTGTGCTGGCGGATGCGGGCGACCGCCTCGGGGATGTTGGCGGCGACCTGGTCGCGCACGCCGGTCACGCCCTCGCGGGACACGTAATAGATGAAGCCGGTCGCGGCGGCGCCGATGCGGGGCAGCCGGCTGGCGGGCGTGGTCGGCGCCACGATGAAGACGGTCTTCAGGTCGTGCTTGGCGCAGGCGGCCAGCACCTCGTCGGCCTCCTCGGGCGGCAGGTCGAGGGTAAGCAAGCCGTCCACCCCGGCCTCCTTGGCGGCGCGCACGTAGTTTTCCACGCCGTTCGAGAAAACCAGGTTGTAGTAGGTGTAGAAGACGATCGGGACCTGGCTTTTCTCGCGGAGGCGTCTCACCAGCTCGAGCCCGCGCGCGGCCGTCATGCCGGCGTCGAGCGCCCGCTGCGCGGCGAGCTGGTTGGTGAGACCGTCGGCCAGCGGGTCGGAGAACGGCACGCCCAGCTCCAGCACGTCGGCGCCGGCATCCAGCACGGCCCGGCAGGCGGCCAGCGAGGTATCGAAGTCGGGATCGCCGGCACAGAGGTAGGCCACGAAAGCGGCGCGCTTTTCGCGGCGGGTGCGGGCAAAGGCCTGGGCGATGCGGTCCATGGAGAAACCGAGAGTCCGAAGACCGGCGGCGCGGGTCGAGCGAAAATTGGCGGATCGAGGATCAGTCCGCCAAGTATATCCGCCCGCCCTGTAGCGGCGGTCCAGTCCTAATCGAGGTCGAACTCCACCAGCACAGGCCGGTGGTCCGACAGGTAGCAGCGCACCACCTCGGCGTGCACGACCCGGCATTCCTGCGGGACGAAGACAAAATCGAGCGACAGGGCGGGCAGCGCCGCCGGGAAGGTGCGGCCGGTCTTGGGCAGCAGCGTGTAGTTGTTGGACTGCTCGCAAAAGCCCAGCAACATCGCCGTGGCATCGGGCTGGTGCGCGGGGTTGTTGAAGTCACCGCACAGGATCGGCGGCGCCACCCAATGGGCGCCGCGCGCGGCCGCGCGCTCCGTCATGAACTTCATGAGCAGGGCGGCCTGCCCCAGGCGCTGCTTCCGCGAGGCATGGTGGAGATGCAGGTTGATGAGGGGCAGCCTACGGCCGGCGGCCACCTCGGTCTCGATGAAGAGAAAGCCCTTGTCGCCCAGCGCGCGCCGGCCGAACGTCGTGGCCTCGGCGTGCATGATCGGCCAGCGCGAGAGCACGCCGTTGCCATAGTTGAGCGGATAGCGCCCGCCGCGCTCGTTGGTCAGCCCGATGGCCGTGAACGGCAGGCCGCAGTGCTCGCTCAGGAAGGTCAGGTGGTTGTAGCTCCCGTTCCAGCGGGAGTTCTCGTCGATCTCCTGCACGGCGACGAGGTCGGCCCTCACCTTCTTGATGAGGGTGGCGATCTTCAGGAGATTGCTCCTGATCTTGACCGCCGAGCGCAGGCTCTGGTGCACCGGCAGGGTGCCCCGGGCATGCGCCACGTTGAAGGTCAGTAAACGCATCCGGGGCATGGCCTTTAGCAAGGGGCGCCGGGTGGCCCCCGCAATGGCAAATGCACCGGAGAAATAGTTGACAGGAACCGGCCGGCTATGGATGTTCGCGCTCCCAATTTTACGGCGGTCATAGCTCAGCTGGTTAGAGCACAAGATTGTGATTCTTGGGGTCGCGGGTTCGAATCCCGTTGACCGCCCCAATTTCAAGCCAAAGCGGATCGGAAAAGTGACCGAAATGTAACCGTCCGCCCCTTGTCGTAAACCCCTGGCAAACTACCCTGCGGGGGCATGTCACCAGAAACTCTCCCCGTTCCGGAGTTGGACCGGGTTCAACCCCCGGCCGGCGTTCCCGACGAGGATCCTTCTCCGGCAAGCAAACTCAGCGAGCTGGTGCACCACCGGGATTGGGTTGATGCGCAAACCCCGCTCGCCGATGTCCAAAAGCTGTTTCAGGACCATCCCGGTGACTTCCGGGCCATCGTCGACCGGGGTGGTGTCGTCGGGCTTTGCTCGCGGGCGACGGTCGGTTTCATGCTGGGTTCACGTTACGGCTTCTCCCTCTACGGCAACAGCCCGGTCATGACGGCCCGGGCACCGCGCCCCCTGATTTACCGCCGGGATGCCTCCCTGCCCCGGGTGCTGGACGAGGCGCTTTCCCGACAAGGCTCGGAGTTTTTCGAGGACATCGTGCTGGTGGATGAACACGAGCGGCTCGTCGGCCTCGTGCCGGTGCCCAGCCTGGCGCGGCTGCAACTCAAGCTCTTCGGCGAGCAGCTGGCGCGCGTCACTTCGCAAGACGGGGAGTTGCGCGAGCAGAACCTTGCCTTGTTTCAGATCAACAACCAGCTCCGACAGTCGCAGGGTCGCTACAAGGCCCTCTTTGAGAACAATGCCTTGGGTGTGGCGCTGCTGGATCCGGACGGCGTCATTGTCGCGCACAACCGCCGCTTCGAGCAGCTGCTACAGCTGCAGGAGCGACCTCAGGCTTCGTTCCAGCTGGCAAGCTGGATGACGTCCTCCGCCCAGCAGTCATTCCGCCGGCTGCTCGCCGCCCACGAACGCGCCGCCCCGGACACCGAGCCTTCGGTCACCGAGGTCGTCTTTGAACTGCCCCGGGGCGCGCGCCGGTTCGAACTGCATTCCAGCTGGGTGGTCGAAACCGGGCAGATTTGCGTATTCTTCGAGGATGTCACCGAACAGCATCTGCTGAAACAGCGCATCGCCCGGCAGGAAAAACAGAACATGCTCGACACGCTCGTGGCCGGGGTGGCCCACGAACTGAACAACAAGCTGACCCCCGTGTTGGGCTTCGCCGACCTGCTGCAGTTGGTGGCCCCGGAGCCGATGCGGGCACATACCCTGTGCATCCGGCAAAGCGCGGCGGAAGCGGCCCAGATCATCCGCCAGCTGCTCAATCTTTCGCGCCCCGCCGGTGGCCAGGCCAACCCGGTCGAACTGGGCGGGCTTTGCCGGGAGGCGCTCCAGATGCTACGGTTCCAGCTGATGGAGACCCGTTGCGAGCAGCACCTGCACCTGCCGGTCGAGCCGGTTTGGGTGCGCGGGGATCCGGTCCAGCTGAAGCAGGTTCTGATCAATCTGGTCCTGAATGCCATGCACGCCATGGAGGGGGTGCCCCAACCGCAGATCACCCTGACACTGCAATCAGACGGAGCATCGGTCGTGTTGAGCGTGCGTGACGTCGGGTCGGGCATCAGTCCCGAAAACCTCAGCCGCATATTCGACCCGTTCTTCACAACCAAAGGTCCGCGAGGCACGGGGCTGGGGCTGAGCGTTTCCCTGGGCATCGTGCAGCAACACGGCGGGGAGATCACCGCTGAAAGCACGCCAGGCGAGGGTTCGACCTTTTCGATCCACTTGCCCGTCGGCCAGCCGCCTTCCGCTCTGCTGACGACCGCAGCAGAACCGGCCGAACCCGTCGCCCATCCCGGACCCAGCCGCCGGCGTGCGTTGGTGGTCGATGATGAGGAGTTTGTGCGACAATACATGCAGGAAGCCCTGAGGGTCTGTTTCAACTGCAGCGTGGAGGGGGTGCCTGATGGCCTCGAGGCCGTCGAGAAACTCCGGCGGGGCCATTACGACTTGATCCTCTCCGACATCCGGATGCCCCGGATGGACGGTTTTCAACTCCGCGCCTGGCTGGCGGAAAACCGCCCCGATTTGAGCGGCCGCCTGGTCTTTGTGACCGGGCACGCGGGTGCCGTCGATCTCGACCAGAATCTCGGCGGGCTGCCCCTGCCGGTGATTCGCAAGCCGTTCACCCTGGACACCATCGCCGCCATTTGCCGACCGATCCTTGAAAGCAGCTCGGAGTCTTTTGCCCCAATCGCCTGAGCTGACGACTTGGGTGTTGGTGCACCTCCGGTCGCCTAAGCGGACTATGCCGGCTGATTGACTGCTAGGTCGCGTCGTAACCTTTGTAAAAATCGCCTCGCCTCCGAACCGGCTTTGAATATTCGGTCAGGAGCATGATTTCCTTCAAGAAGCTTCTGGGTAAGGAAGAGAAGTTCTACGATCTGCTCGAGGCGAGCGCCGACGAGGCCCGTGTCAGCACCGACCTGCTGGTCAAAATCCTGAGCAACGACGGGTCCATGGCGGCCACCAACATCCACGACATCATTCAGACGCGCCGCAAGGACAAGCGCATCACCCAGGAAATCACCGAGGAGCTCTGCAAGACCTTCGTCACCCCGCTGGAGCGCGAGGACATCGAGGCCCTCTCCCTCGCCCTCTACCGCATCCCCAAGACCGTTGAGAAGATTGTCGAGCGCCTGACCATCTGCCCGGCCCGCGTCCCGCGCGAAAGCCTCCAGAAGCAGGTCGTCCTGCTCGAGCAGGCCGTCGAATCGGTCGTCGCCATGGTCAAGCAGCTCCGCAACGGCACGCAGGTCGAGCGCATCACCGACCACCACGCCAAGCTCCAGTTCGCCGAGGGCGAGGCGGACAAGGTCATGCTCGCACTGGTCAAGGACCTCTACAACGGCCCTTACGACGCCAAGGAGGTCTTCATCCTGATGGAACTCTATGATTTGGTGGAGACCGCCGTCGACCGGGCGCGTGACGCCGGCCAGGTGGTCTTCATGATCATGCTGAAATACTCGTGATTTACTGTCGCCGACACGCCGCGCTTGCCGGGCGACTGGCCCGGACAAACACCGGCCGGCCAGCAGGCCGGAACCGTGCAAGCCACCCCCGAGCCTCCGTGCCATGACCATCTTCCTGATCGTCCTCCTGACAGCACTGGTCTTCGAGTATATCAACGGCTTTCACGACGCCGCCAACGCCATCGCCACGGTCGTCTCGACCAAGGTGCTGACGCCCCGCCAGGCCATCGCGCTGGCCGCCGTCTTCAACCTGATCGGCGCCCTGATGGGCACCGCCGTGGCCAGCACCATCGGCAAGGGCCTGGTCGACACCAACGTTGTCACGATGATCACGATCTTTTCCGGCCTGGTCGGCGCCATCATCTGGAACCTCGTGACCTGGTGGTTCGGCCTGCCCTCCAGTTCCAGCCACGCGCTCATCGGCGGCCTCTGCGGCGCCGCGCTCGCCTCGGCCAACGACGACTGGAACGTGCTGAACTGGGCCACCGGCCTCTGGCCCAAGGTCGTGCTGCCCATGATCCTTTCCCCCCTCGCCGGGTTTTTCGGCGGCGCCCTCCTGATGTTCCTGCTCACGATGCTCATTCACCGGCTCCGGCCCCGGACGGTGAACAACGTGTTTGGCAAGCTGCAGCTCCTCAGCGCCGGGTTCATGGCGCACAGCCACGGCTCCAACGACGCGCAAAAGACGATGGGCATCATCGCCCTCGCCCTGTTCACCGGCACGAAGAGCGGCTCCTTCGACCAGCTGCCGGTGTGGGCCTCCTTTCTCCGCACCCCCGAGTTCGCGATCAACCAGTGGGTCATCATCACCTGCGCGCTCGTCATGGCCGCCGGCACGGCCGCGGGCGGGTGGCGCATCATCCGCACCCTGGGCCACAAGATGGTCAAGCTGCAGCCGGTGCACGGCTTCGCGGCCGAGACGACCTCCGCCCTGATCCTGCATTCCGCGTCGGTGGCGGGCATTCCCCTTTCGACGACCCACGCCATCACCACCTCGATCATGGGCGTGGGTGTCGCCAAGCGCGCCGGCGCCCTCAAGTGGAACGTGGTCGAGCGCATCCTCTGGGCCTGGGTCTTCACCCTGCCTGTCTGCGGCCTGCTCGGCTACCTGACCCAGCGCCTCTGCGGCGCGCTCGGCTACCACTGATCCGTGTAGGGGCGTGGCTTGACCACGCCCGGGCGCCGTCAAGCGGCGCCCCTACATTTCACACCGGCGGGTTGGAGCCGGTCGTCGGCAGCATGTCCTGCTTGCCGATGTCGCTGTGGCGGATGTCCAGCCCCTTCGAGAGGAACACCATTTCCTCCGCGATGTTGGTCGCGTGGTCGGCGATGCGCTCGATCGACTTGGAAATGAACATGAGCTCGAGCGCCCGGGCGATCGTCTCCGGCTTCTCGATCATGTAGCTGGTCAGCCGGCGGTAGAGCAGCCGGTTGAGGTTGTCCACCTCGGGGTCGCGGCGGATGACGCTGAGCGCCTTCTGCTCGTCCTCCTGCACGAAGCAGTCGAGGGCGTCGCGCAGCATCTCCAGGGCGATCTTCGACATGCGCGGTAGGTCGGCGTAGAGCTCGAGGCGCGGCTCGATGGCCAGCTTGCGCGAGCGGCGGGCGATGCCGGTGGCCTCGTCCCCCACCCGCTCCAGGTCGTGGCTGGCCTTCATGCCGACCACGATGAGGCGGAGCTCCGAGGCGACGGGCCCGCGCAGGGTCATGTAGCGGATGGCCTCGTCGTCAATCTGCACCTCCAGCTTGTCCAGCTCGTCGTCGGCCGCGATGACCTTGTCCGCGAGGGCGATGTCCGCGTCCATCAAGGCCTTCATGGCGAGGCGGGTCTGGTCCATGGCGCGCTCGCCCATCTGCAGCAGGTGGGAGCGGAAGTTTTCCAGTTCGGCGTCGAAGAATCGTTTCATAAAATGGAAGAGGGACGGTTAACCACGAATGGACACGAATTCACACGAATTCACACGAATGCAGCCGAGGTGAATGAGATCGATTCGTGTTCATTGGTGTCCATTCGTGGTTCAAAGATTGTTCAGCCGAAACGGCCCGAGACGTAGGCCTCGGTCTGGGGGTTGGCGGGATTCATGAAGATGGTGCGGGTATCGGCGTATTCGATGAGTTTGCCGAGATAAAAGAAGGCCGTGCGGTCCGAGCAGCGCGCGGCCTGCTGCATGTTGTGCGTCACGATGACGATGGTGAACGACTTCTTCAACTCGTGGATCAGCTCCTCGACCTTGGCGGTGGCGATGGGGTCGAGGGCCGAGCAGGGCTCGTCCATCAGGATGATCTCGGGCTCGACCGCGATGGCGCGGGCGATGCAGAGGCGCTGCTGCTGGCCGCCCGACATGCCGAGCGCGCTCTCGTGCAGGCGGTCCTTCACCTCGTCCCACAGCGCCGCGCCGCGCAGGCTGCGCTCGACGACCTCGTCCAGCCGGGCCTTGTTCTTCTGGCCCTGGATGCGCAGACCGTAGGTGATGTTCTCGTAAATGGACTTGGGAAAGGGATTGGACTTCTGGAAAACCATGCCGACCCGCTTCCGCAGCTCGATGACGTCGACCCGCGGATCGTAGATGTTGACGCCGTCGATCCGGATCTGGCCCGCGGACACGTGCGCGCCGTCGATCAGGTCGTTCATCCGGTTGAGACAGCGCAGCAGCGTGCTCTTTCCGCAACCCGAGGGTCCGATGAAGGCGGTCACCTGCCGTTCCTGGATGTTGAGGGTGATGTCGTGCAGCGCCCGCGACGGGCCGTAGTTGAAATCGACGTCGTCGATCTCGATGACGGCGCGGGCGGCGGGATTGACCGGGGCCGCGGGGGCCACGGACACCGGGCGGGGCGCGGCGGGGGGAACAACGGGTTCGGGCATGGCGAGGGTGGTTACCATTTGTAGCGTTTGCGGAGCCGCTGGCGCAGGATGACCGCGGTCATCGCGATGGCGGCGACGGTGAACAGGAACACAAAGGCCGTGCCGTATTGCACGTCCCGCGTGTATTCGTTTTGCGGGATCTTGGAGGCGACGACGTAGATGTGATACGGCAGCGCCATGACCCCCTGGAAGATGAAGTCGGTCCACTTCTGCACCTGCCAGGGCAGCTCGTCGCGCATGACGAACGCCGCGGTGAACATGATCGGCGCGGTCTCGCCGGCCACGCGGGCGATGGCGAGCACGGAGGAGGTCAGGATGCCCGGGAGGGCGTAGGGCAGGACGTTGGTCACGATGGTCTGGAACTTCGTGGCCCCGAGCGCCAGCGAGCCCTCCCGGTAGCCCTTGGGCACGCCCTTGAGCGACTCCTCGGACGCCGTGATGATGATCGGCAGCACCATGAAGGCCAGGGTCAGCCAGCCGGCCAGCAGCGAGACATTCCAGCCGAAGAACTGGATCGCGCCGATCTTGAAACCCACGACAAACAGGCCGAAACCGAACAGGCCGAAGACAATCGAGGGCACGCCCGCGAGGTTGATGATCGACAGCCGGAGGAAGCGGATGAAGGGGCCGTCGAGGGCGTATTCGCTCAGGTAGATGGCGCTCATCACCCCCAGCACGAGCGCGATGATGATCGAGCCGAGCACCAGCAGCACCGTGCCGACGATGTTGGGGAAGATGCCGCCGGCGGAATAGACGTAGGTCTCCACCGCCACGCCCTTCAGTTCCGCGGCATGCGTCGCCTTGAACTCGCGGAAGGCCCGGTCCCCCATGCTCTGCTTCCGGCCGCCGAGTTCGAAGACGTTGAGGGTCTCGGGCGCCTGGGTCAGGAACGGCACGTTGATGAACGGGGCGTGCCGCTGGAAAATCACGCTGCCGCCCTTGCTCCCGATGTCCCAGAAGATGAAGGCGGCGCACAGCAGCACAAAGTAGGTGCACAGGCGGAGCAGCCAGAAGACGCCCTTTTCCACCCGCTTGGCGGGCGTGGGCCGGCCGAAGATGGCCTGCGCGGTGGTGGGCGGGGGCGTCATCCGATGGAGATCCGGTAGCGGCGCACGATTTTTTGCGCCAGCCAGTTGATGAGCATGGAAATCAGGAACAGCACCACGCCGACCATGAACAGCGCCCGGTAATGGATGCTGTTGCGCACCACCTCGCCCATCTCCTGCGCGATGATGCCCGTCATCGTGTGCACGGGCTGGAAGATGACCCCCAGCCCGGCGGACAGGTCGGGCGTCTGGATGCGGTTGCCCGCGCACAGCAACACGACCATGGTCTCGCCGACCACGCGGCCGAAGCCGAGCAGGATGGCCGCCACGATGCCGGAGAGCGCCGCCGGCACGGTGATGTGGATGATCGTCTGCAGCCGGGTCGCGCCGAGGGCGAACGAAGCCTCCTTGAAGGAGCGCGGCACGTTGTTGATGGCGTCCTCCGCCAGCGAGAAGATCGTCGGGATGGCCATGAGCGCGAGCAGGCAGGCGGCGGTGGTGGCATTCAGGCGCTCCGCCATCGGAAAGCCCGGCACCCAGTCGAACGCGGGGTTCTGGGAAAAGCGGCGCAGGGTCTCGCCCAGCATGGCGATGCCGAAGAAGCCGAGTACCACGCTGGGAATGGCCGAGATGAACTCGATATAGGGCTTGATGACCTTCAGTTCCCAGGGCCTGGCCACCTGGTTGACGTAGATCGCCGCGGCGACCCCCAGCGGCAGCGCAATCATCATGGCGATGAAGGCGATGAGCAGCGAGCCGCTGAGCAGCGGAATGATGCCATACCAGTCCTGCCAGAAGCTGGCGGTGACCCATTCGCGGCCGAAGGCAAAGGCGTTGAGCGCCTCCAGCCAGCTGATCGGCTTGGCCTGGTCCCAGGCCGCCATCTTTTGCGTAACCGCCTCCACTTCCTTGAAATAGCCCTGCACAAAACCCTGGAACTTCTCCATGCGCCGGTTCAGCACGGCATCGCTGAACTTCGGCGCCTGCACCATGAGTGCCTGGATCGCCGCGATCTGGCCGGCATTGGCGGCGGCAATGTCGGGCCGGAGGGCCAGCAGGGGTTTGATCTCGGCTTGGAAATCCACCGTCTCGATCTTGATGGCATCGGCCTCCTTCTGCAGCTCGGCGGCCCGCTCGGGCGGGGCGCCAGCCATGGCCGCCAGCAGGTTCTGCTTCGCGACCGTCAGGTCTTCGGCCACCTTCTGGCGCTCTTTCACGCCGGTGGCGAGGTCGGTCATGGTGCCCAGCAGGGTCTCCTGCTCGTTGATGGTGTCGGCGAACTTGTTCGCGAACGCATCAAAGTCCGCCAGCCGCGCCATGGCGGCGGCCGGGGCCAGCCCCTCCTTCTTCATCAGCAGGTCGAGCTGCTGCGTCCGCAGGCTGGCCAGATAACGCGACATCGTGCTGTGGGCGGTGACCTGGCCGCGATACAGGTCGACATACTCCAGCCCCGCGAGCCGGTAGACGGCCAGGTTCGCGTGGTTCATCGGAATGAAGCCCACCGCATCCCGGAAAATCGTGAAGGTAATCAGCCCCAACACGATGATTGAGATCGTGGCGTTCCCCTGGAAGACATATTTGACGAACTGGTCGCCGGTCAGGCCGAAAAACCAGCCGCGCCGCTTCCGCAGCAGGATCTCGCGGGTGGCCATGCGGGGAAGCGGAGGGCTGTCGGTGGTGGCAGGCATGACCAAGTGGGCGCGGTCAGCATCGGGCCGGCCCTGGGGGCCGGTCAACCGATGCATGTTACGGTTGGGTTACAAAAGAGACCGCCCGCAGTCCGGGCATGGGCTGCGGGCGGTATGGGACACACTACCGTCGTCCGCTCAGTTCAGCGGGCGAACCGGGACGAAACCGACCTTGCGGACGATCTTCTGGCCCGCATCGCTGAGGGTGAAATCGAGGAACTTGGCCGCCTCACCCTGGGCGTCACCGTTCGTGTAGTAGAACGTCGGGCGGGCGTAGGGATAGCTCTTGGCGATCACCGAGGCCTCGGTCGGGAGCGAACCCTCGATCGAGACCGTCTTGATGCCCGGATCGGTCAGATAGGCCAGGCCCACATAACCGATGCCGTTGGCATTCTTGGCCACCTCGGCGGCGATCTGCTCGTTACCGGCCATCTTCTGGGAGGAGTTGGCGTAGTCCCGCTTGTGCATCGCCAGTTCCTTGAAGTCGGAATAGGTGCCGGAGGACGTGTTGCGGGTGTAGATCGAGATCGGGCCGGCCGGGCCGCCCACCTGGCTCCAGTCGGTGATGTCACCGGCGAAGATCTGCTCCACCTGGCGCTTGGTCAGGGCGCCGACGGGGTTGCCGGCGTTGACGATGACGCCGATGCCGTCGTAGGCGACCACGGTCGGCTTGAGCACGATGCCCTTGGCCGTGCCGGCGGACATCTCCGTGGGCTTGGCGCGCCGCGAGGACATGCCGATCTGGGCGGTGCCATCGATGATGGCGGCGATGCCGGTGGTCGAGCCTTCGGCGGCGATCTCAAAGGTCACACCGGGATGGCTGGCATTGTATTCCTCTTTCAGCATGGGCACGAGCTTGGCCCCAAGGGTGTCGGAACCCTTGATGACGAGCTTCTGGGCGTTGAGGGTGGTGACGGCGAGTGCCGCGACCGCGAGAAACGTGAATTTTTTCATGATGGTTTTTCCTGAGGATTAAACTGGTTTAGAAATTGACCTGCATCTGGCTGCGGATGCCCTGGCTCTTGGCCTTGGCCGTGCCGCCGGTGACGGTATCGTTCGACTGGCCGAAGATGTAGCCGAGCTGGAATTTCACGTCGTTGCCGCGGAAGAAGCGGGTGAACCCGAAATACCACTCGTCGAGGTTGTTCATGGTGCCGCCAGACGGAGCCGAGCGGATCCCATCGGCGGTCTGCACGCCGCGACCGTCGGAATTCACATAGCTGTAGCGCGCGGTGTATTCCCAGAACTCACCCATCTTGTAGGAGGGCTGGATGGACCAGGCGCTGCTCTTGGCGTTTTGGGTGGCCGAGACGCCCTGCTGGTTGTCGCTGCCGAAATACTCCAGCTGCAGGTCCCACGGCCCCTCCGAGATCTCGGTGAAGGCGTTGTAGACGGTCAGGTTGTTGCCCTTGCCCGCGAAGGTCGTGCCAAACCCGCCCTGGCCGGGCAGGTAGCCGACGGAGGCGCTGACCACGTAGTTGAGGCCCTCGACGGGCGCGACCTTGTAGCCGACGTTGCCCCAAAAAGCCGGGGAGTTGGTGGCCTGGGTGCCCGCGGAGGCGACGCCGGCGGCGGATTCGTCCCGCTCCGGGTTCGTCACCGCGGCATTATAAAACAGACCGCTGTCGCTCTTGCCGCCGACAAAGACGCCGGTGCGGTAACTGCCGGCGCCGAGGCGGCGGCCGTTGTTGGATTCGACAAAGTAACGGGTGGCCGGCGAACGCTCGATCGCCTTCAGGCTGCCCGATGAGGTATACCATTCCTCCAGGCCGAACGGCACCTTGCGGAAGCCGACGTCCACCGCGAGCGCATCGCTCAGCGTCCAGGTGACCTTGGCCTCGTCGAAGGTCGAGCCGGCGAAGTCATAGTTGATGCTCGAGGACCAGCCGTTGCCGAGGTTCGCCTTGGCGCCGAAGTAGATGCGGCGCAGGAAAAAATGCGAAGTGCTCGCCGGGTTCACCGCCGCTCCGTCGATGTTGGTCGCCAGTCCGGCATACTGAACCTGGATGCGGCCGGCGAGGGTTAGCGAGGCGGTGCTTTTCCCACCCGAGATGGTCGAGGTGACCGCCGTGGCGGCGTCCCTCGCCAGATCCGCCCGGAGAGTCTCACCCTCCTGGTCATTGATGATGCCTTTCTTCACGAGCAGGTCGATCAGCGGGCCGCTGTCTTGGGCGAGGGCGGTGCCGGCGCAAAGGAGCGTGGCGACCAGCGCGAGCAGTTTGGATTTTAGGTTTAACATGATGGGTCGGGCGTGGATGTTGCTAGTAGGTGGAACGTCCCGGTGATTGGGCCGAAACGCGGGCGGATAATAGGGGCCGATTGTTACGGTCTCGTGACGCCCGTGTGACAAACCGGGCAAATGCCGGGCGCAGAGGTGGAACCCGGCCTCCGGACGGGTTGACCCAAAAGCGCGCTCAGAGGTCGCGCTCCACCTTAATTCAGCTCGTCCGCCAGGGCACCTGCGTGTGGCCGCTGCGCTTCTCGGCCCCGCGGCCCTCGAGCAACGCCAGCAGCAGATCGTTCTTCACGAGCATGCCCTTGAGCTGGCCCGTCCCCGGTTCAATGACCGGCAGGGTCTGCCCCGCGTGCTGGGCGAAAATCCGCAGCGCCTCGGCCAGCGGCGCCAGCAGCGACACGGGCGGCACGTCATCGCGCAGCAAATCCCCGGCGATGACATGGGCCGCGATGGCCGGGTCGTTCAGGTAGGGCTTGATGTCGTGCAGCGAGATCGCCCCGGCATAATTGCCCTCGGGCGTGGTCACGTAGATCTCCTCGTGCCGTGTCTGCAGGAACAGGCGGGCAATCTCCTCGAAACGCGCGGTCAGCAACACCGGCGCGGCCTGCGGTTTGGCCAGGTCGGCCACCACGCCGGGCAGCCGCACCGCCTCGGGCGCCTCCGCCGCCTTCTTGTTCAGCGCCTCGCTGTAGAGCGACTGGTCCTCGATGCCGCGCGCCGTGTAATACGCGATCACGCTGCACAGCATCAGCGGCATGATGATGTCGTAGCTCAGCGTCATCTCGAAGAGCATGATGATGGCCATGACCGGGGCGTGGCTCGCCGCCGCCAGCAACGCGCCCATGCCGACGAGGGCGAAAGCCCGCGGGTCCGCCGCGCCCAGCGGCCAGACCTCGTGCACCGCGAACCCGAAAAGATAACCGAGGCTCGCGCCCATGAACAGCGTCGGCGTGAACACGCCACCCGGCGCACCCGACCCGAACGAGGCGGCCGTCGCCACCCACTTGCAAACCAGCACCAGCACGAGGGCCGTCCACACCAGCTGGCCGTTGAGGATCGCCACCACCACGCTGTAGCCGTTGCCGCAGACGTCCGGCACCCACACGGCCAGCCCGCCGACGACCAGGCCGCCCAGCGCCAGGCGGGCCGGCACCGGCAGCTTGGTCCGGGCAAACCAGCCCTCCACCGTCCGCAGCGAGCGCAGGAAGAACGGCGCCAGCGTGCCGGCCAGCAGGCCGAGCACCACGAACGGTCCGATCTCCCACAGCGAGTGCAGGGTGAACGACGGCACGGAGTAAAGCGTATGGGCGTTCGAGAGCGTCCGCATCGTCAGCGTCGCCGCGACGGCCGACACGGCCAGCGGCCCGAGGCTCTCCATCGCAATGGTGCCGAGGATGATCTCGGCCACGAAAAACGACCCGGCGATCGGCGCGTTGTAGGCCGAGGCGATGCCCGCGGCCGCGCCGCACGCCACCAGCAGGCGCAACTGGGGCGCCGACAGGCGGCCGCGCCGGCCCAGCCACGAGGCCACCACCGACGAGAGCTGCACCATCGGGCCCTCGCGGCCGATCGAGCCGCCCGACGCGATGGAGAACAGCGCCGCCGTGCTTTTCACGATGGTCGCGCGCACGGGCAGCCGGCCGCTGCCGATCAGGATCGCCTCCATGTAGTCCGTCGAGCTCTGGCCGCGGTGCAGGCGCTTGCCGAACAGGAGCACCAGTCCCGCCATCAGTCCACCCACCGCCGGGATCGCCAGCCGCTGCCACCAGACCAGGTCGCGGAACGAATCCACGATGCCCTCCGCCGTGCCGGTGAGCATGTAGTGGATGAGCTCGATGCCCCCGCGGAAGGTCAGGGCCGCCAGCGCCCCGAGCACGCCCGCCCCGGCCGCCCAGAAAAGCGTCTCCTGCCACGGCGAAGGCCGCAGCTTCTCGATGATCCACAGCCGCCAACGCAGCAGGCGCAGCAAGCGCTCGTAGATTTGCGGCACCACTTCCTTCACGGCGAAATATCCCCGACACACCCCGCCCTGCGGGCACCCCTCTCCAGAGGGGATTCAAGGCATTGCTGGCGAAAGTCTGGATCCCCTCTGGAGAGGGGTGGCGCGACCGCGCCGGGGTGTGTCGGAGAGCAGCCGGCAACCGATCTCGCCTCCGCCCGGGTTGCTGTGTGTTGCGGCACTTCCACGAAATAACCATGGCCGACTCGGCCCGCCTGACAAGGCTTGTTCCGTCAGGAAGCGACGGGCGGCGTGATCACCGGGACCGGCTCGGCCGGCAGCGCGGGCCCCAGCGGCCCGGTCGCCACCGCGGCGTTGAGCAGCTCGGTCTCGCCGGCCTCCACCGCGCTGAGCTGGATGAGGCTGTTCAACGAGCTGAAATGCTTGGTCCACTCGAAGTCGCCGCTGTGGTGGCCGACCACCTGGTTGAACAGCTGCTTCTTCTCCCCCTTCAACGACTGGATGCGCTCCTCGATCGTGCCGGCCGTCACCATGCGGTAGACGAACACCGTGTTCGTCTGGCCGATGCGGTGCACGCGGTCGATGGCCTGGTCCTCGACCGCGGGGTTCCACCACGGGTCGAGCAGGAAGACGTAGTCCGCCGCGTGCAGCGTGATGCCCGTGCCGGCGGCCTTGAGGCTGACCAGCATCGCCGCCGCGCCCGCCGCCGACTGGAAATCCTTCACCGGCTTCTGCCGGTCCACCGTCATGCCGGTGATCTCGTAGCGCGGCAGGTCCGGGTAATGCTGGTCGAGCGCCGTGCGCACGCGGTCGAGCAGGGTGACGAACTGCGAGAAAATGACGACCTTGTGGCCGCTGGCCACGACCTCGCTGAGCTTTTCCACGAGGAGCTGCAGCTTGCCGCTGTCGGTCAGCGGCGAATTCATCCACGGGAGCAGGTCCGGGTCGCAGCACACCTGCCGCAGGCGGGTGAGCAGGGCGAGGAAGCCGAAGGATTTTTCGCGCAGCGCCAGGCTGATGTCCTCGCCGAGGCGCGCCAGGCCCTCGGTGCAGATGCGGGCATACTCGGCGCGCTGCACCTCGGTGAGCGGGCAGAGCAGGTCCATCTCGACCTTGGGCGGGAGTTCCGTCGCCACCTCGTTCTTGGTGCGGCGCAGGATGAACGGCGCCACCTGCTGGCGCAGGCGGTTCATCGTCCGCTCGCGGTCCAGCACCAGCGCCGACTCGAACCCGGCCCGCGAGCCGAGCAGGCCGGGCAGCAGGTAGCGGAAGATGGACCAGAGATCGAGCTGGCGATTCTCCAGCGGCGTGCCGGTCATCACCAGCCGGTGCCGCGTCTTGATGGCGAAGCAGGCCTGCGTGACCTTGGCGTCGGGGTTCTTGATGAACTGGCCCTCGTCGAGGATGGCGTAGCCGAACTCCGTCGTGTCGAGCAGCGCGCGGTGCTTGCGCAGCTGCGTGTAGCTCGCGAGCCAGATGCACGGCGCCTTGTTGGTCTTGAAATCATTGCCCGATTTCAGGATGTCGACCTTCGCCTCGGGGTAGAAGCGGGCGATCTCCTCGCGCCAGACCGGCACGACGCTGGCGGGACAGACCACAACGTGACGGAACTTGGCCATGGGCCGGGTGCGCAGCAGGGCGATGACCTGCGCGGTCTTGCCGAGGCCCATCTCGTCGGCCAGCAGGCCGTGGCACTCGGTCTCGCACAGGTGGTGCATCCACTCGACGCCGCGGCGCTGGTAGTTGCGCAGATACTCGGGCAGCTCCGGCGGCGTGGCGGGCGGCGTCAGCACCTTCTGGCGCCAGGCTTCGATCTCGGGGCCGAGCGTGACCTTGAGGCGGTGGTCGTTGAAGAGGGAGAAGATCAGGTAGGGAGGGATCTCGCCGGCGGCGGCGGTGTCCTCGAGGTTGCGGCGCCACTGGTTGTAGCCCTCGAGCTTCTCGGGCGTGAGGGTGACGATGCCGAGGTCGGGCAGCAGCATCGGCGTGCGGCCGTGCTTGAGCAACGCGGCGGCCTGCTCGTCGGTCAGCAGCTTCTCGCCGGCGCGGAAAATCCAGCGCAGGTTCAGCCCGCCGTCGCCGCGCCGGTCGGCCACGGCCTCGATCTCGATGGCGCGCGCGCCCTGCTTGATGTTGTCCACCTTGACGTCGAGCTCGATGGCGAACTGCTTTTTCCAGTGCGGCAGCAGGTCGCGCAGGAAGCCCGGGATGTCGGCCAGCGCGTCGAGCGCGTAGGCGTGGGTGGACTGGTTGTAGCGGAAGTGGGCCTTGCGGGCGTAGGTGGCCAGCGCGATGAGCTTGGCGCGCTCGGCGGCGGTCGGCGGGTTGGCGGTGTTGCCGAGCGCGGGGATGCGGCTGCGGCCGCTCTTCCAGTAGGCGAGGAAGACCAGGCCGTCGGCGTTCGTGGTGAAGCTCAGCAGGAGGTCGCGCGCGGGGGCGTCGGGCTTGGGCGCGTCGTTGGCGCCGTTCCCATTGCCGTTGGCGCTGGCGTGATGGCCGTGGGCGGCGGGGCTGGCCTTGGGCAAGGCGCCGGGCAGCAGCGCGGCCATCTCGTCGACCAGCAGTTCCTCGATCTCATGCAAACCGGCGACGGCGATGGCGTTGGCCAGCAGGACGTCGGTCGAGGAGGAGCGGACCTTGATCCGGTCGTTGTCCCACTCGATCACCGCATATTCCTCCTTCTTCTCGACCTTGCGGTGGATGATGGCGTCCTTGGCGCCCAGCTCGACCTCGCGGATCTCGCCGTCGCGATACATGTCATGGCCCCGGTCCACATGGGTCGCGTCAAACTGCCCCTCCCAGTCGACCTCCATGCGGCCGAACCAGAATTCCAAGGATTGCGGAGTATAGATGCGCTTGGGCCCGTGGGTTTGCATCAAGCTAAAAGCCAGACGTTAAAAAGTTCCGCGCCCCCCGCGCAATCCCTATTTCGCTTATTTACCAGCGCCCCTGCGGTGGAGCGTTTTACGCAATCGTCACCGGACCGGCACCGGTCCTTGACACATTGCGGCCATGCTCCGGGTGCGCTCGACGGCTGGCCGGTGGCCGCCGTCCGGGCCACCCACATTGCAACTTGTCCTCGTAACCGAAACCTTCTCTCCCGAAATCAACGGCGTCGCCATGACGCTGGGGCACCTCGTGCACGGCCTCACGCAACGCGGCCACCAAGTCACGATCATCCGCCCGCGCCAGCGTGCCGAAAAGGGCGCTCCCGCCCTGCAGGTCAACGGCGCCGTCACGCAACACCTGCTGCCCGGCCTGCCCATCCCGGGCTATCCCCTGCTCCGCTTCGGCCTGCCCGCCGGCCGCTGCCTCCGTCGGCTCTGGTGCACCAACCGCCCCGATCTCGTGCACATCGCCACCGAGGGCCCGCTCGGCTGGTCGGCCCTCAACACCGCGCATGTCCTCGGCCTGCCGGTCACGTCGAGCTTTCACACCAACTTCCATCACTACACGCA
The DNA here is from genome assembly GCF_900104925.1 of Opitutus sp. GAS368. Classification (NCBI taxonomy): domain Bacteria; kingdom Pseudomonadati; phylum Verrucomicrobiota; class Opitutia; order Opitutales; family Opitutaceae; genus Opitutus; species Opitutus sp. GAS368. Next base: position 375,982 of record NZ_LT629735.1, read on the forward strand.
CGATTACCGCTTCAGCTGGCTGTTCACGCTCACGGCGAAGTGGCTGCGTCATTTCCACAACCGCACGCTCCGCACCTTCGCGCCGACCCGCGAGCTGTGCGCCGAGCTCGCGGCCGACGGCTACCACAACCTTCGCGTGCTTTCCCGCGGCGTGGACACCGGCCACTTCACTCCCGCCCGGCGCGACGCGGCCCAACGCGCGGCTTGGGGCGCCCCCGGCGACGACCCGGTCGTCATCCACACCGGCCGGCTCGCCCGCGAGAAAAATTACGGGCTGATCATCCGCGCCTTCGACGCCATGCGCACCGCCAACCCGCGCTGCCGCTTCGTGGTCGTCGGCGACGGCCCGTTGCGCGCCGGGCTGGCGGCCAAGCTGCCTTACGTCCGCTTCACCGGCTTCGTCGACCGCACCACCCTCGCCGCCCACTACGCCACGGGTGACATCTACCTGCACGCCAGCGTGACCGAGACCTACGGCAATGTCGCCGCCGAGGCGCTGGCCAGCGGCCTCGCCTTCGCCGGTTACGACTACGCCGCCGCCCACGAGCTCGTGCGCCCGGAAGAAAACGGACTGCTGGTGCCGCTCGACGACGAGGCGGCGTTCATCGCCGCCGCCGTCCGCCTCGCCACCGACCCGGTGCTCGTCGCGCGCCTGCGCACCCGGGCCCCCGCCGCCGTGGCGGCCCGCTCCTGGGACAACGTCGTCACCCAGTTTGCCGCCGACCTCGCCGAGGCGGCCGACAAATCCCTTCCCCGTGCCTGTCATCCTGGACGAAGTGAAGGATCCAGCAGCATGACCGCCCCGGCTGTCATCCTGGATTCTTCGCTGCGCTCAGAATGACAAACCCGCTTCCACCATGAGCAAACTCCACGTCCGCACCGTCATCCTGTCCGACATCCACCTCGGCACGCCGCACAGCAAGGCCGAGGAAGTCACGCACTTCCTCAAGCACGTCCGCTGCGACCGGCTCATCCTCAACGGCGACATCATCGATGGCTGGCGCCTGCGCCGCGGCGACCCGTGGACCAAGGCCCACACCAGGTTCGTCCGCCGCGTGCTGACCATGATCCAGAAGCGCGACACCGAGGTCGTCTACCTCCGCGGCAACCACGACGACTTCATCGGCCGCCTCCTCCCGATGCAGTTCGAGCACCTCAGCCTGGTCGAAGACCACATCCTCGAGACCTCCCGCGGCCGCTATTTGGTGCTGCACGGCGACGTGTTCGACGGCGTCGTGAAGAACATGGTGGTCCTCGCCCACCTCGGCGACCTCGGCTACAATCTGCTGCTCCGCCTCAATCGCGCCTACAACTGGTTCCGCCGCCTCCGGGGCAAGGAATATTTCTCGCTCAGCCAGGCCATCAAGGCCCGCGTCAAGCAGGCCGTCAGCTTCATCGGCAAGTTCGAGGACCAGGTCGCCGCCCTCGCCCGCGAGCGCGGCTGCATCGGCGTCATCTGCGGCCACATCCACACGCCGGCCGACAAGATGATCGGCGACATCCACTACCTCAACTCCGGCGACTGGGTCGAATCGCTCACCGCCATCGTGGAGCACCACGACGGCCGCTTCGAGCTCGCGACCTACCGGGAGTTCGCCGCCCGTTTCGGCCCCGAGCCGGCCGCGGCCGACGAGGTGGACGAGCCGATGCAAATGCCCGTCCTCGCGTGAGTGCATTTTTGGAGGCGGGGCCATCAGCCCCGCGAGGCATGGGCCACGTTGCCTACAACCCGCCGGGCTGATGGCCCCGCCTCCCCTGCCTTATCCGCATGAATAAAGTCCTGATTCTCACCGCCGGCTACGGCGAGGGCCACAACAGCGCGGCGCGCGCCCTGCAGGCCGCGTTCAATGAGCGGCCGGGCCTCGACGCCGAGCTGGTCGACCTGTTCGCCCTGCGCGCCCCCCGGCTCAACCACGTCTCCCGCCGCGGCTATCTCCGGCTGATCAACACCGCCCCGAAGCTCTGGAGCCGGCTCTATCGCTGGCTCGACGAGTCGCCGCGCGCGCCGTGGATGTTCCGCACACTCGCCAGCCACCGCCGTCTGCTCGGCCGGATCATCGCCGAGAAGGAACCCGTCGCGCTCGTCTCCACCTACCCGGTCTACGCGTGGCTGCTTAACCAGCTGCGCCGCGAGGGGCACATGTTCTGCCCGCACTACACGGTCGTCACCGACGCGCTGACCATCAATTCCCTCTGGTATCGGTCCGGCTCGGCCGGGTGGTTTGTGACCGACCCGGATTCCGCCGCCTTCCTGACCGCCCGCGGCGTGCCGTCGGCCCGGGTCCACGTCAGCGGCTTTCCCGTCGCGCTCGCCTTTGCCGACCGGCCGGCGCATCTCGCGCCGCCCGAACCGACCAACCCCGCCCATCCCCGCCGCGTCCTGTTCATGATCAACACCGGCCGCACCCGCGCTCTGGCCGTCGCCCGGGCCCTTCTGCAGAATCCGTCCTGGCAGCTGACCATCACGGCCGGACGCGATGAAGGTCTGCGCCGTGAACTGATTGCCCTGGCCGCCGGCGCACCGGCCAAGGCCGACATCCTCGGCTGGACCGACCGCATCCCGGAGCTGCTGATGACGCACCACGTCGCCATCAGCAAGGCCGGCGGCGCCACCACGCAGGAATCCATCAACGCGCTCTGCCCGCTGATCGTGAGCCAGATCGTGCCCGGGCAGGAGGAGGGCAACTATGAGCTCATCCGCCGGAATGACGCCGGGGCGCTCGCCGAGACGCCGGAGGCGATTGTCGCCACGCTTGAGCGCCTCTTCGCCGACGACGCGAGACTCTGGCGCCACTGGCGCACCAACCTGCGCCGCCTGGCCCAGCCCGCCGCCGCCCGCACCGTTGCCGACATCGTGCTGGCCGGGCCCGCGGTCGCGAACACGGAGCCTCATACCGTCAGTCTGGCCGGCTGAGGGCGGGGAGTCCGGCGGCGCGAACCGGCTCCGGCGCAGGCCGATTTGCCGGGGCTCGGCGGCACATGAAATTCGCCGCAATTCGCCTTGCCCCACCGATTGAAACATCGTCCATTGCAGGCCAGCGTGAATCTTCCTCCCGGCCAATACACCCTGCCCGAATCAGAGCTGTTCGCCCAGCTCGGCAGCTCCGCCAACGGACTCACTTCCGAGCAGGCCGCGGCCGTTTTAAGCAAGGTCGGCCCCAATGCCGTCGCCGCCGGCGGGCGCCATTCCATGCTGCGCGATCTCTTGGATCGGTGCCGTAACCCGCTCGTCATCCAACTCCTGGTCATCGCGATCGTCTCCTATTTCATGGACGACATCAGTTCGACGGTCGTCGTCGGCGCGATGGTGTTCCTGAGCGTATTCCTCTCCTACGTTCAGGAGGCGCGTTCGTCGCGCGCGGTGGAAAAACTCCAAAAACTCGTCACCACCAACGTGCACGCGTTGCGCGACGGCAAGGAGACGGCCGTGCCGCTGGAGCAGATCGTGCCGGGCGATGTCGTGATCCTCGCCGCGGGCAGCCTGATCCCCGCCGATCTGCGTGTGCTCTCGGCCAAGGACTTCTTCCTTACCCAATCGGCCCTCACCGGCGAGTCGATGCCGGTGGAGAAGACGGCCGACACCAATCAGACCGCCGGCAAGGCGGCGTTTGAATTCACCAACGCCTGCCTGATGGGCAGCAACGTCCTGAGCGGATCGGCGCGCGCCATCGTGCTCGCCACCGGTCCGAAGACCTATTTCGGCTCCCTGGCGGAAAAGCTCCTGGGGAAGCGCGAACCCACGAGCTTCGACAAAGGCGTGAAGGACTTCACGTGGCTGATGATCCGCTTCATGATCGTGATGGTCTCCGTCACGTTTGTCATCGTCGGGCTGACCAAGGGCAACTGGTCGGAAGCGCTGCTGTTCGCGCTGTCCGTCGCGGTCGGCCTGACCCCGGAGATGCTGCCCATGATCATCACGGTCTGCCTTTCCAAGGGCGCCCTGCGCATGGCCCGCAAGAAGGTCATCGTGAAGCATCTTCACGCGATCCAGAATTTCGGCGCGATGGACGTGCTGTGCACGGACAAGACCGGCACCCTTACGCAGGACCACGTCGTCCTGGAGCGCTATGTGGATGTGACGAACCGGTCCAGCGAGGACGTGTTGCGTTACGCCTACATGAACAGTTTCTACCAGACGGGCCTGCGCAACCTCCTCGACCGCGCCATCCTCGCCCATTCCGACCTCGACGTGGAACGCGACTGCCGGAAGGTCGATGAGATACCCTTCGACTTCAAGCGGCGGCGCATGTCGGTCGTCATCGATCACGAGGACCGCCACGTGCTGATCTGCAAGGGTGCCGTCGAGGAGATCGCCGCCGCCTGCGAGCACTACCAGGTCGACGAGGACATCAATCCCCTCGTGCGGCTCATCCGCGACGATCTGCTGGACGAATACCGTCACCTCAGCGCCGACGGTTATCGCGTCCTCGCCATCGCCTACCGGGAGTTTGACCGCACGAAGCAGACCTTCACCGTCGCCGACGAATCCGAGCTGATCCTGCTCGGTTACGTCGCGTTTTTCGACCCGGCCAAGGACACCTCCGCTCGCGCCATCGAGGCGCTCACCCGCTCCGGCGTCACCGTGAAGATCCTCACCGGCGACAACGAACTGGTCACGAAAAAGGTCTGTCACGACGTCGCCATGCCGATCACCCGGGTGGTCACCGGCCCGCAGCTCGCCGCGCTCGACGAGGAAGCCTTCGGCCGCGAAGTGGACGAGGCCAACGTCCTCGCGCGCCTGACCCCCGACCAGAAGGAAAAGGTCATCAAGACGCTCCGCGCGCGGGGCCACGTCGTCGGCTTCATGGGGGACGGCATCAACGACGTGCTCGCCATGAAGGCAGCCGATGTCGGCATCTCCGTCGATACCGCGGTGGACGTGGCGAAGGAATCCGCCGACATCATCCTGCTGGAAAAGAGCCTGCTCGTCCTCGAGGACGGCATTCTTGAAGGCCGGCAGGTCTTCGGCAACATCATCAAATACATCAAGATGGGGGCGAGTTCCAACTTCGGCAATATGTTCAGCGTGGTCGGCGGCGCCTACTTCCTGCCCTTCCTTCCGATGGCGCCGATCCAGGTGCTCGTGAACAACCTGCTCTACGATTTCTCCCAGGTTGGCATCCCCCTCGACCATGTGGACCCCGAATACCTGAACAAGCCGCGCCGCTGGAACATCAAAAGCATCCAGAACTTCATGGTCTTCATCGGCCCGATCAGCTCCATCTTCGATTACGCAACGTTCTTCCTGATGCTGTATTTCTTCGGCTGCGCGGCGTTCAGCACGGCCGGCGCAACGGAAGCCGACAAGGCGCATTGGGAAGCCCTGTTCCACACGGGCTGGTTCGTCGAGTCGCTGCTGACCCAGACGCTCATCGTCCACATCATCCGCACGCAGCGCATCCCCTTCATCCAGAGCCGGGCGAGCCGGCCGATGATGTTCACGACTTTCCTCATCATGGGCATCGGCCTCTGGCTGCCGTTCTCCCCCTTCGCGCACTTCCTCGGCTTCACCCCGCTGCCGGGCGTGTTTTTCCTCTGGCTCGCGGCGTTTCTTGTCGCCTACAGCGTGCTCACGCACATCGTCAAAATGTGGTTCGTGCGTCGATTTGGCATGGATTAATTTATGCGTAGTGTCCTCACCGCCCTGCAGGAAGGCCGGCTCTTCGAGCTGCCCGATACCGGAAAACCGCGCTCGCTGACGTTTCTCGCGCGCATTCTCGATGCCAACCCCAACATCGAGGTCGGCACCGATGCCATCGAGGAGATCCAGGTCCGGGAACAGGAATGCAACACCGGCATCGGCCTGGGCGTCGCCGTGCCCCACGTGCGCGCACGGCGCGACGAGGGCGAGCTCTTCTGCGCCATCGGCTGGTCGGCCCAGGGCATCGATTACGGCGCCCAGGACGGCGCGCTCGTCCACCTCGTGTTCATGTATTACATTCCGGGCGCGCAGAAGAATGTCTATCTGAAGGAAATCTCGACCCTGATCAAGGCCGTCCGCAAGAGCGGCGGCATGGAGCCCATCGCGCACGCGCCCGATCTTAACGCGGTGCGCAACCTGCTCCTCGACTGGGTCAGCATGGTCGCCGGCGAGGCCGGCCCCGAGGCGGTGGCCCGTATGATCAAGCTGGACCTGAAGCAGGCGCAGGCGCCTTCCGGTCAGCCCGTATCACCCCCGGCGGTCGCGACGCCCGCACCGGCGGCTCCGGCACCGGTCGTTCCGCTGCCGCCCGCGGCGCAGGTCGCCACTTTCAGCGTGCTGATCGCTCCGCCGGCCACGGCCTTCGTGCTGGCGCACGACGCGGCCTGGAGTACCGCGATGGAAAAAGAGGGCAATCTCGGTCCGCGCCTCGCGGCGGGCACGCCGTTTACCGTCGCCGGGCGCCAGATTTTCGTCACCGGCGCGTCCCGCTATGAGGGCGACCGGACCCTCTACTACTGCGTGGCCGTGGTGACCGCCGTGTAACGGGCGGCCTCGCCCGCGCACCCGGCGGAATCCGCCCCGCCCGCTCCTCCCCCGACCAGACCGCCTCCGGAGGCCTGATACCAATCGCCTCAAGCTACTACACTCTACACCAAGGTCGCCAAGACCGCGAAGCAGATCCTGCGAGGGGAAATATCTCTGCGTTCTTTGCGGCCTTCGTGTAAAAGCTTTGGGTGTTTGGTATAACGTAATACGTTACAAATTATCGGTGCCGAGCTGCGCGCGGATGACGGCCAGTGTGCGCTCCGTCGCGCCGCGGTTGGCTTCGCTCCATTCGCGCGCCGCGGCCGCCAGTTTTTCCCGTTGGGCGGAGTCCTGCAGCAATTCCACCGCCACGCTGATCAGCTCGCTGTGCGTCTCCACCTTGCGCACCGCGCCGGCCTCGGTGAGCGAGCGGATGATGTCGCGGAAATTCGTCATGCGCGGCCCGTGCAGCACCGGCTGGCCGAGGATCGCCGCCTCGACCGGCGTCTGGCCGCCCTCGTGCGGCGCCAGGCTCTTGCCCGTGAACACCAGGTCGGCCAGCTGCGTGAATTTCCGCAGCTCGCCCGTCGTGTCGCCGACGGCGACATCAACCGTCCCCAAGGCCGCGCCCTCGGAGCGGAAATGAAACTTCAACCCGCTCTTCTCCAGCAGGCCGCGCAGCTCCTCGCGTCGCTCGGCATGTCGCGGCACCAGCAGGAGTGACACCTTGAGCCCCTTCTCCCGCGCGGACTTGAGCGCCGTGACCAGCGCCACTTCTTCGCCGGCCCAGGTTGAGGAACCAAGCAGCACGAGCCCGGCGCCGAGACCGAGTTCACGCCTCAGCGCCGCCTTGTCCGCCTCGGCCAGCAGCGGAATGCTGACATCGAGCTTGAGATTGCCGGTGGTCTGCAACCGCTCCGGCGGAAACCCGAGCGCTTTGAACCGCTGCTCGTCGCGCTTCGCGGCGCACAGCACCCGGGTGATGCCGACAGCCAGCGGCCGCATGAGCGCGCGGAAGCGCAGCGAGCGCTTGAAGCTGCGGTCCGACATGCGGGCGTTGATGCTGATGACCGGCACGCGATGCGCCTGCGCCTGCGCCACATGCTCCGGCCAGCGCTCGCCCTCCATCAGGATGGCCAGGTCGGGCGCGACCTTCCGCCACGCCGCCGCGCTGAAGGCCCACCAATCGAGCGGGAAGTAGCCGATGCCCGCCGTCAGCGCGCCGTATTTCTCCTTCGCCAGCCGGTAACCGGTGCTGGTCGTGGTGGTCAGGTAAACCTCGACGCCGGCCTCGCGTTTGAACGACTCCAGCAACGGGGAAACAGCGAGCACCTCGCCCACGCTGACGGCCTGCAGCCAGATGCGTTTCACCCCGGCCGCCTTGGCCGGCAGCGGCGGCACATCACCGAAGCGGTGCCAGAAACCCTCGGCATAGCCGCCCCGCCGCCGCATCCGCCACAGGTAATAGGGCGACGCCAGCAGCAGCAGCGGGAGAAACAGAATTCTATAGATCCAGATCAAGGCGGGGTAACCACTAATGGACACTAAGAGACACTAATGATTAGTGAGGAATTAGTGTAGATTAGTGGTTAACTCCGGCTGCTTGGCTTTACTGGCCGAGGACCCACGCAAAGATCAGCGGCGCCACGATGGTCGCGTCGCTCTCGACGATGAACTTCGGCGTCTTGGCGCCGAGCTTGCCCCAGGTGATCTTCTCGTTCGGCACGGCGCCGGAATAGCTGCCGTAGCTGGTGGTCGAGTCGCTGATCTGGGCGAAGTAGCCCCAGAGCGGCACGCCGGTGCGGCCGAGGTCCTGATGCAGCATGGGCACGACGCAGATCGGGAAATCGCCCGCGATGCCGCCGCCGATCTGGAAGAACCCGATCGAGCCCTCGCCGTTGCGAAGCCGTTTCGCCGTCTTGGTATACCAGGCGGCCAGCCAGGTCATGTATTCGATGCCGGTGCGGACCGTGTGGACGTTCTTGATCTCACCGGTCACGACGCGACCGGCATACATGTTGCCGAGCGTGGCGTCCTCCCAGCCGGGGACGATGATGGGGAGGTTCTTTTCGCAGGCGGCGAGCATCCACGAGTTCTTCGGGTCGATCTGGTAATATTTCTTCAGTTTCCCGCCGCGCAGGATCTTATACATGAACTCGTGCGGGAAGAAGCGCTGGCCCGACTGGTCGGCGGCGAGCCACTCCTCGGCCACGGCGGCCTCGATGCGGCGCATGGCCTCGCCCTCGGGGATGCAGGTATCGGTCACGCGGTTCATGTGGCGGTCGACGAGATCCTGCTCGTCGTCGGCGGTGAGGTGGCGGTAGTGCGGCACGCGCTCGTAGTAGTCGTGGGCGACGAGGTTGAAGATGTCCTCCTCGAGGTTGGCGCCGGTGCAGACGATGGCGTGAACCTTGTCCTGCCGGATCATCTCGGCGAGGGTGATGCCGAGCTCGGCGGTGGACATCGCGCCGGCGAGGGTCACGAGCATCTTGCCGCCGGCCTGCAGGTGGGTCTCGTAGCCCTTGGCCGTGTCGAGCAGCGCCGCGGCGTTGAAATGGCGGTAATTCAGCGCGATGAACTTGGAAACCGGCCCCTTCTTTTTCGCCAGGGCGGCATTGACGTGTTCGGGCAGTTTCTTGAGGCGTTTGGCTTTGATCATTTCCCACCCAGCTAGAAACCGGCGCCGGCTTTTGGCCACACTAAATTCGGCGGCCTCGCCGTTCAGTGGAGGGCTCAGCTCCAGCTGAGCCGCGGCCCAGCTGGAGCTGGGTCCTCCAATATTCAGCCCTACCTCGAAACTTGCAGTCGGCCCGCGGGTCCGAAGACTCCTCCTCCGTCATGCTCCTCTCCCGCCCCGCCCGCTTCCGCCTCGCCTTCACCGCCCTGCTGCTCGCGCCCCTGCTGGCCTTGGCCGCCGACTTCCCGCACGAGACCAGTGACCTGCCCGCCGATCCGGGCGTCATCTGGGGCAAGCTCGACAACGGCCTGCGCTACGCCCTCCAGCACAACCCCGAGCCCCGCGGCCGGGTCAGCGTCCGCCTCGCCGTGCGGGTCGGCTCGATCTACGAGAACGACAACCAGCGCGGCCTCGCCCATTTCCTCGAGCACATGGCCTTCAACGGCAGCCGGCACTTCCCGTCGGCCAACGTCGTCGAGTTCTTCCAGCAGCTGGGCATGGAGTTCGGCGGCGACACCAACGCCTCCACCGGCTTCGACCGCACTGTCTACCAGCTGGAGCTGCCCGACACCAAGCCGGAAACCCTGCGCCAGTCGCTCACCTTCTTCGCCGACGTCGCCGGGGGCCTGCTGCTGGAGACGAAGGAAATCGAGAAGGAACGCGGCATCATCCTGAGCGAAAAGCGCGCCCGCGACTCCGTCGGCCTCCGCACCTTCCAGGCCGAGCTGGAGTTTCTCGTCCCCGAGACCCGGTTCCCGCAGCGCCTGCCCATCGGTATCGACAAGGTCATCCAATCCGCCGACCACAACCGGTTCGTCGAGTTCTACAACGCCTGGTATCGCCCCGAGCGGATGGTGCTGATTCTCGCCGGCGACTTCGACCCCGCGGCCGTCGAGCCGTTGATCAGGGAACTCTTTGCCCCGCTCGCCGCCCGCGCCCCCGCGCTGCCGGAGCCACGCCTCGGCTCGGTCGCGCCGTCCGACGATGTCGTCGCCCTGCTGCACACCGAGAATGAGGCCGGCAGCACCAATGTCGCCCTCGAGACGGTCGTGCCCTACGCCTTCGAGCCCGACACCGCCGCCAACCGCCTCAAGGACCTGCCGCGCACGCTCGCGCTCAGCATGCTCAACCGCCGGCTCTCCATCCTCTCCAAGAAGGAAGGGGCGCCCTTCCTCAGCGGACTGGTCGGCGTGACCGAGCAGTTCGACTTCTTCCGCAACGCCTCCATCGAGCTCAACTGCCGCCCCGACCAGTGGTCGGCTACGCTCGCCGTCGCCGAGCAGGAGCTGCGCCGCGCCCTCGACCACGGCTTCCAGCCGGAGGAGCTCGCCGAGGCGGTCGCCGAGATGCAGAACAACCTGGAGCAGGCCGTCCAGACCGCGCCGACCCGTCGCTCCCCCGGCCTTGCCGACAAGCTGGCCGACGACCTGATCGACCGCAACGTCACCACGCACCCCAAGGCCGACCTCGCGCTCTACGCTCCCGCGCTGGCGGCCATGACGCCCGAGGCGTGCGCCGCCGCCCTCAAGGCCACCTGGAACGAGGCCGCAGGGCGCCGGATTTTCGTCAGCGGCAACCTCGAGCTGGCCAAGGCGCCGCAGAACATTTCCGCCGCCTACGCCGCCAGCCGGCGCACCATTGTCACGCCGCCGGCCCGCACCGCGTCGGCCGCGTTCGCCTACACGGATTTCGGCAAGCCCGGCAAGGTGGGCGACACCAAGGCCGTGGACGACCTCGGTGCCACGCTCGTCGAGTTCAAGAACGGCGTGCGTCTCAACCTCAAGCCCACCGACTTCGAGGCCGGCCGCATCCGGGTCTCCGTCCGCATCGGCGGCGGCATGCTCACGCTGCCACCCGGCCAGCGCGGCCTCGCCCTTCTCGCCAATGTCGCCTTCACCACCGGCGGCCTCGGCAAGCACAGCGTCGACGACTTGCAGCGCCTCCTCGCCGGCAAGACCGTCGGGCTCGGCTTCGGCGCCCAGACCGACGCCTTCACCTTCACCGGCACCACCAACCGCGACGACCTCCTGCTGCAACTCCAGCTCTTCTGCGCCTACCTCACCGACCCGGGCTACCGGCCCGAGTCCCTGCGTCAGGTGCACAAGGCCGCCGACCAGATTTACACCCGGCTCGCCCACACGCCCGACGGCCCGCTGGAGCTCGAGGTCGCCAACCTCCTCGCCGGCGGCGACCCCCGCTTCGGCCTGCCCCCGAAGGAAGTTCTCCTGGCCCGCACGCTCGACGAGCTGAAAGCCTGGCTCACGCCGCAGTTCGCCAAGGGCCCCATCGAGATCGCCATCGTCGGCGACTTCGATCCCGCCGCCACCCTCACCGCCGTGGCGCAGACCTTCGGCGCGCTGGCCAAACGCCAGAAAAAGCCCGGCTACGACGACGCCCGCCAGGTCGCCAAGCTCGCCGCGCCCGTCGCCAAGGCCTACACCGTCGAGTCCGAGATTCCCAAGGCCCTCGTCCGCCTCTACTGGCCCGCCACCGACAACCGCGACGTCAAGCTCGCCCGCCGCCTGCGGCTGCTGGCCGACGTGTTCGCCGACCGCCTTCGGGTGAAGATCCGCGAGGAGATGGGCAGCACCTACAGCCCCGGCACCGCCACCGACCTCAGCGAGACCTACCCCGGCTACGGCTACCTCATCGCCGAGGCCACCGTGGCTCCCGACGACACCCGCCGCATCGCCGACGCCATCAAGGCCGTGGCTGCCGCCCTGCACGACGGCGGCGTCACCAATGAGGAACTCGTCCGCGCCAAGCAGCCGGTGCTCACCGCCCTGCGCGAGAGCGCCCGCACCAACGGCTACTGGCTGGGCACCGTCCTCGCCGCCGCGCAGGAATTTCCCGAACACCTCGAGTGGAGCCGCAGCCGTTACAGTGACAATGAGAGCGTGACCGTGGAGGAACTGAGCGCCCTGGCGAAAGAGTATCTCGATCCGGCCCGCGCCTCCGAGTTCATCGTCACGCCCGTCCCGCCGAAACCAGTCGGGCCGTGATGGGCCCTAGCTTACGCTTTTGCCGGAAATCGTGGCACCCGGGAAAAGCGTCCGTTCAAAAAGCGGTTCTTGAGCATGAAACACTTAACCTGCATTTAGGTGCTTATGCCGCTCCCAGAACTCACGCTTTTCGCTGAAGCTGAATAACACTGTTGGGCAAAACCATGCGCATTGTATTCTTACTCGCCCTGGTCAGTTCCGCTGTCGCCGCCGATCCGGTGGTGATTCGCGAAGTGACCAAGAAGACCTATCAAGCGGGCATCGCGGCCAATGCTGTCGTGGTGTTCGACGTAAATTGGGGCCGCCACTGGAATTGTGGCGGCTACGAGAATGCCGAGCTCATGAAGCTGGAGTTCGACCGCGTAACGGGTGAGCCAAAGACCCCCGACGCGAAAGCCGACTTCATCGTAGACGGACCGTCACGGCTAACTCGCACGCTGCGATTCCTCAATTACGCATTCATTCTTCCTCCGGGCGAGTATGCTCTGAGTGGTGTCAGCATTAAGGTCGCTCGGTCTGTCTCCGACGTTGGCTACTTGAATGCGAAGCGGTCGGATTTGATTAAGGATGGTAGGCCGGAGGGAGGGACTTTTACGGCCTCGGCCGGCGAGATCGTCTTCATCGGGAATTTTTTCCTCGATTGCCAGACGGGGCCAATGCTTTGGCGCTATTATCCCGAAACGAAAGAGGCATTTCAAAAGCAAGTGGTCGAGTATCGAACCAAGTATCCGTTTCTGGAGCAGGACAGGTTTCGCTATCGCCTGCTCAAATCGAAGTTTTTCGGAAGCGATTATGAATTGCCCAAGTAAGAAGGCTAACCGGACGCCAGAGCCAACGGACCCGAACGGCCGTGGCTCAGCTGGAACGCCAGGCAAAGAACAGATTCTTGCCGCGGGCTTCGGCGGGCGGGAACTCAGGGTGTCGCGCGCTCCAACTTCAGGTTCAGCAGCGGCACAAGCAGCAGCAGCCCGACACACGTGAGCCCCAGCACGGCGTAGCCCGCGGCATCGTGCACCGTGCCGTTGATGGCCCCGGGGCCGTAGGCGTAGGCCCAGCCGGTGAGGAACAGGCTGCGCGCCAGGTTCATCAGGAAGGCGAAGATCATCGACGCCACCACCAGCGTGACCTTCTTCCACGGCTGCTCGAAAAACGTCGCGCCGAGGAACGACCCGGCGAAGAGGCACGCCGTCAGCGACCGGATGCCCGAGCAGGCGTCGGCCACGCCGACCGGCCCCTTCGGCAGCATCAGCACGTTGCCCTGCTGCTCGAGCGGGAAGCCGAGCATGTCGAACACGAAGGCCACCACCGTCACCACCTTCCGCAACAGGAAGAGGCTGACCTGCGACTCGACGGCCGAGACCAGCGGCGCTGAGACCAGCCAGACCAGCACGGGAAAGATGAACAGCGCCGCCACGCGGTAGCGGCCGTCGGCGAAGAGGGCCATGAAACCATTGCCATTGGAGGGCTCGCGTCCCTGCGAGCCGGCCCGCAGAGACGCGGGCCCTCCATTCGGCGCATTGAAATAAATCAGCGGCAGCACGATCGCCACCATGCCGAGCGTCAGCGCAAAGGTGCCGGGCTGCGACGTGCCCGCGCCGGCGCGGTAAAAGGCCCCGAGCAGGAAAAACAACGCCCCCCCGAGCAGCCCGAGGCCCGCCGCCGCGTTGAGCGCCCATTGCACCCAGCGCGCACTGGCCGGCCCGGACTCCGCCGCGCGCAGGCGCCCGAGCAGCTGCGGCCAGCGGTCATAGACGACATAGGCGGTGAACAGCGGCACGAGCCAGCCGAACGAATAGTCCTCCTTCCGGCTCCACCAGTGCGACTGGTCCCACGCGACGAAGGCCATGAAGCCCGTCGACAGTCCGAGCGCAGCGAGGAACGGTGCGGGTGGTTTCGAGAGGGCTTGGGGCTGGTCGGTCACGCTGGGCCGAGCAAAGGCAAACCCGGTGACGCTGCAAGCCCGGTGGAGCGGCTTGCCCTCAAGACGCTTTCTGTAGGGCGGGATCACCGTATCCCGCCACGAACGTGATATACCTTTCGAACGGAGGCGGGATACGGTGATCCCGCCCTACAATTTCAAATCTGCGCTCCACCTTCCGCCAATCCCTGTTTTGACATCCCCGCCCCGCCGGCCAAGCCTGCCCCGGAACATGGACCACCTGCACGCCTACTGGCGGATGGAATACATCGAGGCGCCCCGCCTCCCCGAGGGCGCGAACGTCTTCGCGGAGCTGCCCAAGCTGGGGGACGACGCCACGGCGTTCATCATCCACCGCAGCCCGCTGTCCTACCTCATCCTCAACCGCTATCCCTACAACCCGGGCCACCTGCTCGCCGTGCCCTTCCGCGCCGCTTCGGACATCGCCGAACTCACCGCGGCCGAACGCGCCGACCTGATGGACGAGATAATCCTCGGCAAGGAGATCCTCCGCGCCGCCATCAATCCCAACGGCTTCAACGTCGGTTTCAACCTCGGCGCCGCCGCCGGCGGCAGCATCCCGCACCTCCACGCCCACATTGTGCCGCGCTGGAACGGCGACACGAACTTCATGCCCGTCATCGGCCAGACCCGTGTGCTCCCGCAGTCCCTCGCCGCGATGTATGCCCGGCTCAAGGAAGTGGCTGAAAGCCTTAAGCTCTAAGCCGAAAGCTTTAAGCAGAACCGGTCCGAACACCCTGTTGCCAAACCAGCTTAAAGCTTATCGCTTACTGCCTACCGCTCCTCAACCCGTGCCCGACTCCAAGACGCTCCAATACCCGAACGCCCGCCACCTCAACCAACTCTATGGCGGCAACGAGGACAATCTCACCCGCGTGGAAAAGGCGCTCGGCTGCCGGCTTACCACCCGTGACGACTGGCTGAAGGTCGAGGGCCCCGCCGAGGCCGTCACGCGCACCGCGGAATTCTTCGCCCTGCTGAACTCCGGCAAGACCCAGGGCCTGGCCGTGCGCACGCCCGACTTCGTCCGGCTGCTCGACCTCTACGCCAAGGACGGCGGCGCCAGCCTGCGCGCGCTGGTCAACGAGCCGCTCGTCATCGCCACCCAGCGCAAGAGCGTCGTCCCGAAAACCCTCGGCCAGAAACTCTACCTGCAGGCTATCCAGAAGAACCCGATCGTCTTCGGCATCGGCCCCGCCGGCACGGGCAAGACCTACCTCGCCATGGCCGCGGCCATCTCCGCCCTCCTGAAGAACCAGGTGCAGCGCATCGTGCTCACCCGCCCGGCCGTCGAGGCCGGCGAGGCGCTCGGCTTCCTGCCGGGCGACCTGCGCGAGAAGATCCTTCCCTACCTCCGCCCGCTCTACGACGCGCTCCACGACATGCTCGACCCCGAGGACGTCGCGACGCTGTCGGAAAAGGGCGTCATCGAGATCGCCCCGCTCGCCTACATGCGCGGCCGCACCCTGGCCAACGCCTACATCATTCTCGACGAGGCGCAGAACACCTCGCACGAGCAGATGATGATGTTTCTCACCCGTCTGGGCGACGACTCGCGCATGATCATCACCGGCGACATCACGCAGATCGACCTGCCGCGTAACAAGACCTCCGGCCTCGTCCAGGCCCCGCGCGTGCTGCGCAACATCCCGGGCATCGAGTTCCACCACTTCACCGCCAGCGACGTCGTGCGCCACCCGCTCGTGCAGAAGATCATCGACGCCTACGAGCAGGCCCGGTCGGCCGAGCCCATCGGGCCGGGTTGATTTTGGAGGGCCCGCGTCTCTGCGGGCCGGCTCGCAGGGACGCGAGCCCTCCACCAAGCCAATGAACCGCGAAGTCGCCATCACCAACCGCCACCCACGCCTGCGCTTCCGCCGGGCGGAGGTGGCGCGTGTCATTCACGTTCTCGATACCGGTTTCGTGAAATCCCCTCTGGAGAGGGGCCTGTCGGCCATAGGCTCGGCGACGGCTGATGCCGCAAAGCGCCGGGGGGTGTCGGCGGTCCCGGCCGGCGAACTCTCCCTCGTCTTCCTCACCGACCCGGCGCTGGCGAAGATCCACGGCGATTTCATGGCCGACCCGACGGCGACCGACGTCATCACCTTCGCGGGCGAGCCGACGGCCCTGGGCTCCGAAGCCTTGGCGAAGGAGGCCGGCCTCGCCGGCGAGATCTGCGTCTCGGCCGACACGGCCGCTCGGTATGTAGGGGCGTCCCTTGTGGACGCCCGCGGGCGTCCACAAGGGACGCCCCTACAGGAAAAATTCTCCGCCGAACTGACCCTCTACGTCGTGCATGGCTGGCTCCACCTGGCCGGCTACGACGACCTGCAGCCCGCCAAGAAGCGCCGCATGCGCGCGGCCGAGGCCCGGGCGATGAAGCTGTTGCGGGCGGCGAAAGCCGTGCCGGAATTTCGCCTGGCCTAAGAACACAAACAATTCTCCGCGGATTGCGCGGATACTCGCAGATGCAATCCATCGGACCCGCAATTGTTTTTTGCAGTAATCCGCGCCCATCCGCGTCATCCGCGGAAAATGCATGAGGGTATGGGCTATTGGCACGTCCAAAAAAATCAGTGGCGTCCCGGTTCATCTGTGATTCACTGCGCCGTTCATGCCCTCCTCCCGTTTCACTTCCCTTCGCAACGCCTTCCTCACGGGCTTGGTGCTGGTCGCGCCACTGGTCGCCACCGTTTGGGTGCTGCGCCTGATCATCAGCTTTGTCGGCGGCTCGATCACGCCGTTGTTCCTGCCTTATCTGCCCGAGATGCTGAGCCACCTGCCGTCCCTCGTCTGGGACGTGCTGGCCACCCTCATCGCGCTCGGGTTCGTCACCCTGCTTGGTTATGTCTCGCATCTTTTCCTCGGGCAGTTCGTGGGCGCGCTCGGCGAGCGTTTGATCCAGGGCATCCCGGGCATCGGCGGCTTCTACAACAGCGTGAAGCAGTTCATCGAGACCTTCGGGGCGAAAGACCGCACGCAGTTCAGCAAAGTCGTGCTCGTGCAGTTCCCGCGGCCCGGTGCCTACACCATCGGCTTTGTCACCAACACCGGCCAGGGCGAACTGCACACGCACTTCAAAAACGACCACTGGGCCGTGTTCGTCCCCACCTGCCCCAGCCCGGTCAACGGCTTCTTCATGTATCTGCCCGCGATGGAACTCATCGAACTCGATATGTCGGTCGGCGATGGCATGAAGACCGTCATCTCCTGCGGCGCCGTCCTGCCGACCTGGAATGACCCGGCCGCGGCGAAGGCCGCGCTGAAAAAAAACTGACGGGAGGGCCGCGTCCCTGCGGGCCGTTCTTCTTGCTCGAAACGGCTCGCAGGGACGCGAGCCCTCCAAGGCAAGCCCCCCACCTTCATTCTCCAGTCTGTCCTCCGTCCTCTGATATCTGTCCTCTGCAATGCCCGGCCAGCAGCTCCAAACCACGGCGTTCATCCTCGCCAAGCAGCCGTCGGGCTCCGACACCTTCGAGCAGCTGACGGCGTTCTCGGCCGGGGACGGCGTGCTGCACTGCCTGCGCCGCGTCGCAACCGGTAGGGTGCGGACTCCGCTCCGCGCCTCCCCCGAGGTCCCCACCAACCTCGACCTGTTCGACGAAACCGAACTGTGGCTCGAGTCCTCCAACCAGGGCCGCACGTGGTTCATCAAGGAGCACCGCCTCATCCAGCGCCACGACGGCATCGGCCGCTCCTACGACACGCTCCGCGCCGCCGCCGCCCTCGGCGCGTTGCTCAGCCGCAATCCCGTGCCCGACGAGTCCCGCGAGGCCGTCGCCGGCCTGCTGCGCTCATCCTTCACCGCCCTCGCCGCCGGCGGCCGGCCTGACATCGTCTGGCTCAAGACCCTCTACTGCCTGCTGCGCGACGAGGGCTACCCCGTGAAGCAACAGTGGTGGCCGCAGCTCAACGCCGCCGACCGCGACCACGCCGCGCACCTGCTCAACCAGCCGCTCGCCGCCCAGATGGCCGACGCGCCCACCGTGGCCCGCATCACCCACCGGCTCGAGGACTGGGTGCGGGCGGAGACCGAGATCAGACTGTAGGGCGGGATCACCGCATCCCGCCTCGAGGGTCTTATTATTTTCGCGGGAAGGCGGGATGCGGTGATCCCGCCCTACACTTGCCGGTTCCCTCTTTCCTTCCGTGTATTCCGTGCCTGCCGCGCCGTAGCTCTTGTCAGAGAGTGAAGGAGGGTGTTCCGTGGTGCCGTCTTCATGAATTTCTCCCTCGAAAACCGCACGGTCAGCCTGAGCGTCGGCGAATTCGCCGGCTTCACCCTCGGCCCGTCGGACTCCGGCGGCGGCTCGCAGGGCATCTGGCGGGCCCAGCTCGGCCAGCACTGGCACAACGATCTGCAGAAGCGCACGCTCGCCGAGTCGCCCGCCGCCCAGTTCGAAGTCGTCATCGACGGCCGCATCACGCACCGCGGCTGGACCTTCGCCCTCAGCGGCCGCATCGACCAGCTTCTGCCTGAATCCCCTCTAGAGGAGGGTGGCCCACCGGGCCGGGGTGTGTTGCTGCGCGAGATCAAAAGCGTCATGCGCCCGCTGCCGGCAGAAGAGACCGACCTGCGCACGGACTACCCGGCCTACTTCCTCCAACTCGCCGCCTACACGGTGCTGGTCCGGGCCTCGGCTTCTGGCTCTGCGCTCCCTGCTCCCCGCTCCAAGCTGGTTCGCGCCGAGCTCGTCTTCGTCGAGGCCGGCTCGGGGCTCGCGCAGACCATCGCGCTCACGCCATTCGACGAGGCGTTGGTCCACCACCAACTCGACGCCCTCGTCGAGTTTCTCAACCTGCGGCTCCGCGCCACCGAGCGCCGCCGGGCGCTGACATTCCATCCGGCCTTCCCTTCGTTGCGCGCCGGGCAGGAAACCATCCAGCAGAATCTGTCCTCTGCCCTCCGTCCTCCGCTGGCCGCGCCGAAGCTTTCGTCCGGCGAAAGCGAAGGCGGGGCCTCTGTCGTCTTGTTCGAGGCCCCGACCGGCTACGGCAAGACCGGCTGCGTGCTTGAGTTCGCGCTCGGGCAGATGAAGGCCGGCCGCTTCGCCCGGCTCATCTGGCTGACCGGCAAGTCCACCGGCCAGCTGCAGGTTGTCCACACCCTCCAGCAGATGACCGGTGGAACCGGGCCTCTGGACCGGTTTTCTGCGACCCCCGCCGAACCAACCCGTCCGGAGGCCGGGTTTCACCCTCTCGCCTTCTGGCAGGTGCGCAACAAGTCCGAGCACTGCATCAACCACACCTTCCACTGCGTGCGCGACGGCTGCGATTTCCTGAAAGACTGCGCCGAGCGCTGGCCCGACAGCGGGCTGGCCAAGTTCTACCTCGACGACCGCCAGCCGCGCGACCTCGCCACCCTGCGCGCCGCCGGCCGCGAGGCCCGCATCTGCCCCTACGAGATCACGCGCGCCTCGCTCGCCTTCAACGACGTGTGGATCGGCGACTTCAACTACGTCTTTGCTCCCGACAACCGCGGGCTTTTCTTCGACCAGCCTGGTTTCGACCCGGCGGAGACGCTGCTGGTCATCGACGAGGCGCACAACCTCCCCTCGCGCGTCGCCGGCGCCCACTCCCACCGCGCCACCGACACCGACGCCCGCTTGCTGCTGGCCGAGCTCGACCACTTGCAGGCTCCGGCCACCCTCGTGCTGGCGCTGGAGGAATGGACGCGCCTGCTCGCCTCGCTCCGGCCCGCCGACTCGCTCGATCCCGCCATCGAGGCCGAGGTGCACGACCATGTGGCGAAACTGGCCAATCTCGTCAGCACGCAGCCACTGGACTACGCCGCGCTCGGCCCGAAGCACGCGGAAACGCTCTGGTCGTTCGGACAGCTCGCTGAATTTCTCGATGACGCCAAACTCACCAAACTCCTGTGGGTGGCCCGCGAGGGCGAACTGGAGTTCACCTGTGTGGACGCGGCGCCGGCCATCGGTGAAATCCTGAAAACCTTTGGCGGTGCGATCCTGATGTCCGCCACGCTGCAGCCTTACCCCGAGTTCGCCGCTTCGTGCGGGCTGGTAGGGCGAGTCGTCCCCGACGAGCCGCGGCTCACCGAGACGGTTCGCCCTACCTATGCCACCCTCCACGCGCCCACGCCCTGGCGGGCCGGGGCCTACGATGTCGCCGTGGACCTGCGCGTCAGCACCACGTTTCGCGAGCGCAGCACCTACTACGGCACGACTGCCGCGACGGTGGAAGAACTGCATCGAGCTTCCTCCCTTCAGGTTTCAGGTCTCAGGTCTCAGGTCTCCACAGCGACAGCCGCCGTCGCCGTCTTCTTCCCCTCTTACGCCTACGCCGAGGCGGTGCTCCGCGCGTTGGAACAGAACGGCTCGGTGCTCCGCGTCGCCCTGCAGCCGAAGCTCCCCGATCTCACGGCGCAGACGGCGTGGATCGAGGAGAACGTCGCCCTGAGCGACGCGCTCTTCCTCGTGCTCGGCAGCAGCTTTGCCGAAGGCATCGATCTGCTCGGCGGCCGCGTGAGCCACGCCATGGTCGTCGGCCCCGCCCTGCCCGAGGTCAATGCGGTGCAGAAGGCGCGCATGGACGCGCTGGCCGGGCTTGGCCGCGAAGCGTCGTTCCGCCGCGTCTACCAGATCCCCGGGCTGCAGAAGGTGAACCAGGCCGTCGGTCGCCTCGTGCGCGCGCCCGGCCAGCACGCCAAGATGCTGCTGCACTGCCGGCGCTTCGCCGAGCCGTCCTACGCCGCGCTGCTCGCGGCGGACTACCAGATGTTCAAGGAGATCGCCTCCGAGTCCGACCTCCGCGAGTGGTTGGACGGGACGGGCTAGAACGACTTGTCCGGCTTGGTTTTGATTGGCGCACTCGGTTCCAATTCGAACTTCTCCGTCTTCACCTCGCGGGTGAAGCGGGCCAGTGGTTTGGCGGCCAGCAGCACCAAATCGGCGTGCTCAAGCCAATCCGGATACCGCGCCACCCACTTGCCATTGCGAATGACCCGGGCGGATGAAACCCCGCATATCGTCCAGCGGTGAGGGGTGCCCGCAGGGCGGGGGGTGTCGAACACCGCGCGCCGGCTCAGACCGCGTCGACCTCGCCGAGCAGGTTGGCGAAGATCATCTTGCCACTTCCGCTGGGCAGCACGCCGATGATCTCGGCCGTCACGCGCTTGCCGACGAAGGCCCGGCCGTTGTTCACGACGACCATGGAGCCGTCGGGGAGATAGCCGAGCGCCTGGCCGTCCTCCTTGCCGGGCTTGAGCAGCTCGACGCCGATGCTCTCGCCGATGACAAGCTCCGGGCGGAGCGCGGTTTCCAGCGCGTGCAGGTTGAGCCAGGACACGCCCTGGAACTTCGCCATCGTGGCGAGGTTGGTGTCGGTCGTGAGCAGCTTGGCGCGCATGGACTGGGCCAGGAAGACCAGCTTGGCCTCGATGTCCTGGCGGCGGGCGACCTCGCTCTGGTGGATGCGGATGTCGAGGTGCTTGATGGCGCGCAGCTCGTTCAGCACCTGCAGCCCGCGGCGACCGCGGGCCTGCTTGACCGGGTCGGGCGAGTCGGCGATGGCCTGGAGCTCGGAGAGCACGAAGCTGGGGATGACCAGCCCCGCTCCGAGGAACTGCGTCTGGCAGATCCGGGCGATGCGGCCGTCGATCAGCGCGGTGGCGTCGACCACCACCAGCGGCACGTCCACCTCGTGGGGCACGAACCGCACGTAGGGGATGACGAGGTTGAAGTCGTCCTTGCCGCGCAGAGCGATCACGGTGCCGAGGTAGGTGCAGACGACGAACAGCACCATCTGGACGAGGTAGGTCGTCTGCTGGTTGAATTCACGTCCCTGGGGTGGGTTGAGCAGCGGCGAAATCCCGATCAACCAGGCAATGGCCGCACCGATGGCGAGGCCGAAAGTCAGGGCCGTCAGGCCGCGCAGGGAAAAGCCCTTGAGCATCAGGTCGACCAGCACCACGAGGGAGCCGATCATCAGACCGATGGACACGGCGAGCCCGCGGTGGCTGTCCCATTCCTGCACGGTGTAGCAGATCAGCCAGCTGCCGATGGCGCAGAGGGCGATGAAGACTATCCGGATGACGATCAGCGTTTTATTCATACCACGGGGCGGCGAATCAATTGAATACTCCCTTGTTTTTCAGCCACAGCAAGACAAAGGGCAGGACGCCGAGGAAAATCATGACCCCGTAGAGAATCAGCTGGGCCCGGTGGGCCTTCTTCTGCAGTTCGGGATCCAACTCTTCCATGCGCGGCATCCGACCAAGCGGGTGCGCGGTTGACAACGTTATACTGGCGGGGCCGGTGCATCCCTCTTTCGAGGGGGCCAAACGGTTCTTGGAATCGACCGCCGCCGCCGTAATTTTTCCGTCTACGCTTACCCCCTCTCCCAGCCCCTCTCCGGTCCGGTCCGTGATAGCCGCGGCGCTCGGCCTGTTGGTGTCCCTGCTCCCCGCCGCGGAGCCGGCGCCCGCCACCCTGCGCACGGCCGCGGAGGCGCTGGCGCTGCCCCCGGAGGTGGCGATGACGCACCTGCCGGTGGCCATCCGCGGGATCGTCACGGCCGCGGAGCCCGATTGGGCCGGCAAGTTCTTCGTGCAGGACGAGAGCGGCGGCATCTTCGTCAGCAACGCCGGCCGGCAACCCGCGGTGGGCGACGTGGTGGAGGTGACCGGCGTCACCGGCCCCGGGGCGTTCGCGCCGGTGATCAGCAACGCCCGCTGCACCAAGGTGGGCCGGGCGCCGCTGCCGCCGGCCCGGCACGCCACCATCGAGCGGCTGATGGCGGGCGCGGAGGACAGCCAGCGGGTGGAGATCACCGGCCTGGTGCGCGCCGCCTATTTCGCGCCAACCCGCAAGCTGCTGGTCGAGGTGTCCCTCGGCGCCTACCGCATCCGCGTCTTTCCCAAGCTGCCGCCGCAGATCAACCCGGAGTCGCTCATCGCCGCCAAGGTCACCGTGCGCGGCACGGCCGCGACCTCTTTCAATGCCGCCCTGCGCCAGCTGACAGCCGTGAACCTTTACGTGCCCACCGCCGAGGACTTCGTGGTGGAGCAGCGCGAGCCGCATCCGCCGTTCGAGCAGCCCGTCGTCAAGCTCGGCGACATCGCCCGTTACCGGCCGAATGTCAGCCTGGGCGAACGGTTGCATGTCAGCGGGACGGTGACCCTGCAGCGGGTCGGCCAGGATTTTTATATCCAGGATGACACGGGCGGCCTGCACCTGGAGAGCCAGCAGAACACGCCGCTCCTCGCCCCCGGGGACGTGGTCGAGGCCGTGGGCTTCCTGGAACTCATCAACTTCCAGCCGGTGCTGAAGGACGCCGTCTTCCGCCGGGGGCAGGAAACCGCGCTGCCCCTCCGCGGCCGCGCCGTGCCCTACGAGGAACTGCGCAACGGCCAGCACCCGGCCGAACTCATCGTGCTGCGCGGCAAACTGCTCGACCGCAGCCTCCGGCCGGTGCGCCGCGACGGCGCTTCCTTCGCCGGCCAGCGCGTCACCTGCACGATCCAGACGCCCGACCTGACCTTCACCGCCGAGTGCGAGGAAGCCACGGACAACCTCCGCCTTGCTGCCGTGCCGCTCGGCAGCCTCGTCGAGCTGCACGGTATCGCCACCTTCGAGACGGGCGATGACGGCAAGCTGAAGGCCCTGAACCTGCTGCTGCCCGAGGCCAGCAGTCTCGTGGTGCTGGAGACGCCGAGCTGGTTCACCGCCGAGCGGCTGCTCGTCGGCCTGGCGATCGTCTGCGTGCTGCTGGCGGGCCTCGCCGCGTGGTCGCTGTCCATCGCGAAGAAGAATGCCATGCTGGGCATCCTGATCGCGGAACGGCAGAGGGCCGAGCGGGAGCTCCAGCAGGCGCACGACCACCTGGAGGAGCGCGTGCGGGAGCGCACCGAGCAGCTCAAGGTCGAGATGACCGCGCGCAAGACCGCGGAGCTCGAGTTCCGCGCCGTGCTGTCCGAGCGCACCCGGCTGGCCCGCGAGCTGCACGACACGCTCGAGCAGGCCCTGACCGGCATCGCGCTCCAGCTCGACACCGCCGCCAAGCTTTTCTCGCGCAACCCGGAGGACGCCAGCCAGCGGCTCGAGCTGGCCCGGGGCTTCCTGCGGCAAAGCCAGCTGGAATTGCGCCGCTCGATCTGGGACCTGCGCTCGCGGGAGCTGGAACAGTTCGACCTCGCCGAGGCGCTGACCATGGCGAGCCGGCAGATCGCGACCGGCACGCCGCTGCACGTGGACGTGGCGATCACCGGCAAGCGGCGGCGGCTGCCCGAGATCGTCGAGGAAAACCTGCTGCGCATCGGCCAGGAAGCCATGACCAACGTCGTAAAGCATTCCCACGCCACCCGCGTCGTGCTGCGCCTGGAATTCCTACCGAACTCGGTCGCTCTCGAGATCCGGGACAACGGCCGTGGCCTGAGCGCCGAACGCGTCGGGGCTTATGAAGCGCGCCAATTCGGCCTGCTGGGCATGAGCGAGCGCGCCAAGCGTCTCGGCGGCCGTCTCGACCTCTCGGGCACCCCCGGCGAGGGCACCACCGTGCGCGCGGTCATTCCGCTGGAAACCGCCGCCGAATCCCCGGTCCCGCCCGTCCCCGCCATCATATGACCAAGGAACCCGCCGTCCGCATCCTCGTCGTCGACGATCATTTCATCGTCCGGATGGGCCTCATTGCCCTGATCAACACCGAGCCCGACCTGGCGGTCATCGGCGAGACCGACGACGGCGACCAGGCCATCGCGCTGTTCGAGAAACTGAAGCCCGACCTCGTGCTGATGGACTTGCGGATGCCGCGCCGCTCGGGCACCGAGGCCACGCGGCACATCCGCCAGATGGCCCCGGCCGCGCGCGTGCTGATGCTGTCCGCCTTCGACGGCGACGCGGACATCCACGCCGCCCTCGAGGCCGGCGCGCACGGCTACGTGCTGAAGAGCGCCACCGGCGAGGATCTGATCCCGGCCATCCGCGCCGTCGCCGCGGGCAAGCGCTGGATCCCGCGCGAGGTCGCCACGCGCCTCAAGTCACGGAACGCCTACGAGGAGCTCACCGCGCGCGAGATCGACGTGCTGAACCAGCTGGCCCGCGGCCTCGCCAACAAGGAGATCGCCGACGAACTGAAGATCAGCGAATACACGACGAAGGACCACCTGAAGAGCATCCTCGCCAAACTGCGGGTCGCGGACCGCACGCAGGCCGTCACGGCCGCGCTGTCGCGCGGCATCATCCGGCTGTGAGGTTTCCGTCCCGCCGCCTTGCTGGCCTCGGCACCGCGGCCGCCCTGCTGGCCTTGCTGCCGGCCGCGGCGGCGGCGCGCGCCATCGAGGCGCAATACGACCGCCTGCTCCTCACGCTCTGCGACGCGCTGGTCGCGACCCAGATCACCGACCCGGCTTCGGCCGATTGCGGCGCCCTGGTCTGCCCGAGCACGAACCCGCAGGTCCATCCGCTCCATTCGCGCGCGGCCGAGGCGGTCTATCCTTTCGCCATCGCCTGGCGGCGCACCCACGACCCGCGCTACCGTGATGCCGCCGTCAAGCTGGCGCGCTGGCTGATCGGCAAGCAGCAGCCGCGCGGGGCGTGGGGCGAGGCGTGGCCCAACTTCGACGGCTGGGCCGGGACCACCGCCGACCAGCTCATTTCCCTCGCCGGAGCCTATCCGTTCTTGCGGAACGAACTCACGCCCGCGGACCAGACGGCCTGGGAGGGTGCGATCCGCCGGGCCGCGGCGTATATCGTGCAGGCCTTTCCCGTCGGCAACATCAACTATCATCCCACCGGCGCCGTCGCGCTGTTGCTCGCGGCCGAGGCGGTGCGCGACCCGGTGCCCGCGTGGCTCGCCAAGGCGGACGCCCTGGTCGCACTGACCTTCCGGGCCGTGAATGCCGACGGATTGCTGACTGGCGAAGGCCAGGGCGTCGACCTCGGCTACAACCTGGCCCAGTCGATCGGCTTTCTCGCCCTGTATGGCATCCTGAAATCCGATGAATCGATCCAGGAGCGCGCCGCCGCACTGCTGCGCACGCATGCCTCCTTTGTCTACCCGAACGGGGCCGTCGACAATTCCTGGGGCACACGCTCCTACAAATGGACCTATGAAAGCGGCACCAAGACGGCTCCCGGAGTCTATTTCACCTTTGCGCTCCTGGCGGACCGGGATCCGGACTTCGGCGCGGCCGAACAAAGCTGCCTCGACTACCTGACCACCCACGCCCTGCACGACGGCCTGGTCACCACCGGGCCGCATGCGGACCAACATGCTTCGCTCACTCCGCCCTGCCTCTACTCCACGTTTGCCCGCGCGCAAAGCATCGCGATGGCGCTCACCTATGCCCCTGGCCGGGCCGCCCGCGGCCCGGCGGTCCGGCAAAAAAACTGGCACCGTTTCTTTCCGAGCGTCGGCGTCACGGTGCTGCGCACCGATCACCTCATGGCCACTGTTTCGGCTTATGGCGCGATTGACCGCTACGGACGCGGCCAGGTCAGCCGCGGTGGCAGCATCACCAATTTGTGGCTCGAGGGCTTCGGTGCCACCGGATTCGCGCAGTCGTCCTCCGTCAGTGTTTACCGTCGCGAGGAGGACATCCACATGCCCGACGAGTCCGCCCTGCAGCCGCTGACGCCCCGCGCCGAGTGCACGATCGATGGCGTTTACTACACCACGCTCTTCGAGGCGGAGGGCAGGATGAGTGTCACCGAGGAACCCGGAGCCGTCGTGGTCACCACCGAGGGCCGGCTGCGCAGCAGTACGGGGGCAGCCGCCGGGGTGACGTATCGGCTGACGCACCGCTTTTTCGGCGACCACGTGACGAAGGAGTGGACGTTCGTGTCGCCGCACCCGCAGGTCATCCGGCTCGTCGAACCCTTCGTCCGGGACCCCGACCTCGTGGTGGCGCAAACGGCGCCCCAACGAGTGCGCCTTGGTTTCGGGGGCGACAAGGCCTGGGCGTTCGCGGTGGAGCGCGCCCCCACCGGCAACACCCTCACTTGCAATGAAGATGCCACGCCGTATTGGAGCCCCTTTCCCGGGGTGAACGGCCGGCCCGTCATCGTCACCTTGACCACGACACCCGGCCAGCCGACGACCGTCGAAACCTCCTTCGGGCCCGACCCAGTCTCCCGGAAGCCGTAGGGCGGCATCGACGGACGCTGAGTGGAGGGCGCGCGTCCCTGCGCGCCGGTTCGATCGCCAACGGCCCGCCGGGATGCGGGCCCTCCAGTTACTTCTTCTCCGGCACCTTGAGACCGAGCGCCTCGATGTAGCCGCGGTTCGGCTCGCAGCGGGCGAGTTCGATCTGCTTGAGCAGGTCGGCGAAGGCCTCCTCGATTTCGGTCTGCGGCGGGCGCAGCGGCAGGTTCTTCTTCACCTGGTCGGAACCGGTGCGATCGGGCAGCGCGGCGAAGGCGACGATCCGGTCCCAATGTACCGGCGGATTGAAATGAACGAAGCCGGCCGGGCTCGACATCTTCTTGTAGGGCCAGAAGGTCCAGCCGATGTCGTGCGCCTCGAGCAGCTGCCGGAAGGCCGCCACCCACTCGTCCTTGTTCTCACCGGTCTCGCCGATCCAGACGGGGACGTTGTGCTTCGCGCGGAAATCGAGGTAGGGGCGGATCGAGTCCTCGGTCGGCGGCATCCAGTATTTGTGGAAAGTGTAGGAGAGGTTGGCGGCGGGCGGCGCGCCGAGCAGCGAGAAATCCGAATCCCAATTCACGCCGGTCAGGCAGACCATGTGGTTCGGGTCAATGGCCCGCACGGCTTCCAACACGCGGTGCAGGAGCGGCTCGACCAGGACCCTTTGTTTTTCCCAGCCGGGGAAGGCCGGCATCGGTTCGTTCAACAGGTCGTAGCCGAGGATCACCGGCTCGTCGCGGTAGTGTCGCGCGAGATTGCGCCAGACGGTGAGCAGCTGTCCCTGCGCCATCGCGCTCTCGAACAGCCACGGGTAGCCGCGGCTGTCGTCGATGTTCGTGCCGTTCTGGCCGCCGGGAGCGCAGTGCAGGTCGAGGACGAGCAGCAGGCCGGCGGCGCGGCTCCATTCGACCAGCCGGTCGAGCCGGCGGAAGCCCTCGCCGTCCGCCGCGAGGAAGAATTTGTAGTGCAACGGCACGCGCAGCGTGTTGCACCCGGCCCGGGACAGAAAATTGATGTCCGCCGCAGTCACGTAGCGATCGCGATAGGTTTGCCAGAACGCCACGGCCTGGTCGGGTCCAAGCAGCACCTCGACCATCGCCTCGATCTCCCGCGGCGACTGCGGGCCGTCCTTGAGCCGCCACATGTAGCCCTCGGGCACGAGCCAGTTGCCGAGGTTGGTGCCCTTGATGTGCAGCGCCGAGCCGTCGGGCCTGATGAATCGCTGCCCGTCGACGCGGACGAACTGGGCGGACAGCGCGGGCGGCAGCAGCAGCGCGAGGCAGATGACGGCCAACGGCCTCATGGGAAACATCAATGCACCATCAGCGTAATGATCGAATGGGCCGGACTGGCCGCGGCGGCCACGCCGCCGTCCAGCTGCAGGTTGAACGGCTGGTCCTGGTCCGTCGTGTTCAGCACGACCACGGCGATGCTGCCGTCGGGGTTGCGGAAGGCCGTTGTCTCGAGCGTGTCGATCGTGGCCGAGCTGACAATACGGCGTGCCCCGGGCCGGATGAATTTCGAGAAGTGCCCGATGTAATAGAACGAATTCATGAACAGCAGCTCGCCGGTCTTGGTGTCGGCGTGGACCGGCGCGTAGCAGAAATTCTGCACGTGGTTCGGGCCGCCGGTCTCGTCGAGCAGAATGTTCCAGTCGGTCCAGCCTTCCGCGCCGTTGTTGAAATCGTGGATCAGCGCCGTGCCGTAGCTCTCGCCCCAGTGCCACTCGGTCATCTTGGCCCGGTCCCAAGGATACAGGCAGGCCTCGGTGAGCATGACATGGGTCTTCGGGTAGGCCTCTTTCACCAGGCGCACGTTGTCGTAGGAGTCGTTGACATACCAGTGGAAGCCGATGCCCCAGACGTATTTTGCCGCCGCCGGGTCGTCGAGCATCACGCGGGCGCGCTCATACATCAGCGTGCGGTTGTGGTCCCACGCGATGATCTTCCGGCCGCCGAGGCCGTTCTTCGCCAGCACCGGTCCGAGGTGGTCGCGGACGAAATCGCGTTCCTCCTCCGCCGTGAAGAAACACGACTCCCAGCTCTGGATCGCCATCGGTTCGTTCTGGACGCTCAGGCCCCAGACCGGGATGCCGGCGGCCTCGTAGGCTTGGACGAACTTCACGAAGTAGCGCGCCCAGGCGTCGGCGAACTCCGGCTTCAGCTTGCCGCCGTGCAGCATGTCATGGTTGTCCTTCATCCACGCCGGCGGGCTCCACGGGCTGGCAAACAGGGTGAGCTTGCCGCCGGCCGTGGCGATGGCGTCCTTGATGAGCGGGAGGCGATATTGCCGGTCGTGGTCGATGGAGAAAGTCTTCAGTTCGGCGTCGTTCTCGGCGACGTAGGTGTAGCTGCCGCTCGAGAAGTCGCAGCTGTGGATGCTGGTCCGGGCGAGCGAATACCCGATGCCCTCCTTCGGATCGTAATAGGCCTTGATGAATTCGCGGCGTTTCGCTTCCGGGAGCCGGGCGTAGGTCTCGGCGGCGGCGTCGGTCAGGGCACCGCCGATGCCCAGGATCGACTGGAACTGTTTCCCGGCGTCGACGAACACGTATTGCTGCTTCTCCGTGAGCGCGGCCGACGGGGCGAGGGTCAGCGGGGCGGACGGGGCCAGGCGCTGGCCGGTGGCCTGCGCCGTGACGAACACCTCGACGGTGCGCTGGGCGCGGGCGGTGGCGGCGAGCGCGGCCAGCAGGCCAAGGAGCGGAAGGATTTTATGGGGGGTAGGCATAAGGTTAAGGGGTGGCGGCTTTGATCGCGCCGGTGATGACACACTCATCGGTCAGAGCCGGGGCGTCAATAGCGCGGGCCGCGATGCGGTTGTCGCCCGCGGCCAGCTTCACGTCCCAGCGGAAGACACGATTCTCGCTCGCAACCGTGCCGTGGGAAACGCCATTGAACAACAGCTCAACCCGCGCCGCGTTGGAGTAAACCGTGATGCTGGTGCTGCCGGCGGGACGCTGGGCGAAACGCCGGCCGGCAATGTGCAGCATCGGAGCGGGGTTCCAGTTCGCCTTGTAGAAATAGAACGCGTCCTTGCGCGTCCGGCGGTCGTAGGTGACCAGCCCCTTGTCGTTGATGCCCGGCATGGCGCCTTCGGATCGTTTGTCCGAGGCGAAGTCGAACATGTTCCAGACGAACTTGCCCCACACATAGGGCCGCGCGGACAGCGCCTGCCAGCAGATCTCGTGGTAATGCGCCTGGTATTCCTCCGGGTGCCACTCGCCGCCGGGCGCGGGCTTGGCGCCGGAAAGCTCGTGCTGCCGGATGTTCGCGCCGGCGCCGAATTCGCTCAGGCCGAAGCGCAGCGCCGGAAACCGCCGGTGCGTTTCGTCCGCCCAGCTCGCGAAATCCCCCACGGTCCCGCCATACCAGCCGAAGTATTTGTTGAAACCCAGGACGTCGGTGTGGAAATTCCGCGTGTCCTCCGCCCGGTGGTGCGAGGCATAGGTGGAAAGGCGCGCCGGATCCTCCGTGCGGGCCAGCTCCGCCAGTTCCGCAATCAGGCGGTCGGAAGCCGCGCCATTCACCTGCGCCGGCTTGCCTGAGCGCTCATCGGCTTCGCGCGTCTCGTTGCCGACGCCCCAGAAGCAGATGGCCGGCCGGTTGTAGTTCTGCCGGATCAGCTCGCGGAGCTGCTCCCGGGCATTCTCGGCATAGACCGCCGTCGCCGGCACCTCGTTCACCACGGGGATCTCGGCCCACACGACCAGGCCGCGCTCGTCGGCGAGGTCATACCAGAGGGCGGACTGCGGATAGTGCGCGACCCGGATCGCCGTGGCCCCGATCTCCTCGATCATCGCGAAATCCTCGCGCTCGTCCTCCGGGCTGATCGCCCAGCCCTTGCCAGCCCGGTCCTGGTGCCGGCTCACGCCGTGCAGGTCGAGGTAGGCGCCGTTCAGGAAGAAGCCCCGGTCGGGATCGACCCGGAACGAACGCAGGCCGAAGCGCTGCCGCACCACGTCGCGCACCTGCCCGTCCGCCAGCACGGAGACCTCCGCCTCATACTGGTGGGGATCCTGCCGGCCGTTCCAAAGGTGCGGATGCTCCAGTCCAAAGGGCTGCGCGATGCGCGCGGCGCCGTGGGCAGCAAGCTCCTGCGCCTGCTCCTGCGTGGCCACGACCGCGCCCTGCCCGTCCCGCACCACGGTGCGGATCACGGCCTGCGCGGCCCGGCCGGAATCGTTGCGCACATTGATGGCGACGGAGAAATCGGCGCGGGCCGCCGTGACGTTGTCCGGGGTTACGAAGACCCCGTCGGCCGCGTGGTCCATGACGTCGACATGCAGCGGATCAAGGGCGAACAGGTGCACCTTCCGGTAGAGCCCGCCGAAAAAGGTGAAGTCCGCCGTGACCGGCGCCAGGCCGTCGTCGGCATTGTTCACTTCGACCGCCAGCAGGTTTTCGCCATCAAACTTCAGCGCCTCCGTCAGGTCGAACCGGAACCGCGCGAAGCAGCCGGCGTGCGTGCCGATCTTTTTCCCGTTCAGGTAAACGGTGGCAACCCGGCTGGCGCCGTCGAACTGGATGTAGACCCGCCGCGACGACCAGGCCGCGTCAACCTGGAAACGGCGGACATACCAGCCGGCGCCGCGGACGTGGTTTCCGCCGCCGTCCGCGCCATCGGCCGCGTTCCAGGTATGCGGCAGTCGCACGACCGGCCAGCCGGCCACCGTGCCGGCCAGGGCGGCCGGCCCGTTCTCAGCGCCGTAACGGAACGCCCAGTCCTCCGTCAGCGAGGCGGTCCGCCGGACCGGCGCGTCCTCCGCCATCAGGGGGCTGCCGGCCAGCAGGGCACCGGCGAAAATCAGGATGCAGGCGGGACGAAGCGTCGACGCCAGGATGAGACGGGAAATTCCCATATGAATGGTGGTTACGCACGGCGAGCAGACGGTATGCGTCCTGGGGGCAACAAAGTCGCGCGTTGCAAGCAAGATAGGACATTCTCCGGACGGCAGCATCCCTACTTTGAGGGGGGTGCCGGCCGCCGGCGCGGCGCAAAAACCCCCACCCCCCTCTAAGGAGGGATGTGGGGCCGGCGCGCTTGTATTATAGTTATGAAAGATCAAGCCTCCCCCCATGGCGCCCCCCCGCCATGCCCCGCCCCCACTCCCCCACGTCTGCGCCCGCGACCGACCCTCGCGCCTTTCTTTTCATCCATGCACCACACCAACCCCAGAACCTCCCGCCTGCTAGTAGCCGTGAGCCTAACGCTCACCTTCGCCGCATCGGCCCTCGCCCAATCCACGGGCACGATCACCGGCCACGTCTTCAACACCGTCAACAAGGAGTTCGTCCGCGATGCGGAAATCCATGTCGAAGGCACCAACATCACCGTCCCGTCCGAGACCAGCGGCGCCTTCACCCTGTCCCGCGTGCCCGCCGGCGAGGTGACCGTCACGGTCAACTACACCGGCTTGCCGCCCACCACGGCCAGGATCACCGTGAACGCCGGCGGGACGGTCGCCCATGAGTTCGAGATCGGCGGGACCGCCGCGGATGCCGGCACCGTCAAGCTGGAGACCTTCCGGGTCACCACCGAGGTCGACGGCAATGCCAAGGCGCTGCAGCGCCAGAAGAACTCCATGAATCTCGGCCGCTCGGTGTCGTCCGACGCGTTCGGCAACGTCACCGAGGGCAACGTCGGCGAGTTCCTGAAATACCTCCCCGGCGTCGAAATGGAATACTCCGAGGCCGACACCCGCGGCCCCCGCCTCGGCGGCATGAGTTCGGAATACGCCAGCGTCACGCTCGACGGCCACAGCATCGCCAGCGCCGACGCCTTCTCCCAATACACCGGCTACGAAAACTCCCCCGCCGGCACGGCCAACCGCTCCTTCGGCTTCGACACCATTTCCATCAACAGCATCGAGTCGATCGAGATCAACCGCATCACGCCCGCCTCGATGGACGCCGACGCGCCCGCCGGCAACATCAACCTGAAGACCCGGAAGGCCTTCGACCTCAAGGGCCGGCGCATCGACCTGACCGTCGGCACCGTGTTCAACACCCAGGAGATGACGCTCAAGCGCGACGTCGGGCCCGACGACAGCAACGGCCTCAAATACCGGCCCAACTACGCCCTCAACTACTCCGATGTCTTCCTGAACAACCGCCTCGGCGTCGTGCTGAGCGTCCAGGAATCCAACGTCTTCGTGGAACAGTATCGCGTCGACGACACCTATAACCGCACCCCGACCGCCACCGACACGCGCGGCCAGGTGCTGACCGGCGTCCTGCTCAAGGACGGCCCCAAGTGGACGGAGCGCGCGACCTACACGGCGACCTTTGACTTCCGCGCCACGCCGAACCTCACGCTCTCTCTCAACACCCTCTTCGCCCGTTACCACGCCCAGTTCTACAACCGCCAGGTCACGATGAACGCCGGCGGCACCCGCGCGACCGTGCCGGGCGACGGCGTGCTCACCTACGGCACCGCCACGCCTACGGGCGGCAGCATCGTCTTCGGCGGCGGCAACGGCGACAAGTTCACCAACACGCTGAACGTGATCCCCAGCTTTGAATATCGCCGGGGCAACCTCACCGTCGACGGCGCCTATGCGTCCTCCCACTCGCGCAACGCCTACGACAATCTCGCGAAAGGCACGCTGGCCACGAACAACGTGAACAACCTCACGGGCATCGGCTTCACCGCCGTCCGCACGAGTGCCGACGGCGCCGACTGGAAATTCGCCCAGACGGGCGGCCCCGACTGGACCGATCTGTCCCAGCAGAAGAACCCGCGCATCTCCGACGACACCCGCGCGAACACGATCGACCTCAAGTCCGGCGAGCTGAACTCCAAGTATGTGCTGCCCTTCAGGCTGCCGACCTTTCTCCAGGTCGGAGCCAAGGACACCCGCGACTACGAGATCGCCAAGGACACGCGCTCCTATAGCGTCTGGCAGTTCATCGGGCCTGGCGGCGGAACCACGGGCTCGTTCGCCAATTATCCTTCTCCGATCGTGCTCTTTCCGGGCGGCAACCAGCCCGGCGTGCAGTTCACCTCGATCGGCGGCGCCGGCGCCCCGTCCTTCCCGAATCGCGACGCCCTCGGCACGCTCTTCCACACCAACCCGGAGGATTTCCTGCGCAGCCTGCCGGTCAGCAGCACCGTCGCCGGCAGCTCCGGCATGACCCTCTCCAACTACGAGAGCGGCCGCTACCTCAACGTGCCGACCTATGACGCCACGGAGACCATTCACGCCGGCTACGCGATGGCCAACACCCGCATCAACAAGCTGCAGCTGCAGGGCGGCGTCCGCTACGAGAAGACCGACATCGCTTCCAATGAGCTCGATCCCTACTCGAACCAGCAGGTCAAGGCCGCCGGCTTCGCCGTCACCTCCGCCGGTGCGCCCGACAGCGTGGCCGCCATCGACTACAAGTATTCCCGTCCGCGCGTCATCCGGCACGGCCAATACGACGATTACTTCCCGAGCCTCACGGCCAAATACACCATTACCCCCAATCTGCTGGCGGATATCGGCTGGGGCAAGGCCATCAAGCGGCCGAACCTGAAGGACATCAGCGGCACCCGTTCGATCAACGACGACGCCCTGACCGTCACCACGCCGAATCCCAACCTCCTGCCGGAGCGTTCGGAAAAGCTCGCCGCCTCGCTCAGCTACTTCTTCGGCAGCGCCGGCATCAACAACCTCCAGGTTACCGCCAGTCGGACCAAGGTGAAGAACCAGACGATCACCGGCCAAAACCTCACCTCCGATCAATACGGCAACACCGACCCGGCGCTCGACAGCTATCAGTTCATCAGCCTCAGCAACGCCGACGCGCCGGTCACCTGGAGTTCCATGGAGTATTCCTACACCCAGTATCTGTCGTTCCTGCCGCGGGTCTTCCAGGGCACCTCCATCAACCTGTCCTACACCCACACCTACGTCACTTACGCGAATCCCGCCACCTTCCCCGTCCAGGGCGTGATTCCGAACTCGGTGAAGGGCACGCTCGGCTGGCGCTATAACCGCGTCGGCCTGAGCTTCAGCGCCATCTGGCAAGACAACTCCGGTCCCTTCCTGAACTCCACCAATCGTTACCAGAAGGAGAACACCAAGTGCGACCTGAGCGGCAGCTACAAACTGACCAACCGCCTGAACTTCTACCTCGCCTGCCGCAATGTCTTCCAGCAGTCGCACCGCATCATGGAGAAGAGCGCCGGCAATCCCGATGTGCTCTTCCGCTATGAGAACTACGGCACGATCTGGTCGTTCGGCCTCAAGGGCACCTTCTGATTTTGCTGGGACCCAGTGTAAAGCGGCGGACGAGCGGGGGCTCGTCCGCCTGGGGCGGGCCGGCTGCAAAGCCGGCCCGTTTTCTTTGGCCCCCGAAGATTGGTAGGGCGAATCCTCCGGATGAGCCGCGTGCCGATAAACGGCTCGTCAGTGACGACTCGCCCTGCCTGCAGAGCAGTGTTGCCTTCCCCGCCCGACCCTTAAACTCCGGCACCATGAACCATTGGCTCGTGAAATCCGAACCCGAGACCTACTCGTGGGACGACCTCGTGCGCGACCAGCGCACCGACTGGACCGGCGTCCGCAACTATGCCGCCCGCCTCCACCTCAAGGCCATGGCCGTCGGCGACGAGGTTTGTTTTTATCACAGCGGCGAATCCAAGAGCGTCGTCGGCCTTGCGAAGGTCACGCGGACCGCCTTTCCCGACACCACGGCGGACGAGGAGGGCTGGGTCGCGGTCGAACTCGCACCGGTGAGACCGCTGGCCAAGCCCGTCACGCTCGCGCAGATCAAGGCGGAGCCGGCGCTCAAGGACATGAAGCTCGTGCGCGAGAGCCGGCTGTCCGTCTCGCCGGTCCGGCCGGCGGAATTCACGAAAATCCTAAAGCTCGGAAGCCGCTAACTGTAGCGGCGCTCTATGAGCGCCGGACGGCGGTCACAGACCGCCGCTACAGGAAATTCAGCGCGTCGCCAGCAGGTCCACCTCGACGACCACCCGGAAACCGGTGGTGCGGGAGCGTTCCGTGCGCGGTGTTTCCTGAATCGTGCCGCCCGGAATCAGCACCGGTGCCGTCGCCGGATCGCCCCCCTCGGGTGCGAGCCATTCGCCCAAACCGCCGGCCATATCCTTGAAGGTCGGATCGCCCGCGGCAGCCCGGCATTCCGCCGCCGTCGGCAGGCGCACCGCCGCGCCCAGCACCCAGCCCAGCCGCCGGCAAAACTCCTTGGCCTCGGCGTGGTTGACCGAATCCACCGGCCGTGCCGGCCCGGGATTCCGGCTGGGGTTCTGGTTCATCACCAGCGCGAACAGCGCCTGCGGCAGTCCGGTCTTCAGCAATGCCCCCGGCGTGCGACCCGGCAGCGGCAACAGAAGATCATAGGTCTGGTCCTGGATCCCGACCAGGTCGGCCGAGCGCCGCGCCAGGTAATTCAGCCGCTCGCACATCTCCTCGTCGAAACCCCGGGCCTTGGGCCACTGCTGCACCGCGTCCTCCAGCTGCTGCTGCGCCTGCGCCAGTTGCTGCTGGGCCTGGAACAGCTCGCGCCGGCGCAGGTGGCCGGTCACGGCCCCGTCACCCGCTCGCAGCGCGTCCAGCGCCGGCCGGGCGTGCAGCGTCTGCCGCTCCACCTCGATCTGTTCCAGCCGCTCCATGGACACAAAGCGGCTCTGGGGAAACCGGGTGTTGATGACCCGCTGCCGGTCGGCGGCGAGCGCGTAAAGGCGGTCCGCTTCCGCCGGCTTCCCCGCGGTGGCGGCGGTGGTCGCCTGCTGCTGGAAGGCATCCCGCTGCGCCAGCGCCTCGGTCGCGCTGAGCGACGCGATTTCCGTCTCGATCCGGCTGTCGGCCAGCAGGTCGGAAAACCGCGAGCGGGGAAAGTCGGTGTTGAGCTGCTGCTGGATCCCGCGCGCCCGGCCGTAGAGCCGCAGCGCATCCGTCCAGCTGCCGCCCGCGGCCGCCGCCCGCGCCTCCGCCAGGATGCCCTGTTCCTCGGCCAGCAGGGGCTGCGCCACGAGCTCCTCGAGCTGCTGCTGCAACATGGCCTCGCGGCCGTAGCTTTTCATCTGCCGGTCGGACATGCCGCCGTTGATCTCGCGCTGGAGCCGCAGGGCCTCGCGCAGCTTTTCCACGGCGGCCACGGTCTGTTTCTGGCGGAAAAGCTCCGTGGCCGCGGTTTCCAGCTCACGGCTTTGCCGGCTCAGGTCCCGGGCGTTGAAGTCGGCGAGCTGCGCCTGCCAGTCGCTCAGTCGCACACCATCGGCCGTCGCCGGCGGCACGCGTTGCCGCATCAGTTCGTCCTGACGCGTCACGGCCTCCTCGAGCAGCGCGCGGTGCGCGGCCGGGGGCGAATCTTCCGGCAGTGCCGCCAATTCCGTGCGCAGTTTTTCCAATCGCGCCTCCAGGCCGGCGATCACCCCGGCCAATTGCTGCTGCCGGACGGTCGGAGCGGCCGGCTCCCGGCCGAATTGCCACCAGGCCGCCCCCGCCGCCACCAGCAGCAGTCCGCCGCCCAGCCACAGGCCGCGGCGGGACGCCGGTTTCACCGGCCCGTCTGGCAGCTCCGGCACTTTGTCATAATTCATCGCGAGGTTCACGAAACCGCGGCCGCCGCCAAAAGGCAACGGGATTGGCCGGCCGGATAATTTGTAATATAATACGTTACAAATTATCGGGTGGCCTGAGGGCTGCGCGGCAAGCTCGACAATCCGGGGCCGGCCGTTTTGCCTTGGGCACGTGTTTGACCGCATCGCCATCCTCGCTCCCGGCCTGCTCGGCGCCTCCGTGGCCCGGGCCGCGCGGCACTATGGCGCGGCCACCCATTTGACCCTCTGGGCCCGGCGCCCCGAGACCCGCCTGCAGCTCAAAGGCCGGCCGTGGTGTGACGCCGTGACGGACTCGCCCGCCGATGCCGTCCGGGCCGCCCAGCTCGTTGTCATCTGCGCCCCGGTGGACCAGATTGCCGCGCTCGTGGCACAGATCGCTCCCACGCTCCTGGCCGGCGCCATCGTCACCGACGTCGGCAGCGTCAAGGGCGAGATCTGCCGCCTGAGCCACAAGACGCTCGGCGGTCGCAGCCACTTTGTCGGTTCGCATCCCATGGCCGGTTCCGAGAAGACCGGCTGGGAACACGGCCGCGCCGACCTCTTCAAGGGTCGCACCGTCTTCGTCACCCCGCTGCCCGAGACCGATGCCCGGGCCGCGGAGCGCGTCGCCGCCTTCTGGACCACCCTTGAGGCCGATGTCGCCACCATCGAGCCCGACGCGCACGACGAGATCGTCGCGCACATCAGCCACCTGCCGCAGGTGCTGGCCTCCACGCTCTGCGCCAGCCTCGCCCAGCGCGACGTCCGGTGGCGCAACTACGCCGGCGGCGGCCTGCGCGACACCACGCGCATCGCCGGCAGCGACCCCAAGCTTTGGAAGACCATCCTCGACCAGAACCGCGACGAGGTGCTCCGCGCCGTCCGCGGCTACCAGGAGGAGCTGCACGGTCTCGAGCGCGCCCTCGCCAACCGCGACTGGTTCGAGGTGCAGGCCATCCTCGAACGCGGCCGCGCCTACCGCGACCAGTTCCGTCCGATACCGTGAAGGCGGCATTCCAAGGTGGAACCCGGCCTCCGGACGGGTTTGTTTGGCTCACAGCGAGGAAAGCGCGTCCAGAGGCCGCGCTCCACCTCACGCTTTCGTAGATGTCTTCCTATCCCGACAAGCTTCCTATTCTTCCCTTCACCCGGCCGGTGCGCGGCAGTATCACGCTGCCCGGCTCCAAGAGCATCACGAACCGCGCGCTCATCCTCGCGGCGCTGGGCCAAGGCACGACCACCCTGCACGGCGCCCTCTTCAGCCGCGACACCCGCATCATGGTCGCGGCGCTGCGCGCCCTCGGCTTTGACGTGAAGACCGACGAGGTCGCGCTGACCATCACGATCACCGGCCGGGGCGGCGAAATTCCCGTGCGCGAGGCGAAGATCGATGTGGGCAACGCCGGCACCGCCGCACGCTTTCTCACGGCGTTCGTCTGCCTGCGGCCCGACGGCACCTACCACTTTGACGGCGACGAAGCCATGCGCCGCCGGCCCATCGGCGCCCTGCTCGAGGCGTTGGAGTCGCAGGGCGCCAAGGCCAATGCGCGCACCTTTCCCTTCACGCTCAAGACCGCCGGCCTGCGCGGCGGCAACGTCGAGCTCGATGCCTCGGAAAGCAGCCAGATGCTCTCAGCACTGCTGATGGTCGCACCGCACGCCCGGTCGCCGCTCACGGTGCGGCTCAAGGGCGAAGCCGGCTCCAAGCCTTTCATCGCCATGACCGAGGCGATGGTGACGCAGTTTGCCGCTCGACCCGCCGACTACCCGATCGAAGGCGACGCCTCCGCCGGCAGTTACTTCCTGGCGTTGCCGCTCGTGACGGATGGCCGGCTCACCTTCACGAACTACGGCGGCCCACTTCAGGGTGACGTGAAATTT
This sequence comes from Opitutus sp. GAS368, assembly GCF_900104925.1. NCBI lineage: Bacteria > Pseudomonadati > Verrucomicrobiota > Opitutia > Opitutales > Opitutaceae > Opitutus > Opitutus sp. GAS368. Next base: position 415,584 of record NZ_LT629735.1, read on the forward strand.
CGCGACGTGGTCGCGGCGGTCGGCTCCACTCGCCGCGCCGTCACACAGAACTTCCGCGAGTTTTCCGACACTTTCCTCACCCTCGCCGCGATCGCCCCGCTGCTTGACGGCCCGACGAAGATCTCCGGCATCGCGCACACCCGCAAACAGGAGACCGACCGCGTCGCCGGCATGGCCCGAGAGCTGAAAAAGCTCGGCCAGCACGTGATCGAGTCGGAGGACGCCCTGGAAATCCACCCGCGCCCGCTCATGCCCGGCATCGAAATCGAGACCTACCACGATCACCGCTTCGCGATGAGCTTCGGCATCCTCGGCTGCCACGACCTGCTCAAAAGCGGCCAACCCTGGCTGACGATCAAGGATCCCGGCTGCTGCGCGAAGACCTTCCCGGCATTCTTTGACTTGCTGGCGGGCCTCCGCACTGCGTCTCATTGAGCCGTGATTTTCAACCCAACACACCCCGTCGCTTCGCGCCACCCCTCTCAAGAGGGGATCTCCGGCCGCGTTGTCTTGCATCCCCTCTTGAGAGGGGTGCCCGCCAGGGCGGGGTGTGTCAGGAGTTCGCGCCGTCTCACCGGGCACGGGGACTGTGAATTGCGTGCCCGCTGATTTCATGGCGATCCCGCCTTTCATCATCATCGCGATCGACGGCGGCGCCGCCTCCGGCAAGTCGTCATCGTCCAAGATCCTCGCCGACCGGTTCAACCTGCTGCACGTGGACACCGGCTCCTTCTACCGGCACATCACCTACGAGCTGCTGCGCCGCGGCGTGTCGCACACCGACCTGCCGAACCTCAAGGCGGCGCTCGCCGACCTGAAGTTCACCACCCGGCTCAACGGCCGCTCGGCCCAGATGCTCATCGGTGGCGAACCCGCCAGCAGCGAGATCCGCGGGCAGAACGTCAACGACCACGTCTCGCACTACGCCGCCATCCCCGAGGTGCGGCACACGCTGCTGGGTTACCAGCGCGGCCAGGTGGACGTGGCGAAGCAACACGGCTTCCGCGGCCTCGTGATGGAGGGCCGCGACATCGGCTCGGTGATTTTCCCCGCGGCCGACTTCCGCTTCTTCCTGCACGCCGACCCCGCCGAGCGCGCCAAGCGCCGCGCGAAGGAGGGCGGCCAGGACTCCATCGCCGAGCGCGACCGGCTCGACTCCTCGCGCAAGGCCTCGCCCCTCACCTGCCCCGCCGGCGCCATCGACATCGACTCGACGTTCATTTCGCTCGATCAGGTCGTCGAAAAGATGGCCGCGCTCATCGCACCAAAGCTGAAATGAGTGCTCCATTCACCCGATGCAGGGTTTGTCATCCTGAGTGCAGCGAAGGATCCAACGGGATGTCCGTCAGCGCAGATCACTCTGGATTCTTCACTTCATTCGGAATGACAGACCTTGTTTGTCTGTCCTCTGACATCTGTCCTCTGACCCCATGCCCCGCACGCCCGACCACCTGAAGATGCGGCCGTTCTACGGCTTCTTCCATTACCTGGCCAGCCTGGTGCACAGCATGTGGTTTCGCGGCGAGGTGGTCGGCACGGAAAACTTCCCCGCCGAGGGGCCCTTCCTGATCGCCTCCAATCACGCCAGCCATCTCGATCCGCCGATGGTCGGCAGCCAGATCGCGAAGCAGATGCGTTTCTTCGCGCGCAAGAGCCTGTGGGACAACCGGCTTCTCGCCTGGTGGCTGGACCGGGTGGAAACCATCTCCGTCGAACGCGACAGCGGCGACATCGGCGCCATCAAGAAGGTGCTGCAGGCGCTGAAGGAAGACCGGGCCGTCGTGCTGTTCCCCGAGGGCACGCGCTCGCCTGACGGCCACCTGCAAAAGGCCAAGGCCGGCGTCGGCCTTATGGCGTGCAAGACGGGCGTGCCGGTGGTGCCCTGCCGCGTCTACGGCTCGTTCGCAGCCTACGGCAAGGGCGCCAAGGTCCCGCGCTTCGGCACGCCCATCACGATCGTCTTCGGTGAACCGATTCCCGCCCGCGACTACGACGATCCCGCGGCCGGCAAGGCCCGCTACGAGACCGCCGCGCAGCGCATCATGGACCGCATCGCGGCCCTGCCCGAGCCGCACTACGCGGTGATCTGAGGATCCGGAACCATGTCGGGTCGGCGCTTGCCGCCGGACCGTTCAATGCGCGAGGCGGTCCGCCGAACAGCGGCGACCTTACAGTCGAGCCAATGCAGCCTGCGTGACTTCCTTCACGCTGCTGCAACCCGCGAGCCCGAGCGTCAGATCGAACTCGGCAAGCACGTTGCCGATGACTTCCTCGACGCCCGGCTGACCGGCGACCGCGAGACCATAGACATACGGCCGACCGAGGCAGACCGCCGTCGCGCCGAGCGCGAGGGCCTTGAACACATCCGCCCCGCCACGCACGCCGCTGTCGAGCAAAACCGGGATCTTGCCATTAACGGCCTCCGCGACCGCGGGCAACGCGTCGAGCGAGGCGATCTCCCCGTCGATCTGCCGGCCGCCGTGGTTCGACACCACCAGCCCGTCAATGCCGAGCGCAACCGCTTTCTTCGCGTCGTCGGGGTGCAACACCCCTTTGAGCAGGATGGGCAGCTTGGTGTGCTGACGCAGGAACTTCAGGTCCTCCCACTGCAGCGACGGACGCGAGTAGGTCGTCATGAAGCGCTGCACCGCCCCGCGGGGATCGCCGGAGGTGAGGTTCTTGAGCAACCCGCCGGGAAAATTCGCCTTCTGCTCCAGCGCCGTGGCGATGGTCTGCCAGTTCAAGGTAGGGCGAGTCGTCCCTGACGAGCCGTCACTCGAACGCGGCTCATCCGGAGGATTCGCCCTACCTAATTCGGCCCGGAACACCGGATCGCTCGTGTATTGCGCGATGCCCTGCCCCGTCATGAACGGCAGCGAACCGAGGTCGAGGTCACGCGGCCGCCAGCCGAGCATCGTCGTGTCGAGCGTCAGCACGATGGCCGAGCAACCGCAGGCCTCGGCCCGCTGCACGAACGAGGCCACGAGCTCGTTCGACCGGCTCCAGTAGAGCTGAAACCAGCGCGGACTGTCGCTCATCGCGGCGGCACAGGTTTCCATCGGCACCGAGGCCTGGTTGGAAAAGATATAGGGCACGTGCAGCGCCGCCGCGGCTTTCGCGACCGCGAGATCGGCGTCACGATGCACCAGGCCGAGCACGCCGACCGGACACAGCAGCAGCGGCGACGGCAGGCGACGGTCGAACAGCTCGACCGACAGGTCGCGTTTCTCGACGTCGCGCAGCACCCGCGGCACGATCCGCCAGCGTTCGAACGCCGCGCGGTTGGCGTCCATGGTTGATTCGCGCCCGGCTCCGCCCGCCACGTAGGCCCAAGCCTCGGCTGTCATCGCCGCTTGGGCGGCCTTTTCCAGTTCGGCTTGGCCGACCGGCACCGCGGGACGTTGTCCACCCACGCCAGCGACATAGATGGTGCGCTGCCGTTTCCGGCCGATGTCTGAGTGTGGTTCGCTCATGACGTATTGTCATTCGGAGCGAAACGAAGAATCCAGATATTGTCGATGCACGAGGGACTGGATCCTTGTATGTCTTGGGCGATGAAAGTTGAAAAGGGTTTGGCCCGAGCCGGGCTCCGAGAATGGGCCCGATGGCTCGTCGGAGGAGGCCGGCTTGGGCTGGGTTGCCAAGTCAGTCCGGGTGGATTGACTGGAGGCCGCCCACCAGGGCGTTCGCCGTGCAGGCCGCACGGTGGACGGCAAGACCGACAGATCGCTGGATCCTTGGGCCCTCGAGCCCGTAGTGAAGCCGGGTCGCGGTCTTGTGCCTGGTCAAACCTCGAACCGCTGAAAGAGTCATGAACTCGTATTACAAGGTAGAGTCGACCGAACCTGTGCGGTACGTCAGCTTGGATATCTCCAAGGCGCGCCTGGACTACACCATTGCCGGCCAGAAGTGCCGGCAGGTCCCGAACACGGCAGCGGGCATTGCCACGCTGATCACCCTCGTCCAGCCGCTGCCGGGAGTGCGCGTGGTATGCGAAGCGACGGGCGGGTATGAACGCCGGTTGCTGGAGCAGCTGCACCAAGCGAGCGTACCGGTCTGCCGCTTGCAGCCCGGGCGGGTGCGTAACTTCGCCCGGGCGGAGGGCACGCTGGCCAAAACCGACAAGATTGATGTGGGGCTGATCTATCGCTACGCTTGCGCGATGCATCCCCGCGTGGAGAAGCCGCCGCTGCCCGAGGTAACCGCGTTGCGCGAGCTGCTGGATTATCGCCGGCAGCTGGTAGATCAAGGCACGCAAACGGCCAACCGGCTGGAAACAGCAGGCCCGACCTTGCAGGCCTTGCTGCAGGCGCAACGCGAGCAACAAGCCGCCGCCCTGGCCAAGGCCGACGAGTTGGTGGCGCAGCAGGTGCGGGCGCATCCCGCCCTGCGGGCCAAGGCAGAGCGGATGCAGCAGTTGCAAGGGGTCGGTCCGGTGCTGGCGACGACGCTGTTGGCGTACCTGCCGGAACTGGGCGAAGAGGACGACAAGCGCATCGCCGCCTTGGTCGGAGTGGCCCCGCATGCCCACGACAGCGGCGAAACCTCCCGGCCGCGCCATGCCCGCGGTGGCCGCGTGGAGGTCCGCAACGTCCTGTACATGGCCGCAGTCAGTGCCTCCCAGCACAACCCGGTCCTGTCGCTGTTCTATCAGCGACTCCAGGCCGCCGGCAAACCCGCCAACGTCTGCCTGCTCGCCGTCATGCGCAAAATGATTGTCGTGCTCAACCGCATGCTCAAAGACCCACACTTTACCCTTGTCGGCTGACACCGCTGCTTCTCTTCGCTCAGGATGACACACTGAAGGGCACGCGTCCCTGCGGGTCGTCGGGATTCCATTCGCGAACACGGCCCGCAGGGACGCGGGTCCTCCAACAGAGCTCAGCGCAGGCCGCAGGCCTGGCGGGCGCGGGCCATCGTCTTTTCGGCCACGGCGCGGGCGCGCTGGGCGCCATCGCGCAGGACCTGGTCCACGTAATCGGGATTGGTCGCGAGCTCGGCGCGCTTGGCGCGATACGGGGCGAAGAAATTCCAGTAGTGCTCGAACAGCGTCTTCTTGAGGTCGCCGTAGCCGAGGCCGCCGGCGCGCAGCCGGTGCTCGAAGTCGGCGGCAACGTCCTTCGGCGCGAACAGCTTCAGGAGCTGGACGGCGAGGTTCCTGTCGGCGTCGGGCTTGGGCTCGGCGGGCGTGCGCGAGTCCATGACGATGCCCATGATCTTTTTCCGCAGTGCCTTCTCGTCGCCGAAGATCTCGATCGTGTTGCCGTAGCTCTTGGACATCTTCTGGCCGTCAAGACCGGGGATGACGGCCATGGTCTCGCTGATGCGCTCCTCGGGCACGACGAAGGTTTCCCCGTAGATTCCATTGAATTTAAAAGCGATATCGCGCGTCATTTCCAAATGCTGCTTCTGGTCCCGACCGACGGGCACGACGTTGGTGTCGAAGAGCAGGATGTCGGCAGCCATGAGCACCGGGTAGGCAAACAGGCCGAAGTTGGGCGAGATGCCCTTGGCGACCTTGTCCTTGTAACTGTGGGCGCGCTCAAGCAGGCCCATGGGCGTAAGTGAGCCGATCAGCCAGGTGAGTTCGCAAACCTCAGGGACGTCACTCTGTCGCCAGAAGACGGCCTTGGCAGGATCAAGGCCGCAGGCGAGCCAATCGAGCGCGATCTCTCGTGTGTAAGCGCGGCGTAATTTGGCGTTATCAAGCGCCGTCATCGAGTGGTAGTCGGCGATGAAATAATAGGCGTCGCCGCCGGCCTGCAGCTCGATGGCCGGGCGCATGGCGCCGAAATAATTGCCGATGTGCAGGGTGCCGGAGGGCGTGATGCCGGTGAGGATGCGGGGCATGGAAAATAGGTTCTTTCTCGTTCTCGTAATCTTTCTCGTTCTCTCGGGAGCAAAGAAAGGAGAGAACGAGAAGGAGAACGATTACGAGAATGATTTTGCTCAGTCCCGGCGCGGCAACGTCGTGATGACGTGCCGGATGCGGGCCACGGTGTTGGCCGCGACATAGCCGCCGAAGGCGGTGCAGGGCATGATCATCGCACGCGGACCGATGAGCGAACCGGGGTTGAGCACGGCGTTGCAGCCGACCTCGGCCCGGTCGCCGATCACGGCACCGAATTTCTTCAGGCCCGTGCCGACCGTGCCGTTGGGCAGGCGCACCATCACCTCACCCTGGTCGAGCCGGAGGTTGGAACAGATGACGCCGGCGCCGAGGTGCGCGCCGTTGCCGAGCAGGGAGTCGCCCACGTAGTTGAAATGCGCGGCCTGCACGCCGTCGAGCAGCAGGCAGTTCTTGAACTCGCAGGAGTTGCCGAGGACGCAGTTTTCGCCGGCGATGACGTGGCCGCGGATGAACGCGCCGGGGCGGATCTGGGTGTTCGCGCCGATGTAGGCCGGCCCCTGGATGACCGCGTAAGGCGGAAGCTTGACCGAGGCGTGCAGCCAGACTTTGCCTTCAATATGGACCCCGGGCGGAATCTTCGGACCGGCGGGGTTCGCCTCGAGGCCCTCCAGCGCCGCGCCGACCTGCTTCAGCCAGTCCCACGGCGTCGCCGCGGCCGGAAAAAACTTGGCGAACCGGGCCAGCGACGGAGGCAGGGCGAAGAAGGCGGAGGCTTGCACGGCCATGTTGATACTAGAAAAGCCGCCCGAAACCAGCGGTTTCTGGCCGGCCCGATCCCGGCATTTGGGGCCCGCGGCGAGGGCGGGAACCCGTGCACCCGGGGCGACCCGTCCCCGGAAACGGGGAACTCTCGTTTTTCCCGGATTACCAAGCGGAGGGAAATACCCACCGCCCGCCGGGGCTGCGCCCGCGGTAACTCCGGTTGCAAAGTCGCGTCTCAATCCGATACTTGGTTTCTCGCATGCGAACTCAGCCGGCCATCGCCGCCGTTGCCCTCGGGAGCATTCTTCTGGCCGGCCTGGCCCGGGCCGACGCCGCCAAACCGGTCGTCACCCTCAGTGCTTCGGTCCCCGTGACCGACGAGACCGCCGTCAAGCCGGGCGAGGTGATCGTGACCCGCGACGGCGACCTGTCGGCAGCCCTGACGGTCGAGTTCTCCCTCGGTGGCTCGGCCAAACCGGGCACCGACTATCACGAACTCCCGCGCACGATCACCCTGCCTGCCCAGGAAAAGACGGCCGTGGTCAAGGTGGAGGCCATCGGCGATTTCGACAGGCAGCCCGCACGCACGGTGGTGCTGCACCTCAAGCCGTCCCCGGCCTACCAGGTCGGCAACGTGGCCGAGGCCGTGGTGACCATCAACGACGTCCCACCGCAGCTGTTCATCGCGCAGATCCGCCCGACCGCGGAAGCATCCGAATCCACGGCCTACGGCACGGCCACCCTGCTGCTCGCGCCGGACCGTTCGCGCGCCCGGATCGTCGTGATGCATGCGAACCTCACCTCACCGCTCGTGAGCTCCCACCTCAAGCTGGCCGCGCCCGGGGCGGAGGGAGCCTACCTGCTTAACTTCAGCCGGGAGGCCCGGGCGACCTTCGAATGGGCCCTGCAGCCGACGGGACAGTTCACCACCGCCACGCTGCAAGCCGCCCTGGAAAGCGGCCGCATCTATGTGGGTCTCGACAGCAAGAACCATCCCACCGGGGAGCTCCGCGGCTATTTCATCCGCGCCGCCGGTTCGGAGAAATTCCAGCCCCCGCCCGCCCCGCCGAAGCTGCCGGGCGGCCCGTTGACCGAGCGCGACGCGGCGCGCTTCCTGACCCAGGCCACGTTCGGCCCGACCCGGACCGAGATCGCGGAATTCGTCCACCCCACCCCGCGGCCGAACGAGGCGCCGCCCAAGCCGCAGACCTTCGAGGGCTGGATCAACGAGCAGCTGGCCATTCCGGCCAGCTCCCACCTCGAGGAGATGCGCGCCGACTTTCGCGCCTTCCCGCCCGACTCGCCCCGTCCGCGCATCGGCCACAACAACCGCCAGGAGGCCTGGCTGCGGATCGCCCTCACCGGACCCGACCAGCTCCGCCAGCGCGTGGCGTTCGCCCTGAGCGAGATCTTCGTCATCTCCGACGTAAACGACACCGTGGCCAACAACGCCGAGGGCGCCGCCGTGTTCTACGACCTGCTCGCCCGCGACGCCTTCGGCAACTTCCGCCAGCTGCTCGAGGACGTCACCTTCAGCCCCGCGATGGGCGCCTATCTGAGCCACCTCAAGAGCGCCAAGGCCGATCCCAAGCGCGGCACCAGTGCCGACGAGAACTACGCCCGCGAGGTCATGCAGCTTTTCACCATCGGGCTGAACGAACTCCAGCCCGACGGCACCTACCGGCTCGGGCCCGACGGCCTGCCGATCCCAACCTACGACCAGCACACCATCGAGGAGACGGCGCGCGTGTTCACCGGCCTGGGCTTTTATTCGCCCGAGCCGCGGCCGAACTTCGGCGGCGCCCGCGCCAATTTCGCCGCCCCCATGATGACCTATCCGGAGCAGCATGACGACGGCGAGAAGGTCATCGTCGGCGGCGTGAAGCTGCACGCGAAGCAGGGCCCGGCCGCCGACCTGAGGCAGATGCTCGACACGCTGTTCAACCACCCCAACACCGCGCCGTTCATCTGCCGCCAGCTGATCCAGCGCCTCGTCACGAGCAACCCGAGCCCGGGCTACATCTACCGGGTGTCCCAGGTGTTTGCGAAGAACGGCCACGGCGAACGCGGCGACCTCGGCGCCGTCATCCGGGCCATCCTCCTCGATTACGAGGCCCGTTCGCCGGACGTCACCGGCAACCTCGGCTATGGCAAGATGAAGGAGCCCCTGCTCCAGGCCACGGCACTGCTGCGCGCTTTCCAAGCCTCGGCCGCCAACGGTCGCTATTATTATCCGAATCCCGAGGGCCCGTTCGGCCAGGCCCCGCTGCGCTCACCCACGGTCTTCAACTTCTTCGAGCCGGACTACGTGCTGCCGGGTCCGCTCGCCGCCGCCGGCCTGCACGCGCCGGAATACCAGATCCTCACGGCCTCGACCGGCATCACCATCCCCAACCAGCTCCGCAACTTTGTCTACGCCACCGCCGCCAACGGCCCGGGCGCCCTCGTGCTGAAACTCGACCCGCTGGCCGCCCTCGCCAAGACCCCGGAGGCTCTCGTCGACTATCTCGACCTCGTCTTCTGCGCGGCTTCCCTTTCACCCAAGGCCCGGGCCATCGTGCTCGACAAGCTCACCCAGCTGCCGCCCACGACCAGCGACCTCGACCTCGCGCGCAGCGCGCTGGACCTGATCGTCTCTTCCCCCGACGCCGCCATCCAACATTGAGCCCGCCATGAACTCACCCGCCGACCATGCCATGACCCGGCGCCGTTTCCTCGGCGCCTGCTGCGCCGCGGTCGGCGCCACCGGCCTGCTGTCCACCCTCGCCCAGCTCCGCCTCATCGGCGCCACCGTCGAGACCGGCCCCGTCCTGCCGCCCGGCAGCCCGTCCGACTACAAGGCCCTTGTCTGCCTGTTCCTCGCCGGCGGCAACGACGCAAACAACCTCCTCATCCCGTGCGACGCGGCCGGCTACGCCGCCTACGCGCAGGGCCGCGGCGGGCTCGCGCTGCCGCCGGACGGCCTGCTGCGGCTCAAGCCGCGCCGGTCCGACGGCCGCGACTTCGCCCTGCACCCCGCCACGCCCGAGCTGCGCGACCTTTTCGCACAGGGCCGCCTCGCCCTGCTGGCCAACGTCGGCACCCTCGTCGTGCCGACCACCAAGGCCCAGTTCGAGGCCAGGTCGGTGCCGCTGCCCAACGCGCTGTTCTCCCACAACGACCAGCAGGTGCAGTGGCAGAGCAGCATCCCCGACAGCAAGCTGTTCACCACCGGCTGGGGCGGACGCCTCGCCGACCTCACCAACGCCTTCAACGACAACCACGCGATCTCGATGTCCATCAGCCTGGCCGGCCAGAACTCGTTCCAGGTCGGCCGGACCGTCGCCCAATTCGCCGTGAGCCCGAACGGCGCCGTGCAACCCAACGCCACCGGCGGTCCGCTCGGCGCGCTGCGCGCGGAAGGCCGGCGCGAGCTGCTGCAGACGGAGGACCGCAACCTGTTCGAAACCGCCTTCGCCGGCCTCACCAACGACGCCGTGGCCGACAGCGCGCTGCTGGCGTCCGTGCTCGGCAAGGAAGCGCCCTTCAAGACCGAGTTTCCCAAGTCCGGCCTCGGCCAGCAGCTCCGCATGATCGCCCGGCTCGCCGCCAGCGCCCCGAGCCTCGGCCTGCGCCGCCAGGTCTTCTTCGCCCGCATCGGCGGCTGGGACCTGCACGACCACCAGGTCGTCGCCGGCGCCACCGCGACCGGCGCCCACGCCAAGCTCCTCGCCGACGTCAGCCAGAGCCTCGCGGCCTTCGCCCGCGCCACCGACGAGCTCGGTCTCGGCGACCGCATCACGACGTTCACCGCCTCCGACTTCGGCCGCACCTGGACGACGAACGGCGACGGCTCCGACCATGGCTGGGGCTCGCACCACCTCATCATGGGCGGCGCGGTCAAGGGCGGCGACATCTACGGGCGCATGCCGGACTTCTCGCTCAAGGGCCCGGACGACACCGGCCGCGGCCGCTGGATCCCGAGCACCAGCGTCGACGAATACAACGCCACGCTCGCGACCTGGTTCGGCGTCAAGGACACCGACCTGCCGCTCGTGCTGCCCAACCTCGGCCGGTTCGCCAACCCGAACCTCGGATTCATGGGTTGAGGCCCGGCGGACGGCGCAAAAAAACCGCCGGAGGAGCGGCGGTTTGACGATGGAACGGAAGCTGAGGTGACGGCTCAGTCGATCGACTTGGACTTATACTCCTTGTGCCCCTCTTTCTGCATGGCGCCGAGCGCCTGCACGAGCTTCACGGCCTCGTCGTTCTGGCCGGCCTTGAGGGCGGCCTCGAGCTTGTCGATGCCCGCCAGGAAATCCTTCATCTTGGCCTTGAAGCCCTCGAGCATCTTGGCGCGATCCGCCTCGGGAATCTCCGTGAGCTTGAGCGGCTCGAGCTTGGAGCCCGCCGTGGCGTATTCCCGCATGGTCGCGACCAGCTGGAGCGACTCGGCGTTCTTCGTCGCGTCGGCGGCCTGCTTCTTGAGCTTGCGGTAGGCCGCGTTCATCTTGTCCATCTTCTTAGTCAGCTCGGTATCCTCCTTCTTCTCCTTGGCGGGGGCCGCCGGGGCCGCGTCGGCCGCAAACGCGACCGAGCCGGCGAAGATGACAGAGAGGACGACAAGCAGACGTGGCAGTGATTTCATGAGTGAGATTAGCAGACGGATAGGTGAAGGTTCGGGTTACGAAAGTCGATAGCGGGTTGCGCCTTAACGGGACTGGATGTCATCGGCCAGGTCCTCGGCCCACTTGGCGAGGAGTGCGATCTCGGCGTCGGTGAGCCTCGCCTCCGGGTGCATGAGCCGGTAGGAGGCGAGCGGCATGCCATGATCGCGCACCTCGTCGGCCACGGCCTGCAGCTTGCGGACCGTGCGTTTCGTGTCGTAGCGGGCAAAATCCGAGAAATTCAGCTCGGCCTTTCCGTCGGTGACGTGCTGGTTCATCCACCACGCCACCGGCTGCACCGCGGCGTACCATGGGTATTTGGTATTATCCGAGTGGCAGTCATAACAGGCGCGCTGCAGCATGGCCTTCACCTGGCCGGACACCTTCTCCCGGGCAGCCAGCGACGCCGGCCCTTCCGTCGGGCCGGTGTTGCGCGGCGTCGGAACGAACTGCACGGCAACGAGCGCCGCCAGGAGGCCGAGGCCGGTGACTCGCAGGGTTTTATTCATGGGGCGGGCCCAGCCAAAGCGCCAAACCCCCTTCGCGAAAGCCTAAACTTGCCGGCCGTCGCCGGTGTAACTCCCTGCCGGCAAGCAAAAAAGCCGCCGGGTAAAGATCCCCGGAGCAAGCTCTGGAGTATCGGACCCATCGCGGATGAACCGGCGGATTTTCGTAAATGGTGCGGGAGAAGAGACTCGAACGTCGCGGGGCGAAATTACAAACAGGGCTGACATCGGCAAGATGCGGAAGCCGAAAAATCAATTTCCACCAAGAGCCTTACTCCCATCCGACCAGCCAAAACCCGCGCCGGGAAGGGTCCAAGGCCACGACGAGGCGTCCTTGCGCGGCAGAATTTCGGCCAATCCCAATGACCGACTCTTCGCCTGACTGCGTCACACCAGCTTCAGTTTAGCGAGCAGGTCAGTGACCGCCCACGGCTCGGCGCTAGATGAGGTCGCCCGATCCGATCTCAAGCGGTTCGCCGGCGAGGACTTTCTGGGCGCGTTTCTGGTCGAATTCCTTTTCCCAGGTAGCGATGGTCACCACGGCGACGGCATTGCCGATCAGATTGGTGAGCGCGCGGGCCTGCGACATGAAGCGGTCGATGCCCAGAATCAACGTGAGCCCCGCGACCGGGACGATCTGGGTCGAGGCAAGGGTGGCCGACAGGGTGATGAAGCCACCCCCCGTGACGGCCGCCGCCCCCTTGGAGGTCAGCAGCAACACCATCAGCATCCCCAGCTGCTGGCCCAGGCTCAGCGGGGTGTCGGTGGCCTGGGCAATGAAGACCGCGGCCATCGTGAGATAGATGGAGGTGCCGTCGAGGTTGAAAGAATAGCCCGCGGGCACCACCAGACCCACGACCGGTTTCGAGCAACCCAGGTTTTCCATCTTGGCGATCAATCCGGGCAGGGCGGTTTCCGAGGAGGAGGTCCCGATGACGAGGAACAGTTCCTCCCGGAGGTAGCGCAGGAAGCGCCACAAGCCCAGGCCGCTCAGGCGCAGAATGGCCCCGAGCACCACGATGATGAACACCGCCATGGTGAGATACACGCAGGCCATCAGCGAGGCGAGGCCGGCCAGGCTGTGCAGGCCGAATTTCCCGACAGTGAACGCGACCGCGGCGAACGCGGCCAGGGGCGCCAGTTTCACGATGAAACCGACCACGCGCATCAGCATCTTGAAGGTGTCTTCCAGCAGCTCGGTCACCCGCCGGCCCTTGGTTCCCATCTGCACCAGGGCGGCGCCGCACAGGATGGCCACGAGCAGCACCTGGAGGATTTCGCCCGAGGTCAGGGCGCCGGGCAGCGTGCCGGGGATGATGTTCAGCAGGTAGTCGACCAGACCGATTTTCTTGGCCGGGTTGAGGTAGGTGCTGACGGCGCCCGCGTCCAGCGCGGCCGCGTTGGCATGGATGCCCGCGCCGGGCTGCACCCAGTTGACCACCGCCAGCCCGATCAACAGCGCGAGCGTGGTGACGACTTCAAAATAAACGAGGGCCTTCAGCCCGACGCGACCGACTTTTTTCAAGTCGGACATGCTGCCGATCCCGACGACGATGGTGCAAAAGATGATCGGACTGATCAGCATCGTCACCAGCCGGACGAAGGCGTCGGCGACCGGCTTGAGCCCGGCGCCGAAGCCCGGCCAGAACTGGCCGCACACTCCGCCAAGCACGACGGCGATGAGGACTTGGATGTAAAGGTGACGCAGGTATTTCATCAGGAAGTTTGGTCCGGCAAGGCGCAGCCGGCCTGATCAGCCGGGATCGCGCCATCGGTTGGTGTGTGCTGCCGCGAACGGGAAAGGACGGGGCGGCCGGTTGCGGTCATGGCAGATCGAACCGCGGGCGGGGCGTTGACACGCTGATGGGGTTACCCGGTGCAGAGGGCGGTGAGGGCACCGACATCCGGCAAATCCTCCAGATGCTTGACGCCTTCGATGATCTGGCGGGCTTTCGCCTCCGGCCAGCCCGCATAGGCGGCGCAACCCTGGAATTTCTCGGCGACCTCGTCGTAACTCATGGGATTGGCCGGGCTGCCCTTTGCAAAGTCCGCCTTGCCCGATATCGTGCGACCGTCCTTGAGATGGATTTTCAGGATGGTGGTCATCTTGGAATAGCCGGCCGCCTCCGCCTCCGGATCGACGTAGAACCGGACACGTCCGATCATCTCCTGCATCTCCGGCCGGCTGACGACGGCGTCGGTGAACTCGCCCAAGCCGGCCTTGCCCGCGACCAGCAGCACCGCCATGCAGTATTCCATGCTGAACTTGGCCTCCAATCCCTTCTTGGGCGTGTGATTGTGCAGGGATTTCGGCATCTGGGAATTCGTGCCCACCTCGACCTGGACGACATCCGCCGCCTTGATCCCCTCGGTTCTGATCAGGCGCGCCATTTCCGTCATGCCCGGATGGGTGAGCGAGCCGGAGGGGTAGGGCTTGATGGAGACCCCGGGAGACGCGAAGGTCCAGGGACGTCCGAGCTTGTTCAGCAGCGAATCCGCATCGTAACTGCCGCCGTAGGCATGAAAAAATCCGTTCTGGGCCTCCAGGATGTTTTCGGCGCCGTCCCAGCCCAGGGCCGCGAGATCACTGGCGATCACGCCCGCCTCGGCGGCGTGGCCCGCGTGGAACGGTTTCGTCAGGGTGCCGAAATTTTGCGACAGGCCCGAGGCCTGGCTGGCGGCGATCGGCATGGCCTGGCAGATGAGCCCGGCGTTGTAGCCGCGCAGCTTGGCGCAGGCCGCCATGCTGCCGAACACCCCGAAGGTGCCGGTCGAATGAAAGCCGTTTTTGTAGGCCCGGGGCGAGCACGCCTCCGCAAGCTTGCAGGCGACTTCGATCCCGACATGGTAGCCGAGCATGAATTCCTTGCCGCTGACGTGCATGGTGTCGGCGGTCCCGAGCGCGGCGGGAAACACGGGCGCGGTCGGATGCATCAGTTGTCCATACACGCGGTCCTTGGCCACCGCGAGCTGGGTGTCGTCGAAGTCCTCCATGTGAATGGAGACGCCGTTGGCAAAGGCGGCGAAGCGGAGCGGCAACCGCGCCGTGGTCCCGAGGATCCGGACGCCCCCGGGGGCGCAGCCCAGCGAGTCGAAGTAGGTGCGCAAGAGGTGGCCGCCCCTCGATTTGCCTCCGACCAGCGCCAGGCCGAAGGCATCGAGCAGCGATTTCTTGCCCAGCTCGATCACCTCGGCGGGCAGGTCGGCGTATTGCGCCTCGGCGATGAACCTGGCGACATAGGGGGTGATGTCGGAGCGGACCTGGAAGGGAAGCTCACCGCCCGCGGCCGGCAAGGACGCCGGCTCCGCGGCGACCGCTGAAGCCGGGCCCAGGACACTGTAGGCCGCCCCTGCGCCGATGGCCGACTTGATGAAATTGCGTCTGTGCATGATGGGTAGGGAGAAACAGAATACGAGGGGCACCGGAGGTGACCCACACGTCAAGCGGGTAGGATAAGCTTTCTTGGGCGGAATGACATCGGTGGAATCACCTAAAGCACCGGCCGTTGGAGGACACCGGGGTTGCCGCAGTCTTCGCCGAAGGGGAAAAGCTGGCAATGTAAATGGACGGCAGCAGGAGGAGGATATTTCCGCCGTCTGCTTCCAGCGGCGCGTGCTTAGGCTTGCGTTCGCCGCCGGCCAAAAATAAAACGCCGCTCGCCTTTCAGCCGGTTACCCCAAGGCGATACCCCCACCATGCTATCAAAACGCAAGGCTGAACGCCCAATTTTTGATCTGCAGACCGCCCTCGACCTCGACAGTTTTTGGCGGGCCAACCTGCGTTTGCTTCACAGCGTGATGCCGCATCACTCCTGCAGCCTGATGCTCGGCATTGTTGATTTCCAGCCGCTGGAGGGACGGCATCACGTGGAGGCGGAGACCGAGGGCGGCAACCAGCCGGTGACAAGCCTCAGCATATCGCGCCCGTTTCTGGCGGCGCATCCCCGGGTGAAGCTGTATACCTACTCGGAAATCGTGCAGGAGGATCCGGCCGCCGGCCAGCGGCGCCTCGAGCGCGAGGAACAGTTCTGGGGCTGGAACCAATTCGTCCACCTGGCCTTTTGGGACGGGGCGCGCCCCGATGCGGTGCTGAGCATCCGGCGGAGCAAGGAGCAGGGTGACTTCATCGACGAGGAGAAGGAATTCCTGGCGAACCTGCATCCGGTGATCGACGCGGGCCTGCGGCGCCTGCGGATGCTCGAGCGCGAACGCAGCCGCAGCGAAGGGATGGAGCGGTTCCTGTCGGGCCTGCCGATCCCGGTGATGTTCCTGGATGCGGAGTGCAAGCTCGGCTTTGCGACGCCGGAAGCCTACGACCTATGTGCGGTGTGGAACTACGGATTCAAGGAAGCCCGCACGATGAACACGCGCCGCTGTTTCCGCATTCCGCCCGAAATCATCGCGGCCTGCACCCGGCTGGCCGGCGTGTGGGACCAGGGCGCGGCCCGGGGGGTGACGGTCGGCCTCGAAAGCGCGCGGGTCGACCACGCCGTGATTCCCCGGTTGGTGGCAAAAGTCGATGTCAGCCAGCCTTTCAAGGGCTCGCTGGTGCGGCCAGGGTTCTGGGTGACTTTGTCGGGGGAAATGAATCTCGACGGGGCCAACACCGAACTGAGCACCGAAGCCATCCACCGGCTGCAGTTCCTCACCCCGAGCGAGCGCCGGGTGGCGCTGTTGGTCGCGGAGGGGTGCGCCAACAACGAGGTGGCCCGCCGGCTGGGCAAATCGGCGCGAACGGTCGAGTTTCAGCTCAACATGATCTATAAGAAGCTGTGTGTTACCGGCCGGACGGAATTGGCGCATGTCCTTTCGTGAGCGGCCCCGCCCCCGGCTGCAATTCAGGTGGTTCCACTTATGGCGGAAAGCGCGGGCGCCGGTCATACTTAGCCAATGACAAAGGTTTCACCGCTTGCCAGCGGACCGCAAGCGATGAAGGGATACCGCATCGCCACCATTCCCGGTGATGGCATCGGCAATGAGGTGGTCCCCGCCGGCATCGCCGTATTGGATGCGGCCGCCAGGAAGTTCGGCTTCCGCCTGGCGTGGGACCAATTCCCCTGGAGCTGCCAGTATTACCAGGAGACAGGGCGCATGATGCCCGAAAACGGCCTCGACCAGATCAGGCACCACGACGCGATCTATCTCGGCGCCGTGGGGTTTCCCGGCGTGCCCGATCACGTCTCCCTGTGGGGCCTGCTGATTCCGATCCGCCGCGGATTCCGCCAATACACCAATCTGCGGCCGGTGCGCCTGATGCCCAGCGTGGTTTCGCCTTTGCGGGACCGCCATCCCGGCGACATCGATTTCTACGTCGTGCGGGAAAACAATGAAGGTGAATACACCACGGTCGGCGGGCGCCTCTATGAAGGCACGGATGAGGAAATGGCGTTCCAGCAGGTCGTTTTCACGCGCCGCGGAGTTGACCGGATCCTGCGGTATGCGTTTGAACTGGCCCGGCGTCGGCCCAAGAAACACCTGACCTCGGCGACCAAGTCGAACGGCATCACGGTCACGATGCCGTTCTGGGACGAGCGTTTCAAGGCGATGGCGAAGGAATACCCGGACGTGCGGACGGACCAGTATCATATCGACATCCTCACGGCGCACTTCGTCCAGCACCCCGACTGGTTCGACGTGGTGGTGGGCTCCAACCTTTTTGGCGACATCCTTTCCGATCTCGGTCCCGCGGTCTGCGGCACCATCGGGATCGCCCCCTCGGCCAACCTGAATCCCGAACGCGACTATCCCTCCATGTTCGAGCCCGTGCACGGTTCGGCGCCGGATATCGCCGGCAAGGGCATTGCCAATCCAATCGGCCAGATCTGGTCCGGAGCGATGATGCTGGAGCACCTCGGCCAGCCCGAGGCGGCGGCGGCGATTGTGCGGGCGATCGAGCAGGTGGTCCAACACGGGCCGCGCACGCGCGATCTGGGTGGAACGGCGACGACGGTGGAGGTCGGGCGCGCCATTGCGGAAGCGGTTTGAGCCGGGCGCCGGTCGTTTAGGTGATACCACCGATGGCTCGCCGCCGGGGCAGGCGATATAGTGACGGAACCACCGCTTACGGTGAAATCCGCGCACCCAACCGCCAGCTTATGAATGCCCAAAATTTGTTTCCCCAAAGCGAAATCAACCCGACGGACCTGACCCGGCGCAGTTTTTTGCAGGGCTTGGGCTGCCTGGCCGCCGTGGCCGGCCTGCCGTTGCCGGCCGCCAGGGCCGCGGACGCGACCCCCGCTGCTTCCGTCCCGGTGGCCGCCGCGGACGCCACGCTGATCACCAGGCTGAGCACTTACATGAGCGAGGCCGCCAGCCGCGAGATTTCGCCGGAGGCGGCGGAAAAAGCCAAGCATCACATCCTCGACACCCTGGCCGCCATGGTTTCCGGCGCCGACCTGCCCCCGGCAGTGGTGGCGCTGAAGTTTGCCCGTCTTCACGCGGGGGACAAGCTGGCGACGGTGGTTGGCTCCGACCTGCTGTGCGGGGCCATGGACGCGGCGCTCGTGAACGGCATGCTCGCCCACTCCGATGAGACCGACGACTCGCATGCCCCGTCACACACCCATCCGGGATGTGCCATCGTGCCCGCCGCCCTGGCCTCCGGCGAACATTATGGCACCAGCGGAACACGCCTCCTGCGGGCGGTGACGCTGGGCTACGACATCGGAACCCGGATCACCATGGCGCTCGGCGGCCTGGACTTTCAGATGGAGACGCATCACAGCACGCACAGTATCGGTGCCAATTTTGGCGCCGCCGCCGCCGCGGGTTGCACGGCGGGCTTCAACGCGCAGCAGATGTGCTGGCTCATTGATTATGCCGCCCAGCAAGCCGCCGGCTCGGCGGCCTGGATGCGCGATCTCGAGCATGTCTCCAAGTCCCTGGTTTACGGCGGCCGGCCCGCGCATAATGCGATCGAGTCCGTCCTGATGCTCGAGCTGGGCGCCACGGGCGTGGCGGACATCCTGTCGGGTCCGGACAATTTCTTCATCGCCATGACGCCGAAGGCGGATCCCTCCAAGTTGATCGAGCAACTCGGCGAGCGCTACGAGGTGACGCGGACCAACATCAAGAAATGGACCGTGGGTTCGCCCATCCAGGCGCCGCTCGATGCGATCCAGAATCTGCAGAAGCGGCGCCCCTTTGAGGCGGACGAAGTGCGGAAAGTGGTGGTGCGGGTCGCGACCAGCGAAGCCAAAACCGTCAACAACCGGGGCATGCCAGACATCTGCATGCAGCACCTCGTGGCGGTGATGATCCTGGACAAGACGGTTTCGTTCGACGTGGCCCATGACAAAGCCCGGATGAAGGATCCGGCGGTGCTCAAAGTGCGGGCCAAGGTGCAGCTCGTGCCCGACGAGGAGCTCGAGCGTCTCTATCCGGAGAGGCAGGCGATCGTCGACCTGACCCTGACCGACGGAACCACGCTCAGTGAGCGGATGATCGCGGTGCGGGGCACGGCGGAGAATCCCATGCCCCGGGAAGAGGTGGTCGCGAAGTGCCGCGACCTGATGGCCCCCCGCCTTGGGGCGGAGAAATGCGCCCGGCTGATCGAGAGCGTGCTCGACCTGGAGAACATCAAGGACATCCGCAGCCTGCGGCCCCTCCTGCAACGGACCTGACGGGGTCGGTGTTGGAGAACCGTTCCGCGGCCTGCGCGCGACTTTCAGTCCTCCGGATGAGACCGGCGCGGGAAGCGTGTCCGGCGCACGATGGGGCGCGCCAGCCCGCGGGGTGCCGGGCGAGGACGCGGGCGACGACCGGTCACGGGGCCTGGAAAATCAGCAGCTGCAATTTTGCGTCCGGCCGGCCCTTGCCGGAGGCGGCCACATACAACCGGTTCAGCTCGGGCACAAAGATCGATGATTTGGCGCGCCAGGCCGACGGCACCTCGGCGAGGTGCTCGTAGTGGTCCGCATCGCGTTGCGAAAAAACCGACACTGTCTCGCTTCCGCTGATATAAATCCGGCTTCTGGCAACATCGCGCGATATGTCGCTGTTCACCCCGACACAGGGAAGCGCGGCCACGACTTTTCCCGTGTCGGTATCGAACACGATCAGTTCCCCCGGCTTCCGGCTGACGCTGAAAAGGCGATGGTTCGCCTCGTCCAGGGCGATGGCGTGGGCCACGTGCGCGTCCGCTGGCAAGGGCCAACGGGCAATCACCTGCCGGGTTTGCAGGTCGATGACACCGACCTCATCCGTGCCGGTGAGATTCACATAGAGTTTTTTGCCGGCGTGGTCGACGACCATGCCCTCGTGGGATTCGCCGGGAAGCGTGACCTGCCCGGCCAGGGCAAAGGTCTTGAGATCGATGACATTGAGCCGGTGGGTGTTTCCGCCCGGAACGGTGGGTCCGCTCTCCACGTAATAACATTGGTCCACCGGATTGAACACCCCATGGTCCACCCCCGGGGGGAGCTTGACGGTGTTGATGATCCGGTAGTCCTTGCAGTCCACCAGTTGCACCGCGCCAGGGGTGCCGTCGGGGAAACCACCGTCCGTGACGAGCAGGCGATCGGACTCGGACAGATAGTGCATCATGAGGGGATGGCCGAAACCCCCGATGCTTCCGGTTCGCGCGCCGGTCTTCAGGTCGAAGATCTCGACCGTTTTCGCCACCTCGGCCGCCAGGAACAGTCGGTTGCCCCGGAGGTCGGCGCCGAAATGGTCGAAGTCGCCGGTGAAGCCCGGCATCGGAGTCGTGGCGACCAACCGCAATGGGGGCGTTTCCTTTGCCGGATCCTGCCGCGCGAGCAGGGCGGGCGCCGGCAGCATGCAGGTCGCACCAAGGGCCAGGGTCAATAGGGGCTTGTTCATGAATCTCCCTATAACACGCCGGCGATTACGCCAAGATGATGCAGGCCAGTAAAAGTGATAATGCCCGTCATTCGGTGGCAGAATGGCGTTTCAGGTGAAACCACCGATAGGCGGATGTCCCGGCAATCTATATCGTAAAGGCGTAATCCAGACCCCAAACGTGTCGCGCCGGTTTCCGGCGTGCTCCCACCCCACCGCTCCGTTGTCCCCAAACACACCCCAATGAAATTATTCCACTACATCTGCCTGGCGGGAGGGTTAGCCGCCAGCTTGCCCAGCGCTCGCGCCCAGACCGCTCCCGACACCCTCCCCGCAACCGATGAGACCAAGCCAACCGGTGCCACCATTGAGCTGTCCCCCTTCGAGGTCCGTTCCTCGACCGACCGGGGTTATGTGGCGGGCAACGCCGTTTCCGCGACCCGCATCTCGACCGTCATCAATGATCTGCCGTTCTCCATCAACGCCATCACGCCGCAGTTCATCTCGGACACCGGCGCGGAAAACCTGATGGACATCGTTTCGCAATCCGCGGGCGTGAAAAGCGGCGTCAGCGCCACCACCCAGGGCAACGCCGTGTTTTCGGTCCGCGGCTTCGTGCAGGCGCCGCAGCGCAACGGATTTTCCAGCAACCAGCTGGTCAGCAATTATGTGGATGGCAGCGTCATCGAGCGGGTCGAGGTGGTCAAGGGACCGGCCTCGCTCCTGTATGGCGCCATTGCTCCCGGCGGCACCGTCAACTACATCACGAAGGCGCCCGAGCCGAAGCCGTTCACCGAGGTGCGCTTTTCCCTCGGGGCCTACAACGCCTATGACACCACGCTCGATGTCAACCAGCCGTTGGCGACGGACAAGCTGCTTTTCCGGTTCGTCACCTCCTACGGCAACGGCGAGCAATACTACCAGAACACCCACAGCCACAGCGTGGTGGTTTATCCCACCCTCAAATGGATCATCACGCCGAACCTGTCCTTGAAGCTCGATTATCAGGGCTATCAGCAGCGGCAGGATCCGCCGGCCGTCTATCTCCCCAACTCGGTCATCGCAACCCCGGCCAGCATCGTGAAAACCCTGTATGGCGTCGGTCATCCCGGCTCCAAGTCGCTTTTGGCCAACCAGACCGGACCGGCCGTCGCGGAAGGCGTTTCCGACTCGTCGGATCCCGGCTTTATGCGTCCGTTCCCGGGGCTGCCGAAGAATTTCAACTATGCCGACGTCAGCGACGTGAAGAGCGACAACCTCAAGACCTTCAACGCCGAGCTGGATGCGAAGCTCAACGACCATTGGAACGGCCGCATCCACGTGGGCGAGGATATCGATCACTCCAGCTACAACCAGACGGGTCACGCCGCGGCTTACGTCGCGCCGCCGGATTCCCTGGTCTATGCCAACGGTCTTTGGAGTGTCGCGCCGAGCTGGAGCGCCTTGACGTCGGACCAGCAGATCATGCAGGGGCTCGCCTACGCCCAGCAAGCCGTCAACAACCCGGGTCTGCTGCAGTCGACCCAAAACGGCACGCCGAGTCCGATCATGATGGACCGCGCGCCGCGCGTGCAAACCCAGTCGGTGCGCGGCACCACCATCCAGGCCGAAGCGGTGGGCTCCTATGATTTGCGGGGGATGAAACTCCAGGTGCTCGCGGGCGTTTTCTACGATCACGTCACCTACAGCGCCGCGACCCTGCAGAACGAGCACACGGCCGCCTCGCCCTTTTTCCGCGCCTGGGATGTCAACTCCGCCAGCCCCACGTATTACGTCAACACCAACGAGGGCGCCTTCACCGCCCAGCAGATGACCTCGGTCGACACCGACACGACGGCCATCAACTCGGACAAGGCCGCCTACGTCCTGGTGAACGCCAGCTGCTTCGACAACCGGCTCTATTTTGTCGGCGGGGCGCGTTACAACGTCTCGTCGAACCAGGTCACCGATAACGCGGCGGGCTCGGTCGCTCCGGCGCTCAACAGCAAATACACGACGCCGCAGCTGGGGTTCGGCTTCAAGATCACGCGCGACGTGCTGCTCTATGCCTCCTACAGCGAATCCTACACGCTCTCCACCCAGCCCTACCTCACGGTGGCCGGCGTGGTGAACGGGATTCCCACCGCCATTCCGACCGGGCCGACGGCGCCGACCATTGGCCGCGGCTACGAAACCGGGCTCAAGGGCGCGTTTCTCAACAACAAGCTCAATCTGACCCTTTCAGTCTACCAGATCGAGGAGGACAAGGTTCTGCAGGACCTGAATCTTAACATCGATGGCTTCAGCATCGACAACTGGAACCAGGGCGCCAAGCAACGCGCGCGCGGGATCGAGGCCAGTGTTTCGTGGGAACTGCAGAAGAACTGGCAGATCGTCTTCAGTGCCGCCGAGGAGGATGTGCGCAACATCAAGGAACCCTTCGGCCTGGAATACTATCTCGGCCAGAACGTCGGTTATACCGCCAAGCCCGCCGTGCATTTCTGGAACCGCTACGCCCTGCCGCAGCCGGCCCTGAAGGGGCTGTGGATCGGAGCCGGCGTGGACTATCAGGGCCGAAGCGCGGGCGATCCGCGGA
This sequence comes from Opitutus sp. GAS368, assembly GCF_900104925.1. Lineage (NCBI taxonomy): Bacteria > Pseudomonadati > Verrucomicrobiota > Opitutia > Opitutales > Opitutaceae > Opitutus > Opitutus sp. GAS368. The sequence continues at coordinate 438,723 of NZ_LT629735.1, forward strand.
ACCGGGACTACTACATCCCCGCTTACACGCTGCTGAACGCCGCCATCGGCTACGACTGGAAGGTGAACAAGGCCAAGCTGACGACGACTCTGAACATCAAGAACATCCGGGACGTAGCCTACAAGGATACCCCGCAGTCCATCGGCGAACCCCGCCGCATTCAGCTGGCGTGCACACTGCATTACTGAGCGGTCCCCGCCCCCCTGCCCTTCACCTGATCGGAACTCCCCGGCGGGGTTCCGGTCATTTGCTGGCGCTGTTGTCCCGGGGGCTGGCTGCACCGGTCGCGCGCAGTGGCTCCGGGAAAAATATTCCCGACCCTGATCGTCCGGCTGCATTGCTTCCGCCGGAAATCTCCGCGGCACCGCGCGCCGCATCCTCCGCCAATATCCGGCCTGAGCCTCTGGTCTCCACATGAACCAACCCCGGTCATTTCTCCGCGCGGGCATCCTGGCGCTGACGCTCGCGCTGTTTGTCCCGCCCGGGAGCGCGCAAACGGCCGCGTTACCAACCGAGCCCCCGCCGGGCAAGGCGGCGGACAACCGGATTTACGCCCAGCAGCTGGTCAATGATCTGCTGGCCGCAAACGGCGATCTCCTGGCCGTCGGGCTGCATGCGATCCCTCCGGGTGGGACCGGGTATGCGATCGTGGCCCACTCGCGCGACCTGATCGGCAAAAAGGATTCCGTCGCCGATGTCGAGATGATCAAAAACGACCAGACTATCATCGGACCGGAGACGACGGGTTATACGACCACCCCGCGCATGGTCGTCCACGAGCCTTTGCGCGACAACCAGGGCCGGATCGTGGGCCTGGCCGTCCTGTCCTTCCGGCTCGAACCGGGCACCACCAAACTCGCGACGCATGCCCGGGCCAGCGCGCTCATGCAGGCACTGGCCCGGAAAATACCGGACGTCGCCGCGCTTTTCCAAGCCACGCCCTGATCCCCCCGGGACACCGGCCGGAATTCCTCAAGCTTTTCCACCCGCAATCACCATGAAAATACACAAAAAACTAGCATCCCTAGCCTTCGCGGCCGCCTGCGTCTATGCCTCGGCCGCCGAGGAATACCACATCATCGCCCGCTATCACATTGGCGGCGACGATTCGCGCGTCGACTATTTGCGCGTTGATCCCGTGAACCGCCACCTGTTCGTGGCCCATACCAAGCTTTTCGAGGTGATGGACATCGATACCGGCAAGAAGGTCGGTGAGATCGCTCCCGCGCCGCGCGCCCACGGCGTCGCCCTCGTGCCGGAGCTGAACCGCGGCTTCGCTTCGTGCGGCAATTCGAATACGATCATCATGTTCGACTTGAAGACGCTGAAGACCATCGCCGTCATCGACTCGTCGGGCAAGAATCCCGACGGGATTGAATATGATCCCGACACCAAGCGGATTTATGTGGCCAACGGGTCCTCGGGCAACGTCACGATCATCGATCCCGCCGCCGGCAAGGTCGTCGGCAACGTCGTCCTGACCTCCGGCAAGGACAGCAAGCTCGAGGCCATCGGATTTGACGGCGCCGGCCGGGCCTTTGTGAATGACGAGGATATGGCCAGCACGCACGTCTTCGACCTGAAGACACTCAAGGCCCTTGCCACGTGGTCCCTGGCTCCCGGGGAGGGCGGCACCGGCATGGCGGTCGATCGCGCGCATCACCGGATTTTTGCCACCTGCGCCAATGAAAAGCTGGTCGTCCTCGACAGCGACACCGGCAAGGTGGTCGCGACGCCGGCCATCGGCGAGGATCCCGACGCGGTGTTTTTCGATGCCGCCACGCAGACGCTCTTCGTCTCCTGCCTGGACGGCACGATGACGGTTCTCCACGAGGACACGCCTGACAGCTACAGCCTGGTGCAAACCGTCGCCACCGGCCCGGGGGCCAAGACGAGTGCCCTCGACAACGGGAAAATCTACCTGCCGGTGATGCAGTTCGGCACCCCGCCGCCGCCGACCAAGGACAAGCCTGAGCCCAGGCCGCCGGTCATTCCGGGTACCTTGGAAGTCATTGTCGTCGGAAAATAAGATGACACCGCCCGGGGTTGACCCGCGCCGCCGCATGGAACGGCCGGGTCAGCCCCCGTCGCGCTGCCGTTCCTCCGGTGGCACGGCCCGACCGGCGGCAACCTTGAACGGTTCGCCCAAGTTTGCGTCAAACCTCCGATCTCCGGACCCATGAAAAAAATCCTCGCCGGCGTTGTTATCGGGATATGCCTGCCTTTTGTGGCCGGCTATCTCTTCGTGATCTCGGGCCGCATGCCCGTGGCGACAAAGGGATCGCCGCTGCCCTTCGAGAAATTCCTCGCCCGCAAGGCCCAGCACGCGGTGATGGATCCCGAAGCCGGCAAGCCTTCTCCGCTTCCGGTCGACGAGCCCAATCTCCTCGCCGGCGCGCACGTCTACCAGGCCCAGTGTGCCGTTTGTCACGGCCGGCTCGGCCAGCCCGCATCAGCCATCGCCCAAGGCATGTTCCCCCAACCGCCGCAGCTCCTGCCACCGAAGACGGGTGTGACCGACGACCCGGTGGGCGAAACCTACTGGAAGGTAAAGAATGGCATCCGCCTCACCGGCATGCCGGGCTACAGCGGCAATCTTTCGGACACCGAGTTGTGGCAGGTCAGCCTGTTGCTGCGGCACGCGGACAAGTTGCCCGTCCCGGTCGAGGCGGTTCTTCACCAGACGAAATAGGGTCGCACCCCATGCGCATCCTGATTGTCGAGGAGTCGCCGCAACTCCAACACTTGCTGGGCCTGGCGCTCAGGGAGGCCGGCCATGTGGTCGATATTGCCGGCGATGGAGCGGAGGGGCTGCATCTGGCCGGGACCCGCGGTTACGCCATGATCGTTCTCGATGTCACGCTGCCCAGACTCGACGGTCTCACCCTGCTGTTGGAACTCCGCCGTCGCGGCCAGAACGTGCACGTGCTGTTCCTCACGGCTTGTGCGGCCGTGCCGGATCGCGTGCGCGGCCTCGAGGCGGGAGCCGACGACTATATGATAAAGCCCTTTGCGCTCGCGGAGCTGCTGGCCCGGGTTGAGGCGGTGAACCGGCGGGTCGCGGCAAAACCGCAACACCGCATCCTTGTCGGCGACCTGGAGATTGACCTGCGGGCCCGATGTGCGCGCCTGCGCGGCCAATTGATGGAGTTGACTGCGCGGGAATTCCTTCTGCTCGAGTATCTCGCCCGCCGGCGCAGTGAAGTGGTCTCGCGCGCGGACCTCGAGGCGCATCTCTATGACGATAAGGTGGAGCCGATGAGCAATGTCGTCGCCTCGACCATCTGCTATCTGCGCCAAAAATTCCGCGCGGCCTGTGGATCGGACCTGATCCAAACCTGCGGAAGGTTGGGTTACGTGCTTGATCGATCGACGATGGCTCTGGATGAAGCCGGCTAGCCCTTGGCCTCCCCCGGTTCCTCGCTCACCTCGAATCCCAATTCCCTGTGTTCAGCGACCGCGGGTGTGGGACGGGTGCGGCGGAGTGTGACCTCATCTCCGCCGGCGTGCGCATGGGCTGCGATTTGCCGATGCAGAAACCCGCCAGGAACCCAGCGAGGGCAATCACACCGTACGCGACCAACCGGAAGGGCTCCATCCTCGGCGAAGCCGGCGGAGCGAACGACTCGTGCTGAATGATGACTTGGGTGCTCATGCCCAAAGGATATCCCCGTTCCATCCGAACGCTGAGTTATTTTCCGCCGCAAAACCGTTAAGAAAACGCTAACGCCCGCGCGCGGGCCTTTCTTCCTCAAAACGTCCGGGTGTAGCTGACGGTCATTACGCCGCGGCCGACGGCGGCGGAATTGGGCACCTTGCCGTCCGTGCCGACCTTGACGAAGTTGTCGGACCCTTTCGTATAGGCCCAGCCGATCGAGAGCTTCGAGTCCCCGGTGACTTGGAAGGGTGCGGATACCCCGATCAGCCAGTAGTTGCCGTAATTCTTCACATCGGACGGCTGGCCGAGGGAGTTGATCTGATCGGGGGCGGCGGAGGTCCATTTGAACGTCCCTGCGGTCGCGGTGAAGTCCAGCTCGGTCTTCGCCTCGGTGAACAGAACGGTGTAGGCGGCGGTAAGCTCATACGTGGGCCCCTTGAGCCGGAGGTCGTAATAGATCTTCGGGGTGAATTTCACCCCGGCGACGGTGTAGTTCAGGGCAAGGTTGGGTTCGTAGGTGGCCTTGTAGAAACCGTCCGCCTGTTTTGCATTCGGATAGGTGTAGATGGTATAACCCGGCTGCCAGGACAGGGTGTCCTTGATCACCTCGATGGTGTAGGAGCCATAAAAATCGAACTCGGGGTCGGACTGGCCGACGACCTTGTCCTTCAGCGGGGTGTTGTTCCACACGCCGACGGCGAGGGAGCCATAGTCGTATTCAAGGGAAGGCTCAAAAGCCGGGCCGCCGAGGCGCGCACCACGAAACATGTATTGGGAGGCAACGGCCGGCGTGAACACCCAGGAGCCGGTGGTCGGCACGGGTGCGCCTGGCACCGGTGCCGCCGGAACGGTTTGAGCCTGAAGGGCGAGCATCCTCATGAGCAGGAAGAGGCCGACAAGAGAGCGAAGTGTTTGGAACAGGACTTTCATGATGGTGCTGGGTTAGGGCTTGGCAGAGGAAGCTGGCGGCCAGTCTACGCGGGATTTTCCAGGGGTGCGCCGGGACAGGTCCTTGAACAGCAGGATCAGTCCAAGCGTGGCCAGCAGGATGAGCACGCTGCCGAACAGCCGCTGGCCGGTAGATTTCTGCGGAGGCGCATGCATTGCGGTAATGCTGCGACTCTACGCCTTCGATCAGCCACCGCCTAGTTAAGACCCTAGCGCAGACCACTAAGAAAACGCTAAGCCCGGGTGCTCTAATTCGGCCGCAGGGCCGTGAGCGGACTGTTCTTGGTCGCACGACGCGCTGGCCGCCAGCAGGCGGCGACTGCGGCAGCACTGACCAAGACGACGGCCACCAGCACCGCGAGGAGTCAGTGCAGAACAACGCGCAGCCCCGCGAAAACTCTTTGTCTTCTCCTCTGGAGATGCCTGAAGCACTCACAAAGAGACACACAAAAGCCTGCAAAAATCCGACCTCTTCGCCTCATTTTCGGCCCGCCGCCGCTTCAGCCATGAAAATCTGACTTTCCTAACTCGTCGCTAAACAGCGCATTAAACAAATCGCCCGGAATTACTTCCGGGCGACGTATGTAAATTGGAGCGGGAGAAGAGACTCGAACTCTCGACGTCCACCTTGGCAAGGTGGTGCTCTACCAACTGAGCTACTCCCGCGTGGGAGAGGCGGAGTATTCAACTCCGGATTTGCCCGTCAACCAGATTATTTATTGCACGCTTTCGGCCGCGCGCGGTGCATTTCCAGCTTTTCCCCAGCGGGTTGCACTGCTCATGTTAGCCTCTCCCATGACCGGCCGTGCCACGCCTCCCGTCCGCGCCCAGCCCGCTTTCACGAGCGAAAGCTCGGCGGCGGAGCGTCTGGCCGCCTGCAAGGCCTACCTGGCGGCCGAGAGCGAGCGCATCTACCAGCGCCACCGCGCCGGTGGTCCCGGCCACAAGGTCACCCACGCCCTGGCCGGCCGCATGGACCGCCTGCTCCAGCCGCTGTTCGCCGCCGCGCTGGATGCCTGGCGCAAGGAACACGGCGAGCCGCCCGCACCCGTCTGCCTCATCGCGCTCGGCGGCTACGGTCGCGGCGAACTCAGCCCGCTGAGCGACGTCGACGTGATGTTCCTCTACCCTTCCAACGTGAAGGGCCTCGGCAAGTTCCAGGAGCACCTGTCCAACAGCGTCCTTTACCCGCTCTGGGACCTGCGCCTCAAGATCGGCCACTCCACCCGCACGCTCAACGAGGTCTTCTCCGAGGCCGTGCGCGACATCCGCACCAAGACCTCGCTGCTCGAGTCGCGCCTCATCGCCGGCGCCGAGGCGCTCTACGAGAATTTCGCCGAGACCTACCGCAAGCACTACCTGACCGACGACCCCAAGGCCTACATCGCCGCGCGCCTCGCCGACCAGGCCAGCCGCCGCGCGCAGAACGGCGACACCGTCTTCATGCAGGAGCCCGACATCAAGAACGGCGTCGGCGGCCTGCGCGACTACCAGAACGCCCTGTGGATGGCCCGCGTGCGCCTCGGCATCTCGCGCATGGACGAGCTGGAGAAGCAGCACTACCTGCAACCCGCCGAGCTCCGCGCCTTCCAGCGCGGCTACCACTTCCTGCTCCGCGTCCGCAACGAGCTCCATTACATGAGCAAGCATCCCACGGATGTGCTCAACCTCGAGACGCAGCCGAGGCTCGCCGCCAACCTCGGCTACCACCAGAAGGCCCTGCTCGAGCGCGTCGAGGCGTTCATGCAGGACTACTACGGCCACGCCCAGGCCATCTACCGCATCTCGAAGATCATCGAGCAGCGCCTCGCGCTGACCATCGCCGCCGGCCCCGGCATCGTCGGCTCGCTGAAGAACCTGCTGCTTGCCCGCCGTGCCGACCGCACCAAGCGCCTCGACGGCTTCCTGCTGCGCGGCCGCGAGCTCGCCGCCGAGAATCCCAACGTCTTCAAGGAGGATCCCGTCCGCCTCATCCGCGTCTTCCGCCATTGCCAGCAGCTCGGGTGCGCGCCCGACGTCGACCTCGCCGCGCTCATCCGCGGCTCGCTGAAGCTGATCACGAAGAAGGTCATCGCCTCGCTCGATGCCAACCTGAGCTTCCGCACCATGCTGGAGGAATCCGGCCAGGTTTATGCACCGCTGGCCCTGATGCACGAGCTGGGGGTGCTCGGAAAGTTCATGCCGGAATTCGCCCCGCTGACCTGCCTGGTGCAGCACGAGTATTACCACCGTTATACGGCCGACATCCACACGCTCAGCGCCATCCGCGAGCTCGACGCCATCTTCATCGCCGCCGAGCCCATCGCGGAGAGCTACCGCACCGAGCTGCACCGGACCGCCAGCCCCTCCCTGCTCTACCTCATCCTCCTCCTGCACGACATCGGCAAGGGCGAGGGCATCCAGGGTCACGCCGAGGCGGGCGTGACGATGGCCGCCCCCGTGCTGAACCGGCTGCAGGTCGATCCCGACAGCCGTGAAACCATCAATTTTATCATCAAAAATCACTTGGTGATGGCACGGTTCTGGCAGAAACACGATTTGGATGATCCCCAGACTTCAGCCACATTCGCCGAGATGGTCGTGGAGCCCGACCGGCTCCGCTACCTCTACGTGCACACCTATTGTGACGCGCGGGGCACGTCGGCCGGCCTTTGGAACGGCTACAAGAACTCGCTCCACCGCCGCCTGTTCGACACCACGCTCGAGCGCCTGACCCTGGGGGACAAAGTTGAAACCCGCCTCCGCGAGCGCATCGAAATGACCCGCCAGACCCTCATCGCCCAGACCATCCCCGGCATCAGCCCGGATGAGATCACTGCGCACTTCAATCTCCTCCCCGAGCGCTATTTCATCCAGACCGACGCCCCGGAGATCACGCTGCACATCCAGATGGTCAACCGGCTGCTGCACTCCATCTCGGCCGCCGACTCCCTCGGCTCGCTGCGGCCGGTCATCGAGTGGACGGATGACATCAACCGCAGCTACACCACGGTCCACGTCGTTACCTGGGACCGCGCCGGCCTGTTCTACAAGCTCGCCGGCGCCTTCAGCGTGGCCGGCCTGAGCATCCTTTCCGCCAAGATCACCACCCGCTCCGACCACATCGCCATCGACACCTTCCACGTCGTCGAGCCCGGCCGCGGCGTCGTCCAGAACCAGAAGGCGATGGACACCTTCGCGCGCACCGTCGAGGAGGCGCTGATGAACAACAAGGACCTGCTGCCGGACATCACGGCGCAGGCGAAGAAGTTCGCCGAGGCCTCGCGCTACACGACGACCGCCTCGGAGCTGCCCGCCTCCTTCCCGCCGACGGTCGAGGTTTACCACGAACTCTCGCTCAACCGCATCATCGTCGAGGTGCAGGCCCACGACCAGATCGGCCTGCTCTACCGCCTGGTGAAGACCATCTCCGACCACGGCTTCGACACGACCTTCGCCCGCATCAACACCGAGCGCAGCGTCGCCATCGACACCTTCTACATCGAGCCCAACAAGCCCGAGACCGGCGCGGTCGACCCCGCCAAGCTGCACGCCCTGCGCGACGCCCTGCGCGCGATCATCACGCCGGTTGCGGCGCCGGCGGCGGTCTGATTATCCAAGGTGGAACCCGGCCTCCGGACGGGTTTTCAGGATTCGCGCATGACAGAAACGCGTCCGGAGGCCGCGTTCCACCTCCATACATTTTCTCTCCCCAAGCCGGCCCATTCCTGTTCATCTGGCGCGAATGAGTTCCGATGACCCGAAGGACCTGGCGGTCCTCTATGCGATTGCCTCGCTGGCGGCCAGCGCCGCCGACGCGACGTCCGCGCAAAGCCGGGTCCTCACCGCCATCATGGCCGCGTTCCCCGCCGACAGCGGCTCGCTGGCGCTGCTCAGCCCCGAGACCGGCGGCCTGGAGATCTGCGTCCAGCAGGGCCTCCCGCCCGATGTCGGCGATTTCATCCTCAAGCCCGGCCAGGGCATCACCGGCTGGGTGGCACTCCACGGCAAACCCCTGCTCGTTGCGGACGTCGCCGCCGAGCCGCGCTACATCTCCGCCCGGGCCGGTGTGCGCTGCGAGATGGCCGCGCCGCTCATCTTCGACGGCCGCACCATCGGCATCGTCAACCTCGATGCCGACCGGCTCGGCGCTTTCAGCGCGGACGATCTGGCACGGCTGGCACGTTACGCCGCCGAGGCCGGCACCGTCCTGCACCGCCTCTGGCAATACGAGCGGTTGCGCGCCAATTCCAAGCAGCTCACCACGCTGGTCGAGCTGGGCCATGCGCTGGTCGCCCAGCTCGCGCCCGAGGAACTGCTGTCCACCCTCACCCAGAGCGGCCGCGCGTTGTTCAGCGCCCGGCTCTGCCTGCTGCACGACTACGACGAGGAGCGGCGCGAGCTCCGGCTGCACGCCTGGTCGGCCGATGGCGACCTCTCGGCCGCGGGCCTCGCGCTGCAGCAGCAAACCGTTTCCGCCGACCTGTCCCTGCTCGCCGCCGCCATCCGCTCGGGCCGCGCCACCGAGTTCCAGAACATCGACGGCCCCGGCTACCGCGAGGCGGCCGACCTGCCGCGCGACCGCTCGCTCTGCTCCGCCCTGGCTGTGCCGCTCATCCTCGAGGGCCAGCCGGCCGGCGTGCTGTCGGTCTTCCACGGCGAGCTTCACCGCTTCAGTGACGACGAGAAGCGCCTGTTCACCGCCTTGGGCAGCTTTGCCGCCGTCGCCCTCCAGAACGCCCGGCTTTACGCCCGCGTGTTCCAGTCCGAGGAGGTGCTGCGCAAGAACGAGACCCTCACCACGCTCGGCCTGCTCGCCGCCGAGATCGCCCACGAGATCCGCAATCCGCTGCTCGTCATCAAGCTCCTGCACGGCACGCTCGGCATGGACTTCGCCGAGGACGATCCGCGCCGCCGCGATTTGCAGGTCATCACCGAAAAGATCGAGCAGCTCGAGAGCCTGGTCTCCCGGGTGCTGTCGTTCGGCCGGACCCCCGCCGCGCTGCACTCCCGCTGGGCGCTGGCCGAGATCCTCGACGACACGCTCGTGCTGCTCCGCGCCAAGCTCGCACAGGCCGGCGTCGAGCTGCATTACACGGCGCCGGCGCGCGCGCTGCTGGTCGAGGGCAACAAGGGCCAGCTGCAGCAGGTCATCCTCAACCTCGCGCTCAACTCCCTCCACGCCATGCCGCACGGCGGGGAACTCACCGTGGCCTGCACCGAGGAGACCTCAGCCCTCGGCCGCGTCGTGCAGCTTGATCTCACCGACACCGGCGCCGGCATCCCGGAGTCCATCCGGCCGCGCATCTTCGAGTCGTTCCTCTCCGGCCGGGCCGACGGCACGGGCCTGGGCCTCGCCATCGCCCGCCGCATCATGAAGGACCACCACGGCGAACTCACCCTGCTCAATTCCAGCTCGCGCGGCACCACGATGCGCGTGACGCTGCCGCTGTCCTCCGCTTGATCCGGTTTTTTGACTACGGATTACACGGATGCACACGGATACAATCCTTTGCCTGTCATTCTGAGCGGAGCGAAGAATCCATGAGCATGAGCATGACCGCCAGCGCATATCATTCTGGATTCTTCACTCCGTTCAGAATGACAGGTTTCGTATGTCCGTCCTCTGTCTTCTGATCTTCGTCCTCCGATTTTTCCCATGAGCTTCACCACCCTCGCCTCCCTGCCGGCCAAGGAAATCTTCGGCGGCGCCGTCCGCGGCCATTACGCCCACCTCGAGCGCCTCACCATCGGCGAGGTCGCGTTGCAACCCAACACCACCATCCCGCTGCACCAGCATCCGCACGAGCAGGTCACCTACGTGGTCGAAGGACGCTTCCAATTCACCATCGGCACCGAGACCACCGTCCTCGGGCCCGGCATGGCCGCCCTCATCCCCGGCGGTGTCATGCATGGTGGCACGACCCTCACGGCGTGCCGCGTGATCGACCTGTTCTCACCGGTGCGCGAGGATTACCGGTAGGGCGAATCCTCCGGATGAGCCGCGGCTCGTCGGGGACGACTCGCCCTACCCGCACCGCGACAACTCCTGCCTCGCCGCAATTCCGTCAGGCAGAACGAAGGCGGCTCACTCCTCGAGCTCGACGTTCCAGTAGGCGACGTCGAGGAAGTCCTTCCACTTCTCGTGATTGTGGTTGCCGAGCACGAGGGAGATAACGGGGCGCCACTTCGGGCGGACGGGCTTGCGGATGAGCCGCATGTGCGCCTCGTGCGGCAGGCGGTTCGCCTTGCGCGAATTGCACTTGATGCACGAGCACACGATGTTCTCCCAGGTCGTCTTGCCGCCGTAGTGACGCGGGATGACGTGATCGAGGTTCAGCTGCTCGCGCTCGAAGGTGTGGCCGCAATACTGGCACTTCTCGTCGTCGCGCTCGAAGACGTTGTTGCGGGTGAGCTTCAGCTCCTTGCAGGGCAGCTTGTCGAAGAAGGTCAGCAAAATCACGCGCGGCAGGCGGATGTTGCGGTTGATCGTGCGCACCGTCTCGAGCGCATCGACCGGCGGGTTGTAGACCGAGAAATCGATCCAATCCATCAGCGAGTAGGTGCGGAACGCATCCTCGGTCTGGTGGACGACCTGGGCGTGCTCGCGGGCCAGCAAGGCGAAGGCCCGGCGGGCCCCAATGACATTGACCGCCTGCCAGAGGCGGTTCAGCACGAGCACCGGTTGATCGAGCGCGGCTTCCATGGGCAACGGGCCTTGGAGATACGGACCGCCCGCCACCCTGTCAAGTCACGCGCCGGAAGGGTGTTGTAGGGCGGGATCTCCGTATCCCGCCTTAGGTGGAGCGGCTTGACCTCAAGGCGCTTGCGTTGATGAAAGCGCGCTGGGGTCAGCACGTTCCACCGCAAGACGCAGAAGGCGGGATACGGAGATCCCGCCCTACCGCAGCCCCTTCGGCGGCTGCGCCCGCGTGAGCGCCTGGATGCCCTCCGCGAAGACCGGATGGGATGCCAGCAGCGCTTCGCGCGCGCCGAGCTCGAAGTCTCCCCAGACGAATTCCGGCGCCACGACACATGTCACGAGCGCCCAGCGCCCGCCGGCGGCGAGCCGCGTGCCCTGCCAGAGCTGCGCCGGCACGACGTCCTGCGGGCGCTCGCCCGCCGCGAGGTGCAGGCCGAGCTTCACCCATTCGCCGGTGCCATCCGGCCGCAGGCGCAGCGACTCGAGCGGATCGCCCGCGTGGAAGCACCAGACCTCGTCCGTCGCCAGCCGGTGCAGCGCGGAGAATCCCCCGGGAGTGATCAGCGAATAAATCATCGACCACGCGCGCTTGCCGCCAGGCAGAACCGTGGCCGACTCACCCGTGCGCCGGAAATAGCCGCCCTCCTGGTCGAGCGGCTCAAGCTTGAGCAGGCGCACGACCTCGCCGGCGGTGTGAGTGTCGGGTGAGAGAGTGACGGTCTTCATGCCTGCATCATTTGTAGAAGCCTGCTTGCAGGCGATTCAAGCAAACGCCAACGGATCAATCGCTGAATCGCCTGCAAGCAGGCTCTACAAAAAGATTGCCCCGTCTCATTCCGCGCCGGGCGGCACGATCGCCGGCTTCAGCGACTGGTTCTTGATGCGGATGCCCGCGAGCTTGGCGACCACCAGCTCGGCGTGCTCGGTGGCGACGTCGACATTGGTGTGCTCCTCGTGGATGTCGATCGCGCCGACGACATTGGCCGGCAGGCGGGTGACGCCTGCGATCTTGCCGACGAGGTCGGCCGGCGTGACGAGCTGCGCGCGACCGACGTTGAATGTCACCGTGGTGAAACCCGATTCGCGGCCCGTGCGGGGTTTGCGGTCGAAGGTGCGCTTCTGCGCGGCAAACCGGTCGCCGGAAGGTTTTTCATAGACGGGCTTCTCATGGGTGGAGCGTGCTGACCCCAGCGCGCTGGCCGGAGGCGCCTTCGCGGGAGACGCGCCGGGGGCAGCGCGTTCCACCTTGGCGGCGGGCGCCACCTTCGGCGCCTCGTTGGCCGCGATGCGTTCGGCCTTGGTGCCCGGTCCCTTGGCCGGGGCTTCCTCGCCGGCGCCCTGCAGGAGGTGGATCAGCGCCGACGCGATGTCCGTGCTGGTGTAACCCTGCTCGATCAACCGCTGGACCATCTGGTCGTGCGGCCGGAATTTCTTCTCCTCGAGCGTGGCGCGGAGTCTCTCGAAGAACACGTTGCCCTTGGCCTCCTCGACCTCGTCCATCGACGGCACCCGCTCGCGGCGGATATTGAGCCGGCCATAATGGATCATGTTCTGCATCTTGTAGAGCTCGCGGCCCGCCACGAAGGTGAAGGCCATGCCCTGCTTGCCCGCGCGGCCGGTGCGGCCGATGCGGTGCGTGTAGTCCTCCGCGTCGTTCGGCAGGTCGAAGTTGAACACGACCTCGAGGTCGTCCACATCGAGCCCGCGCGCCGCGACATCCGTCGCGACCAGGAACTCGAAGCCGCGGCGGCGGAACTTGTCCATCACCCGCGTGCGCTGGGCCTGCGTGATGTCGCCGTGCAGCCGGTCGGTCGAGTAGCCGCGGGCGTGCAGGTGCTCGTCGAGCTCGTCGACCATGATCTTGGTGCTGCAAAAGATGATGCCGAAGCGGAAGTCGTGGAGGTCGATGAGCCGCGTGAGCAGCTCGATCTTGGAGCGCCGGTCCACCTCGAAGTAGATCTGCTCCACCTGCGGTGCGTTCTGGGCGTGGGCCTCGATCCGCACCCAGACCGGGTCGCGGGTGTAGCGCTTGATCAGGTCCTGGATCATCTGCGGCATCGTCGCCGAGAAGAACAGGCACTGCCGCTCCGCGGGCACCGACTTGAGGATGTGCTCGATGTCGTCGCGGAAACCCATGTCGAGCATCCGGTCGGCCTCGTCGAGCACGATGACCTTCAGCGCATCGAGCTTCATCGTGCCGCGGGCCATGTGGTCCATGACGCGGCCGGGCGTGCCGATGACGACCTGCGCGCCGGCGTGGAGCGCGCGGAACTGCCGCTCGTAGCTCTGGCCGCCGTAGATCGGCACCTCCATCAGGCCCTTCTTGAAAAACGCCAGCTTGCCGAATTCCTCGGCCACCTGCACCGCCAGTTCGCGCGTCGGGCAGAGCACGAGCACCTGCACCTGACGCAACTTCACATCGACCTTCTCGATCGCGGGGATGGCGAAGGCCGCGGTCTTGCCCGAGCCGGTCGCCGACTGACCGACCACGTCCTTGCCCGCCAATCCATGCGGAATGACCGCGGTTTGGATGGGCGAGGCTTCCTCGAAACCCATCTTGTCCACGGCTTTCAGAATCTCCGGCGACAGGCCGAGTTCGTTGAACGGGCGTTTTTCCATGGGACCAGCGTGGCGGTGTCGCCGCGAGAAAGAGAGATAAAAGTGCTCGGCCGAAGAAAGAGGCCGCGGCAAACATAAACTGCTTAGGACACCATTTTTGCCCGCCTTGGCCTGGGTTCTGACCGGTTGGCATGCTTGGCGCATAAACATTGGCTTTCCTTTATCCGTCGCCCTGGATCCCACCCCGTCCCAGCATCTGTTTCACCCGGCCATATGTCTCTCAAAACCCTCTTTTTCGGCAAATCGCGGTCGCTGTCTGACCAAGATCTTTTTCACAAGGTGTCACTCATCGCGCTTTTCGCATGGGTGGGCCTCGGTGCCGATGGGCTCTCGTCCTCCTGCTACGGCCCCGAGGAGACTTTCAAGGCCCTGGGCGGCAATACCCACCTCGCGTTGTTCGTCGCCCTGGCCTCGGTTGTGACCATCATCGCGATCTGCGCGAGCTACTCGCAGATCATCTCGCTGTTTCCCACCGGGGGCGGCGGCTACCTCGTCGCCACCAAGCTGCTGTCGCCGTTCGCCGGCGTCGTCTCGGGCAGCGCCCTCCTCATCGACTATGTGCTCACCATCACCATCTCGGTGGCGAGCGGCGCGGACGCCCTCTTCAGTATTCTGCCTCAGGAATACCTGCCCTGGAAGCTCGTCTTCTCGCTCGCCGGCGTGGGTGGCCTCACGCTGATCAACCTGCGTGGCGTGAAGGAGTCCGTCATGCTCTGGGTGCCTGTGTTCTTCCTGTTCGTGGGCACGCACGCCTTTGCGATCATCTATGCCCTGAGCACGCATGCCAGCGGCCTGGGGCAGGTGGCCTCGGCCACCGCCGGCGAAGTCCACCTGGTCAGCGCATCCGTCGGCTGGTTCGGCCTGATGGCCCTGCTGCTCAAGGCCTACAGCATGGGTGCCGGCACCTACACGGGAATCGAGGCCGTCAGCAACGGCCTGCCCATCCTGCGCGAGCCGCGGGTGCAGACCGGCCGCCGCACCATGATCTACATGGGCGTCTCGCTGGCCGTCACCGTCGCCGGCCTGCTGCTGGCCTATCTGCTTTACGCCGTCAAACCCACGGAGGGGAAGACGCTCAACGCGGTGCTGTTCGAGGCCATGACCGGAGGCTGGGGCCACCGCTCCGGCTGGTGGTTCGTCAAGGTCACGCTGGCTTCCGAGGCCGCGCTGCTGCTGATCGCCGCCCAGACCGGGTTTCTCGACGGTCCGCGCGTGCTGGCCAACATGGCGCTCGACCGCTGGTTCCCGACGCGTTTCGCCAACCTGAGCGACCGCTTCGTGACCCAGAACGGCCTGGTGCTCATGGGCGCCGCGGCGTTCGTGATGATGGCCTTCACCAAGGGCTCGGTCGACCTGCTGGTCGTGCTCTACTCGATCAACGTCTTCATCACCTTCTCGCTGTCGCAGCTCGGCATGGTGGTCCACTGGTGGCAGGAGCGCGCGGTGGAACCCGGCTGGCAGCGCAAGCTCGCGATCAACGGCTTCGGTTTCGCGCTGACTTTCTTCATCCTGATTTCCCTCACCCTCGAGAAGTTCACCGAAGGCGGCTGGGTCACCATCGTCATCACCGGCCTGCTCATCGCCGCCGCCTACGCAGTGCGGCGCCACTACCTGAACGTCGGCCTGCACCTGCGCCGGCTGGACGCCATCGTCGAGGCCGCCGACCTGCACGTGCCCGAGATCCGCGTGCTGGCCGCCCCGCCCAACCCCAAGGCCCGCACCGCCGTCATCCTCGTGAACGGCTACAACGGCCTCGGGCTCCACACGCTGCTGCATGTGCCCCGCATGTTCGGCGACACGTTCCGCAACTACGCCTTTGTCCAGGTGGGCGCGGTGGACGCCGGTAATTTCAAGGGTGCGGCCGACATCGAGGCCCTGCGCCACCACACCGCCGCGGAGGCCGCACGTTATGTGAAATGGGCGAAGGCCCGCGGCTACGGCAGCGAGAGTTACACCACCATCGGCCACGACCTGGTCGGCGAGGTCCTGGCCCTGGCCCGGCAGGCCGCGGAGGCCTACCCCAACCATGTCTTTTTCGCCGGCCAGCTCCTGTTCACCCGCGAGACGCGGCTCACCCGCTGGCTGCACAACCACACCGTTTTCACCCTGCAGCGGCGCTTCTTCCTGGCCAACATGCCGTTCGTCATCCTGCCCATCCGGGTCGACGAGGATTAGCCTCGCTTTGTGCCCCGGTTGCCGGGGTAATGGCCCGCTATGCCATTTTCCAAGCTCGGGCTGCCGCCCGCCCTCATCAACGGTGTCAAGGCCATGGGCTACGTTGACCCGACGCCCATCCAGCTGCGGGCCATCCCTGTCGTGCTCAGTGGCGGCGACCTGATCGCTTCGGCCCAGACCGGCACCGGCAAGACCGCCGCCTTCGCCCTCCCCGTCCTCGCCCGCCTCGGCAAGCACGAGATCCGCGGCCCGCGCGTGCTCGTCCTCGAGCCCACCCGCGAGCTGGCCGCCCAGGTCGAGACCGCCTTCCGCGACTTCGGCCGCTTCACCGACCTCCGTGCCACCGTCGTCCACGGCGGCGTCGGCTACGGCCGCCAGCGCAGCGAAATCCAGGCCGGCACCGACATCGTCATCGCCACGCCCGGCCGCCTGATGGACTTCCTTCAGGAGAAGACCCTCCGCCTCGACAACCTCAAGATCCTCATCCTCGACGAGGTCGACCGCATGCTCGACATGGGCTTCGTCAAGGACGTGAAGAAGATCATCGGGATGTGCCCGCGTGAGCGCCAGACGCTGTTCTTCTCCGCCACCGTGCCGCCCGAGATCGAGGAAGTCGCCCGCTTCGCCCTGCGCAACCCAGCGCGCGTCGAGATTGGCGTCGCCCGCACGGTCAACAAGTCCGTCACCCACGCGTTCTACCCGGTCTCGCAGCTCAAGAAGTTCGACCTGCTCACCGCGTTGCTCGAGAAGACGGATTTTCACAGCTGCCTCATCTTCTCGCGCACCAAGCACGGCGCCGACAAGATCGCCCGCAAGCTCAAGTCCGCCAACCACTCCGTCGCCGTCCTCCACGCCAACCGCTCGCAGTCGCAGCGCGTCGAGGCCCTCGAGGGCTTCAAGTCCGGCAAATACGAGGTGATGGTCGCCACCGACATCGCCGCCCGCGGCATCGATGTCGCCGGCGTCTCGCACGTCATCAACTACGACATCCCGGCCAACCCCGAGGATTACGTCCATCGCATCGGTCGCACCGGCCGCGCCGCCGCCGTCGGCGACGCCTTCACGCTGACCACGCCCGACCAGGCCGGCGAGATCCGCGACATCGAGCGTTTCATCGGCCAGAAAGTGCCGCAGCTGAAGCTCGATGGTTTCGATTACCACTCCGCCCCGACCATCGGTGCGTCCGCCGGTCCGCGCTACGTCGATCCCCGCCGCGCCCAGCAGCAGCACAATCGCGGCGGCCATGGTGGTGGTCACAGCGGCGGCCAGCCACGTCAGTCGCAAG
Organism: Opitutus sp. GAS368; assembly: GCF_900104925.1. NCBI lineage: Bacteria > Pseudomonadati > Verrucomicrobiota > Opitutia > Opitutales > Opitutaceae > Opitutus > Opitutus sp. GAS368. The sequence continues at coordinate 456,090 of NZ_LT629735.1, forward strand.
GCCACGCGCCGCAGCCACCCCGTCCGCAAGGTCAGGGTCAGGCCCCGCGCCCGGCCCAGCCGGGTCAGGGTCACGGCGGTGGTGGCGGTCAGCCCGCCCCGCGCAAGTTCGGCGGCCTGTCGCGCGGCAGCTGGCGCCAGCGCTGAACTCGAAATAAGGCCAAGCGCGCTGACCCCAGCGCGCTTGGCCCTCAAAACGCGTTGGGGTCAACGCGTTCCACCTCACCCGGGCCAGAAATCGCTTGGCTCGGGCGCGCCGCCCTCGCCATGATGCCGCCGCGATGTTGAGCCACGCCCGCAAGACCTTCCGCCAGATCTGGTGGGCGCCGTTGGTGTGTTTCGGCCTGGCGTGGCTCGCGGATCACTATCTGGGCGTCGTGCAGCAGGCCGAATGGCACACCTTGGACTGGCGCACCCAGTTCCGCGCCTACTCCCAGCCGCCGCCCGATCCGCGCCTCGTCATCGTGCTCTTTGAGGATGACACCGACGCCAACCTGACGCCCTGGCCGCCCGACCGGGCATGGCACGGTAACTTCAACAAGTTCCTCGCCGTGGAAAAGCCCGCCGTCATTTCGTGGGACGTCATCCTTGACGCCCGGCGCGAGGGCGAGGGTGACGCCGCCATGGGCCGCGACACAAAAGCGGCCGTTGACTCGGGTGTGCAGGTCGTCACCGCGGCGGTGACCAGTTCTGACCCGCCCGAATACGAATCGCCTCCGGTGGGCCCAACCCGCCCGCTCACCCACATCGAGGGTGACATCAGCCAGCTCTACAGCGACCGGCACGCCCTCGTGCCCTTCCCTGCATTGAAGGCTATCGCGCCCTATGGTTTCGCCGACGCGCCGCGCACCACGGACGGTGTCATCCGTGAGGTGCCGCTGGTGATCCGGTTGGACGGCCAGGTCTTCCCCTCGCTCGCCCTGCAGACCGTGATGTGCTTCTACCACATCCCGCCGGAGAAGGTCCGCGTGCGGCCCGGTGACGGCATCTACCTGCCGGTCGAGGGCGGCGAACGCCGCATCCCTATCTCCGCCACGGGACGTTACACGATCAACTATCGCTTCGACCAAGAAGCCGACGGAACGCGCTTTGATTTCCCGACGCACACTTACCGGGAAATGCTCCTGAAAATCCAAGCCTACCACGTCGACAAGACTCCCAACGCCGCGAAGCCGCCCAACATCGCCGGCAAGATCGTGTTCGTCGGCCAGACTGTCACCGGCAAGGCCGACGCCGGCCCGACCCAGCGCAATGCCTATTCCCCACTCGTGCTCGTGCACGCCAACATCGTGAACAACATCCTCAACGAGGACTACGTTCGCCCGGTGCCGCCCGCCCTGGTCTGGTCCCTCGCCCTGCTGCTGGGCTGGCTCGGGCTGGCGGTGATGGCCGACAGGTCTGTCATCGTGCTTTGCGGCGGCGCCGTGCTGGGGATCGTCAGCTACACGTCGGCTGCCGTCTGGGCGTGGGTGTGGGGCAACTGGCAGGTGCCGCTCGTGCCGCCCCTGGCGGGTTTCGCCGCACTGCAGTTCATCGTCATCGGCCGCCGCATCCTGGAGGAGCAGCGCGGTCGGCAGGCCATCAAGGGCATGTTCGGCGCCTACCTTTCCCCGCAGCTGGTGGACCGGATGGTGAAGAGCGGCCAGATGCCGGAGCTGGGCGGACACCAGGAGGAAATCACCGCGTATTTCAGCGATATCCAGGGTTACTCGACCTTCTCGGAAAAACTCTCGGCGGCGCGCCTGGTCGAGCTGCTGAACGAATACCTCACCGTCTGCACCGACATCATCCAGGAGGAGGGCGGCACGCTCGACAAATACATCGGCGACGCCGTCGTGGCGATGTTCGGCGCACCCATCGCCCTGCCCGACCACGCCTACCGCGCCTGCGTGACCGCGCTGCGGGTGCAGCGTGCGCTGGAGGACCTGCGCCAGCGCTGGGCCGCCCAAGGCGAGACATGGCCGCTGACCGTGCGTCAGATGCGCTCGCGCATCGGCCTCAACTCCGGGGTCGCCGTGGTCGGCAACATGGGCAGCCGCACCCGGTTCAGCTACACCATGACCAGCGACGACGTGAACCTCGCCGCGCGCATGGAATCCGGCGCCAAGAGCTGGGGCGCCTACACCATGTGCAGCGAGGCGACCAAGGCGGCCTGCGAGCAGCACGGCGGCGACCGGGTGGTCTTCCGCCCGCTCGGCCGGATCGTGGTCAAGGGCCGTGCCCAGGCGGTGCCCATCCATGAGATTGTCGGGCTGAAGGAGCACGTGACGCCGACCACCCACGAGTGCCTCGCCCTCTTCAGCCAGGGACTGGCCCGCTACTATGAGCGCGACTGGGCGGGGGCGGAGACCCTGTTCCGGCGCAGTGCGGCCTTGGAGCCCAACCTGCCCGGCCAGACGCCTGGCGTGTCCTCCAACCCCTCTCTCGTATTCCTCGACATCACCGCCCATTACGCGGCCCACCCTCCCGCGGCAGACTGGGACGGGGTCTATGTCATGAAGGAAAAATAGCAGCCTCGGCTCATGCCATAGCCGCAATCCTCGGGAGATTTTACAGCAATATGAATAACTGCTTGAACAATGGGTTCGGCACTCTATTTGCTAATGACTCGCACTAACGCAGCAAATAACATGAAAAAAATAACTACTTTCCTCATTATCGCAGCCTTTCTCGCGCTTGGTAGCTCCAAGGCCTTGGCGGCTGAGACAAAGACGCAGGCAAAGGTGCTGAAAATCACCGGTGATAACGCGCAAGTCCTGATGCCAGGCGAGTCGACCCCGCGGTCGCTAAAGCTCGACGAAGAACTCCCGGAAGGTGCCACCGTCATTACTGGCGCGGGCACTGAGGTGTATATCCAGCCGATGGGCGGCGCCGTCGCCACCATCAAGCCCAACACCAACGTCGAACTGGAGAAACTGTCGATCAACCAGGATGGCGAGACGATTACGAAGCAGAGTGCGCTGTTGAACCTCAAGTCGGGTAACCTGGTCTCGTCTCTTGATCCCAAAAAGAGAGCCATCAACGATTACGGCGTGCGCACCCCGAAGGGGGTTGCGGCGGCTCGCGGCACCGTATTCACAGTCAATGTTGCCGGTGTGAATTACACCGTCGTGACCGGAACGGGCTCGGTTTCAATCTCCGCACCTGGTCAGATCCCGGTAACGATTTCCGCCGGTCAGGTCTCGCTTTCTGCCAACGGTGGCGGCGCGCAACCGGTATCGGCACTCTCCGCCGCCCAGCAGGCGGTCGTCGAACACGCCGTGACCATCGCCACCGCCGCCGTGGCCGTCGTCGCAAACAATCCCGGGGCTTTTAATGTTGATCCCGCCACCGCCAAATCAGAATTGTCGGCCGTCGTTCAGACGACCGTGGCTTCCGTCCCCAACGCCACATCGGCGGTAATCCAGACCGCCGCCGCCAATGCGCCGGCCCAGACCACCGCGGTCGTCCAAGCCGCCGTGCAGACGGCGGCCGCGGCCCCCGGCGCCACGGCCGCCAGCGTATCTGCTGCCGCCTCGACTATCGCGGCAGCTGCTACAACGGGTGCGCCGTCTCAAGCCGCGGCCATCGCCTCCACGGCCACCACGGCGGCCCCCGCCGCTGCGGCACAAATTGCCGCTTCCACGGCGGCCGTTGCCCCGACGCAAGCGGCCGCAATCGCCTCATCTGTCACCACGGCGGCTTCGACCTCCAACGGAGGCGGCACCGCTGGCGTCCAAGCGGCCGCAAATATTGCGGCTTCCGTTGCGGCGACCGTGCCAGCCTCGGCGAACGCGATTGCCTCGGCGGTGGCAACTTCCCTGGCGAATTCAACCCCAGGCGGCGTGAGTGTGAATGCTCAGGCCACCGTGGCGGCTTCTGTCGCCCAGGCTTCCAACACTTCGGTCGCTTCGGTCGCTGCTGCGGTCGCCACCACGACTGGCAGCAATGTCAATGCCGTGACCAATGTGGCCAACAGCAGCAATGTTCAGTCCACCGCGGCCACAACCGCCACAACGGCCCAATCGACTGCCTCGCAGGCGAACACGACCGCGACGCAGCAGCAGACAACGACAACTCAGGTCAACCAAGCCACCGGGACAACTCCCGCTCCGACCACGCCGCCGCCCACCACACCGCCTCCGACCACGCCGCCGCCCACTACCACGCCGCAGCCGATCGATCCCTCGACGGTCAGCCGCTCGGGCTGATAAGCTTCCTCGCTTTTTCCAAGCCGGCCCCCCACGGGCCGGCTTTTTTGTGCCTGCATCCGGCGGCCAAAGCGTGTTCTGCTCTCCGTCGTGCATCTCACCCACCTCGCCTGCACCGCCTGCGCCCAGGAGCACGACGCCTCCGTCCCCCAGAACGTCTGCACCGCCTGCGGCAAGCCGCTCTACCCGCAATACGACCTCGCCGCCGCCGGACGCACCCTGACCAAGGCCGCCCTCGCCGCCCGCGTGAAATCCCTCTGGCGCTACCGCGAGGTGCTGCCGGTGCGTTCCGACGCTGACATCGTCACGCTGGGCGAAGGCCTGACCCCTCTGCTGTCCGCTCCGCGACTCGCAGCGAAACACGGTCTCGCGAAGCTCTTCATCAAGGACGAGTCGCTCAACCCGACCCAGAGCTTCAAGGCGCGCGGCATGAGCACCGCCGTCTCGATGGCGAAGCAGTTCGGCCTGAAAAAACTCGCCGCTCCCTCCGCCGGCAATGCCGGCGGCGCCCTCGCCGCCTACGCCGCCCGGGCTGGCATCGAAGCGCACATCTTCATGCCGGCCGACACGCCCAGGGCGAACGTCATCGAATGCCGCGAGCTGGGCGCGCACGTCACGCTGATCAACGGTCTCATCACCGACTGCGGTGCCGAGGTCGCGAAGCGCAAGGCCGCCGAGGGCTGGTTCGACGTCTCCACCCTCAAGGAACCCTACCGCGTCGAGGGCAAGAAGACCCTCGGCTACGAACTGGCCGAGCAGCTCGACTGGACTCTGCCCGACGTCGTGCTTTACCCGACGGGCGGCGGCACCGGCCTCGTCGGCATGTGGAAGGCCTTTGACGAGATGGAACGCCTCGGCTGGATCGGGCCGAAGCGCCCGCGGATGTTCAGCGTCCAGGCCAGCGGCTGCCAGCCCATCGTCCGCGCCTTCTCGGCCGGCGAGAAATTCGCCGCCGAGCATATCGGCGCCTCGACCAAGGCCTCCGGCCTGCGGGTGCCCAAGGCCATCGGCGACTTCATCATGCTCGACATTCTGCGGAAGTCCGGCGGCGGCGCGGTGGCCGTCACCGATGAAGAGATGATCGCCGGTGTGCGCGAGGTCGGCGCGGCGGAGGGCCTGTTCGTCGCGCCCGAGGGCGCCGCCACCTACGCCGCGCTCAAGCACCTGCTCGCCACGAAGACCGTCGGCCCCGATGAATCCGTCGTCCTCTTCAACACCGGCGCCGGGGTGAAATACCTCGAGTGCTTCGGCGGGTAATTGTATTTTTCTGCGCTGTAGGAGGGGCTTTACGCCCCGATTCCGAACGCGGCATCATTCCCATCGGGGCATAAAGCCCCTCCTACGGTTCGGAAATTCACCGCACCTGCAGCGTGTCCGCTTCGTAGCCCAAGCCGAGCGACGGGATCGTGACCGCCTTGCGGCCGCCCTGCTTCTTCACCTTGCCTGCCACCCAGGCCTCGTGACCCGCGGCCTTGGCGGCGGCGAGCGTGGTCTCGACGGCCGACGGGGCCACGTAGGCGGCGAAACCGACGCCCATGTTGAAGGTTGCGTAGGCCTCGCGCAGCTCGATCGGGCCGGCCTCCATCAGGAACTTGAACAGCGCCGGAATCGCACGCGGCTCGGTGATCTCATAGACAAAAGGTTCCTCGAGCCGCATCAGCTTGCGCCAGCCGTGGCCGGTCACGTGCGCCACGTAGTTGAGCTTCACGCCGGCCTGCTGGCACTTGACCACGAAATCCACGTAGATGGCCGAAGCCGCGAGCAACGCCTCGCCGTAGGTGCGGTTGTCGCCATGCCCGACCGGCGTCGCGTAGCCCTGCGGCAGCTTGTCCGCGATGAGCCGGCAAAGACTGAGGCCGTTGGTCTGCACCCCCGTCGAAGCGAGAAAGATGATGGTGTCCCCGTCTTGCACGTCGCCGGTAATGCGCTGGGACTTCGGCTCGATCTTGCCGATGGCGGAACCCGCCAGGACGATGGTGGCGGGATTGACGATGCCCTTGAGCGTCGGCGTCTCGCCGCCACCCCAGACCGCGCCGGCCTGGTGGCAGCCCTCGGCCCAGCCGTCCACCAGCGCCTGCATGCGCGCCGCGTCGGAGAACCAACCCGAGTCGCCCACCGCCGCGTGCATCGCCACGGAAATCGGCCGCGCACCGCAGGTGATAAGGTCGTTGACGATGGTCGCGACCGTATCGATGGCGATCTCCCGGTAGAAATTCTTCCCGCTGGCGACGTAGACGGCGTCGGCCACGAGGTTCTTGGTGCCGAGGCCTTCCTCGACGTGCGCCAGGAAGTGATCCTTGCCCTCGATCAGGTAGGCGCTCTCGCCGCGGGTCGTTGCCGGCTCGGCATAGCCGTGGGCCGCGAGCTCGCCGGCCGTGCCGCGCGCGGCCTGCTGGCAGGCCCGCTTGAAGGCATCGAGCTGATCGTAGCGGACACCGGAACTTTCGTAGGAGAGAGACATGAGGAAGAATCTCCGCGGATTACGCAGACACCCGCGGATACACCAGGATTGTCATCCTGAACGAAGTGAAGGATCCAGCAGGATTCCCGCGAGCGCATACCCTGCTGGATTCTTCGCTACGCTCAGAATGACAGGTATCGGAGATATGTTTTCTATCCGCGTTCATCGGCGTAATCCGCGGGGTTAATAGCTCCGGCCTTCCGCCTTCTCGAAGTAATTCACGTAGGCCTGGTTCACGACGCGGTAGCCACCGGGCGTCGGGTATTTGCCGGTGAAATACCAGTCGCCGGTGTGGTGGGGCAGCGCATTGTGCAGGTTCTCGATCGACTGGAAAATGATCTCGATCCCACCCTTCCAGCCGTTGGGCTTCGGCGAGACCAGCTGCGTGATGCGCTGCGAAATCTCCTCGGCGGTGAACGGCTCGTAGATCTTGCGCACATGGTTGACCGGCTCGGGCCCCGGGTTCTTCAGCTCTTCGCGGCAGAGGCAGTAGACCTCCTCGATGAGCGCACTCTGCCCGCGTTCCTTGAGCAGGGCGATGGCCGCCTCGAAGGCGATGAACTTGCCGATCTCCGACATGTCGATGCCGTAGCAGTCGGGATAGCGGATCTGCGGCGCCGTCGAGGCGATGATGATCTTCTTCGGGTTGAGCCGCTTCAGGATACGCAGGATCGAGCGGCGCAGCGTCGTGCCGCGCACGATCGAGTCGTCGACGCAGACGAGGCTGTCCGCCGGCTGCACGACGCCGTAGGTGACGTCGTAGACGTGCGAAGCGAGGTTGTTGCGGGACTTCTCCTGGCTGATGAAGGTCCGCATCTTGACGTCCTTCGTGACGAGTTTCTCGCCCCGCGGCCAGTTGTTGAGGATCAGGTCGTCCACCAGCGCCTCGTCGATTTTGCCGGCGCGGGCGGCGTCGAGCAGGGTCTGCTTGACCTCGGCGCGACGGCGGAAGCGCAACTCGCTCATCAGGCCGAAGTAGGCCACCTCGGCGGTGTTGGGGATGAAGCTGAAGACGGAGTTGGCCAGATCGCCTCCGATGGACTTCCAGATCTGGCCGGCCAGGCCGGCCCCGAGGGCCTTGCGCTCGCGGTAGATGTCGGCGTCGTTGCCGCGCGAAAAATAGATGCGCTCGAAGGCGCACTGCGTCTTCGGCAGCGCGGGCTTGATGCGTTCGGTGGCCACGCGGCCGCCCTTCTTCATGATCACGGCGCAGCCGGGCTCGACCTCGCGGACCTCGGTGGCGTCGAGGCCGAACACCGTGCAAAGCGGCGCGCGCTCGGAGGCGAAGGCCACGACCTCGTCGTTCTCGAACCAGTGGCAGGGGCGGATGCCCGACGGGTCGCGCGCGACGAAGGCGTCGCCGTTGCCCAACACGCCGACGAGCGAGTAGCCGCCGTCCCAGTTGGCCGAGGCCGTGCGGAGCACACGGGCGGGGTCGATCTCCTCGTTGATGCGGCGGGAGATCTCGGCGCCGGGCAGGCTTTCGCCGCGCAGGGCGCGGTAGAGGCGCTCGTGCTCGTCATCGAGGCAGAAGCCGATCCGCTCGAGGATGGCCTGGGTGTCGGTGGCGAAGATGGGGTGCTGGCCGATGGCGATGAGGCTGTCGTTGAGCTCGCCGGTGTTGGTCAGGTTGAAGTTGCCCGCGAGCATCAGGTTGCGGGTCGGCCACGAGCTGCGGCGGAAGAACGGGTGGCAGGCGCTCAGGTTGTAGCCGCCGGAGGTGCCGTAGCGCAGGTGGCCGAGGTAGAGCTCGCCGCAGAAATCGAACTTCTTCTTCGCCGTGTCGGGGAATTCCGGGTGGATGGCACCGTCGCCGACCAGCCCGTTGTAGCGGGTCAAGAGGGCCTGGAAGATCTTGTCGAGCGGGTTGGTGTCGACGTTGCGCTCGCGAAACATGTAGGGCTCGCCAGCCGGGACGTCGAACTTCACGCAGGCTACGCCCGCGCCGTCCTGGCCGCGGTTGTGCTGCTTCTCCATCAGCAGGAACAGCTGGTGGAAGCCCCAGAGCGGCGTGCCGTATTTCTCCTGGTAGTAGGCCAGCGGCTTTTTCAGCCGGACCAGGGCAATGCCGCATTCGTGGGTGAGAAACTCGCTCATGCCTGCTTCCTCCAATCGCCGCTCACCGTTGCGGCCTTCCTGTTGCTGGCTGCTGTCAGCCCGGGATCAGTCGCGCAGCCTTCGCTGCGGCTGAGCTGGCTGCCCGGTGTTTGTCCGTGGTTCTCGCGAAGCGAAACCTCGGCAAACACACTACGCCCGGCCGATGATTTGGTGGTGGGCGATGGGTGATTCTGGCGAGTCACGGCATTAAAGATGTTTAATGGGCCCAGCTCCCCGGATTCGTCAACGGCTTTCTCCATCATACCCCGACCCCAAGGCATTTTTTAGCCGCAAAAAGTCGCAAAAAACCCGGGGCGCATGCAGCGCACAAGGCGCCGATAGGTGCTCGGAACAGTATCGTCTGCACCACTAAACGCTTTTTGCGCCTTTTTGCGGTCATAATGTCTGCTTGCATCGCGTTCATCCGTGTCATCCCCGGGTTAATTCCTGCGGTCTTTCCCTTCGCCTTCTTGACGCGCCGGGCTGGTTTGCGAGTATCCCCATTCAGACCATGCTGATCCTCCGCGGCTCACCTGCCCTCTCCTCCTTCCGCCTCGCGAAGCTCCTCCAAGACCTCACCTCGGCCGGTATCCCCGCGGTCGCCCTCGCCGCCGAGTTTGTGCACGTCGTGGACCTGGCCCGCGAGCTGACCGCGGCCGAGCGCAGCCTCCTGGACAAGCTGCTCACCTATGGCCCGACCCGCGAGGTCGCCCGTCTCCACGGCGTCGTGCAGATTGTCGCCCCGCGCCCCGGCACGATCTCCCCCTGGGCTTCCAAGGCCACCGACATCGCGCACATCTGCGGGCTGGACGCCATCAAGCGCATCGAGCGCGTCATCGCCTACACGGTGGATGTCGGCGGCACCGCCCTGCCCTTCCCCCTCACCAGTCTCGATTCCGGCCAGCTGCACGTCCTCGGGGCGCGGCTCCACGACCGCATGACCCAGGTTGTCTTCGGCGACCTGGCCGCCTGCGAGCTGCTGTTCGAACACGAACCGGCCCGCCAGCTGAAGACCCTGCCGGTGCACCAGCTCGGCCGCGCCGCCCTGGTCAGCGCCAACCTCGACCTCGGCCTGGCCCTCGCAGAGGACGAGATCGACTACCTGCTCGCAGCGTTCACCCGGCTCGGGCGCGACCCGAGCGACGTCGAGCTGATGATGTTCGCGCAGGCCAACTCCGAGCATTGCCGCCACAAGATCTTCAATGCCACCTGGGAAATCGACGGCGCGGCCATGCCCAAGTCGCTGTTCCAGATGATCAAGAATACCTACGAGCTGCACCACGAAGGCATTCTCTCCGCCTACAAGGACAACGCCGCCGTCCTCACCGGCACCCGCGGCGGCCGTTTCTACTCCGACCCGCGCACCCACGAATACGCCGCGCACGACGAGGACATCCACCTGCTCTGCAAGGTCGAGACGCACAACCACCCGACCGCCATCTCGCCCTACCCCGGCGCCGCCACCGGCTCAGGCGGCGAGATCCGCGACGAAGGTGCCACGGGCCGCGGGGCCAAGCCCAAGGTCGGCCTCGTCGGCTTCACCGTCTCCAACCTTCGCCTGCCCGGCGCCGTGCAGCCCTGGGAAAAGGATCACGGCAAACCCAACCGCATCGTCTCCGCCCTCGACATCATGCTCGAGGGCCCGCTCGGCGGCGCCGCGTTCAACAACGAGTTCGGCCGCCCCGCCATCAACGGCTACTTCCGCACCTTCGAGGCCGAGGTCCCCTCGGCGGTTCCGGACCCTCAGGTTTCAGGTTTCAGGTCTCAGGTTTCCTCGACGGAGTTGAGAGGCTACCACAAGCCCATCATGCTCGCCGGCGGCCTCGGCAACATCAAGGGCGAGCACGTCCAGAAAGGCCGGATCAACCCCGGCGACCGCCTCATCGTCCTCGGCGGGCCGGCCATGCTCATCGGCCTCGGCGGCGGCGCGGCCAGCTCCATGGCCAGCGGCCACGGCAGCGAGGACCTCGATTTCGCCAGCGTCCAGCGCGATAACGCGGAAATGGAACGCCGCTGCCAGGAGGTCATCGACCGCTGCTGGGCGCTCGGTCCGGACAATCCCATTTCCTTCATCCACGACGTCGGCGCCGGCGGCGTCTCCAACGCCCTGCCCGAACTCGTCAACGACGGCGGCCGCGGCGGCAGGTTCGACCTGCGCTCGCTGCCCAACGACGAGCCGAGCATGTCCCCGCTGGAGATTTGGTGCAACGAGTCGCAGGAGCGCTACGTCCTTGCCGTCCCGATGGACCGCCTCGCCCTGTTCAAGGAGCTCTGCGAGCGCGAGCGAGCGCCGTTCGCCATCGTCGGCGAGGCCACCGAGGAGAAGAAGCTCGTCGTCAAGGATCCCCAGTCCGCCACCACCCCCATCGACATGCCGCTCGAGGTCCTGCTCGGCAAACCGCCGCGCATGCACCGCAAGGAAACCTCCCTGTCGCGCCCGCAATACCCGCTCGACCTGCGCAGCGTCACGATCCTCGAGGCGGCCCGGCGCGTGCTCTCGCACCCGGCCGTGGCCGACAAGACCTTCCTCATCGCCATCGGCGACCGCTCGCTGGGCGGCCTGATCGCCCGCGACCAGATGGTCGGCCCGTGGCAGGTGCCCGTCGCCGACTGCGCCGTCACCGCCGCGAGCTACGACGTCTACACCGGCGAGGCCATGGCCATGGGCGAGCGCACTCCGGTCGCCATCAACAACGCCGCGGCCTCCGCCCGCCTCGCCGTCGGCGAGGCGCTCACGAATCTCGCGTCCGCCCAGATCGGCGACCTCGGCAAGGTTAACCTCTCGGCCAACTGGATGGCCGCGCCCGCCGTCCCGGGCGACGCCGCCGACCTTTACGCGGCCGTGCAGGCCGTGGGCCTGGAACTCTGCCCTGCGCTCGGTATCACCATCCCGGTTGGCAAGGACTCGATGAGCATGTCCACCGTTTGGCACGACGGCCCGGACCAGAAGCGCATTACCGCCCCGATCTCGCTCATCGTCTCGGCCTTCGCGTCTGTCGCCGATATCCGCCTCACGCTGACCCCGCAGCTGAAATACGATCCAATTGCACAGGAGGCAACGGAGCAAACGGAGAAATCCCAAGACCTTGGCTCCTCCTCTGTTTCCTCAGTTACCTCCTGTGAAATTTCCGGACCTATTGGGGATACGGTCCTCTTGTTGATTGATTTGGGTCGCTCCAAGAACCGCCTCGGCGGATCGATCCTGGCACAAACCGTCTCCCAGATGGGCCAGGCCACGCCCGACGTGGACAATCCCGCCGACCTGAAGAATTTCTGGAAGGTCATCCAGCAGCTCGGCCGTGCCGGCAAAATTCTCGCCTACCACGACCGCTCCGACGGCGGCCTGCTGGCCACAGTCACCGAGATGGCCTTCGCCGGCCACACCGGCGTGGACATCGAGATTCCGCACCTGCACGACCCGTTCGCCGCCCTCTTCAACGAGGAGCTCGGCGCCGTCATCCAGATCCGCGAGGCGGACTTCGACGATGTCTACCTGGCCCTGCGCGAGAACGGCCTCAAGGCCTGCGTCTCCCGCCTCGGCACGCTGAATTCCCATTACGCTCTCCGTGTGAAGCAGTCGGGCAAGGAGCTGTTCAACGAGAGCCTCGTCACGATGCGTGGCTGGTGGTCCGACGTCACCCACCGCATCGCCCGCATGCGCGACAACCCGGGCGCCGCCGACCAGGAGCATGCGCTCCGACTCGACAAGACCGACCCGGGCATGACCCCGAAGATCACGTTCGCCTACGGCAAGGATCAAGTAGCAAGTAACAAGTCCCAAGGATCGGACTCGTCCCTTGGCACTTCCCACTTGTCACTTGTCACTTCGAAAAATCGCCCCTCCGTGGCGATTTTGAGAGAGCAGGGCGTCAACGGCGAGGTGGAGATGGCGGCGGCGTTCACCCGTGCCGGCTTCAAGGCCGTGGACGTCCACATGACCGACATCCTCAGCGGCCGGGTCAGCCTGAAGGATTTCCGCGGCGTCGCGGCCTGCGGCGGCTTCAGCTACGGCGACGTGCTCGGCGCCGGCGAGGGCTGGGCGAAGAGCGCCCTCTTCAACGACCGCGCCCGGACGGAGTTCAAGGCCTTCTTCGCCCGCGAGGACGCCTTCGGCCTCGGGGTGTGCAACGGCTGCCAGATGATGAGCAACCTGAAGTCCATCATCCCCGGCGCCGACCTCTGGCCGCGCTTCGTGCAGAACCAGTCCGAACGCTACGAGGGCCGCTCCGTCTGCGTGAAGCTCGAGCAGAGCCCCAGCCTGTTCTTCTCGGGCATGGAAGGCTCCGTCATTCCCATCGCCGTCGCCCACGGCGAAGGCTATGCCGAGTTCAAGGACGCCCACGCTGCGCAGGTCTTCAGCAACTCCGGCCTCGTCGCCGCCCGCTTCGTCGATAACCGCCACAACGTCACGGAGCACTACCCGCTCAATCCCAACGGCTCCCCCTTCGGCATGACGGCCCTGACGACGACCACCGGCCGCGTCACGATCATCATGCCCCACCCCGAACGCGTCCACCGCTCGGCTTGTATGAGTTGGGCTCCGGCTGATTGGCCGGAAGATAGTCCTTGGATGCAAATGTTCTACAATGCACGCACCTGGGTGGGGTGACCCTTTCAGCGCTGCCCTGCCTGATTTTTGCCAGCGCCGCGAAGGAACTGGGCGCCCTGTTCTCATTTTATCCACTGATGCGCCCCACCATTCTCACCGTTGATGATTCGAAGGCCCTGCGCCTGCTGGTGGGAGATGCTCTTGGTAAATTCGACTGTGAGACAAATGAAGCCGCCAACGGCTTCAACGCCTTCTTCGCCATTGAGCGGGCCCGGCCGGATCTCATCCTTCTCGACATCAGCATGCCAGTCATGAACGGGGTGGAAATGCTCAGCCGGTTGAAAGCCAGCCCCGAGCTTCAAACGATCCCGGTGCTCATGCTCACCTCGCCCGCCGACCATGCCGTTATTCCGCAACTCGCTTCCCTCGGGGCGAGCGACACCTTGATGAAGCCATTCAATGCGGCCGCTCTCATCGACAAGATCGGCCGCATCCTCGAGTTAAAGCCGCGCGGGCCATAGGATGCCGCCCTGTCCGGCGGGCGAGGACGCCCCATGGGAAAAGCCAAATAACCGGCGACCTCGGCTGGCAACGGCTGTCCTTACACCCGCATGAATGATCCCAAATTTCAGCCGGACGGCGGCGGCGCTGCCGGTTCCCAACATCCCCCGCACGGCCCGCGCTGGAAGCGGATGCACCACAGCCCGTTCTTCTGGGTGGCGGCGGTCTTCATCATGGCCGCCATGGTCACCTATATCATGACGGGCAACCTGTCCTTCTGGCCCGGCCGGGAACCGCAGCAGCCCGTTCCGGCGCTGGCGCCATAGTAACCCGGGCTTGCCCACCGGAGAGGTTTGGCTAGCGTGCTGTTCAGCGGGCCAACTCCCATGAACGCATCTCTCCCCCTTGATCGCATGACCACAGCCGAGAAACTGAGCGCCATGGAAGCGCTGTGGCAGGACCTGAGCCGGAATGCCGAAAAGTTCGAATCGCCGGCCTGGCACGGCGATGTTCTCCGCCAGCGCGAGCAACGCGTCGAAGAAGGCAAGGAAACCTACATAGACTGGGAAGCGGCCAAAAAAGAACTGCGCAAACCGCAGCGGTGAAAGTCGAAATCCTCCCGTCCGCCATCGCGGATCTGGCCTTGGGGTTTGCCTTCTATGAGAAGCAACAACCCGGACTCGGCGACTACTTCCTCGACTCGCTCTTCGCCGACATCGACTCACTCGTCCACCACGCCGGCATTCACCGCCAAGTCTTCGGTTCCCATCGCCTGCTGGTCAGGACTTTCCCTTTTGCAATCTACTACTCCGTCGATAACGAACTGGCCCGCGTAAAAGCCGTTCTCGACTGCCGCCGCGATCCCCATTGGATCAAAACCAAACCCGAATAACCCCATGAATCTACCCCGCCGTGATTTCCTGAAAGGCACTCTCGCCGCCACCGCTACTGCCGCGTTCGCGACGCGACTCTCCGCCGAGACACCCAAGTCCCCCGGCCGCGAATACTACGAGCTGCGCTGCTACCGCCTGAAGGCCGACACCCGGCTCAAGGCCGACGCCAACCCCACCCTGCTCGATGCCTACCTGGAGGGCGCGTTGTTGCCCGCACTGGACAAGCTGGGCGTCAAGAACACCGGCGTCTTCACCGAGCTCGACATCAACAAGGACACCGCCACCTCCACGCCGAAGCCCGGCTCGCCCGTCTGGGTGCTGATTCCGCATGCCACGCTCGACTCCTTTGTGCAGGTCAGCGCCACGCTGAACGCCGACCCGGCGGTCCAGGCGGCCGGTGCCGCCTACCTGCAGGCGCCCAAGGCGGCCCCCGCCTTCGAGCGTATCGATTCGTGGCTGCTGCTGGCCTTCGCCGGCATGCCCCGGCTCGAGTTGCCCGCCTTCTCCCGCGACCGCGTGCCGACCCGGGTCTTTGAGATGCGCGACTACGAAAGCCACAGCGAGCTGAAGGCCCTGAGCAAGATGACCATGTTCAACGACGGCGAGATTCCCCTGATGAAGGACCTCGGCATGAACCCGGTGTTCTACGGCCAGGCGCTGGCCGGCCCCGACCTGCCGCACCTGCGCTACATCACGAGCGGTCCTGACCTCGCCACCCATCTCGTCGGCTGGAAAAAATTCGGTTCCGATCCGCGCTGGACCAGCATGAAGAACGACCCGCGCTACGCCGACAACACCTCGCGGAACACGTCCCGTTTCCTCGCGCCCAAGCCGTATTCGCAGATTTGAGCCCGAGTCAGGCAGCTTGAGGGTGGAGCGGGTTGACCCCAACACGCTGGTTTGCGAGCGAACATCCTGAAGCGCGTTGGGGTCAGCGCACCAGCTTTCGCGGTCCGCCGCAGCCGCCCGGGCAAAATCCGCGGCGCTGTGCCGGTTGGGCCCGACTCCGCGTTTGCCCGACGCGGCAAAACCCCGCTTCGTTCCGGGCGTGATTCCACTCCACGACTGGCTCCTCTTCGCCGCCGCCGCGCTGGGCATGGTGCTGTCGCCCGGCCCCAACATGATGTATCTGCTCTCACGCTCCATCTGCCAGGGGCGCAAGGCGGGGTTCATCTCCCTGCTGGGCGTGGTGACCGCCTTCCTGCTCCATCTCTTTTGCGCGTCGGTCGGCCTGACGGCGGTCTTTGTGGCCGTGCCCTTCGCCTACTCCGCGCTCAAATACGCCGGCGCCGCCTACCTGCTCTGGCTGGCCTGGCAGGCGTTGAAGCCGGGCGGCACTTCCCCCTTCGCCCCGCGCCAGCTCGAACCCGACCCGCCCGCCAAGCTTTTCCGCATGGGCTTCCTCACGAATGCGCTGAATCCCAAGGCCGCGATGCTCTATCTGTCGATCCTGCCGCAGTTCGTTCATCCGGAAAACGGCCACGTGTTCCTGCAAAGCCTGCTGCTCGGGGTGACGCAGATGATCATCAGCTTCACGGTAAATTTTGGCATCGTGCTGACCGCCGGCACGGTCGCCGCCTTTTTTGCCACGCGGCCGCGGTGGCTGCGCACGCAACGCTGGCTCATGGGCGGCGTGCTCGGCACGCTGGCCGTCCGCCTCGCACTCGAGGACCGGCGCTAAGGCCGACGACCGTTCAGAGCACCTTCACGGCGGCCAAGACCAGCCGTTCGAACGCCCCGGCCCCCTTGGCGGCGTTCTCCAGGGTGTGAGCGTGCGAGAGTTTTTCATCGGAAAGGCCCGCGCCCATGTTGGTGATGCAGGACACGCCGACGACCTTCATGCCGCAATGGCGGGCGATGAGGCAGTCGGGCACGCTCGACATGCCCACGGCGTCGCCGCCCCACCCTTGCGCCATGCGGATCTCCGCCGGGGTCTCGAACGACGGCCCGCGGAACGCCACATAGACGCCCTCGTGCAGCGTGATGCCGTTCTGCCGGGCGACGGCCTTCACCTTCGCGCCGAGCTCCTTGTCCCACGCGTCAGCCACGGGGAAGAAGCGCGGGCCAAAGCTGTCGTCGTTCGGGCCGACCAGCGGGTTGAGACCGAGGAAGTTGATATGGTCGGTGATCAGCATGAGTTCGCTGACCTTGATGGGGGCGCGCAGGCTGCCGGCGGCGTTGGAGAGGAAGAGCGTCTCGACCCCGGCGGCCTTCATGGCGCGGATCATCGTCTTCAGCGGATAGGCGTCGCCGGTCTCGTAGAAATGCTTGCGGCCGTTCAGCACGATCACCGGCACGTCGTTCAGTTTGCCGATGATCAGCTGGCCGGCGTGGCCCGCGACCGTCAGCACCGGGAAGCCCGGGAGATCCTTGTAGGCCAGGATCACCGGCGCTTCCACCTGCTTGGCCAGCCCGCCCAGGCCGGAGCCCAGGATGATGGCGATCTTCGGCTTCAGGTTGCCAAGCGCGGCGGTGATCTTGGCCGCGGCCTGGCGGACGTTCTCGATGTGGAGCTGGACTTCGTTCATGGCGCGAACCTAGCAGTCCGACCCGCCCAGACAAGCCCGGGCCCGAGACTTATTTTCCCGCAGGCGCGGGTGCCGGCGGCACGTAGACCGGCAGCCGGTTGGCGCCGGGCGCGGCGGTGGCGAGATTCGGCGTCACGTCGGCGTCCACGCGGCCCAGCGCCCAGTTGAGCGCACCGGTGAGCACGGCTTGGAAGACCGGGCCGGTCCAGATGTCCTCGCGGTGGCCCAGGTTGGTGTAGAATACGCGGCCCTTGCCGTGCATCCGGACCCAGGTCGAAGGATAGGGCGGGCGCTGGTATTCGTCGCCCGTCATGCCCGCCGTCTCCTGGACGAGCAGGACGTGCAGGTCGGGCGCGAAGTTTTTCAGCGAATACCACTCCTCCAACGGAGCATAGCCGGCGGGCACCGCCGCCATGCCGGGAAACTTCGGGTCGGCCACCGTGAGCTTCGACACCTGCTGCTTGCCGTGGCGGATGAATTCGCCGCCGAGCATCTTCACGAAATCGTCGGCCGCGGCGCCGTCGTCGAGGAAGCGTTCGGGCACGTGGTCGTTGCGGCCGGCGCTATGGAAGGTGTCCGTGGCGCTGTGCACGCCGAGAAACCCCTTGCCGCCGGCCACGGCTGCAAGGAGCGCCGCCTTGCCCGCCGGGGTCATGGGCGGCAGACCGTCGCCCCGCGGATCGCTTTTGGGCACGGTGAGGTCGCCGGTCGTGTAGAAAAGGAAGGCGTCGAACTGCGCGAGGTATTCCGGCGTAAAGCGCCAGCCATCCTTGGAGAAGATGAACTCGATGTTGTTCTTCCGACCGAGCTCGTCGAGGACCGGGAATGCATAGCCGGGGCGGCCGTCCTTCAGGACGGACTTGATGGCCTCGTGCTCGAAGCCGGATGATTTGGAGAAGACCAGGACCCGCTTCCGAGCCGGCGTGGTGTCAGCGGCGGAGGCAGACAGCGCCAAGGCCGCCAGGATGAGGCACAGGAATCGTGGTAACATGGCCGGAATATAGCCCACCCGATCGCCCGCTGCCAAGACCGGAGCGCGACCAATCCGGTTATGCCGTTCAATGCTCCGGACCGGCTATTTGCCCTTCAGTTTGTTGCGCGGGTGATGCTTGGCGTGCTGGTCCAGCAGGCGCGACGATTCCACGGCCGTGTAAATCTGTGTGGTGCCGATGCTCGCGTGGCCGAGCATCTCCTGGATGGCGCGGAGGTCCGCCCCGCCGCCCAGCAGGTGCGTGGCGAAGGAATGGCGCAACAAGTGGGGCTTCACGCTTTTCTCGATTCCCGCCCGCGCCGCAGCTGTCTTGACCATGACCCAGAGGGTTTTCCGGGACATTGCCTTGCCCCGCTCGGTGATGAAGAGCTCGCTGCCGGTGCGCAGCTTCACCAGGCGCGGGCGGGCGGAGCCGAGGTAGATCTGCACGGCGTCACGGGCCTTGTCGCCCAGCGGCACGACGCGTTCCTTGGAGCCCTTGCCGAAGACCCGGACAAAGCCGTGCTCGAGATCCACCTGCTGCAATGTAAGCCCGCAGATTTCGCTCGCGCGCAGGCCACTCGAGTAAACCAGCTCCAGCATCGCCCGGTCGCGAATGGCGTAGGCATCGGCGCCGGTCGGGCCGGCGAGGAGCTTTTGTATTTCGCCGGTCGAGAGGGTCTGCGGCAGCTTGCGGCGGATCTTCGGACCGGCGAGCAGCAGCGTCGGGTTGTCGTCGCAGATCCGTTCCGTGACAAGGTGCCGGTAAAGCATGCGGATCGCCGTGAGCTTGCGCGCCTGACTGGGCGCCGCGAGTCCCTGGTCGCTGAGCGCGTGCAACCACGCGGTGAGGTGCTTCGTGGTCACCTTGCGCCAGTTCGCCGCGCCCTGCTTCTTCAGGGCCAATGCGGCCTGGACTAAATCGCGGCAATAGGCCTCCGCGGTGTTGCCCGACAACCCGCGCTCAAGGGAAAGATTGCTCAGATAGGACTCGATCCCGTCACGAAAATCCAAAGGCGCCAGCTCGATGAGTTTTCCTATCTTATCAACGCGCCCTTTTTTCATATCGGCAGAACGCTGCAACTGTAGGAGCTTGCTTGCAAGCGACCGCTCGAGATCGCCTGTAAACAGGCTCCTACCACAAAAACCGCGTCAGTAGCGGCGCGGCCGGCGCGGGCCCGGCGGCGGGGCGTTCTGCTCGCGGATGCGGTAGGTGATGCGCGCCTTGTCGAGGTCGTAGGGACTCATCTCCATCTTCACCATGTCGCCGGCGGCGATCTTGATGAAATGCTTGCGGAGCTTGCCCGAGATGTGCGCCAGCACGGTGTGGCCGTTGGTCAGTTGCACCCGGAACATCGTGCCGGGGAGCACCGTGGTGATCCTGCCTTCAACTTCGATCGCTTTGCCGTCAGACATGGTTGGAGGAGGAGGGCTGGCTGGTTTGGGTCATGCAGGAAGGGCTGATAAAAGCCCCTTGTAACTGGGGAAATCACTCCGTAGTCAAGGCTTTCCGCGACCGCCATGGATTCCCCGCGCGCCACCCTTCCCTGCCCGTTTGAAAAGGTCTTCCCGTCGCAACTGCAGCGGGACGACGACTTTTACATGTGGCTGGCCTACAATCAGGCCATCGAAGCGTGGAAGCAGGACGAGGTGCCGATCGGCGCCGTGATCGAGCTGGGCGGCGAAATCATCGCGGCCGCTCACAACCAGCGCGACAGCAGCAAGGATCCCACGGCGCATGCCGAGATCCTCGCGCTCGGCCAGGCGGCCAAGGCCATCGGCGACTGGCGGCTCAACGAGGCCACGCTCTACGTCACCAAGGAGCCCTGTCCGATGTGTTCCGGCGCCACGCTGATGTCGCGCGTGAAGCGCGTCGTCTACGCCGTGCCCGACCCGAAGATGGGCTGCCTCGGTGGCGCCACCGACCTCAACGCCCTGCCCCAGGTCAACCACCACCTGGTTCTCACCCGCGGCGTGCTGGAAAAACCCTGCCTCGAGCTGCTCCGCGCCTACTTCCAACTGAAACGGCGCGAGGACTGAATTGGAGGGCCGGTCTCCTGACCGGCCGCGGTCGGCCGGGAGGCCGACCCTCCAGACGATCCCGTCACACAATGACATGACAGGCAGTTGACGCGGCGGAGCACCCATGCAACCTTAGCGCCTCTCATCCAACCCACCACGATCATGGCATACGAACTTCCCAAACTGCCCTACGCCCCCAACGCCCTCGAGCCCCACATCGATGCGAAGACGATGGAGATCCATCACGGCAAGCATCACCAGGCCTACATCACCAACGCCAACAACCTGCTCAAGGATCACGCGGCCCTCGCCGCGCTCGACGTCAACGCCCTGATCGCCGACCTGTCCAAGGTGCCCGAGGCCATCCGCGGCGGCGTGCGCAACAACGCCGGCGGCCACAGCAACCACTCCTTCTTCTGGACCATCATGGGCCCGGGCAAGGGCGGCGCCCCCAAGGGCAAGCTCGCCGCGGCGATCGACGCCGAGCTCGGCGGCTTCGCCAAGTTCAAGGAAGACTTCGCCAAGGCCGGCGCCACGCGCTTCGGCTCCGGCTGGGCCTGGCTCACCGTCAACGGCGGCAAGCTCGCCGTCGGCTCGACCGCCAACCAGGACAGCCCGCTCATGGGCAAGGCCGTCGCCGGCATCGAAGGCAAGCCCATCCTCGGCCTCGACGTCTGGGAGCACGCCTACTACCTCAACTACCAGAACCGCCGCCCGGACTACATCACGGCCTTCTGGAACGTGATCGACTGGGACGCCGCCGAGAAGAACTACCTCGCCGCGCTGAAGTAAGCGATCTGCCGTCCACGCTCGAAGCCGCGCCGCGAGGCGCGGCTTTTTTGTGCGCCTTGAACAAGGCGCTTCGGAAGGTGGAACCCGGCCTCCGGACGGGTTAAAAAACGTGATGCCCAGCTATCCTGGCCGCCTCGCCCATCAAACTCCCGCCTGGGTAGAGACTGGTGCGACTTATCATATCCGCATCAGCGTGGACCTAGGTCAAACTCTGCCCCTCACCGATCCCAAGATAGGCTCCGCTTTGCTCGATTCCGTTCGATTTTATCATGAGCGTTGCCGCTGGAACTGCCGCCTGTTCCTGCTGATGCCCGATCATCTTCACGCGCTCCTGACCTTCCCTTACGATAAGGACATGGGCACGATCATCGCCGCTTGGAAAGGATATCAAGCCAAGCACCTGGGCATTCACTGGCAGGGAAATTATTTCGACCATCGGATACGCCGCCGGGATGAGCTAGAGGAGAAGGCAGCTTATCTCCGGCTGAATCCGGTCCGGAAGAATCTGTGCACGCACGATGAAGTGTGGCCTTGGATGCTTGAGTGTGCTCCTGAAAACCCGTCCGGAGGCCGGGTTCCACCTTAAGGCTCAACACCGCACAAAAAAAGCCGCCCGGCACCTTGCGGGGCCGGGCGGCTGGAAGTGGCACGAGGCGCAGGCTTACGTGGTCGGGACGGTCTGGATCGTCTTGAGGATCCGGCCGGCGACCAGATACGGGTCGGCCGCCGAGTTCGGCCGGCGATCCTCGAGGTAGCCCTTGTAGCCGGCGTTGATGAAGCTGTGCGGGACGCGGACCGACGCGCCGCGGTCGGCCACCCCGTAGCTGAACTTGTCGATCGACTGCGTCTCGTGCAGGCCGGTGAGCCGGAGGTGGTTCTCCGGCCCGTAAACGGCGATGTGCTCGTCGCGATACTGGTTGAAGGCCGCCATCAGCTTCTCGAAGTATTCCTTGCCGCCGGTCTCGCGCATATACTTGGTCGAGAAGTTGGAGTGCATGCCCGAGCCGTTCCAGTCCAGCGGCTGCTGGAAGGGGGCCAGGATCGGCTTGCAGCGCCACTCGATGTCCACGCCGTAGCTTTCACCCAGGCGGGCGAGGATGTAGCGGGCGACCCACATCTGGTCGGCGGCGTTCTTGGAGCCCTTGCCGAAGATCTGGAACTCCCACTGGCCCTTCGCCACCTCGGCGTTGATGCCCTCGATATTAATGCCGGCATCAAGGCAGATATCGATGTGCTTCTCGACGATCTCGCGGGCGATGTTGCCGACGTTCTTGTAGCCGACGCCGGTGTAATACGGGCCCTGCGGTCCGGGGAACCCGCCGACGGGGAAGCCGAGCGGCGCGCCGTCCTTCCAGAAGAAATACTCCTGCTCGAAGCCGAACCAGGTGTCCGGGTCATCCGGGATCGTGGCGCGGGAGTTCGAGGGGCTGGCCACCCCGGTGTGCTGGAAGCACTCGCACATCACCAGCACCCCGTTCTTGCGCGTGCTGTCCGGGAAGGACGCCACCGGCTTGAGCACGATGTCCGAGCTCTTGCCTTCGGCCTGCTGCGTCGAACTGCCGTCGAAGCCCCAGACGGGCAGCTCGGACAGCTTCGGCAAGCTGGCAAATTCCTTGATCTGCGTCTTGCTCCGCAGGCTCGCCAGCGGCGTGTAGCCGTCCAGCCAGATGTATTCCAGTTTGTATTTAGCCATGGTTTTTTTCGGGTGGTTTGTTGGGGTTTGAAGCATCAGCCGGCGAAAATGCTCGCCGGCTCATGCCCCACAAAACTGGATGCCCAAATCAGCACCTCATATGCCAGAAGCAACGAGATTTTCCTCACATGACTCGGCTTTTACAAGTGACTGGCCTTGACGCGGCTATCGGTCCGGCGCAGCGCGCTCTTGCCACCTGCGGTGGGGCCTGAATCGTCCGTGATGCCTCACCTGTAGGTCGGGGTTTATCCCCGACACCCCGTGATGTCGGGCGTAAAGCCCGACCTACAACATATCGGGCACCCTTACCACCCATGCACGAGGTCAAGAACACGCAGCGCGCCCTGGTTCGCATCGGTTACGACGGTCTGGTCCACAAGACCTTCCGCGGCCCGCAGGCTTACGCCCGGTTCGAGAACGAGGTGCGCGTCCTCCGGCACTTGGAGCAGCGGGGCTGCGGCTTTGTCCCGCGCCTGATCGAGGCGGACGAGCCCGGCCTCAAGATCATCACGACCAACTGCGGCTCGCGCGTCGAGCAGGTCAACCCGGAACGCCTCAAGGAGCTGTTCGCCGAGCTGGAGACCTTTGGCGTGCGTCATGACGATCCCGAGATCCGCAACATCACCTATCGACCGACCGACGGACGGTTCTGCATCATCGATTTCGAGTTCGCCGCTATCCTCGACGAAACTCCCGGCGGCGCCCGCCCGTCCGCCCCTACGTTGCGCTGGTCCGGCCTGACCCACCGGGGCCACGTCCGCACGAACAACGAGGACACGTTTCTCGCCCTTGAATTCGACGGCCGGGAGGTGCGCTATCTCGGCAAGACCGGCGAAGCCTCGTCGCTCCGCACCGATTTCGCGTTCGCCGTCAGCGACGGCATGGGCGGCGCCAACTCCGGCGAGTTCGCCAGCCGCATCACGAAGGACAAGATCACCCATCTCCTGCCCAAGGGCTTCCGCCTCGCCGTCCCGGGCCTGTCGAGCGGCTACGACGCCACCCTGCGCGAGCTGTTCGGCGCCATCCACTACGACCTGCTGAAGCTCGGCCAGTCCTACGAAGAGTGCCGCGGGATGGGCACCACGCTCAGCCTCGCCTGGTTCACCCCGGGCTGGATCTACTTCGGCCACATCGGCGACAGCCGCATCTACCACCTGCCGCCGGGCGGCGGTATTCACCAGCTGACGAACGACCACGGCCATGTCGGCTGGCTGCGCCGCAACGGCCGCATCAACGAGCGCGAGGCCCGCGAGCATCCGATGCGCAACCTGCTCAATCAGGCGCTCGGAGCCGAGCACCAGTTCATCGACCCGCAGTTCGGCGCCCTGCCCTGCGCGCCGGGCGACCGCTACCTGCTCTGCTCCGACGGCCTCACCGAGGGCCTGTGGGATCGCCAGCTCAACGAGATCGTCCGCGCCGCCTCGGACCTGCCGGTGGCCCAGCGGCTCATCGACACCGCGCTCGCCAATGCCGGCCGGGACAACATCACCGCCTTGGTCGTCGAGGCGCTGGCCCCATGACCACCGTTTTTCTTTACGGCACCCTGAAGCGCGGCGGCTCCAACCATGCCTTCGTCGCCCATCAGCGTTTCCTCGGGACGGCCCGCACCGTGCCGGGCTTCACGCTCTATTCGCTCGGCGACTATCCGGGCATGGTCCGCGCGCCGGGCGACACCGCCGGGGTGACCGGCGAACTCTGGGTGGTGGATGACACCTGCCTGGCCGAGTTGGACAAACTCGAGGGCCTCGACGAGGGACTCTACGGGCGGATTGACGTCGTCCTTGCCCCCAACCCGCTCGCGAGCTCGGCCCAGACCTACCTCTATGCCCGGGCGCACGACGGCCTGTCACCGCTCGGCGACCACTGGCCGGTCGGTAATTTGTAACGTAATACGTTACAAATTACCGGGCACTACTTGAGCGCCGACTGCGGCATGCGCTTCACCGTCACGAAGCGGGCGCGGAACAGTTCCTCCAAAGCCTCGCGCGCCGGCGCCGGAATCCGTTTCACGAGATCCTCCATGGGCGGCAGGTCGCCCTTCTCCTCCGGCGGACTTTCCGTGTGCATCAACGCCGGCGTCACGATGCCCATCTCGCGCTCCTGGGCGAGAAACGCCGCTTCCTCGTCGGACGATGGACCCGCCGGGGCATCCGAAGGCTGCGCCTGTAACGGCGGTCTATGACCGCCGTCATCGTCAGACCGGCGGTCATAGACCGCCGCTACAGATTCCTCCTCCTGCTTCGGCGCCTCAGCCGCCCGCGTCAGTCGTTTTTTTTTGAGCCGTCCTCGGGGAGGCTGTCGGCGAGCGTCGCGATCTCCTTGATCAGCGAGTCGATGGCCCGGGCGCGGCTGGCCTCGACGGCCTTGAGCAACGCCACCTCGAAATTGATCTTCTCCGACAGGCCGTGCTTCACGCCATTCTCGCCCTCGCGCAGGCCGTCGAGCAGGCGGGTAAGCTGTTCGGTCGTCATGGGCGAACCGAGTGCGTCGCTGCTGCCGCCCTTGGCGATGGCCGCGAGCAAGGCGCCACGCACGTTCGCCTGCACGTCGACGAGCAGCCGGTAGAGGTCGCGGCCGTTCTCGTCGCACTCGTCCACGATCTCCACGATCTTCCGGTGGTCGCCGGCGGCGAGCGCGGCGGCGAGCGCGGCAATCTTGTCCGCCGCGACCAAGCCGTAGACATCGAGCACGTCGGCCTCGCCGACCTCGTTGCCGCAGAAGGAAATCATCTGGTCGAAGATGGACTGGGCGTCGCGCATGCCGCCGTCGGCCATGCGGGCGATGCTGCCGAGCGCGGCGTCGCTCACCTTGATCTTCTCGGCGACGGCGATCTTCTTCAGGCGCTGGACGATCAGCTCGGTCGGGATCGGCTTCAGGTCGAAGCGCTGGCAGCGGGAAATGATCGTCGGCAGCACCTTCTGCACCTCGGTGGTGGCGAAGATGAACTTCGCGTGCGCCGGCGGCTCCTCGAGCGTCTTGAGCAGCGCGTTGAACGCGGCCGTCGAGAGCATGTGCACCTCGTCGATGATGTAGACCTTGAACTTGCCCTGCGCCGGGGCGTAGCGGACGGTGTCGCGCAGCTCGCGGACCTGCTCGACGCCGTTGTTCGAGGCGCCGTCGATCTCGATGACATCGAGGCACGAGCCGTCGGCGATGGACTGGGCGATCGGATCCTTCGGGTCGAAGTCAGCCTTCGGGCCACCCGTGACGTTGAGGGCCTTGGCAAAGATGCGGGCCGTGCTGGTCTTGCCCGTGCCGCGCGGGCCAACGAACAGGTAGGCGTGCGCGATGCGGTTGCGGGCGATGGCGTTCTTCAGTGTCCGGACCACGTGGTCCTGCCCGACGACGTCGTCAAACGTCTGGGGGCGCCACTTGCGCGCGATGACTTGGTAGGAACCGGACATGACAGAGGACAGAAATCAGAAGTCAGAGAAACAGAAAAGCGAGCCTGATGTTACTTCTTTCCCGCCAACGCCGTGATGACTGCATCCGCATCATACACGCAGCCGCTCCACGGGCCGCCGCCGGTCTGCTGCAACGCCGCCCACCGTCCGGCAGCGCCGGGTGCGGCGCCAGGTCCGGCCGCGATGTGCGGTGCGCCAGCACTGCCGCACCCTCCCCCCGGGCGTGAACCGGCGGCCACCCTCCCCGACCAGGTCCACCGCACCCTCGAGCCGGCGGCAATCGAGTTCAATCCGGATGATATCGCCGTCCAAGATCTTGCCCAGCGGCCCGCCGGCCCACTTCGGCGGGATTCCAGCCCATGCCGGCGTTCTGGCTCAGCCCGAACAGGTCGCCGCTCGGGCTGTTCCGCAGTTGATCGTCGGTCCGAGGCAGGTTGCCGGCCGCACCGGCGGCGTGCGTCTTGATCGCAAAGATTTCCGGCGATGCGGGGCCCAGCACGTCGCCGTCCGCGACGACCACGCACTGCGGCTTGGGTTTTCCGGAGCGGTCATGTCAGTCCTTCACCTGTTGTTCCAGTGGTGTGACGGGATCGATCATCAGCCAGAAGACCGCGCCCAGCAGGTAGACGGCGGCGGTCACGTGAAAGGCCAGCGTCCAGTTGTTGGTCCGCTGCACGATGTAGCCGATGACGATCGGCGACAGAAAGCCGCCGAGGTTGCCCATCATGTTCATCGCACCGCCGAGTGTGCCGACCCACCGACCGCCGACGTCCATGCAGGTGGTCCACGCCCCCGGGATCGTGAGGTCGTTGCAGAAACTCACCAAGGCGATGACCATCACCGCGACGTAGGGATTGGCGATGAACGTCGATGCCACCAGCAGCACCGCCGCGGCGGCCATGCCGCCCGCCCCCAGCCCGCAGCGCGCCCGCCGGACACCGCCCAGCCACTGGGCGAGCCGGGGCTGAAGCCAGCCCGCGGCCAGCGAGCCGAAACCACCCAGCGCCAGCGGCAGGCCGGCCAGCAGCGCGCTCTGCTTCACGTCGAAGCCGCGCTCCTTCAGCAGGTAGGTTGGAAACCAGGTGATAAAGAAATACCACGCGTAGCTCAGCGCCGCATATTGCCCCCCCAGGCACCACACGGTCCGTGAGCGCAGGAACCGGCTCCACGGCACCGCGTCATGGCCGGTGGTGGAATCCTCGGCGGGGGGAAGCTGCGCGGCCTCGGCGGCGTTAACCGCCGGATGCTCCCGCGGGTTGTCGCGATACCACCAATGGAAGACCACCGCCCAAACGACGCCGAGCAGACCGAAAAGCATGAACGCGGTCCGCCAGTTCATGTAATGCAGGCAGGCATAGACCAGCAACGGCGTGGCGGCTCCGCCCCAGCGCGCGCTCATCCACATGATGCCCTGCACGCGCGAGCGCTCCACCGGCGGCAGCCAGCCGTTGAAAGCCTTGGTCAGGTTGGGGAAACAGCCGGCCTCGCCCGCGCCAAACAGGAAGCGCGTCACCAGAAGCGACGACCAGCTCCACACCCAGCCCGTCGCCGCCGTGAAAAACGACCACCACACCACAATGCGCAGCAGCACCCGGCGCGGGCCGATCCGGTCGCCGAGGTAGCCGCCGGGTATCTCAAAAAGCGCATAGGCCAGCGTGAAGGCCGAGAAGACCCAGCCCATCTGGGAAACGGAAAGCCCCAGGTCGCCCGCGATCTGGGGTGCCGCCTGCGAGATCGCGATGCGATCCACGTAAAGGATGACCGCCAGCAGGACCGCAAACACCACCACCCAGTAGCGGGCGCGCGTGGGCGCGGCGGGCGGCACCGCCAATGCGGCGGACGCTCTGTCGGGGTCGGACATCACCGGAGCTTGGTGGCGGGCGGCGAGTCGCGTCAATAGCACACGGTCAGTTCTAATGTTGCTCCTGATTACTGCGGAAAGTTGTCGCCTTCGCCGGCCCACCGCCAAAATTCGCACCCGCCCCATGAAAGTCTGTCGTTTCAAATCGGGTGGCCCCACTGTCCGCCTCGGACTGGTGACGGACGATGCGCTGGTGCTCGACCTGACGCCCACCGGGCTCACCACCCTGCACGCCGTGCTCGAGGCCGCGGATCCCGTCGCGCTGCTGCAACAAGCGGCCCGCGGGCAACTGCCGCAATTCGCCCTGGGGGAGATCACGCTCTGCGCCCCGGTCGAGCGCCAGGAAGTATGGGCCGCCGGCGTCACCTACCTGCGCAGCAAGACGGCGCGGATGGCGGAGTCGGATTTCAGTGCCACGGCCTATGACCGCGTCTATGCCGCGGCGCGGCCCGAGATCTTCTTCAAGGCCCTCGGGGAGAAGGTCGCCGCGACGGGTGAACCGGTCGGCATCCGGCGCGACGCCCGCTGGAGCGTGCCCGAGCCGGAATTGGCGCTCGTGCTGAACTCCCGCGGCCAAATCGTGGGCTGCACCATCGGCAACGACATGAGTTCGCGTGACATCGAGGGCGAGAACCTGCTCTACCTGCCGCAGGCCAAGGTCTACGACCGCTCCTGCGCCCTCGGCCCGTGGATCACGCTCGGCGTGACCGAAGCCGACGCGCGCGGCTGGACCATTGCCATCGCCATCCAGCGCGATGGACACCTCGTGTTCGCCGGCGAGACCTCGGCCGGGCAGCTGAAACGGAGTTTCGCCGAGCTGGCGGGTCACCTGTGTCGCAGCCAGACCTTCCCGCATGGCGCGATGCTCCTGACGGGCACCGGAGTCGTGCCGCCCGATTCGTTCACGCTGCAGGCCGGGGACATCGTGGAGATCACCATCACCGGCATCGGCCTGCTGCGAAACACGGTGGCGGTGGTCTGAGTGGATTCGGGCGCTACCCGCCTTCGTCCCGGGGGGACTTCGGCGCGGTTTGTTTTCCCGCTGCGCGGGAAAACAAAGTGGCCAGGCACTCCACGGCACTGGTAGGACGTCGTCACCGTTGCTGCCTTCCGGCCCTGGCGGGGTTCACGCGCCTGCCCATGCATGGCGCCTGGCCAAGGCGGAACGTAGGTGGGCCCCCTCCCCCTGCAACCAAAATAAAAAAGGCGCCGTTTCCGGCGCCCATGCGGGAGATCAACTCACTTGCCGGGAGGCTTTTCCGCCCCTTGTTCCTTTTCCCCGTTCTTCTCGGCCGTCGCCCGCTCGGCCGCGCGCCTGGCTTTCTCGGCCTTCTCCCGGGCTTCGCGCGCCTCGCGCAGCTCGCGGTTCATCTGTTCGAACTTGAGGCGCTGTTCGGCCGTGAGTTTCTCGGAGATCTCGCGCTGCATGCCCTCGACGGTCGCCTGGGTTTCCGTCATGGACTGGTTCCGCACCCGGTTCAGCTGCTCCATGTTGCGGCGCACGATCGGGCGGATCTGCTCCTGCTGGTCCGGCGTCAATTCCAGGCGCTCGGCCAGCCGCTTCAGGTGCCGCGGGGCCCACTCCTCGGGCACCGGGCGGTTCAGGATCTTGTTCTTGAAGAAGCGCAGCGTGACAAACCCTCCCGTCACCCCGCCGGCCGCAAAAATGCCGATCAGGACGACGATGACTTTCCAGGGTTTGTTCATCAGGAGATGTCGAGCAGCTCGACGACGGTGTCGGTCGTGCCGGTGGCGTAGATGTCGCTCTGATCAGTCGAGAACTCCGCGAAGTTGAACACGACGGCCGCCACGCTGCAGGCCGCCGCGACGAGCAGGCCGCGGAGGGCGAAGCGTCCGAGCGACAGCCACGGCGCCGGCGGCAGGGCGAAGCCCTGCGCGGCCACGCGGGTGGCGAAGCCATACGGGGCGGCGGTGCCGGCGTCGACGGGCGCCTGCCGGGCGAGGACGATCAATTTCTGCCAGTGGTGGTCGAATCGGTTCATGACTTCTCCTTGCTTTGTAGTTCTTGAAAAAGTTTTTGCAATTTCCGTCTGGCGCGAAAGGCGCGCACCTTGACGAGGGTCTGGTTCCAGCCTGTGAGGGCGCTGATCTCGGCGATGGTCTTTTGCTCGAGGTCGAGCAGCTGGATGACGAGGCGGTCGTCGGGCTTGAGCTGGCCGAGCAGTTTTTGGACGAGTTCGCGGGCGGCGAGCGCGTCGCCGGGCAGAACATCGCGCTCGTCGGTGATCACGTTGTCGAGCACCTCGGCCTCGTTCTCGGACAGGTCGGCCCAGCGGAACTCCGGCCGGCGCTTCTGGGCGCGCAGCTGGTCGATGCACGTCGTGACCGCGATGCGGGAGACCCAGTGCGGGAACGGCACGTGGCCCTGGTATTGTTCAAGGCGCGTGAACATTTTCAGGAAAATGTCCTGCGCGAGGTCTTCCTCGGCGACGCGGCGGGGCAGATGGGAGCGCACGATACGGCTGACCAGCGGGTAGAGATGTTCGACCAGCTGACGGGCCGCGACCTGGTCGCGCCGGCGCACCCGTTCAAGACAACCGACGAGGTCGAACGATTCATCAGCCATGGAGTTGTGCAAAAGTCTGGCACATCCCATGAGACGGTGGGGGCTGATGACCAGTTACCGGGAAATCCCATGACATACCTCGGTGTAAATCACCGTCCGTCAGCAACCAAGCCGATTCTGCATCGCGCAACCGGGCCGGATTCGGCGTGACTCACCCCAACGCTTGTCTTTGCTGGAACCAAACCACATGGCCGCCCCGACTCCGTCTTCCGTCCGCCGAGACATGCTGCTGCTGGGGCTCTTATGCTTGGGGTTGTTCGGTTTGCGGCTGGGTTCGTCAAGCCTGCCCAATCCCGACGAAAGCCGGTA
Organism: Opitutus sp. GAS368; assembly: GCF_900104925.1. Classification (NCBI taxonomy): domain Bacteria; kingdom Pseudomonadati; phylum Verrucomicrobiota; class Opitutia; order Opitutales; family Opitutaceae; genus Opitutus; species Opitutus sp. GAS368. The sequence continues at coordinate 486,946 of NZ_LT629735.1, forward strand.
TGCCGAGATCCCTCGTGAGATGCTCGCCACCGGCGACTGGGTGACCCCCCGCTTGAATGGGGTGAACTATTTCGAGAAACCCCCCTTGGTCTACTGGGCGGTAGCCGCCAACCAGGGCGTCTTCGGCGCCAATGAGTGGGCGATTCGGGCCGTGCCGGCGCTTTTCGCCCTGGGTGGCGTGCTGCTAACCTATGCGGCAACCCGGCGTCTGTATGGCCGGAACGCCGGTCTGGCCGCCGGGTTCGTGCTGGCCACGGCGCTGCTTTACTTCGCCCTCGCACGCATCCTCCTGCTCGACATGGCGGTGTCGGTGCTGATGAGCGCGGCGCTGTTCTGTTTCATCCTCGGGGTGCAGGAACCGGCGGGCGGGCGGCGGCGCTGGCTGTTTTACGGCGTCTACGCGAGCATGGCTCTGGCGACGCTCACCAAGGGCCTGATCGGATTTCTCGTCACCGGTGCGGTGATGTTCCTGTGGCTGCTGGTGTTCAACCAGTGGCGCCGGTTGCGGCCGTTTTACCTCCCCACCGGCGCGCTGCTTTTTCTGGCCCTGGCCGCGCCGTGGCACGTGCTGGCCGCGCTGCGCAACGAGACCTGGGCGCACCGCTACTTTGTCTATGAGCACTGGGAGCGCTTCACCTCCCCCGCGGCCAGCCGGCCCGGCCCCTGGTGGTATTTCATCCCGATTGTGGTTGCAGGGCTGTTTCCCTGGACCGGCTTTCTGTGGCCGGCACTCCGGGCAGCCCTGCCCGGCGGGTGGACCGCCCGCAAGGAAAACGCCAACGCCTGGTTCTTCGTCACTTGGGCGGCCTTCATCTTTCTGTTTTTCAGCAAATCCCACTCCAAGCTTCCGCCTTACATCCTGCCGGTGTTTCCGCCGCTCGCCGTGCTCATCGGCGCGTGGCTCGCCCGGCCGGGGACGGAAGACCCGAAGCGGTTGCGGGCGGGATTGGTCTTTTTCACCGGGTTCAGCGCCTTGCTCGGCATCGCCTTGGCGGTGGTCGTGCTGTATCCGGGACGCATCATCCGCGATCCAATCCAGGCCCTGGCCCTGCGCCCCTACGCTTTTGCCCTCGCCGCCATCGCCCTGGCCGGCGGCGCGCTGACCCTCTGGCTTGAACTCCGTCGCAGCTCCATCCACGCCCTGCGCGCCATGGCGGTGACCGCCGGGCTGTTCTACGCCACGCTCACCTTCGCCGTGCCCGACATCCAGCGGCCGGGCACGAGCGAACTGGCCCGCATCGTCAAGGCCCGCGCGCAACCCGCCGACCGGGTGGTGAATTACCACGAATTCTTTCATGACTTTGCCTACTACTCTGGCCGGGTCGTCGATGTGGTGGATGGCAAGGGCGAGCTGGAGCTGGAGGAGGATGCCGCCGCGCGGGCTAGCGGCCGTTTCATCGACGATGCCGAGTTCCGCCGCCGTTGGACCGGACCCGTGCGCCTGTGGGTCGTCGCGGAAAAGGAGGCGGTGACGGAACTGTTCGCCGATCGAGCTTTCCGTTATTATTTGCTCGGCGAAACCCGCAGCCATTATCTTTTCAGCAACCAGCCCTGACATGCCCGCCCCTTCTGTCCCCACTTTGAACCCGCCAGTCACCGCCCCCTTCCTTCCCTTCACCCGCCCGACCATCGACGACGAGACCATCGCCGGCGTGGCCGAGGTGCTCCGTTCCGGCTGGATCACGTCCGGTCCCCAGGTGAAGGCCTTCGAGGCGAAGCTTTCCGAGTATTGCGGCGGTCGGCCGGTGCGCGCCTTCAACTCCGGCACCTGCACGATGGAGATCGCCCTGCGGATCGCCGGCATCGGCCCCGGCCACGAGGTCATTACCACGCCGCTGACCTGGGTCGCGACCAGCAACATCGTCCTCGATGTCGGCGCCAAGCCGGTGTTCGTCGACATCGATCCCGTCACGCGTAGCCTCGACCTGGTCCTGGTCGAGGCGGCGATCACCCCGGCGACCCGCGCCATCATCCCGGTCGACCTCGCCGGCCTGCCGGTGGATCGCGACCGGCTCCACGCCCTCGCGAAAAAGCACAATCTGCGCGTCGTCGAGGACGCCGCCCAGTCGTTCGGCAGCACGTGGGCCGGCCGGCGCATCGGCGCGTTCGGTGACTTCGTTTCCTTCAGTTTTCACGCGAACAAGAACATCACCACCATCGAGGGCGGCTGCCTCGTGCTGAACAACGAGGCCGAGGCGAAGCTCGCCGAGCAATACCGCCTGCAGGGTGTCGTCCGCTCCGGCCATGACGGCATGGACGTCGCGTTGGTCGGCGGAAAATACAACCTCACCGACGTCGCCGCGCGCGTCGGCCTCGGCCAGCTGCCGCACCTCGACCTGTTCACCGCCCGGCGGCGTGAGCTGGCGCGCGCCTACTTTGCCCAGTTCGAGGCGCTCGGGGCCCGCGCGCTCGGCCTCGGTCTGCCCGTCGCGGACTTCACCCAGAGCAACTGGCACATGTTCCAAGTCGTGCTCCCCGAGGAGCGGCTCTCCGTGAAACGCGCCGACGTGATGGCCCGGCTGCACGCGGCCGGCATCGGCACCGGGGTGCATTATCCCGCGATCCATCTCTTCACGCTCTACCAGCGGCTGGGCTGGAAGGCGGGCGATTACCCGCACGCCGAATACGCCGGCCGCAACATCCTCACGCTGCCCCTGTTCCCCGCGATGACCGGCGCCGATGTCGCCCGCGTCGCCACCGAACTCACCGCCTTGCTCAAACAACACCGGAAATCATGAGCGCCGCCCCTTCCGTCCAACTCTCGGTGGTGATTCCCGTCTACAACGAGGAACTCAACCTGCCCGTGCTGTTCGCCCGCCTCTACCCGGTGCTCGACGGGCTCGGCCGCTCCTATGAGGTCATCTTCACGAACGACGGCAGCGGCGACCGCTCCTTCGCGCTGCTCCAGGCCCAGCACGCCGCCCGGCCGGACGTGACCCGGGTCATCGATTTCAACGCCAACTACGGCCAGCACATGGCGATCATGGCCGCGTTCGAGCGCGTGCGCGGCGCCACCGTCATCACGCTCGACGCCGATCTGCAAAACCCGCCCGAGGAGATCCCGAAGCTGCTGGAAAAGATCGCCGCCGGCCACGACTACGTGGGCGGCTACCGGCTGAACCGGCAGGATTCCCTCTTCCGCACCTATGCCTCCAAGGTGATCAACTTCGTCCGCGAAAAGACCACCAGCATCCAGATGACCGACCAGGGTTGCATGCTCCGCGCCTATTCCCGGGCGGTCACCGATGCCATCGTGCGCAGCGGCGCCATCAACACCTTCATCCCCGCCCTTGCTTACAGCTTCTCCAGCAAGCCCGGCGAGGTCGGCGTCAAGCACGAGGAGCGGCACGCCGGCGTCTCGAACTACTCCTTCTACAGCCTTATCCGGCTGAACTTCGACCTCATCACCGGCTTCTCCATCGCACCGCTGCAGTACTTCACGATGTTCTCGATGCTGAGCGCCGCAGGCAGCCTCGCGCTCGTCGCGCTGCTGTTCTACCGGCGGTTCCTGCTCGATCTCGACCGCGAGACGTTCGGCGTGTTCACCCTTTTCGGCATCCTCTTTTTCCTGCTTAGCGTGGCGATGATCGGCATCGGTCTGATCGGCGAGTACGTCGGCCGCACCTACCAGGTCGTCCGCGCCCGCCAGCGGTATCATGTGAAGGAAGTGTTGGAAACCGCGGCGTGAGCAAACCCCGGATACTCTTCTTCGGCTACAGCGAAGTCGGCTACGAGTGCCTCTCCCTGCTGCTGGAACGCGGCGACAATGTGGTCGCGCTCATCACGCACGAAGACAACCCCCACGAGAAAATCTGGTTCAAGACCCCCGCCGGCGCCGCGAAGGAGAAAGTCATCCCGGTCTTCACCCCCGCCGGCGTCAACACGCCCGAATGGCGCGAGCGCATCGCCGCGCTGCAGCCTGACCTGATCCTGTCGGTCTATTACCGGCACATGATCGGGACCAAGATTCTCGCCCTGCCGCGACTCGGTCCCTGGAACATGCACGGCTCCCTCCTGCCCAAATACCGCGGCCGCGCCCCGATCAACTGGGCCGTCCTCCACGGTGAGCCGCGCATCGGCATGACGCTGCACCGGATGGTCAAGAGCGCCGACGCCGGCGCCATCGTCGACCAGGAGGGTGTTGCGATCGGCCCGCGCGACACCGCCGAGCAGGCCTTCCGGAAGGTCCTTCCCTGCGCCCGGATCGTGCTGGCGCGGCAGATCGACGCACTCCTCGCCGGCACGGCGCCCGAAACGCCGCAGGATGAGTCGCAGGCCACCTACTTCGGCGGCCGCACGCCCGAGGACGGTCGCGTGGTCTGGACCCAGACCTCCCGCCAGATCTTCAACCTCGTCCGCGCCGTCACCGACCCGTATCCCGGGGCCTTCACCGAGGTGAATGGCGTGCGCCTCATGCTCTGGTGGGCCGAGCCGGATTCCCCGGCGGCCCGCGGCCGGCACGGCCGCCCCGGCGAGATCCTGTCCGTTGCCCCGCTGGTCGTCGCGACCGGGGACGGCGCGCTGGAATTCACCCGCACCGAATGGCGCGGACTTGCCCCCGCGCTCCAAACCGGTCAGATACTTTAACCCACCCATCCCATGCCACTCAAAGTCCTCATCCTCGGCGCCAACGGTTTCATCGGCAGCTCCCTCACCCATGCGATCCTCAAGAAGAAGGATTGGGAGGTCTACGGCATGGACGTCGGCGACCACAAGCTGGGCGACTCGCTCGGCCACCCGCGCTTCAAGTTCGTCGAGGGCGACGTCATGATCTCCCACGAGTGGATCGAGTATCACGTCAAGAAGTGCGACGCCGTCATCCCGCTCGTCGCCATCGCCAACCCGGCGCAATACGTCAAGGACCCGCTCCGCGTCTTCGAGCTCGATTTCGAGTCGAACCTCGCCGTCGTCCGCCTGTGCGCGAAATACAAGAAGCGCATCCTCTTCCCCTCCACCTCCGAGGTCTACGGCATGTCGCCCGACCGCGAGCTGAACGAGGAGACCACCAACATGGTCTACGGCCCGATCGACAAGCAGCGCTGGATCTACGCCTGCTCGAAGCAGCTCCTCGACCGCGTCATCTACGCCTACGGCGTGCGCGACAACATCGACTACACGCTCTTCCGCCCCTTCAACTGGATCGGGCCGAAGCTCGACAACGTCTTCGAGCAGAAGGAAGGCAGCTCGCGGCTCTTCACGCAGTTCATCTCGAACGTCATTTACCAGAAGCCCATCCAGCTCGTCGACGGCGGCAAGCAAAGCCGCTCCTTCACCTTCATCGACGACGGCATCGACGCGCTCCTGCGCATCATCGAGAACAAGAACGGCCGGGCCTCGCGCCAGATCTTCAACCTCGGCAACCCGCGGAACGACGTGAGCGTGGCGCAGCTGGCGAAATACATCATCGCCGCCTTCAAGCACTATCCGGAATACCGCGAGCACGCCGCCAACGCGAAGGTCATCAAGGTTTCCTCCGGCAAGTATTTCGGCAAGTATTACCAGGACATCCAGAAACGCGTGCCCTCGATCGCCCACGCGAAGAAACAGCTCGGCTGGAATCCCAAGGTCGACCTGAAGACGGCCATCCGCCTGACGCTCGACTACCACCTCGCGCACAAGGATTACTCGCTCGAGTGAGCGCGGTGCATCCCTGATGGCCCTCCGGCTCGCCCTCAAGATCGACGTCGACACCGACCGCGGCACACGGCTCGGCGTGCCGAACCTGCTGGCGGACCTCGGGGCCGCGGGCGTCCCGGCCACGTTCCTGTTCTCGCTCGGGCCGGACCAGACGGGCCGCGCCATCACGCGCGTTTTCCGGCCGGGCTTTTTGAAAAAGGTCGGGCGCACTAGCATCGTCGAACTCTACGGCGTGCGCACGCTGCTCAACGGCACGCTGCTGCCCGCCCCGCACATCGGCCGGCGCAACGAAGCCATGATCCGGAGCGTGCGGGATGCCGGCTTCGAAACCGGCATCCATTGCTACAGCCACTACCGCTGGCAGGATTACGTCCATACCATGAGCCCCGGGGCCGTGTCGGCCGAGTTCGAGGCCGCGCGCACGGAGTTCCGGCGTATCTTCGGCACCGAGGCCGTGACGGCCGGCGCCGCCGGCTGGCAGGCCAACGCCAACAGCCGGGCCGCCTATGACCGCGCCGGCCTGCTCTACGCCAGCGACACCCGCGGCACCGCCCCGTTCTTTCCCCGCATCGGGGACCGCACCTTCGCCACGCTGGAAATTCCCTCCACCCTGCCCACGGTGGACGAGCTGATGGGCCGCCCCGAATTTCCGGATGATCGCATCGTGCCGCACCTGCTGTCCCTGCTCCGGCCGGATGCGCTCAATGTCTTCACGCTGCACGCCGAGATCGAGGGCCTGGGCCGGCGCGGGATTTTCCGGCAATTGCTCGCCGCGCTCCCGGGTGCCGGCGTCGGCGTGGTGTCACTGGAGGAAGCCGCGCGGCAGTTGCTGGCGCAGCGCGCCAGCATCCCCGCCTGCGAACTGCAGCAGGGCTCCATCGACGGCCGCTCCGGCTTGCTCGCCGTGCAAGGGCCGCCGGTCTGAACCGCCCGGCTTTGCCCTTGTCCGCGGCCGACCTTGCGGGCACAAATCCTTCAACCCCGAACGAACATGCTGCTCAAACCTCATACGCGGCTGCCGGGCTTGACGTGGATCCTGGCGGTGGCGTTCGGCTTCATCCTGCTCCCCGCTCCCCTGCCGGCCAAGGGCCAGCTCACGACCGTGTCGAGTTTTCCCGACGCCGGGCAGAAGCTGGACGTGGTGACGTATCACGATCCGGACAAGGGCGGGCAAAACAAAACCGGTCTGCTCGGCATCGCCGCGCAGACCCGGATTTCCTTTGCTTTCAACAAGGAGGAATACGCCGACCTGTTCGCGCTCTGGCAGAAGGCGCGGCAGGCCCAGGCCGATGCTTGGACGGAAGTCGGTTCGCTGAAGGAACGCGGCACCAGCGATCCCGCCACAATCATCCTGTTGGCCGGGCCGGGAGTGAAATTCATCATCTCGGACAGCCGGCACCCCACCCTCACCCACGTGCTTTCCCGGGCCGACTTGGATCGGTTCGAGAACGCCCTTAATCAGGTGAAGGACTTTCTTTCAAACTGACCGCCGCCTGGGCCGGCCCTTCTAGGACCGGTCGACCTTGTAGAACATCCAGAAACCCAGCGCCTGGAAGCCGAGGTTGGGCAGCCACATCAGCAGGTCGGGCCGCAGCGCCGGGTGCCCGTCCACCCAGCCGACCATGATGGTCCCGAAATAATACGCCATGGCCAGCGTGAGGGCCAGGCCAAGATTGGCCGAGGTCTCCTTGCGCGAGACCCTGATGCCGAGCGGAATCGCGATGAGGGCGAAGGAGAGCACCGAAAACGCCGCGGCGAACTTCTCGTGGATGGTGACCTGGACGCGCATCAGTTGTTTGACGCGCTGGTCCCCCGGCACCGTCGGGTCGGGCTGTTTCAGCCGCCGCCATTCTCCGATCAGCTGGGAAAAGGTCAGCCACTTCGCCTTCACGTTGACCGTCGGCCGGCCGGTCAGCTTGCCCAGCGACAGGTCGAAGGTGGCATGGTCGGTGGCCCCTCCGCTGCGAACTTTCGCCGGGTCTTCCGGATCCTGGCGGTCATGGGTCTCCGCCTGCAGGTAGTCGAGACTGAGCACCAGCTTGCTGTTGGCCTCGTCAAAGCGGATCCAGCCCGTGGTGGCCCGGCCGGAGTTGATCACCCGCTTCTGTTTGTCGAGATTCCAGATCCAGATGTCCTTGAGCAGGTCCCCCTGCTTGTCGCCCACATAGACGATCCGGTCGGGAAAATCCCGGATGAAGGTCTTGGGGATGATGAAGCTGAGCGGATTCTGTCCCACGGCCTGCGCCAGCAGTGTCTCATAAGCCACCTTGGCCCGCGGCATGAACTCGAAATTGATCGCCAGCGTGGCCCCCACCCCCAGCAGCGCGGAAAAAAGGATGGGCGCCGAAAGCCAGGCCACGCTCACTCCGGAAGCCCGCAGCGCCGTGATCTCGCGGTCCGAGGACATCCGCCCCAACACCAGCAGCACCCCCGTCAGCATGCCCATGGGCAGGGCATAGGAAAACATGACCGGCACCATCAGCGCGAACAGGTAGACCATCGTCTCCAGCCCCAGCTGCCCGGCGATAATGTGCGGCATCAGGTCGTTCACGGCGTTGCCGAGCATCAGCACGAAGGTAAACAACCCCACGGCGGCAGCGCACGTCAGGACGACGTTCGCGAAGATATGCCGGTGGATGAGGTTCATCAGATTGGTTGAAAGTTGAGGGTTGAGGGTTGAGAGTCCGACCGCAACGCCGACTTTTCGGCCCGTATTTCCTCCCCTTTCCGTCCGCCGCCCCCACGTTCCAGCTTTTATGCGCTACACGCCCGCCCGGCCCACGATCTATGGCGAAACCCTCGACTCGCTCACCGCGCTGCTCAAGGAGCACGGTCACCCGGCATTCCGCGCGCGCCAGGTCCTGACCTGGCTCTACAAGAAGCGCGTCAAGACCTGGGAGGAGATGACCGACCTTTCCCGCCCGTTTCGCACCTGGCTGGCCGCCACCTTCGAGCTCGAGCCGACCAAGTTCGTCCTGACCAAGCAATCCGAGGACGTCACCGACAAGCTCCTGCTCGAGCTCGGCGACAAGTCCCTCATCGAGACCGTCATCATCCGCGCCCCCCAGCTTGGCGTCGGCCAGGAGAATTCCCGCAAGACGATCTGCATCTCCACCCAGGTCGGCTGCGCCATGGGCTGCAAGTTCTGCGCCTCCGGCCTCGAAGGCCTCAAGCGCAACCTCTCCGCCGGCGAGATCGTCCACCAGCTCATCCAGGTCTGCCGGCAGGAGGACGACCGCACGCCGCGTGCCCACGCCGAGCTCGTCTCCTTCGACAACCTCGTGGTCATGGGCATGGGCGAGCCGCTGCACAATTACGATGCCATCCTGCGCGCCCTCACCATCCTCAACGCCGAGTGGGGCCTCGGCTTCGGCGCGCGCCGCATCACGCTCTCCACCTCCGGCCTCGTGCCGAAGATCAAGCAGCTCGCCGACGAGCCGCTGGGCATCCGCCTTGCCATCAGCCTGCACGGCGCCACCGACGAGGTCCGCGAGCAGATCATGCCGATCAACAAGAAGTGGCCGCTCAAGGAACTCATCCCCGCCATCCGCGAGTTTTCCGAAAAGCACGGCCGCATGGTGACGCTCGAGTTCATCCTCATCGAGGATATCAACGACTCGCTCGATCAGGCCGGGAAGCTCCGCGACATCGCCTACGACCTGCACGCCCACGTGAATCTCATCCCCTACAACACCGTCGAGGGCCTGCCGTGGAAGCGCCCGAGCCTCACGCGGCAGGAGAAATTCGCCCAGGTGCTCGACCGGGGCGGCGTGTCGGTGACGCTGCGGCGCGAGAAGGGTCACGCCATCGACGCGGCGTGCGGCCAGTTGCGGTTGAAGACGGAAAAGGCCCGCGAGGCCGCCGCGGCGAACTGACCGGCTCCGCATGCACCTGCCCGCCTACCTCGAGATCCCGCTGCGACTGGCACTCTTGATGGGCGGCTTGCTGCTGCCTGGCTCGATGCTGCTGCGCGCGCTGCGCCTGCCGTGGTCGCTGGCCGCGGCCTTCGCCACTTCCGCCGCCACGTTGTATGTTGTCGTGCTGGTTTTCGCGTGGACCGGCGCCGCCATCTCGCTGGTCACGCTCGCCGCCGGGCTCGGCCTCGTGGCGCTGCTCGCCCGGCTCGTGCCGGCGCGCCCAAGCACCACGCAGATCAGCTCGTCCTTTGCCTGCTTCGAACAGATGGGCGCGTGGCTGCCACTCTACGCCGCGTTCTGGCTGATCGTCGCCTACCGGCTCGGTTTCCAGCCGCTGAACGGACCGGATGTCACGTTCCGCTGGAGCTGGCTGGCCGAGCAGATGCTGCAGTTCGGCTCGCTGGATTTTTACCCACCGCGCAGTGGCGGGGATTTTGTCCGTTACTTCTGGGCCGAGAGCATCCCGCCGGGCGTCGCCAGCCTCTACGCCTGGGCCTATGCGTGCGGCGGCAGCAACCAGGCGCTGTGGACCACGCCGGTCGTCGCGCTGCAATTGCTCGCGGTCCACGAGCTCATCTGGCGGCTGGCCAGCCGCTGGGGCGGCGAAGTCGTCGCCCGCCGCGCGGTGTTGCTCGCTGCGGCTTGCCCGCTGCTGACGTGGTCCGTCCTCATGGGCCAGGAGACGGGCCTGACCGCCTTCGCCGTGACGGGCCTCGTCTGGAGTTTGTCGCATCTGCGCGACGACAACGGCAACCGCTGGGTCGTGCTCGCGGGTCTGTTTGCCATCGTCGCGGCCAGCACGCGCGAATACGGCGCCATCTTTCCGGTCGTCGCGGTGGCCGCCACGGTGTGGCTGCGGGCCCCGCGCCGGCAGGCGTGGCTGCTCGCCGCGGTGGCGCTGCCGGCGGCCCTTGCCTGGCCGCTGCGCGTGTGGCTGTTGACGGGCAATCCGGTCTACAGCCTGAACATCCTCGGTCTTTTCAAGGCAAACCCGGTCTTCACGGCTTGGAACGACACCTTGCGCGGCCCGTCCAGCCTGGCGCTGGGCACAATCGCCAGCTGGCAGGACCTCGGCCGCTACCTGCTGTTGTGGGCGTTGCCGGCTGTCGCCGGACTGGTCGCGCTGGTCATGCTGCTCGTCCAACGCCTGCGCGAGGCGCGGATCGTGGCCGTCTTCGTGGTCCTCTCGCTTGCGCTTTGGTTTGTCTCGGTTTTCTACACGGCGGGCGGGCTGTTCTACTCGCTCCGTGTGCTCAGTCCCGCATTCGCGCTGCTTGCGGTCGTCGCGAGCTACGGCCTGGCGTTCTGGGTGCAGCATCCCGCCGCGGCCCGGTATGCGGCCGCCGGCGTCGCCCTGGTGCTCCTTGAATCGCTGCCCAAGACCCTGGTGCTCCCGGAAAATCCCTACCGCATCGCCCCGCGCGAATGGCCGGGCGCGGTGGCGCAATTCCCCACCGTCGTCCGCAACGTCAACGCCGCCCTGCTCGCCAAGGTCCAGCCCCTGCCCGAGCGGCGCCGGATTCTCTCCGACCACGCAGGCCTGCCGCGGGTTTTCGCCGCGATCAGCACGGAGGTCGCGCCGCTGTGGAGCCCCGAGGTCGCCTGGCTGTTCGACGAGAAACTCAAGCCCGAGGAAGTCGCCCAGCGCTGGCGGAAGTCCGGCCTGCGCTACCTCGTGCTCGGCAAGACCGGCGCAAGCGCGAGCTTCATGCAGGCCCATGCGCGGTGGCGGGCGCCGTATTTCACGCTCAAGCCCGTGGCCGAGACCGAGACACATATAATCCTCGAGGCCACGGTCCCGGCCGGGCCGGCCAAGTAAGACGCAATCGGGGCTTTACACGTATCATCGAATTCGGATGCATTGATTGCTGAATGACCGCCGACCGGCCCATCTCCGAGCTCTTCGTGCAGCAGCGCCCGCTGCGCTCGCTGGAGTTTTTCCCGCCCAAGGATGACGCCGGCGTCGAGACGCTGCGCCAGACGGCCCTGGCCCTGAAGCGCATCGCGCCCGACTTCGTGTCGGTCACCTATGGCGCCGGCGGCAGCACGCGCGAACGCACCGCCCAGGTCAGCCGGCTGCTGCGCACCGAAATCGGCTTCACGGTCATGCCCCATCTCACCTGCGTCGGCCACACCCGCGAGGAGCTGAACGGCGTCGCCGACCAGCTCCATGCCGGTGGCTACCGCAACATCATGACCCTCCGTGGCGACCCGCCGAAGGGCCAGACCGAGTTCGTGCCCTACCAGGACGGCCTGCGTTACGGCAGCGACCTCGTCGCCTTGCTCAAGGCACGCCACGCGGACTTCTGCCTCGGTGTCGGCGGCTACCCGGAAAAACATCCCGAGGCTCCGTCGCTCGAGATCGATTTGGACAACCTGAAGCGCAAGGTCGACGCCGGCGCGGCGTTCATCACGACGCAGCTCTTCTTCGACAACGCCGTCTATTACCGCTTTGTGGAAAAGTGCCGCGCCCGCGGCATCCGGGTGCCGATCGTGCCGGGCATCATGCCCGTGCTGTCGCTGAAGCAGATCAAGCGCTTCACCGAGATGTGCGGCGCCACGCTGCCCCACAAACTCACCAAGCGCCTCGAGGCCGCCGGCGAGGCGCCCGAGATCGTCGAGTCGGTCGGCAACGAGTGGGCCGTCACGCAGATCCGCGACCTCGTCGCACACGGCGCCCCCGGCTACCACCTCTACATCATGAACCGCGCGAAAGCCGCGCTGGCGCTGGCAGCGGGGCTGGCGGCCTGATTCCTCAGGACCGAACGAGATCGTGCTTCCGGTATTTGAGCAGCAGCGCTCTCAACTCGTTGAATAGTTCCGGTGCAAGATCAGTGGTCAGCCTGAAATCCGCTTTTGTTTGCTTCATACTGCGGGCGCTTTGCGCCCGCACTAAACGCGCCTCATGGCAGCCAAAGCAGAAAAGGATGCTATAAATATCGTCCTCCAACTCGAAGCGCACCGCAAAGTCGGCATGGAAACCGCCACAAAGTTTCACTCCATGCCACGGCCGCAATAACTTGACTCCCGTTAGACGTCGCAAGGTTAGCACATCACCCTCAGCCGGCTTCTGCGCCTGCTGGTAGAATAACTCGCCATCGATTTCAAGCGGCGGTGCGTCCTGCGGTTGGCTGGTCAGAATGTTCTTGGCGTTCACGGTTACGCGCGGCCAGCCCTCGTAAATCTCAAATCTATCGACCGTAGCGAAGGCATGTGCCATGGCATCGGTCGCATCAGCGAAACCGATGTCACTGTCTCCGCTCTCCTTCGGCACATAAACCCTGATATCAGCTAACACCGCGCCCACCAATACAAAGGACGCGAGAGTGAGCATGGTCTTATTCATAGGAACGATGACGCATCCGGTGTGGGTTTCTTAGTCAGCCTCCCGCGAACACCGGCCGGAAGCCGGCCTCGGTCAGGATCGCGGCAATTTTCTCGCGCTGGTCGCCCTGGATCTCGATGTCGCCGTCCTTCACCGTGCCGCCGCAGCCGCAGGCGTTGCGCATCTTCTTCGCGAGCGACTCCTTTTCGGGCAGGCCGATGCCGACGAAGCCGGTGACGAGCGTCACGGTCTTGCCGCCGCGCCCGGCCGTGGTGCGCTTTAAGTCGACCCGGCCGCGGTTCTTTTGATTGCGGACCTCGGATTGCGGATTGGCGATTGGCGCAACGGGCTTCGAGGGCAATCCGGTTGGATTCAGGCTGGCGAACGGATTGGAGCCAAGTGATTGGCCGCCGTCGGTGGAAATCTTGTCGGAGGAACTCATGTTGGGGTGTTTCGTGGAGGGCCCGCGTCCCCGTGGGCCGCGGCCCGTCAGGAGACGGGCCCTCCAACAAGGCTAGTGTAGGAGCCTGCTTGCAGGCGATTCAACATCATCGCCTGCAAGCAGGCTCCTACAAAATGCAAAGCTCACGCCTTACCCCCTCTCCCACAACCTCCAGGCGGCGACGCCGGCTTGGCCGACAGCTGATCAACCCCGCCCAGATAAGCCAATGCCTTGGCGTAGCTGCGGCCGGACAGGAAATGCTCGAGCTGCGGGTGCAGTTCCGCCCGGTGCGCCGAGTGGAGGGCCTCGATCTCCGTCAGGGCGGCGGAGATGGCCGGCCCATCAGAATTCTTAATCCCAGCATGGAGCTGGATAAGCGCTGCTTTGATTTTGGTCTCGGTCATTTTAGGGTGTGGAATTAAATTATCTTACACAGTGGTTTGGGCCGGCGTTATTCCCCTTTCATCTCCGCCCTCTGGGCCTGAATCACCTTGTCTCTGCGGACCGCCGATGCTCCCATTCATGTCCCACGCTTACTATTACCCCGCGTGATAGGCAAGCCGTCATCCCCCGACGACTCTTCAACCATTATTTCCATGAATCCCGTCACCGTATCCGAACGCGCCAATGCCGGCGTGATCGAGGAATACTACCAGCGCTGGCTCGACAATCCCGACTCCGTCGACCCGACGTGGCGCGCGTTCTTCCAGGGCTTCGCGCTGGGCAGCAACGGGCAGGCCCCGACCAGCGCCCCGTCCGGCGCGGTCATCGACGCCTCCAAGCAAGCCGGCGTCTATTACCTGATCAACGCCTACCGCGCCATCGGCCACATCCAGTCGCACCTCGACCCGCTCAGCGACGCGCCCCCGCCCTCTCCCAAGCTGGCCCTGAGCCACTTCCGCCTGTCCGACGCCGACCTCGACACGGTCTTCGACGTCAGCAATTTCGCCGGTGGCGGCCAGATGAAGCTCCGCGACATCCTCGCCGCGCTGCACCAGATTTACTGCGGCCACGTCGGCGTGGAATACGCCCACATCCAGGACCAGGACGCCCGCCGCTGGCTCCAGGAACGCATCGAGTCCACCCGCCTCCAGCCGAAGTTCACCAAGCCGCTCAAGGTCCGCATCCTCCGCCGGGTCCACAAGGCCGAGCTGTTCGAGAAATTCCTCCACACGAAATACGTCGGCCAAAAGCGCTTCTCCCTCGAGGGCGGCGAGACGACCATCGCGGCGCTCGACGCCATCATCGACCACTGTCCCGAGTCGGGCATCGAGGAGATCGTCATGGGCATGGCCCACCGCGGCCGCCTGAACGTCCTCTGCAGCATCCTGCGCAAGTCCTTCGACCAGCTCTTCGAGCAGTTCTCCGAGAACTACATCCCCGACACGGTCGCGGGCGACGGCGACGTGAAGTATCACCTCGGCTACGAGTCCATCCTCACGACCACCACCGGCGCGAAGGTCGAGGTCCGCCTCGCCGCCAACCCGTCGCACCTCGAGATCGTCAACCCCGTCGTCGAGGGCAAGGCCCGCGCCCGCCAGCGCATCCGCGGCGACAGCAAGGAGCGTCGCAAGGTCATGCCCGTGCTCATCCACGGCGACGCCGCTGTCGCCGGCCAGGGCATCGTGGCCGAGACGCTCAACTTCTCCCAGCTCCCCGGCTACCGCACCGGCGGCACCGTCCACTTCGTCATCAACAACCAGATCGGCTTCACCACCGACCCGTCCGACTCGCGCTCGACGCGCTACTGCACGGACATCGCGAAGCTGGTCGAGGCCCCGATCTTCCACGTCAACGGCGACGATCCCGAGGCCGTGTGCATGGTCGCGCAGCTCGCGGTGGACTTCCGCGTGAAGTTCAAGCGCGACGTGTTCATCGACATGTATTGCTACCGGAAGCACGGCCACAACGAGACCGACGAGCCGTCCTTCACGCAGCCCACGCTCTACAAAAAGATCGCCGCCCACGAGCTGGTCTCCGCCATCTACACCAAGCAGCTCGTCGCCGAGGGCTCCATCACGCCGGCCGAGGGCGACGCGATCCGGACGGAGTATTCCGGGGCGCTCGACGACAACCTGGTCAAGGCCAAGACCCGCGAGGCCGCCAAGGCCGAGAAGCGCAAGGCCGCGGCCGCCGCCGACACCGTCGCGACCGACCCGTTCAAGGGCTCGACCGCCGTCTTCCAGCCGGCCTACACGCACGCGCCGGTCACGACCGCCGTCAGCGCGGCCACGCTCGACCAGGTCGTGAAGGCGCTCACCACCGTGCCGGCCGACTTCAAGGTCCACGCCAAGATCAAGCGCTTCATCGACGGCCGCGCCGAGGCGCACAAGCACGGCGGCCCCTACGACTGGGGCATGGGCGAGGCGCTGGCCTTCGGCACGCTGCTGCTCGACGGCTCGCCGATCCGCCTCAGCGGCCAGGACAGCGAGCGCGGCACGTTCACGCACCGTCACGCCGTCTTCAACGACACCGACACCGACGCAAAATTCACCGCCCTTAACACGATCTCCGACCAGCAGGCGAAGTTCTGCGTCTACAACTCGCTGCTCTCCGAGGCCGCCGTGCTCGGCTTCGACTACGGCTATTCCCTCGACTACCCGGACATGCTCTGCATCTGGGAGGCGCAGTTCGGCGACTTCGCCAACGGCGCCCAGGTCGTCCTCGACCAGTTCATCGCCGCCGGCGAGTCGAAGTGGCAGCGCACCAGCGGCATCACGCTGCTCCTGCCACACGGCTACGAGGGCCAGGGCCCGGAGCACTCGTCGGCCCGCCTCGAGCGCTTCCTGCAGTCCTGCGCCGAGAACAACATCCAGGTCGCCAACCTCACCACGCCCGCGCAGCTCTTCCACGTCCTGCGCCGTCAGATGAAGCGCGAGTTCAAGAAGCCGCTCGTCATCATGTCGCCCAAGTCCCTGCTGCGCCACCCGGGCGCGGTGTCGAGGCTCGCCGACTTCACCACCGGCGGCTTCCAGGAGATCATCGACGACCCGATCGAGTCCAAAAAATGCGACCGCCTCATCCTCTGCTCCGGCAAGGTCTACTACGACCTCATCGACTACCGCGAAAAGAACCAGGTCGAGAACACCGCCATCATCCGCGTCGAGCAGCTCTACCCGCTGCATCGCGACCGTCTGGCGGAGCTGGCCGATGACTACGGCCGCGACGCCCGCCTCATCTGGTGCCAGGAGGAGCCGCAGAACATGGGCGCGTGGACCTACATCGCCCCGCACCTCGAGGAACTCTTCGGTCGCAAGGCGATCTATGCCGGCCGCGAGGCCGCCGCCTCGCCGGCCGTCGGCCTGCTCGCGCTGCACCGCATGCAGCTCGCCACCTTCCTCAAGAAAGCCTTTTCCCTCTAAAACCAAACTCCCTGCTTGCCTGTAGGAGGGGCTTTACGCCCCGACCCGGGCGCGGCACCAATCCCATCGGGGCGTAAAGCCCCTCCTGCACTTCCCCCTCATCCCCATGGCCATTGAAGTCAAAATCCCCCCGATGGGCGAATCCATCACGTCCGGCGTGTTGTCCAAGTGGCACGTCGCCGATGGTGCCGTCGTCAAGAAAGACCAGCCGCTCTTCGAACTCGAGACGGACAAGATCACCTCCGAGGGCACCGCCGAGGTCGCCGGCAAGATCACCTTCAAGGTCACCGCTGGCACCGAGGTGAAGATCGGCCAAATTGTGGCCTCAATCGATGAGTCTGCTTCTGTCGCCGCTCCTGCGACAGCACCCTCCGAAGCCTCGGCGAAGGAAGGCGCTCCGGTCGCGGCCAAGTCCGCTGAGCAATCCCCCGCCGTCCGCCGTATCGCCGCCGAAACCGGCATCGATCCCGCTTCCGTCGCCGGCTCCGGCAAGGCCGGCCGTGTCACCAAGGGTGACATGCTCGCTGTCGGCGAAAAACCCGCCGCTCCCGCTCCTGTTCCGGCCGCGGCGCCGGCGCCGAAGCCCGCCCCCGCCCCGGTCGCGACCGGCGAGCGTCAGACCCGCGTGAAGATGACCAAGCTGCGCCAGACCATCGCCAGCCGCCTCGTCTCCGCCCAGCACGAGGCCGCCATGCTCACGACCTTCAACGAGGTCGACATGTCCGCGGTCATGGACCTGCGCAAAAAATACCAGGACGACTTTGTGAAGAAGAACGGCGTGAAGCTCGGCTTCATGAGCTTCTTCACCAAGGCCGTCGTCCACGCTCTCCGCGAAGTGCCGGCCGTCAACGCCCGCATCGACGGCGATACCATCGTCCAGAACCACTACTTCGACGTCAGCATGGCGGTCTCGACCGAGAAGGGCCTCATGGTCCCGGTCATCCGCAACTGCGACACGCTCGGCATGGCCGACATCGAGAAGGCCATCGGCGAGGCCGCCAAGAAGGCCCGCGACGGCAAGATCACCCTCGCCGACCTCGAGGGCGGCGTCTTCACCATCACCAACGGCGGCATCTTCGGCTCGATGCTCTCGACCCCCATCCTCAACGCCCCGCAGAGCGCCATCCTCGGGCTGCACGCCATCAACGAGCGCCCGGTCGCTGTCAACGGCCAGGTCGTCATCCGCCCGATGATGTATCTCGCCCTCAGCTACGACCACCGCCTCGTCGACGGCAAGGAGGCCGTCACGTTCCTCGTCAAGGTCAAGCAGGCCATCGAGGATCCCGCCCGCATCCTGATCGGTGCCTAACCAAATCGTTCTCTTTCTCGTTCTCCTGATCGTTCTCTCTCCTGAACGATCCCGAGAAAGAGAATGAGTAAGAGAACGAGAACGATTCAAACCATGGACTCCTACGATGTCGTCATCATCGGCGCCGGCCCCGGCGGTTACGTGTGCGCCTTCCGCGCCGCTCAGCTCGGCCTCAAGGTCGCGCTCATCGAGAAACGCGCCACCCTCGGCGGCACCTGCCTCAACGTCGGCTGCATCCCGAGCAAGGCCCTGCTCCACTCCTCGGAACACGTCGCCTTCGCCAAGATCCACGCCGCCGCCCATGGCATCAAGCTCGGCTCGGTCGAGATCGACCTCCCGACGATGCTGAAGCGCAAGGACGAGGTTGTCGCCAAGAACACCGGTGGTCTGACCCTGCTGGCCAAGGCCCGCAAGGTCACCGTTCTCACCGGCGAAGCCGCTTTCACCTCCGCCACCACCGTCGCCGTCAAGGGCGAGAAGGGCGTGACCGAAGTGACGGCCAAGAACATCGTCATCGCCACCGGTTCCGCGCCGGTCGAGTTGCCGTTCATGAAGTTCGACGGCAAGATCGTCGTCTCGAGCGACCACGCCATCGCGTTTCCCGAGGTGCCGAAGAAGCTCATCGTGGTCGGCGGCGGCGTCATCGGCGTCGAGCTGGGCTCGGTCTGGTCGCGCCTCGGCGCCGACGTGACCGTCGTCGAGTTCCTGCCGAAGATCATCGCCACCTACGACGACGACATCGTCCGCAATTTCACGCGCCTCATGCAGAAGCAGGGCCTCAAGATCGAGGTCGGCGCCAAGGTCACCGGTTTCGCCAAGGGTGTCCTGACGGCCGAGCGCGGCACCGAGAAGCTCTCCTTCCCCGCCGACAAGGTCCTCGTGGCCGTCGGCCGCCGCCCCTACACCGATTCGCTCGGCCTCGACAAGGCCGGCGTCGAACTCGACGAGAAGAAGCGCGTCAAGGTGGACACCCATCTCCGCACCACCGCCAAGAACATCTGGGCCATCGGTGACGTCGTCGCCGGCCCGATGCTCGCGCACAAGGCCGAGGAGGACGGCGCCGCCGTCGCCGAGTGGATCGCCGGCAAGGCCGGCCATGTGAATTGGGATCTCGTTCCCGCCATCGTTTACACGCACCCCGAGGTCGCCAGCGTCGGCCTCGGCGAGGATGCGGCCAAGGCCCAGGGCATCGCGGTCAACATCGGCAAGTTCAACTTCGCCGCCAACGGCCGCGCCATCGCCGCCGATGCCACGGACGGCTACGTGAAGATCATCGCTGATGCCAAGACGGACAAGATCCTCGGCGCGCAGATCCTGGGCGCCAACGCCGGCGAGCTTATCTCGGAAATCGTCACCCACATGGAATACGGCGGCAGCGCCGAGGACCTCGGCCGCACGATCCACGCCCATCCCACGATGAGCGAGGCGATCAAGGAAGCCGGCCTCGCCGTCAGCAAAAGCGCCATCCACGGCATGTAACCGTGATGGCGCAGGCTCCTTCCGGCGCCTTTCTCGCGGGCGATGCCTTTCTTGCGGCCGCTTACCTTTCCTCCTCGATCAAGACCACCTTGCCTTCACTGAACATGACCTTGAAGTGGTCGCGCGCCCGGCGGTTCGGAAAGTCGGCGTAATAGGCGTAGGGTCCGCCCCAGAATCCGCGATGATACCAGCCGCGGTAGAGAAGCATGCCCTCATCGGTTTCGTAATCCACGTAGTGCCAGGTGACCGTCTTGCCGTGGACCGAGGTCCGGTCGGTGATGCGGTCGGGCACGCCCAAGGCCAGCTGGACCAGACTCTCGTCAAAGCCGATGCCTACCTTGCCTTGCTTGATGAGACTCTGTTGCTCCGGCGTGGCCCGGTCGAACGCCGCCGGATTCTGGCTGATACGGGTTGCCGGAGTGGAGCAACCGGCGAGAACAAATCCGGCCGCAAGGGCCAGGGTGCAAACGAGTGTTTTCATAGGATTCCTTGATTGAGTGTTATCCATTTTGACGGATTTCACCAGCGGCCGTTACGGGGACTTCGTAACGGAATGGAAGGGAATCATCCGCGCCGGCCCGGCCACGGCCCTCGCGGCGGCATATCGCGCTTGCCGCCCGCCCGCAGATGCATTCCCTCCCGACATCCGTGAAGAAACTCATCCTCTGGGACATTGACGGCACGATCATCGTCTCGCACGGCGCGGGCGTGCGGGCCATGGAGAAGGCGCTCACCAAGCGCTTCGGCGTGACTTGTGACCTCGGCCGGATCGACTGGGCCGGCCGCACGGACAGCTGGATCACCGGCGAGGTTTTCCGGCACGTCGGCCTGCCCGATACGCCGCAGAACTCCCACGACTACCTGGAGACCTACCTCGAGCTGCTGCCGCAGGAGCTGCGCGACGGCAAACAGGGCCAGGTGCTGCCCGGCGTGCTGGAACTGCTGGAGAGACTGCATCACCGCCAGGACCTCGCCCAGGGCCTGCTGACCGGCAACCTGCGCCGCGGCGCGGAGTTCAAGCTCACCCACTACAAAGTCTGGCACTACTTTGAGTTCGGCGCTTTCGCCGACGACAGCCCGCGGCGCAACGATCTCGGCCCGCACGCCCTGCGCCGCGCCAAGGAGCGCCATGCCGTGGAGTTCGACCCCGCCAACACCTTCATCATCGGCGATACCCCGCACGACATCGAGTGCGGTCAGGTCATCGGGGCGCGGACGATTGGCGTGGCCACCGGCCGTTTCAGCGTGGCCGAACTGGCCGCGCATGCGCCCACCGCCGTATTCGCCAATTTCGCCGACACGGCGGCGTTCCTGCGGGTGATCGACGCGGATTGATTTGTAGGGTCGCTGCTTGCGGCAACCTCCTGCACGAGGTCGGCGCAAGCGCCGACCCTACATGCTTAAACTAGCGCTTCACGTATTCGATGGCGGTCACCTTGCCGTCGCGGAACTCGACGCGCATTTTCTCCTCGGGATCGTAGCCGCCGGTGGAAGAGCTCACCCCGACGCTGGTGGCCGAGTGGCGGCCGAACGAGCCCACGCCGATGCCAAAGCTGAAGCGCGGACCGTTGTCATGATAGATCCAGATCTCGGCCGTGCCCGTCTCTGACTGGTGGGTGAATTGCCGCGCCGGCTCGCCCAGGGCGAGGAGCACCATTTCGGGCGTGAAGCCGACGTCGACTTCGCCGGCGCGGATCTTCTGCTGCACGGCGGAGGGGTATTGGTTGAAGGCCGCCTGGCTCCGGGCGATGCGGGAGTCGGGGGTGGATGAACAAGCCGCCAGCAGGGCGGCCGAAACGAGACATACGGCGAGGAGCAGGGGGCGCATGGCGGGATTTTGGTTTGCGGAAGGCAAAGGTGGCCGGAATAACGACAGTCGCAACCCAACCGTGTTCGGTTTTCCTAAAGACGTTATGAAAAAATTCACCATTGCCATCGGCTCCGATCACGCCGGCTTTGCTTACAAGGAGAAGATCAAGGCCCAGCTGCTCGCCGAGGGGCATACCGTGAAGGACTGCGGCACCAACTCGGATGCGCCGTGCGATTACCCGGACTTCATCCGGCCGGTCGCCGAGGCGGTCGCCCGGGGTGACGTCGAGCGCGGCATTGTGCTGGGCGGCTCGGGCAACGGCGAGGCCATCGTCGCGAACCGCGTGAAGGGCGTGCGCTGCGGCCTCTGTTGGAACGAACAGGTCGCGATCTGGAATCGCTCGCACAACGACGGTAACTGTCTTTCGATCGGTCAGCGCACGGTCAGCGAAGAAGAAGCGCTGAAGATCGTCAAAGTCTGGCTTTCAACCGCTTTTGAAGGCGGCCGGCATCTCGCCCGGATTCAGAAAATCGATCAGGCTTGATTTCTGTTGTATGAGTCTGCTTGCAGGCGATCAGACGCAATTGCTTGAAGCACATCAATATCGCCTGTAAATAGGCTCCTACATTGCAGTTCCAATTATTTGCTTTGACATAGTAATATATCGCATCAAAGTAATTTTCATGGGAACGAGGCATCGCGGCACAATCGAAGAGATCAATGCGCTCAATGCATTCATCAAACTGCAGCGTGCCGGTGAGTCCGTTTCCGCCCGAGTGCACGCCGTTCTGCCCGAAGGATTGACCGTCACCCAGTTCGGCGTGCTCGAGGCGCTCCATCACATCGGACCGCTCTGCCAGAGCGAGCTCGCCGAGAAACTACTCAAGAGCGGCGGCAATCTCACTCTGGTGGTGGATAACCTGGAGAAGGCCGGCTATGTCGGCCGCGAGCGCGATCCGGCCGACCGCCGGTTCGTCGTGGTGAAGCTCACGACTAAGGGCGAGGCCTTCATCGCCGCGCTCTTCCCCAAGGTCGTCGCCAACGTGACCCGCGAGATGAGCGCCCTTTCCGGCACTGAACTCTCCGACCTCGGCCGACTCTGCAAAAAGATCGGTCTCCGCGGCTGATTTGCTTTTTCTTAATCTATATTTTAACATCAAAGCTTATGAACGCACAAGTTACCGGACTCCATCACATCACCGCCATCGCGTCTGACCCGCGTCAGAATCTCGATTTCTACACCCGCGCCCTCGGGCTGCGCTTCGTGAAGAAGTCCGTGAACCAAGACGACCCGGGCACCTACCATCTCTACTACGGAGACTACGCCGCCTCGCCCGGCACCATCCTGACCTTCTTCCCTTGGGCCGGGCTGCGCCGCGGTCGTCCGGGCACCGGTCAGGCCTACGCCACGGCTTTCTCCGTGCCGGCCGGCTCCCTGCCCTTCTGGCAGGAACGCTTCGAGAAGCTCGGCGTGAAATATCAAGCCGTCGAAAAGCGTTTCGCCGACGAAGTGCTGCCGCTCACTGATCCCGACGGCCTGCGCCTTGAACTGGTCGCCACCAGCGAAGCGGACGCGCGCCCCGCGACTCCCGCGAAGGATGTCCCCGCCGAGTTCGCCATCCGCGGTTTCCACGGCTCGACGCTGGCACTCGCTGACGCCGCCGCCACCGAACAAGTGCTCACCGGCAGCATGGGCTACAAGCTCGCCGGCCAATCGGGACATCGCGCCCGCTACTCCGCCGGCCGCGGCGGCCCCGGCACCTATGTGGACCTGCTAACGGATCCCGCCCTGCCCCGCGGTCTGAACGGCGCCGGCACGATTCACCACGTCGCGTTCCGTGTGCCGGATTCCGCCACCGAGGTCGCAGCGCGCGACATCCTGCTCAAGGACGGGCTGCATGTCAGCCCGGTCATCGATCGCGCCTACTTCAAGTCCATCTACTATCGTGAGCCGGCCGGCGTGCTCTTCGAGATCGCCACCGACGGCCCGGGCTTCGCCATCGACGAACCGCTCGACCAGCTCGGCACGACCCTTGGCCTGCCCCCGCACCTTGAACCGCATCGCGCCGAGATCGAGGCCGCGCTGCCCAAACTCAACTAACATGTCCTCCCTCTCCTATCTTCACCGTTTCGAAGCCGGCACGGATCCGTCCGCACCGCCGCTGCTCCTGCTCCACGGCACGGGCGGCGACGAAAACGACCTCATCCCGCTCGGACAGAAAATCTCCCCGGGCTCGGCCCTGTTGAGCCCGCGCGGCGACGTGAGCGAACACGGCGCCCGGCGCTTTTTCGCGCGGCTGGCTGAGGGCGTCTTCGACCCCGCCGAAATCACGCGGCGCACCCATGCGCTCGCCGACTTCATCGCCGCGGCGGCGAAACACTACCGCCTGGACCTGACCACGCTCACCGCCGTCGGCTTCTCCAACGGCGCGAACATCGCCGCCACGCTCCTGCTGTTGCGCCCGGAAACGCTCGGCGCCGCCGTGCTCCTGCGGCCGATGGTCGTGCTCGAACCAAAGCTGCTGCCCGGCCTGGGCGGCAAGCGCGTGTTCATCTCGTCCGGCACCGTCGATCCCATCGTGCCCGCCGACCATCCGGGCCGCCTGGCCCAGCTGCTCCGCCGCGCCGGCGCCGACGTCACCTTGCAGACCCCCGCCGCCAGCCATGGGTTGGTGCCGGCGGATTTCTCCGGGGCGCGCGATTTCCTTATTCGTTGAAGGTGGAACGCGGCCTCCGGACGCGTTTTTCCCATGCGCATATCCTGAAACGCGTCCGGAGGCCGCGTTCCACCCGATACAGTTAGCCCGCTAGTCCAAAGGCATCAATCGCCGCGGTGGCCGGCCGCGGCCGAACTTTTTTCCTCGAAGCCGCCGCCGCCGGCCGGCAACTTGCGGAGGAATGACTTTCCCCTCCACCCCGGGTCGGTTCACCCGCCGGGACATCCGGATTGCCGACTTGGGCCAGCCCGACAGCCTGTTGCACACCTACGCGTGGATGCAACTCGCCCGCATGGCCGACAACCGCATCCTCGACCTCTTCCGGCAGGGCCTGATCAAGGGCACCGTCACGGGCGGCCAGGGCAACGAGGCGCTGATCGTCCCGCTCGCGCTGCTGGCCGACAAGGCCGTCGACGTGGTGTCCTTCTCGCATCGCGGCCTGGGCGGCCACCTCGTCTGGAGCGGCCACCTCGGCGACCACCTCTGCCAGTATTTCGCCAACAGCGGCAGCCCGACCAAGGCCCGCGAGGGCAACATCCACCACGGTGACCCCGCCGCCCGCAGCCTGCCGATGATCTCGCATCTCGGCATCATGCTCTCGAACGTCATCGGCGGCACCGACTCGCAGCGCCGCCTCGGCCGGCCGGCGGTCGGTTTCGCGTTCTTCGGCGACGGCTCGTCCAGCACCGGTGACATCCACGAGTCGCTGAACCTCGCGGCCGTGCTCTCCGTGCCGGTGGTCTTCGTCATCGAGAACAACCAATACGCCTACTCGACCCCCACCAGCGAACAGTTCGTCTCGGCCAACCTCTTCGAGCGCGCCAGAGGCTACGGAATGGAAGGCTTTGCGATGGATTGCAGCGACCCGGCGCACGTGCTGCAGACGCTTGGCGCCGCCATCGAGCGCGCCCGCTCGACCGGCCGCCCGCTCCTCATCGAAGCGCACACGTTCCGGCTCCGCGGCCACGCCGCCTACGACACCTGCGACTACATGAAGCCCGGCGAGGCCGAGGCGATCCTGGCGCAGGACCCGCTGCCGAAATTCCGCGCGAAACTCGCCGCCGCCGGCCACGGGACCCAACTCGATGCGATCGATGCCGAGGTCGCCGCCTTCACCGAGGCCACCATCAAAGCCTCGCTGGTCCTCCCCCCGGCCAGCCCGGACGGCATGCTGGAAGAGGTCTTCGCCCCGCCCGCCGCACCGATCGCATGGCAGGCGACGCCTGCGTTGCCACAAAACGTCACGCTGGCGCAGGCCCTTACCCTCGGCCTGCGCAAAATCCTTACCGAGTGTCCCGAATCACTCGTGTTGGGTCAGGACATCGGCGCCTACGGCGGCGCGTTCAAGGTCACCGAGGGCCTCGTCGAGGACTTCGGCCGGCCGCGGGTCCTCAGCACGCCGCTCTGTGAATCCGCCAGCACCGGCTACGCGCTGGGCCTCGCCACCAACGCGCACCGCCCGATCGAAGAGTTCCAGTTCGCCGACTTCTCCACCGACGCCACGACGCAGATCGTGCTCAACGCCGCGACCTACCACTTCCGCGCCGGGCAGAAATGTCCCGTGGTCTTCCGCTTTCCCTGCGGCGGCGGCCTCACCTTCGGCTCGTTCCACTCGCAGGAGCTCGAGTCGGCCTTTCTCTCCTTCCCCGGCCTCAAGGCCCTCTACCCGTCCAACCCGCAGGACGCCTTCAACGCCCTGCTCGCCGCCTACGAGGACGACAACCCGGTCATTCTTTTTGAGCACAAGGGGCTCTACCGCCGCGGCAAGCATCCCGTGAAGTGGGACCCGGATTATCGCTCGATCTGGGTGCCGGCCAAGCTCCGCTCCGGCGACCACGCCACCATCGTCACCTACGGCGAGATGGTCCTGCTGGCGGGCGAGGCCTGCGACTACCTCGCCGGCGAATACGAGAAGACCTTCGACCTCTTCGATCTCCGCGCCCTCGCCCCGTTGAAGCTCGACGCCATCAAGGCCTCGCTGGCCCGCACCGGCCGGCTCGTGGTCATCCACGAGGGCCGCCGCACCCATGGTTTCGGCGCCGAGCTGGTCGCCCGCCTGACCGAGGAACATTTCGGGTCGCTCAAGGCCGCGCCGCTACGCATCGCCGCGCTCGACCTGCCCGTGCCCTTCGCGCCCGAGCTCGAGGCCGTTTACCGCCCCAGCAAGGACAAGATCGTCGACGCCATCGCGGCCTGGCTCGGCTAGCTTCACTCTTGTCATTCGGCGTCCGGCGGGGAATCTCGACTGCGCGCCATGCCCCGTCGTCTGACCAAAATCCCCCAAGCCCGCTGGGCCGCCCTCCGGCTGTTCGCCATGGACGTGGACGGCGTGCTGACGGACGGCACCGTGGCCATCGCCAGCGACGGCACGGAAACCAAGCATTTCTCGATCCTCGACGGCATGGGCATCGTGCGGCTGCACAAGGCCGGCGTGGCCGTCGCCTGGATCTCCGGCCGCGCCTCGGGCGCCACCACCGTCCGCGCCGCCGAGCTGCGCGTGCCGCACGTCATCCAAGGCCGCACGGACAAGCTCATGGCCCTGCAGGAACTGGCCAGCCAGCTCCGGCTCTCGCCCGCTCAGGTCTGCTACATGGGGGACGACGACATCGACGCCCCGGCCATTGCCTGGGCCGGCCTCGGCGTCGCGCCCGCCGGCTCCATGCCGGCCGCGCTCAAGGCGGCCGATTACGTCCCCGCCCGGCCGGCCGGCCGCGGGGCCGTGCGCGAAGTGTGTGAACATATCCTCGCTCACCGCGGTCAGTAGGCCCCCCGTGTCGACCCTCGCCAAACTGTTTCTCGCCTGCCTGCTGCCCGCCGCGGCGGCGCTCGCTGCGGACACCCAGATTTCAACCGACAAGCCGGTCATCAACTTCCGCCTGCCCGCCTTCACGGCCGAAGGCTATCGCGCGTGGCTGGTGCGCGGCTCGGAGGCGCGTTATGCCAGCGAAAACCAGATCGACATCAAGGAACTCACCCTGTCCGTCTTCTCCGGCCGGGCCGACGAGAAGGTCGAGACGCTGATCCTCAGCCCCGTCGCCGTGGTGCATCCCACCGAGGCCGTCGCCACCGGTCCGAGCAGCATCCGCGTCATCAACGACCAGTTCGAGGCCAGCGGCACCAACTGGCGCTATGCCCAGAAGGAGAAAAAAGTTTCCATCGCCAAAAACGTCCGCGTAACCTTCCACGCCGAATTCAAGGATATCCTGAAATGAAACTGCTCCGCCTCTCCCTCGCCTGCGCCGCCGCCGGCCTCCTGCCCGGGCCGGCCCGGGCCCAGAGCGCGGACCTGCAAACCACCGTCATCGAAAGCACCGGCCCCGGCGAGATGGTCAGCACCGACACCGAGACGAAGATCACCTTTCGCGACAACGTGCGGGTCACCGGCACGAACATGAAGCTGACCTGCGACTACCTGGAGGTCGTGGTCATCCGCACCGGCGACAAGTCCGCCACCCTCGGCAAGCTCGACAAGTTTCGCTCCATGCTCGCCACCGGCAACGTCCACATGATCCAGGGCGACCGCGAGGCGGCCTGCGGCCGCGCCGAGGTGCTGCCCGAGCAGGAAAAGGTCGTCCTCTCGGAAACCCCGGTGGTCGTCGATCGCGACCAGAACACCCGCATCGCCGGCGAGAAGATCACCATGCTCCGCGGCCAGCGCAAGGTGGAGGTCGAGAAGCCCGTTCTCACCGCCCCGCCCCTCAAGGATCTCGGCGTCGACAAGACGCCCGCCCCGGTCGAGGCGCCGAAAAAACCCTGAGCATGGAGAGCCAACCCGCCGCCATCCGCACCGAGGGCCTGGTCAAGGTCTACGGCCAACGCTCCGTCGTGAACGGAGTCAACGTCCACGTGCAGGCCGGCGAGATCGTCGGCCTCCTCGGCCCCAATGGCGCCGGCAAGACCACGACCTTCTACATGATCGTCGGCCTCGTGCCCGCCACGTCCGGCCGCGTCTTCATCAACGGCCAGGACGCCACCGACTTGCGCATGCACCGCCGCGCGCGGCTCGGCGTCGGCTACCTGCCCCAGGAGGCGTCCGTGTTCCGCAAGCTCACGGTCGAGGAGAACGTCCTCGCCATCGTCGAGACCCTGCCGCTGAAGTCGGCGGAGCGCCCCGCCCTCGTCAAGCACCACCTGGACGAACTCAGCCTCGGCCACCTGGCCAAGCAGAAGGCCTACACGCTCTCCGGCGGCGAGCGCCGCCGTCTCGAGATCGCGCGCGCGCTCGTCACCCGCCCCAAGTTCCTGCTGATGGACGAACCCTTCGCCGGCGTCGACCCCATCTCCGTCGCCGAGGTGCAAAAGATCATCCTCCAGCTGAAGACGCGTGGCATCGGCGTGCTGATCACCGACCACAACGTCCGCGAAACCCTGCGCATCGTCGACCGCGGCTACATCATCCACAAGGGCAAGGTCATGACCGAGGGCTCCGGCGACTTCCTGATCAACAACGCCCAGGCCCGCGAACTCTACCTCGGCCAGGATTTTAATATGTGAGGAAAGCCGTAGGCACTAAGCGGTAAGCTTTAAGCTTCCGCCAGCGGGGTCTCCGCTTATAGCTTACCGCTTAGAGCTTATCGCTTTCTCCCGCCATGCCCACCAAAGCCATCCACGGCATCACCGTCGCACACTTCTACGAGACCTACCGGGACAAGCTCGAACTGGAGCTCGTGACCGGCGAGGCCGGCCTGCACCGCCTCATCAAGGAGGGCTCGATCAACCGCCCGTCGCTCGCACTGACCGGTTTCTTCAAGTATTTCGCGAACAAGCGCATCCAGGTCTTCGGCGCCGCCGAAATGACCTACCTCAAGACCCTGACCCAGCGCCAGCAGATCGAGATCTTCGGCGAGATGGTGAAGCGCGGCATCCCGGCCATCGTGCTCACGCGCAACTACGTCGCCACCCACCCGCTGCTCGCCGTCTCGCAGGAGATGAACCTGCCCATCTTCCGCACGCCGATGATCACGATGAATTTCGTGAACGCCGCCACGCTGTGCATTGACAACGAGTTCGCCCCCTCCAGCACCGAGCACGCCACCACCCTCGACATCAAGGGCATCGGCGTGATGATCCGCGGCGACAGCGGCATCGGCAAATCCGAGTGCGCCCTCGCCCTCATCGAGCGCGGTCACTCGCTGGTGGCCGACGACCTCACCGTCATCAAGCTGCTCGACGAGCGCGAACTCTCCGCCAGCTCCCGTCCCCTCAACCGCGGCTACATGGAGTGCCGCGGCATCGGCATCATCAACATCGCCGACATGTTCGGCGTGAAGAGCATCCGGCTCGAGAAGCGCGTCGATCTCGTCGTCTCGCTGCGCAACTGGTCGCCGGAAGTCGTCGAGGAGCGCACCGGGCTCGAGGAAAACTATTACGACATCCTCGGCGTCAAGGTGCCGCACATCGAATTCTACGTCCGACCCGGCCGCGACATCGCGCGCCTCGTCGAGGTCGCCGCGCTGGTGCAGGCGCTCAAGAACATGGGCCACGATCCGGCCAAGACCTTCAACGACCGCCTGATCGCCCACATGGCCGAGCAGAAGGCGCCCAAGGCCATCAGCCACAAGGTCGCTTCGCATCCGCCCTTCCACGTGACGGCCAAGGACGACGAGGTGGACGAGGATACCGCCTGATTTTCATGCCCGCCCGTATCGACGGTTTTCCCGGCGGTCGTCGCGACCGATCGCTAACCATTTAACCTAGCTTGCCTGTGCCTCGCTCTGACAACAGATCTGCCGACCAACTCCGCCCCCTCATCATCGAGGCCAACGTCGCGCCCTACGCCTCCGGCTCCGTGCTGCTGGGCTTCGGCGCCACCCGCGTCATCTGCGCCGCCACCATCGAGGCCAAGGTGCCCTCGTGGATGAAGCAACAGGGGGTCAAGGGCGGCTGGCTCACCGCCGAATACTCGATGCTCCCTTACAGCACGCTCGACCGGAAGCCGCGCGACATCACCAAGGGCAAGATCGACGGCCGCACCGTCGAGATCCAGCGCCTCATCGGCCGCTCGCTCCGCGCCGTGCTCGACCTCGAGAAGCTCGGCGAGCACACGCTGTGGATCGACTGCGACGTGCTGCAGGCCGACGGCGGCACGCGCACCGCCTCCATCACCGGCGCCTACCTCGCCGCCCGGCTCGCCATCCAGAAGCTGCTCGACGCGAAAAAAATCACCGAGAACCCGCTTACCGATTCCGTTGCCGCCGTCAGCGTCGGCCTCTTCCAGGGCGAGGCCCTGCTCGACCTGAACTACGTCGAGGACAAGGACGCCGAGGTGGACGCCAACGTCGTCATGACCGGCCGCGGCCAGTTCGTCGAGGTGCAGAGCAGCGGCGAGGAATCCACCTTCTCCCACGCCCAGCTCCAGCAACTCCTCGGCCTGTCCCAAAAGGGCCTGGTGGAACTCGCCGCCGCGCAAGCGGCCTTCCTCGCGAAGCACCTGCTCTAGGTCCCTTGCCGATGACCGTTGCAACGGAACTGCCGCCAGTGATCGAGGCGCCGGTGCGGCCGGCAGCGGCAAACCGGGTCGCCCTGGGCCTGGTGTTTTTGGGTTTCCTGCAACTGGCCGAAGGCGTGTTCAGCCTCGTTCTCAGCTTTAAGGCCGGCGGGCAAATCAACCTGCTCGCTCCTTTCGGCTTTCTGTGGTTTTGGGCTACCGCCCTGATTGTCTGGAAGGACAAGCGTATCATCTGGCCCCTGCTGACGTATTTCTCCACCCTTAGCGCCGGCTGCTTGGTTGGGGCGGCCATTGGCCTCGGGCTTGGTCTGCCGGGGAAGCTTCTCGCGACCCTGCCAAGAGCCGAGCCGTTCTTATTTTGGTTTTATGCCGGCTATGGCGCGGTGGCCGTGATTTTCTTTCTCTGGCTGGCGTTCGAGGGCGAAGCCATCCACACGCTCTGGCCCGGTTCTTTCCGCCGGCCGCAGAGCCTGTGGCTGCAGCCGAAAGCCTTCGCCGCCTATCTGCTCGTGCCGACCGCCCTGTTTACCTTGGGCATACTCGCCCTGTTGCAAGGCGGCTGGACGCGGGAGGCCGTGGAACGCGCGCGACGCGACTACGGCTCCACCTACGATTACATCACCATCAACTATCACGTGGCCACGATCAACGGCCACACCACCCATCGCGCAGTCGTAGTGGCTTACTCTCGGTCGGAAATAAGGGAATTACCGCTGAACTGGGAGGACTGACCATTCAACTTCCCGAAGAGCCGGTTCGACGCGAAAGCATTGCCGCCCGGCCCCCCGCTCCATTTAAGTCTGCCCCCGAACATCCCTCCCCTATGAACCGCTACATCCCCGCCATCCTCCGCTCCGCCGGGCTCCTGCTCGGCGCCGCGTTCCTGACCGCTCCGGCCTTGGCCGGCACGGCCGACACCCCCGCCTGGATCGAGAAGAGCAACGCCAACGCCAAGGTGGTGCTCGACGCGACCAACCACTTCTCGCCCGAGGCGGCCTCGTCGACCGGCATCCCCGGCTTTGACGACAAGGTCGCCGACCTCGGGCCCGGCATCAACGAGCGCACCGACGACGCCATCATCAGCGCCCGCGAGGAGCTCAAGAAGCGCATGATGACGGAGACCGACGCGCTCGTGCGGCAGGACCTCGAGATCCTCATCCAGTCATGCGCCGACACGCTCGAGACCAACCGCCTTCAGAAAAAACACCTCGCCCGCTTCATCGACGTCGGCCAACTGATCTTCTTCGGGGAGTTCGGCCTGCTGCAGGACCAGGTCGACGCCGCGCGCCGGCCGGCCGCGCTCGCCCGCCTCAAGCTCTACACCGGCCTCATGCCCGGCAGCACGCCGATCACGCAGCTCGCCAGGGATCGCTACAACGAGGCGGCCGCCGATCCGGCCCACCTCGGCTCGTTCAAGGATCGCATCCAGCAGTCCATCTCCAACACCGCCCGCTATGTCACCGGCATCCGCGGCCTCTACGCCAAATACGGCCTCGACAAGCTCGAGGGCGCCCCGGCCGCGCTCGACGCCCTCGAGAAGCAGCTCAAGGACTACAACGAATGGGCCACGGCCACCGTGTTGCCGCGCGCGCGCACCGACTTCCGCCTGCCCGCCGAGCTCTACGCCGACAACCTGAAGAACGTCGGCCTCGACATCCCGCCGCAGGAGCTGATGCAGAAGGCCTTCGTGGCCTTCGGCGAGATCCGCAACGCCATGCAGGCCCTCGCCCCGCTCGTCGCCAAGGAACACGGCTTCGCAGACAGCGACTACCGCGCCGTCCTACGAAGCCTGAAGAAGGACCAGCTCCCCAAAGACCAGGTCGAGCCCTACTACCATGAGATCATCGGCCGGATCGAGGACCTCATCCGCCGGGAGCATATTGTCACCTTGCCTGAGCGCGCCATGATCATGCGCCTCGCCTCCGAGGCCGAGAACGCCGCCCAGCCCGCCCCGCACATGCAGCCTCCCCCGCTCATCAACAACAAGGGCGAGCGCGGCCAGTTCGTGCTCACCACCGGCAACCCGCCGATGGCCGGAGGCAAGACCGACGGCTATGACGATTTCACCTTCAAGGCCGCCGCGTGGACCCTCACCGCCCACGAGGGCCGGCCGGGCCACGAGTTGCAGTTTTCCGCCATGGTCGAGCGTGGCGTGTCGCAGGCCCGCAGCCTCTTTGCGTTCAACAGCGTCAACGTCGAGGGCTGGGCGCTCTACTCCGAAGCCGAGATGCAGCCCTACGAACCGATCGACGCCCAGCTCATCACTCTGCAGCTCCGCCTCCAGCGCGCAGCCCGGGCTTTTCTGGATCCAATGCTCAACCTCGGGCTCATCAGCAGGGAACGGGCGCACGACATCCTCATCCAGGAGGTGGGCCTTTCCGAGGCCTTCGCTCGCTCGGAGCTGGACCGCTATACCTTCCGCTCACCCGGCCAGGCCACCGCCTACTTCTACGGCTACCTCAAGTTGATGGAGCTCCGCACCGCCACCGAGGTCGCCCTTGGGCCGAAATTCAACCGCCAGGCCTTCAACGACTACATCATCGGCCAGGGCCTGCTGCCCCCGCAGCTGCTCGCCAAGGCGGTCCGCGAGGATTTCATCCCCGTGCAGTTGAAGAAGTGATCGCTTGGTAGGGCGAGTCGTCCCCGACGAGCCGCG
This sequence comes from Opitutus sp. GAS368, assembly GCF_900104925.1. NCBI lineage: Bacteria > Pseudomonadati > Verrucomicrobiota > Opitutia > Opitutales > Opitutaceae > Opitutus > Opitutus sp. GAS368. Next base: position 520,048 of record NZ_LT629735.1, read on the forward strand.
GCTCACCCGGCCGGTCCGCCATAGCTTTGGCCGCGGCGGAAGGACTCGCCCTGCCTCAACTTCACCTCACGCACCGGGCTTGGCGGGCTTGCCCGCCTCGCCCTTGAGGGAAGCGAAGTGACCGTCCTCCGCTTCGCGCACGAAACCCTCGGTCACCGACTTCAGATCCTCCCACCGGCGGCGGATCATTTTCGCCTCCTCCTTGGTGATCTGGTTGTCGGCCGCCGCGACGGCGATGACGCCGAGCATGTCGGCGAACTCCTGCACGATGCTGTTGGTCGAGGGGATGAGCTGGAAGGGATGCGGCCGGGCCTTGGGATTGCGGATGAAGAAGCCGCCGGAACGCTCGCACACCCACTGGGCAATGCGCTCGTCGTTGGTGATGCGCAGCAGCTGCTCGATGCGGTCGAGCGGGTTGTTGGCGCCGCTGCCGGTCTCGTCCGAGAGCGGCTCGGCCCACTTGTAGATGAGGGAAAGGGACAGACCCATGTCGGCCGCGATCTGCTTGGCGCTGGTCTTCTTCAGCACCTCCTTGAGCAATTCGTGCGAATGCATATCGGCCGGCGATGCTGCGGCCCGGCGGCCATAAGGCAACCCCCGAGACGGCATAAGCGGCGGGCAAAGCGGCGAATATGTCGCGCCCCCGCCGCTTTTTTCATGTCTTTCGGCCGGGCTTTCTGGCAAATCTCGGGTCCCCTCTTCCCCGCATGAACATCCACGAATACCAGGCCAAGGCTTTGTTTGAAAAATTCGGCGTGCCCGTTCCCAAGGGCGCCGTCGCCACCACGCCGGAAGAGTTCATCAACGCGCTGGCGCAGCTGCCCGAGGGGCCCACGATGGTGAAGTCCCAGATTCACGCCGGCGGCCGCGGCAAGGGCACGTTCACCGACGGCTACAAGGGCGGCGTCAAGTTCTGCCAGACCAAGGCCGACGCCAAGGAAGTCGCCGCCCGGATGCTCGGCAACACCCTCGTCACCGTCCAGACCGGCCCTGCCGGCCGCAAGGTGCAGACGATCTACTTCACCGTCGCGAGCGACATCAAAAAGGAATACTATCTCGCCATCCTCCTCGACCGGAACAGCTCGAAGCCGGTCATCGTCGCCTCGACCGAGGGCGGGGTGGAAATCGAGAAGGTCGCCCACGACACGCCCGAGAAGCTCATCCGCGTCCTCGTCGATCCCGCCTACGGTCTCGCCGACTTCCAGGTGCGCGAACTCATCACCAAGCTCGGCTTCGCCGGCGCCGAGGCGAAGAACGCCGCCAGGCTCATCCGCAACCTCTACACCGCGTTCTGGGAGACCGACGCGGCCATGATCGAGGTCAACCCCCTCATCACCACGCCGACCGGCGACGTCCTCGCCCTCGACGCCAAGGTGTCCTTCGACTCCAACGCGCTCTACCGCCACCCGGAGATCGTCGCCCTCCGCGACCTCAACGAGGAGGACCCGAAGGAGATCGAAGCCTCCAAGTTCTCGCTCAGCTACATCGCGCTCGACGGCAACATCGCCTGCCTCGTCAACGGCGCCGGCCTCGCCATGAGCACGATGGACATCATCCAGCACTTCGGCGGCACCCCGGCCAACTTCCTCGACGTCGGCGGCGGCGCCTCCAAGGACCAGGTCATCGCCGCCTTCAAGATCATCCTCGGCGACAAGAACGTGAAGGGCATCCTCGTCAACATCTTCGGCGGCATCATGGACTGCAACGTCATCGCCACCGGCATCGTCGAGGCCGTGAAGGAAGTCGGCCTCAAGCTCCCGCTTGTCGTCCGCCTCGAGGGCAACAACGTCGCCGCCGGCAAGGCCACGCTCAACGCCTCCGGCCTCAAACTCGTCTCTGGCGATACCATGGCCGACGCCGCACAGAAGATCGTCAAGCTCGTCGCCTAACCTTTCGCTCCGACTCCCATGTCCATTCTCATCACCCCCACCACGAAGATCATCGTCCAGGGCATCACCGGCGACTTCGGCGGCCGTCACGCGAAGCTCTCCCTCGACTACGGCACGCAGGTCGTCGCCGGCGTCACCCCGGGCAAGGGCGGCCAGTTCTTCGAGCACGGCGCGCACAAGGTGCCGATCTTCAACTCCGTGGCCGACGCCGCCAAGGCCACCGGCGCCACGGTCTCCGTCATCTTCGTCCCACCGCCGTTCGCCGGCGACGCCATCCTCGAGTGCGTCGACGCCGGCCTCGACCTCGCGGTCGCCATCACCGAGGGCATCCCGGTCAAGGACATGATCCGCGTGAAGCGCGCCATGCTGGGCAGCAAGACCCGCCTGCTCGGGCCCAACTGCCCCGGCATCGTCACGCCCGGCACCGGCAAGGACTCGCACGGCGGCTGCCGCATCGGCATCGCCCCGGGTTACATTCACAAGAAGGGCCATGTCGGCGTCGTTTCCCGCTCCGGCACCCTCACCTACGAGGCGGTCTTCCAGCTCACATCGAAGAACATCGGCCAGACCACCTGCGTCGGCATCGGCGGCGACCCCGTCAACGGCACGAGCCACCTCGACGTCATCAAGCTTTTCAACGCCGACCCCGAGACGCACGGCATCATCCTGATCGGTGAGATCGGCGGCAACGCCGAGGTCGAGGCCGCCCGCTGGATCAAGGCCAACTGCCAGAAGCCCGTCGCGGGCTTCATTGCCGGCGCCACCGCCCCCGCGGGCCGCCGCATGGGCCACGCCGGCGCCATCGTCGGCGGGGCCGAGGACACCGCCGCCGCCAAGATCGCCGTCTTCAAGGAATGCGGCATCGAGGTCGCCGCGACCCCGAGCGACATGGCCGATGCCCTCCTCCGCGCCGCGAAGGCCAAGGGCGTGACGCTGACCTGAGCTGGCGCAACTGGGAGCACATTCGTCGTAACCCGAGGGCCGGCTGTCGCAGGGTGGTTGCGAGCCCGGACCGGTGTGTTTTATTCACGCTCCATGAAAGCCAAGCTGACTGTCGCCGTCTTCGCGTTGCTCCTGTCCGGCCGGTTGCCCGCCCAGGAAACCATCACCGAGGCGGAACTGGTCCGACGCACCCAGGAACTCTTTGATGCGGTGGCGCCCGGCGACCAAGGTCCGTGGAAAAAATACTTCGCCGACGACTGCCTGTATTTTGACGAGAAGGGACGCAACATGGACAAGGCCGCCCTGGTCGCCGACATCGCGCCGCTGCCGGCGGGCTATAGCGGCACGATCAAGATCGCCAAGGTGCAGAGCCGCATCGCCGGCGACACCGCCATCCTCAGCTACGATACGGCGGAAACGGAAATCGTGTTCGGCCAGCAGCTCACGGCCCGGTATCACGCCACCGACACCTGGCGCCGCCGCAACGGGACTTGGCAGATTCTGGCGGGACAGGTGTTGCGCTATTACGAGGACCCGCCCGCTGGCCGGGCCGACCCGGCGCGATTCCCCGACTTCGCCGGCAGCTACGAACTGGTTCCGGGCAAAACCCTGCGCGTCTTGGCCGAGGGCGAAAACCTCTACCTGGAACGCGACGGCAAGCGCACCTTGTTGCTGCCCGAGGCCGGGGACATTTTCTTCCGATCCAAGGTGGAAGGCCGCTGCGTTTTCCGCCGGACCGCGGACGGCAAGGTCGACGCCTTCATCAGCCGACGGAACAACGAAGACATCGTCTGGCGCAAAACCGGGACCTGAAAAGACTCCGGCACCGATGCCGGTATCCGCACCGACCAACCGGCTTAGCACTACTCCGTTAGGTTCCGACACACCCCGTCGCTCCGCGCCACCCCTCTCCAGAGGGGATTATCGCCGGCGTTGATTTGGGTCCCCTCTGGAGAGGGGTGCCCGGCAGGGCGGGGTGTGTCGCTCGGGGCACCATATACCTAACGGAGTAGTGTTAGGGTGTGTCTTCAAACCACCGAAAAGAACCACTAATGAGATTTCACCAAGGGTGAAATCCACGGAAACCGCTCCGGCTGATCGCCTGCGCGGTGGGTTTCGGGGGCCCGCTAATCGCGGGCAGAGAGGGCGGCGATCAGCCGCCCCCTGAACCTGGCGGCGGAGGCGATTAGCCGGAGCGGTGAAAGTAGATTCCGCCGTTGGCGGAATCCTTTTAGTGGTCCCCCTTCCGAGCTTTGAAAACACTCACTAGCGCGGCGTGACGATCTCCAGCTTGATCCGACAGCCGAGCTTGGCCGCGGTCCGCGCCAGCGTCGTAAGCGTCAGCGAGGTGTTGAGCGGATCAAGCACGCGGTTCACTGCGGCCCGGCTCGTGCCGAGCGACTTCGCCAGCTCGGAAACCGTCAGGTCCAGCCGTTCCATGCGCTGCGCCAGCGCCGCCGCAATCACGTGTTTCATGGCGTTGGCCTCCACGTCACCGTAGACGCCTTCCTCGCGCAGATACTCGGTCGATTTCGTCTCAAAGCGCTTCAGTTTGTCGTCCTTCATGCCCCGGCTGTATCTATCTTGATTCGTTTCGACACGCCAAAAATCTCCGGGCAAAGATTTTTTTAATCCGGACACTTCCGTAAAGGCGCCAAGTCCAGCGGCTTGGCCGGCTCAACCTGACAACTTTAGTCCGCAACCGAAAATTTTTCTGGCCTACCGCGCCGGAGTTTGCACGCTGCGCATTGCATCAGGAAAGGATCGGCTGGAAACAGCCGGTTCTGCCAACCGGGTCTAGGAGTGATCACGGTGGTTTCGAGCGACGCAAGTCGCCCGGATGTGAGAGGGGTCAAACCCTCTAACAAAAAACTCCTCCTAAAAAAGCGAAAAAGCCGCCTGATGCCCTCAGGCGGCTTTTCGTTTTCCAGGAAAAACCCTGATGCGCGAACGATTAACTAACCATCAACCGCTCACGCATCATGTCCACCAACCTCATCACCCTCGCCTCGCTGCGCATCAGCGAGGCGAACCCGAACCACCACCTCTGGAACAACAACGGAACGTGGTTCCTGCATTACACGGTCTACCCGACTCCCTTCACCAAGGAGCGCATCCGCCGCTCCCTCGGCACGAAGGACGTCAAGCTGGCCCGGGAACGTCGCGACAACTTCTTCAGCCACCTGGCGAAGCAGTCCACCGCCCCCGCCCCGGTCCTGACCGGCCAGGTCGCCGTCGCCTGAGTTTAAGCCATAGAAAGCAACAAGGGCCCGCTTCACCGCGGGCCCTTTTCTTTGGTGGAACCCGACCTCCGGGCGGGTTTTCAGGATGCGCTCCCAAACAACCCGTCCGGAGGCCGGGTTCCACCTTTATAGCGCCACTGAAAACGCGCTGGTGCCAGCGCGTTCCACCTCACGGGATTCGCAGCTGCATCCCCACCCGCAGCGTGCTCGAGGCCTGCAGGACGTCGCGGTTGGCATTGTAGATCTCCTGCCAGCGGTTCGGGGTGCCGTAGTAGCGCATGCTGATGCGCGAAAGTGAATCGCCCTCGACCACAATGTGGATCCGCGCTTCCGCGGTGGCGGCGGTCGTGACCACCGGACGAACCGGCGTGCCACCGCCGGCGATCGCCGCGGCCGGGGTGCCGAGCCGGGCGGCGGACGCGATCTGGTCCAACGTGCCCTGCGCCTGCGTCAAACGCGCCACGAGGGCGTTGTTCTCGTTGCGCAGCTGGGTGATGACCGCCATGCGGTCGCGTTCCTGGGCTACGTTGCCCTCGACCAGTTGGGAGTTGGCCCCGCGGGCACTCTGCAGGTCGCGCTGCAGCTGGCCCAGCTGGGCGGTCAGGGCCGCGATGTTCTGCTGGGCGCTGCGGTCGGCGTCGGCCTTGAGCTGTTCGAGGCTGCCCGTCGTCTGCGTGAGCCGGCTGTTGTCGGCTTTCGCGGCGGCCAGTTGACGGCGCAGGTCGTTGCGCTCGGTCTCCAGCTTGCCGTTGGCCTCGGTCAATTCCGCGACGGCCGCGTTGTGCGATTCCGAGGCCTTCTCGGCCTCGGTCGCGCGGCCCTGCAAGGCCGCCAGATCGGCCTGGGTCTTGTCCGCCGCCTGCTTGCTGGCGAGGGCCTGGGAAGTAGCGTCGGCGTTTTCCTTCTGCAGGGTGTCGACATCCTGCTGGGCCTTGATCAATTGCGCCCCGACGGCCTCGAGCCGTTCCTGCAGCGCCGCCTTCTCGTCGGACAGTCCGGGCAAAACGGTGACGGCCTTGCGCGCGTCCGCCAGTTGCTGCTGCAGCGTGGCGCGCTCCCCGACCAGGCCCTGGTTGTCGTTGGCGAGTTTTTCGTTCTGGCGTTTCAGGTCTTCGCCAATCGCGGCCAGATCGCGCAGCCGCTCCTGCAGGTGGTCAAACTCGCCCTTGTCGACGGTGGGCATCTCCGCCTGCTTGGCGCTCATCAGGGCGCGGTTGGCCTCGCTGAGGGACTTGTTGGTCTCGCGCGTGCGCGAGAGCTGCGTGGCCAGGGTCGAAACCTCCTTGGCGGAATTGTTGCGCTCGTCCTCGATCTGCCCCTCCAGTTCCTTCACCCGCGCCTGGAGCGTGCCGATCTCCATCTTGTAGGCGTCGGGCTGCGCCGCGGTGACGGCCTGCGACTGGGCGGCCAGGGCCGCCGCGGTGCTCTTGCGGGCATTGTCCAAATCCTTCTCGAGCCGGTCGTTCGCGCCCGTGAGCTCCGCCACCGTGGCGTTGAGCTTCTCGACGGTCGCATTGGCGTCGGCCAGCTCGGCCGCCTGCTTCCGGGTGTCGTCGCCGCCGCGGGTGCGGACGGTCGTGGCGTCGGCCAGCTGCTTCTCGAGCTCGGTCACGCGGGCCTGGGCGGCGTTGAGGTCGCGCCGGTTGCCGTTCATGAACGCCGTGGCCTGCTCGGCGTCCTTGGCCAGCTGGTCGTTCTTGGCCCGCAGGTCGTTCAGTTCGCCCGCCGCCTTGGCCAGCCGGGTGTTTTCCGCCCGCACCGCGACCACGGCGGCGGCGTCCGCGCGCAGCTTGGTCAACTCATCGCGCAAAGTCCCGGTATCCGCCGAGCCCTGCCTGGCCGCGGCCAGATCCTTCTCCAGGCGGTCGTTGGCCCCGGTCAATTCCGCGACGGTGGCGCTGCTCTTGTCGAGCGCCTCGTTGGCCTCGACCAGCTGCTTCTTCAAGTCGGCGATCTCCGTGGGGCTGGCGGCGGGCTTCTGCCCGGCGGCCTTGATCAACCGGTTGTTTTCCTCGCGCAACGTGGCCAGGGCCGCGCCGTTCTTCTCCAGCAGCTGGTTGGAAGCAATCAGCTGGCCCTTCAAATCCTCAAGCTCCGCGGTGTTGGCGGCGGGTTTCCTGGCCTCGCGCAGGTCGCGCTCCAAGGCGGCCACGCGGCTCTGCGCCTGAATGAAACTCCGGTGCTCATCGGCCACCTTGTCGGCGAGCGCCTGCTTGTCCGTGGTGAGTTTTTCCGCCTGCTGCTGCGCGCCGGCCAGCTGTTTCCCGAGATCATCCAGGGCCGCGGTGTCGGGCTTGGCCGGGGTGCGGACAGCGAGCTTCTGCTCGGCGGCGGCCGCCCGCGCGGCCAGCGTGCGGTTTTCCGCCACGGAGTCGTCGAGCTGCTTCTGCACCTGGGCGAGCTTCGTCTTCAGCTCCGCCATGCCGGAGTTGGCGCCATCGGCCAGCGCCGACTTCTCGTTGACGGTCTGCTCGAGCGAGCGGCTCCATTTCTCCAGGTCGGCCTTCTCGGCCTGCAAGGCAGCGACCTGCTGCTGCAGTTGGTCCGTGACGGGACTGCTCGCCGCCGGTTGGGGCTGTTTTTCCAATTCGGCTACATGGGCTGACAGGCGGCTGGTCTCCGTCTGGGCGCGCAAGGCCTCCTGGGTGGCCTGCTCCAGTTTGGCCGTCAGCTGGGCAATCTGCCCGTCGGATTTGTCATCCGCCGCCGGCTTGGCGGCTTGGTTGCGGAGGGCCCGCAGCTGGCTGTTGACCGAGAGCAGTTCGCGGGTGGAGCGTTTCACCTCGTCGTTCAGGCGCGCGTTGTCGCGCTGCAGGTTGGCAAGGATGTTGGCGTTGTCCCCGCTTACCACAGGTGCCCCTTCCTTGGGGGCGCTGGCCGCGAGGGCGGCCTTCTCCTGTTGCAACCGGGCGTTGCCTTCCGTCAATTGCTGGTTGGCCGCCTGCAGCTGCGCGAGCGAACCCGTCGCTTGCTCCAGCCTGGCGGTCAAATCCTTGACTTGTTTCTCAGTGGCGGCGCCATCCGCCACGGACGCGACAGCCGGTGCGCTTTTCGCCCGGCTCAGATCCTGCTGGGCGTCCTTCACCTGCGTCTTGAGCAGGGCGGCCTCGCGCTCCGCGGTTTCCTTGTCGGCGGTGAGCGACTGCACCTGCGCCGCCAAGCGCGCGCTTTGCGCCCGCAGCTGCTCGATCAGACCGGAGCTGTCGCCGCCGCCGGCGATCTGCTGCTCCAGCCGTGCCTTTTCCAGTTCGAGCCGCTGGTTGGCCTCGGCGAATTGCGCGTTGGCCTCCTTGGCCTGCTCCAACGCCGTGGTCAGCTCCTCGACGCGCGCCGGGGCGGCGGCTTCGGCCGGCGGCACCGTCGGACGGACCGGGACGGCCGCCACCGTCGTCGCGGGCGCCTTGCCGGACTTGCGGTCCGCCAGCAATTGCTTCGCGGCCGCGAGCTGCTCGGCCGAAAATCCCCGGGCCAGCAAGTCACGCGGCGTGGGATTGGCCCCGTTTTCCACCGCGAGGCTGAGCCAGACCCAGGCCTGCAGCGGATCCTTGGTCAAGCCGCCTTTCCCGTCAGCCAGCATACGACCGTAACTGCTCTGCGCCCCGGGAAGTCCCTGCTCCGCCGCTGCGCGGTAAAACGCCGCGGCCGCCGCCTCGTTCTTCGCCACGCCGCGGCCATCCTCCAAGAGCAGGCCCAGGTTGTGCTGCGCCCGGGGATAACCCCGGTCCGCCGCCTGCTTGTAATAGCGCGCGGCCTGCGCCTCGTCCTTCTTCAGACCCCGGCCGGCCTCGTAGGCGAGCCCGAGGTTGAACTGCGCCTCGACGATGCCTTTCTCCGCCGCCTGCTTGAACCAGAGGTTGGCCTCGAAGAGGTCCTGCCCGATGCCCCGGCCGGCGGCATACATGTTGCCGACGTTGAACTGCGCGGCGGCGAATCCCTGCTCGGCAGACATCAGGTAATACTTGAAAGCCTGCTGGTCGTCCGCCGGCACGCCGTGCCCCAGCTCGTAAGCGAGACCGAGATTGTACTGGGCGGGCGCGAAACTCTTGTCGGCCGCCGCCCGAAACCACTTCAAGGCCTCGGCGTAATCCGGCTTCAGGCCGGCGCGGCCTTCCGTGTAGGCGCGGCCCAGCGTGTTCTGCGCCTCGACATCGGCCTGCTCGGCGCGGGCCCGCAGTTTTTCAAGCTCGGGGCCCGTCTGCGCCGGGGCGGAGAGCCAGCCGAAACCGGCCAAAAGCATGGCCGCGGCGAGAGCCCTTCCCTTCTGCGCAGATACTTGGAAGCGGGTTGGCGGGACCGGATAAGGCACGCGCTACGTTAAGGAGAAAACCCTACACGGGAGCAAGGCTGCATCGACCATCCCGTGGATGATTTTTTTGTCCGGCGGACAGAAGGTCGCCAGGGCGCCGGACAGGCGGGCCTGGCCCTCCACCACGAAATAATAGGGGCAGAGCCGCAACCGGCCGTCCTTCGCCACGGCGGGCCCGCCCGCCCCGCTCTTTTCATACAGCGGGTGTGACACGCGCTTCGGCTTCCGGTATTCCTGCAGCAAATGAAGGTTGGTCGGCGCCAGCTTGAGCGCCTGCTCGACACCCTGTTGCCACTCCTCACGCGAGCAATCGCTGCCAAGAATGACGCTCCGCGCGCCCCAGGCCGTCTCATGGAAGCCGGAAATCTTGATGATCAGGTCGCGTTCTTTCTGCGAAGCCCCGGCCAGATCCCGCCAGTCGTTGAGCATGCGACCGCCGATGCGCGGGCCGTCGAGCACGGCGCCGGGGGGCAGCGGCGCCGGGTCCATGACCCACGACTGCGGAATGAGCGAGCGCAGCAGCTTTAGGCTCCGGCCGCTGAGCGTCTCGGCCCAGAATTCCGCCAGCAAGTGGTGGTGGAACAGCGCGAGCGCCAGCTTCTCCTCTTGAAAGGGCCGCATGGGCGGCGCAATGGCGACCGTCCCGTTGGCCCAGGCTTCGAGGATTTCGCGGCCGACCTTGACGTTGGCCCAGTCGAAGAGCTCAAAGAAGCGGTAGAGGATGTCGATTTTATCCGGCGTGCCTTCGACGTCGAAAAACAGCTCGCTGCCGAGCGGGAACACGTCCTCCGGCCGCAGGCAGAACACCCGGCGGCCGGCGCGCTGCAGCTGCTCCGCAAGCCAGAGCATCTCCGGGCGGTAGGTCGCCGCCTCGTCGCTCACCAGGATGGCGATGAGCGGGTTGCGCACAGCCGGGCGCAGGCCGGCGAGCGACTGGTAGAAATTCTCCACCATTGCGCCGCCGTGGCCGAGCACCGCGGGATCGGTGTCGCCGCCGTAAAGCTTGTTGAGGAATCCGGTGAGGCCGATGCCGCCGGGCACCGAGTCGAGCTCGGTCAGCGCGAAGCCCTCGTCCGTCAGCAGCAGGTCGGGCCGCAGCACGGTGGGAAACATGCCGCGGTTCTTCGGGTCGCGCGCATGCGCGACGAGCCCCGCCGGCTTGCCGCGGTCCAGGTAGTCGGCCACCCACGGCGCCAGCAGCGGCTTGTTGCGGAGCAGGTTTTTGCCGGCGGCGGAGCGAAGGTAGAGGGTCTCCAGCGCCGCATGGAACTCGAGGCACGCCGCGCCGATCTGCTCCAGCTCCGCCACCTGCGCCGGCGTCAGCGGCCAGGCCGCCGGCGAGAGCTGCCACGTCTTGTCCTCGAACAGGGACTGCGTGGCGAAGGCCGTGCGGAGGGTTTCTTGGGAGAGATCGGGCATGGGATCAGAGGACGGAGGACGGAGGACGGAAAACGGAAGACGGAGGACGGAGGACGGAAGCCCGAAACGTCCGGAACACAATCTGTCCTCTGTTCTCTGTCATCTGTCCTCCGTGCTAGTCATCCATCTGGATGTCCTTGTTGCGGTGCCGCGGCGAGCCGGCGCGCAGCCAGCCGTAGATAAAGCGGTCGAGGTCGCCGTCGAGCACGGCCTGAGTATCACTGGTGCTGACGCCCGTGCGAAGATCCTTCACCATCTGGTAGGGTTGCAACACGTAGCTGCGGATCTGCGCCCCGAAGCCGATCTCACCCTTTTCGCCGTAAAACTTGTCCATCTCGGCGCGCTGTTCATCCTGGCGCCTCTCGTAGATGCGGGCCTTGAGCACCTGCATGGCGGAGGCCTTGTTCTTGATCTGGGAACGTTCGTTTTGGCACACGACCACGATGCCGGTGGGCGCGTGCGTTAGGCGCACGGCCGAGTCGGTCGTATTGACGCCCTGGCCGCCCTTGCCGGAGGAACGGTAGACGTCCACACGGATGTCCTCCTCCTTCAGCTCCACGTCGATGTCCTCGGTGATTTCCGCCACGACATCGACCGCGCAGAAGGAGGTGTGACGGCGCTTGTTCGAGTCAAACGGGCTGATGCGGACGAGGCGGTGGACGCCGCGCTCGGCCTTGGCGTAACCGTAGGCGTTCTCGCCCTTGATGAGGATGGTGGCCTTGGAGATGCCGGCGGTGTCGCCCGGCTGCACGTCCATCAGCTCGACCTCGAAGCCGCGGCGCTCGCACCAGCGGGAATACATGCGGAAGAGAATGTCGGCCCAGTCGTTGGATTCGGTGCCGCCGGCGCCGGCCTGGATGCTGAAGATGGCGTTGTTGCGGTCGAACTGGCCGGTGAGGAACGAGGCGATCTCGAGCTTGTCGAGCTCGTCCACCATGGCGGTGACGGAGGCGGTCAGCTCCTTGGCGTAGTCCTCCTGCTCGGCCGGGGTGGCCGACTCGATCAGCTCGACCATGACCGCGGCGTCGTCGAGCCGCTTGTTGAAGGCCACGAGGCCGCCGATGATCTTCTTCAGGCCGTTGAGCTTGCCGATGTGCTTCTGGGCCCTGTCCGGGTTGTTCCAGAACTCCGGGGCGCCCATCTCGGCCTCCATCGCCTCTATCTCCCGCTGCTTTTGTTCGACGTCAAAGAAACCTCCATAAGTAGCCGGCGCGCTTCTTTATGTTCTCTAAGTGGGAAAAGGTTTCGGGTGCGATCATGGACGGCCTCCACCCTTGGCAGCCCGGCCCGCGCCGCAAGCGGAAAGTCGCCGGGCCGACTCAGAACCAGCCCTTCTTTCCCGTCACATAGGTGGCGACGAACTCCGCGTCGCTTTTGGTCAGGTAGACAATGCCTTCGATCAGCCCGATGATGCCCATGACGCCGGCGCCCAGGCCCAGCGTGACCGTGCCGACGACCAGGGTCACCACCAGCATGATGATGCCCTCCTTGGTGTAACCGAGAATGAACTTATGGATGCCCAGCGCGCCCAGCAATATGCCGAGGACGCCGGCCGCGATTTTCTTGTCCGCCCCAGCCGGTGTGTTGTCGCTCATTGATGCGGTGGATCTATCGGGACGCTACCGTACAGCCCCGGGCTTGTCCACGCCAACCTTCGGTCCGGTCAGGTCCCGCCCGTGGCGCAACTCAACGTGAAAACCAGCTGGCGCTGGCCGTCAAACGCCGCGGTGAGCGTCCAGCCCATCGCCCCGGCGAAGGCGCGGGAGAGCGAGAGTCCCAGCCCGAGATGCGCGCCGCCGGTGCGCGCCGCCTCCTTGCGCCAGAAACGGTCAAACAGCTTGGACACATCCTCCGGCTCAAGGTCGTTGGCGGGATTGGCGATGCGCACCACCGCCCCCGCGGGGGCCGGCTCCACGCTGATCGTCACCTGCCCGCCTCGCGGGGTGTAGTCCACGGCGTTGTCGCAAAGATTGGTGAGGATGGCGCGCAACAGCACCGCGTCGGCGGATACGGTCACCGGGGCGACAGCCAGGACCGCCTGCAGCCCGTTGCCCGTCGCCCGGCCGGCAAATTCCGCCCACACGTCACGCACCAGCCGGTCGACGGCGACGGCCTCGGGTTTCACCGCGAGGTTGCCCTGTTCGCCGCGCGTCAGCGCCAGCATGTAGTCCACCATCCGTTCCATCTGCCGGCTGATGGCCAACGTCTCGGCGTCCGTGGCGGGATCGCGCGACTCCGGCCATTTGAGGGCGCACTCCGTCATGCTGCGCAACTCCGCCAGTGGCGTGCGCAGCTCATGGGCCAGGTCGGCGCTGAAACGCCGCTCGCGTTCGAAGGATTGCTCGAGGCGGGCGAGCAGCTCGTTGAGGCGGCCGGCGATCGGCCTCAGTTCGTCCGGCAGTCCGTCCGCCGGCAGACGGGTGGACAGCGAGCCGGCGTCAATCCGCATCACCTGCTCGCCCAGCCGGTCGAGCGGCTGCAACTCGCTCCGCAGGACCTGCGGCACCACCCAGAGGGTCGCCCCGACCAGCAGCAGGGCGCAACCGACCGCAAGGCCTGTAAGCAGCAGCAGGGTTTCCTCGAGATCCTCGCAATCGCTCGCCACCACGAGCAGCAGCTCGGGCACCGGCGCGTCCTTGGGCAGTCCGGCCAGAGGCTTGGGCTTGAAACTCGTCGTCAGCACCCGTCCGGCCCGGCCGCTGGGCAGGCTGGCGAGCGCCAGGGTCATCTTCTTGGGACGGACGGACGGACGGACCAACTCGCCATTCCGCAGTGACTCGGACCGGGCGATAGTCGCCCCGGTGTCCAGGCGCCAGATTTGAAAATAGTCACGATCACTGTCGTCGTCGAATCCGCGCAGAAACCGGTCGCTGAACACAAAGCGAATGCCCTCCGGCGTCGCGAGGGTGGTCGTGGAGATGGCGAGCGCCTTGGCCCGCAGGGCGACATCGAATTGATCGATGACCGCGTAGCAAGCCGCAACCAGCAGGGCACCGAGCCCGAGGCCGAGCAAGCTGAGCGTGACGCGTAACAGGCGGCGGGTCAGCCGGCGGCGGATCGAATTCATGGGACCGGCGCCGCCACCGGCGCATCGCCCAGCACGTAACCCAGGCCGCGCCGCGTGTGGATCAACGGGGCGCGACCGGCGGTCCCGAGTTTCTTGCGCAGGTTGCAGACCGCGGAGTCCACCACGTTGCTCATGGGGTCCACCTGGCCGTCGTAAATGTGCTCCTCGATTTCCGTCCGTGAGACCACCTGGCCCTGACGGCGGGCCAGGTATTCCAACAGCAGGTATTCGCGCGCCGTCAGGTCGACGGGCTGGCCGTCGCGCCGCACCGTGCGGGCCTGCGGGTCGATGCACAGGTCCGCCACCTGCAGGTTGGGCTGCTTGGTGCCGTAGGCCCGGCGGCACAGCGCCTGGACGCGCGCCAGCAGCTCCTCCAGGGCAAACGGCTTCACGAGGTAGTCGTCGGCGCCCGCCTGGAGCCCGGTCACCCGGTCCGGCACCGTGTCGCGCGCGGTGAGCAACAGCACATGCACCTCCCGGCCGCGCCGCCGCAACTCCGCGAGCACCGAGAGGCCATCCCGTTTCGGCAGCATGACGTCGAGCACGATGGCATCATAGCCATTCTCCCCCGCCAGCCACAACCCCTCCTCGCCGTCGCCCGCGACATCAACCGCGTAACCGGACTTGCGCAACGCCGTGGCCAGGCTGCGTTGCAGCCGGAGGGAGTCTTCAACGATCAGGATGCGCATGGAGGGTGGAGCTTAGGCCAGCGCACATTACCGGAAGATTATGCCGGTGCAACCCCGGCGGGCTTGTTACTCCCGTAATGTTCCCGTAACGCGCCTTCTGCCACACTGCCGTCCTCCCGTTTCTTATGCCGAGTCCCACCCGCCCGTTCAAAACCCTTGCCCTCCTGAGCGCCCTTTCCCTCAGCCTGACCAACGCGTTCCCGGCGCCCGAGGCCGCCACCGGCACCGTGACCGGCCTGGTCATTGACCCGGCCACCAGCCAGCCGGTCGAATACGCCGCCGTGGCCGTGAAGCCCGGCACCGGCGGACCGGCGGTGGCTACCGCCGCCACCGACGCACACGGCCGCTTCACCTGCGACAACGTCCCGTTCGGCGACTACCGGCTCGCCTACGGCCGCGTGGGTGAATCCAGCCAGGAGACGCCGGCCTTCACCGTGGACGCCGCGCACCGGTCCGCCGACCTCGGACGGCTGGCCCTCGGTGGCGATGCGACGCTCAAGCTGGAGCGCATGCAGGTGACTGCCATCAAGGAGACCTTCTCTAATACCATCGACCGCAAGACCTACAATGTCGGCAGGGACATCCAGAGCACGACGGGCTCGGCCAGCGACCTGCTGCAGAACGTTCCCTCCGTATCGGTGGACATCGAGGGCAACGTCAGCCTGCGCGGCTCCCCCGACGTCCTTATCCTCATCAACGGCAAGTCCTCCACCCTCATGGGCCGCAATCGCGCCGCGGTCCTCGAGCAGTTGCCGGCCGACGGCATCGAGAAGATCGAGGTCATCACCAACCCCTCGGCCAAATACAAGCCCGATGGCACGGCCGGTATCATCAACCTCACGATGAAACACCAGCAGGACCCCGGCTACTCCGTCAGCGTCCGCGCGAGCGTCGGCACCGCGCGCCGGGCCAACGGCAGCGTCACCGCCAACTTCAACCCCGGCCGTTTTAATGTGTTCGGCACCTTCGGGCTCCGACAGGACGACCGCCCCCGCACCAACACCGATGAGCGCACCCACCTTGACACCGCCACCAACAGCCTGGTGTCCACGTCCCTGCACACCGTCGAAAACTCCCGGCCCCTGACGCGCCTCGCCCAGACGGGGGTCGACTACAAGCTCTCGGATGACACGAAGCTCGGCGCTACCTTCAACTACAACTACCGCGACCTCCTGCGCCATGCGACCGAGACGGACATTTCCCGCAACAGCGCCGGGGCCGTCACCAGCGACTATGACCGCGTGCGCACCGATCCCGAGTTCGAGAAGGACGTGGAGTTCGGCGCCACCCTCCAACACACCTGGCCCAAGACGGACCACGAGCTGAACTTCGAGGTGCAGCACGGCCGCACCACCGAGGCGGAGCAAAACAGTTACCTCAACGCCTACCGCACGCCCGCGACCGCCGCCACGCAGGACCGGAAGTTCGTCAGCAACATCGAGGAGAATACCGAGGCCCTCGTCGAGGGCGTCTACGTGATCGACGACTCCTCGAAGCTTGAGACCGGCTACTCCTGGCGCCTGAACAAGCTCGACCAGGATTTCGCCAGCAGTTTGCTGGATCCGGTCACGGGCCTCTGGATCCCCGATGTCGCCCGTTCCAACCGCTTTCTCTACGATCTGGGCGTTCATGCCGTCTACGCCACCTACGGCCGGTCCTTCGGCGCGTTCGGCGTCCTGGGCGGCCTGCGGTTCGAACACGCGACCCTCAATACCGACCAGCGCACCACGCACACGGTCGACCAGACCGTCTACGCCCGCGTCTACCCCACCCTGCACCTGAATTACAACCTGACGGACGAGCAGCAGCTGCAGCTCAACTACAGCCACCGGGTCCACCGGCCCGAGGGCGACGACCTGAATCCCTATCCGGAATACCAGGACCCGTTCAACCTCCACGAGGGCAACCCACACCTGCGGCCCGAAGAGATCCACTCGGTGGAGGCCGGCTACCAGTTCAAGCGGAAGGAGACGACCTTCCTCGCCGCCGCCTACTATCGCTACCGGTATGACAGCATGACCTCGGTCACCCGCTATATCGACGCCACCACGCTGCTGACCACCCGGGAGAATCTCGGCTCGAACATTTCCACCGGACTGGAACTGGCCGCGACCGGCACCGTCGCCAAGACCGTGTCGCTCAATTTCAGCGCCAATCTCTACTGCAACGAGATCGACGCGAGCAACCTCGGCTTCAGCGACCGCCAATCCGCCTTCGCGTGGGAGGCCAAGCTCAATGCCAACTGGAGCGTGACCAAAAGCACCCTCGTGCAGCTCAACTCCAACTACTCGGCCAAGCGGCTCACGCCGCAGGGCTACCGCTACCCGACCTACGTGCTCAATCTCGGCCTCCGGCACAACTTCGCGGACAAGAAGACCGCGCTGATCCTGACCGCCTCCGACCTGCTTGACTCCCTGCGCGAGCATACCCTGATCGATACGCCCACGTTGCATGACGACAGCATCCGCCGGCGCAGCGCCCGGATTTTCTACGCCGGTTTCATTTACAGCTTCGGCAAGGCCACGAAGAAGAAGGACGACCTGCAGTTCGACAACCAGCTTTGACGCACGGCCCCGGCGGTCCCCTCACCGTGTTTGCCTCGCAGCCCTGCTTATGCCGACCCCTGCCGCGGG
The DNA here is from genome assembly GCF_900104925.1 of Opitutus sp. GAS368. Taxonomy (NCBI): domain Bacteria; kingdom Pseudomonadati; phylum Verrucomicrobiota; class Opitutia; order Opitutales; family Opitutaceae; genus Opitutus; species Opitutus sp. GAS368. Next base: position 537,236 of record NZ_LT629735.1, read on the forward strand.
GCGGCCGGCCTCAGGCCGGAGCCGCCAGCGCCCCGCGCTGCTTCCGCTCCCAATACCAGGCGATCCAGATACAAATCTCGTAGAGGAGATACAGGGGGATCGCCATGGCCACCTGGGTGATGACCTCGGGGGTCGTGAGCACGGCGCCGAGAATGAAGGACGCCACGCAGACATGGCGCCGGTATTTCGCCAGCTGGGCGTGGGTGAGGTAGCCGAGCTTCACCAGGAACAGCACGACGATGGGAAACTGGAAGCCCAGCCCCATGCCGAAGATGAAATGCGTCACGAAGCTGATGTAGTCTTCGGCGCGCCAGTCGAGCCCCTCGAAGCCGAGCAGGTCGGAATAGGCCACGGACGCGCGCAAGGCCACCGGCAGCAGCACGAAATAGGTCGACAGCACGCCGGCGAGGAACAGGAACAGGCTCCAGCCCACCCAGGGAAAGATCGCCTGGCGTTCCGTCTGCTTCAGGGCCGGCATGATGAAGCTGCCGATGAAATACATCCAGAACGGGGCGGACAGGATCAGCGCGCCGTAGAGCGCCACATGGAACGCGATGAAGAACCCCTCCGCCGGGCCGAAATTGTGCAGGCGCACGTGCAGCGGGCTCACGTCGGCCCCGGGCGCATCCGGCAGCAGCCGCAGGGCGGCAACCTGCTGCGGGCCGACCTTCGCCGTCCCCACCTGGAAGACCACGTGCGGCGCCGCACCGGCCGGCAGGCCGGCAAACTGCTCGCGCGTGACGGTGTAGGGCCCGAGACGGGTGGAGCCGATCTCGAAGCTGACCGTGGGCTGCGGCTTCTCGAAGAGGTCGATGTTGCGCAGCGGGTATTCCACGATGGCCACCAGCCGGTCCACAAAGGTCAGGCAAAGCAGCAGGGCCACCCCCACCGCAATCAGGGAGCGAATGAGCACCTGACGGAGATCCTCCAGATGACCGAGGAACGACTTGTGCGCGGCCGGGGCCGGTTCGACGTCGATGGTTTCGTCCGCCATGGGTCAGGTGGTTTCAGTCGGGCGGGTCATGCGGTTGCATCAGGTCCGCAGTGTGCCGGCCGCCGACTCGGCGAGGAAGCTCGCGTAGGTCTTCGCCACGCCTTCGCGGACGCCGATGCGGGCCTTCCAGCCGAGCGCGGTGAGCCGTGAGACATCCATCAGTTTGCGCGGCGTGCCGTCGGGCTTGGTGGCGTCCCACACGATCTTGCCCTTGAACCCCACGACGGCGGCCACGATTTCCGTAAGTTCCCGGATCGTCACGTCCGTGCCGGTGCCGATGTTGAGGAGGTCGGGCGGGTTCGCCTGCGGGAGCAGGAACGCGCAGGCGTCGGCCAGCTCGTCCACGTGGAGGAACTCGCGCTTCGGGGAGCCCGTGCCCCACGCCGTGACCTCGGCCTGGCCGGCCTGCTTCGCCTCGTGGAACTTGCGGATGAGCGCCGGCATCACGTGCGAGTTCCGCAGGTGGTAGTTGTCGCCCGGGCCGTAGAGGTTGGTCGGCATCGCCGAGTGGTAGAGCACGCCGTGCTGCTTGCGGTAATACTCGCAGAGTTTCAGGCCCGCGATCTTGGCAATGGCGTAGGCCTCGTTGGTCGGCTCGAGCGGACCGGTGAGCAGGCTGCTCTCGGGCATCGGCTGCGGCGCGAGCTTGGGATAGATGCAGGAGCTGCCGAGGAAGAGGAAGCGCTTCACCCCGGCCGCGTAGGCGCCGTGGATCGTGTTGTTGGCGATGGCCAGGTTGTCGTAAAGGAAGTCCGCCGGGTAGGTGTTGTTGGCGAGGATGCCGCCGACCTTGGCCGCGGCCATGATGACCGTGTCGGGTTTCTCCCTGGCGTAGAACGCCGCGACCGCCGCCTGGCTGGTGAGGTCGAGCTCCTTCCGCGTGCGCAGCAGCAGCGTCACGCCCGGTTCGGCCTGGAAGCGGCGCACGAGGGCGCCGCCGACCATGCCGTTGTGTCCTGCGATGAAGAGTTTCATTTCAGAGGGTGCCCACGAAACACACCAAAAGGCACGAAAGCGAATTCCTCAATTCGTGTCCTTTGGTGTGTTTCGTGGGAAAAATCAGGGTTGGTTCAGGCAAACGGCGCCTTGGAGGGCTCGCCGAGCGAGGCGATCTGCGCCTCGCGCTTGGCGAGGGCGAGGTCCGCCTCGGTCATGATCTTGACGAGCTCCTTGAACTTGACCTTGGGCTCCCAGCCGAGCTGCCTTTTGGCCTTGGCCGGGTTGCCGATGAGCAGCTCGACCTCGGCGGGGCGCTCGTAACGGGCGTCGTATTTCACGTATTTCTGCCAGTCGAGGTTGAGCAGGCCGAAGGTCTCCTGGATGAATTCCTTGACGCTGTGCGTCTCGTTGGTGGCGACCACGTAGTCGTCGGGTTTGTCCTGTTGGAGCATGACCCACATCATCTCGACGTATTCCTTGGCGTAGCCCCAGTCGCGCTGCGCGTCGAGGTTGCCCATGTAGAGCGACTCCTGCAGGCCCAGCTTGATGCGCGTGGCGGCGCGGGTGATCTTGCGGGTGACGAAGGTCTCGCCGCGGCGCGGGCTCTCGTGGTTGAAAAGGATGCCGCTCGACGCGTGGAGGTTGTAGCTCTCGCGGTAGTTCACCGTCAGCCAGTGCGCATACATCTTGGCGCAGCCATAGGGTGAGCGCGGCCAGAAGGGCGTGGTCTCGGTCTGCGGCACCTGCTGCACCTTGCCGAACATCTCGGACGACGACGCTTGGTAGAACCGGCACTTCTTGACGAGGCCGGCCTCCCGGATGGCCTCGAGGATGCGGACGGAGCCGAGCCCGACCACGTCGCCGGTGTATTCAGGGATGTCGAACGACACGCGCACGTGCGACTGGGCGCCGAGGTTGTAGATTTCGTCGGGCTGGAGCTCGTAGAGGAGCTTCACCATCTGCACGGAGTCGGCGAGGTCGCCATAGTGCAGGAAAAGCTTCACGCCGTTGACGTGCGGGTCGCGGTAAAGGTGGTCGATGCGGCTCGTGTTGAAGGTCGAGGCGCGGCGGATGACGCCATGCACCTCGTAACCCTTGGCGAGAAGCAGCTCGGCGAGATAGGAACCGTCCTGGCCGGTGATGCCGGTAATCAGGGCTTTTTTCATGTGGGAGCCAGCTAGATAGAGCGAATAAATCCCCTCAGGCAAGCGCCGAGGCATCTTTCATTTTCCGCTGGCCGCCAGCAGTTTGACCAGTTCGTCCTTCCACAGCGCCGCGATCGTGTGGCTGCCGTGGCCGCGGGTCTTGTCGCTGAGCGGAATCACGATCGCCCGGCCGTGCGCCACGCGCCTGATCTCGCGCTCCAGGATGCCGAGTTCGGGCGGGTTGATCAGGTCGTCGGCGGAATTGATGGCGAGCAGCGGCGCCGTGATCTTCTCCAGGGCCGGGTTGGGATCGTAGTCGGCCGAGGCCTCGAGCGCATAAAGGCAGTCGTTCGCATCGATGGTCTTGAAGTAGCTCGCGACAAAGGCGTCGAGCGCGGCGTCGGTCTGCGCCAGTGTCGGCGTCTCGGCCTGGCGCAACACCGGGTTGCTGCTCATCAGGTAAAGCATCTCCACGTCCGTGCGCAGCGACTGCGGCTGAGTCTTGTAGTCCCCGCCCTGCCATTCGGGATCATGGCGGATGGCGTCGATGGCCAGCCGCCGCCAGGCGCGGTTGCGGCCGGCGATCTGGGTCGGCAGCGAGGCCAGCGGCATCAGCGCGTCCATGAAATCCGGGTGCAGCTCTCCCCACAGCCAGGTGTGCATGCCGCCCATCGAGGTGCCCATGATCAGCCGGGCGTGGTCTACCCCGAGGCCGTCGGTCAGCAGCCGGTATTGGGCCTCGACCATGTCGAGATAACGGTAGTGCGGGAACTTCGCGTGCAGGCCGTCGCTGGGCTTGCTGGATTTGCCGTGGCCAATGCCGTCGGGCAGCACGAGGAAATATTTCGTCGCGTCCAGCGGCTGACCGACACCGAAGAGCTCGCCGGCGAACTCCGGCCGGATGAACTGCGCCCCGCTGCCCGTGGTGCCGTGGGTGATGAGCACGGCGTTGGTCACGCGCCCGGCGGCGTCGCGCCGCGGCGTCCCGAGCGTGCGGTAGTGGATCCGCAGTTCCGGCAGCGACTCGCCGGAGCGAAACTGGAAGTCCTTCAGGATGAAATCGCCCTCGGTGGGCGCGGGATAATCCGCCGCGAATGCGACCGAGGCGGCCAACAGGAGCAACAGGGGGATGCGCTTCATCTCCGACGACTAGCCGACCGCGCTGCGGACGCAATACGCTTAAACGCGTTGCCGCGACTTGAGCTGCCCGCGCCATTCCCGTCCTACGTCGCGGGAACTTCGGCAAGGTGGAACCCGGCCTCCGGACGGGTTGGTTTGGGCGCATACCCTGAAAACCCGTCCGGAGGCCGGGTTCCATCTAAATCAACCCAATGCCGCCAACAGACGCTCCAGCTCGGCTTGCTTGGCCTGCTGGTCGGCGAGCTGCTTGCGCGCGCCCTCGAGCACCGCGGGCGGCGCCTTGCTGACGAACGCCTCGTTCGTGAGCCGCGCCTGCGTGCCGGCGATGTGCTTGGTGATCGTCTCGATCTCCTTCTTGAGCCGCGCCTTCTCCTCGGCGGGGTCACCCTTGATCTGCTTGATGAGATTCCACGAGCCGAACGCCGTCACGATGGCCGGGGCGTTGGGCGACATCGCCCCGCGCACGACCGAACCGGCGCCCATCATGCGCTTCAGCTTGGCGAGGTTGGCGTCGAGCACGGCCCAGTGGGCGTCGTTCGCCTCGACCACGAACTCAGAGGTCTTGCTGGCGGCCTCGCCGTGTTCGGCCTTGAAGGCGCGGACCTGCGAGACGACCGCCTTGAGCTGCGCCACCTGTGCCGCCGCCGCCGTGTCGAGCTTCAGCCCGCGGCCGGCGAGCTGCGACGGGTTGTCGAGGTGCGTGTCGCGCATGAGGAACTTGCCCTCGGCGCCATAGCCGAGCAGATGCCACAGTTCCTCGGTGATGAACGGCGTGAACGGATGCAGCAGCAGCAGTGTCTGGCGCAACACGAGGTCCTGGATGGCCAGGCAGTTCGCCTTGGTGGCCGGGTCTTGCAGCTTCGATTTCGAGACCTCCACATACCAGTCGCAGAAATCATTCCAGAAAAACCCGTAGAGCGCCTGCACCGCCGCGCTGAACTCGAATTCCGTGAAGCAGCGGTCCACCTCGCGGGTCGTGCTGCACAGGCGGTCGAGGATGGCATGGTCGTCGGCGTCAAACTTCGGCGGCTCGATGCGGGCGAGGATGGCGCTGACCGCGGAGTTGTCGGCCATGTCGCCGCTCATCTGCCGGAAGCGGCAGGCGTTCCAGAGCTTGTTGCAGAAGTTCTTGCCGCCCTCGATGCGGTCCTCCTGGAAGCGGATGTCCTGCCCCTGCGGTGCGATCGACACGATGCCGAAGCGCAGGCCGTCGGCGCCGTATTTGGCGATGAGGTCGAGCGGGTCGGGCGAGTTGCCGAGGGACTTCGACATCTTGCGACCCTGCTGGTCGCGGATGATGCCGGTGAAGTAGACGTTCTTGAACGGAATCCGCTTCTCCAGCGGCGCGCCGGGATGGGTGAACTCCAGGCCGGCCATGATCATGCGTGCCACCCAGAAGAAGATGATGTCCGGGCCCGTCACGAGCGTCGTGGTCGGGTAGAAATAATCGTAGCCGGCCTTCGCCATCGCGGCCTGGTCCGGCCAGCCGAGCGTGGCGAACGGCCAGAGCCACGACGACGCCCAGGTATCGAGCACGTCGTCCTCCTGCACCCAGTTGGCCGGGTCGGTCGGGCCCGCGAGCGACACGTGCACCTTTTTCGGATCGCGAATGTCCGCCTCCGTGAGCGTCTCCTTGTCGAGGCCCTTGGCATACCACACGGGGATGCGGTGGCCCCACCAGAGCTGGCGGCTGATGCACCAGTCCTGGATGTTCTCGAGCCAGTGCAGGTAAACCTTCGACCAGCGCTCCGGGTAGAACTTGATGTGGCCGTCGCGCACCGCCGTCTTGGCCTCTTCGACGCGGGGATACTTGAGCCACCACTGCCAGGTCAGGCGCGGCTCGATCGGCACGTCGGCGCGCTCGGAGTAGCCGACGTTGTTCTCGTAGGGCTCCTCCTTCACTAGGTTGCCGCGCTCCTTCAGTAGTTCGGCGGCCTTCTTGCGGCCGGCAAAACGGTCCAGCCCCGCCAACTCCGGGCCGGCGAGCTCGTTGAGCTTGGCGTCGGGCGTGAGCACGTCGATCGGTGCGAGCTGGTGTCGCTGGCCGACCTCGAAATCCACCTTGTCGTGCGCCGGGGTGATCTTGAGCGCGCCAGAACCAAACTCCTTGTCCACCGCCTCGTCGGCGATGATCGGGATATCCGCCTTGGGCCCGATCGGCCGGCGCACCTTCTTGCCGATCCACGCCCTGTAGCGCGGGTCGGCCGGATGCACCGCTATGGCGACGTCGCCGGGGATCGTCTCGGGGCGCGTCGTCTTGACCTCGATGAACTGGCCGGGCGCGTCGGTCCGCTCGTAGCGCACCGAGTAGATCGTGCCCTTCACGGGCTTCATGATCACTTCCTCGTCGGAGAGCGCCGTGAGGCTCGCCGGGCACCAGTTGACCATGCGCTTGCCGCGGTAGATGTGGCCCTTGCCGTAAAGATCGACGAACACCTTGAGCACGGCCGACGAGTAGGCCGGGTCCATCGTGAACTGCGTGCGGCTCCAGTCTGCCGACGCGCCGAGGGCCTGCAGCTGCTGCAGGATGATGCCGCCCTTCTCCTCGCGCCAGGACCAGACCTTTTCCAGGAATTTCTCCCGCCCGAGGTGGTGGCGGGTCTTCTTCTCCTTGCGCAGCTCGCGCTCCACCACGGATTGCGTGGCGATGCCGGCATGGTCGGTGCCGGGCAGCCAGAGCGCCTCGCGGCCCTCCAGCCGGGCGCGGCGGATCAAAATGTCCTGCAGCGTGTTGTTCAGCACGTGGCCCATCGTCAGCACGCCCGTGACGTTGGGCGGCGGGATCATGATGGTGTAGGGCTGCTTGCCCGGCTGCGCCTTGCCGGCAAACGCGCCCGCGGCCAGCCACGCAGCATACCACTTCTTCTCAACGTCGTGCGGTTCGTAGCTCTTGGTGATCGCGGCCATGGCAGGTAGGTAGCCGGGCAGTGAAAGGCCCCCACCCCGCCCTGCCAACTAATTTCACAGGAGGTAACGGAGGAAACTGAGACCTGATCCCGGGCCCATTCCTCATCTCTGTTCCCTCGGTTCTCTCCTGTAAAATCCCTGTCTTGCTTCGTGTCCTTCGCGTCTTCGTGGTTAAACTGACCCTACTTCAGCTCTTCCAACTCAAACACCAGCTGGTTGCGCACACCCACGGGCAGCGGCAGGAAGCCGGCCGGCGCCAGCGTCGCCGCGGTTTCGTCGGCCAGCAGGAACTTCAGGAAACGCTGCAGGTCCGGCGCGGCCGTCCGCCGGAAGGCCACATAAAGCACCAGGCGCAAGGGATAGCTGCCGCGGTGGACATTCTCGGCGGTGGGGCCGTAGGCCGGCTCGGCCGGACCGGCTGCCAGCGCCAGCACGCGCAAGCCCGGGCTCCCGGCCACCCCCGCACCGGCCACGCCGATGCTGTTTTCCGCCGTCCGCAACCGTTGGGCCAGCATCGCGCCGTCGGCCGAAAATTCTACGCCGGCCTTCGCCACGGCGTCCTGCAGGATGACGCGCTGGAAGAGCGGCCAGGCCAGGTCGTCTGCCGGCGCCACCGCCTTCAGCGCGATGGGCCGTGCCGCCCACTCGCCCGGCAGGTTGAGATCGCCCCAGCGAGTGAAGCCAGCGGCCGCTTCGCCAAAAATACCACGCAGCTGCCCGGTCGTGACCTGGCTCAGCGGCGAGGTCGCGGGCACGACCACCACGACGACCTGATAACCCATGACCCGGCTCACGACGGCCCCGACCGGCGGCGGCTCGGAGGCGGGCAGCAGAAATATCCCCACGTCGGCGCGGCCGGCCGCCAGGTCCTCGCTGCCCGGCCGCGTGCCGCGCAGGTCGAGCTTCACGGCGGTGTCGTCCTGCCGGGCGAAGCCGTCCACGGCGCGGACAAAATCGTCGCCAAGCAGATCTGATCCGACGACCCGGATTTCCGCGGCGGTGGCGACGACAGCCAGTGCGGACAAAATCAAGGCGCGTGCGATGCGTTTCATGCTGGGCGTGATTCTGCGGGCGCCCCGACTGCATTGCGCCATGAATGACCGCCTGTTTTATGGCGGCAATCGGCGCGCGTCGCGACAGTGGTGTGGGAGGGGCTTCATGCCCCGACTCGCGCGCTTTTCATGGATCGGTCGGGGTATAAAACCCCTCCCACATGGCCCGGCCATTTACCCCCGGTCCACCACGTCGAGCTCGGGCCACTCCGCGATCTTGCGGTGCAGCGTGCGCCGGCTGATGCCGAGCAGCTGCGCGGCCTTGGTGCGGTTGCCGCGCGCCTTCATCAAGGCCTCCTTCAGCAGGCGCTTTTCGTTGTCCTCGACGGAATACGGGTTGGCGGGCGTCGCCGTGACCATCTGGGGCGGCGGCGCCACCTCGCCGCGGAACTTCGGCTCGAGGTCGAACTCGCTGATCTTGCCCCCGCGGCGGAGCACGACGGCGTTCTCGGCAAAATTGCGCAGCTCGCGGATGTTGCCGGGCCACGGATAGGCTTGCAGGTAACGCATCGCGCCGGGCTCGATCGTCACCGGCTCATAGCCGTTCTCCTTCGAGTAGACCTTGATGAAATGCTCCAGCAGCACCGGGATGTCGTCGGTCCGCTCGCGCAACGGCGGCGTGGTGATGCGCACGACGTTCAGCCGGAAGAACAGGTCCTCGCGGAACTTCCCCTCCTTTACCATCTGCTCGAGGTTGCGGTTGGTGGCGGCCACGAGGCGCACGTCCACCGTGATCGTCTTGCTGCTGCCGATGCGCTCGAAGCTCTTGGTCTCGATGAAGCGCAGCAGCTTCACCTGGATCTCCGGGCCGATCTCGCCGATCTCATCGAGAAACACCGTGCCTCCGTCCGCCGCCTCGAAGCGTCCCTCGCGCTTCTCCGTCGCGCCGGTGAACGACCCGCGCTCGTGGCCGAACAGCTCGCTCTCCAGCAGCGTCGCCGGCAGCGCGGCGCAATGCACCGGCACGAACGGCGCCCGCGCCCTCGGGCTGGCCTGGTGGATGGCCTGCGCGATCAGCTCCTTGCCCGTGCCGGTCTCACCCTCGATGAGGATGGTGGCCTTCGACGGCGCCACGAGCTTCACGCGCTCGATGACCTCCGCCAGCTTCGGCGAATGGCCGACGATGCCCTCGACGTTGAACTTCTCGTCGAGCCGCTCGTGCAATTGCTTCACCTCGACCTCGAGGGTCTTGGTCTTGAGCGCGCGCTGGATGAGGATCTCGAGGCGCTCGATCTGCACCGGCTTGGTCAGGAAATCCACGGCGCCGCGTTTCATGGCCTCGACGGCCGAGTCGATGCTGCCGTAGGCGGTCATCATGATGACAGCGGGCTTGTTCGGCAGCGCCAGGGCCTTGTCGATGATCTTGAGGCCGCTTTTGCCCGGCATGCGGAGGTCGGTGATGATCACCTCGAACTCCTGCGCATCCATCAGGTTGAAGGCCTCGTCGGCGCTGGCAGCGACCGACACGTCGTAGTGCTCCTGCAACGCCTGCTGGAGCCCCTCGCGGGTGTGCTTCTCGTCGTCGACGATCAGGAGACTGGGCACCATGTGCGTATGAAGCCCCCGCCCGCCGCCCCGGTCAACGGGAAATGAGACGAGGTGGCACAGCTTTACTTCCACCTTACTCCGTGGACCGACTGAGCTGTAGGAGCGGGTTTATCCCGCGATGCCTCGGGGCGTAAAGCCCCTCCTACAATGAGCATTCCCCACTTGCGGCAAAAAAACAGGCGACTAAATCTTCCCTCGTGAGCACCGTTCAGGAAATCGAAGCCGCTATCAAGCGCCTGCCGCGCGAGGAGTTCCTCAAGCTCCATGCCCGGCTGCAGCGCCGTTTCGACGATGAATGGGATCAGCAGATGAAAGCAGATGCCAAAGCGGGCCGCTTGGACCATCTGGCCGGGGAGGCGATTGCCGACTACCGCGCCGGAGGAACCAAACCGTTCCCGCCGGATGAAAAGCCACGCCACCGGTAGGTTCTGGTCGCGCTACCGTGCGCTGCCTCCGCCAGTTCAGGCGCAGGCATTGAAACAATACCGGCTCTGGCTGCGTGATCCCACCCACCCTTCGCTGCATTTCAAGCCGGTCGGCTGCCTCTGGTCGGTTCGTGTCACCCGGAGCGTTCGCGCCCTCGGCGTGCGCGACGGCGAAACGATGGTCTGGTTCTGGATCGGCTCGCATGATGAATATGAGCGAATCATCAAGGAATAGGTCGTGATTTGCATGGGCCTCCTCCGCTCGACACCGCCAGCAATCAGGAAGGGCGCACTCTCCGCTCGCCCACACAAGGCACATCTGTATCGTTAGCCATAGAAAATGAAGCCTACGGAAGTAAAGTCGCCAGCCTGGATGATGTGGCTTCCTCTCACCGCCCTCATTGTGTCGCTGGCAAGCCTTGTTTTCACTGGCATTGGATTTTTTCGGCAGAGTCGCGAATCGGAGCTCCAGTTGTGGAATTCGCTGCGCAAAGAGTTCGACTATGAATTGAAGCAGGAGCGTCGAGTGTGTGCGCAGGCATACTCCGAGGGAAGATTGTCCGAGCAGTATTCGAATGTGATGAATTTCTTCGACACCATCGGGTTTTTGGTGCGAACAGGCCGACTCGACAAAGAGCTTGTCGACGACACGTGGGGCTACGAGTTCACCGGCTATTTCAGGGCGACGAAGGAGTTCATGCTGGAGGATCGGAAGAAGGATCCGAGATCATGGGACGATGTGTTTTATTTGATGCAGCGGCTTAGTGTAGATCCCACCCTCAGGACGCCAGATGACCTCAAAGCATTTTTCGAAGATGAAAAGCGTCTGCCAAATTGAAGAAGCCGAACCAGATTCCACAGCCACCAGCATGAGCCCGGAAGAGAGGTTTGCCCGGATCGTTGCCGCGCTGAAGCGGAGTCCGCAGGTGACGGTCGGCGCCTCGAAGAAAGGCTTCGGCTCGTCGGCCCTGTGTGTGGGCGGGAGAATTTTCGCGATGATCTCCTCCCAAAGCGGATTCGTGGTGAAGCTTCCAAGGGAGCGGGTCGATGCGCTTGTCGCCGCCGGCACCGGGACCCGTTTCGAGCCCGCCCGCGGTCGCGTGATGAAGGAGTGGGTGGTGGTCAAACCCGCCGCAGACGAAGATTGGTTGTCCTTGGCGCGCGAAGCGCTGAAGTTTGTCGGCGCCGGCACCGCATAAAAGCCGGCTTTGGCGCACTCGTCGCCACCTGCCGACGCTCCCGACGAACGCGGCTCACTGCGAACACTGGGACAAACCGGCGCGACCGGCCCAACATTTTCGGTCACTCATCTCCCGAACTGCCTTACAGGACCCTTACTGTAGCTACTGTAGCCTGAGTCGTGTCAGGATGACCCGGACGCTCAGTCCGCGAGACGGCTGAGGTCGGAGCCGTCGAGGAGCAGTTTCACCGCGGCTTGCAGGCCGGCGGCGTCCTCGGCGTCGAAGCGGGCGAGGCTCGGGCTGTCGAGATCCAGCACGCCGAGCAGGCGGCCGTTGTGGAGGAGCGGCAACACGATCTCCGAGCGCGAGGCGTGGTCGCAGGCGATGTGTCCGGGGAATTTCTCCACATCGGGCACCACGATGGTCTCGCGTTTCCGCGCGGCCGTGCCGCAGACACCCTTGCCGAGCGCGATCCGGATGCAGGCAACCTTGCCTTGGAACGGCCCGAGCACGAGTCCGCCATCGCGCATAAAGTAAAACCCGGCCCAGTTGAGCCCGGGCAGCGCCTGGAAGAGCAGCGCCGCCATGTTCGCCGTGTTGGCGAGACCATCGCGCTCGCCGGCGAGAACGGCGGCGAGCTGGGCGTGGAGGGCGCGGTAGGCCTCGGGCTTGGTCAGGCCGGTGGTGGACTTGATCTCGTGCATGAGAGTTGGCCGCAAAAAGGCGCAAGAGGCGCAGAAATAACAAGCTTCAATTCCTCCGCATCCACCACGGATTTCACGGATAACACGGATGCGGGTCTCAAGTCATCCTGAACGGAGTGAAGCAGCGGTGTCAGCCGACAAGGGTAAAGTGTGGGTCTTTGAGCATGCGGTTGAGCACGACAATCATTTTGCGCATGACGGCGAGCAGGCAGACGTTGGCGGGTTTGCCGGCGGCCTGGAGTCGCTGATAGAACAGCGACAGGACCGGGTTGTGCTGGGAGGCACTGACTGCGGCCATGTACAGGACGTTGCGGACCTCCACGCGGCCACCGCGGGCATGGCGCGGCCGGGAGGTTTCGCCGCTGTCGTGGGCATGCGGGGCCACTCCGACCAAGGCGGCGATGCGCTTGTCGTCCTCTTCGCCCAGTTCCGGCAGGTACGCCAACAGCGTCGTCGCCAGCACCGGACCGACCCCTTGCAACTGCTGCATCCGCTCTGCCTTGGCCCGCAGGGCGGGATGCGCCCGCACCTGCTGCGCCACCAACTCGTCGGCCTTGGCCAGGGCGGCGGCTTGTTGCTCGCGTTGCGCCTGCAGCAAGGCCTGCAAGGTCGGGCCTGCTGTTTCCAGCCGGTTGGCCGTTTGCGTGCCTTGATCTACCAGCTGCCGGCGATAATCCAGCAGCTCGCGCAACGCGGTTACCTCGGGCAGCGGCGGCTTCTCCACGCGGGGATGCATGGCGCAAGCGTAGCGATAGATCAGCCCCACATCAATCTTGTCGGTTTTGGCCAGCGTGCCCTCCGCCCGGGCGAAGTTACGCACCCGCCCGGGCTGCAAGCGGCAGACCGGTACGCTCGCTTGGTGCAGCTGCTCCAGCAACCGGCGTTCATACCCGCCCGTCGCTTCGCATACCACGCGCACTCCCGGCAGCGGCTGGACGAGGGTGATCAGCGTGGCAATGCCCGCTGCCGTGTTCGGGACCTGCCGGCACTTCTGGCCGGCAATGGTGTAGTCCAGGCGCGCCTTGGAGATATCCAAGCTGACGTACCGCACAGGTTCGGTCGACTCTACCTTGTAATACGAGTTCATGACTCTTTCAGCGGTTCGAGGTTTGACCAGGCACAAGACCGCGACCCGGCTTCACTACGGGCTCGAGGGCCCAAGGATCCAGCGATCTGTCGGTCTTGCCGTCCACCGTGCGGCCTGCACGGCGAACGCCCTGGTGGGCGGCCTCCAGTCAATCCACCCGGACTGACTTGGCAACCCAGCCCAAGCCGGCCTCCTCCGACGAGCCATCGGGCCCATTCTCGGAGCCCGGCTCGGGCCAAACCCTTTTCAACTTTCATCGCCCAAGACATACAAGGATCCAGAGGCGTGGCTACCCGTGCACATCGCGCTGGATTCTTCGCTGCGTTCAGCATGACAGGTTTGGGGAATCCATCCGTGTGAATCCGTGCAATCCGTGGTTAAACCATCTTGCCGTTCCAAAGGCTGGCCGTCAGCGTCCGGTCATGCCCGCCAAGAAGGATCCCCGCGTCGACCGCTACATCGCGGAGGCCGAGCCCTTTGCCCGGCCGGTCCTGCAACACTTGCGCAAACTCGTCCATCAAGCCTGCCCTGAAGCCGAGGAGGCCCTGAAGTGGAGCAGCCCCTTCTTCATGTATCGCGGCAAAATCCTGTGCTATATGGCTGCGTTCAAGGCGCACCTGGCCTTCGGCTTCTGGGGTCCGGCCATGAAGAAGATCATCGCTGCCGACGGCCATGCCAAGGACGGCCTCGGCCTGCTGGGCCGTATCACGAGCCGGGCCGACCTCCCCTCCGACAAAGTGCTGCTCGGCTACATCCGCACAGCCCGGAAACTTCATGACGCCGGCCTGTCCGTCCGCCCGAAACCGAAGGCCAAGCCCGCCCTGCCCGTGCCGGCCGACCTCGCCGCCGCGCTCAAACGCAGCAAGAAGGCCGCGGCCGCCTGGGCGGACTTCAGCCCCAGCGCCCGCCGCGAATACACCGAGTGGATCACCGAGGCCAAACGCCCCGAGACCCGCGAGGCGCGCCTGCTCACCACCATCGAGTGGACCGCCGAGGGCAAGCAGCGGAACTGGAAATACATGAATTGCTGACCGCCTAACTGTAGGAGGGGCTTTATGCCCAGATGATCGCGGGATAAACCCGCTCCTACAGTTCCGAAAAACCACCCCATGACCGGCCACGTTTCCAAGGATCCCCTGCACGGCGTTACGCTGGAGAAAATCCTCGAGGCGCTTGTCGCGCACCACGGCTGGAACGGGCTCGCGGCCCGGATCGAGATCCGCTGCTTCATGTTCGACCCGAGCATCACGTCGTCGCTGAAATTCCTGCGGCGCACGCCCTGGGCCCGCGCCAAGGTCGAGCAGCTCTACCGGGAGATGATGGCGGGGCATTGAGGTGGAACGCGGCCTCCGGACGCGTTTTTGGGTAGTGGATCAGTTTGGTTTCTCCGCTGTTGTAGGTCGGAGTTTATCCCCGACAGATCGCGCGGAATGTCGGGCATAAAGCCCAACCTACATCAAACTGACCCACTACCCGTTTTTGCCCGCTCGCCAAACCCGCCCGGAGGTCGGGTTCCACCTTCCATCCTCACGTCCCCGGCAACATCCGCACGCGGCGGTGCTTCTGCGGGAACTGGAGCGTCACGACCGTGCCGACGCCCTCCTTGCTCTCGATGCCGACGTGCCCGCCGTGGTCGCGCATGATGCGCTGCACGATCATCAGTCCGAGCCCGTGGCCGCCGGTCTTGGTCGTGTGATAGGGCGAGAAAAGCTTGGCGAGGTCCTCGGTCTTGATGCCCGCACCGGTGTCGGCCAGGCGGACGAATACCGAGTCGTCGTCCGCCCCGACGCGCAGCCCCAGCTTGCCGCCGGCCGGCATCGCCTCCATGGCGTTCTTCACGAGGTTGAAAAACACCTGCTTGAGCTGGTTGCGGTCCGCCATGATAACGGGGGTGCTGGCGGGCAGCTCGGCCTCCACCGCGAGGCCGCGATCGGCCAGTTCCTTGCCTTGGAAGCGCAGCACGTCCTCGATGACCTCGACGACGTTGACCTCGGCCAGGTCGGGCGGACGCGGGCGGATCGCCTCGAGAAAGTTCCGGATGATGCCGTCGAGCCGCGTCACCTCGTCCTGGCAGATCCGGATCGAGTCGCCCAGCGAGTCGGCCTCCTTCGAGCCCTTGAGCTTTTTCAGCTTCCGCTCAATGAGCTGGAGGTGGATGGTGAGGGAGTTGAGCGGGTTGCCCAGCTCGTGGGCCACGCCGGCGGCGAGCAGCAGGATGGACGAGACCTTCTCGTTCTCGATCAGTTCCTCGGTGGATTTCTTCGCGCTGGTGATATCCGTAAGGATGATGGCGAAGCGCGGCACCCCGCCTTCGCCCTCGCTGAACGGCACCATGTAAAGCCGCACGACGCGCGGGGCCGGGTAAGTCAGCTCGAACTCGCGGGTGACGACGGGCTGCCCGGCCTTCGGCCCGCCGGCCGTGGCGCCCTCGAGCGAGGCGCGCAGGCCGGGGACCAGCCGCCACAGCGTCGTGCCGGCGCCGGTTTCGTCCTTGAAACCGATGAGCCCGCGCGCGGCTACATTGGCGTAGTCGATCTCCCCGTCGGCGGTGATGACGAGCACGCCCTCCTGCAGGGTGTTGAAGACGGTCTCGAGCAGCGCGCGCTCGCGGGCGAGCCGCTGCACGAGCGTCCGCAAGCCGGCGTCGTCGAGCCGGTCGAGCCGGTCGAGCACCTTGTCGAGCGAACTGGGTTTCTTGCCGGCCATGGGTCCGCCCCCAATTGACCAGAGGATTTCTCCCGCTGCAATTCATTCTGTAGGGCGGGATCACCGTATCCCGCCTCGAACGTGATATCGTTCTCAAACGAAGGCGGGATGCGGTGATCCCGCCCTACAACAGGGCCGCCCAATCGAACAGGATCATCTGGCCCTCGAGGCCCCGGGCTATTTGTCCAGGCCGTAGACCAGGATCTTGAAGCTCCCGGCGATCATCTTCGGCCGCGGCGGGCGGCCGCCCCCGGCGGGTGCCGGGGCCGGTGCCTCGTATTGGGCCGAGGCGAGGTAAATTTTGTGCGTCACAGTATCCAGCGTCATGGTGCGCGCGCCGCGCTCGGTGGCCAGTTTCTGCACCGGGGTGAACTTGTCCGAGGTGTCCTCGTGGGCGATGGTGACCGTGCCGTCGCCGGCGGAGGCGAACGCCAGCTGCGTGCCGGGATCAAACGACGTGGCGTCGATCCCCTTGCCGGCGTCGAGGCTCGCGACCACCTTGCCGGTGGCGCTGTCCATGATGACCATCTTGGCGTTGCTGCAACCGATGACGAGCCGATGGTGGTCCAGGTCGATGGCCATGCCGCTGGCTTCCTCCCCGGGGGCGATGGGCCAGTGGTTCACGATCGTGTGCGTCTTGGTGTCGATGGCGATGACCTCGTTCAGATCCTCGATGTTGCAATAGACCCGGGCCGCGGCGGGGTCGGCCTGCGCGAACTCGGGCTTGCCGCCGACCGGGATCGTGGCGACGACCTTGCCGGTGGCCGCCTCGAACACGGTGGCCGTCTTGCCGCGCCCGTCGAAGGTATACACTTCGCTCCGACCGGGCTCATAGAGGATGGCGTCGGGGTTCTGCCCGGTGTCGACCTTGCTCAGCGTCTGCAGGGTCTTCAGGTCCACGATGCTGGCCTTGTTCTCGCGGCCGTTGCTGGTAAAGCCGCGCCCTAGTTCGGGAGCGACGACCATACCGTGGATGCCCGGCGTATCGGCCACCTCGCCGACAACCTTGTCCGTGGCCGTGTCGATCACGACGACCTTGGTTGCGTGGGACACATAAAGCCGGTGGCTGGCGGAATCCACCGAGAGGTAGTCCCAGCCGCCGTCGCCGCCGACCGGGATTTCGTTCAACAGATGATAGGAGCCCTCGGCACGGCCGAGCGCGGCAACGAGGCAGGAGAGAAGACCAAAGGTGAACAGACGGACGGGTCGCGAGGTAGGGTTTTTCATGGGAGATCGGCGGGATAGGTTTCGGTAAAAGCATCACTCAGCGTGATGCCGTGCGGAGGAGCGAACCAGGTGACGATACTGCTTCTGCCGGGTTACTAAACCCAATTTTATGAAAAGATGCTCCCGGCCGCCGGTAATGTTCCCCTCATGTTCATCCCCTGTGGGCCCGATACACCGAAGCAAGCTTGCTTCGAGTTGAATAAGCAAAGACCACGGCGAGGTCGCCGTGGCTCCAGCACGTGAAGAGCTGGAGCGCGGGCGACCTCGCCCGCGTGGGATTGGGCCAATGCCCCGGGGCCCTGGTCGCCTTCGGCACCGCCGCAGGCGGGTAAACTTGCCCCGGGAATCTTCACCTTCATCGAGCCAGACTGGCGGCCACCAAGGCGGCCTGCCTCGTTCAGTCAAACAGGATCATCTGGCCCTCGAGGTCGCGCGGCTGGGCGAAGAGCTTGCGCAGGAAGCTGTCGCGGTGCACGGCGCTGCGGCCGAGCCGGAGGATGGCCTCGCGGTGCTCCTCCGTGCCGTAGCCCTTGTGCTGCGCGAAGCCGTAGCCGGGGTGCAGCTTGTCGAGCTCGTCCATCAGCCGGTCGCGCGTGACCTTGGCGATGATCGACGCCATCGCAATGCACAGCGAACGGGCGTCGCCGCTGACGATCCCTTGGTGCGGATACGGGAAGCTGCGCAGCGGCAGGCCGTCGATCAGGATCGAGCACGACACGGTCGGCCGGAACGCGGCCTTCTCCGCCTCGCTGGCGAAGAGGTCCGGCTCGGTCTTCCGCGCGAAGGCGTCGGGCGGATAGATGCCCTCGAGGGCGCGGCGCATCGCGAGCTTGGTGGCGCCAAGGATGTTGACCGTCTCGATTTCGACCACCGTGGCGGCGCCAAAGTTGGCGTGGATCTGGCCCTGCGCGACCAGTTCCTCGAACTCCGCATACAGCTCGCTGCGCTCGGCGGCGGTCAGCTGCTTGGAATCGTTGACGCGACCGGACTTGCCGACGGCCCAGCGGCCCTCGAGGAATTCCGGCGACACGAGCACAGCAGCGGCCACGACCGGTCCGGCGAGCGCCCCGCGTCCGGCCTCGTCCACGCCGATCAGCCCGCCGAAGCCGTAGATCTGCTTCAGGTCGAACCCGCGGAGTTGTCGGCGTTTAGCCATGCGATGTTTGTAGGGGCGGACCGCCGGCAGGCAAGCGCAGCCGCCGGGCCCAAACCCCGCCGCCCGCGGCTGGTCTTTTGCACCCGGCTGGTTTCATTGGTGGCATGGACCTCCTCCAGACCTGGGAACTGCTCAGTTACGTTGTCACGGTCGTGGCTCTGCCCGCCGCCGTCGTCGCCTTCGTGCTGGAGCAACGCAAGGAACGCCAGAACGAGGAGGAGGAAATCTACCAGCGCCTCTCGGACGAATACCGCGAGTTTCTCAAGCTTGTCCTCGACAACGCCGACCTGCACCTGCTCCGCCAGGTCAGCACCGCCCATGACTTCACCGAGGAGCAGAAGGAGCGCCGGCATGCCATCTTCGGCATCCTCGTCTCGCTGTTCGAGCGCGCCTACCTGCTGGTTTACGAGCCGAAGATGGACAAGCAGACGCGCCGCATGTGGCGATCGTGGGAGGACTACATGCGCGAATGGGTGCGGCGCCCGGATTTCCGCGACGCCCTCAAGATCCATCTCGAAGGCGAGGACGAGGAGTTCACGGACTACATCACCAGGCTCGTCAATGAGGAACAGAAGGCGTTGTGAAAGCACCGACACACCCCGGTGCTGCGCACCACCCCTCTTGATAGAGGGGACCCAAACGCCCGGTTACCGGAGATCCCCTCTATGAAGAGGGGTGCCCGACAGGGCGGGGTGTGTTGAAGGTCACGCGACCTCACCGCTTCCACTCGGTCTTTTCCTTCGGCACGGGCAGCGGCAGCTCGTTGAGCTTGCCGGCCTCCGAGACGACCTCGTAGCAGGTGCGGAAGTGCAGCTTGGCGAAGCGGCCGAGCGCCTTGGCGCCGAACCGGTCGATCAGCACCCTCGCCTGGGCCTTGGCCTCCGCGCCGGCACCCTTCTGGAGCTTGTCGCCGAACTCGCGGGACAGGTCGCGCATGAGGCGGACAAACTCGGCGCGCGCCACGATCGAGGCCGCGGCGACGACCGGATCCTCCTCGGCCTTGGTGCGCATCGCGAGGTTGAAGCGCTCGAGGCCGAGCTTCTTGAGCTCGCGCTGGACGAGCGGTTCCTTGGAAAACTGGTCGAGCAGGCCGCGCGGCACCCATTTGCGCTTCAGCGCGGCGTCGAGCGCGTCGGCGTGGTGCTGCGCGAGCAGCCGGTTGAGGCTGGCGTAGGGCCGGGCCATGACGCGGTTGTATTCCGCCATCGTCATGTAGCGGGTCTCGACCACGACACCCGGCGTGGTGCGGATGAGCTCGTCGAGCTTGAGGATCTGGGTGTCGACGACGGTCTTGCTGTCGCGCACGCCGGCCGCCTGCCAGGCCAGCACCGCATCCTTGTCGGCGATGACCGTCGCGGCGACGACCGGGCCGAAGAGGTCGCCCTTGCCGCTTTCGTCGAGGCCGGCGTGGGGCTCATACCAGTCGGGATGAAGCACCTCGTCGTAGCCCAGCTTGGGGGCGCCGGTGACCTCGGCCTCGATGACGTTCTGCACGAAATCCTCGGTGTCCTTACCGGCCACGACGACCTTGCCGCTGGTGTAGGCGGTCACGTTGACTTTCGGGCCCTTGAAGGCGAAACGTGCATACGGCACCTCGGCCTCCTCCCAATTCTTGGCGGCGACGGCCGAACGCAGTTTCTCCATCTGCGCGTCGTCGAGCTTGATGGTGTAGGAGGTGATCGCCTTGGGCTTCTCGTCGGCGTCGTCGAACCGTTTGGGCATGGGAGTAGATGGCCACAAAAAGGCGCAAAAACACACAAAAAAGTGTTTCCGACTTCTGAACCAAGGCTTTTGAAACCACTAATGGGTTCCACCAAGGGTGAAACCTTAAGTCACCGCTTCGGCTTATCGCCTTCGCCGTAATTACCGGGGTCTGCTGATCGCAGACTAGGGCGTGTTTGCAAAATCCTCTGATTGTCATCCTGAGCCGGGCGAAGGATCCAGAGGCACGCGCGAATCCTGCTGGATCCTTCGCGCGGCTCAGGATGACCGGTGGCGAAAGTGACGGATTGAGCGCCAGATTGGGCGGTTAAGGTATTTTGCAAACACGCCCTAAAAAAGCCGGCGATTAGCCGACCCCAAGTCAATTGTGGTGACGATCAGTCACCACCCACTGCGTAGGATTCATCTCTTGATGAATCCCATTAGTTGTTTTCCAACCTGCTGCTCATTTTTGTGTCTCTTCGCGCCTTTTTGTGGCTAAACCTGCCGATCTCGTGGCCAATTCCGAAAACCTAATCGCCCGCCGCGCCGGCTTCCAGACCGCCCTGCACGCCTGGTATCGCGCCCACCACCGGAAGCTGCCGTGGCGCGACACCCCGTCGCTCTACAAGACTGTCGTGTCAGAGTTCATGCTGCAGCAGACACAGGTGGCGACCGTGCTCCCCTACTTCAACCGCTGGCTGCGCGAATTGCCGGACTTCGTCGCGCTCGCCGCCGCGCCCGAGACCAAGGTCATGAAACTCTGGGAAGGCCTCGGCTACTATTCCCGCGCCCGCAATCTCCACAAGCTGGCGCAGGCTTACATCGCAGCCCCGGCCAAGCCGCGCACGCCGGCCGAGTGGCGCGAATTGCCCGGCATCGGCCCCTACACCGCCGCAGCCATCACCAGCATCTCCTTCGGCGAACCCGCTGCGGTCGTCGACGGCAATGTCGTCCGCATCCTCGCGCGATTGGTCGGCGAAGGCCGGCTCTTCCGCGACGGCACCGAGGCGGTAAAACATTTCACCCCGCTGGCCGATGCGCTCGTGATCGGCAGCAATCCGGGCGAGCACAACCAGGCCATGATGGAGCTCGGTGCGACGGTTTGCCTGCGGGCCAACCCGATGTGCCTCGTCTGTCCCGTGGCCGGATTCTGCGCCGCCCGTGCCGCCGGCACGCCGGATAAATTTCCACGGCTGA
The DNA here is from genome assembly GCF_900104925.1 of Opitutus sp. GAS368. NCBI lineage: Bacteria > Pseudomonadati > Verrucomicrobiota > Opitutia > Opitutales > Opitutaceae > Opitutus > Opitutus sp. GAS368. The sequence continues at coordinate 558,348 of NZ_LT629735.1, forward strand.
AGCCAAAGGTCATTGAACAAAAGGCCGTCGCCCGCGTCTGGTGCGAGCACCACGGCCGGCTCCTGCTCCGCCTTGGTCACGCCAAGGCGAAGCGCCTCGCCGGCCTGCACGAACTGCCCGAGACCTCCGACCTTGGAATTAAGCCCGGCGCGAAGTCTCTTCTTGCCGTGAAACGCCGGACGATCACCCGTTTCGCGATCACCGAATCCATCTACGTGGTGAAACCGACCGCCGCACTCCTGAAACGAATCGCCCGGGACGCCGCGCTCGAGTGGGTGCCGCTGAAGCAGCTCGACCAAGTCACCCTCTCCGGCCCGCACAAACGGTGGATCGGCGATCTGCTCGACGGACGGGGCTAGCGCTTTCGCATTGCGACCCAGCCGATCACCCCGTGGTCGCCCGCAGCAGCGCGTGCTGCCCGGCGGTGTGGAGATTGCGCCAGACGCGGTTGATCTCACTGCCCAAGTCGGCGGCGCGCAGGCCGCAAAGCGGGTAGATGGCGTCGACCGACTTCCGGGCGACCACGGCAAGTTGCCGGCTGGCATCGCTGACCTGCACCAGACCTTGCGCGGGAATGGTTCCCTCGTCCTGCAGGGCTCGCCAGGATTCGTTGACGGCGGCGAACAGCGCCCGTCGGGTCGCATCCAGCCGTCCTTGTGCCGCGACCAACGCAGCGCCGGCCTGTTCCGGCATGAAGTCCGCCGCCAGCTCCAGGAAGCGCAGGGCCAGGCCCGACAGATTCACCGCGAGGGTGGCCTCGGCGAGTTGCAGGAAAGGATATTGGTAGACGATGTCCGGCAGCGTGGCGTGGCGGGCCTCGAGGTAGAAGCGGTGCCGGGCCGGCACCGCGAGCTGTCGCACCGCAAATGCATGGCTGCCGGTGGCCGCCAGACCCATGCTGTTCCAGGTGCGCCGCAGGATCACTTCCTCGCGCGCAAAGACGAAGGCGGCGACCTGCCGCGCCCCGGTGTCGTCGATCAGCGGCTTGCCGCCACGCGTCAAAAGACAGTTGGCGGTGAAGGCCGTGGCGTGCTCCGCGCCGGAGGCATACGGCCAGACCCCGTTGACGAGATAGCCATCGCCGATGGCTTCCGCGGTGCCGGCCACGGCTCCGCTGCCGGCCAGGCAGCTTTCCGGGGCCGCAAACAGCCCGTCGCGGATCGCGGGGTCCACAAAGCCGGCAAACCAGCCAGCCCCACCGCAAAGCGTGACAACCCAGGCCGTGCTGCCGTCCGCCCACGCCAGCGCCTCCTCAAGTTCCAAGGCCTGCGGCAGCGTCAGGCCCAGCCCGCCCCACGGCGCGGGCACGAACAGCTTGAACCATTTGCGTTCGCGGATGATCTCCAGCTGCCGATCGTGCAGTTTTTTGGCGGCTTCCGCCGCGGCGGCGTGCGTGCGCAGGACGGCGACGGTTTCGTCGTCGAGGAACGCGGAGGGATGCGCGAGGTTGCCGCTCATGGGGATAAACCGGGGGCAGGAGCCGCGGCCGGCTTTACCCGAACCGCGCGGCGACGAGCTGCTCGACGCGCTGCTTGGACGAGAGCACTTCCTCGGGCGTCAACCGCGGGCTGAGCTCGATGACGAGCGTGTGCCCGGGCCGCCAGAAGCGGCTGACCATCTCGAAATCGATCTTGCCGGAACCGATGGCCTGGTGGTCGCGGCCCTCGGCGCTGACATCGTGCAGGTGGAAGCCGATGGCGTTGGGCGCGTTCTTCTCCAGGTGCTCGCGGTGATTGAGCAGGCACATCGTCTGCTTGATCTGGGCGTGGCCTGTGTCGTGCCAATAACCGCAGGCGGCGGGCTTGGCCATGATGGTGATCAGGTCGGGATGATCGGCGTCGAGCGGCAGTTCGTCGAAGGCCTCGCGGTTCTCGAAGCCCAGCAAAATGCCCTTTTGCTCCGCATAGGGCAGCAACTCGGTCAGGCCCTGCTTGGTGTTCTCCCAGTAGCGCGGCAGGCGGTCCTTCAGCTTGACGAGGGACTTGGCGAGCAGCTTCTGGTAGTCGGCGTCGGCGGACAGGTCGGTGTCGGGGTGCGCGTCGACGTAAGCGTCCACCTTGCCCGCCGGGTTGAGCCAGAAGAACTCGACGGCGCCGAGGTGCAGGACGACCTTGCGGGCCTTCACCTGGTGCGCGAAGTCGATGGTGCGCTTGCTGTGGCGCATCCACTGGTCGCGCTCGCGGGCGTCGGCCGAGGAACAGGTGTAGAGGTTGGGCGCGGCGTGCATGACGCCGGTGGGCAGCGGGCAGAAGTTGTGGCAGGAGGCCACCTTGACGACACCCTCCTCCACCGCCTTCAGGATGCCCGGCACCAGCGTGATCCGGATGCCATGGCTCAGCTCGACGTATTCGAAGCCCATCCCCGCCATTTCCTGCAGCATCGCATAGCCGTCTTGGTGGCGGTGCGAGCACCAGCAGGTGGAAAGGGCGACAATCGGCTTCATATGGGGGCCATCACTAGGACAGGAGGCGCTTGGTAAATCAAGCCGGGGCAAGGTGGAGCGGATCCTGTAGCGGCGCTCTATGAGCGCCGTTTCCGAACGTCGGCGGTCATAGACCGCCGCTACAACGTGGAACGCGGGTCACAAAGCAACCGGCCGGACATCCGAGGACGTCCGGCCGGTAATAAAAGAAAAGGCCGTGGGCTTACTCGGCGTAACGGCGGCGCAGCATGGCGGTGAAGGCCATGACCTTGTTCTTGCGGCGCTTGCGCTCCGACGGCTTCTCGGCGTAACGCTTCATGCGGACATCCTTGATGATGTTCTCGCGCTCGAGCTTCTTCTTCATGCGGCGCAGCGCACGGTCGATCGGCTCATTCTTGCGCATCTTGATCTCAATAGACATGGGAAAGGGAGTGGTTGGCGTTGTGGAAAACGAGCAAGAAGCCACCCGCTCCGGCCACCGTCAACAGCAAATTACCCTGTAGGGCGGAGTCACCGCACCCCGCCTCGAACGTGATATCGCGCTCGGCCAGAGGCGGGGTGCGGTGACCCCGCCCTGCAAACCTAAACCCCGCAGGTGAATAACCTTACGCTTTCCGGCTTGCGAGGGCCTTGGCACCGGCATCCCATCACCTCCCGTGGGTTCCGCCGACCAGAATTTCGTCCATCTGCACGTCCATAGCGACTACAGCCTCCTTGACGGCGCCTGCCGCATCGACCGCCTGATGGACCGCGCCACCACCCTCGGCATGTCGGCCCTCGCCCTCACCGACCACGGCAATCTCTACGGCGCGATCGAATTCTACAACCAGGCCAAGGCAAAGGGCATCAAGCCGCTGGTCGGCTGCGAACTCTACCTCGCCGCCGGCTCGCGCCTCGATCGTCAGGGCCGGTCCGACGAGGGCAAGAGCATCTTCCACCTCGGCCTGCTCGCCCGCGACCTCACCGGCTACCAGAACCTCCTCAAGCTCGTCTCTGACGCCCACCTCAAGGGTTTCTATTACAAGCCCCGCACCGACCTCGAGACGCTCGCCCAGTATTCGAAAGGCCTCATCGGCTTCACCGGCTGCCTCGCTTCGCTGGTGCCGCAGCACCTCCTCAACGACAACTACCCCGAGGCGCGCAAGGCCTGCGGCCGCTTCGTCGAGATCTTCGGCCGGGAAAACTATTTCGTCGAGATCCAGGACCACGGCATCCCCGAGCAGCGCAAGGTCATCCCCGGTTTGCTCAAGCTCGGCGAGGAGTTCGGCCTGAAGGTCATCTGCTCGAACGACGTCCATTACGTCAACGCCGCCGACGCCGGCCCGCACGACACCCTGCTCTGCATCCAGACCGGCGCGAAGATCGCCGAGGAGAACCGGATGAAGTTCTCCGGCACGCAGTTCTTCCTCAAGTCGCGCGAGGAGATGGCGCGCACCTTCGCCGAGGTGCCCGAGTCCGTCACCAACACCGCGCTCGTCGCCGAGATGTGCGATCTCTCGATCCCCTTCCCCAAGGGCTCCGAGCGCTACCCGAAATATCCGCTGCCGCCCGAGGTGAAGACCGACCGCACCGGCTACCTCAAGGAACTCTGCCTCACCGGCCTGAAGGCGCGCTACGGCGTCGATTACGCGAAGCCCGAAAAGGCGAAGGACCAGGAGCTGGCCAAAATCCTCGTCGAGCGCCTCGACTACGAGATCTCGATCATCGCGAAGACGGGCTTCGTCGACTACTTCCTTGTCGTCTGGGATTTCATCGACTGGGCGAAAAAGCAAAGCATCCCGGTGGGTCCCGGCCGCGGCTCGGGCGCCGGCTGCATCGTCGCCTACCTGCTCGGCATCACCAACCTCGACCCGCTGCGCTTCAAGCTGCTCTTCGAGCGCTTCCTCAATCCCGAGCGCGTGTCGCCGCCCGACTTCGACATCGACTTCTGCATGCGCCGCCGCGGCGAGGTCATCAACTATGTCCGCCAGAAATACGGCAACGAGTGCGTGGCCAACATCATCACCTACGGCACGCTCGGCGCCAAGGCGGTCATCCGCGACGTCTCCCGCGTGCACGACCTGCCCTATGCCGAGGCCGACCGCCTGGCCAAGATGATCCCCGACGAGCTCAACATCGAGCTCCAGGCCGCCATCGACAAGTCCGCCGAGCTGCGCCACGAATACGAGAAGAACCCGGTCGCGCGGAAGATCATGGAGCAGGGCCTTGTCCTCGAGGGCATGGTGCGCAACACCGGCAAGCACGCCGCCGGCATCATCATCACCGACCGGCCGCTGGAGGAGTTCGTTCCGCTCACGCTGCAGGAGGGCGACATCACGGTGCAGTATGACATGAACGCCGTGGGCAAGCTCGGCCTGCTGAAGATGGACTTCCTCGGCCTCAAGACGCTCACCGTCATCGCCGACGCCATCGACAACGTCCATCGCACCGCCGACCCGAAGTTCGACATCGAGGTGGTCGGCTTTGAGGACCCCAAGACCTACGCCCTGCTCAACTCCGGCCGCACCACCGGCGTGTTCCAGCTGGAATCCGGCGGCATGCAGGCGCTCTGCCGCCAGATCGGCCTGTCGTCGATCGACGAGATCGTCGCGCTCATCGCGCTCTACCGCCCGGGCCCGATGGAGTGGATTCCCGACTATGTGCGCGGCAAAAAAGACCCGAGCACCGTCTCGTTTCCGCACAAGCTCCTCGAGGAGGTCTGTCGCGAGACCTACGGCGTCATGGTCTACCAGGAGCAGGTCATGGAGGCCGCCAAGATCATCGCCGGCTACACGCTCGGCGGCGCCGACATGCTGCGCCGCGCCATGGGCAAGAAGGACGCCGAGGCCATGGCCAAGGAGCGCGCCAAGTTCGTCGAGGGCGCGGCCAAGGTGAACAAGATCGACGCCAAGACGGCCAACTCGATCTTCGACATCCTCAACAAGTTTGCCGGCTACGGCTTCAACAAGTCCCACTCCGCCGCCTACGCCGTCCTCAGCTACCAGACCGGCTACCTCAAGGCCAACTACCCGGTGCAGTTCATGGCGGCCATGCTCACCTCCGAGCTGGGCAACTCGGAAAAGGTCGCCCATTTCGTCGCCGAGTGCGAGGCCATGGGCCTCAAGGTGCTGGGTCCCGACGTGAACGAATCGCGCGTGAACTTTACCCCGGTGGCAATCCGCAGCGAGGTCGCTGCGGCTCCAGGTGCTGGAGGCGCGGCGACCCCGCCGCGCACCTTCAACGCCATCCGCTTCGGCCTCGCCGGCATCAAGGGCGTGGGCGAGCAGGCCGCGCAGAAGATCATCGAGGAGCGCGAGGCGAACGGGCCGTTCAAGGACTTCGCCGATTTCACGGCCCGCGTCGACGCCCGGGCGCTCAACAAGCGCGTGCTCGAGCATCTGGTGAAAACGGGCGCCTTCGACTTCAGCGGCGCCCAGCGCAAGCCGCTCTTCGAATCCATCGACGGCGCCATCGCCGGCGCGGCGGCGCATGCCCGCGACAAGGCCGCCGGCCAGCACTCCTTCCTCGACGTGCTCAACGAGCCGCCGACCATCGTCAAGGGCGTCCCCGCCCGCGCGACCAACGGCCATGTCGCGCACACCACGTCCGCGACGGATTTCACCGCGGCCGAGCGCCTCCAGTTCGAGAAGGAGCTGCTCGGCTTCTACGTCTCCGGCCACCCGCTCAACGCCTACAGCGGCCTGGCCGAGGCGCTCTGCACGCACACCGAGGAGTCGGTGCTGCAGGAGGGCGACCGCATGGAGTTCCGGCTCTGCGGCATCATGAGCGGCATCACCAAGAAGCTCTCGAAAAAGGACAACCGTCCCTGGGCCTTCTTCAACCTCGCGAGCAAACAGGCCACCCTCTCGGTGAACATGTATGCCGACGCCTACGAGGCCTACGGCAAGACCCTCGCCGAGAACCAGCCCGTCGTCGTGCTCGGCACCGTGATGAAAGGCAACGACGGCGCCCGGCTCAACGTGAAGGAGCTCTACCCGCTCGATGGCTACCTCGGGAACAACATCCGCAAGGTCACCTGGCTGCTGTCGCCCGAGCACCCCGAGCTGCCCGATTTCCTCAAAAAACTCCGCACGGCCATCAACGGCTCCGGCGGCGACACGCGCGTCGAGCTGGCCTTCGTGTTCGAGAACCGCGTGGCCCCGGTCGCGGAGGCCCCGGCCAGCCTCAACTGGCGCGTGGCGCCGGCCGCGTTTCAGGAACTGCGCGTGCATCCGGCCGTCGCCGGCATTCTCGCCGAGGCCCGCCGGCCCGAATTGAAGGAAGTGAAGCGCTGGGGGAAGAAATTCTGATGCCTTGGTTTGTCATTCTGAGCGCAGCGAAGAATCCAGCAGTATGAACGCCAGCGCACATCATTCTGGATCCTTCACTTTGTTCAGGATGACACGTCTCTAACATGGCCGAATCCAAGATCATCAACAACGCCGCCCGGGTGCTGAAGCTCGTGGCGGCCGGCACACCTGCCGACCAGGCGCTGCGTGAATCACTGACGCAGGACCGGCACTTCACCGCCCCGGCCGAGCGGCGCGGCATCAGCCGCGCGGTATTCGCCTATTTCCGCTGGTGGCGCTGGCTGGAGCCCAAGGACTCGCCGCAAAAGCAGCTCGCCGCCGCCCTGGAGCTGCAAAAGCGCTTCGACGCCAACCCCGCCGGCTTCAAGCCCGAGGCGCTCGCCGACCGCGCCGTGCCGGACTGGTTGAAGGATGAAATGGCCTGGCCTGAATCGGTAGGGGCCGTTGCCCCCAACGGCCCGATCAGGGCGCTTGAGGGCAAGCGCCCCTACCCGACTGAAACCGCCTGGTTACAGCAACTCCAGCGCGAACCCGCGCTCTGGATCCGCGCCAAGGCCGGCACCGGCATCGCACTGACCAAAAAGCTCAGCCATTGCATCCCCGCCTCCCAGTCGCCTGACGCGTTGCGCTACACCGGCCTGACCGATCTTTACCGCACCAAGGAATTCCAAGCCGGCGAGTTCGAGATCCAGGACCTCGCCTCGCAGCTGGTCGGGCTCGCCGCCGCGCCCAAGCCGGGGGAAACCTGGTGGGACGCCTGCGCCGGCGAAGGCGGCAAGACGATGCATCTTTCCGACCTGATGCAGAACAAGGGCCTGCTCTGGGCCAGCGACCGCTCCGTGCGCCGGCTGGCCAAGCTCAAGGACCGCGCCGCCCGCGCCCAGGTCTTCAATTTCCGCGCCGCGCCGTGGGAAGGCGACGCCAAGCTGCCGACCAAGACGAAGTTCGACGGCATTCTCGTGGACGCCCCATGCAGCGGCGTCGGCACCTGGCAGCGCAACCCGCACTCGCGCTGGACCACGTTGCCCAAGGACGTTCACGAACTCGCCGCCGTGCAGCAGAAGCTGCTCAATAACGTTGCCGGCTCGCTCAAGCCCGGCGGCCGGCTGGTCTATACCGTATGCACGCTCACCCGGGCCGAGACTGCTGATGTGGCGGCGAAATTCACCTCCGAGCATTCCGGGTTCGAGCCGTCCTCTGTCCTCGGTCATCCGTCCCCTGTCACCCTCTGGCCACACGACCTGAACGCGAACGGGATGTTCATCGCAATCTGGAGAAAGAGGTAGGGCGCGGACTCAGTTCCGCGCCGCGCCCCCGGCGGCGAGCGGAGTCGCCGCCCTACCCCAAGACCATGTCCGAACCCATCACCAAAGTTGACGGCGCGACCGTGCGCGATGACTTCAACGCCATCAACGCGGTCCTCCACTACACGCGGGCCGCGCATTTCGTCGGCCTGTGGAAATCCGAGCTGACGCTGATCGCGAAGTATTTTCCCGACCCGTCGGCGCGCCTGCTCGAGGCCGGCTGCGGCGCCGGCCGCGTCGCGGTCGGACTCTGGCACCAAGGCTATCGGGACATCACGGGCTTCGACTTCGCCTCCGAGCTGGTCGACCAGGCGCGGAACCTCGCGCAGGAGCAAGGCATTGCCGGCCTCACCTTCCTGCAGGCCGACGCGACGCAGTTGAATTCTGGTAGTCTATTAAACTACCAACCGTTCGACGGCGTGCTTTTCATGTTCAACGGCCTGATGCAGATCCCCGGGCGCGAGAATCGCCGGGCGGCGCTGCACGGCCTGCACCGCCTCTGCCGGCCGGGCGGGCACTTCATCTTCACCACCCACGACCGCGACGACCCCAAGGACGTCAAGGAGTGGGCGCAGGAGGCCGAGCGCTGGGCCAAGGGCGAACAGAACCCGCGGCTGGTGGAGTTCGGCGACCGCTATTTCTCGGACGACAACGGCAACACCTTCATGCACCTGCCCGACCGCAAGGAAGTGTTGGCGGAGCTGGCGGCCACGGGCTGGACCTATCTCGAGAGCGCCACCCGCAACGAACTCGCCAGCGAAACACCCAAGGTCCGGAATTTTTCGGACAACTGCACGTTCTGGGTCGCGAAAAAGCTGTAGGGTCGCCGCTAGTCGGCGGACCATTCGGCGCGCAAGGGTGGTCCGGCGGCAAGCGCCGACCCTACAAAAGCCAGAAGTTCTTGGTCGCGCGAAAGAGCTAGCCGAATTTCGCCCGCTGACTAGGTTGCCCACATGAAATTGCTGACCGCCCTCGTCCTTCTCGCCGCCACCGTCGCACTCCGCGCCGAACCCGAATACCCCCAGATGGGACCCGATATCTACGACGTGCAGGCGGACGGCACCGCGCAGATCGCCGCCGCGGTCGCGCAGGCCCGGGCGGAGCACAAGCACGTCCTCGTGAAACTCGGCGCCAACTGGTGCATCTGGTGCCGCCGGCTCAGTCACACCTTTGAGACGGACGCCGCGGTCGCGGCGGCGCTGCACGAGAACTACGTGCTGGTGCTGGTGGACGTGAATCACCGCCAGGGCAAGGCTCGCAACGACGCCGTGAACGACCGCTATGGCAACCCGATGGCGCAGGGCCTCCCGGTGTTGGTGGTGCTCGACGAAAACGGCCGGCAACTGACCACGCAGGAGACCGGCGCGCTCGAGGACGGCAAGTCCGCCCACGACCCCGCCAAGGTGACCGCCTTCCTGCGCCAGTGGGCGCCGAAGCGGTAGGGCGGTGACTCCGTCACCGCCGCGGCGCGGACGGAGTCCGCGCCCTACCGATTCAGCTTCGCCTCGAGCCCGGCCTTGGCCGCCGGCCACTCGGCGTCAAGGAGGCTGAACATGGCGGTGTTCCGGACGAAGCCGTCGTGGCGCAGCTGGTAGCGGCGCAGGATGCCCTCGAAGGTGCAGCCGAGCCGCGCAATCGCGGCCCGGGACCGGGCGTTGCGCTCGTCGGTCTTCAACTGCACGCGCCACGCGCCGAGGTCCTCGAAGGCGTGCCGCAGCTGCAGATACTTCGCCTCCGTGTTGACCGCGGTCCGCCACACCTCGGGCGAAAGCCAGGTGTTGCCGATTTCCAGGCCGCGGTTCACGCGCCGGATGTCGAGGAAGGTCGTCGCCCCGACCACCCGGTTGTCGCTGATCCGCACCGTGGCCCAGCCCACGTCGGTGCCGGCCGCCTGCCCTTTCAGGATCTGGTCCATCCATTGGGTCATCTCGCTTTCCACGCCCAGCGGCGGCGTCACGAAATACTGGAAAGTCGCCGGATCCTGCGCCGCGGCGACCAGCGCCGGCAGATGGCGCCGCTCCAGCGGTTCGAGCCGCACATGGCGGCCGGTGAGCAGAATCGGCTTGGGCTCAAAGGCGGGAGGCACGCCGCCAGCTTGTGGTTCAATTCCGTGCGGCCAACCCTGAAACAACTGTAGCGGCGGTCTTTGAGCGCCGTTGCCTGACGGCGGTCATAGACCGCCGCTACAGACCCTCCGATAAGCCAGGCGCCCGACCTCTGCGTCCCAGCCTAATTCCTCAGTCGCGGGGCTTGCCGCACTCCGCCCCGGATGCCAAGTTGCCCTCATGTCCTCGTTGCTCACCGACCGGGCCCTCCTCTGGCTCGGCGCCCTGCTCTACCTCGCCGGCTTCCTGACCGGCCTGGTGGCGCTGACCCGGCGGTCGGCGCCTGCCGGCCTGCGCACGATCCTGAACACTTTCCTGGTCGGCGGCTGGGTTTTCCAGATGGCCGGCCTCTATGTCCGCGGCCTCGCCGTGGGCGGCTGCCCGCTGGGCAACACCTTTGAGATCATCCAGTTTGTCGCGTGGTCGGCCATGGTGCTGTATTTCTTCGTCGGCACCACCTTCCGGGGCAGCCTGCTCGGACTGTTCACCGCCGGCTACGCCGCCGCCCTGGCGCTGGTGTCGCTCCTGATGCCCGCGTGGGACCTCGCGCACGGCCCAAAGATCTTTGGCAACAACCCGTGGATCGAGCTGCACGCCGCGCTCGCCGTGTTCAGCTACGGCGTGTTCGGCCTGCTCGCGCTGACCTCGGTCATGCACCTGCTGCAGAACTGGAGCCTCAAGCACAAGCGCCTGAACGGCCTCTTCTGGTTCCTGCCCTCCGTCGTCCAGCTCGACCACATCAACTTCCGGTTGCTCGCGCTGGGGGTGCTGCTGCTGACCTTCTCGCTGGGCGTCGGGGCCGCTTGGTGGATCCGCGACACCGCCTCGGTGGACCTCCCGAAGCTCACGGTGACGCTCGGCGTGTGGTTCGTCTACCTGGTGGTCGGGCTGCTGCGCTGGCGGGCCAGACTGGTGTCGGTGCGCTTCGCCTGGGTCTGCCTCGTGATGTTCCTCCTCGCCCTGCTTTCGCTCGGCCCCGTCAACTCCAGCCGGCACCACGAGATCGTGCTCACCCCCGAACGCTGACCGATGGAGCCGACCGCCCCCGTCCTTTTCCTCCTCGGTGCCAGCCACCACACCGCGCCGCTCGCCATCCGCGAGAAACTCGCGCTCGACGACGCCCGGGCCGCCGCCCTGGCCACGCGGCTGCAGGCCACCCCGGGCGTGCGGGAGTTCGCCCTGCTCAACACCTGCAACCGCGTCGAGGTCTACGGCGTGGCGAGCGCCGCCAGCGTGGACCGGCTCGCCGCCACCGTCGGCGCGGTCACGGGCTGCACGGCGGCGGAACTGGCCGGCGTGCTCCAGGCCCGCCTCGGGCACAACGTGGTGGAGCACCTCTTCGCCGTCGCGGCCGGGCTCGACTCGCAGGTCGTCGGCGAGACGGAGATCCTCGGCCAGATGAAGGCCGCGTATGAGGCCGCGCTCGCCCGCCACTGGACGGGGCCGGTGCTCAACCGCGTTTTCCAAAAGAGCTTCCAGGCCGCGAAGCATATCCGCACGCACACGGCCATCGGCGCGGGGCAGGTCAGCATCGCCACGGTGGCGGTGGACCTCGCGGGACGCATCTTCGGCGAACTCGGCCCCAGCCGGGTGCTGGTGGTCGGCGCCGGCGACATCGGGCTGAAGACCGCGCAGGCGTTCCAGAGCCGCGGCGCCGCGGCCATCACCGTGGCCAGCCGCACGCTGTCCAGCGCGGAGGCCGCCGCCGCGCAGGCCGGCGGCTGGGCCGCGAGCCTGGCCGAGCTGCCCGAACTGCTGGCGACCGCCGACATTGTCGCCAGCTCGACCTCCGCCCCCGGCTTCGTCCTGACCGCCGCGCTCGTGGCCGCCGCCATGAAGCACCGGCCGGCGCGCCCGCTGTTCCTGATCGACCTGGCCCTGCCGCGCGACATCGACCCGGCCGCCGCCGCGCAGGCCAATGTGTTCCTCTACAACCTCGACGACCTGGCCGCCATCGCCGAGGAGAACCTCGCCCAGCGCGAGGCCGAGGCGGCGAAGGGCCGCGCGATCGTCGCCGAGCGCACCGCGGCCCTCTGGCCGCAAGTCGCCCACTCGCTCAACCCGCCGGTTTGAATTCCGATCGCACCGCTTGGTAGGAGCCTGCTTGCAGGCGATTCGGCAGGCCATCGCCTGCGAGCAGGCTCCTACAGAGAAATCGAAAGGGTTTGAAATTCCCCTACGCCGGGGTCACCGGCGCGGCGCTGCCGTCCCGCTTGGCGAAAATCGCCAGCAGCGCATCGAAGAGCTGGGTCGGCTTCACCGGCTTGGTCAGGATGGCGCGGAAGTGTCCGCCGGGATTCTCCTTGCGGCCCGGATTGGCGAGCAGCACCAGCGGCAGCGACGGCCGGCCGGGCAGCTCACGGATGCTCCGCGCCAACGCGCGGCCGTCGAGTTCCGGCATCTGCAGGTCGAGGATGGCGGCGTCGAATTGCTCGCCCCCGGCGAGCAATTCCAGGGCCCGCGCCGCTGCGTCCACCGCGACCGCCTCCATGCCCCAGCGCCGGACCATGCCGGAGAGGATGCGGCGGCTGGTGGCGTTGTCCTCGACAATCAAAATGCGCCGGCCGCACAGCTCGGTGGGCACGCCGGCCGCGACCGATGGGATCTCCTGCAGGCGCAGCACGAAGCTAAAACTCGAGCCGCGGCCGACCTCGCTCTCGACGCTGATGCCGCCGCCCATCAGCTCGACCAGCCGGCGGCAGATGGCGAGGCCGAGGCCCGTGCCACCGAAACGGCGCGTCATCGAGGCGTCCACCTGGCTGAACGGCAGGAACAGCCGGTCCATGTGCCCGGCGGGGATGCCGATGCCGGTGTCCCACACGGTGAAGACCAGGTCCACCTCCGGGCCGGAACGGGCCAGCGCGCGCACCTTCACCAGCACCTCGCCGCGCTCGGTGAACTTGACCGCGTTGCCGATGAGGTTGACCAGCACCTGGCGCAGGCGCACCGGATCGCCCCGCACCATGTCCGGGACGTCACCGGGAATCTCGCACAGGAGATCCAGCTGCTTCTGGGCCGCGGTGGGCCCGAGCACGTCCACCGCACCCTCGATGCAGTCGCGCAGGCTGAACTCGGTATGATCGAGCTCGAGGCGGCCGGACTCGATCTTGGAGAAATCCAGGATGTCGTTGATGATGGCGAGCAGGGCCTGGCCGCTCTGGCGGATGGTTTCGGCCGACTCGCGCTGATCCGGGGTCAGCGGCGAGTCGAGCAGCAGGCTGGCCATGCCGATGACGCCGTTCATCGGCGTGCGGATCTCGTGGCTCATCATCGCGAGGAACTGGCTCTTGGCGACGTTGGCGCGCTCCGCCGCCTCCTTGGCCTCGCGCAGCTGCGCGGCCTGCTGCTTGCGGCCGGTGATGTCGAGCTGCAGGCCCATGAAGCCGGTGAGGGCGCCCGCCTCGTTGCGCACCGGCTGGATCTCCAGCTCGATCCACACCTTGCGGCCGTCCTTGGCGTAATTGAGGATCTCGCCAATGTAGGGGCGCCCCGCGGCGCCCGCCTGCCCCATCGCCTCCAGCACGCGCGGATCGGTCTCGGGGCCGATCATGAAGGTGACCGGCTGCCGTCCGCGGATCTCGTCGAGGGTGAAGCCGAACAGGCGGGTGAAGCCCTCGTTGATCCACTGGACGCGCCACTCGGTGTCGGTGAGCATCACGCCGCTGCTGGTGCGGCTGGCCACGAGGGCGAGCCGGCGCGATTCCTCCTCGGCCCGGCGCAAGCCGGTGATCTGGTCCTCGGCGAGCCGGAGCGCCCGGCGGCGCGAGTGCACGAGCGCCCACGTCAGCACGGCGACCAGCGCGCTCATGGCCAGCCCGCCCGCCAGCACCACGGTGGGCAGCACGCTGAAATTGGCCCGCTCGAACGCCGGCCGGGTGCTGAAGCGCAGGGTCCACTGCCGGCCGAAGATCATCATCGTCTGCAGGTCGTGGAACGCCCGGGCGGAGAAATCCCGGTCGGTGATCTCCCGCGCCAGGCCGGAGTTGAGGTGGCCGTCCTCGTCGTAGAGCAGCGCTTCCGGGCGGGTGCCGTCGCCCTCGAAGACCTCGAAATCAAGCTGCCCGCCGGCGACGTCGGCGATGCCGGTCATCAACTCGTCGATGCGGATCGGCGCGTAGACCCAGCCCTCCACCGCCGCGAGCCTTTCCGCCGGCGTGCCGATCGGGGCCCCCTTCTGGTAGACCGGCAGGAACAGGAGGAAGCCCGGCACCTTGCGGTGCTCATAGTCGAGGCCGATGCGGCGCGAGAGCACCATCTCGTTCTGGCGCGCCGCCGCCTCGGCGGCGCCCTTCCGCGTCTTGCCCGAACCGACGTCCAGGCCGAGCACGCCGGTGTTGCGCTCCTGCGGCTCGATGGCCACCACGACGTAGAGCCAGGGATTGTTGCCGGCGCGCTCGACCGTGAAGCCGGGCTGGCCCTCGGCGCGCACGCGTTGCTCCAGGGCCTCCAGGTCGGCGCGGTCCACCGACTCGACGTAACCCAGGCCGACGACGCCGCTGTCCAGCTGGGCGGCGGCGTGGCGCAGATAAACGGACCATTCGGTGGCGGTCACCTGGCTGCTGGCCTCGGGCAGCGCGGCCGCGCCGTGCAGCAGGTGGGCCGCGGTGTTGAAACGCAGGCGGATGGTGTTGTTGATGCGCTCGGCCAGCCGGTCAAACCGCGCCCGGGCCGTGCGCTCGGTCTCCGCCGCGAGCAGCCACCAAGCCGCCACCGTCAGCGCGGCGAGGACGGCGAAGACCGCCCACGGGAGCCAGCCGATGCGGCGCCGCGTGGCTTGCTGGAGTGGGGCCGAGGGCATGCGCGGCAGATTCCGCCGGACGGGCCGGACCAAGGCGAATTATTTTTCAGAGGAAAACCACCTATAACCGGGTGGTTTTTCAGATGGGCTTGCGGTGACGCGCGCGTTCGATCGCCGCCAGCAGGTCCCCCCGCTTGATGGGCTTGCTGATGTAGTCGTCCATGCCGGCGGCGAGGCACATCTCGCGGTCCCCCTGCATGGCGTTTGCGGTCAGGGCGATGATCCACGGGCGCTGGGCCGGATCGGGGCGCAGCTCCCCGAGGCGGCGCGAGGCCTCGAGGCCGTCCATCTCCGGCATCTGCACGTCCATCATGATGACATCGTAGGGCTGGCGCTCGACGGCGGCGATCACCTCGAGGCCGTTGGCCGCCACGTCGGCGCGGAACCCGAGCTTCTGGAGCATGCTGAGCGCGACCTTCTGGTTCACGACATTGTCCTCGGCCAGCAGGATGCGATCCATGAAGCAGGCATCGCCCGACTTCGCGGCCGGGGTCGGTGCGGACTTCTCCGGCGCGGCATCGCCGCCGCGCCAGAACAGCTTGGCGAGCACGTCGTAAAGCTGCGAGGGCTTCACGGGTTTGCTGAGGTTGGCGGTGAAGAGGTGCGCCGTGTCCTCGCGCCGGCCGAGGGAGGAAAGGAGAATCAGCGGGAGATCTTCCGGCGGACGCAATTTGCGAATCTCGCCGGCCAGGGTGCCGCCATCCATCTCGGGCATCTGCATGTCGAGGATGGCCACGTCGAAGACCTCGCGCTGGCGGAGCAGGCTGAGCGCCTCGGCGGGATGCTCGACGGCCACGGATGTCATGTCCCACTTGCGGGCGAGGTCGCCAAGGATGCGGCGGTTCGTCGCGTTGTCGTCCACGATGAGCAGGCGGCGGCCCTGGAGGGCGGCCTTGGTGCCGCCGGTGTAGATGCGCGGCTTGCTCGGCACCACCCCGATGCGGACGGTGAAGCTGAACGTGGAGCCCCGCCCCGGCTCGCTCTCGACCCACATGCGGCCGCCCATGAGCTCGGCGAGGCGCTTGCTGATCGCCAGCCCGAGGCCGGTGCCGCCAAAGCGGCGCGTGGTGGAGGCGTCCACCTGGCTGAAGGACTGGAAGAGCCGGCGGATCCCCTCGGGCGGGATGCCGATGCCGGTGTCCTTCACGCTGAAGACCAGCTCGGCCGTCTCCCCCTCCATTGCGCCGGGCCGGACGGTCAGCAGCACCTCGCCCTGCGCGGTGAACTTCAGGGCGTTGCCCAGCAGGTTGACCAGCACCTGGCGGAGGCGGGACGGGTCGCCCTGCAGGTTGGTGGGGACGCCGTCGGCGATCTCGTAAAGCAGGTCGATGCGCTTCTCGGCGGCGCGCGGCGCGAGCAGGTCGAGCGCACCCTCGACGCATTCGCGCAGGGAAAATTCCATCCGCTCCATCTCGAGCTTGCCGGACTCGATCTTGGAGAAGTCCAGGATGTCATTGATGATGGTCAGCAGGGCCTCGCCGCTGACGCGGATGGTCTCGGCGTATTCGCGCTGCTCGGCGGCGAGCGGCGAATCGAGCAGCAGGCTGGTCATGCCGATGACGCCGTTCATCGGCGTGCGGATCTCGTGGCTCATCATCGCGAGGAACTGGCTCTTGGCCAGGTTGGCCTTTTCCGCCGTGTCCTTGGCGGCGTTCAGCTCCTCCTGCACGCGCTTGAGCTCGGTGATGTCGACCAGCGCGTTGAGTTCCTGGGCCGGCTGGTTCCCGCCGCCCCGGTAGAGGCGGCGGAACAGCCGCACCCACACGGTGGCGCCGTCCGCATGCACGTAGCGCTTGTCCAACACGAAGTGGTCGATCTCCCCGGCGTGCATCCGCTCGACGAACGCCTGCTGCCGGGCCAGGTCCTCGGGGTGGGTGCGCTGCGGGAAGATATCCGGGGTGGTGTGGGACTGCTCCGGCGTGACGCCGCTCAGTCGCATGTGCTCGGCATTGACCAGGCGGGTCTCCTCGTCGCGCCCGGCGATCGCCCAGGAAAGACCGACCGGCACCGAGTCGAAGATGAAGCGGAACTGCGCCTCCTTGGCCGCCAGTTCCTCCTGAATGCGCTTGAGGGCGGTGATGTCGACCACGGTGGACAGTTGCTCCTCGCCGCCGTCGGGATGGAGGCGGCGCTGGTTGGTGAAGGTCACCCACACGGCGGAGCCGTCGTGGCGCACATAGCGCTTGTCGAGGGAATACTCGTTGATCTCCCCGGCCAGCATCCTGGCCTGCAGGCGGTCCTGCAGCGGCCGGTCCGCGGGATGCGTCATCGAGGAGAAGGCGCCATCCCTTTCCGCCTCGGCCCGGGTCAGGCCGCCGATCCGCAGATGTGCTTCGTTGAACCGCCGTTCGATCGTGCCGTCGGGCGACACCAGGCGCCAGGAGATGCCCAGCGGCACGTTTTCAAAGATGAAGCGCAGGCGGGCTTCCTGTCCGGCCAGCCGCTGGGAGATGTCCTTCAATTCCGTCAGGTCGGCGATGGTGGCGACTTCCTGCAGGATCCGGCCGTCCGGCGCCCGGAAGACCTGGACGGTCAGCAGGCCGTTGACCTCGGTGCCGTCCAGCCGCTGGTAGCGCTTCTCCAGGCTGAAGCCGTCGCTCACGCCCTCGCGGATGCGGGCATACTCGGCGACCTGCCTGGCCCAGTCCTCCGGGGGCGTGATGGCGCGATAGGACTCGTTGGCCAGCGCCTCCTCGCGGCTCAGGCCGGTCAGGCGCAGCACGGCGTCGTTGACCCAGGACTCGCGGCCCTCGTCATAGGAGGTCCAGCTCACGCCCACCGGCAGCGCATTGAGGATGAAGCGGAACTGGGCCTCGCGCTGCGCCAGCTCGTGCTCGGCGCGCTTGCGCTCGGTGATGTCGAGCTGGAGCGCCATGTAGCCGGTATGCTGGCCCTCGGCGTCGGTCAGGCGCTGGATCTCGATCTCCACCCAGTAGGGCTTGCCGGCCTTGGTGTAGTTGAGCACCTCGCCCTTGAACGGCTGGCCTGCGCGGTCGGCCTCGTCCATCGCCTCCAGCACGTCGCGATTCGTCAGCGGACCCGCGAGAAAGGTGCTGGGACGGCGGCCGCGCACTTCGTCCAGCGCATAGCCGGTGAGACGGGTGAAGCTGTCGTTGACCCACTCGATCTGCCATTCGGTATCGGCGAGGACGATCAGGCTGGCCGTCCGGCTCGCCACCAGGGCCAGACGGCGCGCCTCCGCCTCGGCCATCTTGCGGGCGGTGACATCGAGCTGGATGGACATGAAGCCGGTCACCGCGCCGGCTTCGTCGCGCAGGGGTTGCATCTCGAAGTCGGTCCAGATCTCGCGCTGGTCCTTGGTGTAGCTGAGCATCTCGCCGTGGAAAGGCCGGCCGGCGCGGGCCGCCTGCGCCACGTCGGCCAGGAGCCGGACCCCGGTCTTGGGTCCGCGCAGCACGCCGGGTCCGAACCGACCGCGGCACTCGTCCAGCGTGTAGCCGAAGAGCCGCGTGAAGCCCTCGTTGATCCACACCACCCTGCCGCCGGCGTCGGACAGGCCCACGGCGTTGGCCGTCCGGCTCGCTACCAAGGCGAGGCGGCTCGACTCCGCCTCGGCCTGCCGGAGGTTCGCCGTCATCAAGTCAGCGAGATCGAGCGCCCGCACCCGTGAATTCACCAACAGGAAGGTCACCCCGGTGGCGATCAGGCTGATCAGCAGGCCGGCGCAGAGCACGCCCCACGGCAGCAAGGTGTTGCCCGCCTCGAGGAAGCCCGGTTTCTCGCTCGTCTGCAGCGTCCACCGCTGGCCGTAAACGTCCAGCGACTGGGCCTGCCCGAACCGGCGCTTCTCCTGCGCCCCGGGTTTTTGGGCGAACACATGGCCGTCCTCGTCGTAAAGCAGCCGGTCGGGGCTGGTGCCATCGCCCTCGTAGACTTCGAAATCCAGGTGCACCGCGGCGACCTCGCTCGCGTCCGCGAGCAGTTCATCGATGCGGATCGGGGCATAGGCCCACCCGCGGAGCGCCGTCGCCCGCTGTTCCTCCGTGTCGAGGTGTGCGCCGTTTTCGTAAATCGGCAGAAAGAGCAGGAAGCCCGGCACCTCCCGGCCGTCGTAGCGCAACTTGATGTGCCGGGACAACACCAGGTCGTTCTGCCGAGCCGCCGTTTCCGCCGCGGTCCGGCGGGTCGTGCCCGAGCCGAGGTCCAGGCCCAGCACGCCGCGGTTGCGTTCGCGCGGCTCGATGCTCGTGACGACATAAAGCCATTCGTTCTGCCCGACGCGCTCGGCCTTGAAGTCGGGCTGGCCCTCCGCGCGGATGCGGGCCTCGAACGCCGCGAGGTCGGCCCGGCGCACCCGTTCCGCATAGCCCAACCCCACCACGCCGTAGTCAAAGCGTTCCCGGATGGAATTGAAATACATCGACCACTCCTGCGTCGTCACGTGCCCGCTGGCGGAGGCATGCGCCCGGGCGCCGTAGAGGATCTGCGCCGTGGTGGCGAACCGTCCGCGGATCAGGCTGGCCAGCCGCGCCGATTGCAGCTCGAACCGGCTCTGGTCGACCCGGTGCACCGCGCGCCCGACCAGCCACCAGGAGGCGACCGAGATGAAGCACCCGACCGCAAAGGCGACCAACGGCAGCATCCGGCTGCGCTGGCGACGGGGGACGTGGCTCTCCGTTGCGGGCATGCGGTCAGTGCAATTAAAACGCGTGCCGGAGGCGATAACTTTAACGGCCGGAAATCAAGAAGGCCCGAGCTGCCGCGCCAGCCAGTCCGCCGCGGTGCCGCTGGCGGGTTGCGCCAGCAACGCCCGCAGTCTGGCCCGTTGTGCCGCGGTGCGGGCGGCCCGGGCCGGGTCCTGCAGGCACTCGCGCAACTGCGCCGCGAGCGCGGCCGGCGTTGCCGCGCCCTGGATGAACTCGGGATACATGGCTTCCTTCAGCAGCAGGTTCGCGATGCCGATGAATTCCACCTTCACCAGCAACCGGCCGAGAAGGTAGGTGATCAGATCGGTCTTATAGGTCAGCGCCCCGGGAATGCCGGCCAGGGCACAGTGCATCGACATGGTGCCGCTCGCCGTGAGCACCGCGGCCGCGCGCACGGGGCCGTCCGTTGCACCCGTGCGTCGCAGCGTGACGCCCGCCGGCGGATTGGCCGCCCGCAGCACGGCCAGGATATCCTCGCTCGGGTAAAGCACGACCGCCGGACGTGTCGGGCCGGACGCCCGATACGCCGCCAGCAACAGCGGAAAGATCCGTTGCACCACGCCGCGCCGGCTGCCGGGCAGCAGCAGCACCGGGCCGGCCGGGTCGAAGGCCACCGGCGGCACGTAGTCCGGCGCGAGGAACGGATGCCCGACGAACTCCACCGGCAGGTCCGTGTCGGCATAGACCGCCGGCTCGAACGGAAAAATCGCCGCCAACCCGTCGAGGTGCGCCGCCATCTGAAACCGCCGCCCGGCGCGCGAGGCCCAGATCTGCGGACTGATGTAGTAGAGGGCCTTGGTCGGCCCGCCCGCCTTGGCGGAGAAACCGCGCGCGTGCAGACCGGCGGCGATGCGGAGGTTCAGCCCGGACGAATCGACGAAGCACACCGCTCGCGGCCGGTGCCGGCCGATCCAGTCCACGATGTCGGCGATGAGTTTCCGGTAGTGGGCGAGCTTCGTGACGACCGCGAAGCCCATGGCCGATTCCGCCGTCAGGTCCCGCAGCAGTTGCGCGCCGGCTGCGGCGAGGTGCGGCCCGCCGAGGGCGCAGACGCGCAGGCCGGGCTGGCGGGCCCGCAGGTCGCGCAGCACGCGCGCGGCGTTTTCGTCCCCGGAGTGCTCGCCGACGACAAAGAGCAGGTCGACCTGGCCGCCGGCCGGTGGCGGGAGATCAAGGGGATGCGTGAGCTTATCCAAGACTCCCCTCCTTTGTCACTCTGAGCGGAGCGAAGAATCCATCGGCCTGTCCGCCAGCGATCATCATTTTGGATTCTTCG
This sequence comes from Opitutus sp. GAS368, assembly GCF_900104925.1. Classification (NCBI taxonomy): domain Bacteria; kingdom Pseudomonadati; phylum Verrucomicrobiota; class Opitutia; order Opitutales; family Opitutaceae; genus Opitutus; species Opitutus sp. GAS368. The sequence goes on from NZ_LT629735.1 coordinate 579,209, forward strand.
CTGCGCTCAGAATGACACGCCTTGGTTGCTTCCGCCTCTTCGTGCACTTCGTGTCCTTCGTGGTTATTTCCCGGCCTTCCGGATCTGCTCCGTGATCGCGATGGCCACCTCGAGCGCCGACTTGCCGAGGGCGCCGCCGACCTTGGGCTGCTTCGCCTCGCGCACGCTCTCGACGAAATGCGCCAGCTCGATGGCCAGCGGCTCGCCCTTCTCGATGGGAATCTCGTGCACCGGGATGGACGAGGCGTCGCCGGCCTTGGCCAGACCGACCTTCAGCTTCACCCCGTAGGCGATGATGTCGCTCTTCTTCACGAGGTGGCCCTTCTGGTTCATGAAATCGAGCGAGAGGTAGGCGTTGTCCTGGAAAACGCGGATCTCGCGGTTCTTCTTCAGGCTCATGCGCGAGGCGGTGAGGTTGGCCACGCAGCCGTTCTCGAACTCGATGCGGGCGTTGGCGATGTCCTCGGTCTTGGAGAGCACGCTGATGCCGACGGAATCGATCTGCTTGATCGGCGACCCCACCAGCGCGAGCACGATGCCGATGTCGTGGATCATCAGGTCGAGCACGACGCCGACCTCGGTGCCGCGCGGCGTGTAAGGCGCGAGGCGCTCCGTCGTGATGTATTGCGGGCGGCCGGCATGCTTCTCGAGGTAGCTCATCACCGGGTTGAAATGCTCGATGTGGCCGACCTGCACGAGGCGGTTGGCCTTGCGCGCGGCGGCCAGCACCTGCTCGGCCTCCTCCAGGCTCGCGCACAGCGGCTTCTCGATCAGCAGGTGGCAGCCGGCGGCCAGCAGCGGCAGCGCGACCTCGGCGTGCCGGTCGGTCGGGACGACGACGCTGACGGCATCGCAAGCCGCGCCCAGCTCGGCGATGGTGGCGAAGCGCCGGCAGTGGTGCTGCGCACAGATCTCCGCCGCACGGGCGTCATTGGTCTCAAAGATGCCGGCGAACTCGACGTGCGGCAGGGTCGAGTAGATGCGGGCGTGGTGCTGGCCGAGCGAGCCGACGCCGGCGACGCCGCAACGAATCTTGCCGGGGGAACGCTTGAACATGGCCGCATGGCAGGGAATTCCCGCCCCGGTTGCAACGCGGGAAACGCCGGCAGAGCCGGAGGGCGGACGCTCAGGGCAGTTTCCGCAGCGCCTCGTCGGCGAACGCGTTGGTGTAGGTCCTGGCCGGCTGCACCTTGAGGTATTTGGGCTGCGCCGCGGCGAGCACCTGCCATTCCTTCTCGGCGGCGTCCGCCGGCATGCGCCCGTCGGTGGCAAACATCGGGATCTCCTGCCGCAGCACCTTCAGGTAGGCCGCGCGGTCCTTGCCGGCGATCTCGTCGGGGATGACGGCCGCGATTTCCTCTGGCGTGTGAGTGTTGATGAAGCGGAGGGTGCGGACAAAGGCATTGGCCAGGTGCTGCGCGATCTCGGGGTGCGCCCCGGCCTGGGCGGTCCGCATGTAGATGGCGGCCGACGGGAACAGCGTCCCGAAATATTTCCGCGTGCCTTCGACGGTGGTCAGGTCGGCCCAGACGGTCGCGACGCCCGCCGCCTCGTAGAAATCGCCGTCAGGGGTCGGTGCCACGATGAAGTCGGCCTGGCCCTCCCGGAGCGCAACGACGTTCTTCTCGCGGCCGTCGGTCCCGGCGCGGGAGTAGTCGCCCAGCTTCAGTCCGCCGGCGAGCACGAGGTAGTTCGCCAGGGTGGTCTTGGATGAACCCGCGCCACCGGAAATGAAGCGGCTGCCTTTCAGGTCGGCCGTCGTCCGGTATTTGCCCTTGGCCGCGTTCGCCACGAGCACCTTGGCCCCGGGCGTCATCCCGAGCGCGACGATCGCCTCGAAATCGCCCCCTTCGGACTGATTGACCACGGTGTGGTGATAGTAGGCCATCACCGCGTCGACCCGGCCGTCCATCAGCATGTCGGTGGTGCTGGCATCGTCGCGGATGTTCATGACCGTAACCACGACGCCGTTCTCCGCAAAATAGCCCAGCCGCTCGGCGAGGACGACCGGGAAAGAGCGGATCTGCTTGATCTCGTCCACGAGCAGGACGATGCGGCCGGGCTTCGCGGACTCGGCGCGGAGGCCTGCGGTGCAAAGCAGGAAAAGGAGGGGCAGGATGAAGCGGGGAAGTTTCATGGGGACGGACAGCTTGCCCTTGCAACATTAACCCCGCCTGAACGCTCCCTGAAATGGAAATCAGGCAAACCGACCGTCTTTGAGGAGCAACTGGCGGGCGGTCTTTCTCGCGTGGACGGGATTGTGGGTCACGAGCACCAGCGCGGCCTTCTCCTCGGCGCAGACCTCGAGCAGGAGGCCGATGACCTCGTCGCCCGTGCGCTCGTCGAGGTTGCCGGTCGGCTCGTCGGCGAGGATCACGGCGGGATGGTTCATCAGCGCCCGGGCCACGGCAACGCGCTGGCGCTCACCGCCGGAGAGTTGCGCGGGCAGATGGGTCGAGCGTTCCGCCAGGCCGACACGCTTGAGCAGGGTCGTGGCCCGGGCGCGCTCGGTGGCCCCCGCCCCGCCGACCAGACGCGCCGCCATCAGGACATTCGCGAAGGCGTCGAGCTCGGGAATCAGGTAATAGGATTGGAACACCATGCCGAGGAACCGGCCGCGCCGCGCGGTCAATTCGCCCAACGAAAGGCTGTGCGCGGCCTCGGCGCCCCAGAAGATTTCGCCGCTGTCGGGGCGGTCGAGCCCGGCGAGGATGTTGAGCAGCGTGCTCTTGCCCGAGCCGGATTCGCCGCGGATCGAGACGGTCTCGCCGGCCGCAACCGCGAGGTCCACACCCTGCAGCACCGAGAGCGTGCGGTCGCCGCTGGGATAGGTCTTGCGCAGGCCGGCGGTCCGAAGGACTGAAGGGCTGGATGGCTGAAGGGCTGACATGGTGTTTAGAGGGGTGGGCGCAGGGGGCGGGTTCGCCAGCTTTCAGCTATTCAGTTCTTCAGCCATTCAGCCCTTATTCAGAGCGCAGCGCCTCCACGGGTTGCAGCTTGGCCGCGCGCCAGGCGGGGATCAGGCCGGCGATGGTCGAAGCGACGATGGAAAAACCGATGATCAGCACCACGTCCCTTGGCTCGGTATTGGCCGGCAGCGAGCTGAACTGGTAGAATTTCTCAAACACCTCCTGCCCCATTGTCAGGCCGGCGATCAGATGCACCACGGCGTTGCGGTAATGCAGCAAACCAAAGCCGAGGCCGAGGCCCAGCGTGGTGCCGCCCAGGCCGATGACCAGTCCCTGCACGCAGAAGCATGCTGCGATGTGCCGCGCCCGGCCGCCCATGGCGCCGAGCAGGCCGATCTCGCGGGTCTTGCGCACCACCGTCACGAGCAGCGAGCTGGTGATGGAGAACGCCGCCACGACGATGATGAACGTGAGCAGGAAGAAGATCATGTTCCGCTCGAAGGCGAGGACGGCCTGGAAGTCGGCGTTGGACTCGAACCAGGTCTGGGCCCGGGTGTCGGCGGGGAGTTGCCGGTTGAGCGCCGCCGCCACGGCGTATTCGTCGGCCCCGGGCTGCAGGCGGACGTTGTAGCCGTGCACCCGTTGCTCGAGGCCGTAGAGGTCCTGCATCAGCCGCAGCGAGCACAGCACCGTGGAGCTGTCGAGCTGCTGGTGGCCGACCGCGAAGATGCCCGCCACGCGCACGTCGCGCGGCAGCAGCAGCTCGTTCTTCCGGGCGCGCTCCAGGGCCAGCGGCGAGTAGATGCTGACCGTGTCGCCCACGCCCGCGCCCAGCGAGTTGGCGAGGATCGAGCTCAGGATGATGGAGTCGTCGTCCAGTTGCTCGAGCGAGCCGGCGGTCAGGTAGCGGTCGAGCGGCACGACCTTTTTCATCTGCGCGTAATTGAAACCCTGGATGGCCGGGAAGGCCGGCCGGTTCTGGTATTCGAGCATCACCATGCCGGCCGCGTAGGGGGCAAAGGCCTGCACGCCCGGCGTGGCCGCCAGGGTTTTTTCCACTTCCGCCGCCGCGGGCCGGTCGAGCAGCAGGGACGCCTTCACCTGCACCTCGCCCTGGGTGTCGATGATCATCGTTTTGATCTGGTGGCCGAAGCCGCCCATCACGCTCATCGTGACCAGCATCAGCGCCACGCCCAGCGCGACACCGAGCACGGAGATCAGGGTGAAAAACGGCACCCGGCGGCCCGACGGGAAAAGCTGCTTCAGCGCGAGGTAGACGGGCCAGGGCATGGGGAAAGAAAGACTGAAGGCTGGAAGGGCTGAAAGGCTGGATTTTCCCGGCGTGTGTTCAGCTTTCAGTCCTTCAGTTTTCAGCCCTTTGCGTCCGAAGGACGCAGGGACGGGAACAAAATCACGTCGCGGATGCTCTCGGCGCCGGTGAGCAGGATGCACAGGCGGTCGATGCCGACGCCCATGCCGCCGGCGGGCGGCATGCCGTGCTCGAGCGCGAGCAGGAAGTCGGTGTCCATCTTCTGCTGCTCCTCGCCCACCTGCTTCTCGAACATCTCCCGCTGCACGAACGGGTCGTTCTGCTCGGAGTAGGCGGGCGCGACCTCCATGCCGCCGATGATGCACTCGAAGACGTCGATCAACGCCGGATCCTCGGCGTTGAGCTTGGCCAGGGGCGACAGCTCCTTGGGCAGGTGCGTGACGAAGGTCGGCTGGATGAGGGTCGGCTCGATCTTCTTGCCGAAAATCTCGTTAACGATCTCGTGTGTCTCCCAAGCCGGGTGGATCTCGAGGCCGAGCTTCTGCGCGGCTTCCGTGGCCTTCGCCTTGTAGTCGGCGGCGGTGCGCAGCGCGCTGAGCTTGAAGCCCACGGCCTCGTCGATCAGGTCGAAATAGCGCACCTCGCGCCACTCGCCGGCAAAGTTGATCAACTGGCCGCTGCCGGCGTGCTTGATCTCGGTCGCGCCGATGACGTCGCGGCAGATGTCGGTGAAGATGCCCTTGAGCAGCTCCATCATGCCGCGGAAATCCGAGTAGGCCTGGTAGACCTCGAGCATGGTGAACTCGGGGTTGTGCTTCCGCGACACGCCCTCGTTGCGGAAGATGCGGCCGATCTCGAACACGCGGTCGTAGCCGCCGACGAGCAGGCGCTTGAGGCGCAGCTCGAGCGCGATGCGCAGGTAGAAATCGACGCCCAGCGCGTTGTGGTGGGTGACAAACGGCCGCGCCGCGGCGCCGCCGGCCACGCCCTCGAGCACGGGCGTCTCCACCTCGATAAATTTCCGGGTGGCGAGCGTCTGCCGGATGCTGGCGACGATGCGGCTGCGCAGCATGAGGCGCTTCCGCGACTCCTCGTTGACGATGAGGTCGAGGTAGCGCTGGCGGTAAACCTGCTCGGCGTCGGTCAGGCCGTGCCACTTCTCGGGCAGCGGACGCAGCGCCTTGGACACGAGGACATACTTGTCCACCCGCACGGTGACCTCGCCGCTCTTGGATTTGAACAGCGCGCCCTCGGCGCCGATGATGTCGCCGAGGTCGAGCTTCTTGAACGCCGCGTAGGCGTCGTCGCCCACCAGGTCCTTCTTCACGTAGAGCTGGATCTGGCCCTGCTGGTCGAGGATCTTGACGAACTGGCTCTTGCCCATGTCGCGGATGACGACGAGGCGGCCGGCGACCTTGACCGGCACGCTGTAGTCCGCGCCGTCGACGTAGGCTTTCAGCGCCTCCCCCGAAAAATGGGTCTGCACGGCGTTGGCACGGAAGGGATCCGAGCCCGCCGCGCGCATGTCCTGCAGCTTCTTGAGCCGCACGGCATACTGGTCGTGGGAAATGTCCGGAGGAATGTCGCTCATGGAATGGCGCAGGCTTGGTCACCGGCCCACCGGGGGCAATTGGAAATTAATGCGGATCGGGCCCTGCGTCATCGTATTCCAAAGGTGGAACCTGACCTCCGGGCAGGTTATTCGTGCGCGCGCCCAAAACCCGTCCGGAGGCCGGGTTCCACCCATGAAAAAGTTGCGCTCAGGGCGGCCTTGGCCGAAAGTGGCGGCCGCATGAGCACCTCCGCCCCCGCCGCCCCGGCCCTCGCGACCCTTGATTGGGGCCGCACCGGCTACGCCGATGCCTGGTCGCGGCAGGAGGAACTCGTGGCCCGGCGCAACGCCGGCGAGGCGGGCGACACGCTGGTCTTCACGGAGCACGACCCGGTCTACACCCTCGGCGTGCGCAAGGGCGCCGAGGAACACCTGATCTGGGACGAGGCCGAGCTGACCCGCCGCGGCATCGCGGTCTGCAAGACCAACCGCGGTGGCGACATCACCTACCACGGCCCCGGCCAGATCGTCGGTTACCCGATCATCAATCTCGCCTCGCGAAAAGACCTCCACGCCTACCTCCGCCTGCTCGAGCAGATCCTGATCAACACCGTCGGCACCTTCGGCCTCGCCGCGGCCCGCCGCGAGGGCAAGACCGGCATCTGGCTCGGCCCGCGCAAGATCGCCGCCATCGGCGTCGCGGTAAAGAAGTGGACGACCTATCACGGTTTCGCCCTCAACGTGGATGCCGACCTCGCGCCCTTCACCGGCATCGTGCCCTGCGGCATCACCGACGGCACCGTCACCTCCCTGGCCGCCGAGCTCGGGTCGGCGCCCTCCGCCGAAGAGGTGAAACGCGTATTGGCGCTTGAATTCTCGACCCTCCTGCCGAGATTCTTCGCCGGTCTATGACGCCCACCAACCGCAAACCCGACTGGCTCCGCGCCAAGCTGCCCTCCGGCCCGGCCTACCAGGCCACGCGCCGGCTGGTCGAGGAGAACAAGCTCCACACCGTTTGCCAGAGCGCGCAGTGCCCCAACATCGGCGAATGCTGGTCGCGCGGCACGGCGACGGTGATGATCCTGGGCAACATCTGCACGCGTTCCTGTAATTTCTGCGCGATCCAGACCGGCCGGCCGACCGAATTCGACTTGGGCGAGCCCGCCCGCGTGGCCGACGCCGTCGCCAAGATGGGCCTCAAGCACTGCGTCATCACCTCCGTCGCCCGCGACGACCTGAAGGACGGCGGCGCCAGCGTCTGGGCCGCGACCATCCGCGCCACGAAATACCGTAATCCGCAGTGCGCGATCGAGGTGCTCACGCCCGACTGGAAGGGCCGCATGCACGACCTCGACACCGTGCTCGACGCCAAGCCCGACATCTTCAACCACAACGTCGAGACGATCGAGCGCCTGCAGAAGCCCGTCCGCGTGCAGGCCCGCTACGAGCGCAGCCTCAGCGTGCTGCGCCACGCCAAGGCGCGCGGCTTCACGACCAAGACCGGCATCATGCTCGGCCTGGGCGAGACGCCGGCCGAGGTGGAAAAGTGCCTGCGCGACATCGCCGCCGAGAAGGTCGATATCCTCACGCTCGGCCAATATCTCCAGCCCACCCCGCAGCACTGGAAGATCGACCGCTGGGTGACGCCCGAGGAGTTCAAGCACTGGAAGGAATTTTGCCTCGGCATCGGCTTTGGCGTCGTGGAGAGCGGCCCGCTCGTGCGCTCGAGCTACCACGCCGACGAGCAGTCGTCGAAATACACCGGCGAGGAGCACCTGAACATCTCGCCGACGCTGGCGAACGCATGATGTAGGGCGGGATCACCGCATCCCGCCGGTTCGTGATCAGGGCGATATTCCAGGCGGGATACGGTGATCCCGCCCTACAATAAGATTTCCCTCGCAGAAAGCCTCGGCGGGGCTGATTTCTTGCCGCAAAAGCCCACGCATAGAAACCAGAAGGAAATCGTCGAGGACCGGCTGCCGCGTTTCACAGCCGTGCCCCTCAAGAACTTCGATCGTTACATCCTGCTGACCAACTTCGACGCTACGCCGAGCTGTTCGTCCACTGGAACCCGCGTGCGATGCCGGCAATTTTAGGCTCTACAGGTTGTCCTCCCGCGGTTGAATGTCCGCCTCCATGCCCCTCCGTCCGCCGGCCTTCCTCACCACCCTCTGCCTCTGCGCGTTCGCCCACCCGCTTTTCGCCCAGTCCGCCGCCCCTGAGGCCGTCAAGCTCCCGACCCTCTCGGTCAACGAGCGACTGGACCAGACCGCCGACCATCCCAGCCTCGTCCCCGTCGCCGACGGCCTGGCAGACGGTGCTTTCGCCGGGCTCGCCCGGCAAGTCGCCGGCCTCGCCGTGAACGATTCCGGCGCCCGCGGCTTCGGTCAGACGGTCACGCTGCGGGGACTCGGCAACACGCCGTTCTTCGGCGACGCCTCGGTGCCGGTCTATCTCGACGACATCCCGCTCGCCAGCGGCTTCACGTTCCCCACGGAGCTGTATGATTTCGGCCGGATGACCGTCTACCGCGGCCCGCAGGCCGCCACGCTCTTCGGCCGGGCGGGCGACGCCGGCGTGATCCAGTTCACTTCCACCGCCCCGGGCGCCAGCGGCACGGCGCGCCTCGGCGCCACCGTGGGCTCCTACGGTCAGCTCGCTTTCAATGTGTCGGCCCAGACGGCGCGCAGCACGGAGTCCGACGTCTCGGCGCAACTCGGCACGAGCCGGCGCGACGGTTACATTGAGAATACTTTGCTCAAGCAGACCGTGGATGACCGCCGGGCCGTGTTCGGGCGCGTCCAGCTGCACTACCGGCCGGCCCCGGACCTGGAACTCTCGCTGCATCTGCTCGGGCAGCAATCCCGCGACGGCGCGCAGGCCCTCGTCCCGCTCGGTGGGCCGTATTACGAGGTCAGTCGCGGCAAGGAAGGCGTGTCCGACGCGGACTTCGCCGCGATCGCCGCCGGCCTCACCAAGCGGCTGGCCGGCGCCACGCTCACGGCCACCACGAGTTATTCCGACTGGAACCTGTCCCCCTACTCCAACCGCTTGGTCGTCTTTGGCGGCGTCAACTTCGACTCGGCGCTGACCCAGTCGCAACGCACCTTCAACGAGGAGCTGCGCTATGCCGGCGAACATCTGACGCTCGGCGCGTTCTACTCGACCTCCCGCACCCGCGGCGCGGCCGACCGCATCTTCAACGGCTTTCCGGTCGAGGGGTCGGCTTTCACCACCGACGCCGATCTGCTCGCGCTGTCCGGCCGCGTGTCCTTCACGCCCGCGCCGGGCTGGTCGATCACACCCGGCCTGCGCGTCGAACGCACCGCGAAGGAATTCGAACGCATCGAGACCATCCCGTCCTCGACCGTGATGCGGCGCGACGACGCCTGGCCGGCCTTTCTCCCGAGCATCGTCGTGGGCCGCCGGTTCGACGAGACGACCGATTTCACGCTCACCCTGGGCCGCGGCTTCAAGCCCGGCGGTTACTCGGCCTACACGGGCCGGGCCGACCTGGCGGGCTTCGGCCCCGAGAGCTCCTGGAGCCTGGAAGCCGCGGTGACCGCCGCGCCGCGTGATTCCAACCTCAGCTGCACGGCCCGGGCCTACGTCTCCCGTGTCAGCGGTTACCAGATCGAACGCTCCTTCGCCGTGCCGGGCGCCACCGCCGACGAATACCTCGTCGTCAACGCCAGCCGCGCACGGGTGCTGGGCGTTGAGCTGGAGTCCGTGTGGCGGGCCGGCCACGACATCAGCGTGACCCTCGCGGCCTCCGTCTCCCGCGCCACGCTGGAGGACTTCACCGATCCGTTCACCGGCGCCACTTACTCGGGCCGCCAGGCGCCCTACGCCCCGGCCGGCAACGGCGCGCTGCGCGTCGATTACCGGCCCGCCACCGGTTTCTTCGCCGGCGCCGGGCTCACCTGGACCGGCACCACCTACTACGACGAAAAGGAGACGGCGTCGCTGGCGCAGCGCTCCTACTCCTTGGTCGACGCGGAGGCCGGCTACGCCTTTGCCCGCGGCGACATCCGTCTTTTCGGCCGCAACCTCACCGACAAGGCCTACTACAGCGCCATCATCCCCGGGGTGAAGCACGGCACCCCGGGCGCCCCCGCCACCTGGGGCGCCGCGCTCGCGCTCCGCTGGTAGGCCGGGGCGCCGGAGGATTTGCCTCGCCGAAATCCGCGGCAGGGTTAATTTTTTGCCGGCAAAAGCCCATTCATGGAAACCAAGAAGAGAATCGTCGAGAACTGGCTGCCGCGCTACACGGGCGTGCCCCTCAAGAACTTCGGCCGCTACATCCTGCTGACCAACTTCGACCGCTACGTCGAGCTGTTCGCCCACTGGAACCGCGTGCCGGTCCACGGCCGGAACAAGCCCATGCCCAGCGCCACCGCGCACGGCATCACCATCATCAACTTCGGCATGGGCAGCGCCACCGCCGCCACCGTCATGGACCTGCTCAGCGCCATCAATCCCGAGGCCGTCCTGTTCCTCGGCAAGTGCGGCGGCCTCAAGCACCGCGCCAAGATCGGCAGCCTCATCCTCCCCATCGCCGCCATCCGCGGCGAGGGCACGAGCAACGACTACTTCCCGCCCGAGGTGCCCGCCCTGCCCTCCTTCGCGCTGCAAAAGGCGATCTCCACCACCATCCGCGATCACAAGAAGGACTACTGGACCGGCACCGTCTACACCACCAACCGCCGCGTCTGGGAGCACGACCTGGACTTCAAGAAATACCTGAAGAAGGTCCGCGCCATGGCCGTGGACATGGAGACCGCCACCATCTTCACCACCGGCTTCGCCAACGAGATTCCCACCGGCACGCTCCTGCTCGTCTCCGACGAGCCGATGACCCCCGAGGGCGTCAAGACCGCCGAGAGCGACAAGAACGTCGACGACAAGCACGTCTCGATGCACCTGCGCATCGGCATCGATTCCCTGAAGCAGCTCATCAACAACGGGCTCACCGTAAAGCACCTGAAGTTCTGAACGAAGCGGGATTCTCCGCGGATTACACAGATGAACGCGGATGAATACTCTAGATTGTCATTTTGAGCGCAGCGAAGAATCCAGGACGATGCACGCCGGCGGACACACTGATAGATTCTTCGCTGCGCCCAGAATAACGGTTATCTGAATTTATCCGTGTTAATCCGTGTCATCCGTGGTTAAAGAAATGCCGCGATGCTGATCAGGATCAAAGGCGCGATTTCCAACTGCTACCTGCTGCCCGGCGAAAAACCCGTGCTGGTGGATACCGGCGCGCCGGGCGATCTCCGGCGCATCCTCGCGGCGCTCAAGTCGCACGGGCTCGAGCCGAGACAGCTCGCGCTCATCCTGCTCACCCACGGCCACAGCGACCACGCCGGCTGCGCCGCCGAATTGAAGCGCCGCAGCGGCGCGCAGGTCGCGATCCACGCCGGCGACGCCGCGCTGGTCCGGGCCGGGCGCAACGGCGTGATCGCCGTGCAGGACACGCTTGGGCGCATCCTCCGCCCGTTCGTCGACGAGGAGTTCGAGGCCTTCGAGCCCGACCTGGTCTTCCAGCAGGGCATCGCGCTCGAGCCCTACGGCCTCCGGGGCCGCGTGGTGCCGACGCCGGGCCACACCCCCGGCTCGGCCTCCGTGGTGCTCGCCAGCGGCGAGGCGCTCATCGGCGACGTGCTCCGCGGCAGCCTTGTCTGGCCGAACAAGGCGCGCGACCACTACTTCTGCAACGACCCCGAGCGCAACCAGCGCAGCATTGTGAAGCTCGCGCGCGAGGGCCTGCTGCGCTGCCACCCGGGCACCTTCGGCAGCTTTCCCGGCGCCGAGCTCGGCCGCTTCCTCTCCACCGACGGCGGCGAGGTGTTCGAGCTCTCCGGCGAACCGGTGTGACCCAAAACCGGTAGGGCGAATCCTCCGGATGAGCCGCGAATCAACGGCTCGTCGGGACGACTCGCCCTGCCAACGAATCACGGCGCCACGTCCACCCAGAAGGGCACGAAGGCCTCGCTGCCGTCGAGGTTGACCTGCGCCCAGATGACGTAGCGGCCGGGTGCCGGGATCGTGACCTTGAAATTCAGCTCGGGCCGCAGCGCGTCGGGCGGCTTGCTCAGGTCGATCTCGGCCGGATGCAGGTGGGCAAAGCCGCTGCGGGCCTCGTCGAAGGCCACCAGATGGGCGAAGGCGCCCATCACCGGCTGCAGCGGCACGGGGATTTTCTCCCGGCCCTGGCTCTCGATCCGGAACTTGAGGTCCGCCACCTTGCCGGCCTGGAACACCGGCGGCGTCACGAGCTCGAAGTTGAAGCCGCCCAGCTGGGCCGTCGTGTTCGGCTCGCGGGTGACCGTGGCCACGGTGCCGGGCACGGTGAAATCGGCCGAGGCGTAGAGGCCGCGCTGCGTCGCGGCCGGCGTGAAATCGGCGAACACCCGGTAGGTGCCGGGGCGGGCCGGCGTCAGCGTGAACTTCCACTCCCCGTCCCGGCGGCCGGGCTCGGGGTGCACGTGCTGGTAGTCGCTGAGCGTGGGATCGACGATGAGCAGGTGCAGCTTGCGGGTGTGCGCGACGAGGAGATCCGCCGGGGCGACGGGCTTGCCGCTGGCGGTGGCCAGCTTCAGCGTGAAGTTCACCGGCGAGCCGACCGCCGGGGCGCGGTCGGCCGTCAGCGTGACCACGACCGGCGAGCGCACGGCGACGACCGGGATGAACTGCGGGTTCGCGGGATCGCAGAATTCGAGCACACCCTTCCCCTCCATCCGGAAATCCATGTGGTTGAGGTTGCTGCCCGTCGGCAGCAGCCGCACACCCACGTAGAGCGCCAGCGCCACGGCGGTGATGAGGATGATCTGGTTGCGCGGGGTCATGGGTGGAACGTTTCGCCGCCCCTAAATCTCACGATTTGTCATTCTGAGCGTAGCGAAGAATCCAGCATGATACACGCCGACGGTCATGTTGATGGATTCTTCGCTACGCTCAGAATGACAGCAAAATACATTTTGCCGGCTCGCTCATCCTTTCTTCAGCCGCCGGACGAAGTCCTCGACCAGCCAGGTGCTGCCGTCGACGCGGTAGCTGATCTTGCCCTCCGCGTTGATGAGGACGGTGGCGAGGGTGTGCTTGATGGTATTGCCCTCGAATTCGCGAATGATGCCCAGCTGCGCCAGCAGGTGGCGCACGGCGGCGTCGGGCCCGGTGAGGAACGACCAGTTCGACGTGTCGAGGCCGCGGATCTGCGCGTATTCCTTCAGCACGCCCGGGGTGTCGTATTCCGGGTCGAGCGAGATGGTGATGAGCTCGAAGTCCTTCGCGCCGGCCTCTTTGGCCGCCTTTTGCAGCGCGGCCATCCGCTGGGTGGACGCCGGGCACATCGTGGCGATCGGGCAGCGGGTGAAGATGAAGTTGAGCACGATCTGCTTGCCGCGGAACCGGCTGCCGGCCACCGCGCGACCCTCCTGATCCAGCAGGGTGAACTCGGGCAGGTTCTCGCCGATCTCGCGGTAGGCCTCCCTGCCGCGCATCGCCGTGTCCTGCGCGAGAGCCTTCGCCGCGGCATCGAGCGCGCGCTGCGTGGCGGCGTCGTCGGGCCAGATTTTCTCCAGATACAGGCCGTTGTCGCGCACCACCAGCTCGGCGCGGATGTGCTCGCCGGGCTTCGCGATCGCCAGGTCGCCCTTCGACACCTTGAACTCCATCGTCATGGCCCCCATGAAGCCCTTGATCTCATCATGCATGACGATGAGCTGGCTGTGCTCGACGTCGGCCTTCACGATCTCGCCCGTCAGCGGGTAGCGCTTCTCGGCGGGGGCGGCGGGCACCGCGGCCGGCGCCTCCTGCTTGGCGCAGCCCGGTGCGATCCACGCCACGGCCGCCATTAGCAAACATGCGGCCAGCCGCACGGGGGGCGAATAACTGGGCTTCATCAGACACATACCTTTGCCAGACACGCGAATTGTCAAAAGGTTTGCGCTGCCCGCATGCCGGGTATCACTTCGACTTTCCGGCCTCATAATGAGCTTCGACCACATTCCCCGCTCTGTCCTTGTAGGGGCGCCGCTCGACGGCGCCCGCGGGCGTCCGCAAGGGACGCCCCTACACTAAACCGATGACCCGCACCCCCACCTACAAAGCCGGCCTCGCCTGGTTCGCCGCCGTTGGCAGCGCGTGGGTGTTCGTGCTCGTGGCGCTCGGGGCGTTCACCACCACCATCGGCGCCGGCATGGCTTTCCCCGACTGGCCGCTGTCCAACGGCTCGGTCAACCCGCACGGGTGGTTGACCGAGATCGACAAGTTCGCCGAACACTCGCACCGGCTGAGCGGCACGATGATGGGCCTCATCACGATCGTCCTCGCCGTCTGGCTGCACCGCGCCGAATCGCGCGCCTGGCTGCGGAAGCTCGGCTGGTGGGCGCTGGCCATCGTCATTTTCCAGGGTGTCCTCGGCGGCACGCGCGTGCTGTTAGACCCGGTGCACGTGCCGGGTTTTGACATGTCCCTCGGCCAGATGCTGCGCATCCCGCACGGCGTGCTGGCGCAGGTCTATGTGTGTATGCTTTTCGCCATCGCCGCCGGCGTCTCGCGGCCGTGGGTGGAGAATTCCTTCGGCGCCGCCGGCGATCGCGTGCGCCGGTTGGGCTGGTGGTGCGTGGCGCTCCTGCTCGTGCAGCTGACTGTCGCCTCGACCATGCGGCACAACTACGCCGGCCTCGCGATCCCGACCTTCCCCTACTCGACCCCGGAGGGCGGCCTGCTGCCGGCGGCGTGGGACTACAAGGTCGTGCTGCACTTCCTGCACCGCGCGATGGCGGCGCTCATCGGCGTCATGGTGCTGGTTTACGGCCACTTCCTCTGGCGCGAGAAAACGCTCACGCCGTTCCTGCGCGGCTGCAGCGTGCTGCTGGTCGCCCTGGTCACGCTGCAGATCACCCTCGGCGCGCAGGTCATCTGGACCGGCCGCAGCGTCGCCATGACCACGGGGCACGTGCTGGTCGGCGCGCTGACGCTCGCCACGACGTTCGTGGTGGCGTTTTTCACCGGGCGGGGCTCGATTGAAAAGGCCCACCCATGACCCAGACCGAGGAACAGCTCCCGACCGGACTCGCCGCCCCCGCCTCGCCCGCGACGTGGCGGCATTACCTCGAGCTGACCAAGCCGCGGCTGAGCTTCATGTCGGTCATCACCGCCATGGTCGGCTACCTGGCGGCGCTGCCATATTGGGACTGGGCGCGGACGCTTTATCTCATGCTCGGCACGGCGCTGTGCGCCGGTGGCGTGGCGGCGCTCAACCAGTGGATGGAGAGCGAACTCGACGCGAAGATGAAGCGCACGGCCGACCGGCCCATCCCCACCGGCGTCATCCAGCCCGGCTCGGCCTTCATCGTCGGCTGGCTGATGTGCATCGCCGGCCTCGCCGTGCTGTTCCGGCAGGTCAACGGCATGTCCTCCTTCCTCGCGCTCGCCACCATCGTGGCCTACCTCGCCATCTATACGCCGGCCAAGCGCTGGTCGCGCTGGAACACCGAGATCGGCGCCATCAGCGGCGCGCTGCCCCCGATGATCGGCTGGGCCGCGGCCGGCCGCTCCAACGACCCGCTCGGCTGGTCGCTCTTCGCCATCCTCTACACCTGGCAGATGCCGCACTTCTTCGCACTGTGCTGGACCTACCGCAAGGACTACGCCGCCGCCGGCATGCGGATGATCTCGGTCACCGATCCGAGCGGCCGCCGGGTGTCGCGCCGGGCCTTCATCTGGAGCGTGCTGCTGGTCGCGGCCAGCGCCCTGCCCACCCTGCTCGGCTACTGCTCGTGGTATTATTTCGCCTTCGCGGCGGTGCTCGGCCTGTGGATCCTGAAATCAACGATCACTTTCCTCAACCCGGCCCGGCGCGAAACCGAGGCGCGCCGGCTGTTCCTCATCTCGATCGCCTATCTGCCGCTGCTGCTGGGTGTGCTGCTGGCCGACCGCTTGATTTTCAGATTCTGATTTTCCACACCAAGATCGCAAAGAACGCCAAGATCCGCCTTACCTTCGCTCCCTTTGCGTTCTTGGTGTAAAGCCCCTCTGTTTTCATGACCGTCCACGACATCCCCACGCTCAACGCCGCGCTCAACGCCACCGCCACGGTGCTCATCACCGCGGGCTACGTCTTCATCAAGCGCGGCCAGCGCGACCTGCACCGCGCCGCCATGATGAGCGCCTCGGTCGTGTCGGCGCTGTTCCTCGTCGGCTACGTGACGCACAAGATCCTCATCCGCGGTGTGCACACGCCGTTCGGCGGCGAGACGGCGTTTCTGCGGGCGTTCTATTACACGATGCTCACCTCGCACATCATCCTGGCGATCGCCATCGCCTACCTGGTGCCGCGGACGCTCCTGTTCGCCCTCAAGGGCGACTACGTCTCGCACAAGCGGTGGGCGAAGTTCACCTTCCCGATCTGGTATTACGTGTCGGTGACCGGCGTGCTGGTGTATTTCTTCCTCTATCAGTGGTGGCCCGCGGTGCCGGCCGGCTGACGTCCGAGTTCGCCCTTGCGACGGTGCGCCCCGGACCGTAGACGGAGCGCGTGAAGCGCATCCTGCAATCGGCCGCGTGGCGGGGACTGGCCGTCCTCGTTCTTGGGTTGAGTCTGGCCCCGGCACTGCCCGCGCAAAGCACGGGCGACCAGGCGCGGAGCATTCTCGGGCAGGCCATCGCGAATCAGGAGAAACCCGGTGAACTGCAGGGCGCGCTCCAGAAGCTCGAGGCGCTGGCCGGCCACGGCACGTCCGATGCCACGCTCGAATACGCCCGCGGTTGGGTCCTTTCCCGCGTGGAGCGACCAGTCGATGCCGTGGCCGCCTACCGGCACGCGATTGCGCTCGATCCGACCCTCGCCGCCGCCCACTACAACCTCGGGGTGCTGCTCTCCTCCAACCCAACCACGAAGGAGGAGTCCTTGCGGTATTTCGAAGCGGCCGCGCGCCTCGACCCTCGAAACGCGGACGCCAGTTACAATGCCGGGCAGGCCGATTACGACCTGGAGCGTTACGGGGCGGCCTTGGCGCAATGGCGCCACACCCAGCAGCTCACCCCCGACGATTTCCAGGTCGCCCGGAAGCTCGTCCAGACGCTGAACGCGCTTGGGTTGTGGGCCGATGCGGCGGTCGCACGCGACTACGCCCTGCGCATCCTCCGCGAACGGCGCGATCCCTCCGCGCTAAACACCACGAGCCTCTGCGTGGATCAACTGCCGTTGAAAATGCACCGGGTCTACGTTTATGAGAATCTGGACCCGGCCAGCCCCAACCTCGTCTACTTCTGCCGGATCATCAACGCCCGGAACGAGCCCATCGCCGAGCTGGACCTGATCCGCGACGGCGAATCGCACCATGTGTTGCGGCTGGCGAACAACTCTACCGACAAGGTGCCGGCGCGCGAATTCTCCGCCCGGCCGCCCTGGCCCGAGTTGAAGCCCATCGTGAGCGAGATGACCCAGGCCGTCCTGCAGCGCTGAGGCTGATAATATTCTGTGGAGGGCCCGTCTCCTGACGGGCCGCGGCCCACGGGGACGTGGGCCCTCCAAATGAAAAGCCGGCCCGCAGGCCGGCTTGGGACAAATCGGCTGGTCGTCGCTTACTTGACGATCATCACGCCATGCATGCCCGACTGGAAGTGTGCCGGGAAGCTGCAGACGAACGGGTATTCGCCCGGCTCGGTCGGGGCCTTGAAGGTGATCTCATCGCTCTGCTTGGCGCCGAGGAGCTTGGTGTGGACGATGATCTGGTCGGCGGCGGCGGGGATGTAATCCGTGGCCATCGCGGTGATGGCGGAGTCAACGAAGGCCTTCGGATCGGTGCCCTTCTTCAGGAGGATCCAGTTGTGGGCCATGGCGGCCTTCGGCATGGTGCCGGTGTTGGTCAGGGTGACTTTGACGTCCTGACCGGCCTTAACCTCAATCTGGGTAAGGTTATACTTCATCGTGTCGTTCGCGGTAAATTCGAAGGCTGCGACCGCCGGAGCCGTCTGGGCGGGAGTCGCCGAAGCGGCGGCCTGGTCTTTCTGGCCGCAGCCCGCCAGAAGCAGGCTGCCCGCCAGCACGGGGAGGAGGAGGTGTTTTTTCATGGGCCACAACTATCACACAGCCGGCCGCGATGTGCAATGCCAGAGGTCAGGTTTGTGCGTCACTAATACTCCAGCCAGCGAGGGTTAATACCCGGGCTGCGGCCCGCTTTTAGGCGTGGTTTTGTAGTTGAAATGGATTTCTTTTTCCAAACGCTGGCCCTGCACACTCGCTGCAGCGCACACCGCTGATGCCGCCAATGTTACACATGACCCGCACACGTCCCGTTTACCGCAAAGTTTTCCGCTTTGCCCCCGCTTTTCTTGCCAGCCTCGGCCTGGTCCTGCTCACCGGCTGCAACAAGCTGCACCAGGTCTTCAGCCTCAGCGGCCCCCAGTCCACCATGGTCACCGCGGGCCCCGTCGCCTCCCGGCAGTGGGACCTGTTCATGATCACGGTCTACGTGACGACCTTCATCTTCATCGTGGTTGGAACTGTCCTGGCCTACGCCCAGATCAAGTTCCGGGCCAAGGACGACACCGCCGACAAGTCCGTGCCGCCACCACAGGGCCACGGCAATCCGTTGATCGAGGTCGGCCTGATCGCCTTCTCCGTCCTCCTGCTTGTCATCATCGCCGTCCCGACCGTCCGCGACATCTGGTATACCAACGACGTCCCCAACGAGGAAAAGGGCAACGCCCTCGATGTCACCGCCACCGGCTACCAGTGGTGGTTCCAATTCAGGTATGACACCGAGATGGTGAAGCTCCCCGCCGGCGGCGAGACACCCCTCGTGACGGGCAACGAGCTCGTCGTCCCCGCCGGCCGGCCCGTCCGCGTGCAGGTGCGCACGGTCGACGTCATCCACAGCTTCTGGGTCCCCAAGCTGGCCGGCAAGGTGGACATGATGCCCAACCGCGCCAATTTCCTCTGGTTCAAGGCGGACCACCCCGGCTACTACTACGGCCAGTGCGCCGAGTATTGTGGCGAGTCCCACGCCGTCATGCGCTTCCGCGTCATCGCGCTCGACCGGGCCGATTACGACAAGTGGCTCGCCAACCAGAAGCAGCCCGCCCGCAGCGTCACGGCCAAGTCCCTCGCCGCCGCGGCCGACCGGCCTCGCGTCCAGTTCGCCAGCCTGAAGCTCGATGACGGCCGCGCGCTGTCCGGCTCGCCCGAGTTTGACGCCAACCCGCTCGCCGCCTGGCACAAGCAGCAGGACGTCGAGCAGGACGAGAATCCCGCGCTGGTCGCCCAGGGCCGCAAGCTGTTCTCGGAAAAGACCTGCGTCTCCTGCCACACCGTCCGCGGCCACGAGGGCATCGGCATCACCGGCCCCGACCTGACCCGCGTCGGCGCCCGCTCGACCATCGCCGCCGGCGTGCTGGAGAACACCAAGGAGCGCGTCAGCCAGTGGCTCCACGACCCGGTGCACTTCAAACCCGGCAACAAGATGTATTTCGGCGGCTACATGGTCCAGGAAGGCTCCGGCGACAACGCGAAGTGGAAGCAGAACTTCACGCTCAACGACACGGAGATCAACGCCCTCGTCGCCTACCTGCACAGCCTCAAGTGAGCCGCCCATTCATTTTTCTGTCATTTTGAACGAAGTGAAGAATCCATCAGCCTAACCGCTCGCCCTCATCCCACTGGATTCTTCGCTGCGCCCAGAATGACAAACCTGTAGGTCCTCCCTCCTCCCTCTCACTCTTTCCTCCCACTCCCATGGCAGAAGCACTGGCAAAACACGCTTATACCGGCGGCGCCCACGCCCCGGCCAAGAAGGCGACCTTCGAATTGTTCGCCCGCCCGACGGCCAAGACGGGCCTCATCGGCTGGCTGACCACCGTCGATCATAAGAAGATCGGCATGCTCTACGGTGGCTTCGCCATCCTGTTCTTCCTCATCGGCGGCCTCGAGGCCCTGCTGATCCGCACCCAGCTCATCGTCCCGAACAACCATTTCCTCGAGGCGCAGACCTACAACGAGCTGTTCACGATGCACGGCACCACGATGATCTTCCTCGCGGTCATGCCGTTGAACGCGGCGTTCTTCAACCTGCTCATCCCGCTCCAGGTCGGCGCGCGCGATGTCGCCTTCCCCCGCCTCAACTCCTTCTCGCTCTGGGTCTGGGTCGTCGGCGCCATCCTGCTCAACGTCGGCTGGCTCTCCCACTTCGTCCCGGCGTGGAAGTTCGGCGGCGCCCCCTCCATCGGCTGGTTCGGCTACGCCCCCCTCACCTCCAAGACCTTCACCCCGCAGCTCTCCACCGACCTCTGGGTGTTCGGCCTGCAGGTGCTCGGTCTCTCCTCCATCGTCGCCTCGCTGAACTTCATTGTCACGATCATCAACATGCGGGCCCCGGGTCTGACGATGATGCGCCTGCCGGTGTTCACGTGGATGGCACTTGTCACCAGCTTCCTGCTCATCCTCGCCCTCCCCGCCATCGCCATCGCGCTGGTCGAGGTCATGTTCGACCGCAACTTCGGCACGAACTTCTTCGAGGTCTCCGGCGGCGGCCAGCCCATCCTCTGGCAGCACCTCTTCTGGGTGTTCGGCCACCCCGAGGTCTACATCCTCATTCTGCCCCCGATGGGCTACGTCTCGGAGATCCTGCCGACCTTCTCGCGCAAGCCGCTCTTCGGCTACCCGATCATCGTGTTCTCCGGCGTGGCGATCGGCTTCATCGGCTTCGGCGTGTGGAGCCACCACATGTTCACCACCGGCCTGGGCAACGTCGCCACCGCGGCCTTCGCGCTCGCCACCATGGCCATCGCCGTCCCGACCGGCGTCAAGATCTTCAACTGGATCGGCACCCTCTGGGGCGGCCAGATCCAGACCCGCGTGCCCATGATGTTCGCCCTCGGCTTCATCTGGATGTTCATGCTCGGCGGCTTTTCCGGCATCATGCACTCCGCCGCGCCGGCCGACGCCCAGCAGCAGGACAGCTACTTCGTCATCGCCCACTTCCACTACGTGCTCATCGGCGGCGCCACCTTCGCGCTGCTCGCGGCCATCCACTACTGGTTCCCGAAGTTCTTCGGCCGGATGGTGCCGGAGTTCTGGGGCAAGCTCTCCTTCTGGCTCATCTTCGTCGGCTTCAACTGCACGTTCTTCCCGATGCACTTCCTCGGCCTGAACGGCATGCCCCGCCGCACCTGGACCTACGACTCCAACATGGGCTGGAACGAGGGCAACCTCTTCGCCTCCTGCGGCGCCTACCTGCTCGGCCTCGGCATCTTCACCTACTTCGCCGTCCTCGTCTGGAGCTTCTTCAAGGGCAAGGTGGCCGGCAACGACCCGTGGGACGGCCGCACGATGGAGTGGTCCATCCCCTCCCCGCCGCCCGAGCACAACTTCGCCGCCATCCCGACCGTCCACGCGCGCGACGCCTGGTGGTATGAGAAGCACCATCAGGAGGAGATCGCCAAGGAGAAGGCCGAGCACATCAAGGCCGAGGAATCCCACGGCGGCATCCACATGCCCGACCAGTCCTGGTATCCGATCATCGCCGCCTTCGGCCTGCTCATCGGCACCTACAACATGGCGCAGATGCACCACCCGGTCATGATGTTCGACCGGGAGATGCTCTCCTCGCACCTGCCCCTCGCCATCACCGGCCTCTGCATCCTGGTCACCGCCTGCTACCTGTGGTCCCTCGAGGGCCCCGGCGGCTACCACCTCCACATCGCCCCCGACGGCAAGGTCACCGAGTCCCGCGGCGACCACCACTGATCATCCTCAGGTCTCAGGTTTCAAGTTTCAGGTCTCTCTTCACATCCCTTCCTCATGAGCAGCCACGCGGCCACTATCGACCATCATCACGACGCCACGACGGCGACGGGCATCCCGAACAAGAAGCTCCTTTGGTGGGCCTTCCTCGCCTCGGACTGCATGTTCTTCGGCGCGTTGATCTCGACGCACCTTGTCTACCGCCTCAACCCGCCCCCGGGCAACGCGGTCCCGACGCAGGTCTTCAACATCGAGCTCACGTCCTTCTCGACGTTCATCCTGCTCATGTCCTCGCTGCTCATGGCGCTCGCCGTGAACGCCATCCAGCGGGGCAACGTGCGCAGCACGCGCACCATGTTGCTCGGCACGATGTTCTTCGGCTGCATCTTCCTCGGCGGCCAGGTCTTCGAGTTCACCCACTTCGTCTACGTGAAGAAGATGACGCTCTCGAACAGCATCTTCGGCTCCACCTTCTTCACCCTCACCGGCACCCACGGCACGCACGTCGCCATCGGCGTGCTCCTGCTCGGCATGATGTATGTCCGCACCTTCAAGCCCGCCGACGGCCGCGGCGGCGGCCTCATGCTGAACTTCCTCCACCTGCTCGCCGTCGCCGTCACCTTCGGCGTCGCCTTCATCTGGTTCGTCCCGGGCATGATCGAGGTCATCTACGGCGCCAGCTTCCCCGAGCTCCTGCGCCACCACGCCATCCCCTTCGCCGCCGGCATTGTGGGGCTTATCTCCCTCATCGTTTTGGGCCGCACCCGCGGTGCCGTCGAGTTCGGCGAGAAGAACGCCATCGATGTCGAAGCCATCGGCCTCTACTGGCACTTCGTCGACATCGTCTGGATCATCATCTTCACCGCCGTCTACCTGCTGGAATACCTTTAAGCGTTCAGCAATCAGCTCTCAGCCTTCGGTCCTTCCCACCAATCCTCAGGTTTCAGGTCTCAAGTTTCAGGTCTCTCCTTCCGCCTTCTTCCTTCTCCCTTCCGCCTTCCCGCCATGTCCGCCCCCGCCACCACCGCCGACGCCGGCCACCACGAGCCGAGCAAGTTCCATTTCTATATCCAGATCGCGATGATCCTGTCCGTCATCACGGGCGTGGAGGTCGTGCTGGTCTACCTGCCCATCGTGAAATGGTTCGTCGTTACCGCGCTGTGCACCCTCTCCGCGGTGAAGTTCATGTTCGTCATCTTCTTCTTCATGCACCTGCGCTGGGACAAGGTGTTCTGCACGATCCTGTTCTTCATCGGGCTGGTGCTCGCCGGCGGCACGATGTGGGCCCTGCTGCACATTTTCGGCGCCGACGCCAGCAAGCCCCTCAGCGCCGCCATGCTCGAGGCCGCCCGCCTCGCCATCGCCTGATCCCCTTCGATTCTTGGTCACCCGGCCGCGCCTACCAGCGCGGCCTTTTTTATGCCCTTTGGGTTCAATACCCCGGAGCAGCTTGCTCCGGCTTGGTCTTGAGATTCCACGGCGAGGTCGCCGTGGCTCCAGAACGAATAATACCAAACACCAAAGCTTTTACACGAAGGCCGCAAAGAACGCAGAGATATTTCCCCTCGCAGGATCTGCTTCGCGGTCTTGGCGACCTTGGTGTAGAGTGTAGTAGCTTGAGGCGATTGGTATAACTGGAGAGCGGGCGACCTCGCCCGCATGGGATTGGGCCAATGCCCCGGGCTTGCCCCGGGGATTTTTACTGGAGGAAGGGCGTCGTCGAGTCTAAGACGCCCTGCGACCCCATGGCTTCCCGCACTACTCGCTACTCGGCACGCAGCGCGACGATGGGATCGGCCTCGGTGGCGCGGCGGGCGGGCACCCAGGTGGCGAGGAGGGAGACGGCAAAAATGGCCACACTGGTGCCACCGAGAATCACGTAGCTCTGGGTGATGATCGGGCCGAGATTGTGCTGCAGCAGCTGGCAGAGTTCATAGGAACCGATGGCGCCCAGGCCGAGACCGATCAAAGTCAGACGCAGGCCTTGCCGCAGGACGATGCGCAACAGGTCCGTTTGCCGCGCACCGAGCGCGAGGCGGATGCCAAACTCCGTCATGCGCTGGTTTACATTGTGGGCCACAACGCCATAGAGACCGACACTGGCCAGCGTGAGACCAAGCAAGGCGAAGCCGAGCAAGACCGCATTGATCACGACCAGGTTATGCAACGTTTTGTCGCGCATTTCCGCAATGGTCATGACGGTGCGCAGCGTCGCCGTGGGCGCCACCTCGGATACGGCCCGGCGGAGATCGTTTTCGAAGCGACCGGGATTGTCCCCACGAAGCGCGATTTGGAACCACGCCCAAGGCTGATAGATGAAATGGGAGTAACATTGCATCTGGGGATAAGGATCCCCGAAAACGATGGTGGGTTCCGCATCGGCCACCACCCCGATGATTTCCCGCCAGGAGACCTTGCCCGAAGGATTTTTGGTGCCGAGGCGTTTGCCGAGCGCACCGCCGGTGGGCCAGAAGTGTTTGGCCAAAGATTGACTGATGACGACCTGTTCGACCGAAGCGGGGGAAACATTCTCTGGAAATGTTTTCCCTTCGAGCAGGCGAATGCCAAGCGTTTTGAAATAACCCGACGTGACCAGAAACATATTGGCCCTGGACCGGGTCGGGAGAGAAAAGTCCTGGCCTTCAATGAAAGCATCCTCCAGCCAGCCACGCTGATCGGGTAGCATCGAGGCGATCGTGGAAGCCTCCACGCCGGGGATGCGCGCCAGGCGGACACCCAGCGCTTCATAGAGGGCCCGGGCCTTCGCCGGGTCGCCATAGGCCGCTTCCTCCACCTGAACGTTGGAAGTGAGGATGGACTCACTGTCCCAAGCGGGGCGGAAGTTAAGGATATGCCCGAGTCCGTGAATCATCATTCCCGCGACCGACAGCATGGCGAGCGAAAGCGCGACCTGGCCGATGACGAGCAGGCTGCGAATCAAACCTTGGGTTTTGCTGCCTGAAGCGCTGCGGGTTTGCTGCTTGAGGGCCATGTTGACGTCCGTGCGGGAGGCGAGCCAGGCGGGGACCAGGCCAAAGCAGAGACCGGAAAGGATCGAGAGCGCGGCGGTGAAGCCGAGCACCCGGGCGTCGATGGAGAGCTCCATGGTGGAATTTATCCCGGTCTTGATGTTGCGGCCGACCAGTTCGTTGCACCACCTCGCAATCAGCAGGCCGAGGGCTCCGCCGGCCGCCGCTATCACCAGCGACTCGAGCAATTGCTGTTTGATCAGCATCCAGCGACTGGCTCCGAGCGCGGAACGGATGGCGAGGTCGCGGAGGCGGGTGACGGCGCGGGCCATCTGCAAATTGGCGAGATTGGCGCAGGCGATGGCCAGAATGGCCGCGGCCACGCCCATTTGCAGGCCGATGATGGAAAAATTTCCAGAACGACCGGCCTGCCCCGTCTGGCGAACGGTAATATTGTATTTGGGATAGAGGATGGGGGTGTCCTTGGCCCAACGATCCGTCAGCGCGGTCAAATTGGCCATGGCTTGCGTCGGGGTGAATCCGGGGGCGAGCCGGGCCAGGCAGCCAAATTCCCGCCGATTACGACTGGCCTCCTGATCGGGGGTATAAACCAAGGGACGGAAATACTCGCATTCGCCAAACAGAATGGCCGACGAATACACCTTGGGCAAAACACCGATAATGGTGAAAACACGGGCGCTGATGCGCATCGTCTGGCCGAGGACCTCGGGTTTGGCGCCAAATTGTTTGCGCCAGAGGGCCTCGGTGATCAGCACGACGGCATCCCGGCCATTCACGCATTCCTCCGTGCTGAAGGTGCGACCGAGCAGGGGCGGAGTCTCGAGAACCTTGAACAAGTCGGCATGCGCTCTCACACCCTGTTTTTCCTCGGACACCTGATCGGATAGAATAACGGCCTCCCGGGTCTGCTGGAGGGGGGCTATGGCGACAAACGCCTGGGCGGGGTGCGCGCGGAGTTCATTCAGTTCGGGAGCGGAAAAGCCATTTACCTGGGCTTCGGGACTTCGGCCAAACAGCGAGACGATGGAATCGGGGCGCGGGAAAGGGACGGTCGAAAACATCAGGGCATTCATCACTGAATACATCGACGAGTTGACCCCGATGCCCAGCGCCAGGGTGACGACCGCGATGGCGGTGAAGGCGGGTGCGCCCAGCAGTGAACGCACGACATAGCGGAGTGACTGAGGCATGGAGGAATTTATCAGTGGCTTCTCCCGGTCGTGACTTGGCGTCACACGGACGAAAGCCTTTGTCCGCCTCTTCGCGTGGCCCCGCAGAAAGTCGGTCACTGGTTGATAGCGGACGAATCCAACCCCGTCAATGCGCGGGTAATGGGTCAGTTTGGTTTCTTCGCTGTTGTAGGTCGGGGTTTATCCCCGACAGGTCGCGTGGAATGTCGGGCTCTTTACGCCCGACCTACATCAAACTGACCCACTACCAATGCGCGGAACACCGGCTTTTCTGAGCAGCTACAGCGGTTTAAGTAATAGCATGGCCGCAAAAAGGTAGGGCGGAGCGGCCCGCTCCGCCGTGCGTGTGCCAACCCGGTCTCGGCGCACCGGGCCTGTGCGCCCTACCCCTGGAATTGCGACGACTACATTTCAACTTAGCACGACTCCGTTACGTCAGAAACACACACCGGCGCTGCGCGCCATCAGCTGTCGCCGGGCCTATGGCCGACAGGCCCCTCTCCAAGGGGATTATCGCCGGCGTAGGTTTGGGTCCCCCCTGGAGAGGGGTGCCCGGCAAGGCGGGGTGTGTCGCCCGGGGCATCATATACTTAACGGAGTAGTGTTAGGGTGTGTCTTCAAACCTCTGAAAAGGACCACTAATGAGATTTCACCAATGATGAAATCCACAGAAACCGCTCCGGCTGATCGCCTGCGCGGTGGGTTTCGGGGGCCCGCTAATCGCAGGCAGAGAGGGCGGCGATCAGCCGCCCCCTGAACCTGTCGGCGGAGGCGATTAGCCGGAGCAGAGAAAGTAGATTCCGCCGTTGGCGGAATCCTTTTAGTGGTCTCCTTTCCGAGCTTTGAAAGCACTCCCTAGTCCGCACTATCTCATGAACCCGCGGCCGGCTTCGCCCTGCGACTCGCGACCTTGCGTTCGCTGTTTCGTGTGCCGCCGGACTGCTCGTATTGGGAGGAGTTCGGACCATAGGCGGCCCGGAAACCCGAGCGGGCCCGCGTCACGAGGTCGTGCAAGACCGCGGCACTGTCATCCCGATCGTTCATGAGGCCGGAGAGTTCCGTCCTCTTTGACTCCACCGTAGCGTCGGCCGCGGCCACTTTGTCCCGGGCGGCCGTGAAGCTCTCGAGCGTCACTGTGCCCAGCTTGAAGTCGGCGTTCGCCGACCAGGTATCGATGATCTTGTTGGCGTCGATCAGAACGACGGCCGGATTGTATTTCGTTGGCATGTTTGTTCTTAGTTTATTTGGCCTGTTGTTTGTTAGGTTTGGTGATCGTTGACCAAATTGGCCCATGTCCTGACGACCGGGTAGCCCCTCTCCCTGTTGGGTATCGCGTTCCCCCCTTCGGGTATTGCGTCTCCCGCTTTGGGTCGCGCGCTTCCTCCCTTGGGTCTGGCGTTACCCGCCTCGAGTATCGCGTTACCCTCTTCGGGTCGTGCGATTCCTCCTTTGGGTATCGTCTTACCCGGTTCGGGTATCGCCTCTCCCCCTTTGGGTATGACGTTACCCGGCTTGGGTAACGCGTCTCCTCCCTTGGGTATCGCGTTACCTTCTTTGGGTATGGCGTCTCCCATCGAGGGTCACGCGTCTCCCGAAGGTTGGCCTGTGGGCCGGAAAGCCCGGAAAGGGATACCCAGGCCATTTCGCACCCGAAAGTATCAGTCAAGGAGCACTGTAACCACGTTTCCTGCATACGAATCACTGCACGGCATGTTACCGCTCCACCACCCCGGGGAGGATAGGCCAAACCGCCTGTTTCCGGGCACCTATTTTCAGGCACACAAATTCAGCCCGTGAAGCCGTGACGGCATATGAGATTCGAATCTGAGATTTCAGATCTCCCTCACCCCCGCCCGCCGGTCCGACCCCCGGCAAGCTCTTCTATGGATTGCCAGGGAGCGGTGTCCCGGTCTTACTCGCCCGGTCGCGAGGCCACGCGGCGATGGTGTAACTAACTGTCACGCACCCTCCGCAACCACCAAGCCGTTTCGGGACAACCACACCTCGAGGTAGTATTCCTCGACAGTCAGGGCGTCATCGAAATCCTTCTTCCCGTCCAAGAACGCCTGCAGCTTCCGCAGCCCGATCCGCGCGATCGCTTCCTGCGCCTCCCGCTCCGAACCAAACACCCGCAGCTGCCCGTGGCGATTGAGGATTGGCTCCCGTTTCACTGTCGGCGAATCGAGGAACAGCGCGAACACCGGCGCAAGTGCAGCACTCGACCCTTGAAGAGTATGGTCTGTGTTTCTCATGCGTGACTAGGCGACATGTTATGACGTGTCTGTCAATCGAGAAACACGGCATTATAAGTCGTGCGCACACCGAAGAAAAAAGGGGACGTTTCCTACCTGATCCGATTGGGCCGCAACATCCAGATCGAGCGCCACGCTCGCGAACTCAGCCAAGAGAAGATGGCCGAAGCCCTGGAGATAAGTAATCGCAACTACCAACGAATAGAGGCAGGTGACATCAACCCCAGCGCCACCACCCTCGCCCGAATCAAAAAGATCCTGGGCTGCCCGTGGAACCATTTGATGCCAGACAAGGATTAAGAAACATGGGAGGCGCGACCGTAATGACGGCCACGTCCTCATCTCAAATCTCCAATTTCAGAGCATCTTCCAGCCAATCGCCGTTGAACTCGAGGCCGCCGAGCCGCAGATCGTGAAGAAGCTTATCGCCGTCCAAGGCACCTGACAGCCATAGGCCCGGCGAATGTTGAAACCCGCCGACATCGGCGGCTACTACCAACCGGGCCTCCGCCACTTTTATCCCATCGCGCTTGTCCCGTTCATCTTTGGTTGTTGTTCAGCCAGTATCTGTTTCGCCTCTTTAATGTCGATTTTTGCACGGTGCCCATGTTTCTCCAAAAGAAACAAAAGATTTCCCCCATTCATTAGGGTGAGAGGCTTCCCTTTCGCGAATTCGAACGCATCGGGGCCAAAGTCAGAAGTCGTCACCAAAATCCCCTTGTTCGCTCCTTCATTCATGAGCGTGCCATAGAGGTCGCGCACGGCTGATACGCCAACCGTATTTGTGTAACGTTTAGCTTGGATAATAATCTTCCCCCCTCGGATCGGGTCAGGATCAAACGCAATGGCATCTACCCCACCATCTCGGCTGGCCTGTGTCACCTTGACCTCGCCTCCGGTTGACTTGAATTCGGACTCAAAGACTTCACGAATCAAATGTTCGAACTCCTCCCAATCCATCGCAGCCAGGTTGAAAGAGGAATCTAGTGAGTCGGCGACGGCGTGAGCTGAAACAAAACGACTATCCTTTCGGTTTAGCTGAAGGATAGGTGCGACTGGAGTTATAACGTGGAGTTTACTGCTTCCCACGCCCTTCAAACTGCGGAAGCACGTCTTTGGATCAATTTGCCACCAGTTTAGTTTCTCGAACTCTGCCCTGGTCACATGAAGAGATATAATGCACGCGGTCACAGTTTGCCCCGTGCTGCGGTCGATGGCTGTTACCATGCCATTGAATCCAGCCGCATCAACCGCGCCAATTACATCCGAGCGGAAGAGTTCAAAGACTGAGCGAAGGCATAGCTGATACAACACGTCGTCATAAAGAGCGTTGCACTCTGCCTGACCGATCTGCGTTTCCTTAAACTCATCACGTGCTTTGATGTATTTTACCTCCTTGATCCTAGGTAACTGATCAATATTGGGTAACTTGTAATCAATGATGATTGTTTTCGATTCAGCCTGATATTCAATTGCCCATTCCTTGGGAAAGGAGTCCGGATACTGGCTGCGCGACAAGACAAGATCACAATAGTCGTGTATCGCACTTATCTCCTTATTGAGATAACGTTTTCTTTGCTCGTCGACACCCGCATTCTTACTAGCGATAGTTTCTTCGAACGCCTGCTTCTCTGCGTTGTAAGCAGCGACTTCGTTCTCATATGTCTGCATACTCTCTTTGTTGGCCTGTCGAAGCCGCTCCACTGCTTTCCCCCAAGTGACTCTGGCCATTTCATATTTTGCCTTAGCCTCAGCATTCTTTTTTTCAGCACGTGTCGAAAAGACCATATCTAACAACCCTAGCTTGGCCTCGAACAAAACGTCGCTAGGCTTAGGTTCACGCGGGAAACCAAGCAATTCAGGCCGCTTTGGTGGCTCGTTTAAAAACGCTGGTCTCTCCTTCAATGACTCCCAGTCTATTGCATGCTTAATATCTAGCACAGCGCTGAGAAGTGTTTGCAACTCGTCGATGGCTTGCCTGGCCTTTTCAGTCTCTTTGACCGCTTGTTCAACCTTATCTTCGACTCCTCGACGCGCATCTACCTTGGAGCGAACCATGCTATATTTTGCGTCCCACTCAGCCATCTGTGCACGCGCCTTGCTCTGCACGATCTCTCGGTTGGAGCCGGTAATTACGCGATGTTTGCCCAAGCCATCGTGCTTAATCTCGATGTTATAAAGAAAACCCATCGCGCCTTTAAGAACACCCAAACTAAGGCTAACGGCAACACTGAATAGCAAGCATGACAAAGTGGAAACTTATACAGAGCCAGCCGCGACAGAGTTGCAGTGGGAGAACTAAGAGTGAGCCGAATCAGCCGCCCGACCCAACGCACGGGAAGCAACCGTGATTGCGTGAGCCTCCCTCGCTCCACTCTTCCCCTGATTTCAGGTCCATACCACGCTCGCCCGCGCATGACTCACCACTAAAGTTCGGCGGAAAATTTGAAAACACTCTCTGACTGTGCTTATCAAAAGCAAAATGAATTCTGCAAAAAACAAACGCACGCTCTATTGGAGCGTCTCGCTTGTAGTATATTCCACAGTATACTGGAAGTTGGCATACCCATACGCCAAGTCACAGACATTTCAGTGGAAACAATATTTCACGCTGTTCTTCATCTGGTATCAGCTAACCCTGATTGTGGCGCTCGCGATCCTCGCAAAACTGAATGGCAAAGACAAAAATGAACCTACGCTTCAATGAGCGCACTTCCTCCACTAGATAGTAAGTTCCGATCAATCCGCGTCGTGCGCACCGGAGCTTATCTGCTCTTGGCATTCCCCTTCGTCGTGGTCGCTTATCAGGGGTTTCCGGTGCCGTTTGTTACCCTGCCACCGATTATCCGTGCCTCCGCCATCGCGGTCATTCTGGGGTATTCCACCAATGCACTCCTTCGCCGGGAAGGTCGGTCGATCGCAGACTACCGGGTCTCGTTCTCTCTGCTCTCTGCGAAGGATCTGCTCGTCGGGTTCGCGAGCGGTTTCATGTTATTCGGCATTGGCGTGGTCAGTTTGCGTGCGGCTCTACCCTTCGAATGGGTTTTCAACCCGTCGGTGTCGATCATGAGTCTCATGGGTGCCGCCATTTACCATTTGGCGACGAACGCTTGCGAAGAACTCGCGTGGCGCGGCTATGCGTTTGACAGCCTTACGCGCTTGGTCGGCCTTTGGCCTTCACAGGCGATCGTCGCACTCGTAGCCGCATGTTTTCATGTGGTGTGCGGATGGACGTGGGGCGTGGCGCTTGTCAGCACGACGGCTGGGTCCGTTTTGTTCGGGTTGGTGTTCTATCGCTGGCGCAGTCTTCCGGCCGCGGTTGGCGTTCACAGCGCATGGAATTGGACCCGCGATTTGCTTTTCGGGGCGGGGGCCGGGACGTCATTTCTTACCCCCCGCGGCACGGAGACGTGGACGGCTACCCAGTGGAGCATTGCGCAAGGAATTCTCGTCGCTGTCACATTGAGCGCTTCTCTACTGTTGGCGACGCGACTGCCGCAGCGTCCTTCTCCGGATGTGCAAACCGCCTGAGTGGCAAGCGCGACTGGCAAGCTGATCACTTACGCTCCACCCTTCCCCTGATTTCAGGTCCACCCCACGCTCGCCCGCGCACGACTCACCGTTAACGTCTCGGCAAAAGATGATCCACTATCACGTCTGGTTTAATTTGAAACCCGGGGTCCGCGAAGCCGATGGACTGGCTGTGGTTGGACGGTTCTTGACGAATCTCTGCGCGAGCGATGAGGCCACGAAGTTTCAGCTTCTCCGGAACAAGGGTGGACCTCCGCGATCCAAGCTGCCGCGCTACCACGCCCTGGTTCAATTCGTGGATGAGGTCCAGCTGGCGGAGGCGATGAAGAAGCAAGCCGCCCGAGGCATACACTCAGGGTTACATGGCAACGTGATCGATGTCGTGACTGATTTCCACGTTGAGATTTTTTCCCTCATGGAAGAGCCGTTGATCGATAGCATACTTGGTCTCTAGGCGTGCGATATCTAAACCCAGATATTGCCATGAAGAAGAAAGTTTCCGTTGTCGGTTGTGCCATCGCTGCGGTCTTGTTTTGCGCTTCATGCGCCTCAACGCCTCCCCGGGATCCCAATGAGGTCATCAAGGATGATCAGACCCGGTTCAAAGAGCAGTCACTGCGTTATCCCGACCGAAACAGTCCCCAGCAACAACAGGATGCCACGGAACAGGCCCGGAAAGACGATATGCTCAAGAAGTGAGGAGGAACATGATATACGCGATCAAAGCCGAGGTTGGCGATCCACGGGCAGAGACGTTCGTGTTCCGCGCCCAAAAGACTATGTATGGCGGCAAGCGCATCGCCAAAGGCGACACGATCTTCGTCTTCGCGAGCGAGAACGAGGGCGGGCCGGGCCTCATCGCGAGCGGCGTTGTCACCTCGGCCAAGGCGATCGCCAAGCAACGCGGAATCACCCGGCAGACGCCGCGCGTGAGCATCACCATCAGGCGCACCGCACTCGCGAAGCAGCGCTTGGGACGGAGCGAGCTTAAACCTTTTTCCAACTGGAATGACGGCCGGCCCGAAACCGAACTCAATTTCAAATACTATCGTCAGGCGACGAACAAGATCGTCGGCATTTCGGATGAAGCGGCCGCTTTCCTCCGTGGATTCTTCTGACGCGGCCGCCCCGAGCACCACTCCGTTGGGTTCTGACCCACCCTGGCGCTACGCGCCATCAGCCGTCGCCGGGCCTATGGCCGACAGGCCCCTCTCCAGTGGGGATTATCGCCGGCGTTGGTTTGGGTCCCCTCTGGAGAGGGGTGCCCGTCAGGGCGGGGTGTGTCGCCCGGGGCATCATATACCTGACGGAGTAGCGCTAGAGAGTGTTTTCAAACCCGGTTTGTCATCCTGAGCGGAGCGAAGGAACCAGGGCATCGAAGGCCATATCGCGAGCGAAAGCATGGATTCTTCACTTCGCTCAGAATGACAGGCAATGGGTATTTGTTGGATTTGAAAACACTCCCTAAGCGCCTGAGCTTCTGACGCGAACGACACCTCTTATTACTTTGGCTGCCTTGCTCTTTTGGTAGCCATTTTCTCCCTCCTGACTTTAAGTAGGCGGCGATGATCGACTGGACCCACTGGCACAATGAACCGATCCTGATCGGCGGGCTCATCTTTCTCGGTTGGCTCTATGCCATCCTGACGGGACCGCTGCGCGGAAAGCTGTCAGCCGTCAGCTATCAGCCATCAGCTTCGGGCCCCGAACTCCCAGCTCCCAGCTCCCAGCTCCCAGCTTCGATCCCCTACCCGCGTAGTCACGCAATCAAGTTCTACGCGGCGCTCGTCGTCTTCTATCTCGCGGTCGGCTCGCCCCTCGACCAGCTGGGCGAGCGCTACCTGCTCAGCGCGCACATGCTGCAGCACCAGCTCATCATCTACCCCGCCGCCGTCCTCTTCCTGCTCGGCCTGCCGGACTGGCTCGTGCGACCGCTGACCGGCCGGCCCGGCCTGCGCCCGGCCCTGCGCGTGCTCACGCACCCGGTGGTGTGCGGCACCATTTATATCAGCGTCCTCTCCATCTGGCACCTGCCGTCCTTCTACGACCTGGCGCTGCAGAACCGCCTCGTGCACATCGCCGAGCATTTCATGTTCTTCGGCGCCGGCCTGTTCTATTGGTGGCCGGTGCTGAGCCCGGCGACCGAGCTCCCGCGGGTCTCCTTTGCCAGCCAGATTGTTTACCTGACCGCGGTCGTCATCGGCATGACCCCGCTCTTCGCCTATATCGCGTTCGCGCCCGATGTCCTCTACCCGACCTACGAATTCGCCCCGCTGATCAAGCTTTTCGGCGTCAGCATGGGCGCCGCGGGTGACCAGCTGCTGGCCGGCGCCATGATGAAGCTCATCGGCATGAGCGTGGGGGCGATTGCGTCCACGGTGAGCTTCTACCGCTGGTATCAGGCCAACGAGGCGAAGCATCCGGCGCTCGGAAAAAACAAAGCAGCGGGCACCACTAATCCACACTGATTGGACACTAATCCGACCAAACCCAGCCTCCTGATTAGTAATCCATTAGTGGGCATTAAGGAGTGTTTTCAAACCCGGTTTGTCATCCTGAGCAAAGCGAAGGATCCACGGCAACGAAGGCCATATCGCGAGCGAACGCATGGATGTCGAACCAGCCTGCTGGCTAGACTTCACTTCGTTCAGAATGACAGGAAACGGGTATTTGTTGGGTTTGAAACACTCCGTAGTGGTTAAACCGCCTTGGTTGGAAGAGGATTTCTTCGATGCCCGATCCCACTCCTTCCGATCCCGCTCCGCACAAGCGTCGGCCGCGCTACGCGGGGAAAAACCCGCGGCGCTTCGAGGACAAATACAAGGAGCACAATCCGGAGCGCTATGCCGCCGATGTCGCCAAGGTTCTCGCTTCAGGCAAGACCCCGGCCGGCAGCCATCGCCCCATCATGGTGGCCGAGATTTTGGGCGTGCTCGCGCTCCGGCCCGGCGAAATCGCGGTGGACTGCACCCTTGGTTACGGCGGCCATGCCCGCGAAATCCTGCCCAAGCTCATCCCCGGCGGCCGCCTGATCGGCCTGGATGTCGATCCGATCGAACATCCCCGCACAACCGAACGCCTCCGCGCGGCCGGTTGGGGCGAAGATGTCTTCGCGCCGATCCGCGGCAATTTCGCCGGCTTGCCCAAGGTTCTCACCGGTCTGGGCCTGACCGGCGTGGATGTAATCCTCGCCGACCTCGGAGTGTCCTCGATGCAGATCGACGATCCGGTGCGCGGCTTCACCTTCAAGGCCGACGGTCCGCTGGACTTGCGCCTGAATCCCTCGCGCCCGCCGTCCGCGGCCGAATGGCTGGCCCGGGTGAAAGAATCCGATCTCGCCGCCGCGCTGACGGAGAACTCGGATGAGCCGAAAGCCGGGCTGCTCGCCCGCGAACTGGTGGCTCGCCGGGCGGCCAGTCCCTTCACCCGCACCCGCCAGCTCGCGGAGGCCATCCGGGACATCCTCCATCTGCCCGAGCCCGGTCGCGGCGAGGAGACCGACGATACGCCGGTGCGCCGGGTGTTCCAGGCGCTGCGGATCGCGGTGAACGACGAGTTCGGCGTGCTCGACCTTTTCCTGCGCAACCTGCCCTACACGCTCAAGCCCGGCGGCCGCGTTGCGATCCTGACCTTCCATTCCGGTGAGGATCGCCGCGTGAAGGCCGCTTTCAAGGCCGGCCACCGCGACGGAATCTACTCGGCCGTGAGTGAGGAGGTCATTCGCGCCGGGGCGGAGGAACTCCGGGCGAATCCGCGCAGCTCCTCCGCCAAGCTGCGCTGGGCCGTGCGGGCGTGACCGGTAGGGGCCGTTGCCCTCAACGGCCCGGGCGCTTGAGGGCAAGCGCCCCTACCAAACAAAAAGCCGGACCCGCGGGCCCAGCTTGAATTTGTAGGGGCGCCGCTTGTCGGCGCCCGTGGGCGTCCACAAGGGACGCCCCTACATTAATGATGATCAGACTCAAACGCCCGTGGCCGGGATGCGATTTGAAAAGCACGCCAACGGATCTCGCCCTGGGTCGCCTGCAAGCAGGCTCCTACAACAAAAAGCCGGACCCGCAGGCCCGGCTTGAATCTGTAGGGGCGCCGCTTGTCGGCGCCCGCGGGCGTCCACAAGGGACGCCCCTACATTAATGATGATCAGACTCAGGCGCCCGCGGCCGGGATGAGGTCGTCCACCGAATCGCTCTCCACGTTGACATCGGCGAAGAGCCAGGTGGACAGGTAGCGCTCGGTGCTGGACGGGATGATCGCCACGATCTGCTTGCCCTTGTTTTCCGGGCGCTTCGAGAGCTGGATGGCGGCCCAGACGGCTGCGCCGGACGAAATGCCGACCGGGATGCCGTCGAGCTGGTTGACCTGCTTCGAGACCGGACCGGAGTCCGCTTCCTTCACGCGGATGACCTCGTCGTAGATCTTGGTGTTGAGCACAGCGGGCACGAAGCCGGCGCCAATGCCTTGGATCTTGTGCGGACCCGGGGCGCCGCCCGAGAGGATGGGCGAGGCATCGGGCTCGAGTGCGACGATCTTGATCGAGGGCTTGCGCGCCTTCAGCACCTCGCCGACGCCGGTGATGGTGCCGCCGGTGCCGATGCCGGACACGATGATGTCCACCTTGCCGTCGGTATCGCGCCAGATCTCCTCGGCGGTGGTCTTGCGGTGGATGGCCGGGTTCGCCGGGTTGGAGAACTGCTGGAGGATGATGCTGTGCGGGATCTTGGCGGCCAGCTCCTCGGCCTTGGCGATGGCGCCCTTCATGCCCTTGGGCCCCTCGGTGAGGACGACGCGCGCGCCGAGGATCTTGAGCAGCTTGCGGCGCTCGGTGCTCATCGTCTCGGGCATGGTGAGGATGAGCTTGAGGCCCTTGGCGGCGGCGACGAAGGCCAGCGCGATGCCCGTGTTGCCGCTGGTCGGCTCGATGATGACGCTGTCCTTGGTGATCTTGCCCGACTTGATGGCGTCATCGATCATCGAGAAGCCGATGCGGTCCTTGACGCTCGACAGGGGGTTGAAGAATTCGAGCTTGAGCAGGATTTCCGCCTGGGCGCCGTGGGCGGCGGCGGTGCGGTTGAGCCGCACGAGGGGGGTGTTGCCGATGGTTTCCGTGATGTCGTTGTATATCTTGGCCATGATCGTCGTGGGTTGAGTTGAGGTTGGGTTAAGGTAGGTCGTTCGCCGCGGGAGGCAACCCCGAGCTTGTCATAAATGCTTACTTCTCGGTACCCCAGCGGCGGTGCAGGAATTTCTCAAAGGGGGAAAAGAGGATTTTGTCGGCCAGCAGGCCGATCAGCACGATCACCAGCATGATGCCAACGACCTGTTCCATGGCGTTCAGCTCGCGACCGTAGTGCAGCAGGTGCCCGAGGCCGAACCCGGTCAGGATGGTCACATAGATTTCCGCCGCCATGAGCGACCGCCAGGCAAAAGCCCAGCCCTGCTTCATGCCGCTGACAATGAACGGCAGCGACGCCGGCAGCATCACCGTCACCCACGTGTGCAGGCCCTCCGAACCCATCGTGCGGGCCGCCCGGATATAGAGCGGGTTCACGTTCCGCACGCCGGTCTCCGTCGCGAGGATGACCGACCACAGCGTGCCCATGACCACGACGAACAGCATCGCGCCCTCCGTCTGGCCGAACCAGAGCAGGGCTAGCGGCACCCAGCACACGCTCGGCAGCCCCTGCAAGCCCAAGGCCAGCACGCCAAGGGTGTCGCGCATGGCCTGCACCCGGGCGGTCAGGAAACCCAGCGGCAACCCCGCCAGCAACCCGATGAAATACCCGGCCACCAGCCGCTTCATCGTGACGACCGTGCTGTCCAACAGCGAGCCGTCGAGGGCGATCTCCCACAGGTAGCGGCCCACGCTTTCCGGCGAGGGCACCAGCACCGGCGACCAGAAGCGCCGCACATAGACCCAGTGCCACGCGGCGATCAGCAACAGGAAGAAAACCGTGGCGGTGAGGAAGCGCTTCATCAGATGCCGGCTCCGTGCTCCAGGTGGTCCTTGAGGGCCCGGGTGATGCGCGTGGCGTAGCCCGCCACCTCGACGCTGTTGATGTCGCGCGGCCGCGCCAGGGTGACCTTGAACTCCTCGCGGATGCGCCCGGGATGCGGCGAGAACAGCACCACCCGGTCGCCGAGGCACACGGCCTCGCGCACATTGTGCGTGACGAACACGATGGTGACATGCCGTTGGGTCCAGATGCGCTGGAGATCGCCGTAAAGCTGCTCGCGCGTCATGGCATCGAGCGCGGCGAAGGGCTCGTCCATCAGCAGGACGCGGGGATTGGGGGCGAGGGCCCGGGCGAGGGCCACGCGCTGCTTCATGCCGCCGGACAACTCGTGGATGTTGGCGTGCATGAACTTTTCCAGCCCGACCAGCTTGAGGTAGTATTCCGCCACCTCGCGGCGCTCGCGGTCGGTGAGCCCGGGCTTGCGCTTCAGGCTGAACATCACGTTGCCGTAGGCGTTGAGCCACGGGAAGAGCGCCGACTCCTGGAACATCATCATGCGCTCGCGGCTCGGCCCCTTGATGGGCTGGCCGCCGGCCTCGACGCTGCCCTGCCCCGGCATCTCCAGGCCGGCGATCATGTTCAGCAGGGTGGATTTGCCGCAGCCGCTGGGCCCGACCAGACATACGAACTCCCCTTCCGCCACCTGGAGGCTGACCTCGTCCAGCGCCTGCACGCGACCGCGCGAGGTCTCGAACCATTTCGTGACCTTGTCGATGGCAAGGTGCGCCGAGGGCGCGGCGGAGAGCTCGGTGGCAAGGGTCATGGCTGGCCGGAAAACATTCGATCGAGGGAAATGACGTTGCGCAGGAAGCCGACACTTTGCGCCTCCGTGACCAAGGCCTCAAACTGCTTCTGTGTCACCTGGTCGGAAAACTTCAGCCGGCCCCAGGCGCTTGTCACGATCGCCGCGGACATCTCACGCTTCATTTCGGCGCTCAGGCCGGCGCGCACCTGCGCCCTCGCCTCGTCCGGATGCTCGTTCAGCCAGGCGGTGAGTTCCCGGTGCGCCGCCGTGAACTTTGCCACCAGGTCCGGATGCGCCTGCAGGAATTTCACGCTGCCGACCAGCACCGTCGTAACGGCGTCCTTTTGCTCCAGGAAAATCCGACCATTGGCCTCCAGTTCCAACCGCGACACCCAGGGTTCCACGGTCCAGACGGCGTCGAGTTTGCCCTGCTGGAAGAGCGCCAGCTGATCGGGATTGGCAGTGGGCAGCACGAGCACGTCGCCGCCGGTCAAGGTGGTCTTGTAGCCCTGCTGCTTCAGCCAGGCGCGCGCGGCGACATCCTGCGTGTTACCCAGTTGCGGCGTGCCGAGGCGCAGGCCCTTGAACTGGCCTGGCTGTGTGATGCGACCGTCGCCTGGCACCACCAACGCGGCTCCGCCGAGGGCGGCGCCGGCCAGCACCCGGATCTCGTCGCCCTGTGAACGAATGTAGGCGTTCAGCGCGGGGTTGGGGCCGACGTAAGTCAGGTCGATGGAGCCGGCGAAGATCGCCTCCATGGCGCTTGGGCCGGCGTTGAAGGGATACCATTGGATGGTGACATCCGGGCCGAGGCGCTGCTCGAACCAGCCGTGTTTCTCCCGGGTGGAATGGCTGCCGATCACGCCCTGGGCGTGGGTGATGTTGGGAAAATAGCCGACGCGCAGCGTGACCTTCTCCGCGCGAACCAAAGGGATGCTGGCGGCGAAAAGGAAGAGGAAGAAAAAGCGTTTCATGACAGGATCAGAAGGAAAGTTGGAAGCGGGTGATGATGGACTTCTCGTCCTGCCGGAGAGCCGGCGTGGCCGACACGGCGGGCGCGCCCGCGGCGAAGCCGAAGTTCGTCTGGTAATAGTCGAGTTTGAAGACAACGGCCTTGCCGAGATACCAGTTCAAGCCGAGGCCGAACGAGGTGGCCTCGCTGGCGCTGGCCGAGGCGGAAGCGTAAATCGGGAAGGCCGCGTCATCGATCCGCACGTTGGCGTAGCGGCCGGTGACTTCGAAGGCTCCCCAGGTGCCGGCGGCAGGGTCGAAGTTGGTGCGTGGCACGACGCCGTTGTAAGACGAGTCCTCCCCCGTCAGCACGTAGCCGCCGGCGATCTGCCAACCCCGGTTCTGCAGCCCGGCCTTGGGGCCGGTCGCACTCGGGCGGACATTGACCGTAGAGAGCACGTATTCGCCGATGAGGCCCAGCGGACCCTTGCGAAAGTCGGCCTGCGGCGAGACGCGCCAGCTCGGACCGTCGGCGACGGTGGTTGTCAGATAGGAGAAGAAGGTCTGCTGGCCGTCAGTGCGGTAACCGCTGGTGCGACCCGCCGCGGTCTTCTGGCGGCCGTAGCTGCCGGCGAGACCGAAGGAGAGGCCTTGGAGCGGCGAGCCGAGCGCATTCCTGAACGGCGAGGCGAAGACACGTCCGACGAAGTCCTTCTCGTTGTCGAAGTCGCTGTTGGTCGAGCTGGCGCCGTCGGCCACGCCGTTGAAGACGCCCACGGTATAGCTCAAACGGCCGTCCAGCACGTCGCCACCGGCGGTGATGCCGAGGTCGCGGTTGGGAACGAGGTTGGTGACGATGGAGCGCTCGTTGAAGAACGTCCACGAGTCGGATTGCAGCAGCTCGTAGCCCACGGGGGACTTGAGACGGCCGAGCTTGAACTGGAGCGCCGGGCTGACGGCGATGCCCACGTTGGCGTCGACAAGGCTGACGCTGCTGCCGCCGAATTCGGGCACAATCTGGAAGGTGAAGGTTTTCGCGAACTGGGCCTCGGCGATGAGCCGGGCGCGGCGCAGCACAAAGCCGTTGTTCACGATACCGCCGTCGTTGAGGAACAGCCGGTGGTCGAGCTGGACCAGCCCGCGCAGCTTGAGCGAGTTGGCGGCATCGGCCGACGCGAGCGTGACGCCCTTGTCGGTGACGGCGATGCGTTCGTCCTGGATTTCCTGTTTTCGTTCGAGCACGAGCAGTTTGTGTTCGAGGGCGTGGATTTGTTCGCGGAGTTGCGCGAGTTCGTCAGCCCTGAGGGCGGGTGAAAGCGCCAGCAGCGCGGCGAGCGCGGGCGCGAGAGGGCGGAAGGCGGAGTTCCTCATGGGAGCAGGTCTGGTCGGTTTTCATGGGAACTTCCCGTGGTCGGGTCAGTGGATGGTTGGGGTTGATCGTGGTGGGGCCTGCGCGGGTGGCGGTAGGCAGGTTAAATCAGTGGGCGGCGCCCTCGCGGCTGCCGGCGACCAGGCGCGTCTTTTCGGTGCGCTCGATCTGAGTGACGCGGCCGTCGTGGACGACGAGCTGCACGACGCCGTAGCGGAGCGATTCGACCTTTTCCTGGACGACACGCAGCCACTCGGGCTGTTCGCCGGATTTGGGGTGAAGGCTGGATTCGCTCATATGGCGTAGTCTCCGAGCAGCTGATGAATGACGCCCTCGGTGGGGCTGGTGTTGGCGCGCGGCCGGCGGCCACGGCCCTTGGACCTTAACCGGGCGGCCGGCGCCGCCGCCGGCGTGCTGTAAGGCAAAGGCCGCCCGCTGGTCACCATCTTGCGGGTGGTGACCTCGACGACGTCCGCCAGCGTGTAGCGGTCAAGGATGGCGGCGATGGCGTTGCGCACATCGAGCATCAGCATCCGCAAGCCGCAGTGGGCCTCGTCCGGGCAGTTGCACGGCGCGTAGGCCGTCTGGCTGACGCAGCCAATCGGAGCCAGCGGGCCGTCAATCAGGCGCACGATCTGACCGATGTGAATCTGGCTGGAAGCCTTGGCGAGGCGGTAGCCGCCATGCTTGCCGCGCACACTCTCGACAAAACCGGCCTCGCGCAGCTGCTGCATCACCTGCTCAAGAAACTTGATCGGCAGGTCCTCGGCTTTGGCGAGCTCCGTCACGCGCACCAGCGACCGGCCCACCTTGGCGGCGATGCCAAGGTTGATCAGGGATCGGAGGGCGTATTCGCCGCGCTTGGAGAGCTTCATAGGCTAGTGCTTCAATCTACATTATTTTAGTGGGGATTAAGGCAAGAGCTATTTGCTTCTTTTAGAATGTTCTATGACACAAGGCCTAGAGCGTCAGTCTTAGGCCGTCGTGGGCCAGTTGGATACCTGCCGGCAGCTTCTGGTTCCAAGTTTCGTGCTCAACCCCGTGGGTCAGGTGGGTGAGATAGGTCGTCGGGGCGCCGATCTCCGCCGCCGCCGCGCAGGCTTCCTCGATGTTCATGTGCGTCGGGTGCGGCTCCACCCTCAGGCCATCGAGCACGACCACCTCGGCCCCGGTGGCCAGCGCCACCGCCTCGCGCGGGATGCGTTTGCAATCGGAGTAATAGGCGAACTTCCTGCCCGACGATTTTTCCCGGAAGACCAGCCCGAGGGTGTTGATGCCGCCGTGCGGCAGCAGCGTGGAATGAATCGTGCCCTGCGGGAATTCCAGTACGGGCGGCATGTCGACGAGCTTGAACGCCGCGTAACCCTTCGCCACCGGCCGTTCGGCGATGGCATACGGAAACATCGCCAACACCCGGCTCATGCCTTCGTTCGTCGAATAGACCGTCAGCGCCGTGCCGCCATGCAGGTCGCAGAAGCGCCGCAGGTCGTCCATGCCGGTGATGTGGTCGTTGTGCCCGTGCGTGAGGATGAAGACGTCGAGTTGCTCGACCTGCTCCCGCAGGCATTGCAGCCGGAACTCCGGCGCGGCATCCACCTGGATGTGCAGGCCGTCCATCACGACGTGGATGCTTGCCCGCGTGCGCTGGTTGCGCGGGTCGCTCGAGGTGCAGACCGCGCAGTGGCACGCGATCATCGGGACACCCTGCGACGTGCCCGTGCCCATGAAGATGACTTCCATCCGGCCAAGGAACACCGGGGGCGCAACGATGTGAAGTGCAAACCCGCGTCCCGTCGGGCGCGGGCGGCTCCAGGCGGCCTACCTGGGCAGGGTGAAGAAAAAGGTGGCCCCCGCCCCCGGCTCCGCCTCGGCCCAGACCTCCCCGCCGTGACGCTCGATGATGCGCCGCACCATCGCCAGTCCGACCCCGGTGCCCTCGAACTCCCCCTGATGAGAGAGCCGTTGGAACATCACAAAAAGGCGGTCGGCCTGCTCCATGTCGAAGCCGACTCCGTTGTCCTTCACGAAATAAACGGGGCCGTCGTCGTCGGACCGCACCAGGCCCACCTCAATGACCGCCCGATTGGCCTTCCGGGTGAACTTGAGCGCGTTGGCCAGCAGATTGACCAGCACTTGGCGCAGCAAGGTCGGATCGGCACTGACCGTGCCCAGCGGCTGGACCCGGAACGCCACGCGCTGATCCGGCTTCCCCCCCACCAGATCGCGAAACACGTCGTGGCTCAGGGCCGTCAGGTCGATCTCCTGGCGCGCCGGCGCCTCGTGACTCAGGCGGGAAAAAGCCATGATACTGTCGATCAACTGATCCATTTCGCTGGAGCCCCGGTGGATCAGCGTGATGCAACGCCGGGCTTCCGCCGTCAGCTCGCCGGGAGGGTTTTTCAGCAGGATTTCCGCGAGCCCGTTGATCGCCCGCAACGGCGTCCGCAAGTCATGCGAAACCGACGAGGCAAAGGCCTCGAGTTCCTTGTTGGCGGCGGCCAGCTCGGCCGTGCGGTCGCGCACGCGGGCCTCCAACTCGTCATAGGCGCGCTGCAACGCGAGATTCTGCTGCTGGATCTGTTCCAGCATATGGTTGAAAGCCTCGGTCAGCAGGCCCAGTTCGTCCTCGCCCAGCTTGAGCGCGCGCACGGAGTAGTCGCGCTGGTTCGACACCGCCTTGGCTGTCTCGGCGAGCGCGAGAATGGGACGGGAGATTTGCTGCTGGAGCTTGCGCGAGAGCCCATAGGCCAGCAGCGAGAGCACCACGGCAATCAGGACGGCGATGCTGCCGTAAAGCCGCAACCGGGCATACATCTCCTCCAAGCCAGACTTGAGGTAGAGCGTGCCGAGGCGCTGGCTACCCCTGACCTGCACCACCGGCGTGAACCCGGTAAGATATCCCCCGGCAAAGTGGTAGCCGTCGGCCTGGGGCGTGGCGGGAAACTCCGCATCCGGCCGGTCGGCGGGATAACGGGCGAAAAGCCGGCCGCTTTTGTCATAGAGCGCCGCCGCGGTGATGTGGCGCTCGGCCTTGAGCGCGCCCAGGATCTCCGTCGCGTCGTCGGCGTTGTCGAAGGCCAGCACCGCGGTGCTGTTCGTGGCGACAAAGTCACCGAGGGTCGAGAGCTGGCGCATCGACGTCTGACGGAAGGCATAGACATCGTAACCCAGGAACGCGGTGCAGGTGAGCACGAGCACCAGCATGCTGGTGCCGAGCATGAGCACCATCAGCTTCCGCTGGATCGGGACGTTCTGAAATTGCATGTCAGTCCTTTCCCGTTGTGACGATCGTCGCCCACCGCAGCAGCTTGGAGCTGATCGTGAGGCCGCCCGCCTTGGCGACATCCATATTGATGCGCAGGTGGATTTTGCCCTTTTCCGTGACGAATCGCACCATCCCGCCCCGCAGGCAGAAATTGTCCAGATCCCCGACGGTCAGCACGCTCGTGCCCTGCAGGCGGGCCAGCACCCGGTCGAGCTGGGCGGCGTTCGAGCGGCCGATAAAGAGGATGTGACAACCGAGGGCTTCCTCCACGCGGCGGTAGCGCCGGACGACCAGCGCCCGGTCGCCGATCTTTTCGCTTTGCACCACCTCATCGAGGTAGGAGCCGAAAGGATCCTCCCCCAACACGCCGATGACAATGGGGGCCTGATCGTTCTCGAAGGCCGCGGCGGGCCAGTCGACGAACTGCGCAAAATTGAACAGGAAGACCGCCTTGACCTGGTATTCGGCGGTCAGCGGCGGGGGCGGAGTCTGCGCGGCGGCGCCCGTGAGCAGGACGGCGCCAAGCAGCCACACCGCCCCGGGCCGCACGAACCGCCGGCGCAGGAGAACCGAGATGATGCCCCTCAGAAACTCCATGTGACCTGGCCGTAAACACTGCGGGCGATCTCGCGGCGCCCACCCTGGACGTTGAACTCCGCGTGCTGCGCGTGCAGGAGGTTCTGGCCGGCAAGGGAGAACGCCCAGTCGGACGTGGGGTGCCAGCCGAGGCGCAGGTCCAGCTCCGTGTAGCCGGGCACGAC
Source organism: Opitutus sp. GAS368 (assembly GCF_900104925.1). Lineage (NCBI taxonomy): Bacteria > Pseudomonadati > Verrucomicrobiota > Opitutia > Opitutales > Opitutaceae > Opitutus > Opitutus sp. GAS368. The sequence continues at coordinate 623,765 of NZ_LT629735.1, forward strand.
CTGGTTGTTAATGGGCCCGACGTAACGGGCGGTGGAATCGAACTCCCACCGGGAGGACAGATCGAACTGGGAACGCAGCGTCAGCTGGCGGTTCGGATCGCGGGCGATGTTCCGATCACTGGTGAGGTCGGTGTTGCCCGGCTGCCTTTCGGTGTGGACGCGCAGTTCGGTGTAACCGGCATGCAATCGCCAGGTATCCGTCACGCGCCACTCCATGGTCAGCTCCGCGCCGGAGGAGTGGCCGCGCAGGCCGCTGTTGCGCGCGATGGGGAACGCGGCGGGCGGATTCAGCGGCTCGAGGCTGCGCAGGTCATTGTAGTCGTTGTAGAATGTGGCCAGCGCCAGCGCGAGGCGGTCGGTGAGCGCCTGACGATAGCCGAGTTCCCACGCCACGAGCTTTTCCGAGACGACGCTGGGGCCGCCGGAGACGCGATACGGTGGCGTAGCGGGGGAGAAGAGATCACGATCGATTCGCGAGGGGGTGCGCACGGCCCGCGAGACGGCCGCCCAAAGGGTCCGGTTCTTCGCGGGTGTCCAGGCCGCCCGGATGCTCGGTTCCAGCTCGAAGCCCGTGTAATCGTTGTGCTCGAGCTTCGTCCCGAGCGTGAGATGCAAGCGGTCATCGTCCAGCGAGATGCTGTCCTGGACAAAGGTGCTGAACATCTGCCGGGTGACCTGGGGCGGCAGAAAGGCATTGGCGGGGGTGTTGATGACGCCGTCTTCGACCACCCGGTAGCCGGCGCCCCAGGTGATATCATGGCGTCGACCCAGCGGAAACCGGTGTTGGAAATCAAAATCATAGGTGTCGAGGGTCTGGGTGAAGGATGCCGGAATGATGCGGGAGGTGTGGTCGTAATAAACTTGGAAGCGCAGGTCGGAGTTCTCCGCCAGCGTGCGTGACCAGCGACCCAGCAGGTTGCGCCCCCAGGCGCCGATGTCATCGGGTCCCGTCCGGCCGAACCTTCCGTCGTAGGCATCGCCCTGCAGGGTGAACGTGGTGTCGGCGGCGCTTTCCCAATCCACGCGGAGGCCGCCCTGCCGCAGGCGCCACTCGTCGTTGCCGGGCTGGCCGTTGAGCTGGCGCGAATCGCCTTGCTCGAGCAGCTTGCCATAAACCCGGTAATACACGTTCGGCGCCAGCCTGCCGCCATATCGCACCGCGCCGTCACCGTGCAGGAAATCGCCGGCGCCGGTCGTGAGCAGACCGCCCTGGGTGTCCTTGGCGCTCTTGGTCGTGATGTTGATCACCCCGTTCACGGCATTGGCACCCCACTGGGTGGCGCCCGGCCCGCTGATGACCTCGATGCGGTCGAGGTCCTCCATCAACGTGCTCTGCACGTCCCAGTAGACGCCGGCGTAGAGCGGCGTGTAGACGGTGCGACCGTCGATCAGCACGAGCATCTTGTCGGCGAAAACGTTGTTGAATCCGCGCGCCGTGATCGCCCACTGGCGCGAATCGATCTGTGCGACCTCGAGGTTCGAGGCCAGGCGCAGCGCCTCGGGCAGGCTGCGGGCCCCGGCGCGCCGGACATCATCCGCGGTGATGACCTGGATGGCCGAGGCCGCCTCGAAAAGTTTTTCCGGATGCTTGGAAACCGAACTCACCTCGATGTCCATGAGCTCCTCGACGCTCAGCTTCTTGAGTTCGCTCGGCGCGGGCAGCGTTGGCTTGAGCTGCCCGCTGAGCGGGCCGGCGCAGGCCCACAATCCGACCGCCAGCAGCCATGCGCGGCGCCAAGCCCCGGCCTGGCACGGCCTGACCCTGGAACTGGGGATCTGCGGGGCTGACATCCGCCCTAAGCCAACCGAGGGCCCCGTCGAGGCAAGATTAAAGCCCGCGGGCGGCAGCGGGCTGGCGGGCGATTGGGGGGAAAATGCAAATGCTGTTGCAGCCCGGGTCCATCGAAGCAAACTGCGCGTTTCTGATCCGAAAGTGCGGCCGCGCCGCATTGCCCGATATCACCACATGAGCGAAAGCCGGAAACGCATCTTCCTGGTCGATGACCACACTCTGGTCCGCGAATGGCTGCTGGCCCTGTTCCGGCAGGAGCCGGAATTCGAGATCGTCGGCCAGGCCGATTCCGCCGCCACCGCCCTCTCCGGTATCATGGCGCTGAAGGCCGAACTCGCGATCGTGGACCTTTCGTTGAAAAGCGGCTCCGGGCTCGATCTCATCAAGGATCTGCGCCTCCAGAGCCCCACCACGCAGGTCGTGGTGCTGTCCATGCATGAGGAGATCTATTTCGTGGAACGGGCCTTCCGCGCCGGGGCGCGCGGCTACGTGACCAAGCGCGACTCGACCAGCGGCATCATGGAGGCCATCCGCGCCGTGCTGGCTGGCCAGATCTATGCCCGCCCTGAGACTCTCGCTCTTCTTACGGCCCGCATGGTTGGGCACACATCCGACCAGCCGGTCGGCGTGGTCGAACAGCTGAGCGACCGCGAGATGGAGGTATTTCGCCGCTTGGGCGAAGGTCAGGCCACCCGTAAGATTGCCACGGAGATGGGTTTAAGCATGAAGACGGTGCAGGCCTACAGTGCCCGGATCAAGGACAAGCTCGGCCTGGCCAACGCCAGCGAACTGATGCGCGAGGCCGTGCGTTGGGCGGCCAGCCGGCAGTGATCCGCCGCCTGCTCCAGTAGGGCGGCGTCCTATACTGGAAACGGGTGCTACCCCGCAGCAATTACCCCGGAAAAGGAGTAAAGTGTGCAAGCCGCTCTCCATGCGGCTCCCCGATTGTAACCCAGATGGTAAAGCGGGGCTTCAAATCATCCTTCTTCCCTTTCCCGCAGTGCCTCCTCCTCCCCGCTACGATTCCGCCCATCCGTTGTCGGAAACCCAGCCCCAAAGGCGCATCCTGCATGTGGTTTTTTCGTCCCGCATCGCCGGCTCCGAGCGTTACTGTCTTGATCTTGCGAACCGCCAGGCCGCGCTGGGTCATGAGGTGCATGTGGCGGGCATGAGCCGCTCACCCTTGGCGGCAGCGCTGGCGCCGGGTGTCACTTTTCATGGTTTCGGCCTCTTCTTCCGGGGCCTGCGCCTGCGCCGGTTGGTGATGCGCCTCCAGCCCGAAGTCTGCCACGGTCATCTGAGCGCCGCGTGCAAGGCGCTCGGCCGCCTGCCGGCCCGGTTCCATACGGTGGCCACCCTGCATGTGGGCTACAAGCCTCGCCAGCATTCCCGGCTCGGCGGGCTGATCTGCGTCAACGGCGCGCAAGGCGGCCGCCTGACCGGCTATCGCGGCCTGGCCCGGACCATTCCCAACTGGTTGCCGGAGCGCGGCACCGCCTTGTCGGCTCCTGGCTTCCGGGAAAAGCTCGGCCTGAGTGCCGGCACCTTCCTGGTCGGTGCCGTCGGCCGGCTGCATCCCAGCAAAGGCATGGATGTGCTCATCTCCGCTTTCCGGGCCGCGGCCCCGGCGCACGCCGCCCTCGTGATTCTCGGCGAGGGTCCCCAGCGGGCGGAATTGGAAACACTGCGCGCCGGTGACCCCCGGATCCACCTGCCGGGTTACTGTGCCGAGGTGCATGACTGCCTGCGCGAGATCGATCTTTTTGTTTCCCCCTCGCGGGAGGAATCATTCGGCCTCGCGATCGTCGAAGCCATGGGCGCCGGGGTGCCGATTGTGGCCACCGCCGCCGAGGGTCCCGCCGAGTTCCTCCGCAACCAACCGGTCGCGCTGGTCGAGCCGGGCTCCATCACCGCGCTGAGCGCGGAACTGTCGGCCGCCGCCGAACGTTTCCAAGCCGGCGCGCTGCCCCGCCAGACCTACGATCTCAGCGTCTTTGATCCCACGGTGCGCGTAGCCAACGTCATGGATTTTTACCGCACGGTGATCGAAGCGCAACCGCAGGCCGCCTCCCGGACCTGGACCACCGCTCCGGCGGGTGCATGATCCGTCCGCCTTCCAGCGATTTCTGGCAGGCCGGAATCGTGCAGGCTCCGATCACTGCGTTCCTGCAATCGCCCGCCCCCGCCGGGATCAGCGGAAAAGTCACCTGGTTGCCCGACCCCGGACCGTGGCGTTACCTCGCCGACCCGTTCGGCCTGCAACGCAACGGCGCCACCCATGTGTTTGTCGAGGCCTTCGATTACCGCACCAAGCACGCGGCGATCGAGCACCACGAATTCGGCCCGGATCTCGCCTGGCGCGGCAAGGCCACGGTGCTCAGTCGTCCGTTTCACCTCTCCTATCCCTACATCATCGAGCATGACGGCGAGGTCTTCATGATCCCCGAGAGCCAGCGGGCGGGCGAGATCGCGCTTTACCGCGCCCGGGATTTTCCGCGCCAATGGGTGCGGGAGACCGCCCTGCTGGCGGGCATCCCCGGCGCCGAGGCCTCCGTGCTGCACCACGAGGGCCGCTGGTGGATGTTCTTCACCGTGGTCGGCCCGCAGGCCCGGGATCAGCGCGAATTGCATGTCGCCTATGCGGACAAGCTGACGGGCCCCTGGCAATTGCACCCGCAAAACCCCGTGCGCCAGGATCGGCGCGGAGCCCGCCCGGGCGGCACGCCCTTCTTCACCCGCGACGGCGGCGTCATCCTGCCGGTGCAGGACTGCGGCCGGACCTATGGCGGATCCTTGCGCCTGCTCCGGTTCACGACGCTGACGCCGGAGCACATCGCCATCGAGCGGCTGGGCCCCGAGCTCACCGGCGATCTCTTTTCCCCCACCCACCAGGACGGCTGCCACACGCTGGCCCAATGCGGCGAGCTGACCCTGATCGACACCAAGCGCACCGTGCGAACCTGGGCCCGCCACAAGATCAACCTGCAGCGGCACATGGCGCAAATGGGCCTCGGCTACGTCGGCCGCCCGCGGCAGGACAGTTGAGCCGATCTCAGCCCCCGGCCGGCGACTGGACCCCGAGCTTTTGCGCCCAAGGCGCGAGCGCCGGCATGATGGTGGGATAAAGTTCGACGCCCTGCGCCAGCTGTTCGGCGCGACGCCGCAAGCCGGACTCGCCCGGCAGGCGCACGCGCTCGAAACCCGGGCGCGGCGGGGTGGCCCGGCACGCGGCCACTACGTGCTCCGTCTGGCGCACGAAATCCTCCCGGCCGCCGAACAGGGCCGGATTGATCACCTGGAGAAAGACATTCGCCATCCAACCCTCGGGCCGGTCGGCGCGACCGAAGCCGGCCAGCCCGCCGGTCAGCGCCTCGACGAGCAAGCCGAGGGCGTAGCCCTTGTGGCCGTGGTCGGCTCCGCCCATCGGCATGATGGCGCCGGGAGGAGTTGCGAACACGGCGGCGGGATCGTTGGTCGGATGGCCCGCGCCATCGACAAACCACTGCCCGGAAAGCTTGCGGCCCTCGTTCGCCGCCCGGCGCGTCATCGCATTGGTCGTGATGCCCATCGAGACATCCAGCATGACCGGCTCGCCCTCGGTCGGCCACGCGGCGGCGAGCGGGTTCGGCGTCATCACGGCACGGCGCCCGCCATGCGGCGCCACGCCTTTCGCCGCCGGGTCGGAGCAAGTCAGGATGACCATCAGGCCCTGTTCGGCCACGCGTTGCAGGTAGGCGGCGAGGCAGGCGATATGATGGCTGCGGCGGATGACCACGGTGCACGTGCCGTTCTGCCGGGCCCGGGGAACCGCGACATCCAACGCTCGAGTCACGAGCCACGGACCGGGCAGGCGGTTGCCGTCCCAGGTGACGGCCGCGGGAAAATCCGCGATGACGCGCGGTTCGCCGGTCTTGGTCATGACACCTTTCTCAAGATCGGCAAGGTAGCCGGCGAGCAGCGCCAGCCCGTGGGTGTTGTGTCCCAGCAAGTCTCCCTCGAGGAGAATATCCGCGACTATGGTCGCCTTGTCCTTGTCCAGTCCGGCGCGCACGAGCAAGGCGCAGGCAAACGCTCCGAGTTCCGTGGCGTGATAGCGGTCGGGCATGAGCCGGGAGACTTGCGATCATCCCGCGTGTTGCCGAGTCCTTTTCACCTCCTGCCCGGCTGGCTTAACGGCAAAAGCAACGGTCCGTTTGTGTCGGCCGCCCCGGGCTGAGACTGAAGTATCCGCTTTCTTCCACACCCGGTTATAATCGTAACCGGAAACCCCCCACCCACCTGACATGACTGAGCCAGCCTTGTGCGTTGGTTTGCTTAACTGTTCAAGCAAACGCCTGTCTCGCGCCCTCCCGGGTCCGCTTTGTTACCGCCTGTTGATCACCCTCGTTGCCACCCTGCTGGCGGCCCCCCATCTGCCCGCCCAAGCCGCCGGCACCGGCGTGATCGAAGGCCGGGTCCAGAATGCTGTCACCGGCGACAACCTGAACAACGCCCGGGTCTCCGTGCGGGGCACCAACGCGGTGGCCCTGACCGACGAGGCGGGTTACTATCGCCTCGCCGGCGTCCCGGCCGGCGATGTCGGCCTGCGGGTGTTCTTCACCGGCCTGGACGAACAGGAGATCAAGGTCACGGTTACCGCCGGCGGGACGCAGACCGCCGATTTCAAGCTCACCAGCGTGGCCCGCTACGGCCGGGACGCTGACACCATGAAGCTCGACAAATACGTCGTGCAGGCCACCAAGGAGACCAACGCCGCCGCCATCGCGGTCAACGAGCAGCGCATCGCGCTCGGCCAGAAGAGCGTGGTCTCCGCCGACCAGTTCGGCACCATCCCCGACGCCAACCCCGGCGAGCTCATGAAATGGCTGCCGGGCGTCAGCGTGGAATACTTCGCCAACAACATCGTCGGCGTCAGTGTCCGCGGTCTCGATGCGGTCAACACGGAGATCCGCTTTGACGGCATGCCGCAGGCCTCCGCCTCCACCACCACGCTGGGCACCAGCTCGCGCGACCGCAATTTCGAGATGTTGGGTTCCTCCTCGGCCGACATCGCCCGGGTCGAAATTCGTAAACTCCGAACGCCCGAGGACAGTGCCAACGCCCTGGGCGGTTCGATCAACCTCATCCGCCGCACCGCCTTTGAATACAACAAAAGCGTCTTCACCTACAACGCCCTCTTTTCGTCCGACTTTGAAACGTTCGGCCTGAGTGAACGCGACGGCCCGCGCGATACAAAGATCGTCGGTTGGCGGCCCAACCTCAAGCTCACCTGGACCGACCCGGTCTCGAAGACCTTCGGCTATGCCATCACAGTGAACCACAACGATTCGCTCTCCCAGGTGCATTGGTCCTTCCCGACGGTGAACTTCGGCAATGCCGACCAGGCCGCCGCCGCCCAGGCCCGCGTCGCCGCCGGCCTGCCGCTCACGACCGCCAGCGTCTACAACCCGCAGTTCCGCACGGAGGGTCTGCACGACAACCCGAAGCAGGACATCACCGACAGTGCCTCGGTGAAGTTTGACTGGCGCCCGACGAGCGAACTCAAGCTTTCCTACTCCCTCAGCGGCGGCCGCTACCAGGAGCGCGCCGGCGACGATGTCCGCGTCAACTGGAACACGGGCGGCCCTTCGTCCAGTGTCACCGACGCCGTGCTCAACACCCCCCTCGGCCAGCCGGGCACCAACGACCAGCACTCGGTTTACGGCGTCCTCGGCGCCGGCAACTATGTGTATGACCTGCGCGAGGCCTGGCGCAACGGCATCAAGAACACCCTCGCCAACGTCCTCTCCGCCGAGTGGCGCCACGGGGACTGGACGCTCAGCGCCGCCGGCTCGTATTCGACCTCCAAACATGTCCTCCGCGACACCGCCGACGGGTTCTTCGGGAGCACCACCCTCAGCGGCAGCACCCTGCCCAACACCGGCATCGGGTCCGGCACCGCCAATCCCCAAAAAATCACGGTCAACCTGCTCAACCGCGATTTCACCAACGCCCAGACGATCAACGCCTACACCTACACGACCGGCGACACCGCGGTCGGCGCCCCGATCAACTGGCAGGATCTGAAGAATTCATATATCGGCGGCGCCGTTTCGCGCCCCGGCTCTTCCCACGAGAGCATCGGCGCCCTGCGCTTCTGGGCCAAGCGCAGCTTCACGCTCGGGCGAAACCCCTTCAACGTGCGGGTCGGTTTCGACTACGACGAGCAGTATCGCAATGTGCAGCAATACGACGCGAAACTTTGGACCTTCGTCGGGGCCGACCATATCGCCGGCACGGCGGATGACAACGCGGCCCAGATCGCCGCCGTCAACGTCGCTCCCCGGCGCGATGCCTACTACAACTTTCCCGCCGTGCCGCGCCTCAGCATGCGGCAGCTCTACAACCTCTACGTCGCCCACCCCGACTGGTTCGTCTACCGCGACGCCGAGTCTTACAAGCTTTCGAACCAGGAGCCCTACGAGATCCTGGAGAAAAAGACGGCCCCGTGGATCGAGTTCACCGGCACGCTGCTCGACAACCGCCTCAGCTACATCGGCGGGGTGCGCTACGAGAAGGCCGCGGCTTCGGGCCTCTTCGCGCTCGATCATGGTTCGCGCTACGTCACCAACCTCGGCCTGGTTGACGGCACCCTCGCCGGCAACATGGCGCGCTATGTCCGCAAGGGCGGAAGCGGCCACGGTGCCAACGACGGCTATTTCCCCAGTTTCGAGGCCAACTACAACCTCCGGGAGAACCTCATCCTCCGCATCGGCTACGCGGGGACCAAGGCCGACAACCGCTTCACGCGCTCGATCATCCCCTCCGGCACCTCCACGATCGACCTCAATCCGGTCACGTCCGGTCCGTTCTCCGGCATCGCCCTCGGCACGGTGAATCGCTCCAACCCCAATCTGAAGCCCTGGACCGCGGACAACTACGAGGCGCACCTCGAATATTACAGCGCGCAGGGCGGCGTCATGAGCATCGGCGGCTACCTCAAGGAAATCAAGGATGTGCAGGTCCAGCAGACCATCCTGCTCGACACCCCCGCGAAACTGGCCGAGTTGGATCTGGATCCGTCGTATCTCAATTTCCAGTCCGCCACCTGGGTCAACCAGGGCGACGGCGAGATCTCGGGCCTCGAAGCCGAAATGCGCCAGCCGCTCGACGCCTGGCTGCCGGGCTTCCTCCGCGGTCTCACTTTCACCGGCAGCGCCAATGTCAGCCACCTGGCGAAATTCGGCTATCTTCACGGCGGCCCCGGCAACGTCGGCACGGACTTCCAGAATTTCTACGAGAAGCAGTTCAAGGCCAACGCCGGCTACCAGCGCGGCAAACTCGGCGCCAACATCGGCGCCATTTATTACGGCCGCGTCTTCCGTCAGAGCGATGGCATTGCCGCCTCGGCGACCAACCCCGCCATCATCGGCTACCGCTACTATCCGCCCTACACGACCGTGGATTTCAACCTCGAGTATGCTGTGACCCGCTGGGCCAAGCTCTTTATCTCGGGGCGCAACGTCACGAACGCGCAAAAGACCCGCTACCGCGTGGTGCAAGGCGCCCCGGCGTGGAGCGACTTCCAGATCGCGAACAGCCTCGGCGCCCAGTATACGGCCGGCATCACCGGCTCGTTCTAGGCCCGCGCGTCATCCCGTCGCCTTCAAGCCGGCTCGCTCCCGCGCGACCGGCTTTGCTTTCACTTCTTCGAAGTCGCCGGGCGGGACCTCTAACCCTGTCCTTGGAGCAACAAGGGCCCAGCTTCTGCTCGGCCGCGGTCGACCGGGAGGAAGCCCTCCACGCCAGCCAGGCGACTACAGATTCCTAAGATATTTCCGCACGTCGTCGTGGCTGCCGATCGTGACAAATTCGGCCCGACTGCCGCGAAGTTCGAACACCACCCGTAAATCACGACCTACGCGGAACTCATAGAGGTTGCCACCCAACCGACGGACACCAAGGCCGCTGTGCCGATGTGGGCGGCAAACACTTCGCGCAGCGAATCGGCGGCACTGGCTGCCTGCTTTCGTTGATCCTCTGACAACTGACGGGCCCGACGTCTGAATTGAGGTGAGAAATCAATCTCTAATGGCGGCATCAAAATCTCCCGTATAGCGCGTCATCCGGCCGGCCCTGCGGTCACGCGCGTTCTGTGCATTTGCCCGTTTCACGAAAGCCTTCAACTCCGCCTCGGTTACGCCATATTCGCGCTTCGCATAATCCGAATCCACGGAGAACACCCGCACCGGGCGCAGGGCGATGACCTTGTCCCCGCACAGGATGCCAATGTCCTCGCCCGCGGAGGCTTTCTTCAGCCAATGGGTGAGATTGGCCCGGGCCTTGGTCGGTGAGAGCGTCGTCATATCGCCGCAATAAAGCCGTTATGCCGCGCAGGTCAAGCCACGGCCGACCCAAGCCTTCAACCACGGATGGTAACCTTGGGTAGGGGCGGTTGCCCCAACCGCCCTGCCACTGCCGGCCCGCGAGGCCCAGGCCACCTCTGCCGCTCCCGTCACAGCAATTTACGCGAACTGCCCCTTTTTCAGGCCTCCAATCGAGAAGATGTCAGGCGCAAGCGACGAACGCACAATGGCCGAGCTCAAGCGATGAACGTCGAGCAACGTTTGAATTCTCTGCCGAAATGCCGTATCCGCATCAGGAGGAAGGACGACTTGCTGCATCATCATGTTCAAGCGCGTTGGCCAATAAATTCCACCAGCCATTGGTCGCCAAAGATTCAATGTGGTGATGCGAATTTCCTGTTCGTGGCTAAATCGATTGTCCTTTAGAAAATCGAGAGCGAAGTCCCGATGGAGTTCGTGAATTTCTAATCCATCGAACGTTGAAAAATCGACATACTTGACCAGCCCTAATTGCGGAAACGGCTCATCCTCAAACTGGTCAAAGGCCTCAGACAGGGCCTTGATAGTTGAGCGCATCGCAACTCCATCTCTCCCGGCGTATTCGCGCCACATCCGAGCCGATTCAATCTCGCTCAAATGCCAGCAACTCACCGCAGTCAGAGCTTTGCTGTCCGCGATGCGCCTAGTGGTCATTGTATCGAATTGCGCTCGCCGCATTTCATCCGGAAACCACTCCTTCATCTCCATATCTTGTGCCATCATTCGGGACAAGATCGGATCCGGAGGAACGCCTTCGAATTCGTCCTGAAGTTTTTGAAGATTACAGAACCAAGCCGCTCGTTTTTCGAGAAGTGATAGGAATTTTTCAATCCGTAGATACCTGAAAACCGTCTGGTTCAGTTCAGCAGTGGTGGAGAGATCTTTGACGATGAGTGGCACGTTTTTGACTGTTATTCGCTCTCGTTAATGGGTCTTCCCCAATAAAAAGGCGCTCCCTTTTCGGGGAGCGCCTCGAAGTGTTAGCTGAGACTGGAGAGTCTCGGCGTCATCGGCCTTAGTAGTCCATGCCGCCCATGCCGCCGCCACCGTGGCCGCCGCCGCCACCGCCGGAAGATTCCTTCTTCTCGGGCAGGTCGGTGATCATGCACTCGGTGGTCAGGAGCAGGCCGGCGATCGACGACGAGTTCTGCAGCGCGGTGCGCGTGACCTTCGTGGGGTCGACGACACCGGCCTTGACCAGGTCCTCGTATTCGCCGGAGGCGACGTTGTAGCCGTAGTTGCCCTTGTTGGCCAGGATCTGGCCGACCACCACCGCACCCTCGACGCCAGCGTTGGCGCAGAGCATGCGAATCGGGTGCTCGACCGCGCGGCGCACGATCTGCGCGCCGATGGCCTCGTCACCCTCGAGCTTGAGGTTGTCAATGACCTTGACGGTGCGGAGGAGCGCGACGCCGCCGCCGGCGACAATGCCCTCTTCCACGGCCGCCCGGGTGGCGTGCAACGCGTCTTCGACGCGGGCCTTCTTCTCCTTCATCTCGACCTCGGTGGAGGCACCGACGTTGATGACGGCGACACCGCCGGCGAGCTTGGCGAGGCGCTCCTGGAGCTTCTCGCGGTCGTAATCGCTGGTGGTCTCGTCGATCTGGCGGCGGATCTGCTTCACGCGGCCCTGGATGTCGGACGACTTGCCGCCGCCCTCGACGATGGTGGTGTTCTCCTTGTCGACGACGATGCGCTTGGCGCGGCCGAGGTCGGCAGTGGTGAGGTTCTCGAGCTTGAGGCCGAGGTCCTCGGTGATGCACTTGCCGCCGGTGAGGACCGCGATGTCCTCGAGCATGGCCTTGCGGCGGTCGCCGAAGCCGGGGGCCTTGACGGCGCACACGTTGATCGTGCCGCGGATCTTGTTCACGACGAGCGCGGCGAGCGCCTCGCCCTCGACTTCCTCGGCGATGACGAGGAGGGGCTTGCCGCTCTTGGCGACAGTCTGGAGTAGCGGGAGGAACTCCTGAAGGTTGGAGATCTTCTTCTCATGGATGAGCACGTAGGCGTCCTCGAGGATGGCCTCCTGGGCCTCCGCGTTGGTGGCGAAGTAGGGCGACAGGTAGCCCTTGTCGAACTGCATGCCCTCGACGACGTCGAGGGTGGTCTCGATGGACTTGGCCTCTTCCACCGTGATGGTGCCGTCCTTGCCGACCTTGTCCATGGCGTCGGCGATGATGTTGCCGATCGTCTCGTCCCAGTTGGCGGAGACGGTGGCGACCTGGCGGATCTCCTCGCGGTCGGAGACCTTCTTGGAGATCTTGGCCAGCTCGGCGACGGCGGCCTCGACGGCCTTGTCGATGCCGCGCTTGAGGTAGATCGGGTTCGAGCCGGCGGTGACGTTCTTCAGGCCCTCGCGATAGATGGCCTCGGCCAGCACGGTGGCGGTGGTGGTGCCGTCGCCGGCGGCGTCGGAGGTCTTGGAGGCGACTTCCTTCACCATCTGGGCGCCCATGTTCTCATAGGGGTCCGGAAGCTCGACTTCCTTGGCGACGGTCACGCCGTCCTTGGTGACGGTCGGGGAACCGAATTTCTTGTCGATCACGACATTCCGGCCCTTGGGCCCGAGGGTGACCTTGACGGCGCGGGCGAGGATCTCGACACCGCGGAGGATTTTCTGACGAGCGGCCTCGTCGAAGAGGAGTTGTTTGGCTGCCATAATATAAGACTAGTTGAGAGAGTTTAGTTGAGAGTTGAGGGACGGAATCGCCTTAGCCGATGACGCCGAGAATGTCGTCCTCGCGGACGAGCGTGAACTTCTGGTCGTCGATCTTAACTTCGGTGCCGCCGTATTTGGAGATGAGGACCTTGTCGCCGACCTTCACCTCGAAGGGCGTGATCTTGCCGTTCTCATCCTTCTTGCCGGTGCCCAGGGCGATGACCTTGGCCTCCTGTGGTTTTTCTTTGGCGCTGTCGGGAATGATGATCCCGCCGCGGACTTGTTCTTTTTCCTCGATGTGCTGCACGAGCACGCGATCACCGATGGGTTTGATGTTCACTTTAGCCATAATGGTTTTGTGTAGTTGGGGGTTGAGGATGGTGGGTTAAAAAGGGCGAACCCGCCCCGCGGGCGGGAACGGGTTCGCACTAAAGTCATTTCTTCTCGTCGTCGACGATTTCGACGTCGGCATCGACGACCTTGCCCTCGGTCTTTTTGGCGGCCTTGGGCTCGGCGGACGGGCCGGGCTCGGTGGTCGTGGCGCCCTGCTGGGCACCCGCGGCAGCCTGGGCCGCCTGCGCCTGCTGGTAGAGCTCGGCGCCGACCTTCGAGAGATTCTCGAGCGCGACCTTCATCCTGGCCGGATTGTTGGACTCAAGCTCCTTCTTGGCGTCGGCAAGGGCGGCCTCGAACTTGGCCTTCACGTCGGCGGGCAGCTTGTCGCCCGCGTCCTTGAGGGTCTTTTCGAGCTGGTAGATGGTCGTGTCGAGCTGGTTCTTGGTCTCGACGGCTTCCTTGCGCTTGGCGTCCTCGGCGGCGTTGAGCTCGGCCTCCTTGGTCATCTTTTCGACCTCTTCCTTGGAGAGGCCGGACGAGCCCTGGATGGTGATCTTCTGCTCCTTGCCGGTACCGAGATCCTTGGCGGAGACGTGCAGGATGCCGTTGGCGTCGATGTCGAAGGTGACCTCGATCTGCGGCGCGCCGCGCGGTGCCGGCGGGATGCCGTCGAGCTTGAACGTGCCGAGGTTCTTGTTGTCGCGGGCCATCGGGCGCTCGCCCTGCAGGACCACGATCTCGACGCCCGGCTGGTTGTCGCTGTAGGTGGAGAAGGTCTGCGTCTTCTTGGAGGGAATGGTGGTGTTGCGCGTGATCATCGGCGTGGCGACGTCGCCGGCCGTCATGATGCCGAGCGTGAGCGGCGTCACGTCGAGCAGGAGCACGTCCTTGACGTCGCCCCGGAGAACGCCGCCCTGGATGGCCGCGCCGACGGCGACGACCTCGTCGGGATTCACGCCCTGGTGTGGGGTCTTGCCGCCGAGGCCCTTCGCGATGTCGACGACCTTCGGCATGCGGGTCATGCCGCCGACGAGCACGAGCTCGTCAATCTTGTCGGAGGTGACGCCGGAGTCCTTGAGACAGTTCTTGAAGGGCTGGATGCAACGCTCGAAGAGAGCGTCGCAGATCTGCTCCATCTTCGCGCGGGTCAGCTGCAGGTTGAGGTGCTTCGGACCCGAGGCGTCCGCCGTGATGAACGGCAGGTTGATATCGTAGGTGGTGGCGGAGGAGAGGGCGATCTTGGCCTTCTCGGCCTCTTCCTTCAGGCGCTGGAGGGCCATCGGGTCCTTGCGGAGATCGATGCCGTTTTCCTTTTTGAAGCTCTCGACCAGCCAGCCGATGATGGCGTCGTCCCAGTTGTCGCCGCCGAGGTGGGTGTCGCCGTTGGTGGCCTTAACCTCGAACACGCCGTCGCCGATCTCGAGGATGGACACGTCGAACGTGCCGCCGCCGAGATCGAACACGGCGATCTTCTCGTCCTTCTTCTTGTCGAGCCCGTAGGCGAGCGAGGCCGCGGTGGGCTCGTTGATGATGCGGAGCACCTCAAGGCCGGCGATTTTGCCGGCGTCCTTGGTGGCCTGGCGCTGCGCGTCGTTGAAATAGGCGGGGACCGTGATGACAGCCTGCGTGATCTTTTCGCCGAGATAGGTCTCGGCATCGGCCTTCAGCTTGCCGAGGACGAACGCCGCGATCTGCTGCGGGGCGAACTGCTCGGTCTTGTCGCCGACCTGCACCTCGACGTAGGCGTCGCCGTTCTTGCCGGCGGCCACCTTGTAGGGGAGGTTCTTGGCTTCCTCGCTGACCTCGGTGAATTTGCGGCCGATGAGGCGCTTCGCGGAGAAAATGGTGTTCTTGGGATTGGTCACGGCCTGGCGCTTCGCGGCCTGGCCGATGACGCGCTCGCCGGTCTTCGTAAACGCTACGACGGACGGCGTGGTGCGCGCGCCCTCGGCATTCGGAATGACCACCGGCTCGCCACCCTCCATGATCGCCATACAGGAATTGGTCGTGCCCAGATCGATGCCTAAAATCTTACTCATGCGCGTTGCCTAGCAATGCCCATGCCCCGGCCACGAGCGTTTCTTTTATATCTGATCCATAATGATTTAAGATTATTCCCAGCCATATCAGCGAACCACCAGAAACCTGTTTCCGGGCCACCGTGGCACAGCTCCCCAAGGGTCGCTGTCCCACTGTGCCACGAACGGTTGGTTGAAAATGCCCGCCCCACGCCTACGCTTCTGGACATGGAAACCCTGCATGTGCCCGCGACGGTGCCGGTGATGACGTTGCCCAACACGGTTTTCTTTCCGCAAGCGCTGTTGCCGCTCCATATTTTTGAGCCACGCTACCAACAGATGCTGCGCGATGTGCTCGCCAGCGACCGTATGTTCGCCGTCGCCCACCTCGACGCCACCCGCCAGGAAGATCCCAAGCTGGTCGAGCCGCTGCATCTCACGGCGTCGGTCGGCATCATCCGCGCCTGCCAGAAAGGCGAGAACGACACCTCCAACCTCCTCCTGCAGGGCATCTGCCGCGTCACAGTGAAGAAGATCATCCGCGAGGATCCCTACCGCGTCATCGCGGTGAAGCCGCTCACCACCACCGCCGGCACGCACCACGCCGAGCTGGAGGTGCTGCGGCTCGAGGTGATGCGCCTGCTCAATCTCCGGCGCCGCCTCGGCACGCCGGCCCCCAAGGGCATGACGCAGTTCCTCGAGAGCATCGACGACATCGACACCTTCGCCGACATCGCGGTTTTCAACCTCTGCGAGGACAGCGCCGTCAAACAGCAGCTTTTGGAGACGCTCGAGACTCGCCGACGCCTGCAACTCTTCGCCGCGTCGCTCAAGTCCGAGATCGAGGCCCAGCGCCTGCGCCGCAAGCTGCAGGGCCACCTGTCCGACGACCATATCGCGGACAACTGAGGCTGTAGCGGCGGTCTATGACCGCCGAAAAGGCAACGACGCTCACAGAGCGCCGCTACAGTAAAAACAGGAGAGCTGGCCGTGCCAGGCGTAGCCCCTCGGGCCAAATCGCAGGTGAAATGCCCTCCTACGCCAAGGCTATGAAGGGCATCCTTCGCGCTCGCTTCGCTCGGCGAAGGATGGAGCCGCTTGTCGGATTTGAACCGACGACCTACTCATTACGAATGAGTCGCTCTACCAACTGAGCTAAAGCGGCCAAAATTGAAGCGGCATTCGGCTGATTTGCCCCCGGTGAGGCAAGCTCGTTTTTGAAGCTCTTCTGCCGTCCGCGCCGGAGCGGTATTGCCGTCCCGCCCGGGGCCGCTTACCCTTTCCCTCCTGTGCTGACCGACCTCTTCGACTACCCGCTGCCTGACAGGCTCATCGCCCAGCAACCGGCCGGCCGGCGAGATGCTTCGCGCCTGCTCGTGGTGCACCGGCGGGAACACCGGATCGAACACCGGCATTTCCGGGATTTACCCGAATACCTGCGGACCGGCGACTGCCTGTTCCGCAACAACGCCGCCGTCATCCCCGCCCGGCTGCACGCCACGCGCCCCACCGGCGGCCAGGTCGAGTGCCTGCTGCTTCGGCCGGCTTGGAGCGCGGGCGACCCCGCCCGTGAAGGTCCAAGCGCGGCGGGGTCGCCGCGCCTCCAAGGAAAGGAACCCGCCACAGAGTGGTGGTGCCTGGTGCGCCCGGGCAAGAAACTGTCCGTCGGCGCGACATTCGCGCTGGAAGGATTTTTCACCGCCACTGTCCGCGAAAAAACCGACGACGGACTGGTGCGCGTCGCTTTCACAACCAGAGAGTCAGACATTCTCGCCGTCGCCAACCGCATCGGCGAGATGCCGCTGCCGCCTTACATCGCCGGCCACGACAACGACGCGGCGCGGGCCATTGATCGCGAACGCTACCAGACCGTCTACGCGGACCGCGCCCACCAGGTCGCCGCCGCCGCGCCCACCGCGGGCCTGCACTTCACGCCGGAATTGCTCACGCGATTGGCCGCCCAAGGAATCACGACCGCCGACCTCACGCTGCACGTCGGCCTCGGCACCTTCCGGCCCATCGCCACGGCCCGCGTCGAGGAGCACCCCATCCATCGCGAGGTGTATGAAATCCCCGCGACCACCCAGCAAGCGCTGCTCGCAACGAAAGGCCGACGGATCGCCGTCGGCACGACGTCAGTGCGAACCATCGAGGATTTTCTGGTGCGACAGCCGGATGCAGCAAGGTGGAGCGGCTTGACCTCAAGACGCTCTGAGCGCGTTGGGGTCAACGCGCTTCACCCCGACCAGCCCTACCTCGCCGAGGCGGACATCTTCATCTACCCGCCGCGCGACTTCCGCGGCGTGGATGCCCTCATCACCAATTTCCACCAGCCCCGCTCCACCCTGCTCTGCCTGGTGTCTGCGTTCCTCGTCCCCGGCTCGGCCGACGGCATCGCGTGGCTGAAGGAAATCTACGCCGAGGCGGTGGCCCGCGAATACCGGTTCTTCAGCTACGGCGACGCCATGCTGATTCTGTAACAGTCGTCGTTACAATTTCGCCTTTGCCGAAACCGGGCTTCTGGCTATTCCTTTGAGTCGAACCCGCTCGCACAAAACATCCATCCTTCCTATGAAACGCCTCCTTGTCCTGTTCGCCGCCGTTAGCCTCGCCGCCGCCGTCCGCGCTGACGTCGAAACCTATGCCATCGACCCGGTCCACTCCTCGGCCGGTTTCAGCATCCGCCACATGCTCTCGAAGTTCTCGAGCAGCTTCACCAAGACCACGGGCACCATCACCGTGGACCGCGCCAACCTGGAGAAGAGCAGTGTCGAGGCCTCCGTCGAAATCGCCTCGATCAGCACGGCCAACCCGGATCGCGACAAGCACCTCCAGACTCCCGACTTTTTCGACGCCGCCCAATTCCCCGCGATGCTCTTCAAGAGCAAGGCGTGGAAGAAAACCGGTGAGGGCACTTTCGATGTCACCGGCGACCTCACGATCAAGGGCGTCACCAAGGAAGTGGTCCTCAAGGTCACCTCGCTCGGCTTCGGCCCCGGCATGCGCCCCGGCACGCAGCTCTCCGGCTGGGAAGCCACCACGGTCATCAAAAAGTCCGATTTCGGCGTGAACGGCCCCGCCATGCTGGGCAAGGTGCTCGGCGACGACGTGACCGTCGACATCTCCATCGAGGCCGGCCTGAAGAAGGCCTGATTGCTCCGCCATTTCCCCGCAAGGACGGCCCGCAAGGCCGTCCTTTCTTTTTGGCCGGCCCCGGGTTATCGTCGGCGGGTGACTTCAGAACAAATCCAATCGCTCGTTGAGGAGGCCACGTTCGATTACACGATGGGCGACCATGACGCCGCGCTGGCCAAGCTCGCCCGCGCCACCACCGCTGCGCCCGCCGCCTTCGAGGCCTGGCATGCCCTCGCCGAGATCAACTTTTCCCTGCGCCGCTTCGACGCCGCCCTGATCGCCGCGGACCGGGCCCTCGCTCTCCGGCCCGACGACCTGTTCATCAACACGACGCTGTCCCGCATCTGGATGGAGAAGGGCGACAAGGCCACCGCCGAGAAATACGGCGCGCAGGCCAAGATCCTCAGCTGGAAGGACCAGTTGAAAAATCCCGAGGCGGCCAAGGACGGACTCTGAAAGAATACATTCCGCCCGCGGAAATTCGCGTCCTTTGTAGGAGCCTGTTTACAGGCGATTCGGGACTTACGTTAACAGGCAACACGCCTACATCGCTTGTAAACAAGCTCCTACAAATCGGCCCGCATTTACCGGGCGGCCCTCGTTGACAGCCATCCGCGCTCACCCGTAGCCTTTTTCCATGGAAAGACCCGCCTACCTGCTGGAATTCGAGAAACCCCTCCGCGAGCTCGAAAAACAGCTCGAAGCCCTCCACCAGCAGTCGCTCGAGAACAACATCGATATGTCCGCCGAGCTGGCGACCATCGAGGCCAAGATCGACGTCACCAAGCGCGACATCTACACCAATTTGACGCCGTGGCAGCGCGTGCAGGTGGCCCGCCACCCGAAGCGACCCTACGCCCTTGATTACGTCACCGCGCTGTGCACGGACTTCCAGGAGCTGCATGGCGACCGCCAGTTCAATGACGACCGCGCGCTCATCGGCGGCACCGCCTTCTTCGAGGGCCGCTCCGTGATGATCATCGCCCAGCAAAAGGGCCGCGACACCAAGGAGAACATCCTCCGCAATTTCGGCATGCCCCAGCCGGAGGGCTACCGCAAGGCCCTCCGCCTGATGAAGCTCGCCGAGAAGTTCGGCCTGCCCGTCATCACCTTCATCGACACCCCCGGCGCCTTCCCCGGCGTCGAGTCCGAGGCGCGCCACGTCTCCGAGGCCATCGCCGTCAACCTGCGCGAGATGGCCATGCTCAAGGTGCCCTCCGTTGCCGTCATCGTCGGCGAGGGCGGCTCCGGCGGCGCGCTCGGCATCGGCGTCACCGACCGCGTGCTCATCTTCGAGAACGCCTACTACTCCGTCATCTCGCCCGAGGGCTGCGCGGCCATCCTCTGGAAGGACCGCGCCAACGCGCCCCAGGCCGCCGAGGCCCTCAAGCTCAACGCCGCCAACCTCAGGGAGCTCGCCGTCGTCGACGAGGTCATCGCCGAGCCCTTCGGCGGCGCCCACAACGACCCCGCTGCCGCCGCCGCCGCGTTGAAAAAGGCCCTCGTCCACCATCTCGGTGAACTGACCCAGCTCGACACCGACAAGCTGCTCGACACCCGCTACGAACGCTACCGCGCCCTCGGCGAATACCGCGAAGTCGCGGCGAAGTAACAGGCCTGTTACGTTCGCCCACTTTCCCGGGCTCCTGCCGACGTAATGGTTGTCCCCCGGCCCGTCCGCCCCCGCGGGGCCCGAACCTTCTCCCATGCGCATCCTCGTCGTTGAAGATGAAACCCAGCTCGCCCGGCACATCACCCGGGCGCTCGTGCGCGCGGGCCACCTGGCGACGGCGAAACATGACGGCGAGTCCGGCCTTGCGGCCGCCCTCGAGGAGCCCTGCGACCTGGTCGTGCTCGACCTCAACCTGCCGCGCCTCGACGGCCTCACGGTGCTGACCCGCCTGCGCCAGGCCAACAGCCCCGCGCGGATCCTCATCCTGACCGCGCGCGGCGAGGTGGAGCACCGCGTGAAGGGACTGAAGGCCGGGGCGGATGATTACCTCGCCAAACCCTTTTCCCTCGACGAGCTCATCGCCCGCATCGAGGCGCTGGGTCGGCGGGGCGCGAGCCCGAACGCGGCCGACCTCCTGGCGGTCGCCGACCTGCACATGGATGTGTATCACCGCCGCGTCACGCGGGCAGGCCGGCCGATCGCCCTTTCCCCGCGTGAGTTCGACGTGCTGCAGGTCCTGATGCAGGAGCCCGGCCGGGTTTTTTCCCGCACGGAATTGTGCGAGCGGATCTGGCAGCGCGACCACGAATACGACACGCGCACCGTGGAAATCTTCATCACCCGCCTGCGCAAGAAGGTGGACGCCGGCTTCCCCGCGGCCCTCATCCACACCCAGCGCCTCGTGGGTTACACCGTGCGCGCCCCCGCCTGAGCCGGTCCCCGGCCGTGCCAACAAGCTTGAACTGCCCGCCGTCCCTTCGTTACAGCATGGATTCCTGCCTCGCGCCATGAAACCCCGTCCCGCCGTCCTGCTGCTCCTGGCCCTGGCCGGGTTCACGCCCGCGGCCCGCGCCGAGACGGTCGTCGAGGGCCGGGTCACCCTGCCCCAGATCCATGCCGCGCCGGTGATGAACAAGCGTTACGAGATCGTGAGCAGGGCGGGCATCCTCTCGACCAACCCGCCGCTGGCGGTCGTCTATCTCGAGGGCGACTTCCCGCCGCCCGCCGGCTTGCCGCTGCGGCAGATGAGCCAGAAGGACATGGCCTTTGTGCCCATGCTGCTGCCGGTGCAGGCCGGCACGCGGGTGGAGTTCCCGAACTACGACGACACCTACCACAATATCTTTTCCTACTCGCCGGTGAAGCGCTTCGACCTCGGCCGCTACCGACCGGATGAACGGCCGATCCCTTCGGTTCTCTTTGACCGCCCGGGGCTCGTGGTGCTGCGCTGCGACATCCACGAGCACATGCGCGGACTCATCCTGGTGCTGGCCACGCCGCATTTCGTGATGACCGACGCCGACGGCCGCTACCGGCTGACCGGCCTGCCCGCGGGCCGCTACGTCCTCAAGGCCTGGCTCGACAGCCGGACCACGCTGGAACACCCGGTAGAAGTGCGCACCGACACGGTGCTGCACGTGGATTTCCCGTGATCGCCCCGCCCCAGGCCGGCTCGCGGGGTCTGGCGAGTTTTCGCCTCAAGCTTCTGCTGGCGATGATGCTGGTGGTCACCGCGGCGACCGCGCTGGCCCTGTTCTTTGCCCAGCGCAGCGCCGCGGCCAACTTCAAGCGCGAGCTCGAGCGAGAATTCCAGGGCGACCTGGCGGCCCTGCACTCGATCCAAGAAATCCGGCACGCCGCGCTCGCCGAGCGGTGCCGCGCCCTCGCCCGCCGCTCGCGGATCCACGCGGCGCTCGAGGACAACGCGCTCGATCTGCTCTACCCCAGCGCCCGCGACGAACTGCTGGACGTGATGGACGGCGGCCAGCAGGACGCCTGGGAAACGGAGACCCACGCGTTCCATGCCCGCTTCTACCGGTTCCTCGACGGCCGGGGCGTGGTCATTCCCCCGCCGGACTCCCGCGACGTGGGCGCCTTGCCGACCGCCGAGGAAGCCCTGCTTTCCCTGGGCGCCGTGCCCGGCCAGGCGCAGACCGGCTATCTCTGGCGGCAGGGCGCCGACGCCGACGATGCCATCGACGAGGTCATTGCCATGCCGATCACCTCCACCGAGAACGGCCAGCCCGTCGCCGCGCTCGTGCTCGGCTTCAAGCCAATCGCCCTGCCAGCCACGCCCGCGGCCCCGGGCATGCGCCGCGGCCTCTGGATCCAAGGCCGGCTCCATCTGCCCGGCGTGACGGAAGCGGACCGCGCGGAGATCACGCGGCAGCTGGCGGCGGATCAGACCAAGCTCCATTTCCAGCTCGAGCTCGCGGGGGTGCCCAGCCTGCTGCTCTACCTGCGGCTGAATCCCGGCTCGCTCTTTCCCCCGGCCTACGAGGTCTGCCTCTACCCGCTGACCGACTCGCTGGTCCGGCAGCGGCGGCTGTTCTGGCAGTTTTCCGCCGCGGGCGGGCTGCTGTTGTTGGGCGCTTTCATCGCCAGCCACATTCTTGCCCGCCGGCTCTCGGTCCCGGTCGAGCAACTCGCCGTGGACTCGGCGGAAAACCAGGCGCAGCGGCAGCGGGCGGAGGCCGCGCTCGAGCTGACCCACGAGGAGCTGCAGCGGTCCGCCCGGTTTTCCGCGGACGCCTCCCACCAGCTCAAGACGCCCGTGACCGTGCTCCGCGCCGGGCTCGAGGAACTGCTGGCCGGGGAGAAACTGACCGGCGAGGTCCGCGAGGAAGTGTCCAGCCTGGTCCACCAGACCTTCCGCCTGACCAGCGTGATCGAGGACCTGCTCCTGCTCTCGCGCATGGATGCCGGCCGGCTGCAGCTCAACCTCGCGCCGGTGGACCTCATCCAGCTCATCGCGGGCTGGCTGGACGACCTCAGCGCGCTGCCCGACCCGCTCAACCTTGACCTGGAGACCGACTTTCCGGCGGCCGTATTTGTCGAAGGGGAGAAACGCTACACGACCCTGATTTTGCAAAACCTGCTGGAAAACGCGCGCAAATACAACCGCCCCGGCGGCCGCATCCGCATCACGGTCAGGGTCGCGGACGGTTGGGCCGTCCTGATCATCGGCAACACCGGCCCGACCATCCCCGCCGCCGCGCAGGCGGATATATTCCAGCGCTTTCACCGCGGCGCCATGGGGGAAAACCTGCCGGGACACGGCCTGGGCCTCAACCTCGCGCGGGAACTCGCCCGACTCCACCACGGCGATTTGCGTCTGACGCGATCCGACTCAGACTGGACGGAATTCGAAGCCCGTTTCCGCCTCGCCCCCACCCCTTCCGCCCCCACGTCCCGCCCGACATGAAACCGACCCTGGCCATCTGGTGCGGTCTGGCCGCCACCGTCACGGCGGCGCACGGAACCGACGAGGCCATCGACCGGCTTGATGCGGCGCTGACGTGGACCGCCCGGGGCGACACGGTGCGGGCCCATGTCAGCGGCCTGCTGGATCTCGAGGCCTACCAGCTCCAGCAACCGACCTCCGGACTCTTTCGCACGGATGCAGACTCGCTGCTGAATTACCGCCTCACGCTGTTTCTGGATGCGCAGTTGGGTTCGTCCCTCTATGTCTTCGCCCAGTCGCGCGTGGACCGGGGCTTCGATCCCGGCGTGGGCCCCACCCGGATCCGGATGGATGAATACGCCCTCCGCTTCACGCCGCGGCCCGACGGCGTCTTCAACCTCCAGATCGGGAAATTCGCGACCGTGGTGGGCAACTGGGTGGCGCGACACCACTCCTGGAACAACCCTTTCATCACCGCACCGCTGCCCTACGAAAATCTCCTGGGGCTCTTTGACAAGGTGGCGGGTAATTCGACCGCCGCGCTGATCCGCTGGACGCGCCCGGGACCGCCGGTGCCGGGTCACGACTATTACCTCGCGCAGTCCCGCGTGCCCATCGTGTGGGGGCCCAGCTATACCAGCGGGGCCGCCATCAGTGGCGTCGTCGGCCCGGCGGACTATGCCTTCGAGGTGAAGAATGCCTCGCTCTCCTCACGGCCGGCGGGCTGGGATGTGGCGCAGACCCAGTGGCAGCACCCGACCTACAGCGGCCGCCTGGGTTACCGGCCCGACGAGAGCTGGTATTTCGGATTTTCCGCCAGCACGGGCACCTATCTTTCCCCGGCGGCGCAAGCGACCCTGGGACCGGGCGATGACCTCTCGGAGTATCGCGAAACGGTGTGGGCCCAGGACATCGGTTTTGCCTGGCATCACTTCCAATTCTGGGCCGAGGCCTACGAGGCGAGCTACGCGATCCCCGAGGTGGGCGACGCCAAGACCATGGCCTATTACCTGGAGGCGAAATACAAGTTCACCCCGCAGTTTTCCGGCGCGGTGCGCTGGAACCAGCAGCTCAACGGCGACCTGCCCGATGGCAGCGGCGGCCAGGTGCCCTGGGGCCGGGACACGTGGCGGATCGACGTGGCGCCGAACTACCGCTTCACACCGCACACCGAGCTCAAGCTGCAATACAGTCTCCAGTTTGGCGGCATCGGCCCGCGCAACTATTCCCACCTGACCGCGGCGCAGTTTGTCATCCGCTTCTGACGCCCGGACCGCGAGAAACCAAGGTTTACATTGGGCGGGAGCCGGCGTTGTTTCGCGCCTCGGTTAGCGCCCGGGTGGCGGAATTGGCAGACGCAGTGGACTCAAAATCCACCGACCTCCAAAGTCTTGTGGGTTCGACCCTCATCCCGGGCACCAGCCTTCGTCAAAGCGAAGACTGCCATCCATAGACTTGGCGACGGATGGCGCGACCTGTGCGAAGGTTGACGCCACGACTGCAGGCCGGCGAGGTGGACCCATTTGTCCGTCATTTTGGCAGGCCCGTTGCACCGGTTTGATCAAGCGGAGGGGCCATGCTGCGAAAACGACTCGCATTCGCCAGGAATGGCAACTCCGCGGCCCATTCCCCCGCCCGGTAAGCGGCATCTTCCAGCAAATGCTGTTCGGGACTCCCCTGCTGTCGGTGCAGAATAAATTTCAGTTCGGCCAGATTCTGTGACCAGAGATATCCGTTGAAGAATTCCATCCCCGAGAACCGGGTCTTGTAGAGCGCGCTTTCGGCGTAACAAGTCCCGAGATAGAGGTGGCCAAAGCCGCGCCGGGCGAACAAGTTGACCGCGGTCGTCATCATCAGCATGCCCAGACTGCGGTTGACATGGTCCAGCGCGTAGAAGGCATAATAGTAAAAGGCCAGGCACTCGCGCTCCAGATAGAGGGTGGCATAGCCGATCTCGGCTGTTCCCTCGCGGAAGACCAGCACGTGCGAGGTCACGGGGGAGGCGAAGAGGGAATCTAACCGCTTGTCGCTCATGCCGCTGGGGCCGAATTTTTGGTCGATATACCGGCGACACAAAGCCCGGCGCTCGGGCGTCAGGAGAAACTCCGCCCGCGGCACGAGCGCGGCCTGCACTCCCGGTCCCTTGCGCAGGACGCGGCGATTTTCGGAAGAGGGGGCATAGCGGGCCAAGTCCACGCGAAGATTCCGGCAGAGATAAAAGCGGTCCAGTTGCCGGCCTGAGGGCAGGAAACCGGCGGCGAAGGCATCGGCCGGCGTCTCCCCGGCCTCGAGGAAGGCCCAGATGGCGTAGGGAAACACATAGTGGGCGTAGTCGGGCTGCGCCTCGGAAAAAAGAAGTTTCATGGGAGTTCGTTGACGTGGATCCGGGGCAGGCGCTCCCGCCAACCGCAGAGGATCTCGTAGCTCACCGATTGCTTCAGCCGGGCCAGTTCATGGGCCGAGATTTCCTCCCCGTGGTCACGCCCCATGAGCACGACGGTATCACCGGTCTTGGTGCCGGGCACGTCCGTCACATCCACCATTAGCGCGTCCATGGACACCCCGCCAATGATGGGGACGCGCCGGCCCTGCAGCAGGACATGACCCGCGTTGCGGACGCGGGGGAACCCGTCCCCATACCCAACGGGCAGGACGGCAATATCCCGTCTGGTCGGGGCGGTGTAGCGCAGGCCGTAACCGACCTGGTCGCCGGCCTGGATCTGGCGCACGGCCGTGATCTTTGCTTTCACGCTCATCACCGGCTCAATCCCCGGCAGGCGGCGGCAGACCGCGGAGGGATAGACGCCCAATGGCAGTATGCCCAGCCGCACCAAATCCAAGTGGGCTTCCGGCAAGTCAAGAAAGCCGCCACTGTTGCAGAGATGCCGCAGCGGCGCCGGCCCGGCCCTGTCGGGCCAGCGGCGCAGCGACTCATGGAAGCGCTTCAGCTGGAGCTGCGCGAAAGTCTTGTCCATTTCGTCCGACATCGCGAAATGGCTGAAAACTCCTTCGACTCTTAACGGCCGTCCTGTGAGGCCCTCGATGCGGGTCACCGCTTCGGCCGCCGCGGTCCAAGGAACGCCATAACGGTTCATGCCGGTGTTGACCTTGAGATGCACCGGGACCTGTCGGCCTGTCTTCCGTGCCTGGGCCGCCAAGTCGGGCAGCAACTCCAGATCGCCCAGACAGCAGGTGAGGTCATTCGCCAGGCAGCCGGGAAATTCCTCCGGGCGCCGTTCACCCAGCAGCAGGATGCGTTCGCGAACGCCGGCTTGGCGCAGCTGCAATGCCTCACCCAGGTTGCAAACCGCCAGCATGGCCGCCTTACCCTCGGTCGCCAAACGGGCGGCCAGCAGCGCGCCATGACCGTAGGCATCGTCCTTGATGACTGAAATCCACCCGACTGGCGCAGGGAGCTGGCTCCGGATGATCGCCAGATTGCGGCGCCAGCGGGCAACGTCGATCTCCACCCAAGCCGGTCGCGATCCGATGGTGACGGAGGAGCTATTCATGGCCGGGGGGCCAGAGGGACTGGCCGATATCGGGGCGGAAATAGCTGCCGGGGCTGTGCAGGCGGCGGATATTGCGATAGGCCACGGCGATCGCGTCTTCAACGCACGCACCAAAACCAATGACGTCGCAGATCCGATGGCCCAAGGCCAGCCAGCGCCCGTCGGGTGAAAGGCCCGCCTCATTCCACCACAGGTCGCAGCCGGCCATATCGATCGGGCCCAGCAGGTCGACCGGCATGGGCGGCCCCACGACCTGAGTGTAGGGGTAGCCATAACCAGCCAGGGTGACCGAGCACCCGAAATCGCGATCCCGGCGGAAGACCGGGGTCAGGGGCTGGTTGCGCGCGGTCTGCAACAGCACCTCGAGGGGGTTTTCCAACTGGCGCAGCAACATGGCCCCGGAAGTAACCCCCAAGCGGATATTGTATTCCAGCACCGTCCACCGCCCCCCCTGTCGCGCGGCGGTGACTTGAATCGGTCCGTGGTAGTTGACCTTTCGGAACCAAGGTCGCAGGGGATGGAGAAGTTCCCGCGCCAGACCGTATTTGTCGCCCGGATCCCTTTCGACCAAGCCGCCCAACGGGGCGCCGGCCACGATCCCTTGGTCGCCCGCAAAGGCCCGCTTGTATTCCTGGTTCGTAACGAAGGAGCAAACGTCGCCTCCACTCACCAGGGCGATATGGCCGGCCTCGGCTTTCCCCGCATATTCCTGCAGAAACACCCCCTCGGCGAAATCCACTTGCTTCAGCCATTCCCGGGTCGCGACGGCAGAATCACACACGATCGTATGCACGGGACTCGCCGGGGAACAGAGCGGATTCTTGATGACGTAGGGCCGGGTGTGACGGTTGATAATGGCCCGCGCCTCATCCAGGTTGGCCGCCACAAATGACCGGGGAAAGGGAATGCCGTGGGAACGGCAAAGCTCCTGCGCGAAATCGCGCTCCCGCTCAATGCGCATGCCTTCCCCGGTGGGACTGAGGATGCCCACTCCCGTGGCCTGCAGATCATCCGCCCAGGGTTGCCGGGCCCAGTCGATCGATTGAGGGATGACCAGTTGCACGCCATTTGTCCGGATCAGCGGCACGGGACTCGGGTGGGAATCCCGGGTGTAGGTCGGCCCGGCCATGCTCGGCGGATAATGGCCGTAATCCCGGGTCAGATAGGTGCCGACGTTGGCTCCGGCCTCCTGCAAGATCTGCATGACGCTGTAGGCGAAGGAACCCACACCCAGGGCCATGACGGGTGTTCCGGCGGATGCAGGGTGGGAAGGCACGCTTTTCGAGAGTTTTTCGCCGCCCGGACTGAATGATCAATCCCATTCAGTGTCATCGCTTCTTTATTCTCTGAGCACCGACTTTGCATGAGTAGGACGCACCGGCCTGGTACGCCAAGACCGGGTTGGCACACGCACGGCGGAGCGGACCGCTCCGCTTCTATGCAACCTGCGTAAATGAATGCAACTCCGCCTTCGCCTCTGGAAATGTCGTTCCGCTGCGCTATATTTCACCTTGGTCAGGCTACCCCGTGAAAACGAGATTCCAACCCTTGCAAGGCCCCGGTGCGCTTCTGTGCCTTATCATTCTGCTGGCCGCGGCCCGGCTCGAAGCCGCCACCCCGACCCTGATCTGGAGCGATGATTTCAACCAGCCGGACAACTCCGCTCCCGATCCCGCGAAATGGACTTACGATCTCGGCGACAACGGCTGGGGCAACGACGAACTCGAGACTTACACCGACTCACGCGACAATTCCTACATCACGACCGACCCCGCCGCGACCGACGGCAAGGCGCTCGTCATTAGAATTATCAACGCGAATGGCAGCTACACCTCGGCGCGCCTGAAGACCCAGGGCCTTTTCAACGCCAGCTACGGCCGGATCGAAGCCAATCTCCGGGTCGTCAACGGCAACGGCCTCTGGCCCGCGTTCTGGTTGCTCGGGGCTGATATCGGCAGCGTCGGCTGGCCCGCTTGCGGCGAAATCGACGTCATGGAAATTCTCGGCAAGGCTCCGGGCAAGCTCTACGGCACCCTCCACGGCCCGGGCTATTCCGGGGCCAACGGCATTGGCAATACCTTCACGCTGCCGGACGGAGCGCTCTTCAGCGACGCCTACCACGTGTTCGCCGTGGACTGGTCGCCCAACAAGATCGTCTGGTCCGTGGACGGCATGGTTTATCACTCCGTCACTCCCGCCGATCTCCCGGCCGGCACCGCCTGGGTTTTCAACAACTCGCCGGCCTTCATCATCCTCGATCTTGCCGTGGGCGGTTTCTTCGCCGACGCTCCCGATTCCTCCACTCCGCTCCAGGCATCCTACCTGGTGGATTACGTGCGCGTTTACGGCCTGCCCTCGGACGCGCCGACCGGCGGAACCGCCACCCCCGCGATGTCGGCCAACCAGCTCAACCTTTCGTGGACCGCGCCTGACCTGAAGGGCTTCGCGTTGACGGGCTATCACCTCGATCGCGCGACCGACAGCGGTTTCACCCAAAACCTGGTGCAACGCGATCTCGGGATGGCCACCATGCTCACCGATTCACAGCTGGGCGGCGGCGCCACCTATTACTACCGCGTCTCGGCGACAACCCGTGGCGGCACCTCCGATTTCTCCGCCGTGTTTTCAGGAACTGCGCCAGCCACCGACACCACGCCGCCCCCCATGCCCGCTCCCACCCCGACACACCCCCCGTCGCAAGGCGGCGGCGGTGGCGGTGCGGTCTCGCTCTGGTTCC
This sequence comes from Opitutus sp. GAS368, assembly GCF_900104925.1. NCBI lineage: Bacteria > Pseudomonadati > Verrucomicrobiota > Opitutia > Opitutales > Opitutaceae > Opitutus > Opitutus sp. GAS368. The sequence continues at coordinate 653,194 of NZ_LT629735.1, forward strand.
TCGCCCTGCTCTCACTGCTCAGTCTCGTCCGCCGTTATTCCCGGCACCCACGCGAGTCCGGATTTTCAGTCTGCCAAACGAAGCCTTGCAGAAGGCTGGTGCCCGGGGTGGGGGTCGAACCCACAAGACTTTAGAGGTCGGTGGATTTTGAGTCCACTGCGTCTGCCAATTCCGCCACCCGGGCCAGTCAAGGCCGCGAAACAAGCCGCCCGTCCGGCCGATGTAAACCCGATTCTGTCCGGTTGATTGCCGTGGTCTTGTCTCTTGCGCATCCTCCGCCCACCCTGCCTATTCGTTGGATTCTTCGCTTCGCTCAGAATGACAATACAGGGATTAGTGAGGACTTAGTGGCCATTAGTGATTAAAAATCTTTTTCATGCTGCAGATCACCCTCGATGAACCCGGCAGGTTTTCCGCCACCACGGCCGCGCCGGAACCGCACCCCGCGCCGGGCGAGGCGCTCGTCCGCGTCCACCGCATCGGGGTCTGCGGCACCGACCTTCATGCCTTCGCCGGCAAACAGCCCTTCTTCAGCTACCCGCGCGTCCTCGGTCACGAGCTGGGCGTCGAGGTCATCGACCCCGGCACCGAATCGCACGACCTGAAGGCCGGCGACCGCTGCTCTGTCGAGCCCTACCTCAATTGCGGCCGCTGCATCGCCTGCCGCCGCGGCAAGCCCAACTGCTGCACCGAACTCAAGGTCCTAGGCGTCCATGTCGACGGCGGCATGCGCCCGCTGCTGACCCTGCCCGCCCGCAAGCTTCACCACTCCGCCAAGCTCGACTACGAGCAGCTCGCGCTCGTCGAGACACTCGGCATCGGCGCCCACGCCGTTGAACGGGCCGAGGCAAAAAAGGCCGACTACATCCTCGTCATCGGCGCCGGCCCCATCGGGCTCAGCGTCATCCAGTTTGCCGCCGTCACGGGCGCCACGCTGGCCGTGATGGACCTCAGTGAGCCGCGCCTCGCGTTCTGCCGCCAGCTGGGCGTGAAGCACACCGTCGCCGCCGGCCCCGACGCCGCGGCGCAACTCAAGGCCGTTGGCAACGGCGACCTGCCGACGATCGTGATCGATGCCACCGGCAACCCGAAGTCCATGGCGGGCACCTTCGACCTCGCCGCGCACGGCGGTCGCATCGTCCTCGTCGGGCTATTCCAAGGCGACCTCACCTTCAACGACCCGAACTTTCACCGCCGCGAGCTGACCGTCTGCGCCAGCCGCAACGCGCTGCCCGGCACCTTCCGCGACATCATCGCCCTCGTCGAGGCCGGCAAGGTCGACACCCGGCCTTGGACCACCCACCGCTTCAAGCTCGGCGACACGCCGACGGTCTTCCCCAAGGACATCGCGGGCAATCCCGCCGTCCTCAAGGCCATGATCGAGGTATGATCCCGTAGGGTCGTCGCTTGCGACGACCTTGGGGATAACACACACGAGATCGTCGCAAGCGACGACCCTACAGCAGGAGCTTACTGCGCGCCGGCCAATGTGGCATGTCCGCCCTGCCGATACACGGTGCCGGCCTTCATCACGAACGCAACATGCTGAAGCTGGGCGCTGTCACTCAGCGGGTCCCCGGGCACGGCCACGATGTCGGCCAAACGGCCCGGCTGGATCGTGCCGATGCGGTCGGCGACACCGAGCAGGTCGGCGGCATTGCGCGTCGCCGTGAAGATCGCGTCCATCGGCGACAGGCCGCCGGCGATCATCAGGCCGAACTCCATTGTGTGGTCACCCTCGCCGATGTCGGTGCCATAGGCGATTGCGACGCCGGATTTCACCGCCAGCGGGAAATTCTGCTTCGGCAGCAGGTCGTTCGCCAGCTCCTTGGGCGCGGTGCCGGGCGAAAGCAGTTCCGGATGATCCCGGGCGGCCACATAGTAGACTTCGAACACCGTCAGGGTGGGCACCAGATACGTGCCATGCGTCTTCATCAGCGCAAAGGTCTGCGCCGTGGCGAACGAGCCGTGCTCGACGGAATCCACGCCGGCGCGGACCGCCGCCTCGATGGCGCCCGCCGGGTAGATGTGTGCGGCGACCTTCAGGCCCAGGGCATGGGCCGTGTCGACGGCGGCGCGCATCTCCTCATCGGTCATGAGCTGCTGGCGCGGATCGTCGCCGGTGGAGGCGATGCCGCCCGAGGGCATGATCTTGATCACATTCGCGCCGCGGCGCTTGTGCTCGCGCACACGGAGGCGGGCCTCCTCCGGGGTGTTGACGATGCCGTTGGTCCAGCCGGGATGGGACAGCCCGGCGTCCAGGCCGTTGCGCGGATCCCCGTGTCCCGCCGTCGGGCCGAGCGGTTCCAGCGAAACCCAGAGCCGGGGCCCGGCGATCTTGCCCGCGTTGATCGCGTCGCGCACGGCGACGGTGTCATCGCCGCCGCCCACATCGCGCGCGCTGGTGAAGCCCTGCTGCAGCATCGCCCGGGTGAAGACCGCGCCGTCGAACGCCCGGTCCAGCTCGGAATGGGTGAGCCAGTCCTCCGTGGCATTCACCTGGCTGGGCAGCTTGGCGGCAATGTGCACGTGGCAGTCGATGAAGCCGGGCAGCACGGTCTGGGTGGAAAGGTCGATGATCTCCGACCCCGCCGGGGTCTGGAAGCCGGGCTCGACCGCCGTGATGCGGTCGTTGTGGATCAGGATGCTGACGTTGTGCCGCGGCGCCGGGGCCACGCCGTCGACCAAGGTCCCGGCATGAATGACAACATCCTTGGCCGAAGCCGTAACGCCGAGCAGGGCCAGCACGAGCGGCGCGAGGCCGCGGGAAAAATGAGACGCGACACGCATGGTGGCGAAAGCACACGCTCCGGCCATTTCCGCGTCAACGAGATTAGCGGCCAACCGCTTCAAGTGCGGTTGACGTGGGCGGCACGACGGCAAAGCTGGCCGGGCCATGCCTGACTTCCGCGCTTACGCCCCGACCGTCCCCGCCGCGGCAACGGAAATCCGGCTCACGCCCGAGGAGAGCCATCATCTCGTGACGGTGAACCGCTGCGGGCGCGGCGATCCGGTGACCGCGTTCGACGGCCACGGCCGGGAGTGGCTGACCGAGTGCGCCGATGCCAGCAAGAGCGGCGCGGTGCTGCGCGTAAAGGAAACCAGACCGGCCAAGGCCCGTTCGTTTGAGATCACCCTCGCCCAGGCCCTGCCGAAGGGCTCGACCATGGATGACATCGTCCGCCAGGCGACCGAGGTCGGCGCCGCCCGCATCATCCCGCTGCTCAGCGAACGCACGCAGGTCCATCTCGACAGCGATCGCGCCGACAAGAAAATCGAGAAATGGCGCACCGCCGCCATCGAGGCCGCCAAGCAATGCGGCAACCCGTGGCTGCCCGAGATCACGCCAATTCAAAATTTTCCCAGCTTTCTCACTGCCGCTTCCGGCTACGACCTGAAGCTCATCGCCAGCCTGCACGCCGGCACCACGACCCTGAAGAAGACGCTCGCCATCTACGCAACGAAGCATGGCCATGCCCCGCGTTCGGTGCTCTGGCTGGTTGGTCCCGAGGGGGATTTCTCCCCGGGCGAGATGACCGCCGCCATCACCGCCGGCTGTGCGCCCATCACCCTGGGCCCCCTCGTGCTGCGCAGCGACACGGCGGCCGTCTATGCGTTGAGCATCCTGAGTCACGAACTGCAGCACTCTTAATGTAGGAGCCTGCTTGCAGGCGATTCAGGGCGCACGCCGACGATGCAAATTCTGATCACCTGCAAGCAGACTCCTACATCAAATAATCCCGTCACCTCCCCTATGAGATCCCCGCTGTTCCGCCGGGCGGTTGTTGCCGCCGCCTTGTTCATCGCGCCGTTCGCGTTCGCGCTCACTTCCCCAAAGGAACACTTCGGTTTCACCATTGGTGACGACTACCAGCTCGCCACCTACACGCAGACCGAGGCTTATTTCAAGAAGCTCGCCAGCGAGTCTGACCGGCTGAAGCTCGTCGACATCGGTCCCACGGAGGAGGATCGCCGCCAGTACATGGTGGTCTGCACCTCGCCGGCCAACCTGGCGAAGCTCGACCATTACCGTGACATCGCCCAAAAGCTCGCCCGCGCCGAGGGTGTGACCAAGGAACAGGCGCTGGCCCTTGCCGCCGAGGGCAAGGCCGTGGTCTGGATCGACGGCGGCCTGCATGCCACCGAGACGCTCGGCGCAGCGCAGCTGATCGAGTCGCTCTGGATCTTTGCCAGCCGCACCGATCCCGAGACGCTGCGCATCCTCGACAACGTCATCATCCTCTTCACCCACGCCAACCCCGACGGCCAGGAACTCATCAGCTCGTGGTATATGCGCCGGGCCGACCCGGCCACCCGCGTCGTCGACCGCGAGCCCAGGCTCTACCAGAAATACGCCGGCCACGACAACAACCGCGACTTCATGCTGACGAACCTGAAGGAGTCGCAGAACATCGCGCGCCAGCTCTACCTCGAGTGGTTTCCCCAGATCGTCTACAACCACCACCAGGCCGGCCCGACCGGCACGATTGTCGCCGGCCCGCCCTACCGCGATCCCTTCAATTACGTCTATGACCCGCTGCTCGTGGCGCAACTCGACGAGATCGGCGCCGCCATGCACAGCCGCTGGATCGCCGAGGGCAAGCCCGGCTCGACCATGAAGCGCGGCTCGGTGTTCTCGACGTGGTGGAACGGCGGCCTCCGCACCACCGTTTATTTCCACAACATGCTCGGCCTGCTCACGGAGACCGTCGGCAGCCCGACCCCGATGCAGATCCCGCTCGTGCCCGACCGCCAGCTCCCGTCCGGCGACCTGCCCTTCCCGGTGCCGCCGCAGACGTGGCACTTCCGGCAGTCCATCGAATACTCCCTCACCGCCAATTACGCCGTGCTCAACTACGCCGCCCGCCACCGCGACGAGCTGCTCTTCAATATCTGGCACATGGGCGCCAACTCCATCGATCGCGGCAGCCGGGACAACTGGACGCTCTCGCCGAAGCGCATCGCGGCCATGCGCGCCGCCGCGGCCGGCGACACGAAGGCCACCGGCGAGTCCGACGAAAGCCGTAGCGCCGGCCAGCGCGGCAACATCATTCCAGCGAAATACTACGACGAGGCGATCAAGAAGCCGGAGCTGCGCGATCCACGCGGCTACATCATCCCGGCCGACCAAGCCGACTTCCCGACCGCGGTCAAGTTCATCAACACCCTGATCAAGTCCGGCCTCGTCATCCACCGCGCCACGGCGGACTTCACCGTCGCCGGGAAAAACTACCCGGCCGGCTCCTACGTCGTGAAAACCGCGCAAGCGTTCCGGCCCTTCGTGCTCGACGCCTTCGAGCCGCAGGACCATCCGAACGACTTCCAATACGAGGGCGGCCCCCCGATTGCGCCCTACGACTCCGCCGGCTGGACCGTCGCCTACCAGATGGGTGTGAAGTTCGACCGCGTGCTCGACGCGTTCGACGGACCTTTCGCCCGCCTGCCCTATGGCGAGCTGCAGAATCCGCCCGCGGGCAAGGTCGGCAACGGCACCGGCGGCTGGCTCGTGAGCCACCGGGCCAACGACAGCTTCATTCTCCTCAACCGCCTGCTCAAGGCCGGCGCCGACGTTTACTGGCTCAAGACTCCGCCCGCCGGCTACCCGGACGCCGGCGCCGGCACACTTTATATCTCGGCCTCGGCCGCGGCGAAACCCATCGTGATAAAGGCCGCCGCCGAGCTCGGTCTCGACGCCACCGCCGTCACGCTTAAGACCGTCGGCGACGCCCTCAAGCTCGCGCCGGCGCGCATCGCCCTCTGGGACGAATACGGCGGGTCGATCCCGTCGGGTTGGACGCGCTGGTTGCTCGAACAGTTCGAGTTCCCCTTTGAAGTGGTCTACCCGCAGCAAATCGACGCCGGCGGCCTGCGCGCGAAATACGACGTGATCCTTTTCCCGACCGGTGCGGTCCCGCTGCCGAAGACCATGGGTGCGCTGAACCCGCGGCTCGACGAGTTCCTGATCAAGGTGCCCACGGGCGACGACCTGCCCGCGGCTTACCGCGGCTGGACCGGCAAGATCACCGAGGAGAAATCCGTGCCGGCGCTGAAGCAGTTCCTCGCCGACGGCGGCACGATCGTAGCCGTCGGCAGCAGCACCAACCTCGCCTATCACCTCGGCCTGCCCGTGCGCAACGCCCTCGTCGAAATGGGGCCCGGCGGCAAGGAACGCCGCCTGTCCCGCGAGAAGCTCTATGTGCCCGGCAGCATCCTCGCGACAAATGTCGATCCGGCCGCGCCGCTCGCGTGGGGCATGGACACCACGGCCGATGTCTACTTCGACGCCAGCCCGGTCTTCTCGCTCAAGCCCGAGGCCGCCGCGAAGGGCGTGAAACCCGTGCTGTGGTTCCCCAACGATCATCCGCTCCGCAGCGGCTGGGCCTGGGGCCAGTCCTACCTCGACCAGGGCGTTGCCGCGCTCGAGGCGCCGGTCGGCGCGGGCAAGCTCTACCTGCTCGGGCCCGAGGTGACGTTCCGCGCCGGCACGCACGGCACGTTCAAGCTCCTCTTCAACGGCCTCACCCTCAGCACGGCCAAACCGGCGAACTGAGGCGACTTTTGTAGGGTCGTCGCTTGCGACGACCTCGACTTGCGACGCAAAACAGGTCGCCGCAAGCGGCGACCCTACATTCATTTCCGGCCTGCGAGATACTTTGTGACGTCGTCGCCCGAGACCCGGCCGCCCGGGCCGGTGGCCTCGATATCGGTGATCGTCGCGGGATCGAGCCCGGCTTCCTGCGCCATCTTGGTGGCACGAGGCGTCCAGATCAGAGAACGGACGACCGAGGACGGAGGACTGCCAGGCCCTGTCCGGTCCGTCTTCTGCTCTCCGTTCTCGGTCCTCCGTCCTCCGTCATCCGTCATCCGCACCGCCAGGTGCCGCAGGCTCTCGTCGGACGTCTCCATCCGCAGGAAAGGCTGGCCCGAGGTGATCGCAGCGCCGTTCTTCGCCATGATCGCAAGCACGGTGCCCTCGACGGGCGATTCGAAGTCAAAGGCCGACTTGTCGCTTTCGAGCGCGGCGAGCTTCTGGCCCTTGGTGACTTTGGTGCCGGGCGTGACGGCGAGGTTGATGACGGTGAGTTCGCTCACCGTGGCGCCCATGGAGGGCACCGGCACGTCAATGATGAAGGTGGACATGAATAGATGCTTGGTTGCCAACCACGATGCCCAGCCGGGCGGCGCGGTCAATTCGGGAGGGGCGTTTGATTCGTTTGGTGGAGGCGGGACTATCAGTCCCGCGGATTTCAGGCTGCGGTGCCCAAGCCTCGCGGGACTGATAGTCCCGCCTCCAAGGACTCAAGACCTGACCGCCGCCCACACCTTGACACACGACGCAATCAGCGCGGGCAGCTCGGAAGTGGGAATCTGGTTCGGGCCGTCGGAAATCGCCTTCTCGGGATTCGGGTGCGTCTCGATAAACAGGCCGTCGGCGCCGGCCGCGAGCGCGGCTTTGGCCAGCGGCGGCACAAACTCGCGGCGGCCGCCCGTCTTGCCGCCCGCGGCGCCGGGCTGCTGCACGCTGTGCGTGGCGTCGAAGATCGCAGGATGCCCGAGCGCCTTCATTTGCGCGAACGAGCGCATGTCGACGACGAGGTTCTGGTAGCCGAAGGTGGTGCCGCGCTCGGTCTGCCAGATTTCCTTCGCCTTCCCCTGTTTCAATTTGCTCACGACAAACTCCATCTCCTGCGGCGAAAGAAACTGGCCCTTCTTCACGTTGACCACGCGGCCCGTCGCGGCGGCGGCGAGCAGCAGGTCGGTCTGTCGGCAGAGGAACGCCGGTATCTGCAACACATCGCAGACCTCGGCGACGATGGCGGCCTGCTGGCGCTCGTGGAAATCGGTGACGACCGGAAAACCGTAGTCTTCCTTGATCAGCGCCAGCAGCGCGAGGCCCTCGTCCATGCCCGGGCCGCGGTCGCCGCTGAGCGAGGTGCGGTTGGCCTTGTCGAACGAGCCCTTGAAAACGATCTTCAGCTCCGGGTGTTTTTTGCCGATCCTGGTCAGCGTCTCCGCGGCGGCGCGGCAGACCTTCTCGTTTTCCAGCGAGCAAGGGCCGGCGAGCAATAAAAGCTTCTTGGGATCGAATAACATAAAACAAACTCAGCGTGTCATTCTGAGCGAAGCGAAGAATCCAGAATGTGTCACGCCTGCGTTCATGGTGCTGGATCCTTCGCTGCGCTCAGGATGACAGAACTCGCTATTTCTTCCCCTTTTTCTGGTTCTTGATCGCGGCGGCGATGAAGGCGGCGAAGAGCGGGTGGGCCTTGTTCGGCTTGGATTGGAACTCCGGGTGGCACTGCACGCCGAGGAACCACGGGTGGCCCTTCAGCTCGGCCACCTCGACCAGGCCGCGCTTCGGGTTCCAGCCGCTGACGATCATGCCGGCCTTCTCGAGGCGGGCCAGGTAGTCGTTGTTGACCTCGAAGCGGTGGCGATGGCGCTCCGAAACGGTGTCCCGGCCGTAGGCCTTGCGCGCGAGCGTGCCGGGCTTGAGTTTGCACTCGTAGGCGCCAAGGCGCATCGTGCCGCCCTTCAGGACGACGTGGCGCTGCTCGTCCATCAGCGCGATGACCGGGTGCGGCGTCTTCACGTCGAACTCGACGGAGTTGGCGTCTTTCAGCCGGAGCACGTTGCGGGCGAACTCGATGATCGCGACCTGCAGGCCGAGGCACAGGCCGTAGTAGGGAATCCGGTGCTTGCGCGCGTAGCCGGCGGCGGCGATCTTGCCCTCGATGCCGCGGTCGCCGAAACCGCCGGGCACCAGGATGCCGTCGAGCGGCTTCAGCTTGGCGAGGCCGGCCTTCGTCTCGAGGCCCTCGGCGTCGATGCGGATGATTTTCACCCGGGCGTGGTTCGCGATGCCGGCGTGGGAAAGTGATTCGTAGACCGACTTGTAGGCGTCCTGCAGCTCGATGTATTTGCCGACCACGCCGATCTTCACCTCGTGCTTGGGCGACTTGATGCGGCGGACAACCTCGGCCCAGATGTTCTTCGGGTTCGGGCGGGCCTTCAGCCCGAGCAGCTGGACCACGAGCTGGTCGAGGCCTTCCTTCTGCAGCATGAGCGGCAGCTCGTAGATGGAGGACTCGACATCCATCTCCTCGATGACGGCCTTCGCCGGCACGTTGCAGAACATGGAAAGTTTTTCCCGCATCTCCGGCGTCATCGGGTGGTCGCAGCGGCAGCACAGGATGTTCGGCTGGATGCCGATCTCGCGGAGCTTGGCCACGCTCTGCTGCGTGGGCTTGGTCTTCAGCTCGCCCGCGGCCTTGAGGAAGGGGATCAGCGTGACGTGGATAAAAATGCAGTTGGCCGGCCCGACCTCGAGCGCGAACTGGCGCATGGCCTCGAGGAACGGCAGGCCCTCGATGTCGCCCGTCGTGCCGCCGATCTCGGTGATGAGGACGTCCACGCCCTTGCCGCCGCCGTAGATGCGCTTCTTGATCTCGTTCGTGACGTGCGGGATCACCTGCACGGTCTTGCCGAGATAATCGCCGCGGCGCTCCTTCGCGATGACGGCCTCGTAGATCTGGCCGGAGGAAAGGCTGTTGTGGCGGGAGAGTTTGCCGGAGGTGAAGCGCTCGTAGTGGCCGAGGTCGAGGTCGGTCTCCGCGCCGTCGTCGAGCACGTAGACCTCGCCGTGCTGGAAGGGGCTCATCGTGCCCGGGTCCACGTTGAGATAGGGGTCGAACTTCTGGATGCGCACCTTGAGCCCGCGCATCTCGAGGAGGGCGCCGAGCGCCCCCGCCGTGAGCCCTTTGCCCAAAGAAGAAACGACGCCGCCCGTGACGAAAATATACTTCATCGCGTATGGACAAAAACCGCCCCCGAACCATACACAAGAAAAAGGTGGCCGCTGGGTGTTTTCCGCCGCGGAAAACGCGCAAAATAGTTTGCCGCTCCCCCGCCCCCGCCCATCCTCCGGGCGTGCAGTCGAAACCTTCCCTTCTGGCCTGGATCACCTGCGACGGCGTCCACATCGACCCCGCGTCGGGCAAGCACACCATCCTCGGCGTGTTCTCCAACATCAAGGCCCGCTCCTTCCCGGTCATGCACCCCTACATGGTGTGGTTTCTGACGCTGACCGACGTCCAGCCCGGCACGCACAAGATCAAGATGTCCATGGGCCTCGATCCCACCAATCCCGCCGAGCTCCTCCACCGCGAGTTCGAATCCCAGAGCCCCCTGCACCGCATCAACCTGATCAACGAGCTCCGCAATCTCCGCTTCGAGCAGCCGGGCGACTACTCCATCGTCATCGAGGTCGACGACGACCCGATCCTCGCCACGAGCCTGACGGTAAGTTGAGCATCTGGTTTTTAACCACTAATCCACGCTAATGGGGCACTAATTTCCCCGACCTGTTTTCGATTAGTGTTCATTAGTGTCAATTAGTGGTTCCTCTCCGTTTCTTCATGTCCTCGCATACGTTTGAACTCATCGGCATTGGCAATCCCATCATGGACCTGCTCGCGCACGTCCCCGAGTCGTTCCTCACCGCCCACGTGGCCGGCGAGAAGGGCGGCATGGTGCTCGTCGACCACGCGGACATCGAACAGCTCGTCGCCCGGCTCGGCACGGACTACGCCGTGACCTCCGGCGGCTCGGCCGCCAACGCCGTGCTCGGCGCCACCAAGCTCGGCCTGCGCACCACCTTTCTCGGCAAGATCGGCGGCGACATCACCGCGCAGGACTACCGCACCAACTTCACCGCCGCCGGCGGCGACGGCTCCCGCTTCAAGCACACCGCCCTGCCCAACGGCCGCTGCCTGTCCCTGGTGACGCCCGACGGCCAGCGCACCATGCGCACCTGCCTCGGCGCCGCCATGACCCTCAGCCCCGACGAGATCACCGCGGCGGATTTCGCCGGCGCGAAGCACGCGCACATCGAGGGCTACCTGCTCTTCAATCCCGCGCTCGCCGAGAAGGTCGCGCGCACCGCCCGCGCCGCCGGCTGCACCATCAGCCTCGAACTTTCCTCCTTCGAGGTCGTCAACGTCGCCCGCGACTGGATCCTCGGCCAGTTGCAGCAGGGCGTGCACGTCGTCTTCGCCAACGAGGACGAGGTCCGCGCGCTTTTCCAAAAGGACGCCTCCTACGACGCCTATGCCCGCCAGCTCGCCGGTTACGGTGGCATTGCCTGCGTGAAGATCGGCAAGGACGGCGCGTGGGTCGCCCAAGGTTCCGACCTGCACCGCATCGACCCGGCCAAAGTCGCGCGCGTCACCGACACCACCGGCGCCGGCGACGCCTGGGCCGGCGGCTTCCTCTACGGTTACCTGCGGGGACTTTCGCTGGCCGGGGCCGGCGCCCTGGGCTCGGCCCTCGGCGCGGAGTGCGTGCAGCACCTCGGCCCCGCTATCCCGGATCATCAATGGCCGCGGCTGCGGGCCCTGGCCCAATCGCTAAAGTAGGGTTAATTCCCGGGCGCGGATTTCGCCGGCTTGCAGGAAACAACCGGTTGGCCGAGTGTCCCACCGTGCACCCCACGATGAAAACCGCCGGCCTGCACCTGCTTGCTTTCGTGGTGACCGGGACGCTCGCCGCCCAGGAACCGGTCCCGGCCGCGCCGGTAAAGACTTCCCTGCGGTTGCAGGCAGAAATCCGGGCCAGCCTGCCGCCCTTCACGCCGCCGCCCCCGAAGGTGCTCGACCAGCCCCATGACAGCGGAATCGAAACCGACCCCGATCTCTTCGCCCTGCCCAAATTCACCGTGAAGGAAAAACGCCCGCCCGGCCACGATCCCGATTTGTGGCAGACCGAACGCGCCATCCAGCGCAAGGCCATGCTGGCCTACCAGGATACCATGACTCCGTTGGAATGGGCCCTGAACAGTTGGTTTATTCCGATCCTCAGCGCCCCGGCCTCGGTTCGTGCCCGCGCCGCCTATCACGAAAACAAAATTGCCAGCCAGGTGAGCCTGATGACCCATGTCGCCGGGATCCACCAACTGCTCGATGCAAAAAACCCGGACCTGTTGAAAAAAGCCGTGACCGACATGGGGCAGGCCGACGACTGGCAGAGCCGTCCCGCGGGTGCCGGTCGCGCAAAATAGTATCGGCATCCGGGAAACTTAGAGCCTATCTCCTGTCTACTCCCCTACCATGAAACTGTCCGCCGTAGCCCTTGCCCTGATTGCGACTGTTTCTGTCGCCGCGACCGAGCCGGCCGCGGCGCCCGCTCCCGCCACGCCGCCTTCCCCCGCGCTCTCCGCCGAGATCGCGCAGCAACTGACCGCGACGCTGCCGGGCTATGTCCCGCCCGCCCCGGCCAAGCCGGTCGAGCCCATCGTTCCCACCGCCACCAATATCCGCGAACAATCCATCGCGCGCGCGCCGGACAACCAGAAGGCGGGCACGCCCGACCCCGAGGTGCTGGAGCTGCCCAAGATCACGGTCAAACAGCAGCCGAAGCCGCGCGTGCGCCTGGGTGAAGGCACCATCCTCGGCCCCAAGGCCTTTAACGACGAGCTGGCGAAGAAAAACCTCTCGGCGTTCGATCGCAATTTCCTCAACAAGTTCACGCTACCCCTGTTCGGCACCTCCGCGGCGGACCGCGCCCGCGAGGACTACAACATCGCGCAGAAGCAGCAGTTCCTGAGCGATGTGTCGACCATCGCCAAGGCCGCCGAGCAGACCGATCCCGCCGCCGCCAAGGCCCTCCGCGAGGCCGCCGCCAAGCCGTAATCCTGTAGCGGCGCCCTATTGAGCGCCGTCGCCCGATCCGGCGGTCATAGACCGCCGCTACAGTTTCGCGAGCAGCGCGCGCGCGATCGCCTCCCACTCCGCCGCCAGCCCGCCCGTCGCCGCCGGTTGTCCGGCCCGGGCATACCAGTAACCGGCGTTCATCTCGTCGCCCTCCTTCCGATGCAGATAGGCGTGCACCCACGCCCCGTCGGCCCCGCCCGCGGCCTGCGCCGCCTCGTGCGCCTCGTCCCACCGGCCGGCGGCGTCGAGCCACAGGGCCCGCAGCGGCCCGCCGAGCCCCGGCGGGAGCGCGGCCCCGGCCGTGGATTTCTGGAAATCTGCAAATGGCATTTGCACGCCCATCGTTCTCTGTTTTCGTAACGCTTCGCGCCGCCACGGCGACGAAATTTTCCCTTGTCCCCCACCGAAGTCACCATCCTCCGCGAACTCCTCGCCGCCGACGCCGGCACCGTGTCGGGCGCCCGGCTGGCCCGGCTGCTGGGCGTGTCGCGCGTCGCCGTCTGGATGCAGCTGCAGAAGCTCACCCGGCAGGGCTTTGTCTTTGAGGCCCGCCGCAGCCGCGGCTACCGGCTGGTCCGGACCCCGACCACCCTGCATGCCGCCCTGGTCCAGGCGCACCTGAGCGGCCGGCCGCGGCCGCCGCGCCTCGTCTGCCTCGACACGGTCGACAGCACCAACAGCGAAGCCGAACGCCTCCTCGCCAGCGGCGCCGCCGTTCCGCTCGTCATCCTCGCCAGCGCCCAAACCGAGGGCCGGGGCCGGCGCGGGCGCGTCTGGCACAGTCCACCGGCCGGCAATCTCTATAGCACCTTTGTCTTCCGCCCCAAGCTTGAGCCGGCCCGCCTGCAGGACTTCACCCTCTGGATGGGGCTGAACGTCTGCGAGCTCGTCTCCAATTTCGCCAGGCTCGAACCCGGCCTCAAGTGGCCGAACGACCTGCTCGTGAACGGCCGCAAGGCCGGCGGCATGCTCACCGAGGCGCGCATCGACGCCGACCAGATCCGGGACCTCGTCTTCGGTCTCGGTCTCAACCTCAACGGCCGCACCGCCGATCTGCCGCGCGACCTTCAGCGCACCGCCATCTCGCTGGCCGACGCCACCGGCGCCCCGCTCGACCTGAACCGCTTCGCCGCCGCCCTCATCGGCCGGGTTCTCTCCGCCTACGACCAGTTCCTCGAGGGCGACTACCGGGACAAGTTTGTCGCGCTCTGGAAACGCTACGATGTGCTGCGCGGCCGCCCCGTGAGCGTCACCCAGGGCACCCGCACCGTCGCCGGCACCGCCACCGGCATCGACGACGAGGGTTCGCTGATCGTCCGGCTCACCTCCGGTCGCACGGAACGGTTCCGCGCCGGCGAGGTCACCTTATCCCGGGAATCCGCTCCAGTTGGTCGATAGGCAAGGCTTGCCCGCGGGGCCGAATCCCCGTGTAAATATCCCCGCGGCATGGCCGAAATCCCCGACATCACCATAGAGGTCTCCCATCTGGTCAAAACCTACGGCGCACTCACCGCCGTCAACGACCTGAGCTTCTCCGTGCAGCGCGGCGAGATTGTCGGTCTGCTCGGCCCCAACGGCGCGGGCAAGAGCACCACCATGCGCATCCTGACGGGCTATCTGCCGGCCAACTCCGGCTCCGTCCGCATCTGCGGCCACCCGGTGGCCAGCGAACCCGAGGCCACCAAGCGCCACGTCGGCTACATGCCGGAGAATAACCCGCTGCCCGACGACATGCGCGTCTCCGAATACCTCTGGTTCCGCGGCCGGCTCAAGGAGATGCCCCGCACCCGGCTCCGCGCGCGCATCGACGAGGTGCTCGAGCTGTGCGACCTCAAGCGCAACCGCCACCGCATCCTCGGCCGCCTCTCCAAGGGCAACAAGCAGCGCGTCGGCATCGCCGAGGCCATCCTCGCCGAGCCCGCGGTCATCATCATGGACGAGCCGACCATCGGCCTCGACCCGCACCAGATCATCATCGTGCGCGACCTCATCGCCAGCCTCCGGGGCCGGATGAGCGTCATCATCTCCAGCCACATCCTGCCCGAGATCGAGGCCACCTGCGACCGCGTGCTCATCATCAACGGCGGCCGCATTGTCGCCCAAGGCTCGCCCGCCGAGCTCCGCCACGAGATCTTCGGCTCCACCAGCTACCGCGTCGAGCTCGCGGGCGAGACCGACGCCCTCGCCGCCCAGCTCAAGGCCATCGACCCCGCCCTCACGGTGGCCGCGCTGGGCGATTGCGGCGCCGACGGCTTCTGCACGGCCACGCTCGTGACAGCGTCCGCGGCCGACCTCGGCGAGCAGCTCCTCGCCGCCCTCCCCGCCCTCGGCTACCGGGTGCGGTCGCTCGGCCACACCCAACCCTCCCTCGAGGACGTCTTCCTGGCCGCCACCCGCCGCAGCTGGGACGCCCGTCTGCCCGACAAGCCGGTCAACGGCGACAGCCGTGCCCCGCTGCCGAAATTTTGAAAGACTGAAGGACTGAAGAAGTGAAAGGCTGAAACCAAACCCCACCAATCCAATCCCAACCATCCCCCTTTTCCGCCTTCAGCCATTCAGTTCTTCCGCCCTTCAGCCTTTTCCCCGAATGCGCCACTACTTCACCATCTTCTCCCTCGAGGTCCGCACGCTGCTCTACAGCCCGAGCACCTACATCGCCGCCGTGTTCTTCCTCGGCGTCATGGGCTTTTTCTTCAGCAACATCCTGGAGATCTACAGCAAGGCGCCGCAGGAGACGCCGCCCGCGGTCGTCTTCTTCCAGGTATTCTGGTTCCCGGTGCTGTTCATGGTGCCGCTCCTCACCATGAAGACCATCGCCGACGAGCGGCGCCAAGGCACCCTGGAGACGCTGCTGACCACGCCGGTCAACACCGCCGAGGTCGTGCTCGGCAAGTTCTCCGCCGCCTACCTCTTCTACCTGCTCCTCTGGGGCTCGACCCTCGGCTTCCACTACCTCCTGCAGCTCTACGCCCGGGACAGCCGCTACCTCGACCCCGCCCCGCTCCTCGGCGGCTACCTGTTCATCGCCGTCAGCGGCCTGCTCTTCATCGCCATCGGCATCCTCGCCAGCTCGATGACGCGCAGCCAGCCCGTAGCCGGCATTTTCACCGTGGTGCTCCTGATCCTCGTCATCCTCGGGCCGCGCTACCTCGGCGAGATCAGCGCGCTCAACGCACCCGTCCTCAACCCCGTGAAGAGCGCGCTCGATTCGCTGCAGATCTTCACCCACGTCGAGGATTTCACGCACGGGATCATCGATACCCGGCAGCTGTTCTACTACCTGACCGGTTCCGCCCTCGCCCTCCTCTTCAGCATCCTCGGCGTCGAGGCCAAGCTGCTCAACGGCTGATCCGGGTCACCACGAAACACCCCAAAAACACGAAATGAACGACCTGTCGCCCAGCGTATTCCGTGATATCCCGGCCCACTTTCGTGTGCTTCGTGTGTTTCGTGGTGCCTCTCTGTTCTGATGCATTTTTCCGACAGCTTCCGCGCCGCCCGCTGGATCCGGTTGATCAACCTGCTGTTGCAGGCCGTGCTGTTCCTCGCGCTGTTCGCCGGACTCAACTACCTCGCCCTCAACCACGCCTGGCGCTTCGACGCCACCGCCAGCCGCCGGCACTCCCTTTCCCCTGAGACCAAGTCCTACCTCGAGCGCCTCGAGCGCGACGTAACGATCACCGTCACCTTCACCGAGAGCAACGACAGCGAGGAACTGACCCAGGCCTACCGCGACATCAGCACGCTGCTCCGTGAATACAGTTACTTCGCCCGCGGCAACAGCAAGGCGCACCTCGCCGTCCGCTACGTCGACGTCTACCAGAGCCGGCGCGAGGCCGAGGCGCTCGGCGTTGCCGACCAGCCCAACATCATCATGCTGGCGAGCGACGGCCACACCCGCGCGCTGCGGCTCGACGAGCTCTATGTCATCAAGAAGAAGGTCAGCCGCGAGGCCTTCCGGGGCGAGGCCGCCATCACCGCCGCCATCCTCGATGTCTCCAGCGCGGAAAAGAAGAAAATCGTCTTCCTTGCCGGCCACGGCGAGATGTCGCCCGACAGCATCGACGGCGCCCGGGGCCTCTCGCAGCTCCGCGACCAGCTGCGCCAGCGCAACTATGACCTCGAGGTGGTCAACCTCAGCCTGACCCGCAAGATCGACGACAAGACCGCGCTCATCATCATCGCCTCGCCGCTGAGCCGCTTCCAGCCCTTCGAGGAGGAGCTGCTGCGCAATTACCTGACCACCCGCGCCGGCCGCGTCATCCTCATGGTCGATCCGGCGCGCCAGTTTGGCCTGGAGAACCTGCTCTTCGACTGGGGCGTGCTCGTCTACGACAACATCATCCTGGACAAGGACCCCAGATACATGTCGGAAAACGGCGAACTCATCCTGAGCCATTTCCTGCCCCACCCCATCACCCAGCTGATCATCGACAACGCCCTGTTTCCGCTGGTCGGCCCGACCCGCGTCGTGAGCGAGGACATCGGCCGCTCGCCGGACGACGGCCTCAGCGTGAAGACCCTCGTGGCCAGCAGTCCCAACTCCTGGGGGGAAAGCGGCTACCGCCTCCACAATGCCGAATACACTCCCGGCCAGGACCTGCGCAAGCGCAACGGCCTCGGCATCCTCGTGATCTCGGAGCGCCTCAAGCCCGCCAACCTCCCGCTCAGCGTGCCGGGCGGCCGCCTCGCCGTGTTCGGCACCGCCGACCTCGTCACCAACAACCGCATCATCAGCGGCGGCAACTTCCCCCTCTTCCTCAACACCGTCAGCTGGGCCGTCGACCGTGACACCCAGCTCAACGTCCCGGCGCGGCCCATCGAGCGCTTCCAGCTCGCCCTCAGCCAGGAGGAGCTCAGCCGCCTTCGTCTCGGC
Organism: Opitutus sp. GAS368; assembly: GCF_900104925.1. NCBI lineage: Bacteria > Pseudomonadati > Verrucomicrobiota > Opitutia > Opitutales > Opitutaceae > Opitutus > Opitutus sp. GAS368. Next base: position 670,780 of record NZ_LT629735.1, read on the forward strand.
CTTTTCCTCATCGTGCCCGGTCTCGTCGCCCTGCTCGGCCTCATCGTCTACTGGACCAGGCGGAATTGATTTAGCCCTGAGCAATAAGCGATAAGCCCTGAGCTTTCCATTCCCTGTGAACCTCCGCCCCAACCCACTGAGCGAGCTTAAAGCTTAGCGCTTATCGCCTACCGCTGTTCCTGCCATGCGCTCCAAAGTCACCGTCGTCCTGCTCTTCCTCAATGTCGTCCTGTTCGCCTACATCTGGTTCTACGACCTGCCGCACATCCGCGAGGCGCAGACCCTGGAGAGCCGCCGCCGCGTGCTCGGGCCCGAGGCCGCCACCATCGAGGCGCTCACGCGCACCAACCGCGCCGGCGAAACGGTGAAGCTCGAAAAGCGCACCGACTCCTGGTGGCTCACCGTCCCCTATGAATGGCCGGCCGACCGCAACGCCATCGCCGGCCTGCTCAGCACCCTCGAGCTGCTCGAGCACGAGACCAGCTTCCCCGTCGCCGAGCTCGCCGCGAGCGGCCGCAGCCTCGCCGACTACGGGCTCGCGGATCCCGCCCTCACCCTCGGGTTCACCTCGGCCGGCCGGAACTACACCCTCAAGATCGGTGACACCACCGAGGTGGGCAACCGCCTCTACGTTCTCTCCGCCGACGGCACCCGCATTCACGTTGTCAGTCGCAGCCTCGCCGAGGCCATCAGCCTCCCCCTCGACACCCTGCGCGCCGCCTCCCTCTTCACCGTGCCGGTGTTTGAGGTCCGCTCCCTCAACGTCCAGACCGCCGCGCCCGCCAACCTCAAGGTCCGCCTCCGCCGCGACGCCGCCGCCCACTGGGCCTTCGAGGCGCCCATCAACGCCCGGGCCAGCAAGGCCGCGGTCGAGGTGACCATCAACTCGGTGAACGCGCTCACCGCCCGGACCTTCCTCGAGCCCCGCGACACCGACCTCGATCGCGCCGGCCTCAACTCCCCGGCCCTGCGCGTCACCCTCGAGGGCAATGCCCGCCGCGAGACCCTGCTGCTCGGCAATCCCACCGGTGCGGTCATCCCGCCGCGCGAGGGCACCACCGTGCCCGACACCGAGTATTTCGCGAAGATCGAGGACAAGACCGTGGTCTTCACCACCGTCGTTCCGAAGCCGCTGCTCGACGTGCTCCGCGCGGCCCAGGAAGAGCTGCGCGACCCGCGGGTGCTCGACTTCGAGCCCGCCACCGTCACCGCGTTCACCATCGTCGCCCCTGGCCAGCCCGAGCTGGCGCTGCAAAAACTGGAGGGCGAGCAGGGCTGGCAGGCCATTGTGCGCGTGCCCGGCTCGACGCCCTCGGCCATCGCCGCCGATCCCGGCGTCGTGACGGAGTTGCTGCAGAAAATCTCCCTGCTCTCCGCCCGCGAGGCCCGGCCGGGCGCCCCCAAGTTCCTCAGCGACGCCCCCGCCGCCAGCGACCTCGAAAACTGGGGCTTCAACCGCCCTGAGCGGGAGATCACCCTCAACCTCAGCACCGGCGGCGGCCCGCTCGGCAAGGAAGCCTCGACCCTCACGCTGCAGGTCGGCGTCTCGCCCGACAAACCCGGCGAGGCCTTCGCCCGCGTGACCAACGCTCCTTTCGTCTACCAGATCCTGCCCGACATTCTCGATGACGCGCCCGCGTTGGCCCGGCATTTCCGCCGCCGGATCCTGCGCGAACTGCCGGAGGCCGCCCGCATCACCGAGCTCAAGCTCACCGCGCTGCCCGCCGGCACCGAGGTGTTCACCGCCCGCAACGAAACCGCCCTCACCGCCGAGTCGCTGGCCTCGGCGAAGCTCTCCGACAAGGCGCGGACCGTGCTGGCCACCCTGCTCGGCCAGTTGCGCACCCTGCGGGCCAAGGCTTTCACCGCGGGCACCTTCACGGCCGACCACGCCGAGACCCCGCGGGGACCGCAGCCGTGGAAATACCAGCTGGATGCCACGCTCGTGCTCCCCGGGGGCAACGGGGCCGCGCCGACGCCCACCGTTTCCACCCTTTATTTCACCGACCGGCTCGGCGGCACCACCATGCTCGTGGGCACGCCGGAATTCGACGGCGTCGTCTTCGAGGCCACGCAGGAGATGCTCGATGCGGTCTTCGCCCTCACCTACGTCGAGAAGCAGGATCCCGGCCCGCCCGCCCCGGCCTCGGTGCCGACGACAGCGCCACCGCCGACGAAGCTTTAACTGTAGCGGCGGTCTATGACCGCCGTTCCCCGATGCATGCACCAGCCACGCCTCCACCGCCTCGCCCGCATTCATCTCAAACACCCACTCTATTTCGTCACGCTGTGCTCATTTGAGCGAAAACCCATTCTGCTCCGACCAACCACGCACGAAGCCTTCGTTCAATTCTGCGAAAAGGGCGCCGACCGCGGGGCCTTTGTCGGACGCTACGTTCTCATGCCTGATCACCTGCACTTGTTTGTTACCTTCAGCCTCGGAGATATATCCCTTTCGGATTGGGCAAAATCCCTGAAGAACACCCTTTCGAAATCGTGGTGCTCGGCCGGGGTTACGGCTCCCCATTGGCAAAAGGGATTTTTTGATCACGTTATGCGTTCCGCGGATTCCTACGATCAGAAATGGAATTACGTTGCCGCCAATCCCGTCCGCGCCGGCTTGGCCGCCACGCCCGAAGCGTGGCCCTATCAAGGCTCAATCCATGAACTGCATTTCTAACCCTGTGGCGGCGGTCTGTGACCGCCGTGTCGGTCAACGGCGGTCATAGACCGCCGCTACAGCAGCCCGCCTCGATGCCCGCCCAACCCACCCAACAAAAGCCCGCGCTGACCGTGCTGCGGTTCTGCGGCTCCTGTCTCGTCACCGTGGCGTGCTGGGCGGTGTGGCTCGTGCTGGGGGCGACGCTGGCCACCCTCATCTATGTGGCGACGGCCCGGGAACTGCCGGTGCCCGACTTCATGCTCCGGCGCGCCGAGGCGGAGCTGACCCGCGCCGGCCTCACGCTCAAGTTCGGCCGTGCCCGCCTGGATCCCACCGGGATCGTCTTGCTCGAGAACGTCCAGTTCCACTCCCGTTCGTTCGAGGAACCGCTGCTCACCTGCCGGTCGCTCTACCTGCGCTGCGACATCTGGTCGGTGCTCGCGGGCCGCCCCATCCCCGATGAGATCCGGCTCGAGGGCGCCGCGCTCCAGCTCCCCGCCATGCTTTCGCCGAGCGGCACCGTCGAGCCGCTGATCCACGACGTGGCCCTGGTGCTGCGGCACGAGGATGAGCGCTGGCTGGTGGACCAGTTCAACGGTCGCATCGGCCAGCTGGTGCTCACCGCCCGGGGCGAGGTGACGCTGCCCGCCCTCGCGCCCGGCGCCCCCGCCCTCACGCCCGACCAGCTCACCGGCCAGTTCCTGCAGGTCAGCCGGCAGTTCGCCAGCCAGCTTCATCGCCTCGAGGCCTTCGATTCGCCCGTGCTCGCGGTCCGGCTCGAGAGCCCGCCGGGGATCGGCAACACCGCGCATCTGCTGCTGACGACCGTCGCGGCGCACCAGCCGTGGGGCCAGCCGCTCACCCTCGGCCCCCTGGCGGCCACCGGCACGCTCCGGCTCGACGGCAAGGGGCCGCGGGTGCTGCGCCTGCATGCCGCGGCCCGTCACGCCCGCTACCAGGAGACTTACTCGGCGGAAATGGTGCGCGCCATCCTCAGCCTCGATCTCTCGCCGGACAATCTCGGCCTGCACCCGCGCGAGGCGCTCGTGGCCGTCGGCGAGCTGGCCGCGCCGGGCGCCTCCGCCCTCGGCCCCGTGCTCCGCGCCGACCTGACCCGCTGGCCCGACGTGTCGGCCGCGCTCGCGACCCAGCTCAGCGGGGAGTTCCTGGCCCTGGAGGTCGACGCCCGGCTGGCCGAGCAAAGCGCGCGCGTGCGCGCCGAGGGCCGCGGCTCGCCCGAGTTCATCAGCCGGGTGCTGAACCAGATCACGCCGCGCGCCGCGTCGTATTTCGTGTTCGGCGACCCCGTGGCCTTCCGCGCGGAGGCCGTGCTGGATCCGGGCTGGCGCTTCGCCCGCCTCTCCAGCCGCGTCGACGCCCGCCGGCTCGACTCCCACGGGGTGAAGATCACCGCCGCGCGCGGCCGGATCGATATCGAGGGCATGAGTTTTCTCGCCCACGACGCCCGCGTGGAGCTCGGCGAGAATTTTGCCCGTGGCTCCTACTGGATGAATTTCACCACCACCGACTACCGCATGCTCCTCGAGGGCCGGTTGCGGCCGCCCGAGATCAACGGTTGGTTCAAGGGCGACTGGTGGCTGAATTTCTGGAACGCCCATTTCGCCTTCCCCGTCGCCCCGCCGACCGCGGAGGTTGATCTGTCGGGCCGCTGGCGGGACCCGAGCCGCACGGTTTACTTCGGGAGCAGCGACGCCCGCGACGCCACCGTCTGGGGCGGCGAATTCGAGCAAACCCACGCGGTGCTCTTCCTCCGGCCCCACTTCACCCACGGGCTGGCGCTCGCGGCGACGCGCGCCGGCGGCGCGCAGCGGGTGACCGGCACCTTCAAGCGCACCGCGGACGCGCCCGGGCTCGGCCGGTTCGATTTCGATTTCGACTCGACCGTGGACCCCGCCGTCATCGGCCGGATGCTCGACGGCAAGGCGGACGACGTGCTGGCCAGCCTGCGCTTTACCTCGCCGCCGCACGTGCACGCGCTGGGCACGGTCGGCACGACCAACGAATACACCTTCACCGGTTCCGCCGCCGGCGGGCTGCATTACCACGGCTTTCCCCTCGACTCGGCCCGCGTCACCGGGGGCGTCACGGGCTCCGAGGTGCGGCTCGACGCGATTGAGTTCACGATGGCCGGCGGCAAGGGCGCGGGCAAGGTCACGGTCTCCGGCCCGCCGGATGCCCGCCGGATCGGCTTCGACGTCACGGTCGGCGGCGCGGACCTGGCCCGCAGCATCCGCGCCGTTGAGGAGTATCAGGCCAACCTCACCGGCACCAAGCCCGCCGCGGTGGCGGACAGCAAGTTCATGAAGCGCGCCGAGGGCGGCCGCCTTGACGTCAGCTTGTCGGCCACGGGCCGGCCCGGCGATCTCCCCAGCTTCACCGGCACCGGCAACGCCTCGCTTGCCGGCGCCGAACTCGGCGAGATCCATCTCTTCGGCCTGCTTTCGCAGGTGCTCAGCGGACTGTCGCTGAATTTCACCTCGCTGAAGCTGGACGCGGCCCGCACGAGCTTTCGGATGGAAAATGGCCGGCTGCTTTTCCCCGACCTCAAGATCACCGGCAGCACCGCCGTCATCGATGCGCGCGGGAATTTCACCTTCGCCACCAGCGCGCTCGACTTCACCGCCCGGCTCAAGCCCTACGAGGAAAACCGCAACCTGATCACAGGCGTGATCGGCCTCGTCATGAACCCGCTCACCAGTATCCTCGAACTCAAGCTCACCGGCCCCGTCAGCAAACCCGACTGGTCCATCGTCGTCGGCGGCTCATCTTCCCACCCGGAGGCGCCGGCCCCGGCCACAAAATCCCCGCCCGAATCTCCGCCCATCACCGAACCGGCAAAACCTATTCCCCCAAAGAGTTAATACACGACGGTTGGGTGAACAGAGGAAATCCCGGGCGACCTAGGTGAAACCCCCTAAAAACCATTGCCAGCCGAATGGCGCCGCCCTAGCAAACTGAGCGCACCACATGCCGCCCCCATCGAGTCGATTCCGGCAACGCCTGTTTGCCTACGGCTACCTGACGCCCTTTGCCGCCCTGGCAATCTACGGGCTGCTGGGCTGGTGGGCTTGGCAGACCGGCAACCTGGGCCTGGTGCAGCCGCGCTCCTATGATGCCGCGCTTCCGGCCAACGCCTGTGCATGCTTCGTGTTGCTCGGCCTGGCGCCGATCGCCGTCGGCCTCGGCTGGCCGCGCACCGGGCTGACCCTCGGCTCGCTCGTGACGTTGGTGGCCTGGGCCACGCTCATCCAGGGCCCGCTCAACGTAGATTTCGGCATCGACGACCTGCTGGTGAACCATGCGGCCGTCGTCGCCGGCCCGGATATCTCCCGCATGCCCGCCGCGCTCGCGCTGGTGCTGATGGGCAGCGGGCTGTTGTTCATCTGGCTGGCCAACCGGCCCGGGGATAAGCGCCGGCCCATCCTGCTCGCGTTGCTCGGCTCGCTCGCCGCCGCCTACGGCCTGACCGGCCTCGCGGCCTACCGCACCGGCCTTAACAGCGTCGAGCCGTGGCAGGCCTGGGCGCGCCTCGGCCCGCCCACCGCCCTGCTGCTCATCGTGCTGGGCAACGCCCAGATCTGGCTGGCCGCCCGCGATGACGCCGACCGGCTCGGCAGCGGCCCGCGCTGGCTCTGGCTTCCGGTCGTCGCCTGCAGCCTCACCATCACCTTCACCTTCTGGGTCGCCCTCCGCCAGCGCGAGCTCAGCTACACCAACAGCACGACCCAGCTCACGATCAACAACATCGCCGCCCTCTACAGCGGCGAATCCGAAACCGGCATCGAGGGCCTGACCCGCCAGGCCCGCCGCTGGACCCGCACCACCAGCCTCACCCAGGCCGAGTGGGAGGCCGAGGTTGCCGAATACCTCCGTGACGTCCCCGGCTATCGCTCCATCGAGTGGGTTGACGCCGGGCTGCGCACCCGCTGGTTCTGGCCGCACGAGGGCAACGAGGACGCGGCGTCCTTCGACCACGCGGGCCACCCGCTGCGCCGCGCCGCCGCCGAGACCGCGCGTTCGTCCTTCAGCTTCGCCATCGCCGCCCCGCTCGAGCCGCCGCTGCAGTCCCCCACGTTCGCCGCTTACATCCCCGTCACCCGCGCCGGAGCCGCCGGCGGCTTCATTGTCGGCGAGTTCTATTACGACCGGCTCTTCGACCAGATCGACCGGCGGCTCAATCTCTCCCGTCGCTACCGGGTCAGCGTCACCATCGCCAACCCCGGGCTCGGGCCCGACGCGGGCCGCACCCTGAAGGTCTACGAGTCCATGACCCCGGATGAGGCGCTGGACGAGCGCCTCCGCCAATCCGCCTCCTACCACATTCTCAACCAGAGCCTGACCATCACGCTGACCCCGCGCCCCGTCTTCCTCACCGCCAACCGCCAATACCTGCCCGAGGTCGCCCTCTGTGCCGGCCTGGGCGTCAGCCTGCTCTTCGGCCTCGTCGTCAACCTCGCCCAGTCCGCCCGCCGCCGCCAGCGCGCCGCCGAGCTCACCAGCGGGCAGCTGCGCCTGGAGAACGAGGAACGTCGCCGCGCCGAGGCCGGCCTCAAGACCGCCGATGAGCGCCTCAACCTCGCCTTCGACTCCACCCAGGTCGGCGTCTACGAGTGGGACGTCGAGAGCGACCTGGTGTATTGCACGCCCAGCATCTGGAAGCTCATCGGCTACGACCCCGAGGAGATGCCCACCACCGGCTCGGGCTGGCTCAACCTGCTCCACGGCGAGGACCGGCCCGCGGTTCGCGCCGTCATCGACGCCCACTTCCGCGGCGAGACCCCCTTCATCGAGATCGAGCATTGCGTGCTGCACCACTCCGGCGAGTGGGTCTGGATCGCGCTCCGCGCCAAGTGCACCTCGTTCACGGCCAGCCGGCACCCGCGCCGCGTCCTCGGCACCATCCAGAACATCAACGCCCGCAAGCGCGCCGACGAGGCCCTCCGCGCCAGCCAGGCCGAGAGCCGCAAGCTCTCGCTCGTCGCCAGCAAGACCGACAACGCCGTCATCATCACCGACCCGCTCGGCCGCATCGAGTGGGCCAACGCCAGCTACTCCCGCCTCACCGGCCGCAAGCTCCCCGAGATCCACGGCCACCCGCTCACCGAGCTGCTCGCCAGCCCCGACGCCGACGCCGGCGCGGTCGGCCGCATCAACGCGGCCTTTGCCACCCGCGAATCCATCACCACCGACGCCGTCCAGCTCGCCACCGGCGACCGCCGCTTCCACGTCCACCTCGACGTGCAGCCCGTGCTCAGCGACGACGGCGAGGTCGAGAACTTCATCGCCATCGAGACCGACATCACCGCGCGCGTCGAGACCGAGCAGCAGCTCCGCCGCGCCAAGGCCGAGGCCGACGCCGCCTCGCGCGCGAAGTCCGAGTTCCTCGCCTCCATGTCGCACGAGATCCGCACGCCGATGAACGGCGTCATCGGCATGACCAGCCTGCTGCTCGAGACGGACCTCTCGCCGGAGCAGCGCGACTACGTCAGCACCATCCGCACCAGCGGCGATTCCCTGCTCTCCATCATCAACGAGATCCTCGACTTCTCCAAGATCGAGTCGGGCAAGATGGCGCTGGAGAGCCAGCCCTTCGAGGTCGCGCAGTGCGTCGAGGAGGCCGTCGACATCTTCTCCGCCCAGGCCGGCGCCAAGGGCCTCGAGCTTGCCTATGTCATCGATCCTCTCGTCCCGGCCTGCGTCCTCGGCGACATCACCCGGCTCCGCCAGGTGCTCGTCAACCTGGTGAACAACGCCGTGAAGTTCACCCCGGCCGGCGCCATCACCCTCGAGGTCACCGCCGACGCCGCCACGACGGGCCGCCCCGACGACGAGAAGATCCTCCTCGATTTCTACGTCACGGACACCGGCATCGGCATCCCGTCCGACCGGATGGGGCTGCTCTTCAAGCCGTTCAGCCAGGTGGACGCCTCGACCACGCGCAAATACGGCGGCACCGGTCTCGGTCTCGCCATCTGCGACCGCCTGGCGCAGCTCATGGGCGGCAGCATCGATGTCACCAGCACACCGGGCAAGGGTTCGCGCTTCCATTTTTGCATCCAGACCAACGCCGTCGACCTGAGCGCCGACACGCCCGCGCTCTTCAGCCCCCTGCCCGCCGGCGCCCGCGTGCTCGCGGTGGACGACCTGCCCGTGAACCGCACCGCGCTGGGCCATTACCTGAAGAGCTGGAACCTCATCCCCATGCTCGCGGCCGACGCGGCCGACGCCATGCAGCAGGCCGCCATCGCCCCGCTCTCCGCCGCCATCATCGACGAGCAGCTGTCCGGCCGCTCGGGCCTCGACCTGATCGCCGGGTTGCACGCGCTGTATCCCGGCCTGCCGGTCATCCTGCTCACGCCCGCCGCCACCACGGTCAGACGCAGCGAGAGCAGCGACCCGCTCATCTACCGCCTGGCCAAGCCCATCAAGCCCTACCCGTTGCACGACACCCTCCGGCGTGTCATCACCGACGCCGGCCCGCACGCCCCCGCCTCGTCCAACACCGGTGTGGCCATCCGCCTGGCCGACACGCTGCCGCTCGACATCCTGCTCGTGGAGGACAATCCCGTGAACCAGAAGGTCGCCCTGCGCTACTTCGAGCGCATGGGTTACCGGGCCGATGCCGTCGCGAACGGCCTGGAGGCGGTTCATGCCATGCGCGAGCGCAACTATCACCTGCTCTTCATGGACGTGCAGATGCCCGAGATGGACGGCCTCGAGGCCACGCGCCAGATCCGCGCCATCATTTCGCCGGAACGCCAGCCCGTCATCGTCGCCCTCACCGCCAACGCCATGCAGGGCGACCGCGAACGCTGCCTCGAGGCCGGCATGAACGACTACATCACCAAGCCCGTGAAGATCGACGAGATCCAGGCGGTCATCTCGCGCCACTTCAGTCCGCCGGCCTGAGGTGGATTGAATGTAGGGTCGCCGCTTGCCGGCGGACCGTGCCTTTCGGTAGGGGCGGTTGTCCTCAACCGCCCTTGGTAGGGCGAGTCGTCCCGACGAGTCGCGTTCTTTGGAGGGCCCGCCTCCACTTTACATTAATCCAATCAGTCCCTGAATCTCTCCCGCCCTCGCCGGATCCCCCGCGAGGTTTTTCATTTCCATCGGGTCCTTCTCCAAGTCGAAATACAACCACGGCGTCCCGTCCGCCTTGAGCACCAGCTTGTGCTTCGCCGAACGGAAACCGCGCCACGCCACCGGACACTGCTGGGCGATCTCCGTCGCCGTCGGCATCGAGATGAGCGCGCTGTCCCGCTTGTTGTGCCACTCCCGCCCCTCCGCCCAAGCCACCGCCATGTGCGGCAGGTCCACCAGGCTTACCGGATCGTTGCTCGGTCCTTTTCTTGTCACCTGCCCCTTGCCACTTGTCACTTTCCCACCGGGCCACCGCACCAGCAACGGAACCCGTATGCTCTCTTCGTAAGGCCACGCTTTGCGAAATAAACCGTGGCTCCCATGCATGTCCCCGTGCACCGACGTGAACACGACGATCGTCTCCGCCAGGTCCACCTCGGTCATCAGCTTCCCGGTGGCGCGGTCCGTCGCCTCGATGTGGGCGTAGTATCCCGCCAGTTCATCCCGCGCCTTTTCCTCCACCGGGCCGCCCGCCGGCACATTGGCCCGCAGCTTCAACTCCGTCGGTTTCATCTCCGTCACATGAGGCGCGGCCGCATGATACGGCGGATGCGGCGCCTCCAAGCTCACCACGCAGAACACCGGCTGTGAGTGCGGTGTCTTCAGCCACTCCGCCGCCCGCTGCACCAACACGTCGCTCTGATAACCTTTGAATCGCTTCGGCTGAGGCAACCTTGTCCCGTGCAGCCACGGATCGTTGAGCAGAAACCCGCTTTCGAATCCTTCCCACAGCTCGAAACCCCCGCGCCGCTCCGGCGGCACGAACTGCTTCGCGTTCGCCTCGCCGACAAACGGCGCCGTGCGATCGCGTTCCCCGAGATGCCATTTGCCAAACCACGCCGTCGCATAGCCCCGGTCCTTCAGCGCATGCGCAATAGTCCGACCTGTAGGGGCGTTGCTTGACGACGCCCGTGCCTTGCCCGGCTCGCCTTTATACACGGGCAGCGCATCCCAATAATCGTTCACCCCATTCTCCGGACACAGCTTCCCCGTCAGCAACGCCGCCCGCGCCTGCGGTCCGAGAGGATGCGGCGTGACGGCCTGCGTGAAGTTGACCGCCTCGCTCGCCAGCCCGTCCAGCCACGGCGTCCGCGCGTTCGCGTCCCCCGCATACCCCGTCGCCATGGCCCGCCATTGCGTAGTGACAATCCAGAGTATGTTGGGCCGCGACATGCTATTACTCTGCAAACCTAACAAACGCGGTCGCTATAATCTCGCCGTAGCCTTCGGGCGAAGGCGGATGGGTGGTAATAATCCAAAGAATGTTCGGTTGAGCCGTCATGGATATTTTTAGCCACAAAAAGAGGCAAAGAGCCACAAAAACGGGCAACAGACTGCCTGCTAATTGACACCAGCAAATCTTCCCGCATATTGCCTCTCAAATGCGCACCTTGACTGCAGTCATTTATCCGGCGCCCCGCTCCAAGTGGCTGGTGGCCTACAATCCGGAGACCGGGACGACCACCCAGGGTCGCACCCATCAGGAAGCGTTGCGCAATCTCAAGGAAGCCACCGAGCTATACCTGTCCGAATTTCCCGAGAAAGCGAAGTCCGCCGGGCGGGCCGTGATGACCACCTTCGAGGTCGCCGCTCATGCCTAATTTGCCGGGAGTCTCCGGCCGTAAGGCCGTCAAGGCACTGGAAAAATTGGGCTTTGTTTTCATCCGCCAGAAAGGCAGCCATGCCATCATGCGTCGCGGCGACCGCGGCTGCGTGGTGCCGATGCATCGGGAGATCAACCGTTGGACTCTCAACGGCGTGCTCAAACAAGCTGGTGTGTCCGCCGATGAGTTTCTGAGCGCTTTAAAATAGCCCGTCCAGCCACGGCGTCCGCGCATTCGCGTCCCCCGCATACCCCGTCGCCATGGCTCTCCATTGCGTCGTAACTATCCAGAGGATGTTCGGTTGCCCGGCCATGAGGAGGTTCAGCCATAAAAAGCACAAAAAGACACAAAGCGAACCTGCCTTGCGGTCCGTTGCTCGTGATCTTCGTGCCTCTTGTCAGCCATAGGCCTTGCGAAGGCTGATCGTGGTTAATCCCGCCGTGAATCCGGGTTGAATTTGCCCGGGCGCGGCGCCACCTTCCGGTCATGCGCATCCGTGTCATCGCCACCGGCGGCACCATCGACAAGGTCTACTTCGACGCCGCCAGCGCCTACGAGGTCGGCGAGCCCCAGGTCGGGCCCGTCTTTCGCGAATCCAACGTCACCTTTGACTTCGTCGTCGAGTCCGTCCTCCAGAAGGACAGCCTCGCCATGACCGACGATGACCGCGCCCTCATCCGCACCCGCGTCGAGGCCTCGCCCGAGAATCTCATCCTGATTACCCACGGCACCGACACCATGACGGCCACGGCCGCCAAGCTCGAGGGCCTGAAGGACAAGGTCATCGTCTTCACCGGTTCGATGCAGCCCGCCCGTTTCCGCAACAGCGACGCCGTCTTCAACCTCGGCTGCGCTGTCGGCGCCCTCCAATCGCTGTCACCCGGCATCTACATCGCGATGAACGGCGTGGTCGCGCCCGCCCACACGGTGAAAAAGAACCGCGCCCAAAGCCGCTTCGAGCCGAAGGCGTGAAAACAGAAACCTGAAACCTGAGTTTTGACCACGGATTTCGCGGATGAACACGGATAAGTCTCCTGGAGGGCCCGCGTCTCTGCGGGCCGAGCCTTGGTGGAGAGCCCAGCTCCAGCTGGGCCGCGGCTCGCAGGGACGCGAGCCCTCCATTAGTGCCAATTTAGTGTGGATTAGGGAGCGCCTTCAAATCCAACCCAATACCCGTTTCCTGTCATTCTGAACGAAGTGAAAAATCCATGCTTTTGCTCGCGCTATGGCTTTCGTTGCCGTGGATCCTTCGCTTCCTCCTTCGCCAAGGCTTCGGCGGACAAGCCGCTCAGGATGACAGTGCATTTAACCCTGCCGTAAACCACTCCATGAAAAAACTACCCCTCGTGCTCGCCCTGCTGTCCGTCCGCCTCCTCGCCGCCGAGGAACTGCCCCCGCCGGAACTGACCGAATACTACACGCCCGTGCCGCCGGTTGTCACCGCCCCCGCCGTCGGCGTGCCGTCCGACGCCATCGTGCTGTTCAACGGCACCAGCCTCGATGCCTGGGAGCCGGCGCGCACCAACGGCCATCCCTGGAAGATCGAGGACGGCGCCATGGTCGTCGTCCCCACCCCCGCGCCGGGCGAGCCCTGCGACCAGCGGACGAAGCGGTCCTTCGGTGACATCCAGCTGCACCTGGAATTTCGCACCCCGGCCAAGGTCGAGGGCACCGGCCAGGGCCGCGGCAACAGCGGCGTGTTCTTCATGGGGCTATACGAACTCCAGATCCTCGATTCATGGGAGAACCCGACCTACGTCAACGGCCAGGCCGCCTCGATCTACAAGCAGCACCCGCCGCTGGTGAACGCCAGCCGTCCGCCCGGCACGTGGCAGACCTACGACGTGGTGTTCATCGCCCCGCGCTTCGCCGCCGACGACACCCTCGTCAGCCCGGCGCGCATGACCGTCTTCCACAACGACGTGCTCGTGCAGCACGACGCCATCCTGACCGGCCCGACCGAGTATCGTGGCCAGCCGAAATACAAGGCCCACGCCGCCCGGCTGCCGCTCCAGCTGCAGGACCACCATAATCCCACGGCCTTCCGCAACATCTGGGTGCGGGAAATCAGCCTGCCGGAGGTAAAATAAGGTGGAGCGCGACCTTCGGGCGCGCTTTCAACGCGTCCGGAGGCCGCGTTCCACCCTCGACTTCACATCGCCGCGAACTCCGCCGGCACCGCCACATTCTGCTGGCCTCGGCCCGCCCCTTGCCCAAAAAGACAGGTCATACCGTCCATGAATCTCCCCGACGCCCACGTGGCCATCCTCCAAGCCTTCGCCCGCATGAAGGCGCTCTACCACCAGCCCGTCTTCAATGAGTGGGTGCTGGTGAAGCTCGCGCGCGAATCCGGGGCGATCCTCGCCTACGACGGTCCGCGCGCCGACCTTTACCAGGCAAAGTTCAAGAACGACATCGCCCCGCTCCAAGCCGAGATCGAGTCCCGCAAGATGGCCGTCGGCGACTTTGCGTTTATCCACGGCGCCGACGGCACGCACTACGACGCCTGCATCCGCCTGGGCCCAGCGGCCTACCTCTTTTGCAACCACACGACCAAGACCATGGACGATATCCGCCGGGATCAACGGTGGCTCGCCGCGCAGGAGCCCTTCGCCGAGCTCTGCGCCAAGTTCCGCGACGACCCGCTGAAGTAGAGGCAAGGAAGAAGGTTGAAGGAAGAATTAAGAAAATTTCACGGCCGAAGGACTCTGTTCATCCTTTCTCCTTCTTACTTCATCCTTTCCTACCTCAGGCCAGCAACCCCGCGTAGACAAACCAGCCGTAGGCGGCGACCAACACCCCGCCCGCCCAGCGCGGCAGGCCCCCGCTGGTGAGCAGCATCACCCCGTGCAGCACCGCGGAGCCGGCCAGGATCGCCAGCGTGGTCGTCGTGAATCCTGCCGTCGGCAGCGGCCGCACCACGGCAAACAGCCCGAGGCAAAGCGGAATGCAGATGTGCCCGTCGCCCACTTGCGAGGTGTAGACGATGTCCGCCCGGCGCTTCCAGCCCCAGTAGAGGGCCAGCACGGCGTTGGGCAGCACCATCAGCCAGCCGGTCAGCCAGCCGAGATTGGCGGCGCTGACAAACCCCTCCTTCTGCGCCGACAGCCAGGTCACGAGCCAGTCGAGGGTCTCATACATGAGGTAGGCGCAGGCGAGCACCACCACGGCATCGACATAAAACCTCCAACCGAAGGAAACCTTCTGCCGCAGGTTGTGCTTCATGACGTCAAACACCTGAAAGCACTGCCAGAAGAGGAACAGCCCGATGAGCACCAGGCCGTCGGTGCGGTCCAGGGTCCCGTCGCGACCGAGCGCCCAGGTGGTGCCGGTGAAGAACAGCACGGCGGTGAGCGTAAGCAGGAGCGACAGGCGGTTGAGCTGGCCCTCCAGTCCGCCACCCTTCGCCGTTTTCGCGGACCGGGCCGGTTTTTTCCCCTTCGTGCCGGCCGCCCTGGCCTTTGCCGGCAGCACGGCCAGACCCCAGCACAGCGCCGGCACGCCGAGCACCAGCGTGAGGTTGGTGACGTTGTTGACCAGGCAGTTGGTCAGCACCTCGCCGGGCGCGCCCTTCCGCGCGATCATGATGCCGACAAAGATGAGGTTGCCGAGGCCGGTGCAGTAAGGCGTCAGCAGCGTGCCCAGGGCCGTGCCTTCCAGCCCTTGGTCAAGCATCGCCTCCAGCCGCCACAGCATGAGCAGCGACACGCCGAGGAACACCGCGAGGTAGGTCCACGGGTCGGACAGCGCGAGCGAGTCGAGCAGTTGGGGAAGCACGCCGCCAGCAAGGGCGGACACGGCGCCGCTGTAAATCCCGCTTTGCGTGCAAAAATAACTGACTTCATGGTCCGCCCCGGTTGGATGAAACCACGATGACTCCCGCCGCCGAATCCCGTGCGCCCTTCTGGCTGTGGGCGGCGCTGCCGGTGGCGGTCGCCGCGTGGTTGCGCGTGCGGGGCCACGGCGACCTCGATCCCTTCACGGACGAGGGCGCGAACATCCTGACCGCGCTGGACCCGCGGGTGCGGACCGCCTTCGAGCCGCTCGAACAGGGCCGCCCGTGGCTGGTTTATCTGTTCCGGCCGGCCGGCTGGTTCCCCGCCGAGGCGCTGGCCGTGGCCCGCCTGATGAGCGCGGGTGCCGGCCTGCTGACCATGGCTGCGCTGGGCTGGACGCTCCACCGGTTGGGCGGACACCGTGCCGCGCTGGCCGGCCTGTGGCTGTGGGCCGTGCTGCCGTTCGCCGTGTGGCACGAGCGCCTGGCCCTGCAGGATCCGTTTGTCACCGCCCTGCTGGCCGGTTCGCTCGCGCTCCTGGTCGCGGGATTGCCCGCTGGGCGCCGCTGGGCCTGGCTCGGTGCCGGCGGTCTGTTCGGCGTCGCCCTCCTGTTGAAAATTTCCGCCGTGCTTGCGCTGCCCTGGCTCGGCCTCGTGTATGTCGCGCACCAGCGCCTTCAAGCCCGGCCGGTGTTCGACCGGCAGCTGTGGCTGATTCCCCTGGGGGCACTGCTCCCGGGGCTGACGCTCGGCGGTGATCTCGCCCGCCTGGGCTCCAAACTCGGCCGCTACGACGCCCTGCCCTCCGTCGCCCATGGCGGGTTCCTGCAGTCCGCGCTGGAGCGGCTGGCGATCTGGCTCGGTTTTTATTCGGGCTATGGCGGCTGGCCCCTGCTCCTGCTGCTGGCGGGCGCTCTGGTCCTGGCCGCCCGGGGCCGGCAATGGCTGGCGCTGGCCTGCGCCGCCGCGTGGGCCGTCTCACTGCTGGTCGCCGCCCTCTGCTATAACAACACCTACGCCCGCTACGCGCTGCCGGACCACTTGCCGCTGATCCTGGGCCTGGGGCTGGCCTGGGGCGCGATCCCGGCGGCCGCCCCACGCTGGCGGGACAGCGCAACGCTCCTCTTCGCGGTGGCGCTGGTCCGCTGGGGCGCCGTCTCGTGGGGCATCGGCACCGACCCGCGCACCGCGGCCGTTCCTGCGGCCGAAATCAAACAGTATGCCACCGGCCCCTGGAGTGGCCGCGGCTTGGCCGAGACGCGCCGCTTTCTCGCCGACTACGCGGATCAGCATCAGGTGCGCTGCCTCGTGCTGACGCACCGGTTCATGCGGCCCGGCTGCTACGGGCTGCTGCTGGCCGAGCTGGGCGACCCGCGCATCGGCGTGGTGCCCTTCACCGTCTACGAGCCGGCGGAGCTGGCGGTCGCCGGCGGCGGCCTGCGCCACGTGAGCGCCGGCACGCCCGTCGCCTGCTTCCTCCTCTACGAGGGCAGCCTTTATCCGGCGCATCCGTGGCTGGCGGCACCGGGCTCGCCGGCCCGGCTCGTGCGGACCATCGACCGGGGCGCCGGCGAGAGCTTCAGCCTCTGGCAATTCCAACCCTGAGCCGGACTCATGCAGTCAACCGTATTTCACTCGAAAGTGAACGCACTTAAAGGTGGAGCGCGTTGACCTCAACACGCTTTCGGGCGGCCACTCTCAAACCAGCGTGTTGCGGTCAACCCGCTCCACCACGAACTGCAGATCCCGGCTGAGCGCCGGCTCTACTGCAGCCTGGGCGGCAGGCGCGACCAGCGGGCCTGGAAATCGGCGATGACGCCGCTCGTCTTGGGCTCGGGATTGTCCCCGGCCTTCAGGGTGAAGGCGGCGGTGAAATCGCCCAGCACGGCGCAATACTCGCTGTTGACCATGATGCCGATGAGCTCGCCCGTTTTGCTGAAGACAAGGTCCCCGCGCTTCGGAGCGATCTCGCCGAACAGCCGCGTGACAATCCGGTTGTCGAGCTTCACGTAGGAATTGCTCGTGGGGTCGATGCGCAGGGTCGTCTCGCCGTAATGGCCGTCGTCGGCCCGCACCAGCACGGCGTCGGGGAACTTGAAGGGCTCCTTGGCGAGCTGGTAGATCTTGGCGCCCATGAGGGCGGCCAGCGAGTCGTCCACCGGCACCACGATGACGCGCGGGTCGAGGCGCAGGAACTGCAGCTCGCCCACCGGCGCGTTGAACGACCCGCGGGTCAGCGTGCCGGTCACCCGGTCGTAGTCGGACGGAACCTCGACGAGCGTGAACGGCGTGTCGCTCAGGTGCATGAGGGCGTAGGTGTGCTGGCCGTCGCTCACCAGCACGGTCTGCGCCTCCTTGTCCTTGACGGTCGGGCTGAAAAGGCCGGGCTTGCGCGCGGTCAGCTTCGTCGTGACGCGGTTGGCCTGGAACTCGCTGAAGATGAGGTTGGGGTTCACCGGGCGGTTGGTGCGGATCTCCTGGCTGAGCTCGCCGGACTTTTCCGCCAGCTGGCCGACATTCTGGCCGAGCTGCGCGGTCTGCTCCTGCACCTTGGCGCGCTCGGCGCGCTCGACCTCGACCTGCTGCTTGGCCTCCGTGAGGTTCTGGGTGAGCAGGCCCTTTTCCTGCTCGGCCACCTTGACGGCGACGTTGAGGTTCTCGATCCGCTGCCGGGCCTCGGCGTTCGCGCGTTCGGCGCGGGCGAGTTCCTCGCGCTGGCGCTCGGCCTCGGCCTTCTGCTCCTCGAGCTCGCGCTGCAGCTTGGCGAGCTGCTCCTTGGACATCGAGGCCTCCTGCGAAGTGGCGGTGTAGCGCTGTTCCAGCTCCTTCACGCTGGTCTGGGTGGCGGAGAGGGTGCGCTCGAGCTGGCCCTTCTGGGACTGGAGGGCGGCGACGTTCTTCTCACGCTCGGCCAGCGAGCCCGAGGTGGAGGCCAGCTGCGCGTTGAGCGCGTCGCGCGCGGCCTTCTCGTCCTCGAGGGAGACACGCATGAGCTCGACCATGTCGGCGTTGATCGACGGGGCGCTGGCGGCGGAGCGCGGCGCGGCGGTCTCGAGCTGGGTATGCGACGGCTCGGCCTTCTCCCAGCGGGTGAGCGCCAGGAGATTGAGCAACATGAAGTCGCACATGATCAGGAGGAGCGTCTTGTTCATGTCGGGGCGGCCTCAGGCGGTAACCGCGGCCGTCTGGCTCTCGATGATGAGCTGGCGCTTGTAGGGCCGGACGTGGCGGATCTTCACCAGCGCGACGCAGACGATGCCAAAGAGGTTGGAGGAGTAGGCGGCGAGCAGGTTGGCGTCGATGACATGGAGCACCTGGAGCACCAGGGCGGTGGCGGTGCCGGCGATGCCGAGATAGAGGCCGCCGTCGAAGAGGTTCTCCTCGTTTTCCATGAGCCGGAGCTTGAGCGCCGACGGGATGGACTGGCGGGCGATGTCGGAGATTTTCATCACGCAGATGAAATACATGCCGAGCTGGATGGCGGCAAAGATGACGATGGTGAGGATGGTGGTGATGTCCATGGTGGCGGGGGTGGTTGAAGCGGGGGCGGCCGGTGCCGCGAGGGCACCGATGACGGGAATGGTGAGTTTTATTTTGTAGTCCGAAACGGGCGCGGCCTTGAGCAGGAAGGGCTCCGAGAAGACAAAGAAGATGAAGGTGAGCACGACCGCGATCACGCCGCTGCCCATGCGCGGGAAGGCGCCGCGCAGCGCGGACTCGACCGAGAAGAACAGCCGGGTGTCCACCGCCCGCAGCAGGAGGAAGACGCCGCCGAGGAAGGCCGCATATTTGGCCACCAGCGCCAGCTCGGGGTGCCGCAGCACGAAGCCCGCGCCGAATTCGAACTCCGGCCCGGCCGCATGGGAGACCGGCGCCTGCCGCTGCACGAGCTGCTCGACGGCGCCTTCGCCGCTGGCCAGCGCCAGCTGGAGGTGTTCCACGCCCGGCTGGCCGAAGGTGATGAGGTAATGCGCGACGCGGTCGGCCGACTTCGTCATGAGCGCGGCGGTGTAGATGACCGGCAGGTGCTCCGGGGCGACGCGCGCGAGATGGGCGAACTGCCCGACCGTGCCGAGGCTGCCGGTGGTGCGCAGCAATTCCGAAAGTTGCACCCAGTTGAGCCGCCGGCCGAGCGTCAGGACATCAAGGTAGAAATCCTCCAGCTCGCCCATCTGGCCGGTGCGCACGGCGGTCTCGGCCAAGGCACGCACTTCGCGCTGGAGGCCCGACGAGAGATGCTCGGTCTGCCAGAGGTAGGCCGTGAGCAGGATGACGGCCTCCAGCGGCTGGCCGCCGGGCCGGTTGGCGGGCACGAAGCGCTGCGTGGAGCCCAGCTCGGCCGTCTGCAGGACGGTCTGCACGCCCGGCAGCCGGGAGACCCCGAGGTAGCGGCGGAGATTCTCGCGCGCCTGCTGGGTCGCCATGAAGGTCAGCACCGGCTGCGAATCGGCGGACGCCGCCGCGCTGCGGCTGCCGAGCAGCGGTTCGAGGGCGATGTCCCAGCCGCCCCACGGCATCATCTCGCGGTGTTTCCGCGCAAAGTCCTCGTAAATGGTGCCGAGCGGGCCGGCGCCGGGGTCACCCACCTTGCGGGCCGTCTCGAGCACCAGGGCCGCGGGACCCGGTTTGTCGAGTTCGAGCAGTTCGCGGCCGAAACCGGCCACGCTCTGGGTCTCGCGGCCGGCCTCGCGCAGCAGGGCGGTGTTGAGCGACTTGACGTTCACCGGCAGAAGCCAGGCCAGGGCCAGCAAGCCCGCACCCAAGGCCAACCAAAGTTGCCATAAGGCAGAGCGGGCGCCGGCAGCGGAGTCGGGCGGAGTCACGGGTCGATGCATAACAGCTTGGCAGACGGAAACAAATTTATTTGCGGCCCCCTTGCCGGGGGAAATAGCGTGGACGTCTACCCAAGACCCATGGTGCTGAAAATAGTTCACTTCAATGAGCCCATCCTGCGCAAAAAAGGCGCGAAAGTGACGGCGTTCAACGCCGCGCTCGCCAAGCTGGCGGCCGACATGGTG
This sequence comes from Opitutus sp. GAS368, assembly GCF_900104925.1. NCBI lineage: Bacteria > Pseudomonadati > Verrucomicrobiota > Opitutia > Opitutales > Opitutaceae > Opitutus > Opitutus sp. GAS368. The sequence goes on from NZ_LT629735.1 coordinate 691,001, forward strand.
GAGACCATGCACGCGGCGGAGGGCATCGGGCTCGCGGCCCAGCAGGTCGGCCAAGCCATCCAGCTCTGCGTCATCGACCTCCGGCCCGCCGAGGCGGAGTTTGCCTGGGAATATGACGGCGCCCGGCCACCCCTGGAAATTTTCATGCCGCTGGCCCTGGTGAACCCCGAGGTGACCGTCGTGCCGAAGCCCGAGACCGTCTACGAGGAGGGCTGCCTGTCCTTTCCCCAGATCCGCGGCGACGTGGTGCGGCCGGACGAGATCACGGTCAAGTTCCAGGACCCCGCCGGCCAGGCCCACGTGCTGCGCTGCACCGGCCTGCTCTCGCGCTGCGTGCAGCACGAGGTCGACCACCTCAACGGGATCCTCTACATCGACCGGATGGCCAAAGACGTGCTCGCTGTCATCGACCCGGAATTGAAAGCGCTCAAGAAACAGACCCGCGAGGCGGCGAAGAAGTGAAGGTCCCCGGGGCCTTTGAGCAACCAACACCAACGCATCATGCCCACGATTTCCTCCCTCCCTTGTAGGAGCCTGCTTGCAGGCGATGCGGGATGTCTGACAATGGATCTAGTGCGGAATCGCCTGCAAGCAGGCTCCTACATCCCAGCCAAGCCGAAGCACCTGTCAGCCGTCCTGTCCGCCATCGGCTTGGCGACGGCGGAAGGCTCGGCGCAGGCTGAAGCTCCGGGGTATCATACCCAAAGAGAATGAAGAGCGATGGTGAAAGTGAGAGTGGCCAAAATCACCAATTCCTTCACCTTACCGTAGCTTCCCACCCGCTCACACTCACTTTCACTTTCCCCTCATGACGCCCCGCTCCATCGCCACCCGCACGGGGGACGACGGCACCACTTCCCTGCTCTACGGCCAGCGGGTGCCCAAGGACCACCCGCAGATCGCGGCGGTCGGCGCACTCGACGAACTGAACGCCGCGCTCGGCTTTGCCAAGGCCACCCGCCCCGCCGGCGGCAGCCCGGCCGAGCTCGAGCGCATCCAGCAGGAACTCGTCGCCTTCATGGGCGAGGTCGCCTGCGCCGAGGCCAACGCCGCGCGCTACGACGAATCGAAATTCGCGAAGATCGACGCCGCGGCCCTCGCCCGGATCGACGCCGCCGTGGCCGCCATCGAGGCCCGCTCGCCAAAATTCGACGGCTGGGCCACGCCCGGCGCCAACCTGCACGCCGCCGCGCTCGACCTGGCCCGCACCGCGGCCCGCCGCGCCGAGCGGCAGTTGATCGGCTTGCCGAAGCAGGGCCGCAGCGTGCGGCCGGTGCTGCTGCAATACCTGAACCGGTTGTCCGACCTGCTCTGGCTCATGGGCCGGGAAGCGGAGGGTTGACGCCCCTACACACCCCGCCCCTTGGGCACCCCTCTTCATGGAGGGGACTGCGGCCGCATAGACTTGAATCCCCTCTATGAAGAGAGGTGGTGCGCAGCGCCGGGGTGTGTCGACGCATACAGCATACCTCGCGCTTGTCATCACCACCCCCGCCCGTCTTAAGTAACCTCATGCGCACCGCCGCCATCGTCCTCATCCTGCTCGCGCTGGGCTACCGCCTGCTGCCGACCTTGGACATGACCTGGGCGAATTTCCCGCCGTTCGCCGCCATCGCTTTCTGCGGCGCCGTCTATTTCCGGGACAAGCGGCTCTGGTTCCTGCCCTTTGCCGGTCTCTGCCTGACCGATCTCTACATCAATTGGTTCTATGCCCGGGAATACGGCTACCACCTGGAGTGGACCGGCTATGTCGGCCGCATCGTCTGCTACACTCTCGGCCTCGGCCTGGGCGCGTGGGTCTCGAGCCGCAAGTCCTGGCTCTGGCTGCTGAACGGTTCGCTGCTCGGCGCCGTGCTGTTCTATCTCATCACCAACACGCTCTCGTGGTCGACCGATGCCTTCTACGCCAAGACCCTCGCCGGCTGGTGGCAGGCGCTGACGATCGGTCACCCGGAATACCCGCCGACGATCTTTTTCTTCAAGAACACCCTGTTCGGCGACCTGATGTTCACCGGCCTCTTCTCCGGCGTCATGGAGTGGATCGCCCACACCGCAAAGGAGCCCAACCTGATCGATGGCGAGGACGGGGAGAAGGAAAAGGAGGACGAGGGCGAGCCGGCCGAGGTGAAGGCGAAGGATTGAGGTGGAGCGCGACCTCCGGGCGCGCTTTGAAAAACCCGCCCGGAGGTCGGGTTCCACCTACCGGAGGTCCGCCTACTTCGACTTCATCACCCACACGCCTTCCCACTTGTCCGCGGGCGGGTGCACTTTGAGGTATTCACAGCGCTCGATGTAGGTCGCGCTGAGCTTGTCGCCGGGGTGCAGTGCGAGCGCTTCCTGGAACTGCTTGATCGCCCGGTCGAACTCGCCCTTGCGGTAGTAGCCGAGCGCGCCACGGAACAGGCCGATGACCTCCGGCATGTGCGGGAACGTCTCCTCGGTGTGGAAATCCAGCACCTCGTAGACGCCGATGGGCTCGGTCTTGCCCTTGACGATGACCCGGTCGATGTCGCGCATGCGGTAGGTGCCCTTGAGCTTCCGGTAGGTGAACTCGGAGCAGAGGATCTGCGCGGAATATTCCTTGCACGCGCTCTCGAGCCGCGAGGCGAGATTCACGCCGTCGCCGATGACCGTGTAATCCATGCGCTTCGGCGAGCCGATGTTGCCGGAGATCACGTGGTCGGTGTTGAGGCCGACGCCCATCTGGATGGGCTTCTGGCCGCGGGCCTGGCGCCGCTGGTTCAGCGAGCGCAGTTCCGTGATCATCTTGATGGCCGCGCGCATCGCCCGGTCGGGATCGTCCCCATGCGCCACCGGGATGCCGAACTCGGCCATCATCGCGTCACCGATGAACTTGTCGAGCATGCCGCCCTCGTCGGTGATGCACTGCACCATCAGCGTGAAATATTCGTTGAGCAGCGCGACCGTGCCTTGCGCCCCAAGCTCCTCGGTGAGCGTGGTGAACGCGCGGATGTCGGAAAAGAGCATCGTGGCCTCGACGCTCGCCCCGCCGAGCGCCTCGCCGCCCGCGGCGAGCAGCTGGTCGGCCAGGCCCGGGTCCATGTAGCGCGCCATGGTGGACTTCATGCGCTTCTCGGAGGAGATGTCCTCGAGCATGAGCATCGAGCCGAGGCGCTTGCCCTTGAGGCTGATGAGCGGCTGGAGCGTGAGGTTGACGTTGAGTTTCTCCCCGCGCACCTCGATGGCCGCGTCCATCAGCGTGTCGGCCTTCGCGCCGCTGGCGTCGAGGGCCTTCAGGCGGTCGAGCACCCAGGCGTTGGGGCCGGTGAGGAACTCGGCGGCGGGTTTGCCGATCACGTCGGCCTCGCGCACCTTGAAGATGCGGAAACCGGCGGCGTTGCAGGTGTGGATGCGGCCGTCCTCGCCCAGCGTGATGACGCCGCTCGACATGCTCTCGAGCACGGACTGGTTGTAGTTCCGCATGTTCTGCACGTCGTCGAAGAGCTTGGCGTTCTCGAGGGCGATGGAGACCTGGGCGGTGAAGGCCTTGAGGCGCGCCTCGTCCTCCGCGGTGAAGGGGCCGCCGCGCTTGTTGAGGGCCTGGGTGACGCCGATGCACTTGCCGTTCTTGTTCACCACCGGCACGCAGAGGATGGAGCGGGTGAAATAGCCGGTCTTCTTGTCGAACGCCGGGTTGAAGCGCAGGTCGGCGTAGGCGTGCGGGATGTTGATGGTCTTGCCCGACTGGAACACGGCGCCGGCGATGCCCGCGGTGTTCGGCAGCTTGATCTGCACGGCGTTGAGGCCCTCGCCCACCTCGGACCAGAGTTCGTCGGTCTTCTCGTTGTTGAGGAAAAGCGTGGAACGGTCGGCCTTCAGCATGCGGGTGGCCTCGCTCATCACGCGGCGCAGCAGCACGGACAGGTCGAGCGAGCTGGTGATGTCGGCCACGAGGTCGAGAAACTCCATCTCCTGCTGACGGGTCTTTTTCATCCCCTCGATGAACTGCGAGCTCTGCAGCGCGACGGAGGCCTGCGAGGCCATCGCCTCGAGCAGGTCGAGATCCTCGGGGGTGAAGCGGCCCTCGCGCTTGTTCAGGGTCTGGACGACGCCGATGATCTCGCCGCGGGCGGTTTTGATCGGCGCGCAGAGGATGGACTGGGTGACGAAGCCGGTCTTGCGGTCGATCTCGTCGTTGAAGCGCTTGTCCTTGTAGGGATCGTGGATGATCAACCCCTCGCCGCTCTGGAAGACGGAGCCGGCGACGCCGGAGTTGTTCAGCAGGCGGATCTCGCGGTTGAAGGTGCCCTGGGCGGTGCGCGAGAAGAGTTCGTTCGTGGCGGCGTCGTTGAGGAACAGGGTGCCGCGCTCGGCGTTGGTCTCGTTGGCGATGATCTCGACCAGCGTGGCGAGCAGGTCGTCGAGGCTGTCGATGACGGCGACGCGCTGCGACAGCTTGATGAGCATTTCCGTCCGGCGCAGCCGGCCGCGGAGGGCGGAGATGCTTTCGCGGGGCGCCGTGGGCGCGCGCGACCCGGTGGCCTTGGCGGCGGCCTTGGCTTTAACGGTCATGGTGCTTCTCCAATTGTTCACGCAGTCCGGCGACGGTGCCGCGGAGCTGGCGCAGCTCGTCCTGGTGGGCCCGCGCCTGTTTCTCGAGGTGGTCGGTGTTTTCCTGGCGCAGCCGCTCCAGTTCGTCGCGCAGAAGCTGGATGGTGCCGTGCAGCTGCCGGGCTTCGTCATGGCCGGCGGCGACGGCGGCTTGGACGGCTTCCTGCTTGGCTACTTCCAGTGCCTGCAATTCGTCGCGCAGGGAAGCCGCGGTGGTGCGCAGCTGGCGGGCCTCGTCCTGGGCGTTGGTCACGGCGGCCTGCACGGTGTCGGCCCGCGAGGCCTGCACGTGCTCCAGCTCCGTGCGCAGCGCCTGGATGGTGTCGCGCAACTGCCGGAGCTCACGCTGCGCGAGCAGCATGGCGGCCTGGTCCTCGGTCTCGAGGCCCTTCAGCGGGTTGAGCAGCGCCTTTTCCACAGGCGGCCAGTTTCCGCCCCGGCGGGCGGGCGGCAAGCCGAGAATGAGCGGAGCATCCCCTGGTAGGGCGAGTCGTCCCCGACGAGCCGCGGCTCATCCAGAGGATTCGCCCTACCGGGCAAGGCCTCAGAGCAGGTCGGCGGCGAGTTCGGCGAGCTTGGAGCGCTCGCCCTTCGTCAGCTTCACGTGCGCGGCGAGGGCCAGGCCCTTCATGCGGTTGTGGCAGTAGACGAGGCCGTTGCTGCGTGAGTCCACGTAGGGATTGTCGATCTGCGCCGGGTCGCCGATGAGCACGAGCTTGGAGCTCTCGGAGATGCGGGTGATGACCGTCTTCACCTCGTGGGGCGTGAGCTGCTGCGCCTCGTCGAGGATGAAGAAGCGCCGGGCGATCGAGCGGCCGCGGATGAAGCACAAGGCCTCGATCTCGACCACGCCGCTGCTGATGAGGCGTTCGTAGGGTTTCACCAGCGGCGCGCCGCTGTGGTGGTGGCCGCCATGGGAAGGCTGGGGCGTGGACATCATGGCCATGGCGTCGTCGCGCTTCTTCTTTTTCTTGCCGGAGATCTTCTTGGCCGCGAACTGGGGCTCCTTCTGGGGCTTCGCGGGCATGAGCACTTCGAGCGCGTCATGGTAGGGCTGCAGCCAGGGCTTCATTTTCTCCTCGAGCGTGCCGGGAAGGAAGCCGATGTCCTTGCCGAGCGCGATGACCGGGCGGGAGATGGACAGGCCGTCGTAGCGCGAACTCTCGTCCGTGGTCTGGAAGAGCGCGCAGGCGGTGGAGAGGAGCGTCTTGCCGGTGCCGGCCTTGCCGAAGCACGTGACGAGCGAGATGCTGTCGTCCATCAGCGCGTCCACGAAGAACTGTTGTTCGAGATTGCGCGGCCGGATCGGGATGCCGCCGGGGGCCTTGACGAAATCGGGCAGGTGCAGGCGGCGCACGACGTTTTTCCCATAATACCGGCCGGGCATCGTCTTGCCCTCGGGCGTCATGAGCAGCACGTATTCGTTGAGGTAGAGCGGTGCGGCGACTTCCTCGGCCAGCTCGAACTCGCCCTCGGAACAGAAGCGCTGCATCTCGTAGACATCGAGCGAGACTGTCCGATAGCCGTCGTCGTCGGCGGTGGCCTCGGGCACCTTGTCGTTCAGATAGTCCTCGGCCTCGAGGCCGACGGCGCGGGCCTTGAGCTGCACATTGACGTCCTTGGTGACGAGGATGGTCGGCGGCGGGTTGGTCTCCTGGACGAAGAGGGCGCTCGCGATGATGCGGTTGTCCTTCTTGGTGAAGTCCGAGAGGACGGCGCGCAGCCGCTGCATGGCCGGCGACGACCAGTTGTTCTCCACCAGGTAGCGGTTGATGATGACGGAGAGGGTGCCCCCGCTGGGCAGTTTGACGCCCTCGTGCATCGATCGCGAGTCCGGCAGGAGCTCCTGCAGGATGCGGTGCACGCGGCGGGCATTCCGGCCACGCTCCGTGGACTGCTCGCTCTTGATCGCATCGAGCTCCTCAAGAACCTCGACGGGAATCGCCAGGTTGTTGTCCTCGAATTTGTAGATCGACTGGGGGTCGTGCAGCAGAACGTTCGTATCCAAAACGTAGGTTTTTACTCTAACCTCTACGTAATGCTGCGGTGAATTTTGAACCGAGCTTATGGTGTTTTCCATCGAGTGGATAACTTGTGAATAACAGATGCATCCTCTTGGTCGGTTTGTAAATGCAGTAATTGCAAAATTGTGAAAATTCCACGTGACGGCGCGGACGTCAGCCCGGCGGGCTGGCGGGCTTCTTCGGCTTGGGCGGCGGCCCCCATAGTCGCAGCAGGTGCTCGGCGAGGTTGAGCAGGCTCACCCGGCGCAAGCCGCCGGCACTGAGCTCGCGCAACGCCGGGACATGCGGGCTGCGTTCGGTGAAATGCTCCCAAAGTTCACGCTCCAATGTCCGCGCCGCCTCGCCGGGCGCGGCGGAAAGGCGTGCGGTCCCGACCACCTTGGCTTGCCAGTGCCGACGTTCGTCGGGCTGTTTGTCCCAGTAGTCAAAGAGGGCTTGTTCGTAGCGGTTTAGGCTCATTTCCGGGCGGTTTTTTACAACGAAGGCGGCATTGCAATTGAACACGCACCTGCTATGGCTGTCACGCACACACTCCAACCTAACACACCCATGTGGCAAAAGCTTAAAGACCAATTACCCGCAATTATCCTCACCGCTGCGCTGATCTTGGGCGTCGCGTTCTGGTTCAACCAGAAGATGGCCGCCGAGATGGCAGCCAAGCAGCAGACCGAGATCGCCGCTCTTCGCGAACAGCAAGCTGCTGACATGAAGGCTAACGCCGAGGAGACCCGCCGTCACATCGAGTCGGTCAACCAGCTGCTCAAGGATGCCATTTCCAAGCGCGCCGCCGACGTCTTCATGACCGATGAGGAAGTGTCGAAGTTGAACGAGCAGAAAGTCAACCAGCTCGCCGAGGCCATCGCCAAGAAGGTCATGCCCTACGGCTCGAACATCCCCAAGACGCCCGAGGAAGCCGAGAAACTCCAGAACGAGCAGGTGGACAAGGTCGGCAGCCGCCTCGCCGAGAAGATCTCCCCCATCCTGGCCGAGATGTCCAAGGACCAAAACCTCACCCGTGAGTCCATCAACGGCTACAGCCAGCGCATTTCGGACCAGATCAGCGGCGCGCTCACGGCTGAGATGTCCCGCAACCAGGAGCTCAACAGCCAGCTGCTCTCCTCGCAGGCCGTCGCCCAGGACTCGATGAAGCTCTCCCACGAGATCACCGCCCTCTACCTGAGCAGCTTCAAGGACCAGGGCCTGCTGACCCGCCTCCTCTCCCTGCCGGCCAACGTCGTGCGCGACGCCGCCAGCCTGAGCATCGTGAACAGCTCCGACCGGAAGAAGATGGAGGAGCGCCTCGTCACCGAGATGAACGCCCTCGATAAGCGCCTCGCCGACATCCAGGCCGCCGCGCCCAAGAAGTAACGCGAACGGTCGCCGGGCTTTCCAAGGCCGCACCTTCCGGTGCGGCCTTATTATTGTAGGGCGGGATCACCGCGTCCCGCCTTCCGGTATGGACATCATTTCGCATTCGAGGCGGGATACGGTGATCCCGCCCTACATTCATTCCGCATGACGCCGCTGCCCCTCTCCCCCGAAACCGCCCGCCGGTTCATGCGCCGCGCCGTGCTGCTCGATGCTCCCGCACCCGACATCGCCACCGCCCTCGCCCACCACGGCTACATCCAGATCGACCCGATCAATGTCACCGGCCGGATGCATGACCTCATCCTGCGCAACCGGGTCCGCGATTACCGGGAAGGCGGCCTGATGCGCCACCTGCACGGTGACGGCACCCTGCTGTCCGCCGCGCGCCGCACCGCCTTCGAGCACCACCTGCCCACCGAGCACACGCTCGTGGCCCTCACCCCCGACGCGTGGCCCTTCCTGTTGGCGGCGATGCGCCATCGCACGCATGCCTCGGGCGCCTGGTCGGGCCGGCTTTCCCCGAAACAGAAGGAGCTGACGGTCCGCTTGCTCGCCGAGATTGCCGCCCGCGGCCCCCTCAGCTCGGAGGATTTTGCCGATACCGGCCGGTCCCGTCACGTCTGGGGCCGCGCCACGCTGGCCAAGGCCACGCTGCAAAAACTCTTCTTCCACGGCCAGCTGCTCATCGCCCGCCGCGGGGAAAATAACCGGCGCTACTACGACCTGCCCGGGAAGGTCCTGCCCGCAAAAATCCTGCGCCTCCCCGAACCGTCGAAAAAGGAAACCGCCCGCTGGGAGGCGTTGCTCAAGCTCCGCCAGCGCCGGCTCACCCCGCTCAAGCGCGCCGAGCTGGCGCTGGTCGCCGACCTCGTCCAACCGCTGGCGATCAAGGGCTGCCCGACCCTCTATTGCCTGCGCAGCGATCTGCCTTTGCTCGAAGGTGGAACCCGGCCTTCATCCTCCGCCAAGGCTACGGACGACAGGCCGGGCGGGTTGGCTTTGCGGGCGCTCGGAAAAACCGGTCCGGAGGCCCGGTTCCACCTTCCTATCCTTCTCGCGCCGCTCGACCCGCTCATCTACGACCGCCGGGTCACGTCCGGCCTCTGGGGTTTTGATTACACGTGGGAGGTCTATGTCCCGCCGGCCAAGCGCAAGCGGGGTTACTACGCGCTGCCGATTCTGGCCGGCACTGAACTCGTGGGCCACGTCGACCCGAAAGCCGATCGGGAGAAGAAAAAACTCCGGATCGTCTCCCGCTCGGTGCGTCGCGGTCACAAGGTGACCGACGCCGTCCGCGCCCTCGCCCGCTGGCTCGGGCTCAAGTAATGACCTTTTTGCAGGCTGCGGGCTTGCTGGCGGCGCTTCGCTCGCCCATCCACACTGCTCTTTCGATGGACGACCTGCTGCTCACCCTCAAGACCACCTTCGGCTACGGCGCCTTCCGGCCGCTGCAGCGCGAGATCATCGAGGCCGCTCTGGCCGACAAGGACGTCTTCGCCCTGCTGCCCACCGGCGGTGGCAAGTCGCTCTGTTTCCAGCTGCCGGCCCTGCTGCGACCCGGCCTCACCGTCGTCGTCTCGCCGCTCATCGCCCTGATGAAGGACCAGGTGGACCAGCTCCAGGCCGCCGGCGTCGCCGCCACCTACCTGAATTCCACCCTCGACGCCGACGAGGCCCGCTCGCGCCTGAGCGGCCTGCACCGCGGCGAGTGGCGCCTGCTCTACGTCGCCCCCGAGCGGCTGATGCTCGACAACTGGGCCGCCAACCTCAAGGCGTGGAACGTCACCGCCCTCGCCATCGACGAGGCGCACTGCATCTCCGAGTGGGGCCACGATTTCCGCCCCGAATACCGCCAGATCGCCAAGCTCCGCGCCCTGCTGCCCGGCGTTCCCGTCATGGCGTTGACCGCCACTGCGACGGACCGCGTTCGCGCCGATATCATCAAGCAGCTGCAGCTGCGCGACGGAGCGACCTTCGTTGCCAGCTTCAACCGCCCCAACCTCTCCTACCGCGTCATCCCCAAGGACCAGCCGGCGAAACAGATCATCGATTTCGTCCGCGCCCGCGAGACCGAGAGCGGCATCATCTACTGCGCCAGCCGCGCCACCGCCGAGCGCGTGGCCGAGTCCCTCGCCGGCCGCGGCTTCTCCGCCCGGCCCTATCACGCCGGCCTCAACGCCGCCGAGCGCACCCGCAACCAGGAACTCTTTCTCCGCGACGAGACCCGCATCATCTGCGCGACCATCGCCTTCGGCATGGGCATCAACAAGCCCAACGTCCGCTGGGTCATCCACCACGACCTGCCGAAAAACATCGAGGGCTATTACCAGGAGACCGGCCGCGCCGGGCGCGACGGCCTGCCGGGCGACTGCCTGCTGCTCTTCAGCGCCGGCGACATCGCCAAGCAGACGCACTTCCTCGAGGAGATCACCGACGAGCACGAGCAGGCCGTCGCCCGTGCCCAGTTGCGGCAAATCGTGCATTACGCCGAGAGCTCCGGCTGCCGGCGCGCCGAACTGCTGGAATATTTCGGCGAGAAATTCCCCTCCGCCAACTGTGGCGCCTGCGACAACTGCCTCGAGCCGCGCGCCACCTACGACGGCACCGTTGTCGCGCAGAAGTTCCTCTCCTGTGTCTACCGCATCGCGCAGAACGGCAACTTCAGCGTCGGCATGAACCACCTGACCGAGGTGCTCACCGGCGCCGACACCGATAAGATCCGCCGTTGGGGTCACGACCGGCTGAGCACCTATGGCATCGGCAAGGAACTTCCCCGCCCCGCCTGGGCCGCGGTCGGGCGCGAACTGATGCGGCTCGGCTATCTCGCCGTCGCCGAAGGGGAGTTCGCCACGTTGGAACTGACGCCCGAGGGCCGGGAGGTGCTGCGCTCCCGCACATCCATCACCCTCACCAAGCCCATGGACCTGCCGAAGGCGAAACGGGTCACCCGCCGCGAGGGTGACATCGCTTGCGACGAGATCCTCTTCGAGCGCCTGCGCGCCTTGCGCAAGCAGCTCGCTGACGAACGCAAGGTGCCGGCCTACGTCGTCTTCGGCGACGCCACCCTGCGCCAGATGGCCCGCGAATACCCGGACCGCCTCGAGGCCATGGAGGGCATCACCGGCGTCGGGGAGAAGAAGCGCGCCGAGTTCGGCGCGATCTTCGCCGGGGCCATCGCCGCGTTCCTCGAGAGCAATCCGCGCATCACGTTCAGCGATTGAGCATGCCTGGGGTGGAACCTGACCTCCGGGCAGGTTTTCGGGGCGAACCCGTCCAAGCCCGCCCGGAGGTCGGGCTCCACCTTTAGGGCATCGTCATTAACGCCGCAAAGGTCTCCATGCCGTTCCAAAGATAGTCCACGCGCATGTTCTCGTTCTCGGCGTGCTGGTTGTTGTCGTAGTTGCCCACCGGCACGGTGATGACGCTCACCCCGAGCGTCTCCACGATCACGCTGAGGGGCAGGCTGCCGCCGGCCGTGGGCAGCTTCATGACCGGCTCGGTCGTGGTGGATTGCACGGCGGCAATGACGTCCCGCGCGATCGGGAGGCTGAACTGGGTGCGCTGGGCGTTGTAGCCCTGGCCGGCGGTCTCGACCCGGATGAGCTTGGTGAACTGCGCCCGCTCCGCGTCCGTGGGCTCGTGGTCGATCACGTGCCAGCCCTGCACCGCCATGTGCGCCTTGACGCGCTCCACCTGGAGCCGCCAATCGATGCCGAGCACGAGCCGCAGGTCGAGCGTGGCGCGGGCGACGGCGGGAATGACATTGGTCGCCGTCGGGCCGACATTGGCGCTGGCGATGCCGTTGATGTTGAGCGTCGGGAGCTCGAAGCCCTCGAGCAGCGACCGCCCGGGCACCTCGGGTTCCTTGAGGCCGAGTTCCTGCAGCAGGGCGGCGTCGGTGAAGGCCGCTTCCTTCATCGCAATGCGCTCCGACTCGGAAAACATCACATAGTCGTCGTAGAAGCCCTTGATGAGCACCTTGCCGCGGTCGTCCTTCATGCTCGCGAGCAGCGACACCAGTCGCATGGCGGGATTGGGCGCAAAGTTGCCGAAGTTGCCGCTGTGCAGCGGGCGCTTCGCGCCGTAGGCGGTGAGGTTCAGGTTCACGTCGCCGCGCACGCCGAAGACCACCAGCTTGCGGCCCGAGACGTGCCGCGATCCGTCGCAGATGATCCACAGGTCGCTCTGCAGCTTGGCGCGGTTCAGCTCCATGATTTCGCCGAGGTGCGGGGAGCCGCCCTCCTCCTCCCCCTCGAAGAGAAATTTCACGTTCACCGTCGGCCGGCCGCCGGACTTCACCAAGGCGTCATAGCCGTTGAGGATGGCAAAGACGCCAGCCTTGTCGTCGGCGCTGGCCCGGCCGTTGACACGCCAGGCGGGGTTGATGGCATCGCCGGGATTCCAGCCGGTGACGATCTTTCCGCCCTTGGTCAGCGGTGCGGTGAGGAAAACCGGCTTCCACGGGTCGAGGCCCTCCGCCCACTCCTTCGGGTTGACCGGCTGGCCGTCGTAATGCGCATAAAACACGATCGTGCGCGTCGCACCGGGCACCTTGACCTCGGCAAAGACCGCGGGGTTGGTGGCCGAGGTTTTCCCCTCCAGCAGCTCGGCGGCGAGCCCGCGGCGCCGCATCATGGCGGCGAGAAACTCCGCGTTGCGCCGGACATTCGGCTGGTCGGCGTCGACGTCCGGCAGGGCGACGAATTCGCGGTATTCGGCCATCAGCTCCTGCTCGTGACCCTGGCGGTAGGCTCGGACCGCATCCTGCACCGGGCTCGCGATGGCCGCCACGGAAAAACCGGCACTCATCACAAGGCGGACGAAAAACTGTGTGATCTTCATGGGGAAAGTGCGTCTACGCTTGGCCTGCCCCGGGGTTTAGGCAATGGGTAACTCCCCATGCCGCATCCCACCCCGCGCCCTTTGCCCGAGAACACCGGGCTGGCGCTGCTCGGCGAACGCGTGGCCCTGACCGCCTCGATTCCCGCGAAAATGGCGGAGCGGATGCTCGGCACCCGCAACCCGCACGGCAAACCCAACGCCGACGTCCTGCGCCAGCTCGCCACCGCGGTCGATCCGCGCCGCCCGGCGATCCACTGGCTGGTCGATTTCCCGGCGCACATGGGCGAACGCGAGGCCTCGCTCTACGAGCACCCCTTCCACCACCTGTTCCGCGCCATGCGCCCCACCCGCGATCGCTGGTGGGTGAACCCGCACGCCGACGAACGCCTGCGCGCCACCCTCGCCCGGCGCGAACGCTTCCTCGCCACCCCGATCGGCGCCGAGCCGCCGGCGTGGACCTGGTTCGATTCCGCCGTCGTTCCCGACGACACCCTCATCGCCGTGGCGCGCGACGACGACTTCGCGCACGGCATTCTCGCGGCGCGACCCTTCGCGGTCTGGTGGCGCCAGTTTCACTCGCGCCGCACGCCGGTGCTGGCCGTCAGTTCCTACCCGTTCCCCTGGCCACCCGGCCGCGGGCTGAGCGCGCTCACCGCCGCGCAGGAGGAGCACCGCCACGCCGTGGCCAAAGCCGCGCGCGGCGCCGACGCGGCAACGCTCAACGCCGCCGTGGCCGCCGCCTACGACTGGCCGGCCGACCTCGACGATGAGGCCCTGCTGACGCACCTCGGTGATTTGAACCGCGCGCGCGGCGCTTGATGGACTGAGATCCAATGTAGGGTCGGCGCTTGTCGCCGGACCCAATTTGGTAGGGGCCGTTGCCCTCAACGGCCCTTCAAAGGGCGCTTGAGGGCAAGCGCCCCTACCGGTCCGCCGACGAGCGGCGACCCTACATTTCCGATCACGGCTTCTCGCCGGCGAATTTCCACGAACTGCGGTAGTCGCGCGGGAGCTTCGTGCCGGTGAGGTGCGCCCGCACCATCTCGATCGGCATGATGCCGCCCTTGAGCACGCCGTCGTGGAAATCCTTCTCCTTCATCTGGCCGGTCGTCACGAGGTCGGCGTAGAGCGAGCGCAGCTGGATCGCGCCCATCATGTAGCCGACCTGGTAGAGCGGCGAGTAGTCGCCGTTGAACGAGCGACGCACCTCGCCGGTCGCCGTGTGCCGGTCGTGGCCGACCGTATCCACGAGGAAGTCGATGCATTGCTGCGGCGTCCATTTGCCGAGGTGAAAGTTGAGCGAGAAGATGATCCGGGCGCAGCGGTGCGTCCGCCAGAACAGCACGCCCGCCTTGTCCATCGGCGTCTGGTGGTAACCGAGGTCCCAGAGGTGGAATTCCCACCACAGCGCCCAGCCCTCGACGTAGAACGGCGTGTAGTAGAGCTCGCGGTGCTGGTTGTAGCGGTTCGCATACCAGCCCTGCAGGTGATGGCCGGGGATGAGCTCGTGAAACACCGTCGCGCGGCAGAAGTGCCGGTTGTTCGCCCGCAGGCTGTCGAGCTTGTCGGCGTAGTCCATCGTGTCGGTGGGGAATGACACGATGATGCGGTCGCCGCCGAGGAAGAACGGCGAGGTCTTCTGCCGCTCGGGCGACATCATGGTCATCGTCCAGTCGTCGATCGCGTGCGGGGGAATGGTGACCAGGTCGCGCTTCGTGAGGAAATCCACGGCCTCGTAGGCGAGGCCGGCGATGAACTCCGGCTGCTGGCCCGGCGGCAGGTAGTCCTGCTTGGTCTTCTCGAGCGCGGCCTTCCAGTCGTCGCCCAGGCCCATCTCCCGCGCGACCTTCTTCCATTCGGCCTGGCACCAGACGAGTTCCTTTTGCGCCACGGCGATCAGCTCGTCCGGGTTGTAGGGCATCATCTCGCGCTCGAGGTCGAGCTTGAGCCCCTCGGCCCCGATCGGGTCGCCAATGATCGGTTCGTCCTCGCCGGCCTTCACGCCGACGATCTTCTCGCGCAGAAATTTCGCGTAGCCCTCGAGCGCCGCCGCGGCCTTCTTGTAGGGCTCTCGCGTCCACCAGCCGAACTCCGGGTCGTAGCCGTCGTAGAATTCAAACCAATTCTTCAGCGTCTTGCCCAGTTCGTCCATCCGGTTCGCCGCGCGCAGGGCCGCGATCTTGCCGGGCTTGGCCCCGTCGCCCTCGAGCGCCTTTTTCGCCGCGTCGATGTCGGTGCGGATCTGCGCCAGCACCGCGGCGGAATCCTGCGGCGCCACCTGGGCGAAATCCCGCCGCTTCTCCTGCAGGCCCGCGATCGCGTCGGCGAAACCCATGAAGGGCTTCATCTCCGCACCGCGCTGCTCCTCGCGGTCGAGCAGGCCGAGTTGGTAGCGGAGATTGAGCCGCATGAGGTGCCAGTCGATGCGCCCCTCGGCGCCCAGCGGCTCGTAGGGCACCTGCTCCAGCCTGGCCTGCCAGGCGCGGTAAAACTCCCGCATCCGTTTCAACTGCAGGGCCGAACCGGGCACCGAGTAGATCCGGAGGAGGCCGTCGCGATCCGTCTGGAAGCGCTCGACGAGTTCGCGCAGTTCGCTGGATTGCGGCTGGGCCAGCGCGGCGAGATCCGGCACATAAAGCGCGGCGTCGCGCTGCGCCTGCGTGGGCTGGCCGTGGCGGAAATCCTCCGCGCCCAGCAGCACGTGACAGAAAAGAAGGGAGGCAACGATCCGACCGTTCGGGAATTTCATAGGGGATGTGCCAGTTTCCCCGTCCCCGAAAAAGCCGCAAGCGCGGAGTCGCAGGTTGGTGGGGGCGCTTGCCCTCAAGCGCCCGGGCCGTTGAGGGCAACCGCCCCTACCTCAGAATTTCCACTCGATTCCCGCAAAGGCGCCGAACCCGAGCTGCGGGTAGCCGTTCACTTCCTCATATTTCTCATCGAGCAGGTTCTCGATCCGCGCCTTCACCACGAGCCGGGCATTCACCTGCCACGCGCCGTAGAGCCGCACGACGGTGTAGTCCCCGGCCCGGATGGTGGCGAACGTCGCCGCATTCACGTCCATCCGGTCGGCCGCAAACGCCACGCCCGTGCCGGCGCTGAAGCCGCGGCCGAAGTCGCGCCACAGATCGAGCGACCCGCTGTTGCGCGGCCGGCGCAGCAGGCGGATGCCCTCCGTGAGATTCTCCGCCTCGAGGTAGGTGTAGGCCAGCCGCACCTGGACGGCACCGGGCAGCGTGAACTTGCCCGCCAGCTCGAGACCCCGCGTGCGGGCCTGCTCCACGTTGGCGGTGGTGCCGGGGAACACGCCGAAATCGAATACGATCAGGTCGCGGTAACGCGTGTCGAACCAGGTTGCGCTCAGCATCCCGCGGTTGTCGGGGAGGAAGTAGTCCGCGCCGGCGTCCCAGCCGCGCGCTTTTTCGGGCCGGAGGTTTGGGTTGCCGACGTAGAACGAGCTTTTCCCGTAGAGATCGAGGAAAGCCGGCGAGCGGAACGCCGTGCCGTAGGTGGCGCGGAGCTTCCAGCGCGAGTCCTTCGACAGCCACGCGGCGGTCGCACGGCCCGTCGTGGCCCGGCCGAACGTGTCATGGTCGTCGCTGCGCAGCCCGGCGGTCAGGTAGACGTGCTCGGCCGGCGTCCACTCGTCCTGCGCGAAGAACGCCAGCAGGCTCTGCCGCTTGTCGATGTCGCCGAAGCCGGTGTTCACGGTGTGGTTCGCCTCGGCCGTCAGGCCGGCGGTAATGCGGTGCCGCTCGTCGGGCACGTAGGTGCTCTGCCAGTCGAGGACCGCGCGGCGGTTCGTGACCACGGTCTCGCTCGTGAGGGTGTCGGAAACATACCGCCGGTCCTGCCCGCCGAGCACGACGTGGCTGGTCAGGCCCGGGGCGTGCGTCAGGTCGGCGAACACCGTCGCCAGCTGGTTGCTCTCGCTTTCCTTGTTGTTGGGATCGTTGGCGCCAAACCCGACATCCGCGCCGGGCGAGCCGTAGCGGCCGACAAACCCGCGCCACGTCACGCCGACGGCGACATCCTTGTTCACCTGGCGGTCGAGCCGCAGCGCATAGGTGGCGCTGTCGAACCGGTTGTTCACCCGTTCGTTGTCGGTGTGCCCGCCGGAGAGCGAGAAAGTGTAGGCGCGCACGGCGTCGCCCGCCTGGGCATTGAGCGCGCCCTGCACGGTGCCGAACGAACCGGCTTCCGCCGACACGACCGCGCTGCCCGGGCCCGCGCCGCGCAGGCCGCGCAAGGCCACGACGCCCCCGACCGCCTCGCCGCCATAGAGCGTGCTCTGCGGCCCGTGGGAGACCTCGAGGTTGTCGCAGCCGCTGACGCACATGCCGCCGAGCGACACCTGGTAGTCGGTATTGGGGTCGTTGAAGCGAATGCCGTCCACGAGGAACAGCGTCTGGTTCGAGTTGGCGCCGCGCAGGAAGAGCGACGTCACGCCGCCCGGCGCGCCCGACGCAAAGGCCGGCGCGCCCGGGATGGCCCCGAGGGCCGAGCGCAATCCGGTGAGTTGCATGCGCGCCAAGTCGGCGCCGCTGATCTGGTCGACGTAGGTGCCGGTCGTCGTCAGCGCCACGGGTGTCCGCGTGGCCGTGAGGACATAGTCCGGCAGTTTTTCCGGTTCGGGGCTTTGCCCGAACGCGGTCAGGGCCGGCGCGAGGCCGGCGAGGAGGAACAGACGTCGGAGCGACGCCGTGATGGTGGTATTCATGATCTGCTGATGCTGCGGCAAGAGCAGAGCATTTGGGTGGGAGGGGCTTTAGGCCCCGACAGTCGCGGGCCAAACCCGCTCCCACTTACACAGCATCCACTCCCACCCTTCAATGTGCGTTGAAGGTTGAACGCGTCCGCCCGCACGAGGCGGCCGCGTGGTGAGTTTCCGGGGGCAGATGTTCGGACTCCGCATGTCAGCGCGATGTGCGCAAAAAACTCCAAACGTCCAAAATTCCAAACTCCAAACGGTCGGCAGCGACTGGAAGCCGTGGACCTTTTTGGGATTTGGCGTTTTGGGATTTGGCCTTTGCGCGCCATCGGCGCGTCCTCGCCCCTCGCCTTCACCGGTTGCCCGATTGGCTTTGCCCGGCTCCTGTCCGCCGGTATGGGTCTGTGATGCGTTACCGCAGCGCAACTGTGGCCGGTTTGCACGGCCTTCCCTGTTTCCCTGGAATTGACATAAAGAACGGCAGGCAACGGCACCAATCCACCCGCCCGGCCACTTACGCAAGCCCAATCCCTGTCAGTCTTTACGTCATAGGCGCGGCCCGCCTCAACCCGGTCTTGCTTTTTCATATCATCGAATCTTGATGTAACGATACTTACGAGTGTCATGTCCGCCCTTCCCCCCACCGCCGCTGAAACCGCGCTCCGCCGACTGCTGGCCGAGCGCGTGGCCATCCTTGATGGCGCGATGGGCACGACCATCCGCAGCTACAACCTCACCGAGCAGGATGCGCGTGGCGATCGCTTCAAGGATGCGCCCAAGGATCTCAAGAACAACGGCGACATCTACTCCCTCACCCGCCCGAATGAGATTGGCGACATCCACCGGCGCTTCCTCGAGGCCGGGGCCGACATCATCGAGACCAATACCTTTTCCGCGACCGCCATCGGCCAGAGCGAGTTCTTCATCGAGGACCCGCGCGAGAAGGGCGGCCGCAAGGACCCGGCGTTCTACCAAAGCGTCATCGGGAACAAATTCCTCGAGACCCTCGCGCACGACATCAACTTCCAGTCCGCGCGCCAATGCCGCGAGTGGGCCGACCGCATCGCCAACGCCACGGGCAGGCGCCGCTACGTTGCGGGCGCCCTCGGGCCGCTGACCGTCTCGCTCTCCAATTCCCCCGACGCCGACGACGCCGGCTTCCGCGTCGTCACCTTCGACCAGGTGAAGACCGACTATCGCCGCCAGGTGCGCGCCCTCATCGCCGGTGGCGTGGACCTGCTGCTCGTCGAGACCATCTTCGACTCGCTCAACGCCAAGGCCGCCCTTGTCGCCATCGAAGAGATCTTCGCCGAGGACAAAATCAAGCTGCCGCTCATGATCTCGGCCGCCGTCGGCCGCGGCGGCGAGACGATGATCTCGGCGCAGACCGTCGGCGCCTTCTGGAATGCCGTGCGCACGCACCGGCCCCTCGCCGTCGGCCTCAATTGCTCGATCGGCCCCGACCTCATGCGCCCGTTCCTCGAGGAGCTGGGCCAGAAGTCCGACACCTTCATCTCCTGCTACCCAAATGCGGGCCTGCCGAATCCGCTCACGGAAACCGGCTTCGACCTGAAGCCCGCCGACATGGCCCGCTTCATGGGCGAGTTCGCCGGCAGCGGCCTGCTCAATATCGCGGGTGGCTGCTGCGGCAACACCCCCGAGCACATCGCCGCCATTGCCGAGTCCCTCAAGCCCCAGCCGGCCCGCAAGGTCACGATCGTAAAGCCCGAGGTTGTTGGAGGGCCCGCGTCCCTGCGGGCCGCTTCTGCCGTGGAGGGCTCAGCTCCAGCTGAGCCGCCGCGCCCCCTCCAGCTGTCGGGTTCACTGCCATTCACCCAACAGATCGGGTCGTTCATGATGGTTGGCGAGCGCACCAACGTCGCCGGCTCGCCGAAGTTCGCCAAGCTCGTCAAGGCCGGCAACTATGAGGAGGCCGTCTCCGTCGCCCGCCAGCAGGTCGACAACGGCGCCAACGTCATCGACGTCTGCATGGACGACGGCCTGATCGACGGCGTCGCGGCCATGACGCGCTTCCTGCAGCTCATCGGCAGCGAACCCGAGATCGCCAAGGTCCCGGTCATGGTCGACTCCTCCAAGTGGGAGGTCATCGAGGCGGGCCTGAAATGTCTTCAAGGCAAGGGCATCGTAAACTCCATCTCCCTCAAGGAGGGCGAGGCCAAGTTCCTTGAGCAGGCGCGCATCATCCTCCGCTACGGCGCCGCCGTGGTCGTCATGGCCTTCGACGAGAATGGTCAGGCCGCCTCCTACGCCGAGAAGATCCGCATCTGCGAGCGCGCCTACCGCCTGCTCGTCGACACCGTGGGTTTCCCGCCCGAGGACATCATCTTCGACCCGAACATCCTCACCGTCGGCACCGGCATCGAGGAGCACAACAACTACGCCGTCGATTTCATCGAGGCCACGCGCTGGATCAAGACCCACCTGCCCCACGCCAAGGTCAGCGGCGGCGTCTCCAACGTCTCCTTCAGCTTCCGCGGCAACAATCCCGTGCGCGAGGCCATGCACGCGGCCTTCCTCTACCACGCCATCAAGGCCGGCATGGACATGGGCATCGTCAACCCGTCGATGCTCGAGGTCTACGAAGAGGTGGACAAGGAGCTGCTCGTCCTCGTCGAGGACGTCCTCCTCAACCGACGCCCCGACGCGACAGAACGCCTCGTCGAACACGGTGAGAAGCTCAAGGCCCAGGCTGGAGGGCCCGCGTCCCTGCGGGCCGCCGCCGACATCGCCGTGCTCGAGGCCTGGCGCACGGGCACCGTCGAGGCCCGCCTGTCGCACGCTCTCGTGAAGGGCATTGACGCCTGGATCGACCAGGACACGGAGGAAGCCCGGAAGAAATACGGCAAACCGCTCAACATCATCGAGGGCCCGCTGATGGACGGTATGCGCGTCGTCGGCGATCTCTTCGGCGCCGGCAAGATGTTCCTCCCGCAGGTCGTGAAGTCCGCCCGCGTCATGAAGAAGGCCGTCGCCTATCTCCAACCCTTCATGGAGGCCGAGAAGGCCGCGCTCGTCGCCGCCGGCGGCATTGCCAAGGCCCAGGGCCGCATCGTCATGGCCACGGTCAAGGGCGACGTGCACGACATCGGCAAGAACATCGTCGGCGTCGTCCTCGCCTGCAACAATTACGAGGTCATCGACCTCGGCGTCATGGTGTCGTGCGAAAAGATCCTCGCCGCCGCCAAGGAGAAGGGCGCCGACATCATCGGCCTCTCCGGCCTCATCACGCCGTCGCTCGACGAGATGGTGCACAACGCCAAGGAAATGGAGCGCCAGGGCCTGAAGATCCCGCTGCTCATCGGCGGCGCCACCACGTCGGCCGCGCACAACGCGGTGAAGATCGCCCCGCATTACTCCGAGCCTGTCGTCCACGTGCTCGACGCCTCGCGCGTCATCGGCGTCGTCTCCAAGCTGCTCAGCTCCGACCACAAGCCCGCTTATGTCGCCGAGGTGAAGGCCACGCAGGAGCGCCAGCGCACCGAGTTCGCCGACCGCAAGGGCGCCCGCAAGCTCCTCTCCCTCCCCGAAGCCCGCAAGCGCGCCCAGCCGACGGATTGGGCGACAGTGGATATCCCGAAGCCGGAATTCCTCGGCACAAAGGTCTTCTCTTCTGGAGGGCCGGTCTCCGCACCGGCCGCTTCCGTGGAGGGCCCAGCTCCAGCTGGGCCGATTCAGCCGCTCACCCTCGCTGAAATCGCAGATTTCATCGACTGGGGCCCGTTCTTCTCCACGTGGGAGTTGCACGGTCGCTTCCCCGACATCCTGAAGGATCCGGTCGTCGGCGAGGAGGCCACCAAGCTCTATGCCGAGGCGCAGGCGATGCTGAAGCGCATCATCGCGGAAAAACGCTACACCGCCAAGGCTGTCATCGGCTTCTGGCCGGCCAATGCCGTCGGCGACAGCGTCGAGGTCTATGCCGACGAGGCGCGTTCAAAGGTACTCAAGACCTTCCACTTCCTCCGCCAGCAAAACGAGAAGGCCGCCGGTCAGTTCAACCACTGCCTGGCCGACTTCATTGCCCCGAAGGATTCTGGCCGCATCGACTATCTGGGCGGCTTCGCCGTCACGGCCGGCCATGGCGTCGAGGAATTCGCCGCGTCGTTCCGCGCGAAGCACGACGACTTCAACGCCATCCTCGCCCAGGCGCTCGGCGACCGCCTCGCCGAGGCCCTCGCCGAGCTGATGCACAAGAAGGCCCGCGACTATTCCGGCTACGGCAAGACCGAGAATCTGGAGATGAAGGACATCATCCGGGAAAAATACCGCGGCATCCGCCCCGCCCCCGGCTATCCCGCCTGCCCCGACCACACGGAGAAGCCACCGCTGTTCGACCTGCTCAACGCACCCGAGGCCACCGGCATCACGCTGACGGAAAGCAACGCCATGTTCCCCGCCAGCAGCGTCAGCGGCCACTACTTCAACCACCCCGATTCAAAATACTTTGCCGTCGGCAAGTTGGCGAAGGACCAAGTCGAGGACTACACCCTCCGCAAAGATCAGTGGCTGGAAGTCTCGGAGCGCTGGCTTGCTCCCTACCTCGATTACGAACCCACGCCCTGAGCATTTCGCCGCTGTGGCCTACGAAGCTGCCCATGTCTCCTCTCGCCGCACTTCCCGACAACCCGCACGTCAAGGTGGTGCGGAATTTCGCGGAGCTGGTCGCCACCCCGTTCGCCGGCGGCGTCAACGCCCTCTGCTGGCCGCGCCCGCTGGCGGGTGACTTCGGCGAGATCGTGGCCGGGCTGGGCGCCGGCGAGGGGATCATGTCCCTCGATGAGGGGCGCCTCAACGCCCTCGTCTTGAGCGCAGCCGGCCGCGTCGCCCGGGACATCCTGCTCGCCGACCTGCGACTCCTCCGTGACCAGGGCCTGGCGCCCGAGCTCAATTGCATCCACATCTATCCGCGCGATGAGGACGCCGCCGTCGTGCCCGTCGATGTCTATTCCTTCCACGCCGACCGTGCGCCGGTCGAGACTTCCACCTGGCTTTGCACCTACCACGGGCCGGCTTCCGAGGGCTTGCGCAACGAGGAGACGCAACGCCGCATTGACGTCCCTGCCACCCGTGCCGCCCTGCTCGCAGAATACGGTGGAGCGGACGATGATGGCTTCCGGGAATTCCTGCGCGATAGTTGCTACGACCTCCATTACGCGCCCGCTCCAAACGCCCGGCCCTGGTCCTTCGGCCTCGGCCATCTCTGGCGTATTGCCGTGGCCTGGCCGGGCAGTCCGGTCCCGCCTTGCATTCACCGCGCCCCGGCCACCCTGCCAGGCGATCCGCCCCGGTTGCTGTTGATCAGCTGAGTCGCCATTCGCTGGTAGTCTATTAGACTACTAACGATCGGGCCGGCTGCGCTCAATGTGTGGTGGAGCCCGACCTCCGGGCGGGCTGATGAGCGTTTGCGCAGAAACCTGCCCGGAGGTCAGGTTCCACCTCAATTCGCAGGCCTGATCACGCTCAGAGCTTCTGCGCCAGGGCTTCGAGCTGGCTCGTGGCGATGCCCCAACCTTTTTCGAAGCCCATCTTCTCGTGGGCTTCGCGGTCGGCGACGGTCCAGTGGCGGACGCGCGCCGTGTATTTGGTCTTTCCGGGACCGGCGTCCTCGAACGTGAGGATGCCCGTCATGAAGGGCTTGGCCGACGGTTCCCAGGCACTGGTGAACGCGTCGGTGAAGACAAGTTTCTCGTTCGGCACGACCTCCAGGTAGATGCCCGGGTTGGGAAATTCCAGCCCCTCGGGCGACCGCATCGTGACGTTGCTGGAGCCACCGGCGCGGACGTCCATCACGGCCTTGACGGTCTTGAACGGCGGCGGCGTGAACCATTGCACGATGAGTTCCGGCGTGGTCCAGCAGCGCCAGAGCTTTTCGCGCGGGGCGTGCAGCACGCGCTGGATGACGAGTTCACGGTCGGCAGGGAATGAGGAGGACATGATGGGATGGGATTGATGGTTTCAATCAATACAACGAACAGGTAAAGGGCATCCGGACAGGACAGGCCGATTTTTTCCAGCCAGTCAGATCCCGAGGCCGGCCTGCCCGAACTGGACCGGGCCGGGGCCGGCGCGGCGGGACACCGTTCCCGTGCGCTGGTTGAGAACGTCGCGGGCGATCTCCGGAGTGGTGGCGCTCAGCAGCTCGGCCGCCCCGGCTTCCGCGAGCACATACCGCTCCGGACCGAGCCGGTCGACGATCTCGCCGGCCCCGCGACACGCCGCCGCACCTTCCGGGCTCCTGTTTTCAACCGTGGCAACGATATGGCGCAGGGGGCGCAATGCCTCAAAAGGCGGCGCCCGGTCGGGAAATGCCGGCGCCGGTCTCACCGCGGACAGTTTTTCCAAACGATCCCGCGAGCCCATGGTCAGTTTCCTGCCGCACTCCGGGCAGTTTGGCCACGCGCCGAACGGCTCCTGGCAATCGCTGCACCAGTTCAGGAAATATCGGGTGAGTTCGATGGGATATTTCAGGGTGCCTTGGATGTGTTCCGTCGAGCCAGCGCGCAGCGCGGCCATGAGCGCGTCGTAGCCGGGTTCGATGTCCAGCAGGGTGCACTCGCGGCCGATGTTTTCCAGCGAATGGGCGTCGGAACACGAGTAGAGCCCGTGCCGGTCCAGCCCCGGCACGCGGCGGCACATGGCCGGATTGGAGGTCAGCCCGGTTTCCACGGCCCAGAGATTCGGCAGCTCGTCGCCGTAGACTTCCGCGGCGGAAGTCCCGCCGCCCACCACGCCCAGCACCGAGAACCACGGGTTCATCACGTGCGGCGCGGCGACATGGACCCGGTCGAAATCCCGGGCCCCGCGCACGAGGTCCCGGCAGGACAGCGCCAGGGTGGGCCGGCCTTCCTGCAAATCGCCTTTCTTGGCGACGCGCGCCGCGAACTCCCGCGCCACGGCAGGCGACGGAAAATAGACCAGCTGGTGGATGCCCTGCATCTCCTCCGTCCCGGGCGGGGCGCAATTCACCTCCGTGCTGAGCACAAACCGCAGCGACCGGCGCAGGGCCTCCGGCAGGCGTGCGTGCACCGCCTTCTCCATCTCCGGTTTCAGGGCGAGCAGGCCGGACCCGGCCTCCATCGTGTGCGCCTCGATCTCCGCCAGCCATTGCGGTTGCAGGCAGTCGCCGGTGCCGAGCAAATCCACCCCCTTGCGCTGCGCCCAGAGCGCGATGTTCTCCAGCGTCATCGCCGGCGACACCCCGCCGGCATGGCGGGAGTGCAGGTGGAGATCGGCGGCAAAACGCATGCCTTCACCATAAGCATCCCCGGCAAAACTCAATGCCGGCCGTGCGGCTGCTCAGGGCACGTGCTTGATCCGGATCC
The DNA here is from genome assembly GCF_900104925.1 of Opitutus sp. GAS368. Classification (NCBI taxonomy): domain Bacteria; kingdom Pseudomonadati; phylum Verrucomicrobiota; class Opitutia; order Opitutales; family Opitutaceae; genus Opitutus; species Opitutus sp. GAS368. The sequence goes on from NZ_LT629735.1 coordinate 715,858, forward strand.
GGCGGCAGGCGATGGCGCCCTTGTCGGCCTCGCGGGCGATCGCGCCCGGCTGAGATCAAAAACTCCTCAACCCCGTGGCGCCGTCACGACAAACTTGTCCCACGCCGCGATGAGCCGGTCGTCCGGGGTGTCGGCCGGCAAAGGCGGCACCGGCTTGTGCCGGTCGATCCACGCCACGGTGCGGCGGACGCCCTCCTCGTAGGACGTGGTGAGGCGGAACTCCGGCACGTCGCGCTTCAGCTTCGTGTTCGAATAAACGCCGTGAAACCGAAAAATCTCGTCGAGCAGCACGTAGCGCTTGGCATCGACCGCCAGCAGGAAATCGGTCGGCAGGTGCACAAGCCGGGGCTCTGGCGCGCCGATGGTCGCGGCGGTGCGCCGAACGTATTGGTCCCACGTGACCACCTCGTCGGCCACGGCGTTATAGGCCTGGCCGAAGCAGCGTGGATTGGCCGCGGCATGGGCGAAGCCCCGGCCGACGTCGTCGGCATAGGCGCTCTGCCAGAGTCCGTGGCCGTCGCCGCTGACGATGACCGGCCGGCCTGCGCGCAGGCGGGCAAGGAACGAGGGCTCGGTGTGCAGGTTGTTGATGATGCCGCCACCCGGGCCGTAGGTGTGCGAGGGTCGGATGATCGTGACCGGCATCTTCCCCTCGGCATGGGCCCGCAGGAAAAGCTGCTCGCACGCGAACTTGTGGCGCCCGTATTCCGAGTGCGGCACCTGCGGGGTGTCTTCGGTGGTGGGCACGACAGTCTGCGTGTTGCCGTAGGTGCACACCGTGCTGCAGAAAATGAAATGACCGCAGCGGCCGGCGCCGGCCCGCAGCACGCTGGCGGCCTCGTCGGGCCGGAAGCAGATCATGTCGATCACAACGTCCCACGGTCCGGCTGCGACCACGGCCTGTTCGAAGGCCGGGAAATCCTGCCGGTCGCCCACCAGGCGCCGCACCCCGGGACCCAGCCGGTCGTCGGTCCGGCCGCGGTTGAAGACCGTGAGGTCGGCGCCGCGCTCGCGGAGGGCCTGGACGATCCCGGTCGAGATAAGGCCGGTCCCACCGATGATGAGCACGCGCATGGCCCGGTTAAATTGGCCCGGCCCGCCGCTGTCCAACCAACAATTCCCGGGCAGTCAGCAATGCGGCCGCCGCTCACCCAGCCGCGCCAGCAGCTCCGGCATCGCGGTGCGCAGGGGCGAAGTCGCGAGAAACTCGTCGGCCCGCGCCTTGGCCCCGCGGGTGCGGAGACCGGCGTAGACGTGCAGCTCGAACTGCAGGCGGAGTGCGGCCTCGGCCGCGGTGAGCCCGAGCGCGGCATACAGGAACAGCAGCGCCTCCACCGTCGCGTATTTTCCCGCCCCCGGCGCGTTGCGCAGCCAATAACGGCTCGGGCCGGTCATCGGCAGGCTGATGCGCCGGCCCCATTGCCCCACCACCTCCAGCATCGAACCGGCCTCGCTCCAGCTGCCGTCGAGCAGCAATACCTGGAGGTTCGCCGGCACGGCACCGGCCGGCAGCTCCTCGCCGCGCGGATGCAGGATCCAGAGTTCGCGGCCGGGCTGCACGACCGAGGCCCGCCCCGGTGGCTTCTCCTGCCAGAAAACATGGCCGCGCGAACCCGTCACGATGCGGTTGATCAACCGTCCCGTGCTCGTCGGCCGCCAGTATTCCCGCTTGTGGATGAGCACGTCCACCTGCAGCGGGGTCGCCACCGGTTGGTGGCCCGCGCAGATGCACCAGCGCGGCGGGCACCGGCAACGCTCGCAGCGCGGGGTGGTTTCAAGGACGACGCTCCGGGCCATGGTCAGGGCTTGACCGCCGGTTCCGGGTTCACGGCGATCAGCTCGAGGTCGAAGATCAGCGCGGAAAACGGCGGGACCTTGCCCGCGCGCAGGCCGCCGTAACCGAGGTGCGGGGGAATGTAGAACACCGCCTTGGCGCCGGGCCGGAGCGTGAGCATGGCCGCGGACCAGCCGGGAATGAGCCCGCCGACGGCAAAGTCGGACGGCTGGCCGCGCGCCCGGGAGTCATCGAACACCGTGCCATCCACCAGCCGGCCGGTGTAGTGCACGCGCACCCGGTCCTGCAGCTGCACGAGGGGGCCCTCGCCGGGCGCGATGATCCTGATGCCGAGGTTGCTCGGGCGCCACGCGATGCCTTTGTCCGCTGCGATCTTCTGGCCGAAATATTGTTCGCGGCGCAGCTCGGCCTCGCTCTTCTCCGGCCCGGCCGGGGCCGGCGGTTCCTTGGGACCGCAACCCGCGAGCAACAGGACGGCCAGCAGCCCGCAGGTGCGCAGGACGGGATTCATCCGCCCAGCCTGCAACAGTTCCGCGCCAAAACCAGCCGGAAAAATCAACGGGCGGCCGCCGCGCGGCCCGGGCTGCACCCGGCGCCCGCGTGGTGCTTTCAAATGTTTTTCGCAGAACAAAACCCCTGCCGCCGCGTCGGAACACCACCTGTGAACCCGCCTCTGCCCGCCGCCGTCACACTTCCGCCCGCTCTCCGGCCGCTGCGCGTACTCTATGCCGATGATGTGCGCCAACTGCGCGAACTGATGACCTTGATGCTCAAGCGCGAGCAGCACGGGGTGGAAACGGTCGAGAACGGGGCGGAGGCCCTGACCCGGCTGACCGCCGCCCCCACCGGCTACGACCTGCTCATCACCGATCACCACATGCCCCGGCTGAACGGCCTGGAACTCGTGCGCCGGGCCCGCGGGCTGGACTATCCGGGCAGGATCATCGTCTTCAGCTCCGAACTCGGCCCGCTGGTGCACGAGGAATACCGCCGGCTCAACGTGGACCTGATCCTGCCCAAGCCCGTTTTTCCCCTCACCTTGCGGTTGATGCTGCGCCAGCTGTTCGCCTCGCATTACCCGGAGCCGGTGGCCTCGGAGGCGCAGATTTATTAATTTAGTTCTTGCTTAATTAAGTTTTCTCTTAAATACAGGTGGCATGCAAAGCCTCCTGGCCATCGCCGACCCGACCCGCCGCCGCATCGTTGAACTGCTCGCGCAGCGCGACCGCACCGCCGGCGAGCTGGTGGCGGAATTCGACTTGAGCGCCCCGGCGATTTCCCAGCACCTGAACGTGCTGCGCGAGGCCGGGCTCGTCACCACGCGCGCCGAGGGCCAGTCGCGCATCCAAACGCTCAATCCCGCCGGCCTGGACGACCTCGGGGCCTGGCTCGAGCGCACCCGGAATTTCTGGAGCCAGCGGCTCGACGACCTCGAGCGCGAGCTGAAGGCCGACGATGAACGCAACAACCGCAAAAAGAAAAGATCATGAAAGAGAACGACCAACCCGCCCAGTTCCCCGCCCCCGGCGAAATCCGCATCATGCGCACGCTGCCCGGCCCCATCGAGCGCGTCTGGACCTACCTGACCGACCCCGAGAAGCGCAGCCGCTGGTTCGCCGGCGGCCCGATGGAGCTCCGCGCGGGCGGGAAGATGGAACTCTTCTTTCAGCACAAGAACATCTCCCCCACCGAGACGCCACCCGCCGAGCACGCCTGCAAACACGAGGGCGGCAAGAGCATGGCGGGTACGATCCTCCGCTGTGAGCCGCCCCGCGTGCTCAGCTACACCTTCGGGGAGAATTCGGACGTCACCTTCGAACTCATCCCCCAGGACGAGAAAGTGCTCATGATCCTCACGCACCGCAGCCGCGGGGACGACCTGCCATCCCTCATGGGCTTCGCTTCCGGCTGGCACGCGCATCTCGCCATTCTGCTCGCCCAGCTGGAAGGCACGCCCCAGCCGCCCTTCTGGGCGACTCACGCCCGCTTGAAAACCGAATACGAGAAACAGCTTCCCGTGAACGTGAACTGAACTCACCCCGCAAAAAGAAGAATCATGAAGAACAACGACGACCGCGCCCAGTTCCCCGCCCCCGGGGAGATCCGCATCATGCGCACGCTGCCGGGTCCCATCGAACGCATCTGGACCTACCTGACCGATCCCGAGAAGCGCAGCCGCTGGTTCGCCGGCGGCCCGATGGAGCTGCGCGCGGGCGGAAAGGTGGAGCTCTTCTTCCAGCACAAGATCATCGCCCCAGGCGAAACGCCGCCTGAGAAATACGCCGCGGTGCACAATGAAGGCTTCAAGATGCCCGGCACGATCCTCCGCTGCGAGCCGCCCCGCGTGCTCAGCTACACCTTCGACGACAACTCCGACGTCACCTTCGAGCTCATCCCCCAGGATGCCAAGGTCCTGCTGATCCTAACCCACCGCAGCCGCGGCGAAGACCTCCCGTTCCTCAGCGGCTACGCCAGCGGCTGGCATTCACACCTACTGCTCCTCATCGCCCTGCTCGACGGCACCACGCCCCCGCCCTTCTGGGCCACCCACACGCGGCTGAAGGCCGAATACGAAAAGCTCCAAGCCGCCGCCCAGCGGGGTTAACCCACTGCAATTTTAGCTGGGACGCCTCGAAGAGCTGTCCCAACCAAGCCCCGTCAAATCGACCCAAGGCTACCGCCTTGCCCAGACACCTCCCTCTCCTGCACCCCATCGTTAAAAGCTTCCTCGCAACCGAATTCATTCTCCCATGAAAGACCAAACCATCCTCATCACCGGCGGCACCACCGGCATCGGCCTCGCCACCGCCCAACTCCTGCAAGCCGGGGGCGCGCGGGTCATCGTCACCGGCCGCAACCCGGAGACCTTGGCCGTCGCGCGCGCCACGCTCGGCCCGACCGCCATCGTCCTCGCCTCCGACTCCGCCTCGCTCGCCGACGCCTCGGCGCTCGGAGCCCAGATCGGGCAGCATGCCGGGAAACTCGACGGCGTGTTCCTCAACGCCGGCATCGCCCGGTTCGCCCCGATCGAGGCGGTGACGCCGCGGTTTTTCGACGACTTGTTCGAGGTCAATGTCCGCGGCCTGTATTTCCAGCTCCAGTCGCTGCTGCCCGTCCTCGCGAACCCGGGCGCGGTGGTGCTCAACGCCTCGCTCTCGGCGGAAATCGCGATGGCCAACGCCAGCGTCTATGCGGCGACCAAGGCCGCCGTCGTGGCCCTGGGCCGGAACCTGGCCGTCGAGCTCGCCCCGCGCGGCATCCGCCTCAACACGATCAACCCGGGCCCGGTCACGACGCCCATCTTCGGCAAGCTCGGCCTGCCGGCCGACGCCGTGCAGGGCTTCGTCGAACAGACGACCGCGAAGTCGCTGGCCAAACGCTTCGGCACCGCCGACGAGATCGCCAAGCTCGCCCGCTTCCTCCTCTCCGCCGACTCCCGCTACATGATCGGCGCCACGGTCCGTATCGACGGCGGCATCGGCCTCGCCTGAGCCGCTCCCTCAGCACCAACAGTCAAAATGCGCCTTATTCCTCCTCCAGCGCTGCGGGTCCTGACCACACTCCTCCCGCTCGTCTGCACCCTCATGCTTTCCGCCGCAACCACCAGTCCCACTGACCACGACAACTCCGCCATGAATAATCAAAAAAACTACACCACGGCCTTTACGGTAGATCAAACTCCGGAAGCAGTCTTCGCCGCCATCAACAACGTCCGCGGCTGGTGGTCGGGCGAGATCCAGGGCGCCACCGACAGGCTGGGCGCCGAGTTCACCTACCGTGTCCCCGGCGTGCACTATTCCAAACAAAAGATAACGGAATTCATCCCCGGCAAGAAAGTCGTGTGGCACGTGTCGGACGCCGACCTCGCCTTCGTGCAGGACAAAGACGAGTGGAAGGGGACGGACATTGTTTTTGAAATCGCCAAAAAAGGCGACAAAACCGAGGTGCGTTTCACGCACGTAGGGTTGGTCCCGCCCTATGAATGTTACGACTCCTGCTCGAATGCGTGGGGCCTCCTGGTGGAAGGCAATTTGCGCAAGCTGATCACCACCGGTAAACCGCAACCGAGTCCGTGGCCGGCCGTCAAGGGATACACCACGGTCTTTACGGTGGACCAAACTCCGAAAGAAGCCTTCGACGCCATCAACAACGTCCGCGGCTGGTGGTCGGACGAAATCGAAGGCAGGACCGACCAGCTCGGTGAATTCAAGTATCACTACAAGGACATCCACCGCTGCACGATCAGGGTCACCGAGCTTTCCCCCGGGAAAAAAGTAACCTGGCACGTCGTCGCCAACTACTTTAACTTCGTCAAAGACAAAACCGAGTGGGTTGACACCGACATCGTCTTTGCAATCGCCCGGGTGGGCGACAAAACAGAAGTGCGCTTCACCCATGTGGGCCTAAGCCCACAACATGAATGCTACGGCGTCTGCTCGGATGCCTGGGGCACCTACATCAACGGCAGCCTGCGCGACCTGATCGCCAAGGGCAAGGGCCAGCCCAACCAGAATGAACAACTGGCGCGCAAACACGGCCAGGAATAGACCGCGCCGAAATCCGCATCGATGGCGGCTACCGCCCCGCCTGAACCACCCAATCCTCCTCAACCAATCGTCCGCACTGAATCCCACCCATCATGAAAACCAGCTCGTTCGACTCCCCTAAGACCGTTTCGCCGGAGCAATGGCTCGCGGCTCGCAAGGAACTCCTCCGTGAAGAAAAAGAATTCACCCGCCTGGGTGATCGCCTCGCCGCGCGCCGTCGCGAACTCCCGTGGGTGAAGATCACCAAGCCCTACACCTTCGACTCGCCGCGCGGCCGCGTTGCGCTCGCCGACCTGTTCGAGGGCTGCAGCCAGCTCATGATCCAGCACTTCATGCTCGGACCCGGCTGGGAGGAAGGCTGCAAGAGCTGTTCCTTCATGCTGGATCACTTCAACCCGACCGTGCTGCACCTGAAGGCGCGCGACGTTTCCTTTGCCGCCATCTCCCACGCCCCGCTGAAGGAAATCCTCCCCTTCAAGGAACGCATGGGCTGGAACATCAACTGGGTCTCCGCGCATGGCACCGGTTTCAACCAGGATTTCCACGTGTCGTTCACCGAGGAGGAAATCGAGCGCGGCGGCGTGCCCTACAATTACGGCAAGATGGATTTCCCGCAGACCGAGGCGCCCGGCATCAGTGTCTTTGCCCGCAATGCCGCCGGTGACGTGTATCACACCTACTCCAGGTTTGGCCGCGGTGTGGAAGTGGTGATGACCACCTACGATCTGCTCGACCTCGTGCCCAAGGGGCGCGACGAGGAAAATGACGAATACGGCATGGGATGGCTTCGCCATCATGACCGCTATGAGCATGTTCCGGCCAGGGCTTAGGCGGTTTGGCCGCTGGCTGGTGCCGGCCACGTTGCTCGCCGTGGCCCCGAAATGCGCGCTGTGCCTGCTCGCCTACGCCGGCCTGGGCGCCGCGCTCGGCCTCGGCGGCCCGGAGCTCTGCGGGGCGGCCCCCGGAACGGACGGGCTCCCGGTGCTCCTCGGGGCGCTGGGGGCGCTGGGGGCGGGCGGCGTGGTCATCTTTAAAGGATTTTTGCAGAACCGTCCGCCGGCTGGCGCGTCTTACATCCAGCCCCGTGCCCACCAAGACCAGCGACACTTCCACTCCCTCCTCCCGGCCGCCGCATGGCCGGCCCGCCCGCGTGCTCTATGCCGAGGACATGGCCGACCTGCGGGAGGTGATGCGCCTTATCCTGCAGAGCGAAGGTTATCAGATTGAAACGGTCAACGACGGCGCCGCGGCTCTCCGCTGCCTGCGGGAAAACCTCGCCGGGTTCGACCTGCTCATCACCGACCATCACATGCCGGAACTGAACGGCCTGGAGCTCGTGCATCAGCTCCGGACGACCCCCTACCGGGGCAAGATCATGGTCTTCAGCTCCGAACTCGATCCCGAGGTGCACCGTGAATACCATCGGCTCGGCGTGCAGGTCATCCTGCCCAAGCCCATCCGCCCGTCGGTCCTCCGCAAGGCGCTGGAGGACCTTCTGCCGGCGGCGCTCCGGGGACCGGCTTGAGCACAAAAAAGCCGGCCGGTGATTCCCGGCCGGCTGAATAGAAACCACGGGGCGTCAGCTGGCGCGCGCCTTGCGGTAGGAGGCCTGCAGCCGGTCCCACGCGAGGACCACGTTGTCCTTGGCCGCCGCCCAGGTGTCCGCGGTGGCGGTGCCGAGCGCATTCAACTTGGCCTTGTAGTCGGCCTCGGAGTTCTTCAGCTCAGCCATGGCCGCCCGGCGGCTGGCCGTGGCCTGCGCTTCGGAGTAATTCGCGCGCAGCTCGCTCACTTGCACGTCGAACCGGGCGGAAAGGGACTTGGCCTTGGCGTTGAAATCATCGCGCTTCTCAAAGGTGAAGCTTTTGACCTCGCCCCAGGCATCGACGATGGCCTCCTGGGTGTCGTGCGCGGCTTCCTTGACCGCCGCGGTGGCCTCGGCGCGTTTCTCTTTGCTGCAGCCGGTGCACGCCAGCGCGGCGCCGCCCAGCAGGACGAGGAGGAGGGAGGGAATGAGTTTTTTCATGATATCGTTGGGTTGGGAATGAGGGCGGGCGAGGCATCCGGCTCTCGCCCTGACAGCCCGCCGCGAATACCGCGGCTCAGGAGCAGACCCCGCCTACGCTCCCGGGTGGCGGGAAAAATTTGCCGCGGGCGGAAAATCCGGAACCACCCGCCCCGGTTCCGGTCCTGCGCCCGCCCGGACCGCGGCGAAACAAGCCGCGGGATCAGGCCGGGGGCGCGGGGTTTATTTCCGCCGCGCCAGTCTTGCCAAGCCCCGGGCGGCCGTATCTGCTAATCAAAATAATCATCCCCGTGCTGATCAAAAACTCCTCCCGCCCGACGCCCGTGCTGACCTCGCTGCTCGCGACCCTCTGCCTGGCCGCCCCGCTCACCCTCCACGCCCAGTCGGACGTCAACCCGCTGCTCACCGAGAGCCCGCTGCCGTTCCACTACCCGCAGTTCGACAAGATCAGGAACGAGCACTACGGCCCGGCCTTCGAGCTGGGCATGGCCGAGCACCTCAAGGAGGTCGGGACCATCGCGAACAACCCCGCGAAGCCGACCTTCGAGAACACGATCGTCGCGCTGGAAAAGGCCGGTCAGCTGCTGGACCGCGTCTCCACGATCTTCTTCGCCCTCTCCGGCTCCAACACGAACCCCGAGATGCAGAAGCTGCAGCGCGAGCTCGCGCCGAGGCTGGCCGCGCACCGGGACGCCATCACGCTCAACCCCGTGCTCTTTGCCCGCATCGACGCGCTCTACGGCGCGCGCGACACCCTCGGCCTCGACGCCGAGTCGGCGCGGCTGCTCTGGCGCTACCACCGGGACTTCGTCCGCGCCGGCGCCAAGCTGCCGGCGGCCGACAAGGAAAAGCTCAAGCTCCTCAACGGCGAGCTGGCCTCGCTCACGACCGCCTTCACCCAGAACACCCTCAAGGAGGTCGCCGCCTCGGCGGTCACGGTCGACACCAAGGAGGAGCTGGCCGGACTGACGGACGATGAGATCGCCGCCGCCGCCGCCCTGGCCGCGAAGGACGGCCATGCGGGCAAGTTCGACATCCGCCTGGTGAACACCAGCGGGCAGCCGCCGCTCACCAACCTGACCAACCGCGCCACGCGCGAGAAGGTCATGGCGGCCTCCCTCGCCCGCGGCAGCCGCGGCGGCGAGTTCGACACCCGCGCCATCGTCACCGGCATCGCGAAGAAGCGCGCCGAGCGCGCCACCCTCCTCGGCGCCCCGACCTTCGCCGACTATTCCCTCGCGGAGCAGACCGCCGGCTCCGTCGCCGTGGTCAACCGGCTCCTCGCCCAGCTCGGGCCCCCGGCCGTGGCCAACGCCCGCCGCGAGGCCGCCGACATGCAGGCCATCATCGACGCGGAGCAGGGCGGCTTCCAACTCGCGGCCGGCGACTGGCAGCTCTACGCCGAGAAGGTCCGCAAGGCGAAATACGACTTCGACGAGACGCAGCTCAAGCCCTACTATGAGCTTAACCACGTCATCCTCGACGGCGTGTTCTACGCCGCGCACCTGGAATACGGCCTCTCCTTCAAGGAACGCCACGACCTGCCCGTTTATGAGCCCAGCGTGCGCGTGTTCGACGTGTTTGACGCGGATGGCAGGCAGCTCGCGATCTTCATCGGCGACTACTACGCCCGCTCCAACAAGAATGGCGGCGCCTGGATGAATTCCTACGTCTCGCAGAGCGGCCTGCTCGGCGACCTGCCCGTCGTCGCCAACCACCTCAACATCCCCAAGCCGCCCGAGGGCCAGCCCACGCTGCTCACGCACGACGAGGTGAAGACCGCCTTCCACGAGTTCGGCCACGCGCTGCACGGCATGTTCTCCCAGGTGCAGTATCCGCGCTTCTCCGGCACCAGCGTGCCGCGCGACTTCGTGGAGTATCCCTCGCAGGTGAACGAGATGTGGGCCGTCTGGCCCGAGGTCCTGAAGAACTACGCGAAACATTACCAGACCGGCGCGCCCATCCCGCAGGCGCTGCTCGACAAGGTCGAGGCCACGAAGAAGTTCAACCAGGGGCATGACACCCTGGAGCTCGTCGCCGCGAACGTCATCGACCAAGCCTGGCACCAGCTCAGGCCCGACCAGGTCCCCGCCGCCGATGATGTCGTGGCCTTCGAGACCGCCGCTCTGCACAAGGCCGGGCTCGACTTCGCACCCGTGCCCCCGCGCTACCGCAGCGCCTATTACTCGCACAGCATGGGCGGCTACGCCGCGGGCTACTACTCCTACTTCTGGAGCGAGGTGCTCGATGCCGACACGGTGGAATGGTTCAAGACCCACGGCGGCCTGACGCGCGCCAACGGCGACCGCTTTCGCAAGCTCCTGCTCTCCCGCGGCGGCAGTGAGGACGCGTTGAAACTCTTCCGCGACATGACCGGTGGCGATCCCGACATCAAGCCGCTGCTCGTGCGCCGCGGTCTCGATACGGCCAAATGACCCGGGTGTTAAAATTCGTAAATTTTTCACAGCACACCAACGAGACAACAGATGACTTATCTGCTATTGCCTAGGTGCAACTCCTCATGAGCACTCCTGTCACATCGCAAACCACGAGTGCGGCTCCCAAAAAGTCGCTCCGCGTGCTTTACGCCGACGATATGCGCGAGTTGCGTCAATTGCTTGAGGTGGTGCTTGGGCGCGACGGGCACAAGGTCGAGTCCGTCCCGGACGGCAACCTCGCCCTTGACCTGTTGCGACCGGACCCGACCGCGTATGATGTGGTGATCACCGACCACCACATGCCCACGGTCAGCGGCCTTGAGCTGGTGGCCAAGCTGCGCGCGATGAATTACACGGGGCGGATCATCGTCTTCAGCTCCGAATTGAGCGAGGAAGTCGATGCCATGTATCGCCACTACAAAGTGGACTTCATCCTGCCGAAGCCGGTCTTCCCTTCCGAGCTCCGGGCCTTGTTCGCGACCCTCTGAGGCCGGGCGGCGACTCCGCTCACCGCCAAGGCGCGGATCCGACTTCGCCAAGGCTACGACGGACAAGACGGAGTCCGCGCCCTACCCGAATCCAATAAAAACCCCCGCTCCAAAGGATCGTGCCAGGTGATCCGGCCCGCGGAACTCCCTGTTCCACCCATGGTCACAAGCCGCATGATACCGTCATCCCTCGCCCGGCCGGGCTGGCTGCTGCTGGCCGGTTTGCTGATGGTCGGCGCGCTGCGCGCCGCGGAAGGCGGTTTTTCCGCCACCCTTTCGACCGGGCAGAAAAACGCCGCGGGGCTCGCTGCGCTGAGTGCGGCGGAACTCACCGCCCTCGACCAGCTGGTGGCGGATGACCTGGCCTATGCCCGGCGCGAGAATCTCACCGCCCTCGAGGGCGCCTTTGTTGCCCGCCAGGCCGAGGCCGGGCGCAAGTCGGCCGGGCTCGACCGGCTCACCCCCGAACAGCAGGCCAGGCTGAACGCGCTGGTCGCGGCCGCGATCACGGCCCGTCCGACGCCCAAGGAGCGCCCGCGCCTGAAGGACAGCGACGTGCTCGTGAAAAACCAGCCCCAGGTCCACGGCTCGGTGACGGTCGCGTATGGCTGGGGGGCCGGCGGCCGGAGCATGCGCGCCGGCTCGATGTGGCTCGATTACTATGATCCCGAGAGCCACCTCGGCATCGGGGTGGGCCTCAGCACCGTCAACGGAAGTTACCCGGGCTACTATCCTGGTTACTATCCCGGCTTCGCGACCGGCGGTTTCTACCCGGACTACTACGACCCGCGCTATTACACACCGTCCGCCACCTATTACGACGCCTCTTACCGCGGCGATTCCTTCCGGAGCTCCTTCCAAGGTGACGGCGCGTGCTTCCGCGCCGGCCCGTCGGGCGGATTTGGCGGACGGGGTGGCCGCCACCCCTGAGACTCGTCGGGCTTATTTCGCCGCGTCCGGCAGCGGCCGGTTTTGCGCGGCGTCCTCGATGATCAGCAGCCAGTCCTGGCCGCGGCCGGAAATCGGCGGCGTGGAGGTCTGGAACCCGTGCGTCTCGGTCGTGTGCACGACCCGGCTGGCCCCGTAGCGCGGATCGCCGTCAAGCGTGGGCTGGGGCGGCGTGAGCGCGTAGCGTGTTCCATGAACAGGCCGCTGTCGTGGTCCTGCGCACCGTGCGAGGACTGCACCAGGTTGGAATCGAGCCCGGCCGCATCCGGGAGCGCGACCGACGACAGCCCCCCGGCGCCAAAATCCCCCTTGAGCCGCGGCGGGCTTCCGCGTTTGGTCGGGCGTGCCGATGAATCCGCCGCCCGATTCCGCCGATCTGCTCGACCGCTTCCTGCGTTATGTGCAGATCGACACGCGCAGCAACGACCAGTCGGCGACGACCCCGAGCACGCCCGGCCAGTGGGACCTGCTCCGGCTGCTCGAGACCGAGTTGAAGGCGCTCGGCCTCGTGGGCGTCACCCTGACGGAGCACGGCTACCTTCTTGCGACGGTGCCGGCGACCTCGGCGAAGAAAACCCCGGTTGTCGCCTGGTGCGCCCACGTGGACACCGCGACCAACCTGCCGGGCCGGGCCAAGCCCCTCGTGCACCGGGCCTATGACGGCCGGCCCATCATTTTGCCGGATGACCCGGCGCAGAAGCTGACGATCGAGGCGACGCCCTTCCTGCGCGATTGTCTCGGCCACGATCTCATCACCGCCAGCGGCACCACCCTGCTCGGCTCGGACGACAAGTCCGGCGTCGCGGTCATCATGGCCGCCGTGCGCCACCTGCTGCGCCACCCGGAGATCCCGCACGGCCGGCTCCGCCTCTGTTTCAATCCCGACGAGGAGATCGCCCGCGGCATGGCCAGGATCAACCTCGCGCAGCTGGGCGCGGACGCCGGCTACACCCTCGACGGGTCCAGCCCGGGCGAGATCGACTTCGAGACCTTCAGCGCCGACGCGGCCGTGCTGGAAATCCACGGCGTGGCCGCGCATCCCGGCTGGGCGAAGGATGTGATGGTGAACGCGGCGCGCCTCGCCGGCCGTTTTCTCGCCGCGCTGCCGCCCGACCTGTCCCCCGAGCGGACGAGCGGCCTGGCCGGGTTCATCCACCCGGTCGAGTGCACGGCCTTCGCCGAGGTCGCCCGCGTGAAGCTGATCCTGCGGGACTTCGAGCTCGACGGCCTCGCCGCCAAGCGCGCCGTGGTCGGGAAGATCGTCGGGGAACTCCGCGCCGCCGAGCCGCGCGCGCGCTTCGACCTCACCTTCACGGAGCAATACCGCAACATGCGCTACTGGCTGGAGCAGGACATGCGGCCGGTCGAGTTCGCCCGGGAGGCGATCCGCCGCGCCGGTCTCGCGCCGAAATCCACCGCCATCCGCGGCGGCACCGACGGCTCCAACCTCACCGCGCGGGGCCTGCCCACCCCCAACCTCTTCTGCGGCATGCACGAGGTGCACAGCCCGCGCGAGTGGGTCAGTCTCCAGGACATGGCGAAAGCGGTTGAAACCCTCGTGCATCTGGCCTCAGTCTGGGACGAACGCTCCGCATGAAATCACTCCTGTCGCGCCTGCCCTTGATTCTCAGCCTCGGCCTGCTGCTCGGCGGCTGCGCCTCGTTTGACAGCACGCTGGACAGCGGGCGCAGCCTGAAAAAGGTCCAGCGGTTCTTCGTGTTGAGCAATCACAACGACAATCGGGCCCTCGACCGGCAGATCGCGACGGCCCTCCAGGCCCACGGCCGCACCGCCGAGGTGGGCCCGCTGACCATGATGCCTGACGACACACAGGCCGTCGTGTCCTTCGCGGACAACTGGGCGTGGGACTTCGGCGAGCACCTCGTCTTCCTGAAGATCAGCGTCCGCGACCCCTCGAAGGAACAATATTACGCCAGCATCACCTTCAGCGCCCGCGTGCCGCTGCGCGAGAAACCGGCGGTGACCATCGACCGCCTCGTCGGCGCGCTGCTCGAGAAATAGCCGGAGTTTTGCGGTAGATAATAAGGTGGAACGCGGCCTCTGGACGCGTTTTCAGGATGCTCATCCTGCGTTCGTTCAAGACGAGCACGCAACAAACCCGTCCGGAGGCCGGGTTCCACCTTGCCTAGCCAAACACCGCTTCGCGTTCGCTCGCGGTCAGCTCGCGCCATTTTCCCGGCGCCAGGTCGCCGAGTTCGAAGCGCCCGATGCGCATGCGCCGCAACCGCAATGTCGGGTGGCCGATGGCCGCGGTCATCCGCCGCACCTGCCGGTTCTTGCCCTCGGTCAACTCGAGCGCCAGCCAGCAATCGGGCACGGACTTGCGCGCGCGGACCGGCGGATCGCGCGGGGGCATGGCCGGCGCGGGTTCCAACCGTCGCACCATGCAGGGCTGCGTGGTGTAGTTGCCGATCTTCACGCCGCGCGCCAGCTGCGCGAGCGCCGCGTCGGTCGGGATCCGCTCGACCTGCGCCCAATATTCGCGCGGGTGCGCGGCCGCCGGGTCGAGCAGGCGCGAGTTCAGCCCCGGTTCATCGGACAGGAGCAGCAGTCCCTCGGAATCGGCGTCGAGCCGGCCGAGCGCATAGGTGTTCGGCGGCAGCGAAAAGTCCGCCAGCGTCCGCCACGCCGAGCCCGGCTCGGGGGTGAATTGCGAGAGCACCCCGTAGGGTTTGTGCAGGACGAGGAGCATGAAGCAACAACGGTGGGGCGGGCACTCCGTTGCCCGCCGCGGCGCGGACGGAGTCCGCGCCCTGCCGGACGTTCAGCGCGTCAGCCGCGCCCAGGTGAAGTTCGGGTTGCGGCCCTCGCGGATGCTGAGGCGGATCCAGAGCAGCGCCAGCGGCTCGAGGCTGCGCGCCATGCCCAGCCCGCCGGTGTCCACGGGGTCGAAGCCGAGGTCGGTGGCGAGCTTGTGCGTCGTCGCCTTCGCGCCGTCGTGGTCGCCGCAGTAGAACATCACGGGCTTCAGTCCGGCGGCGTTCGGGTAGGCCGGGTTGGCGAAATTCTCCCAGCCGTAGGTGTTGAACGCCTTCACGACCTGCGCGCCGGTCGCGAGTTTCTCGACCTCCTCCGCGCCGGAGGTCGTCGAGCCGAGCGAGAGACTGAGGCTGCCGTCGCCGGCCAGCGACAGGGGATTCGTGCAGTCGATCAGCACCTTGCCGCGGAGGTCGCCCATCGCCGCGATCGCGTCGGACACGGCCGGCCACGGCGTGGCGAGCACGATGATGTCCGCGCTGCGCGCCGCATCGGGCAGGGTCACGGCGGTGGCGGCGACCCCGATCTCCGCGAGCGGGGGCTGGGTCTTGCCCTGGCCCGGGTTGCGCACGCCGAAGATGATGTAATGCCCCGCCTTGGCCCACGCTTTGCCGAGTGAGCCACCGAGCTTGCCCGCTCCGATAATCGCGATTTTCATACGGCGGCCAGATTGACGTTTCGCGGGCATTGGGCAACAACTCCGTGTGTGCCGGCGCAAAAACCTTGGTAAAAATGGGATGGCTGGCCGTGCTCGCCGGCGCACTGCTTTTCCTCGCGGCGCAAGACCGTCCGGCCTGCCGCCTGCCTAGGCGGCCGCCGGGATCACGTAGCAGAATACCGCCGCCCAGTGGCACGCACTGCCGCCGAGCACGCACAGGTGCCAGATGGCATGGTGATACGGCAGGCGCTTCCACAGATAGAAGGCCGCACCGCCCGTGTAGCACAGGCCGCCGGCGAGCAGCAGTCGCATCCCGCCCGCCGGCAGCGCCGCGAGCAGCGGCTTGAGCGCCACCAGCACCAGCCAGCCCATCGCCAGATAGATGAGCGTCGAAACCAGCCGGAAGCGCCCGGCCAGCCAGAACTTGATCGTCACGCCCGCCACCGCCAGGCCCCACACCACCCCGAAGAGGCTCCAGCCCCACGGACCGCGCAGCGTGACGAGCACGAACGGCGTGTAGGTGCCCGCGATGAGCAGGAAGATGGCGGCGTGGTCGAATTTCTGGAGCCGCTGCTTGAGCCGCTCGCCCCGGAGGCTGTGATAGAGCGTCGAGGCCGTGTAGAGCAGCACCAGCGTGGTGCCGAAGATGGCCGTGCTCACGACATGCCAGGCATCGCCGTTCCGCCCGGCGAAAACCAACAGCAGCACCAGGCCCGCCACGCTCAACACGGCGCCCAGCGCATGCGTCAGGCTGTTGGCGAATTCCTCGCGGGCGGTGTAGGCGGCGGACATGACCATCAGTGCGCCAGCTTTTGCAATTCCTCGAGCTCGGACCGGATCGCGCTGTCGTCGGGCCGGGCCCCGGCGAGTTGACGGTAGCGATCGATCGCCTCGGGCAGCCGGCCCAGGTGGATCAGCACCCGGGCGAGATTGTGCCGCGCGTCGGGATAACCGGGATCGAGCTCCAGGGCCCGCTCGTAGGCCGCGATGGCCTCGGGCAGGCGGCCGAGTTCCGCGCGGACGTTGCCCAGGTTGTTGGCCACATCCGCATAGTCGGGTTTCAGCCGCAGGGCCTCCTCGTATTGCCCCAGGGCCGCGGGCAGCCGGCGGGCTTGGGCCAGGGCATTGCCCAGATTGTAGCGGGCCTCGGCATAATTCGGGTCCAGCCGCACCGCCTCCTCGCCCTCCCGGAGGGCCTCGGCCCCGCGCCCTTGCTCCAACCGGACATTGGCCAGGTTGCTGTGCGCCTCGGCGAAACCGGGCTTGAGCCGCACGGCTTCCGCATAATGGACCGCGGCCTCCTCGAGGCGCCCGCCGGCGAGCAAGGCATTGCCCAGGTTGTTGTGCGCCTCGGCATAGTTGGGCTGCAGCCGCAGGGCCTCCTCATACTGGTTGCTGGCCTCGGCCGGGCGGCCCAGCCGCGCCAAGGCCAGCCCGAGGTTGTAATGCGGTTCCGGCACGCCCGGCTGGAGCCGGACGGCTTCCTCATATTGCGCCTGCGCCTCGGCGAAGCGGTTGGCGGCAAAAAACGCCTTGCCCAGATTATTGTGGGCGCGGCCGTTCGCCGGCCGCTTGGCCACGGTGTCGGCCCACAACCCCGGCTCGCTGCCGTAGTCGGCGTTGCGCCGGACCGTGAGCCCGCCCCACCCCACCGCCAGCGCACCGCAGACCACCAGGCCGCGCCGCCCCAGCCAGGCATAAAGTCCCAGCACCGCCGGCCCCAGGATCGCCACCAGCGGAAGATACATCCGGTGCTCCGCCACGGTTTGGGTGGCCACCGGCACCACGCTCGAGCTCGGCGCCAGAATCAGGAAAAACCACGCGCCGGCAAAGCCCCACACCGGACGGCGCACCAGCGCCACTCCGGTGCCGGCCGCCAGCGCCACGAGCAACAGGGCCTGCAGCCAGACCTCCCCCAGCCCGCCGACCGTCGCCGTGCCATAGTCGAAGACCAGCGGATCCGGCCACACCACCAGCCACAGGTAGTGGATGATCGCCTGGCATTGGGTCAGCAGGTAGCGCCACGGGCCGACCTCCGCGCCAAAGCCCGCGGTGCCGCCGCGACCCGTCGTGCCGGCCACCAGCCAGGCCAGCAACAGCCACGTGGCCGCCAGTCCACTATAATAGCGCCACCGGCGGCGCCACGCCTCGCGAAAGCTCCCGGCCACGAACGTGCGATCATAGAGCAACACCATCAGCGGCGCCGACGCCATGACCTCCTTGCTCGCCATGCCCGCAAGACAGGCGACGATTGAGATACCGGTCCAAAGTCTGCTTTCAGGTTTCAGGTTTGCTTCGCCATCTCCGCGTCGGACGCTCCGTCCGGTCTCAGGTTTCTCTGCCATCCTGATGAAGGCGTAAAGCGTCAGCAGATAGCACAGGGCCATCAATGATTCCGCCCGTTGCACCACGTAGGTGACCGACTCCGTCTGCAGCGGATGCAACGTCCAGAGCAGCGCGACCGCCAGCGCGAGCCAGGTCGCGTCCCTTTGTAGGAGCCTGCTTGCAGGCGATTCCGGGGCGCCCGGTATCGCATTACGTCCTGAGTCGCCTGCAAGCAGGCTCCTACCCGGCAATCCCGCCAGCGTCCGCCGCACGATGCCAAACAGCGCCAGTCCCGCCAGCACATGGATGAGCAGATTGACCAGGTGGTAGCCGCGCACGGCTTCGCCGCCCAGCGACTGGTTGAGCGCCAGGCTGAGGTTGACCAGCGGCCGGCCGCTGACCGTCAGGCCCCCATCGAGCCCGGGCGCCAGCACCCCGCCGAGCGACCATCCCGGGCGGATCGATGGATTGTCCACGATGGCGGGCACGTCATCGAAGACAAACGGGCCCGCGAAGCTGTTGTGGTAGGCGGCCAGCGCCGCCAGCACCAGGCCGCTCGCGGCCAGCCAGATCGCCCGGCGGGCGGAGGCGGAGGACGGCGGCGGGACGTTCACAGGCGCGATAGGAAGAGTTAATTTCCAGGATGGAAACTGTATTTTCCGCCGGTCCCTGCCCGGCCAAAATCAAACCGACCGATTGGCAATGCTTATGCTTTTCTGTGACGGTCATCGGTCAAAAGTTACGGGCATGAAACTTCCCGGTTTTGCGAGCAGAGAGCGGGGGTTGCAGGCTTGACTCAACCTTATGACAAGCGTTCGCTGCGCCAGTCCTCGTTCAGGCCACCAACCTGAAACCTAACACCAACTGCATTTACACCATGCACAAATCGTTCCTTAAATCGTTAGTTCTCGCAGTTGTCACGGCCCTCGCCCTGACACTTTCGCCCACTGCGTTCGCGCAGATTACGACCTCCGGCATGTCCGGCACGTTGCGCGCCGCCGATGGGCAGGCCTTGCCCGGCGTGACCGTTACCGCGGTCCATACGCCCACCAACGCCACATTCACCGCGGTGACCAGCCCGGCTGGCCGCTTCACCTTCATCGGCCTGCCCGTGGGCGGTCCCTACACGGTTAGCGCCAAGACGGACGCCGGTGATGCCGTGAACACCAACGTTTTCACCGAGCTCGGCAACGAGGTCGAGATTGCCCTCAGCGCCAAGTCCGAGACGGTGCAGCTTGAGAAACTCGTCGTCGGCGGCCGCCGCGGCGACCTGGACGCCTTCGCGCAAGGCTCCGGCACCATTCTCGATCGGGTCCAACTCGACGCCAAGCCCACCACCGAGCGCTCCTTTGCCGACCTCGTGAGCGCCACCCCGCAGGTCACCCTGCAGGCCCTCTCGAGCGCCAACGACCGCGAAGAGGCCCACATCGTCGCCCTCGGCCAGAACAACCGCTTCAACTCCTTCATGATCGACGGCGCCCGGATCAACGACGTGTTCGGCCTGAACGGCACCGGCCTCGCCGCCTTCTTCAACCCGATTTCCCCCGACACGCTCGATCAGATGTCGGTCGCGGTTTCCCCCTATTCCGCCAACTTCTCCTTCTTCACGGGCGCGGCCATCAACGCCGTCACCAAGAGCGGCTCGAACGAATTCCATGGCTCCGCCTACTACTATTTCAAGGGCGACCGGGCCTACGGCGTCCAGCTCCAGGGCGACAACCCCAAGGAAGAAGCCGCCACCGGCGTCAAGATCCTCCCGAAGCTTAAGCGCACCACCTACGGCGCCACCTTCGGCGGTCCGATCTGGAAGGACCACATCTTCTTCTTCCTGAACTATGAGAAATACGACAGCATCAGCAACGGCCGCACGCTCACCTTCTCCCCGGATGCCGGGATCGAGGACCAGATTCTCGCCCGCCTGAAGCAATACTCCAGCACCGTCAACTGGGGCGACAAGGTCACTTCCGCCACCAGCAACGAACAGACCGAGAAGAAAATGCTGGCCAAGGTGGACTGGAAGATTTCCGACAAGCACCGCCTGACCGTGCGTTACTCCAAGACGGACGGCTTGGTGCCCCAGTTTGGCAACCTCGGCAGCGGCGTCACCATCAACGGCGTCTCCAGTCCCTCGATCGGCGCCGCCCTCACCAGCAACTTCTACAACCAGACCCGCGTGGGCAAGTCCTACTCCGCCCAGTTCAACAGCGACTGGACGCCGGACTTCAAGACCGAGCTCCGTTTCACCCGCAACACCGACGACCAGCTGACCCCGACGGTTGCGACGGCCCCGCTGATCGTGATCAACGGCATTTCGGGCACCAACCTTCAAACCAATGCCCCGGGCACCGGCGCCGAAGTCGCCGGCACGGAGCAGTTTCGCCACGGCAATATCATCAACGTGGTCAACCGCCAGGCTTCCGCCAAGGCCGACTACTTCTGGAACAACTTCGTCTTGACCGGCGGTGTCGAGCGCGAGTGGTCCGACTTCGTCAACCTGTTCCGCTCCGGTTCCTACGGTCTCGTCGCCTTCCGCAGCCTGGCCGATTTCATGGCCGACACGAACGGCGTGATCTCGCGCAATTACTATGATCCCGCCGTCCGTCCCGTCGCCGACATCTCCGACTTCGCCATCAACTCCATCTATGCCCAGGCCAAGTGGAATTACAGCAATCGCCTGAATGCGACGTTCGGCCTCCGCCTCGACCAGACCGAGACCAGCATCCACCCGGCCTTGAACCAGGCCTTCCTCACCACCACCGGCTTCCGCAACGACGGCACTCCGGGCGGTGTCTCGGCCCTCGCGCCGCGCTTCGGCTTCAACTACTCGCTCGACGACAAGCGCATCACGCAGCTCCACGGCGGCTTCGGCTACTTCATGGGGCGTTCGCCCTGGGTGTTCTTCTCGAACTCCTTCGGTAATACCGGCGTGGGCACCTTCAGCCGCTCCTCGACCGACACGGTCAACCCCCTCACCGGCAGCCTGACCCAATACTTCACCAGCGAATTCAACGGCGCGAGCCCGATCGGCACCGGCACGGACAACCCGACGCTCCGCCGCGAGGTTGATTTCAACGACAACAATGTGAAAATGCCGGCCGTCTGGCGCGGTAACCTGAACATCGACCACAAGCTGCCGTTCCTCAACTCGACCGTGACGGTCGAGTATGACTACACGAAGGTCGCCGAGGGTCTCATCACGACCAACGAGAACCTCAAGCCCCTCGTCGGCGCCCTCGCTCTCGACGGCCGCGCCCGGTTCTCCGGTGCCCCCAGCGTCCAGGCCAATGCGCTGTATCCCGCCTACACCAACATGTATCGGGTGAGTAACACCAAGGTCGGCCAGTCCAACTACGTCACCATGGAGTGGAGCCGCCCGATGAAGGACAACTGGTCCTTCCGGCTCGCCTACACCCGCGGCCACTCCACCGAAGCGCAGTCCAACAGCCAGACCACGGCGGGCGGCCAGTTCCTCCGCAACATCGTGTTCAACCAGAACACGGTCGAGCTCAGCACCGCCGACTACGAGATCAAGGACCGCATCCAGTTCAACCTCAGCCGGCAGTTCGAGTTCATCAAGAAGCTCAAGACCACCGTTTCGCTCTACTACGAAGGCCGCTCGGGCAACCCCGAAAGCTGGGTCTTCGGCGGCGACCTCAACGGCGACGGCCAGAGCTTCAACGACGCCGTGGTCATCCCGACCGGTCCGACCGATCCGAAGTTCGACTTCTCGGGCATGACGCAGGCCCAGCAGGACGCCTTCTTCGCGCTCATCAACAGCAGCGGCCTCGCCAAATATGCCGGCCAGAAATTTGTGCCGAAGAACGCGTTCTACGAACCGTGGGTCAACCGCCTCGACCTGAACTTCAGGCAGGACATCCCCATCCGCGGGCCGGCCAAGCTCCAGCTCGGTTTGGACTTCGTCAACTTCGGCGCCTTCCTCAGCCGCAGCACCTTCGGCTACACCGAGGTCGCGCCGAATCAGTCGAACGATGCGTTCCGCACCCTCACCCTCACCAGCGGCACGTCCTACAACGCGCTCGGCCAGATCAAGCCGCTCTTCAGCGGGACGGTCACTGCCACCAATCCGAACGGTGTTTTCATCCCGACCCCGAACCTGATCGACAACCTGCAGTCGCGCTGGCGCATTCAGCTCGTCGCGAAGCTGCTCTTCTAAGCCGGTTCTGGCCTCCTCTTGACCCCAAGGCGCCCGGTGCAAACCGGGCGCCTTTTTCTTGCCCTGTAGGGTCGTCGCTTGCGACGACCTCGCCCACGCCAAGCTAAGGTCGTCGCGAGCAACGACCCTACATTTTGAATCCGCGGGGTGAGGACACCCCGCCTCCATGATCCTGACTCGCGTGACAGCACCACTGAGGGAAACCGCCCCCGGATGGAGCGCGTCTCAACGCGGTTTGCTGGAGGGCCCGCGTCCCTGCGGGCCGCGCCCGGGTGAGGGGATTCGAACCGGCCCGCAGGGACGCGGGCCCTCCACCTTCGGATGGTTCGAACTCAATCCCCGCCGCCTGCGCGCACGTTTTCGTTTTTATTCTCGAAAAATATTTCCCCTCTGAAAACCGCGCTCGACTGGGAATTTTTCGCGTCAAGAAAATATTTGTCCCGTGTGCGCCCCGCAGGCGTTTCGCGTTTTTCAGAGGGGAAATCGCCTTTCCGGGCTTTTTTTGCCCCCGCGAATCACCGCCGCGAAGCTGTCACAATGTTGTCCACTCAAAAAGTGACGGAAAATTTGCAAAAACCGTCCTTAATCTGTTTGACGGGGTTTGGGGCCGTTCCCATTAGTTGTGGTCAAGGTTCCGGGCATCCACATCCTGTGGTGGTCGACAACGTGTTAGAAAGTAATGGCAACTTGGTGTCGCCAGAGGCTTTCAGCCGTCTCTAGACCACGGGACACACACCGCTTTTCTTAAATTTCGTCAGCCGTTTCGCCATGCAAAAATCATTTTCCGTCGGCACCAAAACCTTCGTGCTCGATCAGGACAAGGCGGAGGCCGCATTCGCCGCCAAGAAGGTCATCAACGGCCGCCAGGTTCCCTACTTCAACATCCTCCCCCTGAAATTCCAGTGGGCCTACGATCTCTACAAGACGATGAAGGCCAATCACTGGGAGCCGGAGGACGTCCCGATGGGCAAGGACATCGAGCAGTGGCGCGACACCAAGGCCGTGTCCGACATCGAGCGCTGGATCATCCGCATGGGCATCGGCTACTTCTCGGCCGCCGAGGGCATCGTCGGCGACAACATCCAGCACGTCGTCCGCGAGATCGTCACCGCCCCCGAGCTCAAGCTCGTCCTCGGCCGCCACGCCCACGAGGAGAAC
The DNA here is from genome assembly GCF_900104925.1 of Opitutus sp. GAS368. NCBI lineage: Bacteria > Pseudomonadati > Verrucomicrobiota > Opitutia > Opitutales > Opitutaceae > Opitutus > Opitutus sp. GAS368. The sequence goes on from NZ_LT629735.1 coordinate 739,193, forward strand.
ATCCACGCCGACTCCCTCCTCTACATGATTTCCTCCCTCGGCATCAACCCGCACGAGTGCGAGGCGATGTTCGAGGACGTGAAGTCCATCACCCGGAAGAACGAGTTCGTGAACAAGGTTTCCCAGGACCTCCGCCGCGACCTCGACATGACGAAGGTCGAGAACATGCAGCTCCTGGCGAAGAACATCTTTGTCTTCGGCCAGTGCATGGAGGGCACCCAGTTCTACGGCCTCTTCGGCATGATCCTGTCGCTTTACCGGCAGAACAAGTTCCCCGGCATCGGCCAGATGTTCCGCTACACCCTCCGCGACGAGTCGAACCACATCGAGCTCTTCCGGAACCTGTTCATGGACCTCATCGAGGAGAACCGCCAGATCTGGACCGCCGAGTTCAAGGAAGAGCTCCGGCAGACGATGGCCGAGGGCATCCAGCTCGAGAAGGACTTCATCCGCGACTGCCTGCCGGTCAACGCCGTCGGCCTGTCCATCGAGGAATTTCTGACCTACATCGACTACATCGCCGACCGCCGCCTCGAAGGCTGCGGCCTGACCCCGCTGAACCCCGGCATCAAGAATCCCCTGCCGTGGCTCGCGGAAATGATGGACATCAAGAAGGAACAAAACTTCTTCGAGGGTCGCGTCACCGAGTATCAGAAATCCTCCGCGCTCGCCGTCGCGAGCGACGACGAACTCTGAGTTGTTTTGTAGGGCGGGATCACCGTATCCCGCCTCTTCTCAGCCTCCAGCCCCACGCCTCTCGCCTCAAGCCTCTCCCCGCCCATGAACCCTCCTTCCATTGCCCAGGACCTTGCCCTCAAGAAACTTAGCGTCACGCCCCCCGACCAGAAACCCAACTACAACTGGCGCGACATCCTCGGCGGCGAGGACCTCCCGGTCCCCGAGATTCAGGTCCTCTGCCCCCACGGCGAGGAGCGTTTCGACCTGAGTGAGGTCGCTGACACCGTCGGCCGTTCCCTCTCCAACCTCCTCCTCGCCAAGGGCGAGAAGGACATCTTCAACGAGAAGAACCAGCGCTTCGTCGCCGACGTCACCCGCGAAGTCGCCCAGAACCTCACCAAGAAAGCCCTCGAGCGCGGCCCCCTCCGCGTTTCGTTGCATGATCTTTACGTGCTCATCGAAAAAACCCTCGTCGACAACAACGCCCACGACGTCGCCAAGAGCCTCCTGCTCAAGCGCGCCTCCAAGCTCAACCTCGCCCGCGAGACCCACGGCGTCACCGTCCGCCTCATCCGCCGCAACCACCAGGTCGTGCCCTGGAACAGCGCCAAGATCGAGATCGCCATCCGCAAGGCCTTCCTCTCCCTCCAGAAGGACCCCGCCCCCGCCTCGGCCATCACCCGCGCCGTCACCGAGCGCGCCGCCGCCGTGAAGCAGGCCTTCCTCCACATCGAGGAGGTCCAGGACATGGTCCAGGAGGAGCTCATGAAGGCCGGCCACTACAAGGTCGCCGAGGACTACATCCTTTACCGCGCCCACCGCCAGGCCGCCCGCGAAGCCGCCCCCGAGCTCGCGCCCGAGCCCACCGCCGCCCCCTCGCAGCCCTCCATGGTCGTCGTCGCCCGCGCCGACGGCACCACCGAGCTCTGGAACGGCCTCGACCTCAAGAAGCGCATCGAGTTCGCCTCCATCGGCCTCGAGCTCTGCCTCACCCCCGACCAGATCGAGGCCGAGCTCCGCCGCGCCCTCTTCGACAACATCGCCCTCGGCGACCTCAACAACACGATCATCCTCAACGCCAAGACCCTGATCGAGAAGGACGCCGACTTCGCCAAGTTCGCCGGCCGCATCCAGCTCTCCTACATCTACGAGGAGGTCCTCGGCTGGGACATCGTCCGCGACGGCATCGCCGCCCTCAAGAAGTTCCACCAGCAGGCCTTCGCCAAATACATCGACCACGGCATCGCCATCAAGCGCCTCACCCCGCGCCTCAAGGAATACGACCTCGCCAAGATCGCCGCCGCCCTCGACCCCTCCGCCGACCTCGAGTTCGACTTCCTCGGCGTCCAGACCGTTTACGACCGCTACCTCATCATCGACAAGACCGGCAAGCGCTCCAAGCGCCTCGAGACCCCCCAGTTCTTCTGGATGCGCGTCGCCATGGGCCTCTTCCTCGACGAGAAGAAGAAGGGCCGCGAGGACTGGGCCATCCGCCTCTACGAGCTCTACAAGTCCCGCCGCTTCTGCTCGTCCACGCCGACCCTTTTCAACTCCGGCACCCTCCACTCCCAGCTGTCGTCCTGCTACCTCTACTACGTGGACGACTCCCTCGAGGGCATCATGTATCGCGGCATCGCCGAGAACGCCCAGCTCTCCAAGTGGGCCGGCGGCCTCGGCGGCTCCTGGACCTCCGTCCGCGGCACCGGCGCCCACATCGCCGGCACCAACGGCGAGTCGCAGGGCGTCATCCCCTTCCTCAAGCTCCACAACGACCAGCTCGTCGCCGTCAACCAGGGCGGCAAGCGCAAGGGCTCCGGCTGCGCCTACCTCGAATCCTGGCACAACGACATCTTCGAGTTCCTCGAGCTCCGCCGCAATACGGGTGACGACCGCCGTCGCACCCACGACATGAACACGGCGAACTGGATCCCCGACCTCTTCATGAAGCGCATGGAGGCCCGCGGCACCTGGACCCTCTTCCGCGCCAACGAGACCCCCGACCTGCACCACCTCTACGGCCGGAAGTTCGAGGAGGCCTACCTCAAATACGAGAAGATGGGCGAGGAAGGCAAAATCCAGGCCCACAAGATCGAGGCCCTCGAGCTCTGGAAGAAGATGCTCTCGATGCTCTTCGAGACCGGCCACCCGTGGATCACCTTCAAGGATCCCTGCAACGTCCGCTCCCCGCAGGACCACGCCGGCGTCATCCACTCCAGCAACCTCTGCACGGAGATCACGCTCAACACCTCGAACGAGGAGACCGCCGTCTGCAACCTCGGCTCCGTCATCCTCGACTCGCACCTCAAGCCCGACGGCTCCCTCGACCACGAGAAGCTGCGCGACACCATCCACGTCGCCGTCCGCGCGCTGGACAACGTCATCGACATCAACTTCTACCCGACCGTCGCCGCCAAGACCTCCAACCTCCGCCACCGTCCCATCGGCCTCGGCGTCATGGGCCTGGCCAATTCGCTCTACATGAAGGGCATTCCCTTCGCCTCGTCGGAGGCCGTCGAGTTCAACGACGAGTTCATGGAGGCCATCGCCTACTACGCCTACGAGTCCTCCTCCGACCTCGCGGCCGAGCGCGGCACCTACTCCAGCTACAAGGGCTCGAAGTGGGACCGCGGCCTGCTCCCGCCCGACACCGTCGAGCTCCTCGCCCAGGAGCGCGGTCTGCCCATCCAGGTCCCGGCCGGCGGCAAGATGGACTGGACACCCCTCCGCCAGAAGATCGCCAAGCACGGCATGCGGAACTCCAACGTCCTCGCCATCGCCCCCACCGCGACGATCTCCAACATCACGAACACGTCGCCCTGCATCGAGCCCACCTACAAGAACCTCTACGTCAAATCCAACCTCTCCGGCGAGTTCGTCGTCCTGAACCCCTTCCTCGTGAAGGACCTCAAGGCCCGCAACCTCTGGAACCAGGAGATGATCGACGCCCTGAAGTATTTCGACGGCGAGCTGAAGGACATCGAGGCCATCCCCGCCGACCTGAAGGCCCGTTACCTCACGGCCTTCGACGTCGACTTCAAGTGGGTGATCGACGCCGCCGCCCGCCGCCAGAAGTGGATCGACCAGTCCCAGTCGGTGAACCTGTGGCTCAAGAGCCCGGACCTGAAGGTGCTCAGCCACATGTATCGCCACGCCTGGCACGCCGGCCTCAAGACCACGTATTATTTGCGGACCTTGGGTGCCTCGAACATCGAGAAGGCGACGGTCAGCGTGAAGAAGGAAGTCCGCGGCGCCGCCGGCGAAACCAAGGCCGAGACCGCGACCCGCGACGCCAAGGACGTCGCCACCGCCGCCGCCCTCAGCACCGCCCCGTTCGGTGGAGGGTCGATCTCCGCATCGACCGAACCTCAGGTTTCAGGTCTCAGCTCTCAGGTTTCTGCTTCTGCGAAGAAGATCTACACCCCCGCCGAGAAGACCGCCTGCAGCATCGAAGCCATGAAGAACGGCGAGATTTGCGAGGCCTGCCAATAACGTCCACCCATAGATTCAAACCCCCGAGGCAGCCTTAACCGGCTGCCTTTGTTTTTACCTCCGCCTTGTCGGCCGTAGCCTCGGCGAAGGCTGAACGCTCGGTGCCTCCAACATCGAGAAAGCGACGGTCAGCGTGAAGAAGGAAGTCCGCGGCGCCGCCGGCGAGACCAAGGCCGAGACCGCCACCCGCGACGCCAAGGACGTCGCGACCGCCGCAGCGCTCAGCACCGCTCCGTTCGGCACTCCCAGCTCCCAGCTCTCCCAAGGTCTACACCGCCGCCGAGAAGACCGCCTGCAGCATCGAAGCGATGAAGAACGGCGAGATCTGTGAAGCTTGCCAATAGTCTATATCAGGATCTGATACACACCGATTCATGCAAGGCGGCCCTAAACGGCCGCCTTTTGTTTTACCTATACACATGACTAAACGTTCCAATTCCGCCCATTTATTTATCCGAAGATGATTTCGGAACTTACTCGGTAATTGATGGGAAACAGAGACTGACGGCTATCCATGCGTTCATGCGTAACAAACTGCGGTTGCATAACCTCGAGTCGTTCGCCCACCTGGAACGCGCCAAGTTCGAGGATTTGCCGCCGCCGCTGAAAAATGCCTTAACGGTAAGACCATATTTGCGAGTCGTTACGTTGCTAAAACAAACTGACGCAGATCTGAAATATGAAGTTTTTCGACGTCTTAACTGCGGCGGTGAGCCGCTAAACGCGCAAGAAATCCGCAATGTTGTTTTTAGAGGGCCATTCAACGACCTCCTCATTGAACTTTCCACGGAAGACTTCCTGAAATCCCAGCTCAAAATTAAAGGTAAGTCTGCGTCAGCATATCGGCAGATGCTAGATGTTGAATACGTGCTGCGATTTCTGACCCTCAGAGAAAACTGGCATGGATTCTCTGGAAGCTTGAGAACTTCCATGGATCACTTCATGCGGGAAAACAGAAAGATATCGTCGTCAGAGATCACAAGATTCCGACATGCTTTTAAATTCGCAATAAGGGCCTGCGAGGAAATCTGGGGTGATGTCGCTTTCTTAAGGCCATATAATGGCAGTTGGCGGGATCAGATGCTAGCCGGGATGTATGACGCACAGATGCTAGCCATAAGCGAACTCGGCCAAGCGAAGCTTCCAGCGCTTAAGAAACACAAAAAAGCCATCATTGAGAAAACGAAGAGCCTCTTCCAAGACCCAAGCTTCGAAACCGCAGTAAGACAGGGCACAAATACTCCGTCCAGAATTCTGCATCGAGTAGATACCATGCGGAGCATGCTTCTGTCTTTCACATAAGATGTCAGTTGCTCGCAGTTCTCTCGTTGGCCGTATGGCTGTCTATAAAGACGTCATCCAGCTGGAGACTTTAGTAGCGAAAGCACCGGCGGAGACTCAACACAACGAGCGCGCCAAATTTCTGCGCAACGGAACTGCAGTGGCCGGGTTCGCGGTATTGGAAGACTTTATTCGTGCCCGTTCGGCGGAGCTACTTCAACGGGTCAGAACTCCTATTTTAAAATTCGATGACCTCCCGGAGAGGTTGAGGAATGCAACAACTGCGTCCGCTCTTTCTGCTCTTTCATTTCAAGCAGACCTTAGAAGGAAAGCCGGTGAAGACCATGCCCGATCATGTCTCTTTCCACCCCGAAACCGAATATCCCAAAAATACCTGAGATAAGGCGGCAAAATCGATTCAGCCAATTTCGATCCTTCCGGGCCGTCAAAAAGGGTCAGTGCGAGTATCTTGTAGTCAGCAGCAGCTAACCACGATCGCCGCCCTATTCTTCCGCGAACTCCGGGGGCTTGAGGGGTGCAAGGAGGTGATCGAGTTCCGGCTGCGTCGGGTTGCGGATGGAGCGCACGGTGAGGACCGCCGCGCCCGCGGGCAGCGTCACCCGGGTCGGCTTGTCCACCGTCAGCCCGAGCAGGACGGTTGCGAGCGGCGAATTGTGCGGCAGGCATTCGATGCCCGTGGCCGGATCACTGCCGGTCTCGCCATATGTCGCCACAAGAAATGTGAAGCGGTGCTTACGGTTCGTCCCCACGTCTTCCTTCTCGATCACGGCCACGTGGCCCAACAGCAGCGTGTCAGTCGGCTTGGTGAGCCACCCCACCGGGTCGACCTCAATGAATGTGTTGCGGCGGTAGAACCGGTCGAGCTCGTCCATCTTGCGGTCGACCGCCCGGATTGCGTCCTTGGCGGCCTTGAACCCGAAATTCTCCCGCAGATCGCCCTGGCTGTGCGCCTCGACCTTGTCCACCACCAGTTCCGCTCGCTTCACCTTCAAGGCCGCGAACTCGTCGGCCAGCACGCGGTTGAAGCCCGCGCGGACGTAAATCGTGGCCGGCGCCGGAATGCGGAAGATGTGCTTGCGACGCGGAGGTGCCATGGATCGAAGGACCGCCCTCAACGAGCAAGATGACGCTCCCGCCGTCAACGCGCGAATCCCGGCCTGAATCCACCAAGGCCGGGCCGGGCCTCGCTGACCAAAGCGCCAGACCAGCCACCACTTTGAACCGGTGGCGAAGCTCGTTACGGAGCAAATGGTCACCACTAATCCACACTAAGGCCCCACTAATTAGTGTCACATTAGTGGAGATTAGTGGTGAGACCTTCTTGAGCCCGCCCAGCAACCGGCATCCCTTCGCTTCTTGGCTTCTTCGTGTTCAAAATCCTCCTGCTCCGTCCGCGAGGTCGAACTTGCCGCCGAACCGAATGCCCCGAACGGCCCGCAGGGACGCGGGCCCTCCAAATCCGGTCCTCACTTTGCATCCTTCGCGTGAGCTTCGTGATGAACCCTAAGGCCCGGAGGCCGGGCTAAAATTTCGGGAACCCCAATTGGGTGGCGACAGCGCGCAATTGATCGAAGGCCGGCTCCGCCGGCGTGCCGGAGGGGAGACAGGGCGGACTGACATATCCGCTTGGAACCGTGTAGGCGCCGGCGGCGACGTTCGGGTGATTGAAATCGAGCACCGTGGCCAGGTTGTTCGCGCCGAGGTCACGCTCGGTCAAGGGGGGCAGCCCGAACCGCCATTCGATCATTTTCAACACCGACGTATGGTCGAAGTGCCGCTTGGCGACGTAGCCGCGCCGGGCGAGTGGCGATATGACCAGGCAGGGAACGCGAAAGCCGAGCCGGCCGTCGCCGTCGCCGGCCGCCGCCTGGATCGCGGGCACCGGCAGGCGAACCGGCGGGGGGACGTGGTCGTAAAACCCGCCCCATTCGTCGAAGTTGATGACGAGAACCGTGGAGGACCAATTCGGGCTGGTCCGGATGGCATCGTAGATCTGATTGAGAAACTGCTCGCCATCGCGGATGTCGGCGTGGGGATGGTCGTCGGCGGAGGTGCCGGTGTCTTCATCGAGGAACTTCGGGTCGATGAAGGAGACATTGGGCAGGCTGCCGGTCCGGCAGTCGGCGAGAAAAGCCGCATAGGGTTTGCTGATGCCGAGATATTTGGCGCCCCAGAGCGCGAGAAAAGGGGCATCCACATAGTAATAACTCCGCGTGCAACCGGCGTCTGCCAGCCGGTCCCAGATCGTCGGAAGGACCGAGGTGGTCATCGAGTTGGCGATGCGGTCGGTCTGGGCGGCATGTTGCATGAAGCGGTTGGGATAGGTCTCGGCCATGATCGCCGCATAATAGTTGTCGCACACCGTCCACGCCGGGGCCGCCTGGCCGAGGAAGCCAAGGTCCGGCTGCTGATAAAAGCCGATGGAGAAGGTGTCGCTCGGGTTGGCCCCCGGCAGCAGCCAGCCATTGCAGGCCCCGTTGGCGTATTCGACCCGGCCGCCGCTGTAGGAATGATTCGGATCCACCAGGCCGCAGCCCCGATAATCCTGGGCGCCGCCCGCGCCGAGCGCGTAGGTGTCATGTTCGGCGTTGTTGGCATCGAAATAGGACAGTCCCGCCTGCCGGCCGTTGGCCCCGGGCAGCCAGCCGAGGAAGTGGTCGAATGAGCGGTTTTCCATCATCACCACGACGATGTGCTCGATGCCGGATTGCGCGGGCGGCGGGAGCGGCTGCGGAACAAAGACGTCGCTGACCCCGGGCCGGTTGCTAGAGCCGCCGATATGGGCCAGGCCGTAAAAGTCCTCGATGGTGGCCAGGACGTTGTAGTGATTCATCGCCGTTCCCGTCGGGGTCTGTACCTCATCGTTTACCGCGAGAGCGCCAATGCCATTCGCATCACCCTGCTCAAACACGAACGCCGCCACCCACTGTTCGGCATGCAGCGGTTGTGATGAAATCCTTCCTGTCATTGACCCCATCCCAGCCTTTTCAGTTTTTGCGCATTTGCCTCCCAGCCATTCGGACAGCCGTAGGCCAGACGAAGTCTGATCCGCGGTTTTTCTTTTTCAGGTCTCAGCTTTCAGGTCTCAGATCTCGGTTTTTAGCTCAGCTGACCAGCCGCAGAAACTTGCGGATGTCGGGCGGAATGGCCGCGGGCAGGTTCGACGCCGCCAGCGAGAACTCCCAGCGCGCCTCCGCTTCCTGCGCCGACGAGAGCGACCCCCCTGTGCCGCCTCTCTCCGTCGGCGCCGCCCGGAAGCCCACCTCCGCCTTGTTCTTGATCATGTCCGTTTCCACCGTCGCCAGCGCCGCGGCGTAGCGCCCCATCGTGTAATCGAAGCCCACGATTGTCCGCTCCGGCTTGTTGTCGCGGTATACCACCAGCTTCGTGTGCCCCGGCCCGCGGTATTCCTCCTTGTAGAACCCGGGGCGATCGCTGTCGGTCGTCCCGCCTTTCAGCGTCGCGCTCGCGACGATGGCCTTGAGATACGGCTGCAACTCGTCCGCGGCGGCATAGTCAAATTTCACCCCGCACACCGAATACCGGGCGGAGCAAAGGTAATGGGCGAGCGTGCAGCGCATCTCCGTCTTCACCGTGCCGCACGCAAGCTTCAGCACGCAGCTGTCGCCCTTGTAGGCCACGGCCGCCAGGCTGATCTGGATGTGGGCGCCCGAAGCCGACAGATCCACCAGCGTTCCCACCCAGTCCTTGTTCGCCGAAGCCTCGTCGGAGCTGCGGATCCGGATGGAGGCGCGCAAACGGCAGTCTTCGCTCACGGCATAGCGCGTCTGCTTGCGTTGGGATTCCTTGGCCTTGGCGTCGTTCGAACTCATCGGAAGCCCGCACTATGAGCCTTCCCCCGCAAAGCGCAACCAAGGCGTAAATTCCACACCAAGAAGCAAAGAAGCTAAGTTCGGCTTGGTTTTTCGTTTCTTGGTGTTTTTCGGCCTGTCTTTCCTTCGCGCTCTTGGCGTCCTTGGCGTGAGGCCCCTGTATTCTTAGCTTCTTTGCTTCTTCGTGTTTTCCCCTCTTCCCGGAGTAGAGCCGTATTGCCGTCCTCGATCCATTTGTCAGTGTAGCAATCCATGAAACCGGCCAAGCTGCCCGCCCCCCCGCCGACGATCCGCTTCAGTGCCAGGTTGGAGGAGCCCCTTCTCCCCCTGCCCAAGGCCGCGAGTGCGAAGCTGCCGCGAGGCCCGGTGGTGGTTGAGGCGACCATCAATGGCTTCCCCTTCCGGGCCGCGCTCGAGGGCAAAGGCGGTCACGGCCTCAAGGTGAACCCCATCATGCTCGCTGCGGCGGGCGCCGGGTTGGGCGACACGGTCACGGTGGAGATTACGCGGGTCGGGGAAGAAGCGGAGACCCGCGTGCCGACGGATCTGCGCGAGGCCCTGGCCGCCGCCCCGCGAGCCCGGGCGACGTGGGATGCGAACACGCCCAACGCCCGGCAAAATTGGATCCTCTGGCTCAGCTCGGGCAAACTCGAGGAAACGCGCCGGATCCGGATCAAGAAAGCCTGCTCCATGCTCGGCGCCGGCAAGAAACGGGTCTGTTGTTTCGGCGGCCTGACCTGGCTCAGGAAGGACCACAAAACCGCCGGCGAAAACTGGCTGCCGCTGTAGGGCGGGATCACCGCATCCCGCCGCGAACATGATCGCATCCACGAATGAAGGCGGGATGCGGTGATCCCGCCCTACAATTTTAGCGCAGCTGCTTGATTCCTCCTTGGCGTCTTTGCGTCTTTGCGTTGAAAAGGAAGCTGTGCCGCTGCCGAAGACCTGAGCTGACAATTCCACACAAAGAAGCCAAGATTCCCGTATTCCTGATGCGCACTTTGCTTCTTAGTTTCTTAGTGTGTGTCGTTGTTTGTTTCATTGGCTGCGCCAAGCCGGCCGACCTGCCGGACATCACCGTCAGCGCGGCCTCCCCCGGTGAGTTCACGCGGTTCCGCGCCGAGCTGGACACACGCTTCACGCCGGAGCAGCTGAAGGATTTCGACACCGCCACGCAGGAATTGCGGCTCGACGCCATGAACCGCGACGTGGCGACCGCCGCCGCCCGCGAGGAGGACATGGTGCGCGTCGCCAACGGCAAGACCGTCCACGCCGTCACCCTTCTCGGCTGGCAGGCGAGAAAAGCCCGCTTCCTCCGCGAAATCGCCGAGATCTCCCGGATGATCGACCACGACGAGCAGCAAGCCGTCAGGACCGCCGCCACCGGCACGCCCGAGTCCGTCACCCGCCGTCTCGGCAGTGAAAGGGAAGTCCTGGCCAAGCTGCAGCACAACCTCGCCGACACCGAAGCCCGCCTCGCCGAGCTGGCCAAACCCTGATTCTATCTCACACGAAGAAGCAAAGAAGCTAAGGGTGAACTTTGTTTCTTGGCTTCTTTGTGTTCTCCCGTGCTGGCTTCTTGGTGTTTTCCCACCCGGCTATCGCGTCTGATATTCGACGTAACGGACCCGGCCGCCGATAAAGACCACGAGCATGTCCCGCTCCACTTCCTTGTGGTAAACCTCGCGCGTGACGGGCTTCCTGATTTCCGCGTCGTTCTGATCGTGCACGCCGGCGACGAGCACCTCGCTCCAGCCCGTCGCCGTCGGGGGCGACAGGTGATAGTGGGTGTAGATCCAGACAGTCTCAGGTCCGCCGGTGCCGACCCGCTGCTGCCGGTGGTTGGGCCGGCCCAGGGCCGCCTCGACGGGTTCCGGCGCATCCCCGAGGTGGAAATCCCCAGCCGGACGCACCGGTGAGCTGCAGCCCGCCAGGCCAAGGGTCAGCGTGGCCATCACGAGTAGCAGATAAGATTTCATGAGGTAACAGCGCGGTGTGGACCCGAACCCTTTCAGGTTTCAGGTCTCAGCTTTCAGGTCTCGACGGCGGCAAGCCGTCAGCTCCCGAGCACTTGCTTGATCTCGCCGATCTTCTTCTGGACCTGGCCCTCGATTTTGTCCGCCTTGCCCTCGGCTTCCAGGCGGGGATTGCCGACCGCCTTGCCCACCGCCTCCTTGATGCCGCCGGTGATGTTTTTGACAGTGCCCTCGGCTTTGTCCTGGTTGCTTGATTTCATGGGAAGGACTTTACGCGAAATCCCATACCTATCCCATGGGGTCTTGCCCGCCGTGGTTAAACCCACTTCGCGACCTTCGTGCCGTCGCGCGGGATGTTCTGTTTTCAGGTCTCTCTTCCAGCCGCCCGGCCCGCCCGGCGGCGACGCCACACCAGCATAACGCTCCCCAAGCCAAGGATGAGCGCGTAAGTCGCCGGCTCGGGGATCGCGGCCTGGGAGAAAGTGGTCGAATACGCCAGGTCGCTGGTGCTGCTGCCCCAGGCGCTGCTCTCCAGCACGCCCAGTCCCGGATCGGTGGCGCTTGAATAGGTTTTTGCCCCGAAATCAGGGCCGCCCGTGGTTGAAGAAACCGCAATGAGCCCCGGTTCCGAATTGTTCGGATCGGCCGTGGAATTTTGAAACGTGACCATCGCGTAGGTCTTGGTCGGGTCGAGCACCAGACCGGTGGTGTCGAACGTATAGGTCAGCCAGTAACCATAGGGATTGGGTGCGGCATAGGCTGACGTTGCCACCAAGGTGGAACCCAAGGTGGAGGACCACAAGACCGCGCCCGTGGGACTTGGATTGGCCTTATTCCATTCCATCACGGTTGCCTGGACATAGGTGCTGGGAAACCCCGGGTTGGGCACGTAGTAGACGCTGAAACTGTTCAGCGTCACGTTGGTGCCATCGGGCGTCGTAAACGGCTGGGCGTCCACCACGTAGGTGTTTTGGGTGCCGCCCGACGCATAATTGTTCGAGAGCGCGTTGAAAAACGTGCCGGCGAGCGGTGGGCCCGGGGAAATGGTAAGGGTCTGCGCGAAGGCCGGAACGACCGGGCTGATTGCGGCAAGGACAACCGCGGCCCAGGCCCCGGCGGGAAATTTCCAACCCAGACATGTGGCAGGTGCATTCATTGATTTGATCTTCTGTCCCTCATGCTATCGCTGCGCTCCGGGCCGGTCGAGCCCAATGTCCCCGGGCCGATCCCATGGTTTCTTTTCCCGTTGCGCTGTGCTCAGCGCCCGGGATCAGTCGCGCAGCCTGCGCCGCGGCTGAGCTTCTTTGTGTCCCCGGTTTTTCGTCTTCGCGACTTCGTGTGAGACCTGTGGCTCTGTTTCCGCCCGAGCTGACGGTGCCTTCCGTTTTGTCCTGGTTGCTTGATTTCATGTTTTTGTGAAGTGCCTTCACGCCAGACCCGACGCCAGTCCCATGGGGTCTTGTCCACCGTAAGCGCACGCGCCAGCCTGCGGGCCATGAAATCCCCGCTGCTTGCCTGCCTCGTCCTGCTGTCCGCCCTCTCGGCCCGCGCCGCCGATGCCGGCGCCCCGGTGGCGAATGTCTACATCATGGAGCTCCTGACCGACTTCCTGACGCACAACAGCGACCCCGCCCGCCACGAGAAATTCTGGGCCGACGAGATCGTCTACACCAGCGCCATGGGCGTCGTGCGCACCAAGACCGATATCATGAAGAATGTCCATGAAGCCGCGGCCAAGCCCGTGGCGGCGGGTGCGAAGCCCGGGCCCGTCTATTCCGCCGAGGACATCAACATCCGCCCCTACAACGGATTCGCCGCCCTCACCTTCCGCCTCGTCGCCCGCAATCCCGACGGCACCACCGACTACTACCGCAACAGCGGCACGCTGATCTTCCGCGACGGCCGCTGGCAGGTCATCACCTGGCAGGCCACCAAGATCCCGCCCGCCGAGAAGAAGTAAGGCCGAAACTGTAGGAGGGGCTTTACGCCCCGATTTCATGGCACCTCGATCAATCGGGGCGTAAAGCCCCTCCTACAGTTTATCTCTCCGTGACTCTTTGGTTCGTCATCCTCAGGTTTCAGGTCTCAGGTTTCAGGTTTCGTCTTCCTTATCGCGTTTCGTCCGGCGCCTGTGATGCCTGAGGACCCGCATGCCCGCCCGCACCTCCGTCGCCCAGCGCTTCCAGATCTTCGACCACACCGTGGCGGAGATGCAGGACCGCCTGCTCATGGTCCGCGCGCCCGCGCAGATGATGACCGCCCTCCGCTGGGGCATGGACGAACTCGACTCGACCTACGCCAAGACCGCCGCCGGCGTCCGCGCCAAGGTCGCCTGCCGCGACGGCTGTGACTTCTGCTGCCACGTCCCGGTGGACGTGCAGGCCCACGAGGTCTTCTTCGCCGCCGACCACCTCCAGGTTCACTCCTCGCCCGCCGGACTCAATGAGGTCATCGCCCGCCTGGCCGCACACCGCGGCCGCGTCGCCGCCTTCGCCAAGGATGCCCGGGCCACCAGCCGCCAGCCCTGTGCGCTGCTGGTCGCCGGCTCCTGCTCGATCTATGCCGGACGTCCCGAGGCCTGCCGTTCGCACCACACCAGCAACGCCGCCGTGTGCGAAGCCAACATGGCCGATCCGTCCGTGAACCTGACCAAGGTCTACCTCCCCGCCCTCCGCGCCCGCATGTTTGCCGTGATGCTGGGCCTCGACGAGGCGATCGAGGCGGCCGGCTACGACGAGCGCTCCTACGATTTTGGTTCGGCGCTGCACGAGGCGCTGACGAACAGCCTCTGCCTCGCCCGATGGATGCGCCGGCAATCCGCGTTCCCCGACTCCTGCCTCGCCGACGCCAGCGGGGTCGCCTGATTGGTCTGTAGGGTCGCCGCTCGCCGGCGGACCGCGGCCCGGCGACAAGCACCGGCCCTACACCCATACTTCAACATCTCCTCGACCGGCACAGCCGGTTCGGCGTTGCCCGGCCGGGACGGACCCGGCTGGCTCGGTGCATGAGCGAACCGAAAGACTTCCCCTACGTCACGCGGCTCAACGTCCAGTTCCAGCCGCTCGAACTCATCGACGAAGGCGCCCTCTCCGCCGCCTGTCCGCACCAGTGGTTCAACCAGACCCTCTGCGAGGTGAATGAATCCGTCGTCCGCGTCGGCGTGGTCGAGGGCGAGTATCACTGGCACAAGCACGACCACGACGACGAGTTCTTCTACTGTGTCGAGGGCCTGTTCCACATCGACCTCGAGGGCCGCACCATCACGCTCCAGCCGCGGCAGGGCACCGTCATTCCCAAGGGCGTGATGCACCGCCCGCGCGCCCCGCAGCGCACCGTCATCCTCATGGTGGAGACGAAGGCCATCGTGCCGACCGGCAGCTGACGGTCCGCCGCGCCGGGTGGAACGGGTTGACCCAACACGCTTGTCTTGCCGCAGCGGATGTCCTGAAGCGCGCTCCCCCTTGTTTGTGAGCCAATTGGCCTCCAATCTTTGAACATCTGCCTTCCGGCCAAGTCTGACCCCTGGCATGCGCGCCCCGGCTGGTCGACCCCACCTTCCCGCCCTGTTGTCGGCGACCGCCCTGGCCCTGCTGGCCCGGTTGGCCGTGGCTGATGTTCCCGCCGAAGCCAAGCAGGCCATCCAAGCCGGCTTGCCGCACTACGATCCCGCCGCCTACGAAAAGGCCCAGGCGGACAAAGCGGCCCGCGCCGCGCCCAAGAACGCCCCCGCCGCTCTTTCCGAACCGACGCCTGCGACCCCGACCCCGACAACGTCCGCCGCCGCCAGCGAGCACACCCTCGCCCTGCCCACGGTGACGGTCCACCCGAACACCGATTTCCCCAAGCCCCTGCCGCGCATCGCGGAGCACCAGCCGCTCCACGACGCGCCCACCGAGCTTTTCGAGTCGCCCGCCGGCCGCGACGCCCGGCTGGTGCGGAATCATCTCAGCAAATTCGACCAGATCGTCGGCCGCCTGTTTGGCTTCAACCCCGTGGTCCGGGCGAAAGAGAGGGAAGCCGAGAAGGAAAAAGCCCGGCAGATGAACGAGCTCGCCGCCGCCTTGGAAATGCAAGCCGCCCTCGGCCGCGATCCCGAGGAGATCAAGAAACTCCGCGCCGAGTATACAAAGCTGTATTACTCCGGCCCGAAATAAGTCGAAGGTAGGGGCGCTTGCCCCCAAGCGCCCGGGCTGTTGAGGGCAACAGCCTCTCCAAAAATCCCTTTGTGCACTTCGTGCCTTCGTGGTTAATATCGTTAATACCAAACACCCAAAGCTTTTACACGAAGGCCGCAAAGAACGCAGAGATATTTCCCCTCGCGGGATCTGCTTCGCGGTCTTGGCGACCTTGGTGTAGAGTGGAGTAGCTGGAGGCGATTGGTATAATATTTTCTTCACATGCCCCTCCCGACCAAGGACGCCGCCCTCGCCCTGCTGCACGAACACGTGAAGGATGATTACCAGCGGCACCACGCGCTGATGGTCGCGACCGCGATGGAAGGTTACGCCGCGCAGTTGTTCCCTCGCCTGCCCGAAGGGCACCCGGCTCAGTCACCTTCCGCTTCGCTCCAGGCCACACCTGCCGGTGTGACCATCTCCGCGCTGCCGCGCTCCGTTGCCGAGGACCCGCTGCTGTGGCATCTCACCGGCCTGCTCCACGACCTCGATTACGAGGAACACCCCGGGACGCACCCGGCGCCGTCGCTGCAATGGTTCAAGGATTGGGGTTATCCGCCCGAGTTGATCCACGCCGTCGAGGCCCACGCCTACGGCTACCATGGTTTCACGACGCTACCGCAAACCAAGCTCGCCGCCGCGCTGGTCGCGACCGACGAGCTCTGCGGCATCTTCTACGCCTACCGGAAGATGAACTCCGTGCCCTACGGTCAGATGAAACCCGGCTCCATCAGGAAAAAATTCAAGGACCCCGGCTTCGCGGCCAAGATCGACCGCGCCACAATCCAGCTGGGCTGCGACAAGCTCGGCGTGTCCCTCGACGACCACATCGCCAACCTGGTCAGGTTTTTGGGCCCGCTGCCATAGCCGCGCGGACGGAACGGCGAAAGTTTCATCCCGACCATCACCACCGTCCGCGAAAGCTGTCTTACAGGCCATGCCTCATCCCGCGGTCCCGGCCTCCCTGATCCGAATATTCCGAATGCTGTCCGCCGGCCTGCTGCTGGCCGGGATGGGGACTCCCCCCGCCCGGGCGGAGCAACCGGCCGCCGCGCTGCAGGCGCGCTATGTCGCCCTGCAGGACCAGCTCAGCCACAACGCCTATCGGCGGCCCCTGTTCCTCGATTCCACCGAGGCGAAGGATGGATTGAAGGGCGACCTGTTCGTGGTGATCGATCATCCCTTTGCGACTGTCAGCCAGGCCTTGCAGGTGATGGAGCACTGGGCCGACATCCTGATCCTGCATCTCAACGTGAAGGGCTGCCGCGTCGTGAGCCGCCCGGCGGGCCGCACGCTGCTGGTGAGCATCGGCCGGAAAAACGACGAGCCGCTCGACCAGGCCTACCCTGTCAGTTTCGGCTACCGCGTGGCCGCCGCGCAGGCCGACTACCTGCACATCCTGCTGCACGCGGACACCGGGCCGATGGGGAGCCGGAACTATGAGATCGCGCTGGAGGCCGTGCCGCTGAAAGCCGGCCGGACGTTCATCCACCTCGCTTATTCCTATGACTATGGTCTCGCCGCCCGGCTCGCGATGAAGGGTTACCTGGCCACCATCGGCAGTGACAAGGTGGGCTTCAGCGCAACCGCATCGCCCCCGGGCGGTGCCGCCGTGCTGGTCAACGGCGTGCGCGGCGTCGTGGAACGCAACACCATGCGGTATTACCTCGCGATTGAAGCCTTCCTCGGCGCGCTCGCCGTGCCGGCGGCCGACCAGCTTGAGAAGCGGCTGCACGACTGGTTTGCCGCGACCGAGCAGTTCCCCGTGCAGCTGCATGAGCTCGACGAAGCCGTCTACCTGGCGATGAAACGCAAGGAGGTGCGGCAGCAGCCATCCGGGCCGGATCCGTCGGGTTGACCGCGGGACGCTCAGGGCGCCCGTGCGGCCGGGTGGCGGGGCCACGGGTTCTTGAGATCGCTGTTGTAGCGGAGCTTGAACGACGCCCCCAGGCTGTTGCCACCCGGGCCATAGGTGTCATTCAGGGCGAAGCCGACCAGCCAGTTGCTCCTCAGCCGGTGGTCGTGGCGATGGGGAATTTCCCAGAGCACGCCGGGGCGGACCGTGTAGATGTCCCCGCCACCGTGGTTGATCCACCGGGACGTGTCGTAGGACGCCTCGAAAGTGTAGTGCAGGCGGTCGCGATCGATCACGAAGCCGCCGGTCATCCCCCGCGAATTCTCCTGAAAGGCGTTTTTGGCAAATTCACCCGCCAGGGAGGTTTTGCTCACATTGTCGAGATGGAAGCCCACAAATATCCGCCGGTCCGGGTGTGACCCGAGCCGGTGCGAGAAGGTGGCGTAGGGTTCCAGATGGCGCAGCCCGTCGGTCAGTTCCGGTGACGGGTGGCCGGTCGGAAACTCATCGTTGAGGCCGACGCCGGTCTCCCAGCCGGCGAACAGGGGTTGACCGAGATTGAACTTCACGCCGAGCTTGAGATTCGCCGCGCCGTATTCGTCGAAAGCGCGGATGGCACCGTTGCCGTGGCTGAAATACAGGTCGCTGCCCGCGCTGATCTCGCAGTTCTCCGTCAGGCCGTAGCGCAAGGTGGTGGACAGGCGCATGTAGTCCTTCCGTTGCCAGTCGCCCAGGTGTGGGTTGACCGAGAGCCGCAGGGCATACTTCTCCAGCGTCGTCGGCAGGTGGCTCTGGAAGACCTCCTCGATGACCAGTTCATCGTCGCCCAGTTTCCTGGGCGAGGCGACGTTGGCGCCGGCAACTTCGTTCTCCACCGGCGCCGCGACGCCGCGGCCGGCCGCCGCCAACACGAGGCCCACGGCAAGGAGGCCGCCCCGGGTTGGATGCCATTGCCCGGTCCACGCGGCGATGCGCGACCAAGGTCCGGCGGTCTTGTTTTCCAAGGTGAGAGGCTGCAGGCAGGTGGGTGTCGTCATGAGTGCGGCCCCAGAATCGGACGTGACCGCATGTGACTATACCCTGCGGCCGGCTGGGTGATAGGGGGTGTTGACACCATGGTGCTGATCCGCCGCAGGACCGTTCGCCGAGTTCCGCGAAAAAATCCCGTAAAGGCCGGTTCGGGATGAAACCTGCGGCCAGCGCGGACAGTCACATACCCCATGAACTCAAAAACCATCCTGTTCCTGGCCCTGGCCGCCGCCGGCAGTCTGGCGCCCGCCGCCCGGGCCCAACACCTTGACGTCGGCATCGACATCCGTCTCGGCCGCGCCCTGCCGCCGCCGCCGCCCGAGGTGGTCGTGATCGAGCAGGTCGGCCCTCCGGAACCGCCGCCCTGGGCCCGGAGCCACTGGTATCACCGCAGCTACGGCTATTACTATTACCCCGGCTGTGACGTCTATTACCGCCCGTCCGACCACGTGTGGTTCTACCTCGAGGGCGGCACCTGGCGCTTCGGCCCCCGCCTGCCCGACTACATCCGGGTGGACTTCGGCCGCGCCGTCTCCCTCAAGCTCGAGAGCGACCGGCCGTATGTCTTCCACGACCGGGTCGTGACCTACTACCCGGCGAATTACTTCGCCAAGGTGAAGTTCCGGAACGATCACGACAACCGGCGCGATGACCGGCATGACGATCGCGACGACCATGGCCGCGATGACCGCGACCGGGACCGGCGCCACTGAGCCGAACCCTCCCCCGTGCCGCCGGTCCCACCGGCGGCATTTTTTTGCCTTGGTTTCGCCCCGGCGAGAACCAAGGACAAACCCCGGGCCGCGAGCACGCGGCAACGGGGTCCCGCTTTCACTCCACCCGCCATCAAACCGTAACAGGCTTTGGGCTGGTCACCCCCGGCCGGCGCGGAACAATGGCGGGATGAGCCTCCCCTTCCAGCCGCTTCCGCCGCGGCCCGTGCGCCGGGTTCGGACCGCCCTGTGGGCTTCCGCCCTCGCGGTGACCGGATGGACGGCCGCGGTGGCGGCGCCGGTGACGTTTGTCTTCACCTCGGATGTGCATTTCGGCATCAACCGGGGCAATTTCCGCGGCGCGGCCAATGTGGAATCACGGGTGGTGAACGCCGCCATGCTGGAGGCCATCAACGCCGTGCCCGCGGCCGTGCTGCCCGCCGACGGCGGCCTCAACGCCGGCCGGCCCGTGGGTCCGGTGGACTTCGTCGTCATCACCGGCGACCTGGTCAACCGGCAGGAACTCTACCCGATCCATATCCAGAGCGCCGCCGTCTCGTGGGGCCAGTTCGCGGCCTGTTATGTCGACGGCCTGGCGCTGCATGATGCCACCGGCCGGCCCACCCCGCTCCTGCTCGTGCCGGGCAACCACGATGTCTCGAACGCCATCGGTTCCCCGAGCAAACTGGTGCCGGCCAGAGACGCCACGTCGCTCATCGGGATCTACAACCGCATGATGCGCCCGGCGCTCCCCCGCACCACGGCGACCTATGCCTACCCCGCCGACCGGATCCAATACTCGCGCGACTTCGGTGGCGTCCACTGCGTCTTCCTTTCGATCTGGCCCGACCGTGCGGCCCGCGCGTGGATGGAATCCGACCTCCAGGCCGTGCCGGCCGGCGAACCCGTGTTCATCTTCTGCCACGACCCGCCCGAGGGCGACGCCCGCCATTTCACCAACCCGAACGGCGCGCACGACATCAACGACCGCGACAAATTCGAGAACGTGATCGCCGACGTCTACGCGGACGGGGTGGTCGCTTCCGTCGGCGGCAAGCCGGACGGTCCCACCACCATCGAGCAGCGCGCCTTCGCCGCGTTTCTCAAGGCGCACCCCAATATCACCGGCTACTTCCACGGCCACTCCAACTGGACCGAGTTCTACACGTGGCCCGGCCCCGACGGGGATCTCAGCCTCAGCGTCTTCCGCTCCGACTCCCCGATGAAAGGCAAGGTTTCCGGCAAGGACGAGACCAAGCTGGCATTCCAGGTGGTGGTGTTCGACGCCGCCCAGCGCAAGCTGACCGCCCGCGAGTGCCTCTGGAACACGTCGGCCGCCGCGGGTCCGCTGGCCTGGGGCCAGACCCGGACCGTCAGCCTTGCCGCACCCTGAGCCGGGGCCCGCTTCAAGCCCGATCCGGCGGCGCGGTCCCGGCCGTGCGGCCGGAGGGATGCGAGGCGACGAAGCGAAAACCCAGCGTCGCGACCACCGTGAGGACGGCCACCGTGCCGGCCAGGTTCCGGCCGTGCCACAACCCGCCAAACCAGTCGATGAACTCGGCCGACACCACGTTGGCCCGGCCGCCATACACCGCCAGCTCCCGCTTGTATTTCCGGTTGGAGTGCAGATCGGCCAGCAACGGATCGTCGTCCGGCGGTTCCGCGATGGCGTAGATCGCCACCGCGCCGCCCAGCCCGAGGAGGAGCAGGCCGAGGCTGATGAAGTTGGTTTTCCGGGGACTCAAGGTGGCGGTGGGCTGCCCTTGGCGGGCCCACGGCGGCGGTTTTCCCTAGGCCTTCGTGCTGAGGTTGCCGCCGTCCTTGATCGGCTTCACGAACCGGTAGTCGATGTCCCAGGGGAAGAATATCCACTTGTCCTGCTTGAACTCCTTCACGCAGGTGTCGACGAACGGCCGGCCGGCCGGCTTGGCGTAGAGCGTCGCGAAGTGCGCCTTGGGCAGCAACTGCCGCACCACCTGCGCCGTCCTGCCCGTGTCGACGAGGTCGTCGATCAGCAAAAAGCCCGCGCCGTCGCCGGCGACGCCCTTGAACACCTGCACGCCGCTCTGCGACTGCGCCGGCCCGCCGCTGCCGGCCGCGTAGCTCGCCACGCAGACGGTGTCGATCAGCCGGATCTCCAGTTCGCGCGCCACCAGCGCCGCCGGCACAAGGCCGCCGCGCGTGATGGCGACGATGCCTTTCCACGTGCCCAGCTGGTGGAGTTGCTGCGAGAGGAAGCGCGCGTCCCGGTGCAGCTCCGGCCAGGACACCACAATTTCGTCCGTGTAACGTGAGGGATCGCCCATGCCCCAGGCTGCCCGCTGGCCCCGGGCCCGCCAAACTTATTTCTGCTTTTCTGCCCTCGGGGGCTTCTCGCGGTGCTTGCCATCACATTCCTCTCCTGCAACCCAATCAGCATGAACCCAGGAACGCGGTTTCACCAGCTCGGCGCCCGCCTCAGGTCGTGGAACACCGCGCCGGTCACGCGCGAGGAGTATGCCCGGCACTACCAATCCTGGGGCGGGAGCTTCATCCTGCACCCGGAGGTCCTGCAGTTCTTTGGGGACGTCCATGGCATCCGGACCGACTACCACGGCTACTTCCATGGGGAGCAATGCATCGGCGTGGTGCCGGCCTGGGGTCCCCGCATCGCGGGTGACCGCCAGGCCCTTCAAGTCCATCGGCTGACCGATCAGGTTGATTTCGGCTACCCGGTTCTCCACCTGCCCGTCGCGCCCGGGTATAATTGCCTGGTGCTGTTCCGCGCGGGGTTTCTGCTGGGCCTGCAGCGGCGGCAGGTGGCCGGCGCCGTGTTCCCCGGCCTCAAGCAGATGGCGATTTTGAAGCGAATCCCCGACGAGCTGCCGACCGGCAAAAAGGAATACCAGATCAAGGAGCGGCGGTTCGAGCGGCTCGGCGGCACGGTGCGCGACATCGGGGAGTTCAGCAGCGAAGAGATCATCGCCATGTATGAGGCGCTCCACCTGGTTCGCTGGCAGCGCAAACCGCACGCCATTGGGACAATGAAGGCGACGCTCGATCACCTGGGGCAGTTCCTTTTCGGCAAGGTCCTCTGGCTCAAGGACCGCCCGGTCGCGATCCAGATCAACTATCGCGCCGAGACCAGCCGCACCGTCTGCATCGACTACATCAACGGCGGCGTGGACAAGTCCTTCAACGGGATCAGCCCCGGTTCGCTGCTCTCCTATATCAACGGCCGTGACGCGTGCGCGGAGGCGCAGGCCAGCGGCCGGCAGCTCATTTACAGCTATGGCAAGGCCAACACCGCCTACAAGGACCAGTGGTGCCATCGCGTCGCCCGGGGGTTTACCGGCTTCTGGCTGCCGTGAGCGCGCCCGGGCCCCGGTGTCCCGCCGGCGTTTTCCCGCAAACAGCGTGACAATTGCCGGAAAATCATTTCACAAGGCGGTTTCAACCCATCCATGAACGACAATCTAGACGAACTCAAAGGCCTGGTCGCCGCCCTGAAAGCCGACCAGCAGGCCCAGAAGGACAAGGAAAAGCGCGATGCCTGGACCAAATACGTGTCGCTCTCCATGATCTTCCTCGCGGTGCTCGCCGCCGTGGCGACCCAACGGGGCGCGGGCTATTCCTCGGCGGTCATGAAGCAGCTCAACGAGGCGACCTTCAACCAGGCCGAAGCCTCCGACCAATGGTCCTACTACCAGGCGAAGGGCATCAAGCAGAGCCTCTACGAGCTCGAGCGCGAGCGGCTCGCCGCCACCAATGCCGCTGACGCGAAGGGTCTCGCGGCCCTGACCGCCCGGGTCGACCGCTACGAGAAGGAGAAGAAGGACATCACCACCGCCGCCAAGGCCCTCGAGGCGAAACGGGACGCGGCGCGCGAAGGTTCGGCCCTGGCCGGATCGGCGAGCCGGGAAATGGGGCTGGCCACGCAGGTCTTCCAGATCGCCATCGCCCTCGGCGGTATCACGCTCGTCGTCAAGAAACGCTGGCTGTGGTATGCGTCGCTCCTGTGCGGCGCGCTCGCCACGGTTCAGATGGTCTTGGTGCTCTTCCCCGGCTGATCCGGCCGCGCCCACTCGAGGAAGCCGGGCAGCACCCGCGCCCACGTGGCCTCGTTATGCCTGCCGCCCGGGATCTCGACATATTCAAGGTCGGTTCCGCGGCGAAAGCCGCGGTGCTCCAGCTCGTCCAGCAGCTCGGTGGTGTCCTGCACGGCGTCGATGACGCCGTTGCCGTCGCGATCGCTTTCCTCCTCCTTGGTGCCCGCCGAAAACCAGAGCCGCAGCCGCGGCGGCCGGGCCGTCTCCCGCACCATCCGGTGGACCAGCCGCGAGGCTTGCTGCGCCGCCGGCGAGGTGTTGTCGGACCGCCACCAGAACGAGCCGGAAAAAATCCCCGCCAACCCGAAGACCTCCGGGTGATGCCAGGCGAGGTCGAACGCGGCCAGTCCGCCGAGCGAAGAACCCATGATGCCGGTGCGCGCCGGGTCCGCGGCCAGACCGTAACGGGCCCGCACGGCCGGCAGCACCACCTCGAGCACCACGCGCTGGAATTCGGCCGCCTTCCGGCCGCGGCCGGCGTAGTCCGGCGTGCCGGCCAGGCCGTATTCCTCGATGCGGTCGGCGCCCGCCGGGATCGCCACGACGAGCGGCGGCGACATCACGCCCTTCGCCGCCAGCCCGGCGACCGCCTCCTCCAGCCGCCACGCGGCCATGTTCTGCCCGTCCAGGGCGACGAGCACCGGTGTGGCCGGCTTCACTCCGCCGGGTGGCAGGTAAATCCGCACCTCGCGGGGTGCCAGGCCGCCGAAATCCAATGCCGGCAGGGCTTCCGCCGTGGCGCGGAGGTCGTTGACGCCAAGCCATAACAGCAGCGCCCACCCCACCCTGAAGAAACGCCCCGTTCGCATGCCCCGGTTCTGGCTGGACGGCGTTGCGACGCAAGCCCGCGGGGGGGCGGCACCACCGGCTTGGGCATTGACCCTTTTGCCCGCCACCGCATCATCGCGCCCAATTCAAATGACCGACGGGAAGTCCCCCGGCCAGCCCGGGCCGCCTCCGACTTCAGCCGGCCACCAGTAACAAAGGCAACTTATGAAACTCGTGGAATGGTCGATGCAAGGCCTCGAATTCGGCAACTGCAACTGCGCGGTGGGCTGCCCCTGCCAGTTTAACGCCCTCCCCACGCTCGGCCATTGCCGGGCGCACACTTTCGTCCAGATCGACAAAGGCCGCTTCGGCGACGTGACCCTCGACGGCCTGCGCTGGGGCATCATGGGTCTGTGGCCCGGCCCCATCCATCTCGGCAACGGCACCTTCCAGGCGATCGTGGACGAGCGCGCCGACGCCAGGCAGCGTGCCGCGCTCGAGAAGGTCGCCCACGGCAAGGAAACCGAGCCGGGCAAGCTCATCTGGCAGGTGTTCTCGGCCATGGTCACCAAGCTGCTGCCCACGCTCTACAAGCCCATCGACCTCGCGATTGATCTCAAGACCGGCTCGGCCAAACTCAAGGTGCCGGGGGTCATCGACAGCAGCGCCAGCCCCATCAGCAATCCCGTGACCGGGGCCGCGCACCGCGCCCGCGTCACGCTGCCGACCGGCTTCGAGTTCACCGACGCCGAGTTCGTCGCGGGCAAGGCGAAGACCTCCGGGGCCATCGACCTCGCCTTCGACAACACGCACGCGCACCTCGCCAAGATCCACTGGAGCACGCACGGCGTCGTGCGCTGACCGGTGGCTGAGCCGACCACGCTCGAGTCCCTCCTGCGGCGCGACCGCTGGCTCGTCGGCCTCGCGCTGGCCGTGGTGATCGCATTGTGCTGGGCGTGGATCGTGCCCATGGCGGTCGACATGTATGGCCGCATGTCCGGATCGTCCGCGTGGATGATGACCGACCGCTGGGACTTCACCCACCTGGTGCTGCTCTTCGCCATGTGGGCGGTGATGATGGTCGGCATGATGCTGCCCTCGGCCGCCCCGGCGCTGCTCATCTACGCGGCCGTGGTGCGCAAAAGCCCCGACGGCGCGCGGGCGGCGACCCACGCCTACGCCTTCGGCGGCGGCTACCTGCTGGTGTGGACGGTCTTCAGCCTCGCCGCCACGGTCCTGCAGCGGGCGCTCGCGAAACTGCTGCTGCTTTCGCCGATGATGGAGACGTCGGACCGCCGGCTCGGCGGCGCGCTGCTCCTCGTCGCCGGGCTTTTCCAATTCACGCCGTTCAAGCGGGCCTGCCTGCAATACTGCCGTTCGCCCGCGGAGTTCCTCACCCGGCACTGGCGCCCCGGGGTCGCGGGCGGGTTCCGCCTCGGGTGGCTGCACGGGCTCTACTGCCTCGGCTGCTGCTGGGCCCTGATGTTGCTGCTGTTCGTCGGCGGGGTGATGAACCTCTGGTGGATCGCCGGGCTCACCGTCTTCGTGCTGCTCGAGAAGGTGGCGCCGCTCGGCGCGCAGGGCGGCCGCCTCTCCGGCCTGCCGCTCATGGCGCTCGGGCTCTGGTTCCTGCTTTGAGTCGCGGCCGAAACCAGGGAGTATTTTCAAACCCAACATATACCCGTTTCCTGTCATTCTGAACGAAGTGAAGTTCCGAGCGCAGCGACATCCTCATCCATGCGTTCGCTCGCGATATGGCCTTCGCTGCTGTGGATCCTTCGCTCCGCTCAGGATGACAAACCGGGTTTGAAAACACTCCCTAAAGTTCGCTGGTGGCGCGAAGTGTTCCTCGGTGCAGCTCCGGCCAAGACACCACGATCCCTTCCGTGTAACGGGAAGGATCGCCTGCCCCACGACGCACGCCGGGTCCGTTCGCGCCAATGTCATTCTGCTGGACATGCCTTGCGGGCCCGGATTTTTTCCTAGCTCTCACCGGACGCATGAGGCTCAGCAACGACACGACCATCCGTTATTTCGCCTGGCTGGAGGAAGAGGTGGCCGGCCCCTACACCCTCGAGGGCCTTGAGTCGTTGGTTTACCTGGGAAAGATCACCCCCGATACGCTGGTCTGCCCCGAGGGCACGGAGCAGTGGGAGCCGATCCGCCGCACGGATTTCGTCCGCCAGCTTTTCCCCAAGCTGTCGGAAAAAACCACTCCGCGGGCCTGGGGTCGCCCGGGCCAGTCGGACCGCCACGACCTCAAAGAGTTCTCGTTCGGCGAGGTGAAATTCGAGAAAGTGAACACGGCCGATAGCCATGGCCGGATCGAGGTGAATGACCTGCTCCAGGAAATCCGCCAGGCCGAGCGCGATTCCGGCCAGGATCTGGTCAAGGAAGACCGTTTCAGGATTTCCAAGCGCAGCCGGGATTTCTGGATCATGCTGATCGGCGGGAATGTCATCCTGTTCGGCTCGGCCCTCTGCATGCAAAACACCATCAGCTTCGTCTTCGCCATCGCCGGCTCGGGACTCTTCACCTGGGGCCTCATCTGGTCGATGTATGGCGTGATGGGAAAATACTGACGCCTGCCCGCCGGGCGCCGCTGGCCTTTCGGGCGGTTCTGGCCACTGTGCCCGCATGGTTCCGTTTTCGGTCCTCGATCTCTCCAACATTGTCCAAGGCGGCACGGTCGCCGGCGCTCTCGACCGCTCGCGCGAGCTGGCCCGGCACGCCGAGGCGCTCGGCTACCGCCGCTTCTGGCTGGCGGAGCATCACAACATGCCGGGCATCGCCAGCGCGGCGACCGCCGTCGTCATCGCGCATGTCGCGGCCGGCACATCCACCATCCGCGTCGGCTCCGGCGGCATCATGCTGCCCAACCACGCGCCGCTGGTCATCGCGGAGCAATTCGGCACGCTGGCCGCGCTCTTCCCCGGCCGCATTGATCTCGGCCTCGGCCGCGCGCCCGGCACCGACCAGCCCACGGCCCGCGCCCTGCGCCGCGGCGGCAGCGACGTGTCCGACAGTTTCCCGCGCGACGTGACGGAGTTGCAGTCCTACTTTCAGCCGGCGGTGCCCGGCCAGGTCGTGCAGGCCGTGCCCGGCGCCGGGCTGGACGTGCCCATCTGGCTGCTCGGCTCCAGCCTGTTCGGCGCGCAACTCGCCGCGGTGCTCGGTCTGCCCTTCGCCTTCGCGTCGCACTTCGCCCCGGATTACCTCGAGCAGGCGCTCACCCTCTACCGCCAGGGCTTCCAGCCCTCCGCCACGCTGGCCCAGCCCTACGCCATGGCCGCGATCGGCGTCGTCGCAGCCGACACAGACGCCGCCGCGACGCGCCTTTTCACCTCGCTGCAGCAGAGCTTCGTGCTCCTCCGGCGCGGCACGCCCGGCCTGCTGCCGCCGCCGGTGGACCGCATGGACGGCCGCTGGACGCCAACGGAGCGGGCTGGCGTCGAACACGCCTTCCGCGAGGCCGTGGTCGGCTCTCCCGCCACGGTGAAACGCGGCCTGGAATCGTTCCTGCAACGGACGGGAGTGGACGAACTCATGGTGACGGCGGCGATCCACGACCACACCGCCCGCCTGCGTTCCTTCGAGCTGGTCGCGCAGGTGCGGGACAGCCTCTGAAACTAAGGTTCGCTAGTGCGGCGAAGTGGGTCCCTGCTGGTTGCCTGAAAATCAAGTCCGCCCTCTTTGCCGTCAGCTCGCCCGACCTGGCCACGTGCCCGCATCCCGTGCTGCCGGAGTTTGCCTTCATCGGCCGCTCCAACGTCGGCAAGTCCTCCCTCATCAACCTGCTGACGGAGAAAAAGGACCTCGCGAAGGTCTCCGACCTGCCGGGCAAGACGAAGCTGATCAATTTCTTCACGATCAACGGCACGTGGAGCCTCGTCGACCTGCCCGGCTACGGCTACGCCCACGTGGCGAAGACCGACCGCCAGCTGTTCAACACCGCCGTGCGCGACTACCTCGGTCACCGGCCGACCCTGCGCCGCACCTTCGTGCTCATCGACTCGCGCCACGAGCCGCAGGAGATGGACCTCAAGTTTGTCCACTGGATGGGCACCCACGCCCTGCCCTTCGCGCTCATCTTTACCAAGATCGACAAGCAGGCCGCCCAGCACTCCCGCAACACCATCGCGCAGTTCCGCACCGCCATGGCGAAGTCCACCGACGCCCAGCCGCCGGTCTTCGCCAGTTCGTCGACGACGAAGAGCGGCCGCGCCGAGATCCTGGCCTTCATCGCGCAGGCCCTGCCGGCGCACAACGCCCCCAAGGCGTTCGCCGTCGCGCCGATGATGAACCACCCGCACGCGGCGCCTTTGCCTGGCGACGGCCAGGACAAACACCGGGCTGGCAGCAGCCAGCAACGGCGCTCGACGCCGGTCGGTGACGACATGCTCGGCGACGACTTGGACGAGTAATCGGTCCTCTGTCTTCCGTCCTCCGTCCTCCGTTGCACGACCACCCAGACCTCCCGCCGTGCGCCGGCTGCGGCCGTTGCTGCCACCTCGTGGTGGAATTGCGCGCCGGCGATGTGGTGCCGGAGGAATTTGTAGTCGAACATGCCGGCGTGCGCTGCATGGACCAGCATGGCGACGGCGCCTGCGTGGCCCTCGATCCAGCCACGCGCCTCTGCACCATCTATGCAGACCGCCCGCAGACCTGCCGCGACTTCCAGCGCGGCAGCAATCTCTGCCGGCAGATCCTCGGTGCGGCCTGAAATCCGACCAAAAGAAAAGCCGCCCCGGGAAAATTTCCCGGGGCGGCATGGTTTTCTTTAGAATCGGCGCTCACGGCGGTCGTTGCCCGCGATGATGTAAATCATCGCGACCGACAGCCAGGAGACCGAGATGGCGATTGCGGTCATCATGACTTTATCGTCCTCCTTGCCGCTTGCAGCGGCGGTCTGGGCCCTTTCCCACCCAGCAGGTCAGGGCGTTTTCACTGAACGACGGGAAGGCACCCAGCGCCTACCGTCACCCCAGAGGATGAGTCGATTTCGCCGTCTGACAAGCGGCAGATTGGTAAATTTCTTGCCGTTGATTAATAAGGGTTAACGAATTATTTTTTACAAAAAAGCTCTCCACGCACCGGAATGGCCCAGGAGGACTCAGGCAGTTGAAGTTCACTCCATCCGCCAGCGACCCAGGGCAAGGTGGAGTGCGCTGCCGCGAGCGACACACCCCGCCCTGACGGGCACCCCTCTCCAAGGGGACCCAAACCGACGCCGGCGATCATCCCCTCCGGAGAGAGGCCTGTCGGCCATGGGCCCGGCGACGGCTGATGGCGCGGAGCGCCGGGTGGGTCGGAACCTGACGGATTAGTGTTAGCCGGCCGACTCAGGCCAGCGTCGCCGTGAGCGTGACCTTCGCGTTGAGCAGCCGCGAGATGGGGCAGCCGGCCTTGGCCTTCGCGGTGATCTCCTCGAACTTGCCCGCGTCGATCCCGGGGATCTTCGCCTTCAGCACGAGGTGCGAGGCCGTGACGGTCCAGCCGGCGGGCGGGACATTGTCCAGGCTGACCTCGGCGGTGACATCAAGCCGGTCGGGCGTGAGGCCCGCCTCGCCGAGCATGGCGGAGAGCGCCATCGCGAAGCAGCCCGCGTGCGCCGCGGCGATCAGCTCCTCGGGATTGGTGCCGGCGCCCGACTCGAAGCGCGAGCCGAACGAGTATTCCGTATTCTTCAAAGCGCCACCGGGAGCGGTGAGCGCGCCCTTGCCGGACTTGAGTGAACCCTGCCAGACAGCGGATGCGGTGCGTTTCATAAGTGCAGACAGGGAAACCATTCCCATCCGCAACGCAACTGCCCCGTCGTCAAAACGGCGTCACGCCTTCAGCAGGCAGCACTGCTTGTATTTCTTCCCGCTGCCGCACGGGCAAGGCTCGTTGCGACCGACCTTCGGCGCCGCGGACTTGTAGGGCGCCGGCCCGATCCGCGCCTCGCGGGTGTAGAGCCACGTGCCGTTGCGACGCAAAAACTCCGCCTTCTCGTGCAAGACCTTCTCGACGCCGTCCTCCAGGCCGTAGGCGGAGAAATCCACATGGGCCTTGTCGGGATTGTCGGCCGCCACCTCATGGCCGTGCACCTCGAGCCGCGTCCACGTCACCGCCGGCTCGCCTTCCTCGGCGACATACGGCTTGCCCGCGGTCGGCCCGTGCGTGTCGTGGAGGAACTTGAAGTTGTGCGCCACGTGGGCCGTGAAACGCGCCCGCATCAGCTGCTCCGCCGTCGCCGGTTGCTTCCGGCCGGCATGGAACGGCTCGCAGCACAGCTCGAACGGCTGCCCGCTGCCGCAGGGGCAGGGCTGCCCGCGTGGCGGTTTGTGGTCCTTGGTCGGCTCGGAAGACATCCTCCAGACCTACAGGGAGGCCGCGCGCGATGGCGAGGGCAAAGCTCGGCTCAGGCTACGGGCCGGGCGCCTGCGTCTTGACCACCCAGATCAGGATGACCCCGGCGACCAGAAACAGTAGCACCGCGCCGACCATCCAGAGGTTCACCTTGGTCGTACGTTTGTGCACATCGACGACCGGCCCCGGTTGGTTTTGATCGAAGCCCATGGGGTGGTTGGCGCGCGCCGGTTACTCGCCGATCTTCGGGTTGTCGATGCCGAGGGCGTCCGCCAGGTCCGTCAGGTGCTCCTGCTCCTGCGCGATGATCTGCCGCAGGACCTCGCTCAGGCCGTATTCACCCATCGCCTCCGCCTGCCGGACCCGCGTGCGGTAGGCCTTGATCGTATCGGCCTCGTTCTGCAGGTCGAAGCGCAACATGGCCCCGGCCTTGGCGGACATCTTCACCGGCTTCGGCACGGTGACGGGTGTGCCGTTGAAATAATCAATCTGCTTGGCGATCAGCAACGCGTGGTTCAGTTCTTCGCCGGCGTGTTTCTTGAGCTCGCCGGCGATGGCCTGGAACTTGGCGCCCTTCATCGTCTGGCTGTAGACGACATAGGCGATGACCGCCTGGAATTCCCGGGCGAGATCCTCGTTGAGCAGCTTGACCATCTCCTTGCGGGTGATTTTGGCGGTTTTTTTCATGCGGGGGCGGCGGCCGTGATCGGCGCCACCATGCCTGACAGCGGAACGCTCCGGGTGGTTGCGACATTTCCACCGGCCGGGTGATTGACTCCCGGCCCGCGCCCGGTGGTAAATGACACCTCCCCATGAAGAAACCCACGGCCGATGAGCGCAAACACCGCTGCACCCGCAAGCGGCGCTACCGCACGCAGGGCGACGCCCTCGACGCCGCCTTGGTCGCCGGCGTGGCCGGCTCGCGCACCGCCTACCAGTGCCCGCTCTGCGGATTCTGGCATCTCACCTCCCGTTGATCCGATGCTCCGTCTCCTGCTGCCACCCAACCTCGCCACCGCCGCTCCGCGCGACGCCATCGCCGTGCGCGTGGAGCTGGACCTGTCGGCCGCTTGGCCGGGCGACCGGCCCGGACAGACCCCGGCCGGCCCGCCGGCCGGAACGGTGCTGCCTGAAAACCTCGCCCCCGCCCTCGCCATCCTGCAGCGCCTCGGCGTGTCCGCGCAGCCGGTGTCGCTGATCCAGCTCAAGCGCGCCCAGCTGCGCGAGCTCGTCCACGCCCTCACCGGCGAGCGCGTCTTCTTCCGCGCCGACCGGCCCACCCTGCCGCTGGCCTGGAACGGCCTCGCGCTGCCCGGCGTGAGCGAGCACTTGACCGAACCGGTCGCGCCCCCGCCGGCCCCGGTGGCCAAGCCGAAGCCGAAGAAGAAACCCGAGCCCGAGGACGACGATCTCACGCCGCTCACCGTGGACGGCTCGGAGCATTTCCTCGCCATCACCCTGCCCTCGCGCGAGTCGATGGTCTACGATGCCGCCCTCGAGTTCCTCCGCACCCACCGCTTCGTCCTCGACCCGCTCACCCGCAAGTGGTGGCTGCGCGACCGCCACAAGGTTCTCAACCTCCTCGCCACGCACGGCGCGCTGCTGCGCGACAACCTGCACGCCGAATTCACCGCCAATTTCGAAAAAAACACGGCGCATCTCAAGGCCGCCGAGATCGCCGCGCAGATCGGCGAGGAGGCCGACGGCTACGACGTCACGCTCGGCCTCAAGGCCGGCAGCGCCCCCGATGCGCAAATCCGTTCGGCCGTCGCGACCGGCCGCGGCTATATCGAGGCCGACGGCGCCATCTACCTGATCGACGCCGCCAAGCTCACCGGGTTGGAGGCCGCGCAGCGCGCGCTCGCCGGCGAGGTGTCCGCCGCCAGTGCCCAGGGCCGGCACCGCATCGCCAAGGCCCGCGCCGCCGAGGTGACCGACCTGCTGGAGAGCATCGCGCCGCATTTCTCGGCGCCCGAAACCTGGCACCGGCGCAGCGCCGCGTTGAAGAATCTTTCCGTGCTGCCGCCCGCCCCGGTGCCGGCCAGCTTCACCGCCGTGCTGCGTCCCTACCAGCAGCTCGGCGTCGCGTGGCTCTGGCACCTGCACGGCCAGGAACTCGGCGGCATCCTCGCCGACGAGATGGGCCTCGGCAAAACGCCGCAGGCCCTCGCGCTCCTCGCCGCCGTGGTAGGGCGGCGAGTCCCTTCGCCGCCGAAGCGCGGAGCGGAGTCCGCGCCCTACCCCCCGCACCTCGTCGTCGTGCCGGCCTCGCTCGTGGAGAACTGGCGGCGCGAGGCCGCGCGCTTCGCGCCGGCGCTGCGCGTCTTCGTCCATCACGGCGGCGCCCGGCTGGCGGCCGGAGAGTTCGCCGGTTACGACCTCGTGCTCACCTCCTACGGCACGCTGGCGCGCGACACGGAGCTCTTCGCGGGCGTGCCCTTCGACGTCATTCTCGCCGACGAGGCGCAGCACCTGAAGAACCGCCGCACCCAGGCCGCGCAGGCGCTGCGCGTGCTGCACGGCCGCAGCCGCTTCCTGCTTACCGGCACGCCGCTGGAGAACTCGCTCGACGACCTGCGTTCGCTCTTCGAGTTCCTGATGCCCGGCTTCCTGCCCAAACTCCCGCCCGGCATGAAGCGCGAGGAGCGCGCCTTCCACGACGAGCGGCTGCGCGTCCAGACCGCGCCCTACATCCTCCGCCGCACCAAGGCCATCGTCGCCCCCGAGCTGCCGCCCAAGATCGAGCAGGTCATCTGGTGCGAGCCGACCGCCGCCCAGGCCGCCCTCTACCAGCACATGCAGGAGGCCACCGAGCGCGAACTCTTCGACCTCGCCGCCCAGGGTGCCTCGGAGGGCCGGCTCCATCTCGCCACGCTCACCCAGCTGCTGCGCCTGCGCCAGATCTGCTGCGACCCGCGGCTGGTGGAACAGGTCGGGCGGGGAGTCCCTGCCCCGCCGAGGCGCGGATCCGACTTCGCCAAGGCTACGACGGACAAGACGGAGTCCGCGCCCTACCGGAATTCCGCCAAGCTCGAGGCCTTCCGGGAATTGCTGGCCGAGTCCGTCGACGAGGGCCACCGCATGCTCGTCTTCTCGCAGTTCACCTCGCTGCTGGCGCTGCTGCGCGAGGAACTCGAGGCCGAGGGCGTCGCCTATTGCTACCTCGACGGCTCGATGACCACCCGGGCCCGCCAGACCGCGGTGGACAAGTTCCAGGACGACGAGACCGTCCCGGTCTTCCTCATCTCGCTCAAGGCCGGCGGCACCGGCCTCAACCTCACCGGGGCGGACACCGTCGTGCACTACGATCCGTGGTGGAATCCCGCCGTCGAGGCGCAGGCCACCGACCGCACGCACCGCATCGGCCAGACCAAGGTCGTCACCAGCTACCGGCTCATTTGCGCCGGCACGGTCGAGGAGAAGGTCATGGCGCTGCAGGACGGGAAGCGCGCGCTGCTGGCCGGCGTGTTCGACGCCAGCGACGCGGCCGCCGCGAAGCTCAGCCTCGCCGACCTCCGCGCCCTGCTGAAATAAAGCTGGAGGAGGGGCTTTATGCCCCGATGGCCACGGGACCGCCATCCATCGGGGCATAAAGCCCCTCCTACAAAAACGGGATTTGCCTAATGGAATATCCTGGGCTGCGTTTGGTTCTTACCTCTCCCCGCCATGAAATCCCTCCTCGCCACCCTCTGCTCCCTGGCTTTTGCCTCCGCCGCTGTCGCCGCCGACACCCACGCCAAGGGGGCCGAGCCCGCCCACATCTCGCAGGGCCAGACGGTCAACCTCGCCGACTATGTCGTGCCCGGCAAGACGACCATCTTCGACTTCACCAGCAAGTATTGCGGCCCCTGCCAGGCTTACAACGAGCCCCTGGCCCAGCTGCACCGGCAGCGCGAGGACGTCGCGGTCGTGAAGGTGGACATCAACCGGCCCGAGGCCACCCGGATTGACTGGCAGTCACCGGTCGCGCAGGAGTTCGGCCTGCATAGCATCCCCC
This sequence comes from Opitutus sp. GAS368, assembly GCF_900104925.1. Classification (NCBI taxonomy): domain Bacteria; kingdom Pseudomonadati; phylum Verrucomicrobiota; class Opitutia; order Opitutales; family Opitutaceae; genus Opitutus; species Opitutus sp. GAS368. The sequence goes on from NZ_LT629735.1 coordinate 773,447, forward strand.
ACTTCAAGGTCTACGGCCCGGACGGCACGCTCATCGCCGAGGACAAGCTGGTCATCGGGCCCGACGGCCGGCCGACCAGTCGCGACGCCAAGGGCCGCGACATGGTGAACCGGATGATCGAGCAGCTGAAGTGAGCGGCCGGCGCGCCGTGTCAGCCGCGCCAGTAACCTTCCACGTAGACGTAACTGCCGCGATCGCGCCGCCAATGCGGGGCGACGTAGGTGCGGGCCCGCTCCGGCGGACGCACCCAATGGCCCTCGACCCAGACATAGCGTCCACCGCCGGCATAGCTCCAGTAGCCCCTGATCCACACCGCCTCCTCATACGGCCGCTCATAGACAACCTCCTCGCGCACGGTCGGGGGCGGCGGCGGGGGCGGCGGTTCCGAGACCACGACGTTGGTGGTGGCCTCCCGCTCGGAGCGGTAAATGGTGCCCTGCTCGTGGTCGTTGGCATTGCCCAGCGTGCCGCCGGCGATGGCGCCCGCCACCGCACCGATGGCCGCGCCTTGGGCACCGTTGCCGTGCCCGGAATTATTGCCGATGATCGCGCCGAGGACCGCGCCCAAGGCCGCGCCGCCGACGGCGCCGCGCTGCGTGTTCGGTCCCGTGTCGACGCAACCGCTGAACAGGGTGGAAGCCGCCAGGGCGGCCAGAAGAATGGGTGTCTTGGTATTCATCAATGGCTATGACGCTAACCGACCGCCTCAGGTTCCGTCAACCCCACCCCTGGAATGCTTTTTTCCGGAAAAGCAGGGTCCCCGCCCATCCCCCTCCTGCCCCGGGCCGCATTTCCGCGTTTTCATTTCTCCGCAGGGCCGCATCTTGGGGGCCATGATGCGCCGTCTGCTGCTCCCCGCCGGTTTCTGCCTCGGCCTGACGCTGGCCGCGCAGACCACCCCGGCCGGCCCTGTCCGGCCCGAGGACACTCCCGCGCAGCCCGCCGCCGCGCCGGCGGAAGCGGCCCCGGCCGGCCCGCCCGTCGCCAACTGGATCGAGGCCCAGGTGGAGCTGCACCGCCGGGGATTCTCCTGCGGCTCGATCGACGGCCTGCGCGGGGCGCAGACCGCCGAGGCGCTGAAGGCCTTCCAACGCAACGAGGGTCTGAGCGAGACCGGCGAGCTCGACAAGGCGACCCTGACCCTCCTGCTCCTCACCGCCCCCGTCTATACCACCCACACCTTCACCGCGGAGGAGCTCGCCCGCCTCGAGCCCGTGCCCGACACCTGGCTCGGCAAATCGCAGCGCCCGGAGCTCTACTACGCCACGGCCTTGGAATTGATCGGCGAACAATACCACGCCAACCCGAAGTTCCTCCGCGCGCTGAACCCGGATTTCAACTGGGATGACATCCTGCCCGGCGCCACGGTCAAGGTGCCGGCGGTCGCGCCGTTCACCAGCCCGCTCAAGGTGGCACGTATCCATATCCGCCTCGCCGATCATGTGCTCGAGGCCACCACGGAGGAAGGGCAGATTGTTCTGCACTGCCCGGTGAGCATCGCGCGCAACGTCGACAAGCGCCCCGTCGGCGAGCTGCATGTGATCGTCGTGGCGCCCAACCCCGATTACACGTGGGATCCCGAGGTGTTCAGCGAGTCGCCCGAGGCGAAGGAACTGGGCCGCAAGCTCATCATCCCGCCCGGCCCGAACAATCCCGTGGGCCTCGCCTGGATCGGCCTGGACCGCACCGGTTACGGCATGCACGGCACGCCCGAGCCCGAAAAGGTCGGCCGGACCGAGTCGCATGGCTGCTTCCGCCTGGCCAACTGGGACGCCGTCGCCCTGCTGGCCCTCGTGCACATCGGGCTGCCCGTTGTGGTCGAGCCCTGAACCGCCCGGCGCGGTGGTGTCCTGATTCGGAATACGGATTGCGTTTTGTTGTAGGGCGGGATCACCGCATCCCGCCTCCGGTGGAGCGCAGAAGGCGGGATGCGGTGATCCCGCCCTACAATGTCAAATCAGGACACTACCCTTGGCGCGACCCCATTGACACGCCCGGCGCCACGGGGTATCAATCGAAGTTCACCCCGTGCGGCCCGTTTGCGCCGCTTCCCCACAACCCAAAGGAGATCAGTATGAAAAAGCATCAGTCCCTGATCGCGCTGGCGTGCACGCTGGCGCTGGCCCTGTCCGCCCCCCTCACCGGTCGTGCCGACGAAAAGGCCAAGAGTGACGACAAGCCCGCCGCCTCGACCGAGCCCATGTATTCCGTTTCCTGCCCGTCGCCGTGCGAGTTCACCGTCAAGAGCCACGACAAGGCCGAGCTCATCGCGGCCATCAAGGCGCATGCCAAGAGCCATCACAAGATGGACATGTCCGACAAGGACGTCGAAGGCATGATCAAGGTGAAGGAAGCCAAAAAGAGCTGAGCCTCCTTCCTCCGCCCTTGTTTTGCGAACCCCGCCCTCCCGGCGGGGTTTTTTATGGCCGGGGCCGGCGACCCGCGAACGGGGGTTTTCTTTTGGGAATTTTTGTGTCTTGTTGCCGCCATGTCGCCGCGCTTCCTGCTCCTCGCCGCCCTGCTCACGGTCCGCGCCTTCGCGGACGATTACACCAGGTCCATCGAGGATTGGCGCGCCGCGCGCGTCGCCCGCCTGACCACGCCGGACGGCTGGCTGACTCTCATCGGCCGGCATCTGCTCGCCCCGGGGACGAACACCGTGGGCACCGCGCCGGACAATTCCATCAAGCTCGCGTCCGGCCCTCCCTACCTCGCCACCGTCACGCTCGCCGCCGACCGCAAGATCACCCTCCAACCCAACCCGAGCGCGTTGCTGGAGGTGGACGGCGTGCCCACGCACCACCCGGCCGAACTGGTGGTCGAAAGCGAGAAGCCCACCAAGGTCACGTTCGGCACGGCGAGCTTCTATGTCATGCGCCGCGGCGAGGGCCTCTACCTGCGCGTGCGCGACAGCGCGGCCGCCGGCCGCGCGCACTTCGCCGGCCTCGATTATTTCCCCATCGATCCGGCGTGGCGCATCGAGGCCGCATGGGTGCCGTTCAACCCGGTCAGGCAGGTCAACATCACCAACCTGATCGGCGTGACCGAGCCCGCGCCCGTGCCGGGCCGGGCCGTGTTCACCCACCAGGGCCACACCGTCGAGCTGCTGCCGATCGACGAGGGCGGCGACGACCTGTTCTTCGTGCTCACCGACCTCACCGCCGGCGAGGACACCTACGAGGCTTCGCGTTTCCTCTACGCGCCCAAGCCAAAGGCCGGCGAGACGAAGGTCGTCCTTGATTTCAACCGGATGCAGAATCCGCCGTGCGCCTTCACCGCCTTCGCCACCTGCCCGCTCCCGCCGAAGGAAAACCGCCTGCCGTTCCGCGTCACCGCCGGGGAAAAGAAATACCGTGGAAACCACTGATACGCTGATCGCCGGCCGGAACGGTGCCCCGCGCGCGCACCCCGGCCTGCCGGACAACGGCCAGCGGGCCGTGCGCGCCGGGGGCCTCAAGCCCCTTCCCTGATGAAATCCTTCCCCGCAGCCGCGCTGGTCCTGCCGATCCTGCTCGGCCTGGCCGGCTGCGCAACGGACCGCGCCGTGCCGCCCGCCCCGCGGCCGGTGCTGGCCTACGCCATCGGCGCCGACCTGTCGTTCCTTCGTCAGGCCGAGGCCCGCGGCACAGTGTTCAAGGACCAGGGCGCGGCCCGGCCCGGTCTGCAAATCTTCCGCGACCACGGTTACAACTGGATCCGGCTGCGGATCTTCCCCACGCCTGACGAGCTGCCGAACGACCTCGCCTACACCCTGGCCCTCGCGCGCGAGGCGAAACAGCTCGGTTTCAAATTCCTGCTCGATTTCCACTACTCGGACACGTGGGCGGACCCCGCCAAGCAGTTCCTGCCCGCCGCCTGGACGGGCAAGTCGCATGCGGAACTGGTGAACCTGATCCACGACTACACCCGCGATACGATCCGGGCCTTCCGCGAGGCGGGCGTCATGCCCGACATGGTCCAGCCGGGCAACGAGATCATCAACGGCATGCTGTGGCCCGACGGCCGCCTGCCCGCGCAGTGGGACCACCTCGCCGCGCTCCTGAAATCCGCCATCGCCGGTGTCGACGCCGGGCGCGGCGATGCCCCGCGGCCGCGCATCATGATTCACATCGATCGCGGCGGCGACCGGGCCGGCACGCAGGCGTTTTTCGACCAATGCCTCGCGCGGGGGGTCGACTTCGATGTCATCGGCCAGAGTTATTATCCGTGGTGGCACGGCTCGATTCTCGACCTGCGGGAGAACCTCGCCTTCATGGCGGAGACCTACCGCAAAGACATCATCGTGGTGGAGACCGCCTACAATTGGCGCCCGGCCGAATACAAGTCGGGCGGCGCCCCGTTCCCCGAGACCCCGGAGGGCCAGCGCGGCTTCCTCGATGAGGTGAACCGCGCCGTCCTCGCCACCCCGCACGGCCTCGGCAAGGGGGTCTTCTGGTGGGAGCCGGCCGTGTCGCTCTCGCCGATCCACAGCCGCGGCATGTTCGACGCGGAAGGCAACGCGCTGCCGGTGATCTCCGTCTTCGACAGATTCGCCCGCGGCCATCCACCCAAGAAGTCCGCGCCCTGAGATTTTGACGGTCCGGGCCGCCCGACCTTGCCCCGGTCCTCGTTTCTGCCCGGTTGGTAGTGGGTCGGTTTGGTTTCTTCGCTGTGGTAGGTCGGGGTTTATCCCCGACAGGTTGCGTGGCATGTCGGGCCTATTACCAATCGCCTCAAGCTCGGGGGTGTCTTCAAACCTCCGAAAAGGACCACTAATGAGGATTACCTATTGAAGTTACATCGATCAGCTAGCGGGTAGGGCGAGTCGTCCCGACGAGCCGCTCCGTGCCACGGCTCATCCGGAGGATTCGCCCTACCTGGCCTCGCGTCTCATCTTTAGGTAATGCTCAATAATAGGATTTCACCCATGCTGAAATCCACCGAAACCGCTCCGGCTGATCGCCTGCGCGGTGGGTTTCGGGGGGCCCGCTAATCGCGGGCAGAGAGGGCGGCGATCAGCCGCCCCCTGAACCTGGCGGCGGAGGCGATCAGCCGGAGCAGTGAAAGGAGATTCCGCCGTTGGCGGAATCCTTTTAGTGGTCCCCCCTTCCGGGCTTTGAAAACACTCCCTATTACACTCTACACCAAGGTCGCCAAGACCGCGAAGCAGATCCTGCGAGGGGAAATATCTCTGCGTTCTTTGCGGCCTTCGTGCAAGAGCTTTGGGTGTTTGGTATAAAGCCCGACCTACATCAAACTGACCCACTACCGCCTGGTTGGGCCGCTTCCCTTCACCCCATGTAACCCCTCCGCTGCCTTCTGTTCTGCTTCCCCGCGCTGCTGGCTCTACGGCGCCGGGGCGGGCGTCGTGCTGACCAAGCTGGTTATCAAATAAAGCATCAACCCCTCTTGCCGCGCAGCGGGGAGCCGACAGTTTGCCGGCATGCCCCTCACCCCCACCCCCCGCTGGCTGTTTGCCTTGGCCGTCCTTGTCCCGGTGCTGCGCGCCGCTGAGCCCGGCTCACCCTCCAAGGTCTTGGCGAAGGAGGGCGAACCCGCGCCCGGCAAAACCCCGGGCCGCACCGGGCTGGTCGGCGTCGGGACGGACGGACGGCTGCGCTACCAGCCCTACACCTCGCGCGGCGACACGCTCCCGGATTTCTCCCATTGCGGCTACGCCGGCGGTGACCGGGCGATTCCCGACGCGGTCGTTCGGGAAACCCTCTCGCCGAAGGCCGGCGAAGGCGACGACAGCCCGCGGATCCAGGACGCGCTCGACCGCGTGGCCGCCCTGCCCCCCGGTGCGGACGGCCTGCGGGGCGCCGTGCTGCTCCAGCGCGGCACCTACACCTGCAATGCCCCGCTGCACCTTCGCGCCAGTGGCGTCGTGCTGCGCGGCGAAGGCGACGGCGAGGCTGGCACGGTCCTCACGGCCGCCTTCCGGAAGGCCGGGCCGCTCGTGCTCGTCGGCGGCGCGGAAAGCCCGAAGGAGGACGCCAGGAGCCGCGTGGAGATCACGGACGACTACGTGCCGGTCGGCGCCACGAACCTGAACGTCGCCGATGCCGCCGGCTACGCGGTCGGCCAGACGGTGTTCGTCACGCGCCGGGGCAACGCCGCGTGGATCCACACCATCGGCATGGACCGCATCCAACCGCGCGCCAGCGATCCGCATTCCACCAAGCAATGGACGCCCTTCGACCTGAAGTTCGACCGGGTCATCACTGCGATCGACGGCCACCGCGTCACGGTCGACGCACCGATCGCCTGCGCGATCGATCAACAATGGGGCGGCGGCGCGCTGGGGCGTTGCATGGGCCCGGACCGGATCGAGCACTGCGGCGTCGAGTCGCTGCGCGGCATCTCCATCTACGACGCGAAGAAGACCGCCCGATACCAGGGCGAGACCGTCTTCGTCGATGAGGACCACGCCACCTACCTCGTGCAGTTCAACCACGTGAAGAATGCCTGGGCGCGCAACCTCACCACGCTGCATTTCTACCACGGCCCGGCCTACGTCAACGACACGGCCAAGTGGATCACCGTGCAGGACTGCCGCGCGTTGGCGCCCGTGTCGGTCATCACGGGCGGCCGGCGTTATCCCTACTGCGTGCTCGGCCAGCTGGTGCTGGTGCAGCGCTGCTTCTCGTCGGAGGCGCGGCACGCCTTTGTGTTCGGCGCGCGGGTGGCCGGCCCGAACGTGTTTTTCGACTGCCGCTCCGAGCACGACTACGCCACCAGCGAGCCGCACCACCGCTGGTCCGTCGGCGGGCTTTACGACAACGTCGACGCCCACCTGGCCATCCAGGACCGGCAGTGGATGGGCTCGGGCCATGGCTGGGCCGGCGCCAATTACGTCGTCTGGAACTCGCAGGGCGAACTGGTCTGCCAGCAGCCGCCCACCGCGCAGAACTTCGCCATCGGTTTCACGGGCCAGCGCACCAAGGGCGCCTTCGAGCGGCCGGACGGCTGGTGGGAGAGCACCGGTACCCGCGTCGAGCCGGGCAGCCTGTTCCTCGCGCAACGCCGCGACCGGTTGGGGCACGACTGACGTCGTTTCCTGTAGGAGCCTGCTTGCAGGCGATTCGGGGCATACGCCATCGCTTGTAAACAAGCTCCTACAAATCCACCGCCCATCCCGCGGAAAAGCCGCCGGCATCTGCGGACTCGCCAAGCCGGGCCGGGCCGTTGAATGATGCGGCCCATGGAGACCACCGCGCCCCGTCCGCCTGCCGTCAAGTTCATCTTTGTCACGCTGACGCTTGCCATCATGGGCTTCGGCCTGCTCATCCCGGTCCTGCCGAAGCTCATCGTGCAGTTCCGCGGCGGCGACCTCACGAGCGGCTCGCACACCTACGGCATCATCTTCACCATCTACGCGCTGATGCAGTTCATCGGCTCGCCGATCCTCGGTTCGTTGTCCGACCGGTTCGGCCGCCGCCGCATCATCCTGATCGCCACGGCCGGCTCGGCCATCGACTACGTGATCATGGCCTGCGCCCCGTCGCTCTGGTGGCTCTTCGTGGCGCGGACGATCGCCGGGTTCACGGCCGGCGTCTTCGCCACGGCCAACGCCTACATCGTGGACGTCACGCCACCGGAGAAGCGCGCCGGTGCCTTCGGTCTGCTGGGCGGCGCGTTCGGCATTGGTTTCGTTCTCGGTCCGCTGCTCGGCGGCTTCCTGGCGGAGTATGACCTGCGGCTGCCCTTCTGGGTCGCGGCCGGCTGCTCGGCCACCAACTGGCTGTGGGGGTTCTTCGTGCTGCCCGAATCCCTCCAGCCCGGGAACCGCCGCGACTTTTCCTGGGCCCGCGCCAACCCCTTCGGCGCACTGGCCGCGCTCAAGAATTTCCCCGCGGTGCTCGGGCTGGTCGAGTCCTACTTCCTCCTGATGATGGCGCAGGCCGTGACCTTCTCCACCTGGGCGCTCTACACGGACTACCGGTATCATTGGTCTCCGCGCATGGTCGGCTTCTCGCTGATGTTCGCCGGCGTGATGTCCGGCGTGTTCCAGGCCGTGCTCGTGCGGCGCATCGTGCCCAAGCTGGGTGAAACCCGCGCCGTGCTGACCGGCCTGTGCATCTCCTGCCTCGGCTACCTGGCCTATGGCTCCGCCACGCAGGGCTGGATGATCTTCGTGATCGTCGTGTTCGTCTGCATGGCCGGCGTCGCCGGGCCGGCGTTGCAGTCGTATATCAGCCGGCACGTGCCCGCGAACCAACAGGGCGCGGTGCAGGGCGTGTTGAGCGGCCTGCAGAGTCTCGGCATGATCCCCGGCGGGCTCATGGCGACCTGGAGCTTCGGCTGGGCGATCTCGCCGGACCGGTCGTATCACGTGCCCGGCCTCGCCTTCTTCGAGGCGTCGTTGCTCGTCTTCATCGCCCTGGTGCTCGTGCAGCGCAGCTTCCGCAAGGATGTGGCCGCGGCCGCCGCGAAGGCGGCGGCCTGACGGTCCGAAAAATTTCCGCGTGCGCGGCCAACCAAACCGCCGCCACCGCCGGTTGAGCGCACTTCCCCGATCCCTCGACCGCCTGCGGAATTGATCCATCCGGAAGCGGGCTCCCTGCGTGGACCAGTTGTCTGGTAAATTACCGCAAACGCCCCGGACTGGGGTGGTATCAGCCGGACTCATGCAGTCAGAGCAGGTGGAACCGGGCCTCCGGACCGGTTTTCTATACCGTGCGCCGAAGCAACCCGTCCGGAGGCCGGGTTCCACCTTTCAGTCCATCTCTCTTCGGGGGATTTTAGTTCAACTGCATGAGTCCGGATCAGACAAGTTCGGTTCATATTGTAGGAGCCTGCTTGCAGGCGATTCAGGCGTTGGGGATTGGCTCCGCGGGTCAAATCGCCTGCCAGCAGGCTCCTACATTCGGAAACTGGTCTCTTGGGATTATGCAGTGAACTTATCTGGTGGGACATTAGGGTGTTTTCCCCGTAAACATCGCATATATATAGCATTTAGACTCAAAAATTGAGCATTTAGGCCTGCTCTCTGCTTGATTGTCGGTCCAGCGGGGCCATGCTTCCGCCCCGAACAGATCGATTGGCTTACCGGCAAAGACCGCCGGTGAAGCGACTTAAACACCTAACCAAATCAAGTCATGAGCAAACGCTCCGTAAGTGGATTACGGCAGGCCTGCGCGTTAATCGCGTGCGCCTCCCTCAACGTGGTTGCTGGCTACGCCCAGCAATCTGCTGCTGAAACGCCCGTGAAACTGGAAAAGTTCGTCGTCACGGGATCGAACATTCCTTCCACGCTCACGGCCGGCGAAGCCGATGCGCTCCCGGTCGTCTCGATCGACCGCAAGGCGATCGATGCCACGGGCTACTCGACCGCCGCCGATCTGCTGCAGAAGATCACGGCCTCCAACGGTGGCGCGGTCCCGATCTCCAACAACGCCACCGGGTTCACCCCGGCCGCCGCGTCCATCTCGCTGCACGGCCTCGGGCCGGAAGCCACGCTGGTGCTGATCAACGGCCACCGCGTGGCTGATTATCCGATCGGCAATGGCGGCCAGACCGCCTTCGTCGACCTCAACAGCATTCCGCTTTCGGCGGTCGAGCGCATCGAGGTGCTCACCAGCGGCGCTTCGGCCATTTACGGCGCCGATGCCGTCGCCGGCGTGGTGAACATCATCTTCCGGAAAAACTTCGATGGCGCCCAGGCTACCTTCAAGTATGGCAATACGACCAACAAGGACTCCCATGAGCTCGTCGCGAGCTTTGTCCAGGGCGTCTCGAATGAAACCGGCAGCCTCACCGCCGGCCTGGATTATTTCAGCCGGGCGGCGATCTTCAACCATGACCGCTCCTACTCGACGATCCCGCCGTATGTGAGCACCAACGCCATTCCGATCAACGCCCAGATCACCACGGCGGCCTATGACCAGGCCCTCGGCCTGCCCGCCGGCACCCGGCCCCCGGGCGTGACCAAGGACGTGTTCTACGCCGACCCCGGCGTGTTCCCCGGCGCTTCGGGCGGCAACTCCGTCCCCGCGGACGGCAATATCGTGCCCGGCAGCACCAACAAGGGTAACACCCCCGCCAGCCAGTATATCTACTCGAACGGCCGCCAGTCGGTCTGGAACTTCAACCAGACCTCCGGCGCTTATCCCGCCTTCTCGCACTACGGCGCCTTCGTCAACGGCGAGCGCAAGCTGTTCGGCATGGATAACGTCAAGGCCTACGTCGACATGTCCTACCAGCACAACTTCTCGGAGTCGCAGCTCGCTCCCCTGGCGACCGGCACGTTCACCACTCCGGGCAGCGTGGAGTATGTCATTCCGGCCAACACCCCCAACCCGTTGCCCACGCCCGATGGTCGCGCCCGTGCGGCCGCCCCGGGAGCCTACAATCCGTTCAATCCGTTCAACGTCGACATCACCGGCGGCACCAAATTCCGCCTGTTTGAGTTCGGCAACCGCATCCTCAAGTCCGACAGCGACGCCTTCATGGCCACCGCGGGCGTGAAGATGGACCATATCCTGGACACTTGGAACGTGGACATGGGTGCCCGTTACAGCACCATCGGCGTGCACCAGGACTTCAAGCTGGTTTCGACCTCGCGCTTCAACCAGATCGTAAACGCCAACGACCCGATCTTCAACCCGGCCAGCTCGACCTACATCGGCACGACCACGCCCTACAATCCGTTCGGCTATTCCCCCGACAACCCGATCCCGTCGAACGCCCTCACCGTCAACTACGCGACGGTCCACGTGAAGGACCAGTTCACGAGCTATCTCCGCAATCCCTTCTTCACCGTGAGCTCCGGTGAAGTCGCCAAGCTCCCGGCCGGTGACATCGGCGCCGCCCTGGGCGTCGACTACCGCATCGAGACCCTCGAGCAGAATCCCGACGCGATCAGCCTGCTCGGTGACGATGGCAGTGGTGCGGAAAACTTCGTCAACAAGAGCCGCAGCGTCCTCGCCTTCTTCGGTGAGATCAAGGTGCCGCTGATCAGCCCGAGCCAGCACATCCCCGGCGCCTATGACCTGTCGGTCCAGGCGGCGGCGCGCGATGAGCGCTTCCTCACCAGCAAACAGAGCAAGCTGGTGCCTGAGGTGGCCTTCCGTTATCAGCCGATTGACGACACCCTCACCCTCCGCGCCAGCTTCGGCAAGGGTATCCGCCAGCCCTCCCTGTTCGAGTTGTATGGCGGCACGGTCAACGGCCTCACGGCGCTGGTGGATCCGCGCACCGGCACCGGCCTCCCGGAAACCCCCACGCAGCAGGGTTCCAACACCGCCCTCCGGTCTGAGGAGACCAAGACCTACACCGCCGGCATTGTCTGGTCCCCCAAGGCATACGGTCTGAAGGGTTTCACGGCCAACGTCGACTGGTGGCGCGTGGAACGCGTGGGCACGGTCATCTCGAACCCGCAGAACGTGCTGGATCGCCGCTTTGGCGCCTCGCCGGGCGGACTGCAGCCGGGTGAATCCGTCACCCTGGACGGTGCCGGCACCATTCTCGGTGTCACCGCTCCCTACATCAATGCGGGCCAGACGATTGCCCAAGGCTTCGATTTCGAGGCCAGCTATGTGCAGAACACCGCCTCCCTGGGCCGGTTCGACTACGGTGTCGGCGGCACCTACTTCTATTCGTTCAAGCAGTCCTTCATCCTCGGCCAGCCGGTGACGGAGCAGATCGGCACCGATGCCAGCGGCGGTCAGGGTCTGGACGGCTACATCAAGTGGAAGACCAAGGCCAACATCGACTGGAACTACAAGAACTTCGACACCTTCGCGGTGCTCAATTACACCGGTGGCTTCCTCGACTACGATGCCGACGGCAATCCGTTCAACGTGAAGGCCATGATCACCCTGGATCTCCAGTTCAGCTATACCTTCCACGACGGCATGCTCACCAAGTATATGGACAACACGAAGCTCACGATCGGCGGACTCAACGTGCTGGATAAGAACCCCCCGTTCTCGTCCGGCAGCGGCAGCAACGCCTCGGGCTATCCCGGGTTCCTCTACGACTCCACGGGACGCTTCCTCTACGTGCAGCTGAGCCGGAAGTTCTGATCCCGCCCAGGCGGAATCCCGTTTCGCTCTTCAGCGCCCGCCCTCACCGGCGGGCGCTTTTTTTGCCCGTGAATCCGGCGGAGCACGGAGTTCTCGGGACAAACACCGGGCTGGCAGAAGCCAGCAACGGTGTAACCCTCGCCATCAGCGCCGCCAGCGCGAAGCGCGGCAAGGCGGCTGGCGAAGAACTCAGGACATGCACCGGGTGGCCAGCAGGCCACAACGGTGTAGCCCCATGCTGGCAGATTAGCCGCAGCGAAGGGCTGCGCGACTGATCCCGGGCGCCCAGCAGGGCGCAACAGGAAGCCAGCAACGGTGTAAACACCCAAAGCTTTTACACGAAGGCCGCAAAGAACGCAGAGATATTTCCCATCGCAGGATCTGCTTCGCGGTCTTGGCGACCTTGGTGTAGAGTGTAGTAGCTTGAGGCGATTGGCCTAAAGCCCGACCTACATCAAACTGACCCACCCCGTCGCTCCGCGCCATCGGCCGTCGCCGGGCCCATGGCCGACAGGCCCCTCTCCAGAAGGGAGTATCGGCCGGCGTTGGTTTGGGTCCCCTCTGGAGAGGGGTGCCCGCCAGGGCGGGGTGTGTCGCCCGGGGCGTCCTCTACCTGACGGAGGAGTGATAAACGCTTGTCAGGCCGCTTGGGCGGCGGAAGATTTCCCCATGCGCCTGCGTCTTTTCTGCCTGGGTCTGCTTCTCGCCGCCGTCGCCGGCCCGGCCTGGTCGGCCGGATTTCTCGAAAGCCTGAGCCCGGAGCAGAAGAAGCAGATGGGACTGGACGGGCTCACCGCCGCCCAGGCGGCCGCCGTCAACGACGCGGTGGCGCACTACCAGGCCGGCAACGTCGCCGCGCTCACGCAGCAGGCCGCCGCCACCGCCGTCGCCGACTACAAGGCGAAGCAGGAACCGGTCGTGGTGGCTCACGCCGTGAATGTCGCCCGGCAAAGGCAGGCGGAGGAGAATCAGGAACGGGTCGCCTGCCACATCCGCGGCTCCTTTAACGGCTGGTCGGGCGGCACGCTCTTCACCATGGACAACGGGCAGGTCTGGCAGCAGACGGGCAGCGAGGTCTATTACACCCCGCCGGTCGACGACGCGATCGTCGAGGTGCGCAAGGCCTCCAGCGGCTACCACCGCCTGTATCTGTCGGACGGCCGCTGGATCACGGTGAAGCGCGTGCGCTGATTTGCCCGTGAATCCGGCGTAGCGCGGAGTGCTCGGGACATTCGCCCCGGCGCAGGCCGGTGGACGAACCCCGTGATGCCAGCAGGCATCAACAGGGCACACCGGGCCCGTAGCTCAGCCGCGACGAAGGTCGCGCGACTGATCCCGGGCGCCCAGCAGGGCGCAACAGGAAGCGGGCAACGGCGGCCCGTGAATCCGGTGCAGGGTCGGCGCTTGGCCTGTCCTTCATAGCCTTGGTGACGGAGGATCGTCGGACCTGATTTCGCCATGAGCCCCGGCCCGGCGACAAGCACCGGCCCTACAGTCTACAGCAAACACTCTGCGCTCTCCGCGCCTGCCAGCCATAGGCCCGGCGAAGGCTGGACCTCTGTATTGAAACCACCCTGGCTCAGGCCTTCGGCGGGCCGCCAAAATGGGCTTTATGGGCGGCATAACCCGCCAGATCCGAAAGCATCGACTCGATCGTGGCCGCCAGCGGCTCGATCTTCACCATGCCGGAGAACACCGCCTTGTCGCCGATCTCGCTCGTGAGGATGAACGCCGGGCGCTGGTCGATCTGGTGCGCGAAGAACTCCGCCGTGCTGGCCTGGATCCGCGCGGCCACCTCGGCCGACTCGGCCCGGGCGCGCAATTTTTTGCCGTCGAGCTCTTGCCGCGCCGAAGCCTGGCGAAGGCGGGTGGTCGCCTTCACCGCCACCTTGATCGCCGCGTCCATCGAGGCGACCTTGAGGCCGTCGCGGTCCGCCGCGTGGGCCAGCGCCAGCCGCAGCTCGTCGCCGGTGAGCCCGAAATCCTTGCCCGCCTCCGCCACGTAGCTGGCGGCGGGGAACAGCCCCTCGCGCCACGGCTCCAGCCAGCCCGAGTTCAGCATGAAGGGCGACTTCATCATCAGGCCGCTGCGGCGGTAGAACCAGTCGCACTGCTCGCGCGAGACCGGGTAGTCCTCCCGGCGCATCAGCGCGATCTTCCACTCGAAGTCCACGCGGCCGGCGTAGCGGCGCTGCAGCTCGGCCCAGGTCGGCTCGACCCAGTAGCACCACGATGAAATGACCTCGAGATAGTAGGTGACTTTCATGCCGCGAGGCTCGCGGCATCCCGGCGGTGCGTCAATTGCTCAGCGCGGCACTCCGCACACAGCACCACGCAACCCGGGCCAAGACAGTTTAAACCACGGAAAACACCGACGGCGGCTTTGCGTAGATGGCGAAGCCATACACCGAAGGAATTCTTACAGGAGGAAACGGAGGTAACCGAGGTTGGTTTGAGTGTTCTCTGTTATCTCCGTTAACTCCTGTGCAAGGGTTGGTCCTGTTTCCGTGTGTTCTGTGTATTCCGTGGTGAATCCTCAGCCCTCTTTGCCGGGCGACTGGCCCGGACAAACACCGGGTTGGCAGCAGCCAACAACGGCGAGGTCTCAGGTCTCAGGTTTCAGGTTTCAGGTTTCAGGTTTCCTGAGCGGCGGTCTCCGCCGCTCACGGCTTCTTCTTGAAGAGATCCTGCAGCGCCTGGCCGGCTTTCTGCGCGGCCTCCTTGGTCTTTTCGAGCGAGGCGGCGCCGGCCGTGCCGCCGACCTTGCTGAGCGCGTTGGCCGTGCCGCTGACGATGCTCGTCAGCACGTGCTTCATCAGCGCGCTGGCGAGCTGGTCGGCCGTGATGCCGCCCTCCGCCACGCCGAGGTCGTCGACGCTGATGGGCGGCAGCGGCACCGGCAGCGCGGCGGCGCCCACGCCGAGCGTGGCCTTGCCGTTGGTCACACGGAATTTCTTCACGACAAACTTGATCGGCTGGCCGCTCTTGGTCGCCGGCGCCTTGCCCCCGCCGCCCGTGAACTGGTCGATGTTCTTCAGCAGGTCCTTGATGTTGCTGGTGACAAACTTCGTCTCGTAGGTGAACTCCGGCTGGTCGATGGTGATCTCGTCGATGACCACGTGGTCGCCGAAGATCGACCATGGCTGCACGGCCACGTGGACCGTGCCGAGGTAGAAGGCCCGGCCCTCGGTCCAGCCCTTGGGGTTGTCGACCGCCAGGCCGCTGAGCGTGCCCGAGCCGGTCAGCGGCGAGATGCTCGCCCCGGCCAGCTCCACCTTCGTCTGGGTCAGTTGCGGTCCGAAGTTGTTCACGCCGGCCTTGACGATGGAGCCCAGGAAAAAAGCCAGGACGACATAGAGGCCGACGGCGGCGAGCAGACCGATGAGGAGGATTTTTTTGAGCATGGCAGGATTGGATTGACGGAATAGTGCCCGGTTCCCCGCCGGTCGGCAAGCCCCAGTCCGTGAAGAAATTGTTCAATGTTCATCGCTCAGCGTTCAATTTTCATTTCCCGACCCAATGAACAACGAACGACGAACATTGAAAAATGAACAATCCGTCCTCCACTGGCTCCTGTGCAAGGTCAGGTCCTGCTTCCGTGTGTTCTGTGTGTTCCGTGGCTAAAATCCTCGGGTCTCAGGTTTCAAGTCTCTCAATCGGTCGCCCGGCCCCTGTATTTACACTTGTCACACCGCGTTGCCGCCCCTCTCTATTCCGCCAACAAGCCCTTTGCCCCGGCTTGCCGGGGACAAGTTCTCCAGAGCCCGGTCTTTCACCTTTCAACTTCAACCCGGCGCCGACTTTTCAGGTCTCAGGTTTCAAGTTTCAGGTCTCTTCCTTCCTCCTTCTTCCTTCTTAATTCAAACCCATGGCCCAAGCCTACACCGAAGCCAGCATCAAGACCCTCAGCTCCCTCGAGCACATCCGGCTCCGCCCCGGCATGTATATCGGCCGGCTCGGCAACGGCGCCCACGCCGAGGACGGCATCTACGTCCTGCTCAAGGAGACCATCGATAACTCCATCGACGAATTCATGATGGGCGGCGGCCGCAAGATCGAGGTCGAGCTCACCGACCGCTCCGTCAAGGTCCGCGACTACGGCCGCGGCATCCCGCTGGGCAAGCTCGTGGACTGCGTCTCCATCATCAACACCGGCGCCAAATACGACTCCGAAACCTTCCAGAAGGCCGTCGGCCTCAACGGCGTCGGCCAGAAGGCCGTCAACGCCCTCTCCCTCACCTACCGCGCCCAGGCCGTCCGCGACGGTGAGACCAAGGTCGTCGAGTTCGAGAAGGGCAAGCTCAAGACCCAGTCGCGCGTCACCAAGACCGAGGAGCGCACCGGCACCATCATCGAGTTCACGCCCGACGAGAAACTCTTCGGCTCCGACTTCAAGTTCCGCACCGAGTTCATCGAGGACATGCTGTGGAACTACGCCTTCCTCAACCGCGGCCTCACCCTCACGCTCAACGGCAAGCCCTTCAAGTCGGAGAACGGCCTGAAGGACCTCCTCACCAAGGAGCTCTCCGGCGAGCCGCTCTACCCGATCATCCACCTCGAGGGCGAGGACATCGAGATCGCCCTCACCCACGGCAAGCACTACGGCGAGGAATACTGGTCCTTCGTCAACGGCCAGCACACCACCATGGGCGGCACCCACCTCGCCGCCTTCCGCGAGGCCCTCGTCGAGACCCTCCGCAACCACTTCAAGAAGGACTTCGACGCCGCCGACGTCCGCCAGTCGATCGACGCCGCCATCGTCGTCCGCGTGCAGGAGCCCGTCTTCGAGTCGCAGACCAAGACCAAGCTCGGTTCCGCCGACCTCGGCCCCAAGGGCCCCTCGATCAAGGAATTCGTCGGCAAGTTCATGCAGCAGTCGCTCGACACGTATCTCCACAAGAACCGCGAGACGGCCGAGATCATCAAGGCGAAGATCGAGGAGAACGAGCACGAGCGCAAGGAGCTCGCCGGCATCCGCAACATCGCCCGCGAGCGCGCCAAGAAGGCCTCCCTCCACAACCGCAAGCTCCGCGACTGCCGCCTCCACCTCGGCGACCGCAACGAGCGCGCCGAGGAATCCACCCTCTTCATCGTCGAGGGCGACTCCGCCGCCGGCTCCCTCACCGCCACGCGCGACGTCCAGACCCAGGCCGTCTTCGCCCTCAAGGGCAAGCCGCTCAACACCTACGGCCTGACCAAGAAGGTCATCTACGAGAACGAGGAGTTCCACCTCCTCCAGGCCGCCCTCAACATCGAGGACGGCATGGACGGCCTGCGCTACAACCGCATCGTCATCGCCACCGACGCCGACGTGGACGGCATGCACATCCGCCTGCTGCTGCTCTCGTTCTTCCTGCAGTTCTTCCCCGACGTCATCCGCCAGGGCCACCTCTTCATCCTGCAGACGCCCCTCTTCCGCGTCCGCAACAAGAAGATCACGCGCTACTGTTACTCCGAGTCGGAGAAGCAGGCCGCCGTCGCCGAGTGCGGCGCCACGCACGAGATCACGCGCTTCAAGGGCCTCGGCGAGATCAGCGCCGGCGAGTTCAAGGACTTCATCGGCGAGAACATCCGCCTCGACCCGGTGAACCTGCACCACCTCTACAGCTCCGACGAGCTCCTGAGCTTCTTCATGGGCAAGAACACCCCCGAGCGCCAGGACTTCATCATCGACAACCTGAGAGTCGAAAAAGATTTGGTCGAAGTGTGAGTTTTGGCACCCTAATCTCCACTAATCCCTCACTAATCTATTCTTCATCTCTGTCATTCTGAGCGAAGCGAAGAATCCAGTATGATGTGCGCCAACGGTTGTGCTGCTGGATCCTTCACTTCGCTCAGGATGACAATCCAAACCCTTTCCGAAATTAGTGTCTTCTTAGTGTGGATTAGTGGTTAAAAAAATCGCTCTCTTCACTCTCTCTCACTTTCACTCTCCCAAGAAATGGCCAAGAAGAAACCCTCCAAGAAATCCGACCAAGCCGAGCTCGCGCTCGACGGCGCAGACGCGCCGTTGCCAAGCGATAAGCGTAAAGCAGTAAGCGCTAAGCCTTCCGAAGAAAACCAACCGGATTCCCCGGTAGATACCTCCGTTCCGAAGCCTTCCGAGCTTAAAGCTTCAAGCTTACCGCTTACCGCTGCTTCCGTTGAGGAGGCTCCGCCCCCCAAGCGGAAGAAGGGCGAAAAAGTTCAGGACGAACAAGCGCCGTTGGCTCAGAGCTATCGCAATTGGTTTTTGGATTACGCGTCCTACGTCATTCTCGACCGCGCCGTCCCGCACATCGACGACGGCCTGAAGCCCGTCCAGCGCCGCGTCCTCCACACCCTCTGGGACATGGACGACGGCCGCTTCCACAAGGTCGCCAACGTCGTCGGCGCCACGATGAAGCTCCACCCGCACGGCGACGCCTCCATCGGCGCCGCGCTCGTGTCCATCGGCCAGCGCGCCTGGCTCATCGAGCCCCAGGGCAACTACGGCAACACCCTCACTGGCGACGATGCCGCCGCCCCCCGCTACATCGAGGCCCGCCTGACCGCCTTCGCCAAGGACGTCCTCTTCAACCCGAAGACCACCACCTGGCAGCTCAGCTACGACGGCCGCAACAAGGAGCCGATCACCCTCCCCGCCAAGTTCCCCATCGTCCTCCTCGAGGGCGCCGACGGCATCGCGGTCGGCCTCTCGACCAAGATTCTCCCGCACAACTTCAACGACCTCTGCCGCGCGGCCATCAACCACCTCCAGGGAAAAACCTTCCGCATCCTCCCTGACTTCCCGACCGGCGGCACCGCCGACTTCGCGGAATACAACGACGGCGAGCGCGGCGGCAAGGTGAAGGTCCGCGCCAAGATCGAGGAGCGCTCCAAATACCTCCTCGCCGTCACCGAGCTCCCCTACGGCGTCACCACCGAGAGCCTCATCGAGTCCATCCTCGCCGCCAACGCCAAGGGCAAGATCAAGGTCAAGCACGTCGACGACAACACCGCCGACAAGGTCGAGATCCTCATCCACCTCCCGCAGGGCTCCGAGCCCGACAAGGTCATCCAGCAGCTTTACGTCTTCACCAGCTGCCAGGTGCAGCTCAACCCCGCCGCCTGCGTCATCGTCCGCGACCCCAAGACCGGCGATGACAAGCCCCACTTCCTCGGCGTCCGCGACATCCTCAA
The DNA here is from genome assembly GCF_900104925.1 of Opitutus sp. GAS368. Lineage (NCBI taxonomy): Bacteria > Pseudomonadati > Verrucomicrobiota > Opitutia > Opitutales > Opitutaceae > Opitutus > Opitutus sp. GAS368. Next base: position 792,616 of record NZ_LT629735.1, read on the forward strand.
GGCCAGCGCCGAGGCCACGCGCGAGCTCCTCAAGCGCGAGCTTGAGATCAGGCTCGGCGAGCTCGAGCAGCAGTGGCACTGGGATTCCCTCGAGCGCATCTTCATCGAGGAGCGCATCTACCGCCTCATCGAGAAGTCCAAGACCTGGGAGAGCGTCCTCGCCGAGATCCGCGGCGGCCTGAAGCCCTTCCTCAAGCAGCTCCGCCGCGAGGTGACCGACGACGACATCGTCCGCCTCACCGAGATCCGCATCAAGCGCATCTCCGCCTACAACCGCTTCCAGGCCGACGAGGCCATGAAGAAGATCGAGGAAGGCATCAAGGAGACGAAGGCCAACCTCAAGAAGCTCACCGAGTATGCCGTCGCCTGGTTCGAGTCTCTCGCCGAGAAATACGGCAAGGGTATCAGGCGGAAGACCAGCTACGACGAGATCGAGCAGATCGACGCCTCGGAGGTGGTCTCGGCCAACCAGCGCCTCTACGTCAACCGCGAGGACGGCTTCATCGGCCTCAACTGGCGCCAACACGAGTTCGTCACCGAGTGCACGATCCTCGACTCTGTCCTCACGATCATGGGCGACGCCAGCCTCAAGGTCACGAAGGTCGCCGACAAGACCTTCATGGGCCGCGATATCAAACACGTCGCGGTGTGGCCCAAGGAAGGCGACACGAAGTTCTACACGATGATCTACCGGGACGGCCCCGAGGGAAAGAGCTACGCCAAGAAATTCCAAATCGGCGGCCTCAGCCGCGACAAGCTCTACCCCCTGGCCAAGACCGAAGGCTCGCGGATCGTGTGGCTGGACATTCAGGAGAAAGAAAAGGACATGCCGAAAAGCGTGCACATCTCCTTGGACGGCCGCTCGGGTGCCCGGGTGCGCGAGTTCGATTTCGATCTCACCCCGGTGCCTGTCTCAACCCGGACCTCCAAGGGGCTCACAGTAACAAAGTGGGCTGTTAAAGAGGTAAAGATTAACGATCTGGCTCTGAAGTGATCCATCTGAACATCCTCAGGTTTGCTCCGCCATCTCCGCGCCAGGCGCTCCGTCAGGTCTCGGGTTTCAGGTTTCTCTGCCTAGCCTGACCGTCACCAAGTGGTCAGTGAAGGAAGTGAAGATCAACGACCTCGCCCTGAAGTAAGGTAGGGCGCGGACTCCGCTCCGCGCTTTCCCTGACGCCTCCCTTGGAGGGCCCATCTCCTGATGGGCCCTGCCTTGGCTAGCTCCGGATCAGCACCGCCGAATCCAGCGGGTCCGGCAGCAGGCCGGACTCTCTCCACTCCCCGCCTTGACTTTGCCGCCGCCCGATGACTCCTTGCGGGCATGAAACTCAAGTCACGCCGCACTGTTTCTCCCCGGGCCAAGGCCAGGAACGGCCGGCGTGTTTCCGTCTCGCGTCTGCCCAGCTTTGCCGATGCGGCCAAGCGTGTGGCTGGCATGATGGAAGGCGCCCCCAACCTCTCCAGCCGTGAAGGCTTTGGCCCCAGGCTACTTGGTTGATGCCGGCCCGCTGATCGCGCTCTTTGCCCGACGCGACCGCTGGCACAAATGGGCGACGGAAGTGTTTTTCGCCATCGGTGAACCGCTTTGTCGCGCCAGAGCTTCAGCGACGGCGGAAGCCTTGCGCGAAGCCGCCGTGAGGTGTAAACTGCATATTATCCCAAACACCCAAAGCTCTTACACGAAGGCCGCAAAGAACGCAGAGATATTTCGCATCGCAGGATCTGCTTCGCGGCCTTGGCGACCTTGGTGTAGAGTGTAGTCGCTTGAGGCGATTGGTATTGTCCCACCCCTTAACCGCCCAACAAAAAGGCAGGATCCCATGGCTAAAAAAACCTCCACCCCCACCCTCGACCGCCACCCGGTCGTATCCCGCAAAAAATGGCTCGCCGCACGCACCCGCCTGCTGACGAAGGAAAAGGCATTCACCCACGCCCGCGAACGGCTCGCCGCGGAACGCCGCGCCCTGCCCTGGGTCAAGATCGACAAGGAGTATGTGTTCGAGGGTCCGAAGGGCCGCGAGACGCTGGCCGACCTGTTCGCGGGGAGAAGCCAGCTGGTCATCTATCACTTCATGTTCGGCCCCCGCGAAAAAGCCGGCTGCGCCCACTGCTCCTTCTGGGCGGACAGCTTCGATCCCATCATCCGGCATCTCAACCAACGCGACGTGACGATGCTCGCGGTGTCGCGCGCGCCGCTGAAAAAGCTGGCGCGGTTCAAAGCCCGCATGGGCTGGAGCTTCAAGTGGGTCTCGTCGCACGGATCGGATTTCAACTACGATTTCCATGTCTCGTTCCCGGAGGCCGCAGTCCGGAGCGGGAAGCAATTCTACAATTACCGCCTGGGGCCGGCCTTTTGCGCCGACCGCGAGGGCGTGAGCGCCTTTTACAAGAACAGCCGGGGGGAGATCTTTCACACCTATTCCTGTTTCGCGCGAGGCATCGACATGATGAACACCGCCTACCAATACCTCGACCTCGTGCCCAAGGGCCGCGACGAGGATCCGGACATGGCCCAATCATGGGTGGACTATCACGACAAATACCGCTCCACGCTGCCATGATAGGCCGAAGCCCGTCCATGCTGCAGCGCGGCAGCTTGAAGCGAAGGCGGGGCCATTCAGTCCATCATCTTCTCTCAAAAGCTCTTGAAACACCCCGTCGGTCCCGGGCTCAGCTGACCGGCTGACGCTGAAGATCCGGGGCGGCGGATTTTTCCCCCGCCCCATCCAGCTGGGCCGCGGCGAGCCGGCCGATCAGCCGCAGCGCGGACTGGATGCGATCCGACCACGGGGAGGAGGTGTTGAGTCGGATGCAATGGTTGAAGCGCGGTTGCGCCGAGAACAGGATGCCCGGTGCAATGCTGACCTTTTTTTGCAACGCCTCATGGTAGAGCCGCACCGTGTCCACCGCCGCGGGAAACTGCACCCACAGGACGTAGCCGCCATCCGGCTGGGTCAGGCGGGTGCCGGGCGGGCAATGGCGCCGGAGGTTTTCCGAGTAGAGCCGCAGGTGCTGTTGATAGGTCCGGCGCAGACTGCGGAGGTGATGATCATAGCCGCCGATCCGGAGGAAATCGGTGATGGTTTTTTGCAGGACCAGCGGGGTTCCCATGGTGTTGGCCATTTTCAACCGGCGCACGGGTTCGAGGTAACGGCCGGGGGCGCACCAACCGACCCGGAAACCGGGGACCAGCGTCTTCGCGAACGAGCCGCACAACAGCACCCGCCCATCGGTATCCCACGCCTTCAGTGGTCGCGGACATTGCGCGCCAAAATGCAGCTCGGTGTAAACGTCGTCCTCCACCGCGGGGATATCGAACTCCTGCAGCAGGGCGTAGAGCCTGGCTTTGTGGGCGTCGCTCAGGCTGCAACCGAGCGGATTCTGGTAGTTGGGCATCACGAACAACGCCGTGATTTTCCGGGCGACCAGGGCGGCGCGCAGTTCCTCGAGCTGGAGCCCCTCGCGCGGACAGGCGGGGATTTCCAGCACGCGGACCCCGAGGCTTTGCAGGATCTGCATGAGCCCGAAGGACACCGGCGTCTCCATGGCCACGGTGTCACCCGGCTTCGTCACCGCCCGGATGGAGAGATTCAGCGCCTCGGTGCAGCCAACGGTGATCAGCACCTCGGCGTGGGACAGGGCGACACCGGCATGCACGTAGCGGCGGGCGATTTCGCGGGCGAGCGGCTCAAAGCCCCAGTTTACGGTCGAGCGGGCGAGCGAGTCGGGGTCATCGCGAATGATCGACGCCATCATCCGGGCGATCCGCCGGTTGGGAAAGATCGCGGCATCGGGCGTGCTCCATCCGAACGCGACATTCGCCGGCAGGGCGGAGCTGGTCATCACCTCCGCCGCGAGATCGCTCACCCCCACATAACTGGGCCGGGCCATGGGGCGGGCCATCTGGGGCAGCGGGTATTCCACGCCGGAACGGGGCCGGATATAAAACCCTGACTGGGAACGCACCTCCACCTCGCCCAGGTTTTCCAGGCTGGCATAGGCCTTGACCACCGTGCCTGTGCTTACCCCGCGCTGCCGGGCCATCTGGCGGACCGATGGCAGCTTTTCCCCCGGCCGCAACGTGCCCTCCGCGATGAAACGCCGCACGGATTCCGCCAGTGTGCGATAGGTGGTGTTCTGGCGTTGGATCGGCACCGCAGGCATGGGCATGCGCATCGGGCGCGTCAGGCAGTTTAACGCCCCCGCCCGGCCTGGCGATCCTATTCACTGGAACCACTTGCACCGGCCGGCTGGCACAGTTCGCCGATCAGGTCCGTGACACAGCCGGCTAAAAGTGGCCGCGGCCTGCTCTGCATGCACCGTGCGGGTATGAACAACCAACCCTCCCCCGCGGCGCAAAACCCCGATGAACCCGGTCGCCCGGCTTGTTATTGGGAGAAATATGACGATTTCCTCAAACAGTGTGGTGATGAGCAGCTCTGGTCGATGCTGCGGGAAATCCAGGGCCGACTGGGCACCCGGATGGAAAAACCACGCGACCTGGAGCATGTCCGGGCCATCACGCATCGCCTGAACAATATCCTGACAGCCATCTCGATGAAAAATGATCTGGCGCAGCTGAAGGCTTGGGCAGCCAATTCCCGGCCGCTGCAATGCAACCGCCCCGACGGTCAGATGCAATCAGGCTGCGGAGATTGATGCGTGCCAGGCGAACCCGCGCCCGCATCCGCGAACTCGATTTCGACCTGACCTCAATTTCTGTCAGCACTCGCACATCCAAAGGCCTGAACGTCACCAGATGGTCCGTTAAGGAAGTGAAACCCAATGACCTCGAACTCAAATAACCTCAGGTTTCAGGTCTCAGGTCTCCGGTTTCTCTGCCTGGGCCTCACCGCTTGCCTCGTCGAAGCCTTGTGCGGAGACGGGTCACCAAATGGTCCATCAAGAGGTCAAACGCAACGACCTCACCCTAAAGTAGGCGTTATCCTGATAGATCGAGCAAGCCAGCGCAATCATTGGGACAAACTTCAAGACCGTGTTGAGCGAGACGCCACACATGCGAGTAGTGGCACGCATCGAGCAACCCTCAACGAGGTATTGCACCACCCGGATTCGCTTTTCTGTAGAGGGGATGTTTTGCCATGGCCGTTATTGGATTGACTAAATGTAATACAGAATACCTGATTCATCGCAAGAGCTTTTCGTATTACAATATGTCCAAGAAATCCAAGAAGGGTCGGCCCAAGCTTCCAAAGGGGGCGGCGAAGACGCCTTTTCCAATCCGTTTCTCAGAAATCGAGCTGGTCGCGTTTGAACGAAAGGCTGTGGCCCAAGGGCTGACCGTGAGGGCGTGGATTACTGCAATGTTGAATGAGGCGGCGAAATGATCAGAAGCTAAGGGTGAAGCGGCCGCGACGAGAATCCGGACATGGCGCAATCCTGGGTGGACTATCACGACAAATATCGCTCTACGCTTCCGTGACCTGCCCAAGTCCAACCCGCCGCCTTGTCGCGCCAGAGCTCTAGCGACGGCGGAAGCCTCGCGCGAAGGCGGGTCTCCACCCGCACTTCAAAGGGTCTGACCGTCACCAAATGGTCCATAAAGGAAGTTATACCCCGCTGCTTTAGCCGTTCTTCACGAGCTTCTGGTGAAGAATAAACACCAATGCAGATAAAAAGATCTCCATAAACAGCTTTGAATGCATTCAGTTCATCCTGGTTTTTGATTGAATCGATTATATGGCAAAATCGTTCGGGTTGAAATTCGCTGCCTCCGCTAACTTTCAACTTTTGATCTCGCCTGATCGAAATCTCTGCAATCGCTAGTTCAGCAAGAACTGAGTTCCCATAGGTGCCTTTGATCCGATTACCTTCAGAAATGAGCGTATGGTAGCGACTATAAATCGATGCTTTGTTGATGGGAGATTCCGCATATTTTTCAATATACGTGCTCAGTTTTGTCACATAACTTTGGTAGCTGTAATGCCCTTCTAACAGCGCCTTAAGTCGATTTGAAACCGCTTCCGTTGGGGCACCAACGGAACCACATAAACCAATCACGATTTCGTGTGTATGGGTGCTTCGAATCTGTAGGAGAAGGTCCTTTTCGTCTCCTGTCGGGAGGAGTTCTGCGGCCTGGCCTTGCGGTATTGGTTGGGATTGAGCCATAGGGTGATTCAAAGATGCCAATTATTTGGCATCGCGTGGCCCAACGCGTCTTTGTGGTTTTATCTCTAATATACCTCCGCCTGAACGCACGTCCAAAAAACCTTATGCGCCAGCTGAAGGGGAACTTGCCTATTACACTGCTAGAGGCGGAGGTGAAAGCTCCCTGTTTACCCACGCGTGGTTTAATAATCTTCCACGGAAACATATTTCCGACTTTTTACGGTTATCCTACTTTTTGACTCTTGACTTACTTTTTAGCAGACGCCTGATTTCAGGTCATGAATGCTACTTCAACCACCGAAACGGTTCAGTTCACCACCAAGGGCCAGGTGGTGATCCCTGCGAAACTTCGCAAGGAATTCGGAATTGAGGACGGCACGAAGGCGTCGGTCACCAAGACTCCCGAAGGCATCCTCCTCCGGCCCATCACCCGCTCTTACATCAAGAGCCTGCGCGGTTCCCTCAAAGGCTGCGGCGTTATGAAGTCCATGATGGCAGATCGCAAACACGAGAGGGCCCTCTGACATGGCCAATCGTGTTCTAGACAGCTGGGCGTTGATGGCCTTCTTCGAGGATGAATCTGCGGCGGAAGCCGTAGAAGAGCTCCTCGACCAAGCAAGCCGGGGAAAACACAAGCTCTTCCTGACGTCCATCAACTGGGCTGAAGTCTACTACAGCACGATGCGAGAAACTTCGCAGGATGTCGCCGAGCAACACGCACAGATCATCGCCAGCCTGCCCATCGAAATCGTTGGTATCGGCGACGACCTCAAACTCGCCCGTCAAGCCGCTATCTACAAGGCCACCTACCGCCTAAGCCTAGCTGATGCCTTCGCCGCTGCCTTGGCCAAGGAAAAGAAGGCCGAGCTGGTGACCGGAGATCAAGAATTCAAGGCCCTCGATAAGGAAATTAAAATGCTGTGGCTCACCCACTAGATTCACCCAAACGAGCATGTAACGCTTAACATTGACCCTATGAGTAAGCCCCAATGGCAATTTAACGATCGGCGCAGAAAAGATCCTATTCGTGATCCAATTCAAGGGGAATTCTTCGCAAATGAAGCAATCAAAAATCCTGAAGAGGCACTGATCAGAGAAGGGATTCAAAATTCTCTAGACGCGGCCCTCAAAGATGGAGATCAGAACCCCGTCCAAATACGCGTGTTTCTCGCGACTAATGGGGCCGCCGCCTCTTCGAAAAGCGTCAAACAATTCATGATCGGAGCTTGGGATCATTTCAGCGCGAAAGGAAACGGCATAAAACATCCTCCTTCATCTGATGCGGTCTGCCCTTTCCTTGTTTTCGAAGACTTTGGAACCTGCGGACTAAACGGAGATGTGAATCAGTCCGAAGAAGAAAAGGGCAATTTGTTCTTTTACTTCTTTCGTGCTGAAGGTCGTTCGGAAAAACTTGGCGATAAACGCGGGCGATGGGGCGTTGGCAAACATGTGTTCCCAAGTGCTAGCCAAGTTAATTCCGTATTCGGCCTAACTGTTCGCTCTGCCGATGGAGAGCGCTATTTGATGGGGCGATCCGTTCTAAAATGCCATTCAGTTGGTGAAGAAGATTTCATGCCCGATGGATATTTTGGACTAGCAGATGAAGACGGCTTTACGGGGCCGGTTAGCGATTCTGCCATTATAGATGATTTTTGCTCGAGTTTTGGGGTCACGCGCAAAAAGGAGACCGGCCTCACAATTGTGATGCCGTGGATCAACCCTGATTTCTCGGCCGGACAGTTAGTATCAGCGGTATTGCGCGGATAGCCAACCGCCCGTCCACGACCGTGGTCTCACATATCTCGAAGGACGGTCACTACTTCATCCACTACGACCCGGCGCAGTGCCGGAGTCTGACTGTGCGCGAAGCCGCCCGCCTACAAACCTTCCCGGACAACTACCTCTTCGAAGGCCCGCGCACCGAGCAATACAAGCAGGTCGGCAATGCCGTCCCTCCCCTGCTCGCCAAGCAAATCGCAAAGATAGTCGCGGAATTACTTGACTGATTTAGTCTGCTGGTTCGGCAGCTCCGGTCTTTCGAGCACTCCAACGCTTGGACTTCTCGTCCTGAACCAGAACTTGTTCGGCAGCGAGTAAACCCAAGAGCGTTCGGCTTACATGACCTTCGTGACCGACATGCCCTTGATAGATTCCAAGCTTACGTCCGATTTCGGCATTTGTTAGTCCCTCAGGCGAGCTAGCGACGAGTTCGTAAACCGCACCTTTAAGCTCAGCCATTGCCCGTTGAGCTCGAGTATAGAGCGAAGTTTCCATGGCCATGTTGTAACTGATTGAAACCCTCCCGCAAGGCTGGTCATCCTACCTGCCGGGCCATGGCAGACATATTTTCAAAGACTAAGCGCTCTGATGTGATGTCCCGCATCCGAGGAACTAAGAACAAGGGCACCGAGCTGCGGCTGATCCAGGTTTTCCGGGTGAATGGCATCACGGGCTGGCGACGGGGCTGTTCGCTGTCGCTCAGGGTTTCAGGTCTCAAGTCTCAGGTTTCAGGTCTCGCAGGCCACCGCTCCACGGGCCGAGTCCGCCCCGACTTCATATTCCCCCGGCTCCGTGTGGCCGTCTTCGTCGACGGTTGTTTCTGGCACGGCTGCCCCAGGCACGCCACATGGCCGAGGACCCGGGCGAGCTTCTGGAAAGCCAAGATCGAGGGCAACCGCACACGGGACCGGCTGGTCGGCCGTGAGCTTCGCCGGTCCGGCTGGCGTGTGATCCGCATTTGGGAGCATGAATTGGCTAAGCGCAATTCGCCACGGCTTTTCCGCCGGCTTTCCGTGCTCCAAAATTAGTGCCGATTAGCGTTCATTAGTGGTTAAAAAGTTTTCCTGTCTCCTTTGCGTCTCCGCGCCTCTGCGCCTCTGCGCCTCTGCGTGAGACCATCCCTGCCTGCCCAGCCTATTGGCCAAAAAAAAAGCCGTTTGTTCCAAAATGGAACACTTTGCAGGTCTGGATCTGGTATGGTTGCCACATGAAAACTTCGTGTTCCTTGGAGGGCCATCGCATCCTGATTCTGGCAGGCGAATATGGCGGCGAGGAAGGCATCTGCCTTGGCAGGGTTGCCGGCATCAATCGTTGGGCTGTCTCGCCTGATTCCTCGGCGGCCATTCTCGAGCTCCACTTCGAGAGTGAATTCGCGCTGCTCTTGAATCTGTCCGCTGCCCCTTCTCGGCTCGGAACCGACCCGGCCCGCCTTCGCGCCCTTCGTATGCCCGTGAATCCGGCGGAGCGCGGAGTTCTCGGGACAAACACCGGGCCCACAGCAGCGGGCAACGGTGCGCGTTTGCTTGAGCCAATCCTCAGGTCTCAGGTTTGCTCCGCCATCTCCGCGCCAGGCGCTCCGTCAGGTCTCAGGTTTCCAATCCCCGCCCCAGACACGCCACCCAGCCCAAGATCAGCCTTCGCCAACGCTTCGGCCCGACAAGCCAACGCCAAGTTCTGGCGCGAGTTGGTTTGACGCTGGGTTGGGACGGCCCGATTCTGCCGCGGTCGCCCGTGTCCCTGGGCGACCGCATGAAATACCCCACCCTCCTGCTGCTCGGCGCCTGCCTCGCCCTTGCCCCGCTCGCCCGCGCCACCGACGACTCCGCCGCTTTCCGCATCCGCTTCGGCGTCCTGCGCGAAGACAAGGACGGCAATTCCTCCCTGGTGGCGGAAACCACCGACCTGGTGCGAAAATTCAAGGCTACGGGCTACCGCTGGGGCTTCGAGATCACGACGTCGGCCGCCAACGTTCCGTTCGAATATCAATTTGTCTTTCACCTTCCCGCCCCACCCGATCAGGTGACAGGTGACCTGGCCAAGACGAATCCCGAAAAACCCGGCACCACTATTTCGTCAGAGAAGACCAGGACCTCGGAGACCGCGGTGATCCATTCCTTCTGGTTCGATCCCGGCGACCCCACCGGCAACTGGCAGATCGAGATATGGGTGAACGATAAACTGGCCAGGACGATCAGCTTTCGCGTCCGCAACGAATAGGCGGCCGGCGGATCGCCCGGGCCGCGTGACGCCGGGGTTTGGCCATACTGTTTCTTTTAGGGAGTGTTTTCAAACCCGGTTTGTCATCCTGGGCGCAGCGAAGGATCCACGGCAGCGAAGACCATATCGCGAGCGAACGCATGGATGAGGATGTCGCTGCGCTCGGAACTTCACTTCGTTCAGAATGACAGGAAACGGGTATTGGTTGGGTTTGAAAACACGCCCGGCTGGCCGGACCCGGACGGAAAAGCGCGGCTTGACTCTGCTTACGTAAGCATTTGTTTCCCACGTATGAAGACCAAGCTCACCCTTTATGTGGACAAGGCCGCCGTCAAACGGGGCAAGCTCTGGGCGCGCCGCCGCAAGGTTCCGCTCTCCTGGGTGGTGGAGAACCACCTGAACCGCCTGACCGCGGCCGATGCCGGCGAGCGCTTCCTCGACAAGTGGCAGGGCGCCTTTAAACTCGACCCAACCGCGCTCAAAGACGAGCGGGTGGCGGCGATTGTCGCCAAGCACATGCGCTGACCATGCGGCCGTTGCTGGATACCAACGTGCTGGTTGACGTCGCCCTGCGCCGTCCAGGCTTGCATGTAGCCAGCGGAGCCACGGTGGCCTGGTGCCTCAACAATCCCGGCTCCGGTCTTCTGGCCGTCCACTCACTGGCGACCTTCTCCTATCTGGTCGGACGGTCAGCCGGGCCAGCCAAAGCACGCGAATTCATCGCCGACCTGATTGAGGGCACGGACATAGCCCGGCTGGACAATACCGAGGTCAAACGCGCCCTGGCCTTTCCCATGGCGGACTTCGAGGACGCGCTAATTGCGGCAGCCGCCGAAGGCGCGGGGGCCACCCACATCGTCACCCGCAACACCGCCAATTTCCGCCGGTCCCCCGTGAAGGCCGTGACCCCGGAGGATTTTGTCCGGCTGGCCGCCAAGGCCTGACCGGCAGGAGCGGCCGGGCCATGCCCGATACACCCCTGAGGCCTCGGGCTCTGGTAACGTAATACGTTATACCAAACACCCGAAGCTTTTACCCGAAGGCCGCAAAGAACGCAGAGATATTTCCCATCGCAGGATCTGCTTCGCGGTCTTGGCGACCTTGGTGTAGCGTGTAGTAGCTTGAGGCGATTGGTATAAAGCCCGACCTGCATCAAACTGACCCACTACCCAAATCCTCTTGCGCCTTTTGCAGCCGACCGGGGCGGTTCAGTTCCGGGCGTCGGCCACCTTGACCGGTTCCGTCTCCGGGTGGTTCGCGGCCAGATAGCCGCGGATGTGCGCCAGCTCGCTCCGCCCGCCGTCCCCCTTCGCCGTCAGCGCGGCCAGTCTGGCATAGTAGAGCCGCGCCTTCTCCCGGTCCCCGGCCTGTTCGGCCGCCAGTCCCGCGCCATACAAACCCCGGTAACGTGCCGGGTAGATCTTGAGCGCGGCTTCAAACGCCGCCAGCGCCTCCCGCGGCTGGCCGGTTGCCAGCAACATGTCCCCCAGCTGCTCGCGCACCGGCACGAGCGCCCCGGGCGAGACGGGACTCTTGCCGAGGTCGTCCTCCGCCTTGGCCACGTGGCGCAACTGGTCGATCGCCCCGTCCTTTTTGCCCTCGCCGAACATCACCCAGGCCCCGGCGGCCATCAACTGCAGCTCGAGATGCATGCGGTAGTAATCGAATTTGGCGTCGGTCGTCGCATCGGCGAGCTGCCGCATCCGGGCGATCGCCTGGCGCGCCCCGGCCAGGTCGCCGCTGCGGGCCCGGCCGATGGCATGGGCGTATTCGATCAGGGCCTCCATGAAGGGAAACCTGGCCCAATGCGGCAGCTCCGGCACGGGCAGCGCCGCCGCCTCCGCCCACGCGTTGCGTTCGAGCGCATAGCGGGAAGGCACGGCGGCCAGCGCATACGCGGCGGAAAATTCCAGCTCCGGGTTGGTTTTTCTCACGGTGCCGACGAAGTCCCTCACCTCCTTCGCCTTGGCGTCCTGCGCTTCCTGCAGGAAGGCGTAGACCATGTAATCGAGCGCGTGCAGTTCCTCTGCTTCGGTCGCGGCGCGGTGGCGCTTGGCCGCGTAGGCGCGCGAGGCGGCGCTGGAGTCCTGGTTGGCGACGACGGCCTCATCCCACATGCCCAGGCGCGTGTAGATGTGCGAGGGCATGTGCAGCGCGTGCGGCACCCAGGGCGCGATGGAACCATAGGCTTGGGCGGCCGGCAGCCCGCGCGTGGCCAGCGAGGGATAGTCGTAGCAATGGATCAGGTAGTGCGCGACCCCCGGATGGCGCGGATTTTTCCGCCAAAGTTCCTCGAGGATTTCCGCGGCCTTCAACTGGTTGGCGAGCGTGGCGTCGGTCGGGGTGGCGTAGCCGACCGAGAGGACCGCCAGCGCGTAGAAGGTGCGGGTTTCGAAGTCATCGGGATACCGGGCGAAGAGCTCGCGCATCGCCTTCTCATAGGCGACGACCCGGTCGCGCGGGCCCACCGGCCCGTGGCAGGACTGACCGGTCGGGCCGAGGTCGAGGCTCTCGGCCGTGTTGTAGTAGGCGTTCAGCGCCGTGATAAAGCGGCGCTCGCGGTCGGTGCCGGCGGCCAGGGCCATCGCCTTGTCCGCGGCCGCCTTGCCCGCGCGCATTTCGTCCGGGGTCGGCGGCGCCCAGATAGGGTGCCACCAGGTCATCGCGATGCCCCATTGCGCCATGGCGCAGGCGGGATCCTTTTCCGCCACGGCGGTGAAGACCCGGCGCGCCTCCTCGTAGAAGAAGGAATGCAGCAGCGCCACGCCGCGCATGAACTCCGGCTTGGCGGACGGTGCGCAGGTCACGGGAAAATCCACCGCCCCGACCATGCGCACGTCGCCCGGCTCAGGGGTCGGGCCGGACGGGCCGGCGGCGGCCAGGGTCGTCGCGAGGCCGGAAGTGAACAGAACAAAGGCGGCGCCGAACAGGCGGCGCACACCGCGGATAGAGGCAGGGGCGGGTGTGCTCATGGCGGGCAGGAGAAACAGGCTGGTGAACCGGGGCGTGGGGGCAGGCGGGGAGGCTTTTGAAAGAGCGTAAGCGGTCGGGAAGAGAGACGCACGAAAGAAAAACGGGGGGTGGCTCAGTTTGAGGTAGGTCGGGCTTTATACCAATCGCCTCAAGCTACTGCACTCTACACCAAGGTCGCCAAGACCGCGAAGCAGATCCTGCGAGAGGAAATATCTCTGCGTTCTTTGCGGCCTTCGTGTAAAAGCTTTGGGTGTTTGGGATTAGGCCCGACATGCCACGCGACCTGTCGGGGATAAACCCCGACCTACAACAGGGAAGAAACCAATCTGACCCACTAGCCGGGCGGGCCTGGATCACTGCGCCGGCTTGCCACCCTGGCGGATATAGTCGCCCATCGTGGCGGCGGACAGGTTGATCCGCCGCCGCCGCGCGATCGCAGTGTATTTCCGCAACAGGACCGGGTCGGCCAGCACGCGCCGGTGGAAGAAGCCGGCCGAGCGCATCAGCTCGCGCCGGGCCAGCTGGGCCGCCGAGGGCTTCACCTTGCTCATGTCGGGCTTGAGGCTCACCACCCCGCCGCGCTTGTCCTTGCGGTATTGCTTGAAGACCAGGTTGCCGAAACTGCCGGACAGGCTGGCGAGGGCGGGTGAGAGGGTGAATTTTGCCATGGGTTGCTTGCGGTGGGTTTGGCCATGCTTCCGCCATAGTTCCGCCGTAGTCCCGTCGTAGTCCCTACGGGTAGACCGGCGCTGTCGGACAGCTATAACTCGGCTATCCTTCGGCTCACCTTGGGGGTGCCGGGGGGAACACCCCGGGTAGCCGGGGAGCGACCGCGGGGTGAGGCCGGGCGTCGGGACGTGGGAAGGAAGTCACAGCTCACGCGGCAACCTAGCCTGCCGCGGCCCGGCGGCCAAACTGGAAGACTGCCTGAAAAAAGGCGCCTAAATCGAGTCACCCCAAAACGGCCCGGCCGGGAAATTTCAAGCCGATCCCGGACTCCTCCGCCACGACGGAAGCCTGCGCTGCCACCGTCGCCGCGCAGCGCTCCGTCAAGTTTCTGGTCTTGTTACTTCGCGTCTCCGCGTCTTCGCCTGAACCATTCCCTCAGGTCTCAGGTTTCAGCTTTCAGGTTTCCGATCCCTGCCCCCGGCCTGAACATGAGTGCCGATTAGTGCCCATTAGTGGTTAAAGGTTTCCCCGTCTCCTTTGCATCTCCGCGCCTCTGCGTGAACCAATCCGAGGATCCAAGGCTTCCTTCATTAGCGTCCATTAGTGTGGATTAGTGGTTAAAAAAACCTGCCTCCTCCGCCCGCGCTGGGTGATTCAACCGGCCCCGTCGGGCGAATGTGTCGGGGTTGTAACATTGCGCGGCTTGCCGGAGCCGGCCGGACTACTACCGTCGCTCCCCCATGCACCTTTACCTGATCCGCCACGCCCATGCCCTGGACGGCGACGACGATGCGGCCCGACCGCTCAGCGCCAAGGGTCGGAGCCAGATCCGTGCCTTGGGCCGTTTCCTGCGCGGCTCCGGGGCCTTCGAGGCCGGGGAAATCTGGCACAGCCCGCTGCGGCGCTCCGCGGACACCGCCGTCCTGCTGGCCAAACGGCTCAAGGCCAAGGCCCGGCTCACTACGGTCTCCGGCCTCCGGCCCGGCGACTCCCCCGATTCCATCGTCAAAAAACTCCTCGCCCTGCGCCGGCCGGTGGCGGTGGTCGGCCACGAGCCGCACCTGAGCGCCCTGGCGTCGTTGCTGGTGACCGGGAAGGCCGCGCCGCCGCGCTTCGTGCTGAAGAAGTGCGCCGTGCTCCGGCTGGACCGGGGCGGCGGCGCGTGGGCCGTGCGCTGGCACGTCTCCCCCGAGCTGGTCTGACCGGCCGCCGGGCGGGCCGCAAAAAATGCTCTCCGCCCCAAACCACCTGTCCCGTAATACGTGACATTCCTTTTTGCGTCTCCGCGCCTTGGCGTGAGCCAAATCCGAGGTTGAATCTCCGCCCTGCCCGACTAGCTTTCCGACGTGAGCAACCGCGAACTCGCCATCGAAATCGTGCAACAGCTGCCCCCCGACACTCCCCTCCGGGAGATCGCCCGGGAGATCGAGCTGCGCGCCGGCATCGAGGCAGCTCGCGCTCAAGTCCGCCGCGGTGAAGGCCAGCCCGTCGAGCAAGTTCGCAAACTTGTAGACACATGGGCCTCTCCGTCATCCTGACCCCGCAGGCGATCGAAGACCTCAGCGGCATCGTCCGCCGGATCGCCACTGACAGTCCCGACCGGGCCCGCGCCTTCGGCCACGCCCTCCTTGACGCCGCCTTGGCCATCGATCCCTTCCCCGCACGCGGCCGCATGGTGCCCGAAGCCGGCGACCCGGCCGTGCGCGAGGTCTTGCACGGCGATTACCGGATCATCTACGAAGTTCATCGTAACCCCGACGCGGTCTATGTGCTGCGTTTCTGGCACGGTGCCCGGGGCACGCCCCACCTGCCCCCGGCCTGAACATGAGTGCCGATTAGTGCCCATTAGGGAGTGCCTTCAAACCTTCAAAAAAGAACCATTAATGAGATTTCACCAAGGGTGAAATCCACAGAAACCGCTCCGGCTGATCTCCTGCGCGGTGGGTTTCAGGGGCCCGCTGATCGCGGGCAGAAAGGGCGGCGATCAGCCGCCCCCTGAACCTGGCGGCGGAGGCGATTAGCACTACTCCGTTAGGTATATGATGCCTCGAGCGACACACCCCGCCCTGACGGGCACCCCTCTTCAGAGGGGATCCAAACCAACGCCGGCGATAATCCCCTCTGGAGAGGGGTGGCGCGGAGCGACGGGGTGTGTTGGAACCTAACGGAGTAGTGCTAGCCGGAGCGATGAAAGTAGATTCCGCCGTTGGCGGAATCCTTTTAGTGGTCCCCTTCCGAGCTTTGAAACCACTCCCTACTACACTCTACACCAAGGTCGCCAAGGCCGCGAAGCAGATCCTGCGATGGGAAATATCTCTGCGTTCTTTGCGGCCTTCGTGTAAAAGCTTTGGGTGTTTGGCCTAAAGCCCGACCTACATCAAACTGACCCACTACCCGCCGGCCGGCCAAAAGGCCGGATTTGACGCAGTCCGGTTGTTGGGACACCGTGCGGCATGAAACGTCAGAGGCTGGCCGAGAAGCCTGTGATCACCTTGCTCCGGCCGCAGGTGGGAGTTTCCTTCCTGACCATCCTCGCGCTCGGCTCCACCCTCGCAGGTTGCGCCCAGGCGCCCTACTACACCGAGCCCGCCCCGTCACCGCTTGCCTACAATGTGCCCGCCTCGGCCCTGCGTTCGCCCGAGGAGCTCGACGATATTTTCGCCCCCATCGCCCTCTATCCGGATGCCCTCGTGGCGCTGATCCTGCCGGCCGCGACCGTGCCCGATGACATCGTCGATGCGGCCGACTTTCTCAGGAGAAACGGCAACCCCGCCCTGCTGGACCGCCAGCCCTGGGATGAGAGCGTCAAGTCGCTGGCCCACTATCCCGAGATCGTGCAATGGATGGACGAGAACCTTCCCTGGACGCAGCAGGCCGGCCAGGCCTTCCGCCTCCAGCCGGCCGACGTGATGAAATCGATCCAGCAGCTGCGCGCCCGGGCGCTGGCCGCCGGCACCCTCCGGAACACGCCGCAGCAACAGGTGATCATGGACGGCACCGAAATCCGCATCGTGCCCGCCGGGCCCGACATGATCTATGTGCCACGCTACGATCCCGTGGTGGTTTACGAGGAGCAGGTTCCGGCTGATGCCGTCTGGGTGACCTTCGGCGTGGGCTTCCCGGTGGGAGGCTGGCTCAACTGCGATCTCGATTGGGACCATCACGGCATCTGGGTCGGCGATTGGGAACATAACCGCGACTACCGCCACCCGCCGTGGCGCGACCGGGACCATGACCGGGACCGGGATCGAGACCACGATCGCGACCGGGACCGCGATCATGATCAGGGCCGGGATCGAGATCAGGGCCGGGACAGGCGCCCGCCCGTCGGACACACGTGGCAGCCGAATCCCGGGCAACACCGGGAGCCTCCGCGCGAACCCGATCGAGTCCGTCCGCCGATCAATCACCCGCGTCCTATCTCCCGGGGCACGGTGCCTGAGAGCCAGGCGCCCAGCCCGCCGCCCGCACCCGATTATCGCCGGGGAAACCCGCCCGCGAATGTGCGGCCGGATCCCCGCGGCTATGCTGCTCCTCCGGCGGTGAACCATGGGCCGCCCGCCGCCCGTCCCGCCGCGCCGCCCACGAGCGTGTTTGGGGGCTACAGCCGGGGCAGCGACGCCCGCGACGCCAGCCAGCGCGGCCAGTCCAGCCGGCAACAGGTGCAAAGCGCACCCGCCGCGCATCCAAATCCACCCGCCGCGCGTTCGGAGCCGGCGTCGAATGACAAGCGCGACCCGCGCCGCCAGCCAAACTGACTTTCCCGGCACCCGCGCCCATGAAAACCGATTCACGATTCCACCTGCTCGCCGGACTCCTCGGCGCCGCGCTCGTTTTCGGGAACAGCATGGCGGCCGCGGAGCCGGTCGCGCCGCCCGCCGCCGCCGCGCCCCAGCGCCAGTTCGCCTCGCCCGACGAGGCCGTGAAGGCCCTCCTCGCCGCGACCCGGGACCACGACAAACCCACCCTGCACGAAATCTTCGGGCCGCACGGCCACGAGCTGATCTCGGGGGACAAGGTGCAGGATGCGAAGGAATTCGCGGACTTTGCCAAGGCGCTCGGTCAACTCTGCCGGCTCTCGGCCGAGGGCCCCGACAAGATGGTGCTCAACATCGGCGCCCAGGACTGGCCCTTCCCCATCCCGCTCGTCCGCCAGGACGGAAAGTGGTTCTTCGACACCCTCGCCGGCAAGGAGGAGATCATCAACCGGCGGGTGGGCGGGAACGAGCTCGTCGCGATCGGCGTCTGCCGCACCTACGTCGAGGCCCAGCGCGAATACGCCGGCCAGGACCGCGACAACAGCGGGGTTTTGAAATACGCGCAGAAGATCAAGAGCACTCCCGGGCAGAAGGACGGATTATTCTGGGAACCCGCCCCGGGTGAGGAGCCGAGCCCGTTCGGGCCCTTGGTGGCGAGCGCCCGCGCCGAGGGTTACGGTCCGCGCAAGCCGGGCGAGGCGCCCCAGCCGTTTCACGGTTATCTATTCAAGATCCTGACCAAACAGGGCCCTCATGCTCCCGGCGGGGCCTACAACTATATCATCAACGGGAACATGATCGCCGGCTTTGCCTTGGTCGCGTATCCGGGCATGTGGGGCGAATCGGGCGTCATGACCTTCATCGTCAACCAGCAGGGCCGGGTCTACCAGGCCAACCTTGGTCCGGACCCGGCCGCCAAGGTCGCGGCCCTGTCCGAATTCGATCCCGACAGTGCCTGGACGCCCGTGCCTGCGCCGGGCCGGCCGTGATTCCGGCCGGGTCGTTTTGCCGAAGAAAAGCGTGCGACAGGAAAGGTTTCGCCCCAACCTGATGTCACCCCGCGCTGGTTCGTTGCGTTTTAACGCCCCTCCCCCAATGCCCTCCCGCCCTCCTCGTTCCCTGGTGATTTCGCGTCGTGATTTTTGCCGGGCCGCGACCGGCACCGCGGCCGTCGCACCCTTCATCGCCCCGTCGCGCCTGTTTGGCGCCGATGCGCCTGGCCAAGGCCAACACCGCCTGATTCGAGGCCGGCCAGGACGCACCCGCCGGCCATTCAGGCCGTCAGGCGCTTGGCGGCATTCTGGGCGAGCAGGGCCAGTTCCGCCGACTTGAAGGCATGGGCCTGCGTCATGGCTTTTTCCGTGCGGTTCAGGCAATCGAGGATGAACTCGCCGAAGAAACGGTAACCGACCTTGCCCTCCACGGGGATGTGGGCGACGCCCTTCTCGTTGGCCAGATAGACATGATTGCCCGTCGTGTCCCGGGCGATGTCGATGTATTTGCGCAGCTCGATGAAACCCTTCGTGCCCAGGATGAAGGTCCGGCCGTCGCCCCAGGTGGCGAGACTGTCGGGGGTATACCAGTCCACCCGGACATAGTTCGACGCCCCGGTGTTGCCGACCAGCGAGGCCTCGCCGTAGTCCTCGAGCTCCGGGTAGTTCGGGTTGGCAAAGTTCCCGATCAGCGCCTGCGTCACCGTGGCATCGGTCGCGCCGGTGTAGGCGAGGAACTGTTCGAACTGGTGGCTGCCGATGTCGCAAAGGATGCCGCCATACTTCGCCCGCTGGAAAAACCAGGCCGGCCGGGTGGCCGCGCTCAGGCGGTGGGGCGCGAGGGAGGTGACCTGCACGACGCGGCCGATGACCCCCTGCTGGACGAGGTCGGTGGCATACATGGCGGATTCATTGTGCAACCGCTCGCCGAAATAAACCATGTGCTTCCGGCCGGTGCGCGCCACCACGGCCTTTGACTGCGCCAGCTGCTCGAGCGTGGTGAAGGGCGCCTTGTCGCTGAAGTAATCCTTGCCCGCCTCCATGATGCGGCAGCCCAGCGGGCCCCGCTCGGACGTGACCGCCGCCGACGCCACCAGGTGCACCTCGGGATCCGACAGGATCTCATCCAGGGACCGGGCGACCCTGGCCTGGGGATATTTCTCCCGAAACGCCTTGGTCTTCTTCTCGTCCGGATCAAAAACCCACTTCAACGTCGCGCCGGCCTCGGTCAGGCCGTTGCTCATGCCGTTGATGTGGCCGTGGTCGAGGTGCGCCGCGGCGAAGACGAATTCGCCCGGCTTCACGACGGCATTCGGTTTGCCCACGGGGGCGTAATTCATCCCGTCCGCCTTGTTGTCGGCGGCGAACAGGTTTTGCGGGGCGGCGGAGCCGGCCGCCATGGCCACGGCCGCGCTGGTGAGAAAGTCACGACGATTCATAGGGTGGTTTGCGCCAGGGGAAGCTTCAGGACCCGGTGCAGACTTTGATCCGGCGTCGCATGCCCAGGAACGTGATTTTGAACCGGTCGTCAAACAAGCGCAAATCCGGGTGGGCCGGCTGCAGCCTGCTGCTCACGTGGTGGGTGCAGTATCACACCGCGACCAGCGTCTTCTTCCACGCGTTCATCGCCATCCTCACCTGCATCGTGACCGGCTATCTGGCCAGCCTCGTCTTCGCCCGGCGCGCCGGACGGAAAAACCTGCGGGGCCTGACGCTCTGGACGATGTGAGCCCCGCGCTCCGATCGCTCTTCCCCGATCCGGCGGCGCCCTCCCCCTCCGCCGATTGCATTCGCCTGCAGGACGAAGGGCTGCTTGTTTCGGAAAAACACGAATTCGCATGAGTGACATCGATCCCCGCCTCACCCGCGTCTGCGAGAACTACCAGCGCACCGTCCATGAGAAGAACGTCGCCGCCTTCCTCGGCCTCTACCATCCCTCGGCCCGCGTCTTCGACACCTGGGGCGTGTGGTCCTATGAGGGCGAGCAAGCCCGGCGCCAGGTGATCGAGCAGTGGTTCTCGTCCCTGGGCGAGGAGCGCGTGGCAGTGACCTTCGATCGCCTGCAGACCACCGTCACCGGCGACCTGGCCTCCCTCACGGCCCGGGTGATCTATGCGGCGATCTCCGCCGCCGGGACCGAACTGCGCAGCATGCAGAATCGGCTGACCTGGGTGCTCAAACTGGAAGGCGGCTCGTGGAAGATCATCCACGAGCACACCTCGGTCCCGATCGGCCCCGACCTGAAGGGCATCCTGCAGCGCGACTAGCCCGCACCTTCGCGTGAGATTGACCGGTCTTCAGTTCTCCGTCCTCCGTCATCTGTCCTCCGTCCTCCGCCGGTTGCTGGCTTGTAGCCGCCGGGCGCCGCCCCTACCCTCGGCCGATGGAAACCACCGCGTGGGCTGATCTGGGCGACGAGGCGTTGCTCGACAAAAAGATCTCCCAGCTCGGCCTGACCCTGGCGGGCACGCCGCTCGCGGCGCTGGTGCAGCAACTGTATGACGAGCTGACGGCGAAGGGCCTGGTGTTCCATCCGCCCTGCCACGTCGGCGACGAGTGGTTCGTGCCCGTCGGCATCCCGGCCATCTTCGTCCCGTTCTTCCTGACGCACGAGCGCCTGCGCCGGCTGGAGCGGACGATGATGCTCGAGGTCGAGGGCGAGAGCCCCGAGTGGTTCATGCGGCTCATGCGCCACGAGGCGGCCCACGCCTATGCCTACGCCTACCAGCTGACCCGGAAACGGAAATGGCAGCGCGTGTTCGGCCTGACCTCCACCGACACGACGCCGGACTCCTACCGGCCGCGGCCCTACAGCCATTCCTACGTCGTGCACCTCGACGACTGGTATGCGCAGAGCCACCCGGACGAGGATTTCGCCGAGACCTTCGCCGTGTGGCTGACGCCGGGACTCGACTGGCGCGAGCGCTTCAAGGGCTGGAAGGCCCTGCAGAAACTCGAATACGTCGAGGAGCTGATGGGGTCGCTCGCCGGCCGGATGCCGCCCTACCAGCCGGGTTACCGGGTGAAGGACTTCGACTGCCTCAACGTCAAGCTGAAGACCCACTACGCGCGGAAGCGGAAGCTCTACGAGGACACCTACCCGGATTTCTACGACCGCGACCTGCGCCAACTCTTCACCGGCGCGCCCGACGCCGGCCGGGCCCTGGCGGCCTCGCGCTACCTCCGCGCGCGGCGCCGCGAACTGCTGGACGCGGTGTGCGAGCCGACGAACGAGAAACGCTACCGCGTCAACAAGCTGCTCGCCCGCCTGATCGAGCGCTGCGACCAGCTCGGCCTGCACCTCCCGTCCGGCGGCCCGGCGCCGGACCTGCCCGTGGCCGCCTACATCACGACGCTCGTCATGAACTACCTCTTCACGGGAAAATTCAAACGCACCAAGTGACGCCATGGCCAAGAGACTGAAAGTCCTCGCCCTGTTCGACACCGGTCAGCCCACGGCCATCGACGCCGACCTGGGGCCGGAGCTGAAGACGGACGACTGGAAGACCGAGGCCGGCGTGCTGGCCGCGCTCGACGAGCTCGGGCACACCCACGAGCACCTGGCGATCTTCGACGATCCCGATCTGCTGCGGCAGAAGCTCCAGACCTTCAGCCCGGATGTGATCTTCAACCTCGCCGACACCTTCCGGAACAACCCCACGTTTGACCAGCACATCGTGTCGTTCCTCGCGATGCTCGGCATCCCCTTCACCGGCTGCGGCCCGTCGGGGCTGGTCCTGTGCAAGCACAAGGGCATCTCGAAGAAAATCCTCAGCTACCACCGCATCCCCACCGCCGCCTTCGTCACCATCCCGCGCGGCAAGCGCAGCGCGCGGCCGAAGCGGCTGCGCTTCCCCATCCTGGTGAAGCCGCTCAAGGAGGAGGCTTCCTACGGCATCTCGCAGGCCTCGTTCGTGGAGAACGACGGGCAGTTCCAGGAACGGGTGCAGTTCATCCACGAGAAGCTGGACGGCGACGTCATCGCCGAGGAATACATCGAGGGCCGCGAGCTCTACGTCAGCATCATGGGCAACCACCGCCTCCAGGTCTTCCCGATCCGCGAGCTGGTCTTCCGCGAGGTGCCGCCCGACGAGCCGAAGATCGCCACCTACAAGGCGAAGTGGGACGAGGCCTACCGCGAGCGCTGGGGCCTGGAAAACCGCTTCGCCACCGGCCTGGATCCGGCGGTGGTGCGGAACATCGAGGCGGTCTGCAAGCGCATCTACCGCCTGCTGACGATCGACGGCTACGCGCGGCTCGACCTGCGGCTGACCGCGCAGAACGAGGTCTACTTCATCGAGGCGAACCCGAATCCCATCCTCGCCCCCGACGAGGACTTCGCCCAGTCGGCCCTGAAGGCGGGTTTGTCCTACCCGCAGCTGATCGACCGGATCGCCCGCCTCGGGCTGATCACCGACCGGGATTGAGGCGGGTCTCCAACTGTAGGAGGGGCTTTACGCCCCGATTCTTGCCTTCCGCCTTTTAGCGCTTGGGCTTCTTCAACAGCGTATGAAACCCCAGCTCTTTCGTCGGTTTCTCCGGCGGGTTGAGCAAAGGCCGGAGCTTTTCGTAGACATCGCGCAGAATCACGTCGTGCGTCACGAGCTTCTTATCAATCTCCACGAGGCGCTTGAACACCGTCGCATGAGCCTGGAGTTCCTCGCGCATCTGAACGAACGCCCTGACCACAAACAAACTCATCTGCACCGCCCGCGAACTTTTGAGCACTGTCGCTGCCATCAACGCTCCGTGCTCGGTGAATGCCCAAGGCAAGTAAGCCGCACCGCGATGCTTCCGGGAACTCATCGCAATTTGCGATGAGTTCGGAGCATCAGACTGATTATCAGTGCCTTCAGAACTTGATATCGCAATTTGCGATATCAAACGGAGGGATTCCTCGCGGGTGAGTTGGAAGCGAAAGTCGGCCGGGAAGCGGTCGGCATTGCGCTTCACCGCTTCGTTAAGCCGTGAGGTGGTCACGCCGTAAAGCCGGGCAAGATCACTATCGAGCATCACGCGCTGACGCCGGATATTATGAATCGGCGGTAACTGTGAGCGATTCCGCCCTGATGGGGCACCCGACTCTCTCACCCTCCGTCCCGTTAGACCGGGACTCCGGGCCAAACCTGCGGCTTGGCCATCTTCGCGCTGCTGCGCTTCGTCGTTTTTCATGGGCCAGGATCTCCTCGCTGCAAACGGCAGCCGCGTGGCCCGGTCATCAATCAGCCGCAACTCACCCAAACGTTCGAGCAAAACTCAGCCCCGACCCCACAGCTCCTGACATAGGGCTGTCAGGGCCTGCTGTTAGAGTCGCCTTGTGAGACTCAAACCGTCAACCTTCCCCATCGCTTTAACACCGAGGACCCAGAGTGCCCAGAGAAGATTACCTCCGTGGTCTCTGCGATCTCGGGGTTTAAAAATCCCTTCGTTTCTTAGCTGCTTTGTGTTCAATTAGCTCATGCCGAAAAGTAACCTGAAACGCCTTCCCCCCAAGAAGCGTCCGCGGAAAGCCAAGGCCAACACCCGCGGCGCCGAGGCCGCCGAAGCCCTGCTGGGCGAGCTGACCGGCGTCGCCCTCGAGACCAAGGCGGCCGTCGAGCGCGCCGGCGGTGTGGTCGTCGGCCAATACGCCGAGCCCATCGGGAAGCATCCGCTCCTGCTGGCCGTGCTGCCCATCGCCGCGGTCGAGCCGACGCCCTTCCAGCGCGACGTGTCCGACATGCACCACAAGAAGCTGGCCGACGTCATCGACCGCACCGGCATGTTCCTCGACCCGATCATCGCCATCACGGCGCCGGAGGGCGGCTTCTGGACGCCCAACGGCGGTCACCGCCTCGCCGCCATGCGCCGGCTGGGCGCGAAGTCCATCACCGCCCTCGTCGTCCCGAAGCGCGAGGTCGCCTGGCAGATCCTGGCCCTCAACACCGAGAAGGCCCACAACCTGAAGGACAAGTCCCTCGAGGTCATCCGCATCTTCCGGAACCTGCTCGAGGACAGCGCCAGCAAGGCCGAGAAGGATTTCGCTTATTACTTCGAGGAGGCGTCGCTCATCACCATGGGCCTCTGCTACGAGCAGAAGCCCCGCTTCAGCGGCGGCGTCTACAACTCGTTCGTCCGGCGTTTGACCTCGTTCGCCGACGACTCCCTGACGAAAGCGCTCAAGACCCACGAGAAACACGCCACGATGTTGCTGGAGCTCGACGAGAAGGTCGCCGAGGCCGTGGCCAAGCTGAAGGCCAAGGGCTTTGTCAGTCCCTACCTGAAGACCTTCGTTGTCGCCCGCTCGAACCCGCTGCGCTTCATGAAGGAGCCGCCGGAGCTCGAGGAGCTCATCAAGACGATCCGCGGCAAGGTCGAGCGCATGAACGTGGACCGGATCAAGCAGGAGGACATCAGCGCATCGGGCGGCGGCGGCGCAGCCGACGACGAGTAATGCCGCGGGTGGACGACCTGCGACGCCAAGGGCCGGGTCGTCAAAGTCAGGGGCTTCAAACCGAAAAAGCAGGCGTAAGATTCGTCAGTTGTTGATTGGCGGTTGGTTGTGCCGGACGGAAAATAAGCGCAACCGGCGGCACTACGGCCGGCGCACCCGGTCCAACCCACTCATCGCGGTTTATCCGTGTCCACGCCCATCTGCCATGCCCATGGACATGCCAGTCTCCCGCCGTCCGTCCCGTCGTCTTCGCGTTGCGGGCTGGCTTGTGCTGGTGCTCTCGTTCCCGACGTGGGCCGGGGCCGCGCTCGACACGTCCTACGCGGTGCAGGCCAGCGCCACGGTGCAGGCCTCGCCCCCGCAAATCACGATCTCCTGGACGACGGGCCCGCTCTCTTCCGGCGCCACCGGCTACGCCGTGTCCCGCAAGGACGCCGGCGCCACCGTTTGGACGCCGCTCATCAACCTGCCCGCCATCAGCACGAGCTATGTCGACACGAACGTGACGGTGGGCCGCCTTTACGAATATCAGATTGTCCGGCAATCCCCGCTCCTGACCGGCTACGGCTACCTTGCCTCCGGCATCGACCTGCCGGTCGTCGATTCCCGCGGAAAAGTCATCCTTGTCGTGGACAGCAGCATCGCCGGGGCGCTCACGGCCGAGATCGCCCAACTGATCAGCGACCTCACGGGCGACGGCTGGACGGTGGCCCGCCGCGACGTCGGCCGCGGCGACGCACCCGCCGCCGTGCGCGAGGTGATCCGCGGCGCCTACAACGAGGACCCGGCGAACGCCCGCGCCGTGCTGCTGCTCGGCCACGTGCCCGTGGCCAAATCCGGCAACCTCGACGTCGACGGCCACGGCGGGCGGCCGTTGCCCGCGGACGTGTTCTACGGCGACATGGCCGGCACCTGGACCGATGCGAACGGCGACGGCGTGTTCGACCAGAACCAGATTCCTTCGGACGTGGGACTGATGGTCGGCCGCGTCGACTTCGCGGACATGCCCTCGTTCGGGAGCGAGACCGACCTGCTCCGCCGCTATCTGGGCAAGGACCACGACTTCCGCCAAGCCATCCGGCGGGTGACGCCGCGCGCGCTGGTGGGCGACCGGTTCGGCGATTTCGGCGGCGAGGCCTTCGCGGCCTCCGGCTTCCGGACCTTCTCCGCGGTGCTCGGCCCGGGCCGCATAACGGCCGCGAATGTCGAGGACATCAGCCCGGCGGACCAACGCTGGATCTCCCTGCTCACCGCGAACGACTGGCTGTGGGTCTACGGCGCGGGCGCCGGCAGCAACACCAGCATCGGCGGGCTCGGCCTCCACGGCCTCTACTTCGACGTGTGGTCCACCGACCTCGTGAACCAGGGCGCGCGCGGGACCTTCTACCTGCTGTTTGGCAGCTGGCTGCTGGACTGGAGCCAGCCGGACAACATCATGCGGGCCGCCCTCGCGGCGCCCGACTACGGCCTGACGGCGGCCTTCTCCGGCCGGCCGCACCTTTTCTTCCAACACATGGCGATGGGCGAGACCGCGGGTTTCGGCATCCGGCTGAGCCAGAACAACACCACGCTCTATACCAACCAGGTGAACCTCCAGACCCGCGGCATCCATATCGCGCTGCTGGGCGATCCGACACTGCGCATGCATGTCGTCGCGCCACCGGGCGGATTGAGCGTGACGACCGGCGGGGGCTCGCCGCAGCTGTCCTGGACCGCCTCGCCGGACGCCGACACCGGCTATCATGTCTATCGCGCGACGAGCGACGCCGGGCCGTTCACCCGGATCACCGATTCGCCCGTGACGGCGACAACGTTCACCGATCTCAGCGCACCCGCGGGCACGTTCACGTATATGGTGCGGGCCGTCCGGCACGAGGTGTCGGGCGGGGGCACCTATTTCAACCAGAGCCAGGGGGCCTTTATCGCGGCCTCGAGCACCAATCCGACGCCCAGCCCCACGCCCAGTCCGGCACCCAGTCCGAGCCCGTCGCCCAGCCCGAGCCCGTCCCCGGGCGGCGGGGGCATGGCGGCGCCGAATGGCGGCGGTGGAGGCGGCGCGACTTCTCCGTGGATGTCCGCGGCGCTCATCCTCCTGGTCCTCCTGCGCGTCCGTTTGCGGCGATCCGAAAGGTGACAGGGTGCGGTCGCCCGACAGGCACCAGGGGCCGGATCGTCAAAATCACACCGAAGAAGAAAGACCTGATGGTTGCAGTTCGGCCCGGATTGGGCATCGTAGCCGCCACCCACCCGCTTCCTCCCATGGCCAAGCCTGCCTGTTACTCCGTCAAAGCCTTCTCCGCCACCGCGGCCACGGCCCCGCTCGCCGCCGCCACCATCGAGCGCCGCTCGCCGCGCGCCACCGATGTCCAGATCCAGATCCAATATTGCGGCGTCTGCCATTCCGATCTCCACTTTGCCCGCAATGAATGGCACTTCACGCAGTATCCGGCCGTGCCGGGCCACGAGATCGTCGGCAAGGTGACGGCCACCGGCAAGGGCGTGAAGAAGTTCAAGGTGGGCGACACCGTCGGCGTGGGCTGCCTCGTCGATTCCTGCCGCACCTGTCCGGAATGCCGCGCGGGCCTCGAGCAGTTCTGCAACGGCATGGTGATGACCTACGGCAGCACGGACCCGATCCTCGGTGGCGGCACCCTCGGCGGCTATTCGCAGAGCATCGTCGTGACGGAGGACTTCGTGCTCCGCCTGCCCGCCAACCTCGATCCCGCCGCCGCCGCGCCGCTGCTGTGCGCCGGCATCACCACCTATTCCCCGCTGCGCCACTGGAAGGTCGGCAAGGGCCAGAAGGTCGGCATCGTCGGCCTGGGCGGCCTCGGCCACATGGGCGTCAAGTTCGCCAAGGCCTTTGGCGCCCACGTCGTCCTGTTCACCACGTCGACCGGCAAGGTCGCGGACGGCAAGCGCCTCGGCGCCCACGAGGTCGTGATCTCCAAGGACGAGGCCCAGATGGCGGCCCATGCCGGCAGCTTTGACTTCATCCTGGACACCGTTTCCGCCAACCACGACCTCAACGCTTATTTCAACCTGCTGAAGCGCGACGGCAACCTGACGCTGGTCGGCGCGCCCGAGCAGCCGCTGCCCGTGGCGGCATTCCCCCTGATCATGCGCCGCCGCTCCTTCTCCGGCTCGCTCATCGGCGGGCTGCCCGAGACGCAGGAAATGCTGGATTTCTGCGGCAAGCACAAGATCACCTGCGACATCGAGATGATCCGCATGGACCAGATCAACACCGCCTACGAGCGCATGCTCAAGAGCGACGTGAAATACCGCTTCGTGATCGACATGGCCTCGCTCAAGTGAGCCCGGCCGGACCGGTCACCCGCCCATATACGCCCGATAGCCGGACAGCTCGTCCTCGGTGACGGGTTCCACGCCCAGGAGGATATGCTTCTCGCCCCAGCCCTCGGGCGACATGGGCGCGTGCCCGAGGGCGACCTTGAGCGAGGACGACTTGATCCCCTGCGGCGGCTCCTTGAAATCCTCCGCGTAAATCCGGATGTGCACGGCGAAGTCCACGCGCAGCACCTTGACGATCATATAACCCGTGCCGTCCGACCGTTTCCCGGCATAGAGGCCGCCCGGGATGATTGCGCCCCGCGTCACGGCTTGGGGGCCTGCTTGGCCAGGAACTTCTGATACCGGCCCTCGTTCAGTTTCCACATGATCCAGCCGAAGGCGGCGCCGCCGAGCAGCCAGATCACTAGGGAAATCGCGAGCCGCAGCGGTTCCGGCATCACCTCCGACTTGCGGTTCACCAAGAACGTCATGACGACGAACATCGGCACGCCGTAGGAGAGGACGCCCGTGATGAGGATGAAGCGCTTCTTCCCCTTCCGACGGAGCAGATCCCAGTTCCTCAGATCCCGGGGAAGCTCGTCCGGTGCGGGAGTCTGGCTCATGCCCGCACGCTAGCACCGCCCCGCTCCGCGCCAAGCCGGAACACCGTCCCGAAGGGCTCTGGCGTGGTTTAAACTGCCTTGGCATTTATCCGCGGGAGCGTTTTTCTCCCGGCATGTTGAAACGCCTCCTTCCCCTCGGGCTGGCCCTGGTCTTCGCCGTCGGCTCGCTCCCGGCCGTCGAAACCACCGAGCCGCCGAACCTCTATACCCTCAAGCAGCAGATCACCGCCTATGTCGCCACGGGCCAATACGGCAAGGAGGTCGCCAAGGTCGCCGCCGAGGCCAACGCCTACCTCGTCAAACGCATCCCCAAGGGCATCCCGCGCAGCGCCAAGACCAGCAAGAAGCTGGCCGTGGTGTTCGACATCGACGAGACCATCCTGAGCAACGTCCGCCACATCCAGGCCAACGACTACGGGTATATCCCGAAAATCTGGGACACCTGGGTGGCCGAGGGCCAGTGCACCGCCATCTACCCGGTCCAGGCCGTCTACCAGACCGCCGTCAACGCCAAGGTGGATGTGTTCTTCATCACCGGCCGGACCGAAAAGGACGCGCCCGCCACCGAGCGCAACCTGCGCCAGGTCGGCTACGAGACCTGGTCCCGGATCATCTACAAGCCCGCCGACTTCGCGGAATCGACCCGGGCCTTCAAGATCGACGTCCGCCGCAAGCTGGCCGCCGAAGGCTACCTGATCATCCTCAACATGGGCGACCAGGACAGCGACCTGCTCGGCGGTTACAGCGAGCGGATCTTCAAGCTGCCGAATCCGTTCTATATCGTGAACTAGATCGGGATATTTTTAACGCAGAGGTCGCAGAGGGCACGGAGAGAATCTCCCATCAGGCTCAGTGCCCTCCGCGGGCTCTGGGTTTAAAACGGTTTGGTTGGTCTCCCATCCGGGTCCATCGGCGCAATCCGTGGTTAAAAAAACTTATACCAATCGCTTCAAACTACTCCACTCTACACCAAGGTCGCCAAGACCGCGAAGCAGATCCTGCGATGGGAAATATCTCTGCGTTCTTGCGGCCTTCGTGTAAAAGCTTTGGGTGTTTGGTATTATCTTATTATCTGGCGGGTGCGGCAGTCACCGGAGCTTCCACCGGCGCGGGCTCCCAGAAGTAATGCCCTTGCTGCACGCGGTTGTAGCGGATCCAGATGGCGCCGGCGATGAGTGCGACGAGCACGGCCAGCAGCGCGAACCGCCGGCGACGGGCCGCGGCCTCCTTGTCCTCGTAGGGATCATCGAGGGAAAGTTTTGATCCGGCGGGCTTGCGCGCCAGCTCGGTCAGGGCGGAGCCGAAGGGAATGTTGATCTTCACGCGGCCGTTGATGGCCCAGCCGTTGCTTTCCAGGATCGGCCCGAGCGTGCGCTGCCGGAGCTTGAGCCAGGCGATGATCACCGCGGGCAGCGAGATCGCGAGCATGACGGCAACGAGCACCAGCGGGAGCTGCCACCAGTGCAGCTCGGCCAGCTTGGCGCTGACCGTCGCGAGCGCGCCGCCGATGGCCCCGACGGCCACGCCGAGGGCGGCGACGACGCCGACATCCAGCTTCTTCGGCGGCGGGGGTGGCGGCACCGGTTGCGTGGCCGCGACCGCGCTCTGGGCGGCGGCGTTGGCGGCGGCATCCACCGCCTTGTCGGCGACCTTGCCGAGGCGGTCGTTGGCCGCGGCATCGGCGGCCGCCGCGCGCTTGGCGACCATCTCGTCGATCAGGCGGACAAATTTCTTGTAAGGTGACCAGAACGCCTGACGCAGGCTGATCGGGTTGTCCACCAGGCTGGTGATGACCGCATCCCAGTCCCGGCCCTGACGGTCGTAGAAGACGCCGTTGCGTCCCACAAAGAGGTAGTCGCTGTCACCTTGGGTGAAGCAGGCCGCCACCTTCATCGCGGCGCCGCCGGTCCGCTTGCAGTCCACATAGGCGATGTAAATCTTGCCCATGGCGGCGAGCGGGCTGGGCCCGGTCACCTGGATGCACAGCTCCGTGCTGCGACTGTCGAGGTAGAGCGTGCCGGCCTGGAAGACGGCCCACTTGTCGCGCGAGTAGAAGTCGGCGAAATTCACGAAGTTGTGCAGCAACGCGCGCAGATCGCGGTAATAGTGCGTCAGCCGGTCGACATCGGTGATGGCCTTGAACTCCGGCTCGAGGGCCTTGTCCCGCGCGAGCAGGTCGGCCAGCACCGC
This sequence comes from Opitutus sp. GAS368, assembly GCF_900104925.1. Classification (NCBI taxonomy): domain Bacteria; kingdom Pseudomonadati; phylum Verrucomicrobiota; class Opitutia; order Opitutales; family Opitutaceae; genus Opitutus; species Opitutus sp. GAS368. The sequence goes on from NZ_LT629735.1 coordinate 823,673, forward strand.
GCGGCCCTGGCCGGCGAGGACCGCCTTGACCCGGGGCAGGCCGAGCTTTTCCACCGCACTGCCGGCCTTGCCGCCCAGCCAGGTCTCGTAGGCCGAGAACTTGGCGTTCAACGCGGCCCATTCCTCGGCGGTCAGCATCTTTTTCTCGGCGCCGTAGATGGGTTTGACGACCGCCTGTTGCAAGGTGGCGAGCGCCCCGGCCCACGCGGGGTTGACCCCCTCCACCAAAGGCAGCGGACGTCCGGCCTCGATGCGGGCCAGCGGGAAACCGGCGACCTCCTCGGCGGTGATTTTCAGGTCCTTGGCGGCGATCGCCAGATATTCGCTCTCGGCGCGGTTGAGCGCCGCGGTGGCGCGGCTGTCAAAGGCCGCGAGCCGGCAGCGGCCGTAGTAGTCCTCGGCCTTGGCACGGACGGCTTTCAGCGCGGCGCACGCGGCGTCGGTCGCATCTCCCAGGATGGCGATGTCCTTGGCCGAGCTCTGCCCCACCCACGCGGCGTAGGCCGCGAGCTCCGTGAAAAATGCGTCAACCTTTTCCGCGGTGACGCCGACCGAGCCGGTGCGATCCGAAGCGCCCCCAAAACAGGCGATGATATCCTTGATCAAGGCCTGCGCCTCCGGGTCCTCCGTGGCCTCGGGCGGGATGACACCGTCGCCGTTGAGCGGGCTGGCGGAGAAGATCTTCGCCGTGTCGGAGGCATCGGCCGCGGCAATGGCGGCGGCGCTCCTTTTTCCCAGGTTGGCGAGCACCTGTTTGGCGGAGGCCAGGATGATCTTCCCCTCGGGCGTCGCATCGTTGATTGCCGCCAAGGGCAGGGCGTCGGCGCCTTTTAAAAGGTCGCCGGGCTCCCTCAACCGGGCGGACGCCCACTTGATCGCGGCGAGCAGTTCCGGCACGCGGATGTGCCCGTCGCCGTCGGTGTCGATCATCGCGAGGGTCTTCTCGTCGAGTTCGAGGCCCTTCACCGGGCAGCTCAGTGCCACCCACAGCTTGGGGTCGAGCTGCTCGAGATTGAGCAGGTCGGCGCCGGTTTCGAGGGAGACCTGGTCGAGCTCGCCGGTCCGGAAGAATTTCCAGGAGTGCATGGAGGTGGGTGGATGAAAGGAGGCTGCTGAAGGAACCCCGGCATCCTTGCGGCCGGGGCCGTTTTTGGCAAACGCGAAGCGCAAACCTGTAGCGGCGCTCTATGAACGCCGGACGGCGGTCCCAGACCGCCGCTACAGAAATTCCCGCTCGCCGCTCCGGCTGCCCCGCCCCACCCTGTCTCATGCACCGCGAAATTCACCGGTGGCGCAGCCCGCGCCTGGACAAGAACATGGAGGTGGCGGTCTACGGCCACTACGGCTTCGCGCTGCTCATGTTCCCCACCGCCGCGGCCGACTTCCTGGAATACGAGCGCTTCCACGTGATCGACTCGCTCTCCCGCTTCATCAACAGCGGCTGGGTGAAGGTTTTCTCGATCAACTCCATCAACAACGAGAGCTGGCTGAACGACTCGATGCCCCCGCGGCACAAGGCCATCCGCCACCAGCAGTTCAACGGCTATGTGACGGAGGAGGTCCTCCCCTTCATCCATTCGCACTGCGGCGGCCGCGTGATGACCATCACCACCGGCGCCTCCTTCGGCGCGCTGCACGCCGCCAACACGCTCTTCCGCCGCCCCGACCTGGTCGACGGCTGCATCGCGATGTCCGGCGTCTACGACCTGAAGGAATACACCAAGGGCTACTGGGACGAGGACGTGTATTTCAACTCGCCGGTCGACTACCTGCCCAACCTGAACGATGAGGGCACCCTCGCCCACCTCCGCGCGAAGCACCACATCCACTTCGTCTCCGGCCAGGGCGACCACGAGATGCCGTCGTCCTCGGTGGACATCGGCCGCATCCTCTCCGGCAAGGGCATCCCGCACGAGATCGACCTCTGGGGCCACGATGTGAACCACGACTGGCCCTGGTGGCGCCGCATGCTCCCGCACTACCTCGGGACGAAGTTTTAGTGGAGAGCGCACGTCCCTGCGGGCCGTCCGCCTTAAAGTAGGGTCGGCGCTTGCGCCGACCTCGCCCACATGGTCGCCGCAAGCAGCGACCCTACAAATCCAAACTACCTCAGTCGCCGAACTTGATGCCTTGTGCGAGCGGGAGGGAGTCGGAGTAGTTGATCGTCACGGTCTGCCGGCGCATGTAGGCCTTCCAGGCATCGCTGCCGCTCTCACGGCCGCCGCCGGTTTCCTTCTCGCCGCCGAAGGCCCCGCCGATCTCGGCGCCGCTCGTGCCGATGTTGACGTTGGCGATGCCACAGTCGCTGCCGCGCGCGGCCAGGAACTGCTCCGCCTCGCGCAGGTCCGTCGTGAAGATCGCCGAGCTCAGGCCCTGTGGCACGCCGTTCTGCAGGGCGATGGCCTCGTCGAGCGTCTTGTAGCCCATGACGTAGAGGATCGGGGCGAAGGTCTCGTGCTGCACCACCGGCCATTCGTTCCGCGCCTCGGCGATGCAGGGCGTCACGTAGTTGCCCTTGAGCCGCCCGCCGCCGAACAGGATCCTGCCGCCCTGCTTCTTCAGCTCGGCGAGCGCCTTCATCATGTTCTCCACCGCGGCCTCGTCAATGAGCGGGCCGACGAGGTTGCCCGTCTGCAGCGGGCTGCCGATCGGGAGCTGCTTGTAGGCCGTGATGAGTGACTCGGTGAACTTCGCCTTGATGGACTCGTGGACGATGATGCGGCGCGTGCTGGTGCAGCGCTGGCCGGCGGTGCCGACGGCGCCGAAGACGATGGCGCGCTTCGCGAGCTTCAGGTCGGCCGAGGGCGCGACGATGATGGCGTTGTTGCCGCCGAGCTCGAGCAGCGAGCGGCCGAAGCGCTTCGCCACGACCTCGCCGACGCGCCGGCCCATGCGCGTCGAGCCGGTGGCCGACACCAGCGGGATGCGGCGGTCGTTGGTCATGAGCTCGCCGACCGACGGGCCGTCGCCGATGACGAGCGCGAAGATGGCCGGGTCCACGCCGTTGGCGCGGCAGACCTTTTCGGCGATCTTGATGCAGGCGATGGCGGTCAGCGGAGTCTTCTCGGACGGTTTCCAGAGCGTCGCGTCACCGCAGGCCGCCGCGAGGGCGCTGTTCCAGGCCCAGACGGCCACGGGAAAATTGAAGGCCGAGATGATGCCGACGACGCCGAGGGGCTGCCATTGCTCCATCATGCGGTGGCCGGGGCGCTCGGATGCGATGGTCAGGCCGTGCAGCTGGCGCGAGAGGCCCGTGGCAAAGTCGCAGATGTCGATCATCTCCTGCACCTCGCCGCCGCCCTCCGGCAGGATCTTGCCCGCCTCGAGCGAGACGAGCTGGCCGAGCTCGGTCTTCAGGCTGCGCAGGCCGTTGCCCAGCTGGCGGACGACCTCGCCGCGCTTCGGCGCCGGGACATCGCGCCACGCCAGGAAAGCCTTCTGCGCCGCCGCGACCGCCAGTTCATAGTCCTCCGGGGTCGCCTGCCGCACCCGGCCGAGCAGCGAGCCGTCGACCGGCGAATGCTTCGCGAGCACGGCCCCCGAGCCGCCCCACGCGCCGGCGAAGACGCCGGGGTTGGTCGCCTTTTGCGAGAGCCCGAGCTTGGGGAAGATCGCCTTGGCGACGGCCGCGACGGAGGTGGATTTAAAGGCCATGTGGGAGACGGTGATTTTATTTAACCACGGATTTCACGGATTGAAACCGATATATCTGATTCATCCGAAAGTATCCGTGCAATCCGTGGTAAAAAAGAATGGGCACTTACTTGCCATACACGCGGCCGCCCCACCGGGTGGAGAGGAAGCTCTCGAGCGAGACGGATTCCTGCCGCACGAAGCCCGGGCCGAGCTTCTTCTTCGAGAACAGTTCGAGCACGCCCACGATGCCGGCGGCGGTGGTGAGCTGGATGGCGTTGAGCTTCCGGCCGTGGATCGTGTCGCCGTGCATTTTCTTGATGAAGCTGCGCTGCTTCAGGCCGCCGCCGGCCTCGTTGCCGACGACGCTGACATAGAACACCACGACGTCGGACTCGGTGAGCGGCACCTCCTGGTCGAAGATCTGCGTGACCAGCTCCTGGCGCGGCGCGAGGTTCAGGTCCTGCAGGAGGAACTTCATCAGGTCGCGGTGACCCGGGTAGCGCATGGTCTTGTAGTTCAGGTCGCCCACCTTGCCGGCGAAGGTCTGGCACATCGTCGCGACGCCGCCCGAGGTGTTGAAGGCCTCGTATTCGGTGCCGTCGATCGTGATGCGCTCCACGCCGTCGAGCGGCATGGTCGTCACGAGCTTGCCCCCGTGCAGCGCCTCGCCGACCTGGCAGTATTCGTTGATGAGCCCCGCCGTGCTCCAGCTGAGGTAATACTTCATCTGGTTGCTGGCATTGAGCGGCAGCGCGCCGACGCGCATCTCGCAGTTGCGGACGAACTGCAGCGATGACGCGAGCGAGCCGCCCACGATGTTGATGGCGCCCGGTGCGAGCCCGCACTGCGGCATGAACGTGGCCTTGGGCGCCTTCTTCGCGAGCTTCTGGATGAAGGCCGTCGTCTCCACGTCCTCGGTCAGGTCGAAGTAACTGACGCCCGCCTTGGCGCAGGCGCTGGCGATGGCCTTGTTCAGGAAATAGGGCGCGGCGCTGACGATCGCATCCACGCCCTGGACGAAGGCCGCGAGCGACGCGGTCTCCTTGACGTCGACCTGGACAAACCTGGATTTCTTCAGGCCGGTGAGGTCGATGTTCGCGCGGGCGTCCGCGAGCGCGACGCCGGTGCAGAACTTGCAGGACTCGAGGAGGGTGGCGATGGTGCCGCCGACTTTGCCGGCACCGACAATTCCGATTTTCATGAGGAGGGATTTGTCATCCTGAACGAAGTGAAGGATCCAGCGGCATGTTCGCCGGCGCCCATCGTGATGGATTCTTCGCTGCGCTCAGAATGACATGCTGAAGTAAATGGGTTCGTCTTTTGTGGAGGGCCCGCGTCCCTGCGGACCGCGACTTAATGGGCGGCGTGGGCTTCCTGGACCTTGCGCGGATCGACGGCGGCGATGATGGCGCTGACGGCCTTCTGGTTGAAGCCTTTGAAGCCGCCCTTGCGCTCGAGGTTCTCGAGGTGGCTGCCGATGGCGCCGTCCTTGATGAAACCGTCGGCCTGCGCGTTCGTGATCAGGCCCTTTTTCCGCAGCAGCTCGGCGCGCGCCGGGTTGACCGGCCAGCGCTCGCCCTCGGTGAAGGCCTGCTTGAGGAACGGGAAATCGGAGAAGGGCTTCATCGTGACGATGCCCTCCGCCGCGAGCTGCTCCTTGAGCAGCGGGTGGTTGAAGCGCGCCTCGAGGTGGTGCATGCCCGACTGCAGGAAGCTGTCGCCATGGAGGCCGCACCAGAGGCCGACCGTGCCGACCTTCGCCACCTCGGGCAGGCGTTTGGCTGCGTAGTCCTCGTCCACTTCGTCGGGCAGCAGGTCCACGTCGGCAAACACCACGATGCCGACCGCCGGCGTCTCCATCACCTGCGCGCCCCACCCGGCCTCGGCGCCGGCGTAGAAACGCTCGCGCTTCGACAGGCCGAGCTGCTCCATGAACCTCACCAGGCCGGGAAAATGACGGCGCGAGCAGCGGAAGGTGTGGTGATCGTGGTTGGCCCAGCCGAGGCCGAGCAGATCCTGCCGGCGCTTCTGCACGCGGCCGGCGCGGTTGCGCAGCTCCCAGAAGTAGCGTTCCTCGGCGAAATAGAGTTCGCACGCCACGTCCGTGCCGACGAGGTCGAGGCACTGCTGCAACACCTCAAAGGCGTGTTTCTCGCCGTCGTCGTCGTTGGCGAAATCGCGTTTCCGCGTCCGCCACAGCTCGCGGACCCTGAGCACCGCGTCGGCAAAACCGGGGCGCGGCTCGCTGACGATGAACCCGCGGTAGCCGAGCCGCTCGACGGCCTGGAAAAGCGCGCCGTTCTCCTCGCTCACGGCGATGAGGCGATAGCGGGCGCAGGGCGCGCCGATCGGCGTGCCGGTCAGGCCGTGCCGCGCCATGAAGTCGGCCAGGAACTCCGGCCGGATCGCCAGCGAGAGCGGCGCGGCGGCCGGCGTGGCCTTCAGGCTCACGATGACCCGCGGCAGCATGGCGTGCGGGTGGGCCAGCACGGTGTGGAAGGTCGGCACATCCGTCACCTCGGTGACAAAACCCGCGGCGCGGAACGCCGCCTCGTGGTTCTGCGAGACGACAAAATGGTCGGTCCACTCGAAGAATTCGGTGCCGGTCTCGGCGTGCATGCGCGCCGCCAGCCGGGCCGCCGTGGCGTTTTTGGCCAGGAAGGCGTTGATATGGGTCGAGAGCAGCGCCTCGGCCTCGTAGGCGAGCGGCCAGTTGAAATTGTCGGGAGCGTTCAGGGCGGGCATGGCGGGACGGGTTCGGCTTATGACATAAGCCCCGGCCCCCGCCCTGTCCAAGCCTGTTCTACTGGGCCGAAAGGAGTAGATTGGCGGGGATTCCCATCTGAAGGTGGAGCCCGGCCTCCGGACGGGCTTTCAGGACGCGCAAATCCTGAAACCTGCCCGGAGGTCAGGTTCCACCTTGCCGACCGGTTGCGGCGGCTTCTACTGGATGACGCCGCATGATCGCCGCTCCCATTTCCTCCGACCTGTCGTCCCTGGCCGCCCGCCTGACCGGCGAACTGCATTTCGACCGCACGATGCGGGCGCTCTATGCGACCGACGCCTCGGAATACCAGGAGACGCCCGTCGCCGTCGCCCTGCCGAAGACCGAGGCCGACCTGCGCGAGCTCATCGCCTTCGCGAATCAGCACCACATCGGCCTCATCCCGCGTACCGCGGGCACTTCCCTCGCCGGCCAGGTCGTCGGCGGCGGCCTCGTTGTCGACGTCGGCCGGCACCTGAACCGCATCGTGGCCACCGATGCCCAGGCGCGCCGCGTCCGCGTCCAGCCGGGTGTCGTCCGCAACGAGCTCAACCTCGCCCTCAAGCCGCTCGGCCTGTTCTTCACGCCCGAGACCTCCACCGCCAACCGCGCCATGATCGGCGGCATGGTCGGCAACAACTCCTGCGGCGCCAACTCCATCGTCCACGGCACCACCCGCGAGCACCTTGTCTCCACCCGCGGCTTCCTGAGCGACGGCTCGGAGGTCACCTTCGGCCCGCTCACCGCGGCGGAGTTCGCCGCCAAGTGCGCCGGGCCCGCCACCCTCGAGACCAAGATCTACCGCACCGTCCGCGACCTGCTCGGCGACGCGAAAAACCGGCAGCTGATCCGCGACCACTACCCGAAGCCGACCGTCACCCGCCGCAACACCGGCTACGCGCTCGACCGGCTGATGGAGTGCAACGTCTTCGACCCGGCCTCGGCCAAGCCCTTCAATCTCTGCCAGCTGCTCGCCGGCTCCGAGGGCACGCTCTTCCTCGGCGTCGAGTTCGAGCTCAACGTCGAGCCGCTGCCGCCGGCGGGTGCGCTGATGTGCGCCCATTTCCAGACCATCCAGGATTCGCTGCACGCCACGCTCATCGCGATGCGCCACCGGCCGTTCGGCTGCGAGCTGATCGACCGCCACATCCTCGAGTGCACCAAGTCCAACCTCGAGCAGGCGAAGAACCGCTTCTTCGTCCAGGGCGACCCCGGCGCCGTGCTCGTGGTCGAGGTCCGCCTCGAAAAGCGCGAGGCCATCGAGCAGGTCATGGCCACGCTCGAGGGCGAGCTGCGCGCCGCCGGCTTGGGTTACGCCTTCCCCGTGCTCTGGGGCGACGACGCCAACAAGGTCTGGGATCTGCGCCGCGCCGGCCAGGGCCTCATGATGAACGTCCCGGGCGACGCCAAGCCACGCGAGGTCGTCGAGGACACGGCGGTCGCCGTCGAGGACCTGCCGGCCTACATCGCCGAGTTCGACCAATTGATGCGCGAGAAATACGGCATCAGCTCCGTCTATTACGCCCACGCCGGTGCCGGCGAGCTGCACACCCGCCCGCTCTTCGACCTCAAGACGCCCGAGGGCATGAAGTTCTTCCGCGGCATCGCGACCGATGTCGCGCATCTCGTGAAGAAATACCGCGGCTCGCTCTCCGGCGAGCACGGCGACGGCCGCCTGCGCGGCGAGTTCATCCCGTTCATGGTTGGACCCGAGTGCTACGCGATGATGCGCCGCGTGAAAGAGACCTTCGACCCGCGCGGCCTGTTCAATCCCGGCAAGATCATCGACACGCCGCCGATGGACACCTCGCTGCGCCACGTCCCCGACCACCCGACGCCGGAATACAAGACCGTCTTCAACTTCAGCGCCACGCAGGGTGTGCTCCGCGCCGCCGAGAAATGCAACGGTGTCGGCGAGTGCCGCAAAACCCACCTGATGGGTGGCACGATGTGCCCGAGCTTCATGGCGACACGCAACGAGCAGGACACGACCCGCGCCCGCGCCAACATGCTGCGCCACGTCCTGACCGAGGCCCGCGAGGGCATGAACGCCTGGGACAGCGAGCAGGTGAAGGACGTCATGGACCTCTGCCTCTCCTGCAAGGGCTGCAAGTCCGAGTGCCCGTCCAACGTCGACGTCGCCCGCCTCAAGGCCGAGTGGCAGCAGCACTATTACGACGCCAACGGCGTGCCGCTCCGCTCGCGGCTGGTCGCCGGCTTCACGCCGTCCATGCGGCTGGCCTCGCTCTTTCCCGCGCTCTACAACTGGGCCGTCACCGCGCCCGACGTCTCGCGCTGGATCAAGCGCTTCGCCGGCTTCTCTCTGAAGCGCAGCCTGCCGGAGCTGCACGCCACCACGCTCGCCAAATGGCACGCCCAACACGCGAATAAGACCGGTCTCGGCGGTATTCCCGTAGGGTCGTCGCTTGCGACGACCTCGCCGGCCAACCAGGTCGCCGCAAGCGGCGACCCTACACCCAATCCTTTTCCCCACGGCAGGGTCTTCCTCTTCTGCGACGAGTTCACGAACTACAACGACACGCCCATGGGCATCAAGGCCGTGCAGTTGCTGAACAAGCTTGGCTACGAGGTCGTCATCCCGGCGCATGTCGAGAGCGGCCGCGCGCATTTCTCGAAGGGTCTGGTGCGCGACGCGCAGAAGTTCGCCATCCGCAACGTCGAGCTGCTCAAGGATGTCGTCAGCGCGCAAACGCCACTCATCGGCCTCGAGCCGTCGTGCATCCTGGGTTTCCGCGACGAGTATCCCGACCTCATGCCGGACCATCTGCTCGATGCGGCGAAGACGCTCGCGAAGAACGCGCTGCTCATCGACGAGTTCATCGCCCGGGAGGCCGACGCCGGCCGCATCAGCCGCCTCGCCTTCAAACCGCAGATCCGCGCCATCAAGCTGCACGGCCACTGTCACCAGAAGGCGCTGTCGTCGCTGGTGCCGACGGTGAAGATGCTCGAGCTGCCCGCCGGCCACAAGGTGACGCTCATCCCCTCGGGTTGCTGCGGCATGGCCGGCTCGTTCGGCTACGAGGCGGAACATTTCGCCCTCTCCCAGCAGATCGGCGAATTGGTGCTCTTCCCCGCCGTGCGCAGCGCGCCGGAGGACACCCTCGTCGCCGCGCCGGGCACCAGCTGCCGCCACCAGATCAAGGACGCCACCGGCCGCACCGCGCTGCACCCGGTTGAGATCCTGCACGCGGCGCTGGCGTAGGGTCGGCGCTCGCCGCCTGACCGCGGCCGGGCGACCCGCGGCCGCCCTGCACGACCCGGGCATGACAGTGAAAAGCCGGGTTCCTTTCCGGCCGGTTTTCTGTCTTTTTGGGATCAACCGACCATCCCCATGACCACCGACTACGCCGCCCGCCGCGCCCGCATTGCCCCGCACCTCGGCCTGACCGACGAGATCCTGCTCGTCGGCGCCGGCACACCGATCCCGAAGCCCGAGATCAGCGATGCCCTGCTGCCCTTCATCGCCCACCAGGAATACTATTACCTGACGGGCCACGCCGAGGCCACGGGGGGTATCATTGCCTATGACCCGAAATCGGGTTGGACCTCCTTCGTGCCCGAAGTCACCGAGATGGACCGCGTGTGGGAAGGCAAGGAGCAGCTGCCCGGTGAACTGCTCGGCAAATTCCCCGCGTGGCTCGCCGCGCGCAAGGGCCGCAAGGTCGTCGGGCTCGGCGCGCCCGTGGCCGGCGTGATGCCTGACGAGAAGCGCACCGCCGCGGTCCGCGAGGCCTACAAGCACGCCCGCCGGCCGAAGGAGCCGGTCGAGATCGACCTGATGAAACGCTGCGCGGCGGCGGCGGCGGCCGGCTACGCGAAAATCCAGCCGCTGCTCAAACCCGGCGTCAGCGAACGCACGTTGCAGATCGAGCTCGAGGCCGAGTTCTTCCGCCACGGGGCGCAGACCACGGGCTACGATTCCATCGTGGGCGTCGGCGCGCAGAGTGCCGTCTTCCACGGCTCGCCCTCGCCCGACCGCAAAGCGAAGGACGGCGACTTCATCCTGATCGACGCCGGCCCGCAGACCGACCGCTATGTGATCGATGTCACCCGCACCTACGTGGCGGGCAAGCCGTCGGCCTTCCAACGCGACTTCGCGCAGGCCGTGCTCGGGGCGCAGGTCCGCGCCTGCGAGCGCTGTCGGCCCGGCGCGGAATGGAAGGATCTCCACCTCGCCACCGCAGTCGACATGCTGGGCAGCCTCGTCGCGATGGGGGTGATGAAGGGCAACCCGGCCTCGCTCGTCGAACAGGAAGCGCACACGCTGTTCTTCCCGCACGGCCTCGGCCACATGCTCGGCCTCGGCGTGCGCGATGCCGGCGGTCTCGAGCCCGGCCGCACCAAGGACCCGCGCCCCAGCCTCCGCACCCTGCGCATGGACCTCATCCTGCGACCTGGCTACATCGTCACCGTCGAGCCCGGCCTGTATTTCATCCCCGCCATCCTCAACGACCCGGCCCGCCGTGCCAAATACCGCGACGCCGTCAACTGGCCGCTGGCGGAGCAGATGCTCGGCCTCGGCGGCGTCCGCTTCGAGGACAACATCCTCGTGACCGACGGCGCGCCCGTGAACCTGACGGCCGCGATCCCAAAGGGCATCTGATGCCTCAGGCCGCGGGCCGCTTGGACACGAAGAGCCGGGGGAAGAACACCGCGGTGAACAGGCCGAGCACCAGGAGCGCCATCACCACGACGAGTCCGGCCGCCGCCAGCAGCGGCCAGCCCGCCGCGGCCAGCAGGAAGCCGCCGAACAGCCGCGAGTCCTCCGCGTAGCGCGCACGCAGGTCGACGCCCTCGCGCTCCACGTAGTTGGCCGCGTCGTCCACCGCGTCCATGTAGCGGTCATAGGCCGGGCGCAGCACCTCGACGTTGTATTGGTTGGCCTCGGCGATCTTCCCGGCGCGGGCCAGGGCCAGGAACCGGTCCGCCTTGTCGTCATATTCGCGGCCGAAACGGGCCATGGTGGCCACGTGCCGGCTGTCCTTGAGCGACTCCATGGCGCTGATCTCGAACGCGTGCGCCTTGGCGCTGTCGCTGGCGTCTTTCATCTGGTTCAGCAGCGAGGCCCAGGCGGGCTCGTTCTGGGGGTCGGAAATGCGCCGGGCCAGCCGCTGCACGCCGCTCAGCTCGCGCGTCAGGGTGCGGAGATTGTTGATCAGCGGCACGCTGCGGTCGAGGAGCGCGGCATAGCGCTGCTCCATGGAGCGGAGGAAAAGCAGGCTGAGCACGCCCACCAGCAGGTTGGAGGCGAGCAGGGCCAGGATGAGGACGAAACGGAGCCGGCCGAATTGCATGGGGCGGGTGGCGCGGCCCTTGCCTACAGCTTCGGGCATGCCGGTAAAAGAACGAAATGCCGCCGCGCGAAAACACCTCGCCGCTGGCATTGCCGGTGCTAAAACACGGCCATGCCCCTCACCCGCTTTTCCGTCCCGCCACTCCACACCGTCACCCGCTCGCTGGCCGCCGTGGCCATGGGCCGCGAGGCGCCGGATCTCGTCATCACCGGCGGACGCCTGCTCTCCACCTACACCGAGCGGATCCACGCGGACCGCGAGGTCTGGATCAAGTCCGGCCGCATCGCCGTCGTGAAGCCCGCCGGCTCGTTTTCGCCGGCCCCCGGCGCCAAAACCCGGATCTACGACGCGCGCGGCGGCATCCTGGCGCCCGGCCTGGTGGATCCGCACATCCACATCGAGAGCTCGATGATGACGGCCTGCGCCTACGCCGAGGGCGCCCTGCTCAACGGCACCACCACCATCTTCTGCGACAGCCATGAGATCGGCAACGTCTGCGACGCCGCCGGCATCGAGTGGATGCTGCGCGACGCCCGCCAGGCCCCGCTCAACATCTTCCTCACCGTGCCCAGCACCGTGCCGGCCACCTCGCCGCGCTTCGAGACCGCCGGCGGCGACCTGACGCCCGCCAAGATCGGCAAACTTTTCGACAAGTGGCCCGAGGCCGTCGCCCTCGGCGAGAAAATGGACTTCGTGCAGGTGGCCATGGGCGACAAGCGCAGCCACGCCGTCCTCGCCGAGGCGCTCAAGCGCGGCCGCCCCGTCTGCGGCCACATCTACGGCCGCGAGTTCGTGGCCGCCGGCGCCGCCAGCGGTATCTCCGACACCCACGAGGCCATCGACCGCGAGATCTCCAACGACTTCCTCGAGAATGGCGTCTGGGTCTTCCTCCGCGGCGGCCCGCCGACCACGCCGTGGCACTCGCTGCCGCAGGCCATCAAGGCCGTCACCGAGCTCGGCGCCAACCCCAAGCGCGTCTGTGTGTGCACCGACGATCGCGACGCCGACGACCTTTTCCTGTTCGGCCTGGACTGGGTCGTGCGCGAGGCCGTGAAACACGGCATGAAGCCCGTCACCGCCTGGAGCATGGGCTCGCTCCACCCGGCGACGCGCTACGCCCAGGACGGCGACATCGGCGGCCTGGCCCCCGCCCGCCGGGCCGACCTCGTGCTGCTCAACGACGACCTCGTCCCGCAGAACACCTGGTATGGTGGCGAGCTCGTCGTCGAAAACCGCAAGATCACGCCGATCCTGGATAAGGCTCTCTCCAAGCGCTACCGCTACCCCAAGGCCGCCTACGAGACAGTGAAGATCGCACCGAAGCTGAAACTCACGCCCGACCTCCCCGCCGGGCCGGTCACCGCCAACGTGATCCGCACCGCGCTGCCGGGCATCATCCTCTTCCACGAGCAGGTCGTGCTCAACCCCGCGCCGGGCACCACGTGGCCCGACCTCTTCGCGCAGCACGGCCTGTGCTTCGTCACCATCGTCGAGCGGCACGGCAAATCCGGCGAGGTCGCGCACGGCCTCCTCAAGGACTTCAACCTCAAGGAGGGCGCCGTCGGCAGCTCGGTCGGCCACGACGCGCACAACATCATCCTCGCCGGCACCAACGAGGCCGACCTGCAGCTGGCGCTGAAGACCATCAAGGCCATGCGCGGCGGCGTGTGTGTCATCCGCGGCGGCCAGGTCGTCGCCAAGGTCGCGCTGCCGGTCGCCGGCCTGTTGTCCGACAAGCGCGCCACCATCGTCGCCGCCGAGTCCACCGCGCTCAAGGCCGCGTGGACCGCCGCCGGCTGCACGCTGCCCTACATGGGCTTCAACCTCATCCCGCTCTCCGTCATCCCCGAGGTGCGCATCACGGACAAGGGCCTCGTCACGGTGCCGGGCATGCAGCTTCTGCCGCTGTTCGCGCGGCGCTAGCTAGCGGGCGAGCCAGCGCCGCATGCCGCCGGCCACGATCGCCAGCGTCAGCAGCGAGCTCACCGGCATCAGCACCGCCGCGAGCAGCGGGCTCATCCGGCCCGCGACGGCGAGGCCGACGGCCACGAGGTTGTAGGCGACGGAGAACACCAGCAGCCAGCCCTGCGTGCGCCGGCGCGCATCGTTCACCTCGAACAACCGGCGGATGCCGTTCAGCCCGCGGCCGAGGTAATAAAAGTCGGCCTTCCTCTCGAGCACGCCGCGATGAATGACCGGCGTGCCGCGGGCAAACGCGGCGTCAAAGGCAAGGCTGTCGTTGGCGCCGTCGCCCAGCATCAGGGTGTCGCGCCGGTCGGTCTGCCGGATCCACGCCGCCTTTCCCTCCGGCGTAACCTCGGCCCGGCCATGGTCGGCGGGCAGGCCGAGCGCCCGGGTCATCCGGTCCACCTTGGCGCGGCGGTCGCCGCTCAGGATGTGGATGGCGAGCCCGCGCGCCCGGAGCGCCGCGATTTCCGCCCCGGCATCCGCCCGCACCGCGTCGGCAAACCGGAACCGGGCCAGCACCACGCCGTCGCAGGCGAATTCCGTGTCGTGGCCCTCCTCCTCTTTGTAACCTATTGGGTTACGAGTCATCCCCCGCCAGCCGGGCCGGCCGAGCGACCAGCGGCCGTCCGGGGTCTCGAGGATCACGCCGAAGCCGGGTTCTTCGCGCAGTTCGCCGGCCGTCTCGGGTCCGACCGTCAGGTCGAGCGCCAGCAGGTTCTCGTGCAGGCCGCGGCTGACGGGATGCGTGTTGTCCCGCACCAGCGCCATGAGCACGGCGCGCGCCACCGGGGCCAGCGCGGCCAAGGTCGCGGGATTGTTCAGCACCGGCGTCTCCAGCGTCAGCGTGCCGGTCTTGTCGAAGATGATCCGGCGGATGCGCGCCACGCGCGGCCACAGGTCGGATTCGCGGACGAACACCCCGGCGCGGCGCAGCGCCGTCGCGGCCAACTCGTCGGCCAGCGGAAAAGCCAGCCCGATGGCGCACGGACACGACACGACCAGCACGGCCGTGATCACCGACCACGTGCGCACCGGGTCATGCGTGCCCAGCCACCAGCCGAGCCCGGCCGCGCTGGCGGCCGCGAGGATGCCGAGCAGGTAGCCGCGGATGACCCGCTCGAGGAACTGGTGGCGGCTGGCGTCGCGCGCGACCGGCCGCAGCAGCTGCGCGAGCAGCGAACCCTCCCACCCGCGCGCCGCGCACAAGCGGATGTCACCATGCCCGAGATTGACGGCACCCGCCGGCACCCGGGCGCCGGCGCGGCAGTCCCGCGGGTCGGCCTCACCCGAGATCCAGGCCGTGCCGACCGTGGCGGCAGGCGATTCCAGCCGCGCCTCGACGGGCACGACCTGGCCGGGACGCACGGCGAAAATGTCGCCCACCCGCAGGTCGGCGACCGCCCGCTCGGCCGGGCCGGCGGGCGTCTCGACGCGCACCGGCTGGGGACGGTCCGCCGGCGAGAGGAGCCGGCGGCGATTCCGCTCGACGACCGCCACCTGCGCCCAGCGGCCGACGAGCATCAGCAGGATGAACGCCGCGACAAAGTCGAAGTAGACGAACTCCTCCCGGCGGGCCAGCCAGCCGTAGAGCGAGCCGAGGTAGGCACCGGTGATGCCGAGGGCGATGGGCAGGTCGATGTGCATCGTACCCGCGCGCAGCGCCGTGACGGCCCGGCCGAGGAAATACATGCCGCCCGTCAGCAGGCTGAGCGTGGCAAACACCAGCGAGAGCGTGCCAAAGAGCCGCGCATACGGGAACGTCGCCGCCATGCCGAAGTAGGCCGGCAGCGTGAAGAGCATGACGTTCATCGAGAACGCCGCGGCCAGCCCGATGCGTCGCGCCAGCCGCCGGCTCTCCGGCACCGCGGGCTCCTCGCCGGGCGGGCCCGCCAGGTAGTTGAAGGACTGCAACCGCCGCGCGAAGGCCGGCGCGTCAAACACCCCGCGCGTCCATCGCAACCGCATCCGGCCGAGCTGGGCGTCCGTCTCGATATGCAGCGCGCCGGGCTGCTGGTGGAAGACCTTCTCGATGAGCCAGACACAACCCGCGCAGGAAATGCCCTGCACCTCCAGCGTCAGCTCCGGGGTGCCGGGCGCCGCCGCGGCCGCCGCCTGCAGCCGGGCGAGCCACGCGTAGTCGCGCGGCTGGAACACGGCCTCGCCCACCGGGGCCACCACCGTGTCGCGGATCCGGTAATAACCCTCGAGTCCGTGCTCCGCCACGAGCCGGAAAACATAACCGCAGCCCGCGCAGCAGAAGCCGGCGGCCCGCGCCACCTCCCCCGCGAGCGGCGTCCCGCAGTGCCGGCAAAGGTGAACGGGGGCGGCTTGCTCGGCACGCAGTCCACGCACTCGCACCGTCGGGCTCACACCCCCGTTCACCCAATCGTTGGCTGGAAAATTCATGATCAAAAGCAGAGGAAATCGCCCGCGCCGGGCCCGCCCAGGCCGAGGGTTCCGCGCAGCCGCCAGACCAGCAGGGCGGCGACAGCCAGGGCGAGGAGGCCCTGCAGCCGGGCCCGCGTGTGCGGGCCGAGGCGGGCGCGCACCCAGTGGACGTTCGCCTGCGCCAGCCAGAGCAGCGGCACCGTGCCAAGCCCGAACGCGAGCAGCGTCTCGGCACCATGCAGGGCCGAGCCGGACAGCAGCGCCAGCGACAGCAGGAAATAAAGCGGACCGCAGGGCAGCAGCGGCGTGGCCACGCCCAGCGCGGCGGCGGCGCGGACGCGCGACCCCCCGCGCAACCGCGCGAGCAGCGCGGCGTAGGCGCGCCCGAGCAGCGGCCACCGCGGCAGGCGCTGGTCGAGCCGGAACGCGACCGCGACAAAGAAGACCACCAGCAGCCACGGCAGCCAGCGCAACACCCCCCCGCCGAGCAGCGCCAGCGGCCAGCGGCCCACGCCGCCCGCCAGCGCGCCGAGCACCGCGTAACCGGCCAGCCGCGTGAGATGATAGACCGAGGCCACAACCTGTGGGTCGGTGTCGTCCCGCGCCGCCGGCATGAGGGCGCAGGCCAGCGGCCCGCACATCCCGGCGCAGTGCAGGCTCGTGACCAGCCCGGCGAGAAACGCCGTGCCCGGCCCGGTGATGCCGGCGAGTTCCGCGGTCATGGCCGGCCTTCCTTGGTGGCCAGGGGCACGTCCTGGATTCGGGCCGCGTGCACCGCACGGAACGCGAAGAAGTAGGCCGTGCCCAGGCAGGCGAAGGCAAAGACGACACCGAGCCAAAGCCTAGCGCTTGATGCCCTTCTCATGGTCTTCCTCCTCCAACAGACGGGCGTCGGGGCCCATGAACTCGACCTCGCGGGCGAGCGTGAAAGTCTGCGCGGCGTCCCGCACGCGGACGGTGAACCTGAACGGCCCGCGGTAGTCCTTGCGGTCCGCCACCAGCACCAGCGGGCTGACCGACTCCGCCATCGCCGCCAGCGTGACGGGCGCCGCGAAACCGCTTTGCCGGAGTCCGGCGGGCAGGCCCTCGGCCGACACCACAAAGGTCGCCGGCCCGGCGCGCTTGTTGACCAGCCGCACCAGGAACTGGTCCCGCACCTCGTCCGGCCCGACGAAATAGGCCGCCCCACCCGTGCGGTAGACGAGGAAGCTGACGGGCTTGACCGTGGAGAACGCGAAGGCCGCCACCGTCGCGCCGACCGCCAGCAACACGCCATAGAGGATGGTGCGCGGCCGGACCCAGCGGGTGGCGCCCCCGCCGAAACCCGCCAGCGAGTCATAGCGGACGAGGCCGGCCGGCCGGTGCACCTTTGCCATGACCTCGTCGCACGCGTCGATGCACGCGGCGCAGCCGATGCACTCCAGCTGCATGCCATGGCGGATGTCGATGCCCGTCGGGCAGACCTGCACGCAACGATTGCAGTCGATGCAATCACCCGGTTTTGCTTCGGGCGGCTTGTAACCTAATAGGTTGCAGGAGACCTGATCGCGCTGGAGCTTGCCGCGCGGCTCGCCGCGCCTGCTGTCATACCCGATGACCACGGTGTGGTCGTCGGTCAGCGCCGACTGCAGGCGGCCGTAGGGACAGATGACGATGCAGAGCTGCTCGCGGAACCAGGCGAAGTTGAAATAAAGCACGCCGGCGGCGGTGAAGACGAAGAGAAAGGCCGCCCAGTGCTCGCCCGGCGCCGCGTGCATGAAGGACCATAGCTCCGGCAGGCTCACGAAATACGCGAGGAAAAGGTGCGTGATCGCCAGCGAGACGACGACATAGAGCGCGTGCTTGGCGGCGCGGCGGAAAAACTTGCCGGCGGACATCGGCGTCGCCTTGAGCGCGCGACGCGCGGGAGCGTCGCCCTCCAGCCAGCGCTCGATGCGGCGGTAGACATGGTCGAGGAACACGGTCTGCGGGCAGGCCCAGCCGCACCACAGGCGGCCGAACAGCGCGGTGAGGAAGAACAGCCCGAAACCGAGGCCGGTGACGCCGAAGAAGAGCAGCCACGCATCCTGGGCCGCGAGCGTCCAGCCGAAGAAGTGGAAGCGCCGCTCGGCGACGTCGAGAAACACGGCCGGGGCGCCGTTGACCGGGATCCACGGCAACAGCAGGTAGACGGCGATCAGCAGCCAGGCACCGAGCCGGCGCCAATGCGTGAACCGGCCGCGCACATCGGCGGGATAAAGAAAATAGCGCGACCCGTCGGTGTTGATGGTCGTGACGGAGTCGACCGCCGGTGCGTGGCGCGCCGGACGGGGCTTGGGCGGGACTGTGGGTTCGGCGCTCATGCGTGGTTTGAGCCCTGGTAGCGGCGCTCTGCGAGCGCCGGACGGCGGTCACAGACCGCCGCTACAGGATCACTTCGGAACTTCGACCGTGATCGGCTCCCCCGGTTGATGGTGGCTGAGGACGTAGGCCACGACCTCGGCGGTCTTCTTCTGGCCGAGCACGGGCTCCCAGGCGGGCATGCCCTTCGTGAGGACGCCCTTGGAGACCGTGGCGAAGACCTCCTTCGGCGTGCCGCCGTGGAGCCAGGCGGTGTCCGTGAGGTCGGGGCCGACGGCGGCCGGGTTCTCCGACTTGCCGCGCAGGCTCGCCAGGTGGCAGGCGATGCAAAGGGAGTTGAACGTCTGCCGGCCGGCGTCGACGAACACCGGGTTGCGGGCCATCTCCCAGAACCTGGCGTCATTGGAGACGTCGATCGACGAGGCCATCTTGGCGGCCGCGATCCGGTTCATGGCGGCGTCCACCGCGGCCCCGTCCGTCACCGCGAGGCCGGAGATCATGTGGGCGAACCAGTAGACAATCCAGAACAGGATGGCGCCGTAGAGCGTGTAGAGCCACCAGTTCGGCAGGCGCTGGTCGTATTCCTGGATGCCGTCGTAGGTGTGCTCCCGGAGCTTGATGCCGGGATCGTCAGGCGGTGGGGGGGACGGGGGCATGGCGGGCGGATCACTCGTTCTCGAACGGCAGGCGGGCGAGCCGGTCGGCTTGTTCGGGCTTCATGTGCGTCGCCCGCCAGGCGGCGGCGAGGTAGATGCACGACGCGACAGCGAGGGCGATGACGGGGAACACGAGCTGCCAGTCTTCGTAGATGATGCGGTGGATCATGGGAGGCGGGGGGCTGAGGGTGGGATGGATTGGTCTGATTCGTTCTCGTTCTCCTAATCTTTCTCGTAATCTCTGATGGGAAGCAGACCGGCGGCGGGGAGGACGATCAGGATGACGAGAACGAGAATGATTATCAGATGATGGCCGGGCGGTTCAGGGCACGGCGGAGGCGGCGGCCGGGGACCCGGCGGCGCCGGTGGGCTCCCAGGTTTTGCCGAGGCTCTGCAGGTAGGCGATGAGCGCGACGACCTCGCGGTCGGGATCGACATAGCGGCCCTGGGCCTTGAGTTCCTTCGCGATGTCCTTCGCCTGCTCCTTCGCGAGGGTGTCGATCATCGCCGGCGACCAGGACGGGAACGGCACGCCGAGCATCCGCTGGACGCGGATCTTCGCCGGGAGCGCGGCGTAGTCGGTGCCCTGCTCCAGGAGCCAGGTGTAGGCCGGCATGTTGGAGCCGGTGGAGATGTTGCGCGGGTTCTGGAGGTGGTCGTAGTGCCAGGCGTCGTTGTATTTGCCGCCGACCCGGGCGAGATCGGGGCCATTGCGCTTGGAGCCCCACTGGAAGGGGTGGTCCCAGATGGATTCACCGAGGCGGGAGTAGTCGCCATAGCGCATCACATCCGGGACCAGGGTGCGGATCATCTGCGAATGGCAGAGATAGCAGCCCTCGCGGACGTAGAGGTCGCGGCCGGCCAGCTCGAGCGGGGTGTAGACCCGGGCGATGCGGTCCTCGGTCTGCATCCGGCGGTCGATGGTGATCATCGGGATGATCTGGATCAGCCCGCCAATGGCGACGGCGAGGAAGGTCAGCACGGTGAACGGGAGGGCGTTGACGAGGAGGCGGTCATACCAGTCGCTCCAGGTCTTGCCGCGGGACTCGAAGTGCCCGATCGCGAGCAGCACGCAGAACATCGTGGCGAGCAGGCCGAGGATGTTGAGCAGGCCGGTGGTGAACATCCACACGCAGGCGCCCGTGAGGCCGAGGACGGTGAAGA
This sequence comes from Opitutus sp. GAS368, assembly GCF_900104925.1. NCBI lineage: Bacteria > Pseudomonadati > Verrucomicrobiota > Opitutia > Opitutales > Opitutaceae > Opitutus > Opitutus sp. GAS368. The sequence goes on from NZ_LT629735.1 coordinate 843,904, forward strand.
CCACCGGGGCGCTGAGGAAGGTGCCGCGCACGCCGAGGGCCCCGCCCGGGACGGGCGTCTCGACGAAGACCTCCATCGTGCCGTTGACGGCGGCCGCACCGCGGATGCTGCGCCAGATGTTCCAGCCCATGATGAGGAAGCCGGCGAGGTAGAGCCCGCCGCCCACGACGCGCAGGAGCATGAGCGGGCGGATGGCGTTGAGCGTCTCGAGGAAGTTGGGATACTTCAGGATGGTGCCGCCCTCGGCGGTGGCGTTGAGCATCAGGCCCTGGGTGATGCCGGAGGCCCACATGGCCGCGACGTAGAGGAGGATGCCGGTCAGCCCGATCCAGAAGTGAAGGTTGGCCAGGGACTGGGAGTGCAGCGGCCGGTTCCAGAGGCGCGGCACGAGCCAGTAGAACATGCCGGCGGCCATGAAGCCGTTCCAGCCGAGCGTGCCGACGTGGACATGGCCGATGATCCAGTCGGTGTAATGCGCCAGCGCATTGACGGCCTTGATCGAGAGCAGCGGCCCCTCGAAGGTGGCCATGCCGTAGAAGGTGACGCCGGCGGCGAAGAACTTGATCACCGGGTCGGTGCGGAGCTTGCCCCACGCGCCGCGGAGCGTGAGCAGGCCGTTGAGCATGCCGCCCCACGACGGCGCCCAGAGCATGAGCGAGAACGTTGTGCCCAGCAGCTGGAGCCAGTTGGGCAGCGCGGTGTTCAGCAGGTGGTGCGGGCCGGCCCAGATGTAGAGGAACACGAGGGACCAGAAATGGATCACCGACAGCCGGTAGGAATACACCGGCCGCTCCGCCGCCTTCGGCAGGAAGTAATACATGATGCCCAGGATCGGCGTGGTGAGGAAGAACGCCACGGCGTTGTGCCCATACCACCACTGCACCAGGCCGTCCTGCACGCCGCCGAAGACCGGGTAGCTGTGCAGCAGCGACGTCGGGATCGACAGGTGGTTGACGATGTAGAGCATCGCCACCGTGATGATGGTCGCGATGTAGAACCAGAGGGCGACGTAGAGGGACTTCTCGTGGCGCCGCGCCAGGGTCCAGAAGAAGTTCACCGCGAACACCACCCAGATGACGGCGACCGCGATGTTGATGGGCCAGATGAGCTCGGCGTATTCCTTGCCGCGCGTGAGGCCGAGCGGGAGCGTGATGGCCGCGGCCACGATGATGAGCTGCCAGCCCCAGAAATGGAGCGACGAGAGAAAGTCGCTCGCCAGCCGCGCCTTCACCAGGCGCTGCGTCGAGTAGTAGATGCCGGCGAACATCATGTTGCCGACGAAGGCGAAGATGACGGCGTTGGTGTGCAGCGGGCGGAGCCGGCCGAAGCTCAGCCAGGCCTGGCCGAAGTTGGCCTGCCAGAAATTGAGCTGGGTCGCGACGAGGGTGCCGACCAGCATGCCGACGACGCCCCAGACGATGGACGCGAGCATGAACTGCCGGACGATCTTGTCGTTGAATTCGATGGTGATTTTCTGGCCGTGGGTCATGGGAAGGCGTGGAGGTCTTAGAAATAGACCGGGTCGGACGCCGGATCCTCGGCGGCGGCGCGCCTCAGGCAGCGGGCACAGGGCGGACGCGAGCCGTTGCGGCAGCTGCAGGCACGAGCGTGATCATGGCCGTCACGCCCCGCCTCGCGGGGCGTCTCGTCGGCCAGGGGCAGCAGGGAATCGCGCTCAGTGCTGGCGAAGCGGCGGCGGCGCTGCTCGTGGGCGAACAGGGCGATGAACAGACCCGCCAGCAGCAGGCTGAAGAAGATGGTAAGCGGAATGACGGACATGGCGTGGAATGTCGGGCCCACCCTACCAGCCGGCGCCCGACCCCGCTCTGCACCGCTTGGCCATCACCGCGCATTTCTTGTCCCACCGGCACAAACGGTGCGCACCATTGGCCAAGACCTGCCCAGCGGGAGCGGCCCGGCGGTGTCATGATACGGGCATGACTTCCGGAATGGACACGCTCCTCCGCTCCCTGGGGTCCGCCATCAAGGCCGGCTGGACGGCCCACCTGAAGGAGTCCTCGCCGGCCCCGCCGGATGCCGCCGCGCTCGTCAACCCGGAGATGCTGGTGTTCATGCTGGACGAAACCCTGGCGCGCCTGTGCGCCACCCTGGAGAAATCGCCGGAACCACCCCGCCCGCGAATCACGGCCACACCCTTTGGCCGGACGCGCGGCAGCGTCCACTGCGGTTTGCAACTCCTGCTGATCTACTACCTGGCCGGCGCCCGCGCCCTGCGGGAGGCGCTGCCCGTGGAGCTCGGCCCGGCCCGCGTGGAGGTGTTGCACCGTTTCAACCGGCTCGCCCGCGAGGAAATGATCGCCCTGTGCGGCGCCTGCCATCACCGCGGCGGCGCGTCCTGCCAGCTGGCCACGGGCCTTGATTTCGTGCGGTCGCGGCGCCGCGGCCAACCCGTCCCATGACCCTCACCCTCAAGGAAGCCGCCCGCCAGAACGGCCGCGTCATCTACCTCGAGCTGATGGTGCTCGTCCTGTCGCTCTACGCACTCGCTGCGCTCACGGCCGAGCTGCTGCTGCCCCTCGACCAGGAGGTCCGCGCGCTGCTGCGGCGGACCGACGACTTCGTCTGCGCGGTTTTCCTGCTGGATTTCTGCGTGCATCTCGCCCTGGCGCCGTCGAAAAAGGTGTTCTGGCGGTTGGGGTGGATCGACCTGCTATCCAGCATCCCCGAGATCGGGTGGCTCCGCTGGGGCCGCCTCTTCCGTGTCTTCCGGATCCTGCGGGCGCTGCGCTCGTTTGCCGCGGTCTACAACCACTTCGCCGCCGACCGCGCCAAGGGCACGTTCGTCATCGTAGGCCTGATGTCGGTCATCGCCGTGCTGTTCGCAACCATCGCCGTCTTCGAGTTCGAGCACGGGGTGCCCGGCTCGAACATCCACTCGGCGGGTGACGCGCTGTGGTGGGCGTTCGCCACCATCACCACCATCGGCTACGGCGACCATTACCCGGTGACCGGGGGCGGCCGGATCGTGGCGGTGGTGCTCGTGGTCTTCGGGCTGAGCTTCTTCGGCACGTTCACGGCCTACGTGGCCAGCTTCTTCCTCGAGAAGACCCAGCTGAAGGAGGAATCGGAAATCCACCGCCTCTTCTCCGAGGTGCGGAAGCTGCGCGAGCAGCTCGAACGGCTTGAGCTGGCGGGCGCGGTCAGGCCGCGGGAAGCCCCGCCCGCCGCTTCGCCGGCAACTCATCCGTCAGCCGGTCGCAATCCCGGGTGAACTGGCGGTGGCCCGATCGAAGGAACGGCTCACCGTCCCATGCGCCGCCGGACCGCCACCGCCGTGTGGCGCGCAATCATCAGGTCTTCGTCCGCCGGCACCACAAAGATGGTGCACGGACCGGCAGCAGCGCTGATGACACCGGCATGCCGCGCATTACGCCGCCGGTCGAGGCGGACCCCGAGGTGGCCAAGCTGGGCGCAGATCGCTTCCCGCACGGGCGCCAGGTGTTCGCCCACGCCGCCGGTGAAAACCAGTGAATCGATCCCACCCAGGACCGTGGTAAACGCCCCGATCTGCTGGCGGACGCGGTCGCAAAACATCTCCAATGCGAGCCGCGCCCGCGGGTCCTGCCGCCGGCGCGCCAGCAACTGGCGCAGGTCGCCGCCGTGTCCGGCAATGGCCGTGAGGCCGGATTGGTGGTTGACGATGCCTTCCAGTTCATCCGCGCCCTTGCGGCTTTGCCGCAGCCAGTGGACGACTACGCCCGGATCGAGGTCACCGGAACGGGTCGCCATCAGGATCCCCCCCGCCGGAGTAAACCCCATGGTGGTATCGAGCGGCCGGCCGTGATCGACCGCCGTCAGGCTGGCTCCGCTGCCGAGATGGGCGAGCACGGCACGGCCCAGCCGTTTTGCGCCGAGGCGGTGCACCAGGTATTCGTAGGACAGCCCGTGGAAACCATAACGGTGCACCCCGCGGCCAAGCATGGCGGCGGGCAGGGGCAGTTGGCGGGCCCGTTCCGGCATTGCCGCATGAAATGCGGTGTCAAACACCGCCACCTGGGGCAGCGCCGGAAACACCTTCGTCACCGCCGCGATCGCGGCCAGTTCAGCCGGCAGATGCAGGGGGGCAAAGGGCACGGCCTGCTTCAACCGGGCACGGACCGCCGCCGTGAGTCGCACCGGACGCAGGTAGCGCGCCCCGCCGTGCACCAAGCGGTGACCCACCGCCGTGGGAGCCGGCAGGCCATGGCGGCCCAGGGCGAGAAAGATCGCACCCGGCACCGCCGCCGCATTCCGAAATTTCCGCCCCCGCTGCTCCAGCAACGCGCCACCCGCATCCTGCAACCAGATGCGGCCCGTGGCCCCGCCGATATCCTCCGCGGCCCCTCGCGCCAGCAGCCGGGGTTCGCCCCGCCCGGCGCGAAACAGCGCAAACTTGAAGGAAGACGAACCGCGGTTGAGGGTGAGGATGATGGTGGCCATCGCAGAGATCCCACTCAATCGGTCCACACCCAGTCGCGGATTTCCGGGAGATCCTCGAAGTGTTCGTGGATGTATTCCGTGTGCCGGACGAGCATTGTCTGCGCGTGGTCGGTGAGCGCGGCGGCGCCGGCCAGGCCCGGGGGCAGATAGTGCAGCGCATCGAGGCAAAGATGATAGCGGCTGAGCCGGTTGAGCACCACCATGTCGAAGGGGGTCGTGGTGGTGCCTTCCTCATTATAACCGCGGACATGAAAGCGCTCCGGCCGCGGCCGCCCGTGCAGCAGCTGGTGGACGATGCCCGGATAGCCATGGAAGGCGAAAATCACGGGCCGGTCCGCGGTGAACAGCTCGTCAAACCGGTCGTCCGCCATGCCGTGCGGGTGCCGGTCCCGCGGCGGGAGGGTCATCAAGTCCACCACATTGACCACGCGGACGCGCAAGCCCGGGAGCCAGCGGCGCAGCAGCCAGGCGGCCGCCACCGTTTCGAGCGTCGGAATGTCGCCCGCACAGGCGAGCACCACGTCCGGCTCACCCTCCCCGCCCGAACCGCACCACGCCCAGGCCGATGCCCCGCGGGCGCAATGCTGCCCGGCGGCAGCGTAGTCGAGCCACTGGAGTTGCGGCTGCTTGTCGATCACGATGAGGTTCAGGTAATTTTTGCTGCGCAGGCAGTGATCGGCCACGTGCAGCAGGCAATTGCCGTCGGGCGGCAGGTAGGCCCGCACAATGTTGCCCTGCTTGGAAAGCAGGCTGTCGATGAAGCCCGGGCCCTGGTGGCTGAAACCGTTGTGATCGTTCCGCCAGCACGTGGAGGTCAGCAGGTAGTTGAGCGACGGGACCGGGAGGCGCCAGGGGAGCCGCGCGCAATGCTCCAGCCATTTCGCGTGCTGCGCGGCCATGGAATCGATGATCGTCGCGAACGCCTCATAGGTCGCGAACAGCCCGTGGCGGCCCGTCAGCACGTAGCCCTCGAGCCAGCCGTGGCAGTTGTGCTCGCTCAGGACCTCCATCACGCGGCCGTCCGGCGTAAGGTGGTCGTCGTCCGCGTGCGCGCCGCGGACGAGACAGCGGTTGGTCGCGGCAAAGACATCGTCCAGCCGGTTGGACTGGGTTTCGTCCGGACAGAACAGCCGGAAGTTCGCCGCCGCCGCATTGCGGCGGAAGACATCGCGCAGATACCGGCCCAGCAACCGGGTCGACTCGTGCCGCTCCCGGGCGGGCCGGGTGATCGCGAGCGAATAGTCTTTCGTGTCGGGCAGATCGAGGGACACGGAGCAGCGACCGCCATTGGCCCGGGGATTCGCGCCCATGCGCCGGTCTCCGCGGGGCGAGAGCGCGGCAATATCCGGCCGCAGGCGCCCGGCGGCATCAAAGAGTTCCTCGGGGCGGTAGCTCCGCAGCCAGGCCTCCAGCTGGGCGAGGTGGGCGGGGTTGTCGCGCACATTCGCGAGCGGGACCTGATGGGCGCGAAAAGTGCCTTCAACCGGTTGGCCATCGACCATCTTCGGACCCGTCCATCCCTTGGGTGTGCGCAGCACGATAGCGGGCCAACCCGCCTGGTTCACCAGGCCGTCAGTGCGCGCCGCGCGTTGGATGACGCAGATCTTCGCATAGGCCTGTTCCAGCGTCGCGGCAAAGGCCGTGTGCATCGGCGCCGGGTCGCTACCCTCGACAAACAGGGGTTCGTAACCATGGCCGCGCAAAAACGCGGCAATCTCCCCATCATCCGCCCGGCCCCAGACCGTGGGGCCGGCGATTTTGTAGCCGTTGAGATGCAGGATGGGCAGCACGGCGCCATCGCGGGCCGGGTTCAGGAAGCGGATGCCTTTCCACGAACCCTCGAGCGGCGCGGTCTCGGCTTCGCCGTCACCGACCACGGCCACCGCGATCAGGCCGGGATTGTCGAACACAGCCCCGAAGGCGTGCATGAGCACATAGCCCAGTTCGCCGCCTTCGTGGATCGACCCCGGGGTGGACGCGCTGGCGTGGCTGGGAATGCCCCCCGGGGTGGAGAACTGGCGGAAAAGTTTCCGCAACCCGGCGGCATCGCGCGTTATCTCCGGATAAACCTCCGAATACGTTCCCTCCAGGTAGACGTTGGCCACCAACGCCGGGCCGCCATGGCCGGGTCCGGCCAGATAGAGGACGTCGGCGTCGTGCCGGCAAACCAGCCGGTTGAGATGCGCATAAATAAAACTGAGGCCCGGCGAAGTGCCCCAGTGTCCGAGCAGGCGGGGCTTGATGTGTTCCGGTCGCAGCGGTTCGCGCAACAGGGCGTTTTCCTGCAGGTAGATCTGGCCGATGGTCAGATAGTTTGCGGCGCGCCACCAGGCATCGAGCAAGGCCAGTTCCGGGGAATTGGGCATGGCATCAGGGTGGAACTGGAGCCGTTTCATCGGTCGCACGGTGAGATGCACTCTTTCCATGATTCAAAGAGTGAAGCTCGGGTTCCGTATTGGCCGGCGGTGCAACCCGCCCGGGCGATGCCGCAGGCGCTCCTTGGCCGCCAGCCGCGCGCGGCCGTGGAAGACGGCGAAGGTCCACGGTTGCCGGTTCATCGCGCTCGGGGCCTGCGCCGCCACGCGCAGCAGGTCGGGCACGACGGCGCCGGATGCCTCCGCATCCGAAAACTCGCGCACCGCGCGCCGCTGGTAGATGGCCTTGCGCAGTTCCATGGAGATCAGCGCCGGCCCATCGGCACGACCAGCACGGAACAACGGGCCTTGCGCAGCACCCCCTGGGCGGTGCTGCCGACGAGCAGGTCGTAGGCGAGCCCGTGGCCGTGCGAGCCAAGGACGATGTAGGCGGCCTTGGTGCTGGCGGCCTTGGCGAGGATGGTGGCCACCGTCCGGCCCGTGATCTGCACGGTTTGCACGGCCTGCTGCCCGCCGCTGCAGCGGCGGCCCAAGGCCCGCAGCCGGCGGGTCGCATATTTCTCGCCGGCTGTCACGGCCGCGGCCAGGGCCCCCGCGTCGAAGGCATAGGCGTCACCCAACAGCACGGGCGGGGGCTCGATGACATGCAGCAGGACCAACCGGGCCTTGGTGATCTTGGCGAGGGCACAGGCTGCGTCGCACACTCGGGTGGTGGCGGCCGAGAAATCCACGGGAACCAGGATGGCTTTCATGATACCCCAGTTTAGCCGCACCCCGGCCGCCGCGCTCCGCAACGCTTGCCGAGAGCTGGGCACATCTTGTGCCTGCATCCAGGTCGGAAAGTGCGCAATCCGTCACGACGCCCCGGCTCCTCCAGACCGTGACGACGGGCAAGCTGCAGCCCCGACGGCTCATCACCCACCGGTTCCCGCTGGACGACATCATGCGGGCTTATGATGTGTTCGCTAATGCCGCCCATGAGAAGACCTTGAAGGTGGTCCTGATCAATTGACCAACCCGCCTGCCCGGCCAGTTTCTGTTCGACAAATCCCTGCCCGGCTTCTTCAGTTCGGGGCATGGCTTCGCCTGCGAAAAAGTCCTTTTCCGTCGTCACCCTGATCATCGATCTGGCGCTCACCGCCGTCGCGTTTGCCATCTTTTACTGGCTGGTGAACTCCCACGTGCCGTCCAACGACCCGAAGATGATCATGTTCTTCGGCGCCTCGGGCGCCGCCTGCATGTCCGGGGTGTTCTGGCTGGCTTGGCAGATGCTGAAGGTCGTGTTCGCCTTCCAGCGCGACTCCCGCAAGTAACCCCCCGCCGCCGGCCCGGCGGCCATGGCCCCCTCCTCCACCCGCCATGAGCAACCTTTCCGTCCCGCCGAAGCTCCAGCCGCTCGTCGCCTACCTCGACACGCTGACCGCGCGCGCCTCCATCGAGCGCCTGCAGGAACTGCTCGCCGCCTCGAACGCCACGCTCGCCGACGTCGGCGAGTTCGTCCGCTTCGAGCCCGGCCACTACCAGCGCAACCTCGTTGCCCTCGGCCCGTGGTATGAGGTGCTCGTCATCTGCTGGCGCAGTGGCCAGCGCAGCCCCATCCACAACCACGCCCAGTCCACCTGCGGCCTCAAGGTCCTCAGCGGCATCTGCAGCGAGACGCTCTTCGCCCACTCGCCCTGCGGCCAGGTCGTCGCCCTCTCCACCAGCGAGAAGCACGCCGGCGATGTCTGTGCGTCGGAAGACGATGACACCCACCAGGTCTCCAACCTGCAGGCCCCGGGCGAGGACCTCGTGACCCTGCACATCTATTCGCCGCCGCTCCGCAAGATGAAGAAGTTCTCCATCACCAGCGCCGTCGCCGAGGACTGGCGCCCGCCGGTCGTCGAGTTCGCCCACGGCGAGGGCATCTGACCGGCGCGCGGATGACGACCCCCCGGCCCCAGCATGTCGCCGTCATTGGCGGCGGGTTCAGCGGCACGATGACCGCGGTCAACCTCGCCCGCCTCAGCCCCGCGCCGCTGCGCGTCACGCTGTTCAACCACGGTTCGCCGACGGGCCGCGGCATCGCCTATGGCACCCGCCGCCCCGAGCATCTGCTCAACGTTGCCACGCGCAACATGTCGGCGCTTCCCGACCACCCGAACCATTTCCTCGATTGGCTCCGCACCCGCACCGAATACGCCGGCGTGCCCGAGGCCGAACTGCGCGAGACGTTCATGCCGCGCCGCGTCTACGGCGACTATCTCCGCGGCCTGACGCAGCATTACGCCAAGCCCGTCGACCCGCGCGCCGGCGTGGAGTTCGCCGTGATCGGCGACGAGGTCCTCGCGCTCGAGGCCGCCGGGGACGGCGCCCGGCTCCGCCTCGCCGGCGGCGCCACGCTCGACGCCGACAAGGTCGTCCTCGCCACCGGCAACGAGCCGCCCGCCGACCTGCCGGGCAGCGACACCGTCGCCCGCCACGCCGCCTGGTGTGCCAACCCCTGGCTCGACTGGGAAACCCGCATCCCCGCCGCCGGCGACATCGTGCTGCTCGGGACCGGTCTCACCACGGTCGACGCGATCATCACGCTGCTCGCGCTCGACTGGCCCGGCACCATCCACGCCGTCTCGCGCAACGGCCTGCTGCCGGAGTCCCATTTCAAGGGCGTCGACGACCCGCATTTCCCGCCCGCCAGCGTCGACCTCGCCACGCTCGGCCTCGCCGGCCTGGTGCGCCTGGTCGGGGAGCACTGCGCCCGCCTGCGCACGGCCGGCCTCAACCCCGCCATGGTGGTGGACAAGATGCGCCCGCACACGCAGCGCGTCTGGGGCGCTTTCACCGACGCCGAGCGCCGCGAGTTCATCGCGAAGCACGCCGCGCGGTGGAACGTCCTGCGGCACCGCATCGCCCCGTCCATCCACCGCCAGGTCGCGGGCGCGCTGGAATCCGGCCGCTTGAAGATCACCCGCGCCGCCATCACCGGCGTGAAGCCACTCGGCGCGAAGATCGGCGTCGAGCTGCAGGACCGCGCGGGCGCCACCACGCTGCTCGAGGCCGCGCTTGCCATCAACTGCACCGGCCCGCACACCCGTTTCTCCGCCACCCGCTCGCCGCTGTTGCAACAGCTGTTGTCGAGCGGACTCGCCCAGCCGGACTCGATGGACATGGGCATCCGCGTCGAACCCGACTTTACCGTGGTGGAACGCAGCGGACAGCGCTCGTCCTTTCTCCATGCCATCGGCCCGCTCCTGCGCGGCACGTTGTGGGAAAGCGTCGCCGTGCCCGAGTTGCGCGGCCAGGCGCTGCGCGTCGCGCAGACCCTGCTCGACGCCGGCGCCCCCGCGCCGGCCGAGGCCGCCGTCATCGAGTATCAGATCTGAGCGCCGGCGCCGTGGTTGGGCGTCACGCATAACAGCCTTACGAGTCCGCCGGTGGAACCCGCGCTCCGCGCGGGTTTTCGCCGCTTGTCGGCGGACTCCACACCCAGGACCAATCGACCTCGCGAAGGCACAGCCCTTTCACAACGGGGTTGCGCAAGATGTAGGCATGCTTTTCCTCCAGGCTTGAGGCATGCCGGATCCGATGATCGAAGTAATTGGTCTGCCATCGGATTCCTAATTTGTGAGCCGCATAATGCTTCCACTCGCCGACGACACGGCTCATGTGGCCTTCGCGCGGAAAGGCCAAGAGGGCATGGGCGTGGTCCGGCATCAGCAGGAACAGCAGGCAATGCCAGCGCCCGTGATCATGGTAATGGCGCACGAAACCAAGTAACACCGGAGCGATATCCGGCTGCGTGAGCGGCCTGACGTTGTTGCCCGCCACCCGCAAGCGCACATGAAAGACTGAACCCACTCGGACCCACGACGGAATTTCATGGTGAAGACGCTGCGGGTAAGCGCGAAGTTCGCCCGATTCAGCCATCCAATCAGCCTACCGGAAAATGCACTCCGCACCAGCGCTGCGGACACCTCGGAATAGGTGGAACCTGCGCTCCGCACAGGTTAAGCCCGCGCGGAGCGCAGGCTCCACCTCAAGGCATCACACCTCAGACGTTCGTCACATCCGACCGGCGCCGGCCGAGGAAGGACGACACGAGGATCGCCGCCTCGTAGAGGATGATCAACGGCACGGCGAAGAGGGCCTGGTTGAACGGATCGGGCGTCGGGGTGACGACGGCCGCGATGATGAAGATCACCACGATGGCGTGGCGGCGGTATTTGCGCAGCGTCGCCACCTCGATCAGGCCCAGGTAGACGGCCAGCACCACGAGGAGCGGGAACTCGAACGCCCCGCCCATGCCCAGCACGAGCCAAAGGAGGAGGCTGTAATACTTGTCGGCCGTCCACAGCACCGTGTAGCCGAGCAGCTGGTTCAGCTCGAACGACACCCGGATGGTGCCCGGCACGAGCAGGAAGTAGCCGAACGCCGCGCCCCCGAGGAAGAGCCCGAACGCCACCAGCGCCGCCGGCAAGGCGACCTTCATCTCCCGCTTCGTGAGCGCCGGGGCGATGAACTGGCCGAGGAAAAACAGGAAGAACGGCTGCGACAGGATCAGGCCTCCGAGCAGGCACATGTCGATGACGACGGTAAACACCGCCATCGGGCTGTTCGTGACCAGGTCGGTCTTGAGGGCCGGATATTCCGCCTGCACCTGCTGCAGGGGCCGGATGAGCAGGTGCGACATCGCGTCGAGCTGGTAGGCGAGGACCGTCACGATGATGCCGAAAACCACCGCGCACTTGGTCAGCGTCCAGCGCAGGTCCTCGAGGTGGTCGAGGAAGCCCATGGGCTTGCCCGCGCCGGCCGGGGTCGCGGCCACACCGGACCCAGCCTCATCATATTCATCCACTGGGGGTTGCTGGTTCAAGTCCCGACCTAGAAACAAGTTTACGGCCGGCCGGCAAGGTCCGTATTTCAGGCCGGGCGGACCCGGCCTTTCCTCCGTCGCCTGGCAACGGAGGAGGGGTGTTTTTTGACCTCCTCGAACATTGACACCCCCGCCTACCCTCGCTCCGATGACCGTCCCTATTGTTCTTATTTCCCATGGCCAAAAAATCCTCCGCTAAGAAGTCCGCCAAACCGGCGGCCAAGAAATCAAACGCCAAGTCCGCCCAATACGTCTATACGTGGGGCGCGGGCAAAGCCGACGGCAACGGGGGCATGAAGGCCCTCCTCGGCGGCAAGGGCGCCAACCTCGCCGAGATGACCCGCATCGGCCTGCCGGTGCCCCCGGGCTTCACCATCACCACCGAGGTCTGCACCTACTTCTACGCCCACAAGAAAACCTACCCGAAGGAACTCCAGGCCCAGATGGCGGCCGGCGTCGCCAACATGGAGAAGATCATGGGCACGAAGTTCGGTGCCACCGACGGCACCCCGCTGCTCGTCGCCGTCCGCTCCGGCGCCCGCGACTCCATGCCGGGCATGATGGACACCATCCTCAACCTCGGCCTCAACGACTCGACCGTCGTCGCCCTCGTCAAGGCCACCAAGAACGAGCGCTTCGCCTGGGACTGCTACCGCCGCTTCATCCAGATGTATGGCGACGTCGTGCTCGGCGTGCAGAAGAAGGAAGGCGAGGACCACGAGCCGTTCGAGACCGTCATCGAGGGCTTCAAGCACGAGAAATACCACCAGGACATCGAGGACTCCAAGCTCACCGCCGCCGACCAGCAGGAGCTCGTCAAGCGCTTCAAGGCCCTCGTGCTCGAGCGCACCGGCCACGTGTTCCCCCATGACCCGTGGGACCAGCTGCGCGGCGCCGCCGGCGCCGTCTTCGGCTCGTGGATGAACGACCGCGCCATCGTCTACCGCCGCAAATACAACATTCCCACCGAGTGGGGCACCGCCGTCAACGTGCAGGCCATGGTGTTCGGCAACACCGGCGACACCTCCGGCTCCGGCGTCGCGTTCACCCGCAACCCGGCCAACGGCACCAACGAGTTTTACGGCGAGTTCCTCATCAACGCCCAGGGTGAGGACGTCGTCGCCGGCGTCCGCACGCCCGAGCCCGTCCTCAAGCTGAAGGACCAGATGCCCAAGTCCTACGCCGAGCTGCTGAAGGTCCGCGCGACCCTCGAGAAGCACTTCAAGGACGTCCAGGACATCGAGTTCACGATCCAGGAAGGCAAGCTGTTCATGCTCCAGACGCGCAACGGCAAGCGCACCGCCGCCGCCGCGCTCAAGTTCTCCATCGATATGGTGAAGGAGAAGCTCATCGACTGGAAGACCGCCATCACGCGCAATCCGGCCGACCAGCTCGAGCAGCTGCTCGCCCCGATCTTCGACCTCGCCGAGGTCAGAAAGGCGAAGGTCATCGCCACCGGCCTCCCCGCGGGCCCCGGCGCCGCCACCGGCAAGATCTACTTCAACGCCGACCGCGCCGTCACCGCCGCCGAGAAGGGCGAGAAGGTCCTGCTTGTCCGCGTCGAGACCTCCCCCGAGGATCTCCGCGGCATGATCGCCGCCGAGGGCATCCTCACCGCCCGCGGCGGGGTCTCCTCGCACGCCGCGCTCGTCGCCCGCCAGATGGGCAAGGTCTGCGTGTGCGGCGCCGCCGCCCTGCAGGTCGATTACGACAAGAAGACCGTCACCGTCTCCGGCGCCACCTACGGCGAGGGCGACTTTCTCTCGATCGACGGCACCGCCGGCACGGTCTACGCGGGCCAGATCAAGACCGCCCCGTCCGAGATCATCGCCGGCCTCATTCACGGCGACAAGGCCGCCCAGGCCACCGAGAAGTTCAAGAGCTACGTCCAGCTCATGAAGTGGTGCGCCCAGGCCACCAAGCTCCAGGTTCGCACCAACGCCGACACGCCCGAGCAGACCGCCCAGGCGATCGCGTTCGGCGCCGTCGGCATCGGCCTCACCCGCACGGAACACATGTTCTTCGAGGGCGACCGCATCGACGCCATGCGCGAGATGATCCTCGCCGACAACCTCGGCGCCCGCGAGGCCGCCCTGGCCAAGCTCCTGCCCTACCAACGCGACGACTTCTACGGAATCTTCAAGGCCCTCAAGGGCTTCCCGGCGACCATCCGCTTCCTCGACCCGCCGCTCCACGAGTTCCTCCCGAACTCGACGGACCAGCAGGCCGCCCTCGCGAAGAAGCTCGGCATCGACGTGAAGAAGATCGAGCACCGCGTGCACGAGCTCCACGAGTTCAACCCGATGCTCGGCTTCCGCGGCTGCCGCCTCGGCATCAAGTATCCTGAGATCACCGCCATGCAGGCCCGCGCCGTCCTCGAGGCCGCGGCCGACGCGACGAAGGCCGGCTTCAAGGCCAGGCCCGAGATCATGATCCCGCTCGTCGGCTTCAAGCGCGAGCTCGACCTCCAGGTCGCGCTCGTCCACGAGGTCGCCGCCAAGGTCCAGGCCGAGAAGAAGGTGAAGATCAGCTACAGTGTCGGCACCATGATCGAGATCCCGCGCGGCGCGCTCACCGCCGACGAGATCGCGCACACCGCCGAGTTCTTCAGCTTCGGCACCAACGACCTCACGCAGACCTGCCTCGGCATGTCGCGCGACGACTCCGGCTCCTTCCTCGGCGCCTATCAGGAGTCCGAGATCATGAAGAAGAACCCCTTCGCCTCGATCGACCAGACCGGCGTCGGCCAGCTGATGCAGATCGCCATCGAGAAGGGCCGGAAGACCCGCCCCGACATCAAGCTCGGCATCTGCGGCGAGCACGGCGGCGACCCGGACTCGGTGAAGTTCTGTCACAAGCTCGGCCTGAGCTACGTCTCGTGCAGCCCCTATCGCGTCCCCGTGGCGCGCCTGGCGGCGGCCCAAGCGGCCATCGCCGACCTGAAGAAATAACCGGTGGGGGCGGTTGCCCTCAACCGTCCTGCTCTTTCCAGCCCCGGCCTCACCGCCGGGGCTTTTTTATGTGCATCCTGCGGAATACTCCGCGGTCTTCGTGTCTCATCCCTGCACTCCGCGATTTCCCGGCGATCCCTTTTGTCCGAAAAAATCTGGCATGTGTCTAATATCCGGATTCCTTCCCCGTCTCATTCCCAACCAATCCCGCATGAAACTTCGCTCCCTGTTCACCGCCCTGCTTCTAGGCCTGTCTGTTTTCTCCGGCGCCCGGGCGCAGGAGACCGCACCCGCGCCGGAGGCCGCCGATCCGTCTCCCCCGGAGCTCAAGGCCCTGCTCGACCAGGTCGTCCTGAAGGCCCACGAGGGCCACCGCACCGCCGAAGCGCTGGCCCCCGAGCTCGCCCGGTTCGACGCCCTCCGCGAAAAATATGCCGCCAACAAGGATGCGGCTTCAACGATCGCGATCATGAAGGCCCTGCTCTATGTCCAGGTACTGGAGGACAACGCCAAGGGCCGTGAGCTCCTGCTCGGCGTCAAGCGGGACTACCCCGGCACCGAGGCCGCCCAGGCCACCGACCAGATGATCGCGCAACTCGACGAGGCCGGGAAGAAGGAAGCCACCCGGGCCGCGCTCATCGGTCACGCCGCCCCCGACCTGCACTTCCTCTGGTCGTCGCACGACGGCCTGAAGACGCTCTCCAGCCTCAAGGGCCGGGTCGTCGTGGTGGACTTCTGGGCCACGTGGTGCGGGCCGTGCATCCGTTCCTTCCCCCAGATCCGCGAGCATGTGGCCCGGTTCAAGGACGCCCCGGTCACCTTCCTCGGCGTGACGAGCATCCAGGGCCAGGTCAGCAATCTCGAGGCCCAGCCGATCGACACGAAGGGCGACCCCGCGAAGGAAATCTCCCTCCTGCCCCGCTTCATGCAGGCCAAGGAAATGACCTGGGACGTCGCGATCAGCGAGGAGGAGGTCTTCAATCCCGCCTACGGCATCGAGGGCATTCCCTTCCTCGCCATCATCGCCCCTGACGGCACGGTCCGTCACGTCGGCCTGCACCCCGGCGATCCGGAAGCCGACGTCGGCGGCAAGATCGAGGCCATCCTGAAGGAATTCAAGCTGCCGGTCCCGAAGGCGGGGTAGGCCAACCGTCCGCCCCGCTTCCCCGTCTTTCAAAAATACCGTCCCGCCACACGGAGGGACCCGATCCTGCCTGCGCCGACGCAGGCGGCGCGAAACGGGCCGTTGATTTCCTCCAGATCCAGGAAGACTTCCTTCGGGCGCGTTTCGATCGAGGCGCTGATCCAACCGCGGGCGTGAAGTTCGCCGGCAAAACGCCGGGAGATCGTCCGGCCATTGAGCGACATCTCGGCCATCCAGTAAACGCCGCCTCCGCCGGGTGGCGCGACCCGGTAAAGCCGCGTGCCGCGGATGCCGGTGGGAAGCCGCCGCCAGCCTTCCGGCAAAGGCGCGCGGGCGTGGCTAACATCCGGTCCCTCGGGTTCGGCCGAAGGGGCCGTCTGGGTGCACGGCTCCTTGCCGTCACCATCGCGGTAAGTGTTCATGGTCGGGATCCTCTTGCACGGGGTTGAGGTTCAACCGCCAGACGGCCGGGCCGGGCGGGACAGGAGTCGAAGTTAAAACGGGTTCAAGGAGGCGGGCGGAAATTCACCCAGGACGGAAACAACCGGCGCCAACGCCCAAGCCGCGGATGCCGCGGGAAGCCCCACCATGAGCGAGGCCGGAAGAGGACCCATCCACTGCCTTCAAAGGCAGACTGGGGGAAGGCCCGGCTCTGTTGGTCGCGTTCCCTCCCAAACAGGGACATTCTCAGGGCGCTTTCACTCGTCGGGGCGGAAGAAGAGTTGAGGGCTGAGTGCGCCATCGGACGTGGGTCGTTGAAAGGGTGTTTTATCATGGCTTGCCCACCCCCTCAATGGGGTGCTCACCTACTTTTGATTGCGCTTTAGGTAAAAAAGGACCCGGGTGCGCCAAAGCCCGGACTCGCCTGTGCTGATGCGCGAGTCCACCCCGGACTTGCGCTAATCGGCGCGGATAACCGGGATAGATCCGAACCGCTGGCCTGTGACGATCACCGCGGCAATCCCCGCCACCGCAAGGTGGACTTTTCCCAACGCCCGGCCTACACGGATCGGCATGTGGACCTTATCCGTCGCGTGGTGGGAGCTCATCGTCCGCTCCATCATCGTCTATGGCGTGTTGATTGTCCTGCTGCGCGTCACCGGCAAGCGGCAGGTCGGCCAGCTCGCGCCCTTCGATCTCGTGCTGCTGCTCGTGCTCTCCAATGCCGTGCAGAACGCCATGAACGGCGGCGACAATTCCGTGCTCGGCGGCATCATCTCCGCCGTCACCCTCATCGGCCTGAATTTCGCCGTCGGTTACCTGACCTACCGCAGCAAGCGCATGGAAGCCCTGATCGAGGGCCAGCCCGAGGTGCTGATCCACAACGGCAAGCTTTTCGAGAAAGTCATGGTCCGGGCCCATCTCACCCACCACGAGCTCAACGCCGCCCTGCGCCAGGAAGGCTGCATCTCGGTGAAGGACGTGCACTGCGCCATTCTGGAAAACAACGGGACGATCACCGTGCACCAGCGCCCCGCCGCGTCCGACCCGGCGAAGTAGAATTCCCGCGCGGGCCGTCAGATGCTGGGCCCGGGCAGGGAGACCGCCGCCGGCGGCACATTCAGTTGCAGGTGCCAGCGGGCGAAGGCGAAGAAGATTTTCCAGTCGAGCGGGCTGATGAGGTGCGGGCCGTTGTGATTCACGAAGGCCATCACGCCCTTCCCCACCGGCTGGTCCAAGGCGGGCATCTCGGTCGTGCCGAGATCCTGCTGACCCAGCAGCCGCCACACCGGGCCGGCCGCGACCATCGCCAGGAACATCCCGCGCGGATCCGACCACAGGTCGCCGCTGCCGCCGCTGACGAACACCGGCCGCGGCGCACTGAGCGCGAGCAGCAGGTGCCCCTCGTGGGGCATGTCGTTCCAGTGGCCGATGTATTTCTGCAGGTTGCCGGCGAACTGGTAGCCGTAGTTCGTCGCCATGTCGTCGACCGTCTCGCCAAAATCCCGCCGCGACAGCGCCGCGCCCATTTCGCCGGACTGACTGGAATAGATGAGCGCGAAGCGCGGGTCTGTGGCTCCGGCCCAGAGCACGGTTTTGCCAAGCCGGGAATGGCCGACCAGCGCCACCCGCTTCGCGTCCACCGTGGAATCGGTCTCAAGGTAGTCCATGAGGCGGCTCAGGCCCCAGGTCCAGGCGGCGATGGTGCCCCACTCGTCGGGCGCGGGCTTCGTCTGGCCGGGCGCGAGGGCCAGGCCGATGACGCCGCCCGTATAGCCGTCCTTGTTGTCCGGCTGGATCTCGGAGTAGCGCACAATGCCATACGAGAAGCCGTTGGCGAGCACGTCGGCGACCGGGCCCATGTCGTTGAACCGCCGGGGCGGCGTGGCGCCGGGCGCCACCGGGGCGGGCATCGTTCCGGCCTGCTGGCCGGCCGGTGTTTGTCCGGGCCGGTCGCCCGGCAAAGGCGGCTGGAGCGCAGGATCGCCGCCGAAGGTGATGTGCAGCACCAGCGGCAGCGGGCTCGCGGCCGTGACCGGCCGGTAGAGCATCACGTGCACGGTCGGGCCCTCGGGCTTGTCGCCGAAGTGCATGGTGATGTGCTTGCGCAGCGCGGTGCCGTCCAGCACCGGCACCTCGTCAATCACCTCATAGTGCACCGACGGCGCGGTCGCCGGCACGCGGCCGTAGATTTCCGTCTCGTAGAGCTTGAGGAGTTCCGGGCGGCGCTGGTTGAACCAGGTGGCCGCGTCCCGCACGGGCCGCCCGTCGGCGAGCACGAGCGGGTCGGGCAGCGTGTAGGGCGGCACCTTGTCCTCGTAGTAATTCGTGATGTGCCCCGTCGGCGCGCGCCGGAGCATGCGGCCGTCGGCGTCCTTGAGGGGCGGCGTTGGGGCGGCAAGGAGAGCGGCGCCAACAAGCCAGGCGGCAACAAGGGCTGCGCACAAAGGCCGGACAGGGGTGGTCATGGCCCGGCCAATCAAGCCGCGCCACCTCACGCTCGCAACCGATAAACATCCCGTCGCTTAACGGGAAAACGGTTGTTTGCATCGCCATTCGCGGCCGGATCGCTTTGCTGGAGCCGGTTCGGTCAATCTTGGTCCCTACCCCATGAAATCATTCGCCCGCCTCGGCGTCTTACTCTGCCTTGCCCCCATGCTGGTCGCGCAGACAACTCAACCCTCGGTTCCGGCGAAACTCACCTCCGCGGTCTACGACTGGGAGAAAATGCCGGTCACCCCGACGCCCAAGAGTGTGCGCCGCGATGTCTTCGACGGCAGAACCCACACCGCAGGCCCGGGCTCGGTGTTCTTCCTGGCCACCAACGCCGTCACGCGCCTGCGCAACGCCGGCCCCACTCCCGCCACCTACATCGTCTTCTCCTACCATACCCGCTGACCCCGAAAAGCCGACCCCCGTAGCGGCGGTCTATGACCGCCGAGGCCCCGAACGACGCTCATAGAGCGCCGCTACAGAAACTCTAAAATTCCTCATGTCACTCCGTTCCCGCTTTCTTCTGTTCCTCCTGGCCCTGGCCGCGCTGGCACCCGCGGCACCCGCGGCCGGCGAAGTCAAGCTCACCAAACTCGCCGACCGCGTGCGGGTCGAGATCGATGGCCGGTTGTTCACCGAATACGTCTTCGGTGACGGCGCCACGCGGCCTTACTGCTATCCGATCCTGTCCGCCGACGGCACGCCGCTCACGCGCGATTTCCCGATGAAAGACACACCCGACGAAGAGACCGACCACCCCTGGCACCGCTCCATCACGTTCACCCACTCGATGGTCAACGGCGTCGACTTCTGGAACGAGGGCGCGGGCGACGCCGGCCGGTCCCCGAAGAACAAGGGCCACTCCACGCACGAGAGCTTCGTGGAGATCAGCGACGGCGCCGTCGGCGTCATCACCACGCGCAACCGCTGGACCGCGCCCGACGGCAAACTGATCTGTACCGACGAGCGGACGCTGCGCTTCTCCGCCACCCCCGCCGGGCGTTTCATCGATTTCGAGATCACGGTGCACGCGCGGCCCGGCGAGCCGCTGCTGTTCGGCGACAACAAGGACGGCACGATGGGCTACCGCGTGCCGCTCTGGATGACCCTGCCGCACAAATACAAGAACCAGGTGGTGGCCGGCGTCGGCCACCTCCTCACGAGCACGGGCGCGAGCGACGCCGACGCCTGGGGCAAGCGCGCCGACTGGTGCGACTACTACGCCCCGCACCACGGCAAGACCTACGGCGTGGCGATCTTCGACCACCCGTCGAACCTCCGCCACCCGACGTGGTGGATGGCGCGCGACTACGGCCTGTTCGCCGCGAATCCCTTCGGCCAGCACGACTATGAAAACCTCAAGGACCAGCCGCACATCGGCGACCATACCATCCCCGCCGGCGGCACGCTGACGATGCGCTACCGTTTCTATTTCCACGAGGGCGACCCCACGGCCGCCCGGATCGCCACTCACTACGCCGACTACGCCGCCGGCCGTTGATTCCAATCATTCTCTTACTCATTCTCGTAATCGTTTTCAGCTTTCCCCAACGCAGAGAGAACGAGGAAGATTAGGATTAAGAGAACGACTCCACTTTCACTCTCACTTTTACTTCAGCCATGCACCTCACCCGCCGCGCCTTCCTCAAGACCACCGCCCTCGGCCTCGCTGCCACCGCCTTCTCCGCCCGCTCGTGGGCTCAGGTCGCCGGCACCAGCAGCGACGTCCGCGTTGCCGTCATCGGCCTCAATGGCCGGGGCAAGAACCATCTGGCCAGCCTCGCCAAAGTCCCCGGCGTACGCCTCGTGGCCATCTGCGACGTCGACGTGCTCGTGCTCGCGCGCACCGCCGCCGAGCTCGCGAAGACCGGCCTCACGCCGGAAAAATTCACGGATATCCGCCAGCTGCTGGCCATGGACGGCCTCGACGCCGTCACCATCGCCACGCCGAACCACTGGCACTCGCTCGCGGCCATCTGGGCCTGCCAGGCGGGCAAGGACGTCTACATCGAAAAACCCGTCTCGCACAACATCTGGGAGGGCCGCCAGCTGGTGGCCGCCGCGCACAAATACAACCGCGTCGTGCAGGCCGGCACGCAGATCCGTTCCGGCGAGGGCCTGCAGGAGGCCGTCGCCTGGGTGCGCGCGGGCCACCTCGGCAAGATCACCGCCGCCCGCGGTTTTTGCTACAAGCGCCGCGACAGCATCGGCAAGACCGACCGGCCCACGCCCGTCCCGGCGACCATCAACTACGACCTCTGGTCCGGCCCCGCCCCCGTCATCGAGCCGCACCGCAACTCGAAGAAGAACGGCCCGGTGCACTACGACTGGCACTGGATCTGGACCTACGGCAACGGCGACGTGGGCAACCAGGGCATCCACCAGATGGACGTCGCCCGCTGGTTCCTCGGCGAGCCCGGCTTGCCCCGGCATTCGTTGAGCGTCGGCGGCCGCCTCGGCTACGTCGACGACGGCGAGACGCCCAACACGCAGGTCATCATCCACGACTACGCCACCGCCCCGCTCATCTTCGAGGTGCGCGGCCTGCCGTCCAGGCCCCAGGCGCCCGCCCCGGTCGCCGCCGGGATGAATTCCGCCGACGCGGCGGATGCCGCCGCCGCCACGATGGACAAATATCGCGGCGTCAGCATCGGCAACGTGATCGATTGCGAGGGCGGCAGCATCGTCACCGACAGCTATTTCGAGGCGCGCGCCCTCGACCGCGCCGGCAAACTGGTCCGTGAGTTCAAGGGCCGCGACCGGCACATGGACAACTTCATCGACGTCATCCGCAGCCGGAAGACCGCCGACCTCTACGGCCCGATCGGGGAGGGTCACGTCTCGAGCGCCCTCTGCCATTGCGGCAACATCTCGCACTTGCTGGGCCGCGCCGCGAGCGAGGACAAGATCCGCGACGGCATCAAGGGCGACGCCCCCCTCGCCGAGGCTTACGGCCGCATGGCCGAGCATCTGGCGGTCAATGGCGTGAACCTCGCCAAGAGCCGCCTCACTCTCGGCCAGCCGCTCGCGCTCGACGTGCAGGCCGAGCGTTTCACGGGCTCGGGCTCGTCGGCCGCCAACCGGCTCCTTACGCGCAACTACCGGGCCCCATTCACCGTTCCGCAGCTTGCCTGAGCGTCGCCGCGGCATTCACCGGTTCCCTGCCATGCGTCGTTTAGTTTTTGCCGTCCTGCTTGGTTGCATCCTGGCCGTCCGCGCCGTGGCCGCTCCGCCCGTCCTGGCCGGTCAGCGCGTCCTCGTGCTTGGTGACAGCATCACGCAGGATGGCCGCTATGTCAGCGACCTCGAGTATTACCTGCATGCCGCCGGGAAGGACTGCGACCTCATCAGCATCGGGCTCTCAAGCGAGACGGTGTCCGGCCTGACCGAGGCCTCCTCCCCTTACCCACGACCCTGCATCCTCGAGCGGCTCGACCGCGCCCTCAAGGCCGTCAAGCCGTCGGTGGTGCTCGCCTGCTACGGGATGAACGACGGCATCTACCATCCGTCTTCGCCGGAGCGCCTCGCGGCGTTCACCGACGGCCTGCGCCAGCTCATCGCCACGGTCCGCAATTCCGGCGCCACGCTTGTCCTGCTCACCCCGCCGGTCTTCGACCCGGTGCCGCTCGCCGGCAAGACCGTGCCCGCCACGGCGGCGAAATTCGGCTACGGCAGCACCTTCTACGTCGGCTACGACGATGTGCTGGCGGAATTCGCCCGCGCGGAGGTCGCGCTCAAGGTGGATGGCGTGACCGTCATCGACCTCCACACCCCGATGGCCGCGGCGCTCGCTGCGCGCCGCATATCGGATCCAAAGTTCTTCTTCGCCAAGGACGGCGTCCATCCCGGCGACCTCGGTCACCTCGTGATGGCCCAGGCCATCGCGGCCGGGCTGGGCCTGACGGTGCCGGCGGATCCTGACGCCGAACTCGCCCGGCTCTCGGCCGATCCGGTCTTCGCGCTGGTGCGCGAGCGACGCGAACTGCGCTCCGAAGCCTGGCTGCCCTACGTCGGCTACACTCTCGACACGCCCTTCAAGTCCAACTCGGTCAAGGCCGCCGAGAAGACCGTCGAGCGGCTGCAGCAGCTGATTGAAGCGCCGGTTGGAAAGTAAGGACTACGGTAGCTTGCCCACTTGACCGTCCAGCCAGCGCCAATAGTGGAAGAGGCCGAGTGCGATACCCATCACAAAAATAATGAAGTCGTAGGCGGTGAGAGTGTGCTGGAAAAAGTTCACCGCAAAACGCTCAACCCATGTGAGCAGAAGAAATCCACTGGCAAACGCGAGGCTGATGGCCTTCAGCTTCAGCGAACGCACCCTTTCATCGTCAATATTCTCGGGCAGGAAAAACAATCCGGTCAAACAAAAGGCCAAAACCGTCGAAAATCCGCTCCACGAATTGGCGGAGAAATCATGGCTGGCCAGATAAGCAAACGCCGCGAAAGCAAGGATGACTGCAATACAAGCCCTGAGCGAAAGGCCTAATAATTTTCCTACTCCAGAGATTTTTTGCGTGTTCATGATGAGATGATTCTGAGCGTTGGGTAGTGGGGTATTTGGATCCGAAATTCAGCTTTCGAAGATTTCCTCTACTGGGAGCTTGAACAATCTGCCGATCTTCAGCGCCAGCGGCAGGCTCGGGTCGTATTTCTCCGTCTCGATCGCGTTGATGGTCTGTCGCGACACCGCGAGCCTCTCGGCAAGATCGCCCTGCGACCACTCTCGCGAGGCTCGGAGCTCTGTCAGACGGTTCTTCATCGGGTGACCGATGATGTAAAGCATACTTGTCATATGTCAAGCATGCTTGTCATGTCTGCCGTGCCTTGAAGGTAGGGCGAGTCGTCCACGACTAGCCGCGGCTCATCCGGAGGATTCGCCCTACCCTACAATGTCCGGAGGAACCACGCGACGGTCGCGTCGATCACCTGCGCGGACTGGCCCTTCTCGCCGTCGAACACGTGGAAGATGTGGTCGGCGCCCTCGATGATCAGCTTCTCCTTCGGTTCACCGGGGGCGATTTTCAGGAACACGTCGTCATGCTGCGCGAGCATGTCCTGGGTGCCGCGCACGGTGAGGAATGCGCCAGGGTATTTCGCCAGCGACTTGTCCAGGTCGATGCCGCGGAAGCTCTCGAAAAACTCCTTCCGCAGCGTGACGGTCTTCCAGCCGGCCAGTTCCATCGTGCCTACGCCGGTGTGTCGGGCCTGCTCGAAGGCCGGCTTGAATTCCTCGGTCAACTCAGCGAACTGGTCGCCGCCGGGGCTCGACCACACCGCCATCGTCTTGAACCAGTCCGGGTATTGCGCGCCGGTTTCGATCGCCGTCGAGGCGCCCAGGCTGAAGCCCAGCACGCCGAGCCGGCTGGCGTTCACGCCGCGCTGCTCGGCCAGCCAGGCATAGGCCGCCGCGGTGTCCTCGAGCCGCGTGGCGAAGGTGGACTCGATGTCCGTGCGGCTGGCGTCGCCCTCGCCGCGGAAATTGATGCGCAACGACGCAATGCCCTTGGTCGCCAGCTCCCGCGCCAACCGCTTGAACAGGCCGCCGGCATCGTCCATGTCGGACGCGAAGCCGTGCAGCAGCAGCACCGCGCGACCATCCCAACCTTTGTCCGGTTTCACCCATGCCCCTTTGAGCTCCGGCGTGATCGCGACCGCAGTTTCGGCCGCCCGGACTCCCGGCGCCGCCATTGCCGCGGCGGCCACAACCACGATTGCGCGAAGGATTTTCACGCTCCTTTCATTGCACGCGACGTGCCGACCGGCGAACCATTTTACCGGAAGAATTCTCCGCGGACGCGCCCGGTGCAGCATGTCGCCGAACCCGACGTGCTCAATCCCGTCGTCGAGGGCCTCGGTAACACCAACGGCGCCATGCAAAGCGGCCTCGAGACCATGGCCATGCCCGGCCTGGTCGGCGACCACCCCCAAGGACTTCCCGCCCCAGTCCGAGGACGACCCCAAGGCCAGCGCGGTCCGCGTCGGCGCGGCAGCAATCCGCTCGCGCCTCCGGCCAAGGAGCGTAGACACAAACAACACACCCCGGCGCTGCGCGCCACCCCTCTCAAGAGGGGACCCAAACCAGCGCTGCCTTAAATCCCCTCTTGAGAGGGGTGCCCGGCAGGGCGGGGTGTGTGGATGCACACGCCGTCGCGGCAACAGCCAAGCAGCCGTAAGGCGAAAGCCTTGTCTTGAGGTGGCCCGCGACCTCCGGGTGCCACCTTCAGCTTCCGCTCCGCGCCGCCTCCAGCTCCTCCCAGCGCGCAAACGCCGTGGCGTGTTCCTTTTCCACGGTTTCGAGGCGCTTCTTCACCTCGGCAAACTTCACCGCTTCCTTCTTGTAGAACGCCGGATCGGCGAGCTTGGCCGTGAGTTCGGTCTGCTCCTTCTCGAGCGCCTCGATCTTCAGCGGCAGCGTCTCGAGCTCCTTCTGCTCCTTGCCGGAAAGTTTTTTCTTGGGTGGAACCTGGCCTCCGGACAGGTTTTTACCCGCAACCGGAGCAAGCCCGCCCGGCCTGTCGTCCGTAGCCTTGGCGGAGGATGAAGGCCGGGCGCCACCTTGGAGCAAAGTTGCCCGCGCCGCCATCTTGGCCTTGTCCTGCATCCAGTCGGTGTAGCCACCGGCGTAGTCGCCGAGCTTCCCGTCGCCCTCGAACACCAGCGTGCTCGTGACAACCTCGTCGAGGAATTCGCGATCATGGCTCACGAGCAGCAGCGTGCCCTGGAACTCCACCAGCAGATCCTCCAGCAGATCGAGCGTCTCGGCGTCGAGGTCGTTGGTCGGCTCGTCGAGCACCAGCACGTTGGCCGGCTGGGTGAAGAGCCGCGCCAGCAGCAGGCGGTTGCGCTCGCCGCCGGAGAGCACGCGCGCCGGCGTGCGGGCGCGGGCCGGCTCGAAGAGGAAATCCTGCAGGTAGCTGATGACGGCCCGCGTGCGGCCGTCGATCGTGACGGTCGCGTTACCGTTGGCGATGTTGTCGGCCACGGTCTTGTCATCGTCGATCTGCGCGCGCAGCTGGTCGAAGTAGACGACCTCGAGGTTGGTGCCGTGCTTGATGCTGCCGCTGGTCGGCGCGAGCTGGCCGAGCAGGAGCTTGATCAGGGTCGTCTTGCCCGCGCCGTTGGGGCCGAGAATGCCGATCTTCTCGCCGCGGCGGATGACGGTGGAAAAGTCGCGGATGACGGTCTTCCCGTCGGCCCACGCGTAGGAGACGTTCTCGGCCTCGATGACCTTCACGCCGCTGCGCTCGGCCTCGGCGAGCTTGATGGTGGCCGTGCCGGTGCGGTCGCGGCGGGCGCGGGCCTCGACGCGCATGGCCTTGAGAGCGTTGATGCGGGCCGTGGCGCGCGAACGCTGGGCCTTCACGCCGCGACGGATCCACTCCTCCTCCTGCGCCAGCTTCTTGTCGAACAGCGCGCGCTGCCGTTCCTCGGCCTCGAGGACCTCCTGCTTGCGCCCGAGGTAGGTGTCGTAGTCACAGGCCCAGCCGGCCAGCCGGCCGCGGTCGAGCTCGACGATGCGGGTGGAGATGCGGCGCAGGAAGGCGCGGTCGTGCGTGACGAAGAACAACGTGGGCTTGGTCTCCAGCAGGAATTCCTCCAGCCAGAGGATCGACTCGAGGTCGAGATGGTTGGTCGGCTCGTCGAGCAACAGCAGGTCGGGCTGGCCGGCGAGGGCGCGGGCCAGCAGCGCGCGGCGCTTGAGGCCGCCGGAAAGTGCGGAGAACTCCTGGGTGGGCGGCAGGCGGATGGCGGTGATCAGGTCCTCCACGCGGACGTCGCGCTCCCATTCCTCCTCGTGGTGGTCGTCGTTGGACCGCAGGCCGCCGTAAACGATGTCGTGCACCGTGCCGGCGAGGTCGGCCGGGACCTCCTGGTTCAACCGGCGGTAGACCGACCCGGACGGGCGGAAGACGTCGCCCGTGTCGGGCTTCATCTCGCCGGCGATGACCTTCATGAGGGTGGACTTGCCTGCGCCGTTGCGCCCGAGCAGGCAGACGCGCTCGCCCGGATCGATCTGGAAGTTGATCTTTTCCAAGATCGCCGGGCCCCCGAAGTGGAGGCTGACGTCGAGCAGGTTGAGCAAAGAGGCCAAGGGAACGGGCGAACCTACGTGCCGACCCGACCGGTGCAATCCAAAGCGCGGAAGATTTTTAACCACTAATCTCCACTAATGAGGCACTAATCCAAACAACGGAACCAGAGCCTCTTGGTGTTGGCTGAACCTGCCTTTCCAGTCCGATGATTAGTGAGCAATTAGTGTGGATTAGTGGTTAAACAGAACTCCGGTTGACTCTACCGCCCGGCTCCCTGCACTCTGCGCCCCGTGACGACGACCGCCCAACCTCCTTTCCACCAGACTCTGCGCTGGCTGAGCACCCATGCCCGGTTCCCGGCCCAGCGCCTGCCGGACAAGGCGGAGCTGCTGGTGCTGATCGCCACCGCCGCAGCCACCGAGGAAAGCAACGCCGCGGGCAAACCGGCCAACGCGACCCTGATCAAGAACAAGACCTTTGCCGCCCAGATGCGCAGCTATACGGCCCAGCGCCGCCGCGCCCACATCACCTGCGACAACAGCGCCAAGACGTGATCTTCAGGTGGAACCCGGCCTCCGGACGGGTTTGGTTGCGAGCGCCCTGAAGCCCGGCACCGGCCCGGCGCGCCTACGACCCCTACCCCGACGACGGCACGAAGCGGCCGCCCACACCCAAGTCCTGAGTGGGTGGCTTTAAGAATCCCAGGCGTTTTTTAACCCAGAGGTCCCAGAGTTCACGGCGCATAAATTCGATCTCTGTGTGCTCTGTGTCCTCTGTGTTTAAAAAATCGCCTATTTCTTATCCACGCTGAACTTCCCTGCGCCGGCCGCGAACAGCACCAGGTAGCCGCCAAAATACAGCCAGGCCAGCTCCCCCTTCGCCAAGGCCGCGCCATTCACCACAAAGAAGGCCACGCCCATGTTGAACGCGAGCACGGCCGCCGCGAGGCGCGTGAACAACCCGAGCGCGATCAGCACCGAGCAGCCCACCTCGGCAAAGATGACGAGCAGGAAGCTCGGCGTCTGGCCGATGTGCAGCGGATCCAGGAAGGAAATCTTGCCGGAGAACAGACTCATGAGCTTGCCCCAGCCGTGCAGCCAGATCATCGAGACGCCGAGCAGGAGCCGGAGCACGAGCAGGCCGAAATCCGGGCTGTTCGCGATGAATTCGAGGCGGAGGAGTTTTTGCATGGGAATGACCGCCAGTGTGCAGGACTTTGGACAAGCTGCAATACGGAGAACCGGGGTGGCACCACTAATCCACACTCATTTTGCCCTAATGATCGAACCGCCCGATGCACCGGCCTGCTTGAATTAGTGAGGCATTAGTGGCCATTAGTGGTGCCCCGGTTCGGGTGTTTGTCTTTCCGCATCCCGTGGCTAGCCTCCCCGCATGCCTGTCAAAAATCCGCCCATCGCCGCCGGGACCCGCATCGGCCACGTCCACCTGAAGGTCGCCGACCTCCAGCGCGCCCTCGACTTCTACGTCGGCGTGCTCGGTTTCCAGCTCATGCAGCAATACGGCACCGAGGCGGCGTTCATCTCCGCGGGCGGCTATCACCACCACCTCGGGCTCAACACCTGGGAAAGCCGCGGCGGCACGCCGCCGCCCCCGGGCCACACCGGGCTGTTTCACACCGCCATCCTCTACCCGACCCGCGCCGCGCTCGCCGACGCCCTGCGCCGGCTCATCGCCGCGAAAATCCCGCTCGACGGCGCCTCCGACCACGGCGTGAGCGAGGCGCTCTACCTCCGCGATCCCGACCAGAACGGCGTCGAACTCTACTGGGACCGGCTGCAGGAGAAATGGCCGCGCGATGCGAAGGGCGGCCTCGCCATGACCACCGCCCGGCTGGACCTGAACAACCTGCTCGCAGAGCGCTGAGGGTGGAGCGCGTTGACCCCAACGCGCTTTAGGACGGCCCCACGCGGAAAGCGTGCTGAGGTCACACGCTCCACCCTGACACACTCCGGGCTGGCGCCCGCGCCGGCCACCGCCAAGCTCGCCGGCCATGCACCCCAGCCCGACGCGTGAAGCCGCGCGCCTGAGCGATTTGTCGCCCCTGCAGTGGAAATCCGGCATCGCCGCCTGGCTGGGCTGGCTCTTCGACGGCCTCGAGCTGCACCTCTACACGCTCGTGGCCACGCCGCTGGTCATCCAGCTCCTGCACACCGCCGGCACCGATCCCGCGGTGCAGGAGAAGAGCGCCTACATCCAGGCCGCCTTCCTGGTCGGCTGGGCGGTGGGCGGCGCGTTCTTCGGCCGGCTGGGCGACAAGCTCGGCCGCAGCCGGGCGCTGGCGCTGACCGTGCTGACCTACGCCCTTTGCACCGGGCTGTGCGCCTTTTCGCAAACGTGGTGGCAGCTGATGCTTTTCCGTTTCATCGCCGCGCTCGGCATCGGCGGCGAATGGGCCGTGGGCGCGTGCCTGCTGACCGAGACCTGGCCGCGGGCGTGGCGGCCGTGGCTCGCCGCAATGCTGCAGACGGGCGTGAACCTCGGCATCATCCTCGGCGCCGTGCTCGTGGGCCTGCTCTCGCTCATCCTGCCGCCCAACTCCGAACGCTGGGTGTTCCTGCTGGGCGTCATCCCCGCGTTGCTCGTTTTCTGGATCCGCCGCCATGTGCCCGAGCCCGAGGCCTGGGCGCAGGCGGAGCACCAGGCCGCGGCCAAGCCGGGCGTGCGTGAACTCTTCCGCGGAACCATCCTCGCGACGACGCTGCGCACCGCGACGGTCTGCGCGCTCGGCCTTTCCGGCTGGTGGCTCTTCCTGTTCTGGCAGTCACAGCATTTGCGAAAGCTGCTGGGCGACACCGGCCGGCCGGCCGGCGAGATCCTGCGGATCGTCTCGCTGTCCTTCCTGCTGGTCAACGTGACGTCCATCGTCGGCAATTTCTTCGGCGGCTGGCTGGCGCGGTGGCTCGGCAACCCGCGGGCCATCCTGCTGCTCTTCCTCGGCCTCGGCGCCAGCATCGTCGGGGCGTTCATCGTGCCGCGCCCGCCCGATGCGCTGGCGTGGTTCTGGTGCCCGCTGGTCGGATTGTTCGCCGGGGTGTTCGGCCTGTTCACCATGTACCTGCCGCCGCTGTTCCCCGTGCTGCTGCGCACGACGGGAACGGGCTTCTGCTACAACATCGGGCGCATCGCCGCGGCCGCCGCCTCGGTGATCTTCGGTTGGCTGGCGCCGGTCGGCGATTTCCGCACGGCGCTGCTGGCGTCGAGCCTGCTACTCTTCGGGGCCGCGGTCGCGTCGTGGTGGCTGCCGACGAACATCGCGGAGGATTAGGGAGTGTTTTCAAACCCGGTTTGTCATCCTGAGCGGAGCGAAGGATCCACGGCAACGAAGGCCATATCGCGAGCGAACGCATGGATTCTTCACTTCGTTCAGAATGACAGGAAACGGGTATTTGTTGGGTTTGAAAACACTCCCTAATCCGTGTCCTTGTAGGAGCCTGTTTACAGGCGATTAAAATTTTCGTCTGCGAACATCAGGTCGCTTGTAAACAAGCTCCTACAGGTCGAACCATTCGGTCAAATCTTAGTTCAGCCCCAGCTCGGCGAGCGGCGGCACCGAGTGCAGCTCGCCGCCCCCGAAGCGCTTGAGCAGCGTGTCCGCCGCGCGCTGCAGCAATTCGCGGCGCCGGGCGAAGACTTCATCCGGTTCGTCCGGCCCCTCGATCAGGATAAAGCTGACCAGCGTGCGGCGCGTGGAAAGGGCGACCACACGGATCGGCGTCAGGCGGAACCGCTCGGGCGACGACCCGGCACGGAAGTCGATCACGCCGGTGCCGGCGCTCGTCTCCATGTCCACGACCTGCTCGCCCTCGGCGGTCAGGGCCCACCAGCGGCCGCGCTGGAGCATGAGGCGCTCGCACCAGCCGCCGGTCCACTTGGGCAGGTTCTCGATGTCGGCCAGGAAGTTGAAAACGGTATCGCGCGAGGCGGACACGGTGATGGTCAGGGGATGGATGTTCATGGGAATTGGATCAGGTCACCACGAAACACACGAAATACACCAAAGGGGAAATGAGCCGGCCGTATCGAGCTCCAGTCTCCGTCTTCCTGATCTTCGTTTCGTATGTTTCGTGTATTTCGTGGTTAACCACTCAGGCCTTCGGTTTGCGGTGGTGGATGATCAGCTGGTTGCCGTCGGGATCGAGGATGGCGGCATAGTGGCAGGGCGGGAACTCCATCGGCTCGACGGCGAACTTCACCGCTGCCGCCTTGAAGGCCGCGATCGCCGCGGGAAAATCGGCCACCTCCAGCGCGACCGCCGGGCCGTTGGCCGACGGCTTCCACCGGTCGCCGGAGCCGTTGGTGATGGCGAGGCAGGCGTCGCCGAACTCGTATTCGATCCAGCCCTTGCCGTCGCCCTCCCAGGCGGTGGCGGGCTTGAGGCCCAGCAGTGTTTCGTAGAACGCGCGGGAGCGGGCGAGGTCGGTGATGGGATAGGCGGTGAAGGCGAAGGTGGTGACTTTGATCATGGTGGCCGGGCGGGTTGGAGTGAAGGGGGCTACTTGACGGTGCGCGGATCGAACGACGGGTTGTCGATCAGGCCGATGATGTTGCCGAAAGGATCGAGCACGGAGGCGACCGTGATGCCGCCGCCGACATTCTTCGGCTCCTCGTGGACCGTGGCGCCGTGCGCGAAGAAGTGCGCGCAGGCCGCGCCGACATCCGCCACGCCCCAGTAGGCCGTCACTCCGCCCGGCGGCCGGTGCACGGGCGCATCGGGCACGAGGCCGAGTTCGAAACCGCCGAGGTTGAAGCCGACATAGAACGGTTCGTCGAAATACGGCGCGACGCCGGACACCTCGGCATACCAGGCCTTGGCGCGGGCCAGGTCGGGCGCGGGATAAAGGACGGTGCGGAGACCTTGGAGCATGGGCATGGGGAGCGGGAGTTATTTGGTTTCCTTGGGCAGTGGCAGCGAGGCCTGACCAAAAGCATATTTCCAGCCGGCCGCCGTGCGCACATAGGTGTCGCTGAACCACAGTTTGTAATCGAACGCCTTGCCGTCCCTGGCGGTGCCCTTGATCCAGAGCAACGCGGTCACGACGGCGGTGTCGCCCCAGACGCGGACGGTCTGCGTGCCCGGCTCCTCGTCCTGCTGCTCGTAGCTCCGCTCCCGGTTCTGCGCGGCCTTGACGTGGTCGTCCTTCGTGAAGACCGCGCCGCGGCCCGTGACCAGGATCATGTCGTCGGCCTGGATCCGGCCGATCGTGGCGGCATCGTTGCGCTTCACGGCGGCTTGGAACTCCGTGTCGAGCGCGGCGACGGTTTTCGCGTCATCGACCGCCGCGCCCGAGCCGGTGGCCGGCATCATGGCCAGGGTAAGGCCGGCGGTCAGGAGGCCCAGCACGGGGGTGGAACGCACGGAGGGGGAGTTAAGCATGCCCCACTCTACCAGACGCTCCTGACAGCCCTATGTCAGGAGCGTCAAGATGGGGTTAATCCGCGTGTAAACGCGCGATTTTTGCAGCTTCCGCGCACACCAGCGTGCGGAGCTTGGCCGGGGCCAGCGCCTCGGCGCGGTCGCCAAACGACAACAGCCACCGCGCCATCCATTCCAGCGACCAAGCATAGAGCGCAAATTCGGCGCCGCCATCGCGCGCCTTCTCCTCGATCAGAGTG
Organism: Opitutus sp. GAS368; assembly: GCF_900104925.1. Classification (NCBI taxonomy): domain Bacteria; kingdom Pseudomonadati; phylum Verrucomicrobiota; class Opitutia; order Opitutales; family Opitutaceae; genus Opitutus; species Opitutus sp. GAS368. The sequence goes on from NZ_LT629735.1 coordinate 876,267, forward strand.
GCGAAGCTTTCGCGCTGCGCCCGTTCCTGCGCCGAGCGATGGAACCACACGCGCACCGGCAGGGTTTTCTCCCGGGCGGCGGACTGCTCCATGTGCTCCTTGAACGAAAAACCGTCGCGGAGTTCGAATTTCTCGGGCGACAGCTCGAGCCGCCGGATGCGGTCGATGCGGAAATGCCGGTAGTCCGTCCGCAGCCGGCACCACGCCACCAGATACCACGCGCCGCCGTAGAAGACCACGCCCAGCGGCTCAACGTCGCGCGCCGTCTCCTCGGTGCGCTCGCGCCCCTGGTAGCACATCCGCAGCACGCGCCGCAGCACCACGCCCTGCTGCACCGGCAGCAGCCAGCGCTGGCCCGCCGCCTCGGGGGCGTTCCGCCGGGAGGACTGGCCGTAGACCACCGTGCGCGCCACCAGCCGCTCGACATGGTCCTGCCGGTCGCGCGGCAGCACGGCGCGGAGCTTGTCGAGGGCCGACATCATCGGCGCCTGCAACGAGGCGTCGGTGAACTGTTTCACCAGTTCGCCGCCGACGAACAGCGACACGGCCTCCTCGGCCGTGAACATCACCGGCGGCAGCTGGTAGCCTTTCATCAGGCTGTAGCCCACGCCGGCTTCGCCGGAGATCGGCACGCCCGCCTCGCCCAGCGCGGCGATGTCGCGGTAGACCGTGCGCTCCGTGATCTCGAAGTGCTGTGCCAGTTCCATGGCGCGCACGACGCGCCGCCCCTGCAGGAACAGCACCATCGCGACGAGCCGGTCGGTCCGATTCATGCCCGCCAGCACAAGGGAGCCGGCGGCGCGCGACAATCTTCTTCCGCGCCGGCGGCCCGCGGGGCTTTTTGTCTGGAAAGTCTCCCCCGGGGCCGGCATGAGATGATGGTTAAACCATGGCCGACCAAACACGCCCGGGCGGTGCCGTCTTCCTGTCCTACGCCCGCGAGGATGCCGAGGCCGCCCGGCGCATCGCCGAGGCTCTCCGCGCCTTCGGTGTGGAGGTCTGGTTCGACCTAAGCGAACTGCGCGGCGGCGACGCGTGGGACCAGAAGATCCGCCGCCAGATCAAGGAGTGCGCGCTGTTCATCCCGCTTATTTCCTCCCACTCCCAGGCTCGCGAAGAGGGCTATTTCCGGCGTGAATGGAAACTGGCGGTGGATCGCACCCACGACATGGCGGAGAACCGCGCCTTCATCGTCCCCGTTATCATCGACGCCACCCGGGAATCCGACGCCAACGTGCCCGACCAGTTTCTCAAGGCGCACTGCACCCGGCTGGCCAACGGCGAACCCACGCCGCAGTTTGTCGAGCAGGTGAAGCGGCTGCTCCAGGCGCCACGTTCCGCCGAAGCGGGCACCCCGTCTGCTGCGCCGCGCGCGGTGCAAATGGCGAGCGCGCCCGCCCGGTCCGGTGTCTCCCCTTTGACCATCGCGCTCGGCGTGGTCGTCCTCGCGCTCGTCGCCTTCGTCTTCCTGCGGCCCGCGGCCAAGCCCGAGCCGGTCCCGCCGCCCGCGGCTCCGGCCTCTGCCGTCGCAGTCAAGCCGCCGGAACCATCGACCGCCCCGGCCTTCGCACCCGACGCAAAATCCATCGCCGTGCTGCCTTTCGTCAACATGAGCACGGACGCCGACCAGGGATTCTTCGCCGACGGGCTCGCCGAGGAACTGCTGAACCTGCTCGCCAAGATCCCCGCGTTGCAGGTGACCTCGCGCAGCTCGGCGTTTTCCTACAAGGGCAAGGACTTCAAGCTCGCCCAGGTGGCGCGGGAGCTCAACGTCGCGCACATCCTCGAGGGCTCCGTGCGCAAGTCCGGCAACCGGCTGCGCATCACGGCCCAGCTGATCGACGCCCGAACCGACACCCACCTCTGGTCGGAAACCTACGACCGTTCGCTGGACGACATCTTCGCCGTGCAGGACGAGATCGCCGCCGCGGTGGCCGGGCAACTCAAGCTCACACTCCTCGGCGAAGCGCCCAAGACCAAGGCCGCCAATCCCAAGGCCTACGCCCTGTTCCTGCAGGCCCGCCAACTGAGCCACCAGCTGACGCGCGAGGGCCTTCAGCAGGCCGTCGCGCTCTACCAGCAGGCGTTGGCCATCGACCTCAACCTGGTCGCCGCCTGGAACGGGCTGGCTGAATGTTACATGGTGCAGGCCGATTTCGGGCAGCGCTCCAACGAGGAGGGTTACCGTCTGGCCCGCGAGGCCGCGCAAAAGGCCATTGCCCTCGATCCGAACTCGGCGGGGGGGTATGCGCTCCTCGGCATCAACCTTGCCGCCTACGGCGATCTGCCGGCGGCCGCGGCCTCCTTTGCCCACGCGCTGGCCTTGGAGCCGGCCAATACCGACATCATAACGGTCGCCATGAAATTTGCCCGGGGCCTCGGCCGCTACGAACAGATCATCGCCCTCGGGGAATATGTCGTCGCCCACGATCCGCTGAACACCCTGGCGCATGCCACGCTCGGGGGCGCCTACATCCGCGCGGGACGTTACGACGATGGCATGGCTTCGATGGAAACCGCCCTGCGTCTGGCACCGGGCCGGAGCCTGGCCTACTATACTATCGCCATTACCCAGGTGCAGAAGGGAGATCCCCAGGCGGCGCTGGCCGCCATCCAGAAGGAACCCGGCGGATCGTGGCGCTTGGATGGCTCGGCGATCATCTATTACGCGCTCGGCCGGAAGGCCGAATCCGACGCGGCGCTGGCCGAACTGATCAAGAACTACGAAAAGGAGGCCGCCTGGAACATCGCCTACGTGTATGCTTTCCGCGGCGAGGCGGATCGTGCCTTCGAGTGGCTGGAGAAGGCGATCGTCTACCGCGACCCCGGACTGAGCCTGACCGCGGTGCAGCCGCAGTTCGCCAACCTCCGCTCGGACCCGCGCTGGCTGCCGTTCCTGCGCCGGATCGGCGTCGCCCCGGAGCAACTGGCCGCGATCAAGTTCGACGTCAAGCTGCCGGCGAAGTGAGGAGCCGCGACTCCTCTGGAGCGTTCGCGCGGGGCTGCGCCCGGGCTTTAGGTTGCGCCGCCCCCGCCCCGAGGTAGGCTGCGGGCCCTTGTGAATTCCGCCGTTCCCGCCCCCGTTTCCCCGGCCTCCGGCACGCCGGTCTTTCACGTGCGCGGCTTGACCAAGGTCTACGGCACCGGCACCGCCGAGGTGCGGGCCCTGGCGGGCGTCGACCTCGACCTCCACCCCGGCGAACTCGTCGTGCTGCTCGGGCCCTCCGGCTCCGGCAAGACCACGCTGCTCAACCAGCTCGGCGGCCTCGACATCCCGACGGCCGGCGAGTTGCGTTACCGCGACATGGACCTGACCCACGCCAACGAGGAGCAGCTCACCCGTTACCGGCGCGAGTCGGTCGGCTTCGTCTTCCAGTTCTACAACCTCATCCCCAGCCTGACCGCCCGCGAGAACGTCGGCCTCATCACCGAGATCGCCTCGAACCCGCTGGCGCCCGAGACCGCCCTCGGCTTGGTCGGGCTGACGCCGCGCCTGGACCACTTCCCCGCCCAGCTGTCCGGCGGCGAACAGCAGCGCGTGGCCATCGCCCGCGCCATCGCCAAGCGCCCCGAGGTGCTGCTGTGCGACGAACCCACCGGCGCGCTCGACGTGAAGACCGGCATCGTCGTGCTCGAGGCCATCCAGCGCGCCAACCGCGAGCTCGGCACGCTCACCGTCATCATCACCCACAACGCCGTCATGGCCGACATGGCCGACCGGGTGATTTATTTTTCCGACGGACGTGTGCAACAAGAACGAAGAAATGCCACCCGCGCAGCCCCCTCCACCCTGCGCTGGTGAATCACCCAAGTAAGAAGGTAAAAGGAAGATTTAAGAAACCCAACCCGCCAGAGCCCGACACCTTCTTCATTCTTCCTTCGTAATTCTTACCTTTTCAGATGATCGCCCACCTCGACCGCAAGCTCCTCCGCGACCTGGCGCGCCTCAAGGGCCAGGCCGCCGCGGTGTCGCTGGTCATGGCCTGCGGCCTCGCCATGCTCATCATGGCCCGCAGCCTCATCCACTCCCTGGAGTCGACGCGCGCCGAGTATTACCAGACCAACCACTTCGCCGAGATCTTCGCCTCGCTGAAGCGCGCGCCCAATGACCTTGGCGCCCGTCTCGCCGCCGTGCCCGGCGTCGCCACTGTGCAGACCGACCTCGCGCTGCCGGTCACGCTTGACCTGCCCGGCGTGGCCGAGCCCGCCAGCGGCCTCGTGCGCTCGCTGCCGGACTTCGGCGCGCCCGAGCTGAACCGCCTCTTCCTCCGCCGCGGCCGCTGGCTCAGCTCCGGCGCCCGCGACGAGGTGCTCGTCGGCGAGGCCTTCGCCTCGGCCAACGGCCTCAACCCCGGCGACACGCTCGCCATGCTCCTGCGCGGCCGGCGTGAGGTGTTCCATGTCGCGGGCATCGTTCTCTCGCCCGAATACATCTTCGAGTCGCGGCCGGGCGCCGCCCTGCCCGACAGCCGCACCTACGGCATCTTCTGGATGCCCTACAAGGAGGTCGCCACCGCGGGCGACCTCTACGGTGCGTTCAACCATGTCTCGCTCACGCTCGCGCCGGGCGCGAACGAGCCGGAGGTGATCGCCGGGATCGACCGCCTCCTGCGCCCCTACGGCGGGCTCGGTGCCTACGGCCGCAAGGACCACCCGTCGCACATCCGCGTATCCGACGAGATCCGCGTGCTGACCATCCTCTCCGTCGGCTTCCCCAGCATCTTCCTGAGCGTGGCCGCGTTCATGACCAACGCCGTGCTCTCGCGGCTGCTCGCCCTGCAGCGCGAGCAGATCGCCATCCTCAAGGCCTTCGGCTTCACCAACCGCGCGATCGTCGTCCACTACCTGAAGTTCGCGTTCGTGATGGTCGCGGCCGGCGTGATCTTCGGCCTGCTCGGCGGCATCGCGCTCGGGCACAAGCTGGTGGTCATGTATGAGCTGTTCTTTCGCTTTCCCGACCTGGCCTTCCGGCTCGACGGCCACGCGGTGGCCATCGCCCTCGGCGTCGGGCTCGGCGCCGTCACGCTGGGCGTCTTCAGCTCTGTCCGGCAGGCCGCGAAGCTCCCGCCCGCCGAGGCCATGCGGCCCGAGCCGCCGGCCAGCTTCCGGCCGGCGTTCATTGAGCGCACCGCCCTGCGCCGCCTCCTCTCGCACTCCTTCCGCATCGCCGTCCGCAACCTCGAGCGCCGGCCGGTCCAGGCGCTGTTCACCGTCGCCGGTCTGGCGCTGGCCACCGCGCTGCTGATCCTGCCCAACACCTTCAAGGCCGGCATCGCCGACATCCTCGACTTCAAGTGGGACGTCAACCAGCGGCAGGATCTCAACCTCAGTCTGATCGAACCGTCGTCGGCGCGGCTCGCGCACGAGCTGGCCCAGCTGCCGGGCGTCACCAGCCTCGAGCCGGCGCGCTTCGCGGCGGTCCGCATCCACTTCCAGGGCCGCAGCCGCCAGATCGCGCTGCGCAGCCTGATTCCCGGCGCGATGCACAGTCGCGCGGTTGACGACCGGCAGCGCGAGATCCCGCCGCCGACCGACGGCCTGATCGTCTCGGCCAAGCTCGCCGAGGTCCTCGGCGCGAAGCCGGGCGACCTGCTGGTCATCGAAGCGCTCGAGGGCCGGCGGCCGGTCATGACCGTGCCGCTGGTCGGCCTCGCGGAGGATTTCACGGGCATCGCCGCCTACATGGAGCTGCACGCCATCAACCGCTTCCTCGGTGAGGGCGACGTCATCACCGGCGCCAGCCTCGGGCTCGACATGTCCAGGCGCGCGGAGTTTCTGGTCGCCCTGAAGGGGATCCCGCGCGTCAGCACCGTCGCGATCAAAGAGACCATGCGGAAAAGCTTCCGCGAGACCACCGCCCAGATGATGGGGCTCATCCAGAGCATTTACCTGATGTTCTCCGTCGTCGTCGCGTTCGGCGTCATCTACAACAATGCCCGTATCTCGCTGGCCGAGCGGGCGCGCGAGCTGGCCACGCTCCGGGTCGTCGGCATGACGCAACGCGAGGTCGGCGCCATCATCGTGATCGAGCTGGTCATTCTCGCCGCCCTCGCCGTGCCGCTCGGCCTCGCGCTCGGCACGGGCTTTGCCACCGTGATTGTCACGTCCGTCAACACCGAGACGGTGCGCCTGCCGCTGGTCTTCACCAGTTACACCTATTCCTTCGCGGTCGTGGTCGTCACCACGGCGTCCATCCTCTCCGCCCTGGTGGTCCTGCGCAAACTCAAGCAACTGGACCTCATCGCCACGCTCAAGGCGCCGGAGTGATCCAGACCGAAGAGCACCACTAATTGACACTAATGAACACTAATTTTGCAGAACCGGAATTAACCACGGATGGCACGGATGAACACGGATGGAAACATCCCGATCATTTTACAGGAGGTCGCGGAGGAAGCGGAGCTTCCGATCTCCTGCCTTTTCTCTGCGTGCTCCTGTGAAAACCCGCCTTGGCCTTTATCCGTGTTCATCCGTCCAATCCGTGGTCCAAAAGCCTTCTCAGAATTAGTGTCCCATTAGTGTGCATTAGTGGTTAAAAATCTTCTGCCGTATGAATCAGTCTCCTTCTCCCACCCGTCGGCTCCGCTGGCTGCCTTATGTCCTCGGCGTCGGGCTGGTCGTCGCCCTCGGCTTCGGCCTGCGCCCGCGTCCCGCCCCGGTCGAGACCGCGCTCGCCACGTCCGGCCCGCTGCGCGCCACCGTCAGCGAGGAGGGCAAGACGCGCATCAAGCAGCGCTACGTCGTGTCCTCGCCGGTCACCGGCCAGCTGCGCCGCGTGCCCTTCAAGCCCGGTGCCGCGATCGCCGCCGGCGATGTCGTCGCCGTCATCGAACCGATGGCCGCCTCGCCGCTCGACCCCCGCAGCCGCGCCCTGGCCGAGGCGCGCCGCGATTCCGCCGTCGCCGCGCTGGAGCAGACCCGCGCGGCCCACGCCCTGGCCATCAACGACCTCAAGCGGGCCCAGGCCATGTTCGACACCGGCACGCTGGCGCCGCAGGATCTCGATGCGGCCAAGATCCGCGAGACGGTCGCCGCCCGCGAGGTCGTCGCGGCCGAGGGCGCGTTGCGCGCCGCCGAGACCGAGCTGGCCGTCAACAATCCGGCCGCCGCCCCGGCGCTGGTCGAGGTGCGGGCACCCGTCGCCGGCCGGGTGCTGCATGTCTTCCAGGAGAGCGAACGCCCGGTCACCGCCGGCACACCGTTGCTGGACGCGGGCGACCCGGCCGACCTCGAGGTCGTCATCGAGCTGCTCTCCCGCGACGGCGCCGCCCTGGCGCCCGGCGCCCGCGTGGCGCTGGAGCAATGGGGCGGCCCGAAGCCGCTCGACGCCCGCGTGCGGCTGGTCGAGCCCGCGGCCTTCACCAAGATCTCCGCCCTCGGCGTCGAGGAACAGCGCGTCAACGTCGTGGCCGACATCATCACGCCGTTGACCGAGCGCCCGACGCTGGGCGACAACTTCCGCGTCGAGGCCCGCGTCATCGTCTGGGAAAGCGAACAGGTGCTGAAGGTGCCGGTGTCGGCGCTCTTCCGCCGGGGCGGCGAATCCGCCGCCTATGTCGTGCGCGGCGGCCGGGCCGTGCTCGTGCCGGTCGAGGCCGGACGCTCCAGCGGCTCCGAGGTGCAGGTGCTCAAGGGCCTCACCGCCGGCGACGAGGTCATCCTCTACCCCGGCGACCGCGTGTCCGACGGCCAACGGGTGCAGCCGGTGAAGATTTAGCCCATCTTATCATGAAAACCTACGTCGCTGTCACCGGTCTGCTGTTCGTGCTGTTGGTCGTCGCGCATGTCCTGCGCATTTTCTCGGAAGGAATTCACGTCGCCGGGAATCCGTGGTTTCTTTTCACGACGGTTCTGTCGGTGGGCCTCTGCGGCTGGTCCTGGCGCATGTGGCGGCAGCTGTCGCGAAAGTAGGTGGCTTCGCCGCTCCGGGTTTGCCAAGCGGCGGGCAAGGCGTATGACACGGGCATGATTCGCGTTACATCCCCCCTCCGCGGTGCCGCCGTTGCGGTGCTGCTCGCGGCCGCTGTTTCCTTCGCCGCCGATGCCAACCCCACGCAGGAACGGGCCGACCGTTTCCTTGCCCTCACCAACTCGACCTACCAGGCGCTGAGCAAGATCACGGGCAACGCCCAGTGGGACGCCCTCACCGACGTCTCGCCGCTGCATGACGCCGTGGCCGAGACCGCCGGCCAGGCTTACGCCGCTTTCAACGGCAACCCGGACCTAATCAACGAGGCCAAGGCCCTGCTCCTCCACCGCAGCGAGCTCAATGCCCTCACCATCCGCGAGCTCGAGCAGCTCCTGCTCAACGCCGCCGAGGGCCCGATGACCAACCCCAAGCTCGTCACCGACCGCATCGCCGCCGAGGTCGCGCAGGCCTCCACGCTCAACGGCTTCGAGTTCAAGCTCGACGGAAAGCCCGCCACGGTGAACGAAATCGACAACCTCCTCCAGTCGAACGACACCCCCCTCGACCGGCGCCTCGCGGTCTGGCTGGCGTCCAAGGAATCCGGCAAGGCCCTCAAGGAGGGCCTCATCAAGCTGCGCGGCCTGCGCAACGGCGTCGCGCAGGAGCTCGATTACCCCGACTATTTCGCGCTGCAGGTCGCCGGCTACGGCATGACGACCGACGAAATGGTGAAGATGAACGACGACTTCATGCGCGACCTGCGCCCGCTCTACCTGCAGCTCCACACCTGGGCGAAATACAAGCTCGCCGAGAAGTTCCACCAGCCCGTGCCGAACCGCATCCCGGCGCACTGGCTCAACAACCGCTGGGCGCAGGAATGGGATGGCATGGCCGAAGGTGCCGACCTCACGCCGTTCTTCAAGAACCGCTCGCCGGAGTGGATCGCACAGAGCGCCGAGAAATTCTACGTCGGCCTCGGCTTTCCCGCATTGCCAAAGTCGTTCTGGGAAAAGTCCGACCTCTACCCCGTGCCCGCCGGCGACAAGCGCAAGAAGAACACCCACGCCTCCGCGTGGCACGTCGACCTCATCAAGGACCTGCGCTCGCTGCAGAGCATCGAATCCAACCCGTGGTGGTTCATGACGGCGCACCATGAGTTCGGCCACATCTACTACTTCATGGGCTACACCCGCGACGAGGTCCCCATGCTGCTGCGCACCGGGGCCAACCCGGCCTTCCACGAGGGCTTCGGCGAACTGACCGCCCTGGCGGCCAGCATGGCGCCCTACCTGAAGTCGGTCGGCGTGCTGCCCACCGATTACAAGGTGGACCCGACCGCGTTCCTGCTCGCCAACGCCGTCAACTCCGGCGGCGTGCCGTTCATCTTCTGGTCCTCCGGCGTCATGACGCACTGGGAGGCCGACGTCTACGCCAAGAACCTGCCCGCCGGCGAATGGAACAAGCGCTGGTGGCAGTATGTGCGCGACTTTCAGGGCGTCGAACCCCCGAGCGAGCGCGGCGAGGAGTGGTGCGACGCGGCGACGAAGACACACATCAACGACACGCCCTGCTACTATTACAGCTACGCCATCGCGCAGGTCTTCAAATACCAGTTGAACGACTACATCGCCAAAAAGATCCTCCACCAGCCGCCGCAGGCCTGCAATTACGCCGGCAACAAGCAGGTCGGCGACTTCCTCCGCTCGATCATGGAGAAGGGCAAGACCGAGGACTGGCGCAAGATCCTCAAGGAGGCCACCGGCGAGGAGCTGAGCACGCGCGCCATGGTGGAATACTACGCCCCGCTGATGCAGTGGCTGCAGGAGCAGAACAAGGGCCGCAAGATCGGCTGGGAGTGAGTCTCCCCTGTAGGGTCGCCGCTTGCCGGCGGACCGTTCCCGGCCCGGCGACAAGCGCCGGCCCTACATCCAAGCCCCGCCTCAGCCTCGGGGCTCTTTTTTTGCCAACCCATGGGGCAACAACGGCGTTGCTTTCGGGCCGGCTTGGTTATCAGCTGTTTCCAGCCGGAATTGTCCGGGTCACCTCAAATAACATTCCGTCAGCTCTCCATATCTCCTTCGGGAGATGGGCCATGGAGAAAACCATCATCCTATGTCCGCATTGCGGACAGCGGCTCGCGCAGCTTTTGGGCGAGGTCGGTCAGCGCCGTCGGCTTGAAGCCCTCGGCGGGGCACAGGTGCGCACCGGCAAGAATGCCCTGGGCGAGGAGCTGGGCTGGATCAAGTGCCCGAAGTGCAAGACGGATAAATTCATCAATCCCGCCCACTGGTTCGGCGATCGCTGACCCGCCCTGATGTAGGAGCTTGCTGGCAAGCGATTCAGAATGATCGCGAGGAATCCGCCTTCATCGGATCGTCTGTAAACAGGCTCCTACGAAATCCGGACCCACGTTTCGGGTTTCTCTTTTTTCCGCCGCCTGCTTCACTCCGGCCGCATGTCGAAGGTTTACTTCTATTACTCGGCGATGAACGCCGGCAAATCGACCGTCCTCCTCCAATCGAGCTACAACTACCACGAGCGGGGGATGCGCACCCTCCTCTTCACCCCGGCGATCGACACCCGCGTCGGCCCCGGCAAGGTCAAGTCCCGCATCGGGCTTGAGGCCGAGGCCCTGGCCCTGCAGGCCGACGAGGACGTCTTCGCCCACGTGAAGGCCGCCCACGCCGCCCAGCCCGTCGCCTGTGTGCTGGTGGACGAGGCGCAATTCCTGACGCGCAAACAGGTCGAGCAGCTGACCGAGATCGCCGACCAGCTGCGGATCCCCGTGCTGTGCTACGGCCTGCGGACGGACTTCCAGGCCCAGCTTTTCCCCGGCAGCGCCGCACTGCTGGCGCTGGCCGACAACCTGATCGAACTGAAAACCATCTGCCATTGCGGCCGCAAGGCCACGATGAACCTCCGCGTCGGGCCCGACGGCCGCGGCGTGAAGGAAGGCGCGCAGGTCGAGATCGGCGGCAACGACCGCTATGTCGCGATGTGCCGCCGCCATTACAAGGAAGCCCTCGCCTGATGAAATGACTCTCTCTTTGTAGGAGCCTGCTTGCAGGCGATTCGAAACCCGCGCCAACGGACCACACCCTGATCGCCTGCAAGCAGGCTCCTACAAGATACCCCTCCCCGATGCCCTCCCTCCGTCGCGTTCTCCTCACTTTCACCCTCACCCTCACTTCCACCATGTCCGCCGCCAGCCAGCTCATCTTCCTCGGCACCTATACCCCCAAGGACGGCGCCAGCAAGGGCATCTACGCCGTGCGGCTCGACTCCGTCACCGGCGCCCTCAGCGAACCGGTCGTCGCGGCCGAGACGCCGAACCCGACCTTCCTCACCTGGCGCCCCGACCACCGCGTGCTCTACGCGCTTGGCGAGGGCCCCGGACCGGACGGCCAGACCAGCGCCGGGGTCGCGGCCTTCGCCTTTGACGGCACGACTCAAAAACTCGCGCTGCTGAACCGCCGCGGCGCGGGCGGCAGTGGTGGCACCACCATGCTCGCCACCGACGCCACCGGCAAAATGCTCGTCACCGTCAGCTACGGCGGCGGCTACCTTGCTTCGTTCCCGCTCGCGGCCGACGGCCGCCTCGGCGCGCGCACCTCGCTGATCGCCCACGCCGGTCCGCCGGGTCCGAACAAGGTCCGCCAGGACAAGCCGCACCCGCACTCCGTCACGATCTCGCCCGACAACCGCTTTGCCTTCATCGCCGACCTCGGGCTCGACCGGGTTTTCGCCTACCAGCTCGATCCCGCCACCGCGACCCTCACACCCCACGATCCGGCGTTCATCACGACTCCGCCCGGCACCGGCCCGCGTCACACGAAATTCTCCCGGGACGGGAGGTTCTTCTACATCCTGAACGAAATCGACGGCTCGATCAGCGTGTGCACCTACGATGCTGCGCGCGGCGCCGGCACGCCGATCCAGCACATCTCCACCCTGCCCGCCGGCTTCCAGGTCACCGACCCCGACCGCGCCGCCGAAATCCGGATCCATCCCAATGGCAGGTTCGTCTACGCGTCCAACCGCGGCCACGAGAGCATCGCGGTATTCGCTGTGCAGGCCGACGGCACGCTCAAGCTGGTCGAGATCACGCCGTGCGGCGGCAAGCATCCGCGCAACTTCGAACTCTCGCCTGACGGCCGGTGGCTCGTGTGCGCGAACATGAACAGCAACAATCTCGTCTCGTTCAAGGTGGATGCCGGCACGGGCCGGCTGACGTCCACCGGCAGCACCGTCACCGTGCCCCAGCCCGTCTGCGTGCTGTTCGCGCCCTGAATTGTAGGAGCCTGCTTGCAGGCGATCCAGGGCGTTATCCGCGACGTAGGATCCGAATCGCCTGCAAGCAGGCTCCTACAGGGCAGGGGAAAATCAGAACCGCGCGTTACCGTCCGGTCCCGGCCGGGGCGGACGCATCATCAGCACCAGGTAGTAGGCCCCGGCGGCGAGGCCGACGCACACCAGCAGGAACCAATCGCCGTGCTGGGTGTAGTAACTCTGCTTGCCCGTCCAGCGCACATCCCGCGTCACATCGAGGGTCTGCGCGCCGCGGAAATAGACGCTGCCGTCCTCATTCTGGAGGTTGGCGCGAATGTTGCCGTATTCGTCGATCCAGCCGCTCCAACCGCCGTTGCCGCAGCGGATGACCGGCCGGCGGGTCTCGATCGCCCGCAACACCGAGTGCGCCGCGTGCTGGTAGGCCGCCCCGCCCTCGCCGAACCAGCCGTTGTTGGTCAGCACGGCCAGCACCTCGGCCCCCGCCAGCGCACTCTCGCGCGCCAGCGCGGGGAAAATGTCCTCGTAGCAGATCAGCACGCCGACCGGCACGCGGCGCGAGCCGACGGGCAGCGACAAGGGGGTCGCATCCGTGCCGCGCTGGAAATCGCCGCCGATGGGCGCAAACTTCTCGATCCAGCCCAGCACGGGCCGCAGCGGGATGAACTCGCCGAACGGCACGAGCTTGCGCTTGGCATAGCCGGCCGGGTCGAGGCCCTTCACCGGGTCGATCACGAACGCACCGTTATACCAGGCCTCGTCAGGCTGGCCGGACCTCTGGGTGTAAACACTGCCCAGCAGCAGCGGTCTCTTGGTGCGCCTGGCCATCGACTCCAGCCACTCCCGCACGTTCGGGTCGCGATACAGCGCCCACGGGGTCACGGCCTCGGGCCAGATGATGACCTGCGGCGCACCGCGGCGGGCGGCGTCCAGCGTCACATTCTCGATCGTATGCAGCACCTCGGTGGCGCGGGCACCGTCCCATTTCTCGTTCTGCGGGATGTAGGGCTGCACCAGAGCGACGCGCGCCAGCAGGCGGCGCTGCTGGTTGAAAGTGTCGGCGAGGAAGGGGAACGAGCCGGCCATCAGCACGAGCAACGCGACGGAGAACTCCGGGGTGCGCTTCTTGAAGCCGGTTACGCCCTCGAAGAACGCCCGGTGCACGTAGGCCGCCGCGCCGAGGTTGAACACGATCAGGGTAAAGGAAGCCGCCCCGGAGCCGGCATAGGCCGCCACCTGCAGGATAAAGGGTCGCTGCCACTGGCTGGCCGCGAGCGGCAGCCACGGGAAACCGCCGAAAAGCTGGCTGCGAAACCACTCGAGCACGACCCACAGCCCCGCCAGCCCCAGCATCGCGCCGATGCGCACCAGCGCCCGGTGGCCCGCCAGTCGCGGGATGGTCCACCACACCGCGAGAAACCACGACCCCACCAACAGCCCGATGAAGGGCCCGAGCAGGAACAGCCCGACCCAGGTGACATTATGCAGCCAGCCGAGCAGGGCGGTCCACGCGACCGCCTGCGCGCCGAGGACGGTCCAGGCGAACATCCGGAACGACGGCCGGCGGTAGGCCCAGAGGACGGCCGGCAGCGCCAGCACGTAGGCGGCCTCCCCGGCGTCGACCGGCGGGAAGGCCACATAGGTCAGGAACACCGTGAAGCCGGACACCGCGAGGATCCACGCCAGGTGCGGCCGCCGCTGCCAGAGCGTCGGCTTGGGATCGTAGGGGTCGGGCTCTGCGCGGGTGTCAGCCATTTGTAGGAGCCTGTTTACAGGCGACCGTGGCGTCGCTTGCAAGCAAGCTCCAACAATAAGCGTCGATGCCTTGGTTGTAGGGCGGGATCACCGCATCCCGCCACGAACGTCCCGACGCCGGCGAAAAGGCGGGATACGGAGATCCCGCCCTACAGCTCAGAGCGCCGGCAGCAGCGGCGGCAGCTCGGCGAGGCGGTCAACCTTGCGGAAGCGCGGCTGGTTGGGCGGCACCTCCACCCCCAGTTCGTGCTGCCAGGTGATGTGATAGGGCACGTGCACGCCGGCGCCGCCGAGCTCCAGCACGGGCACGATGTCGGACTTGACCGAGTTGCCGACCATCACGAACTCCTCGATCGCCACGCCGTGCCGGCGCAGCACGCGGGCGTAGGCCGCGCCGTCCTTTTCACTCAGGATCTCGATGGCGGAGAAATGGGCCGCGAGGCCCGAGGCCGCGATCTTGCGCTCCTGGTGGTGCAGGTCGCCCTTGGTGATGAGCAGCAGCCGGTAGTCGCGCGCCAGCGCGGGCACGATTTCCGCTACGCTGGGCAGCAGCTCGACCGGGTGCGCGAGCATTTCCTGGCCGAGGGCGACGATCTCGCGGATCTCCGGCGCGCTGATGGCGCCCCGGGTCAGCTCGATGGCGGTCTCGACCGTGCTGAGCATGAAACCCTTCACCCCGTAGCCGTAGAGCGGCATGTTGCGGACCTCGGTCTCGAAAAGGACGCGGTCCACCTCGGCGGCCGGGTGGTATTTCGCCAGCAGGGCGCGGTAGCGCTGCTGGGCGCGGTCGAAGATGCTCTCGTTGTGCCAGAGCGTGTCGTCGGCATCGAAACCGATGATTTTGATCATTGGATTGGGTTGTAGGGCGGGGTCACCGCACCCCGCCTCGAAAATGATATGATGATCGCGTGAAGGCGGGATACGGAGATCCCGCCCTACAGCCTGCCAGCGTCAGCCGGCCCCGTGGCAGTTCTTGTATTTCTTGCCGGAGCCGCAGGGGCATGGGTCGTTGCGACCGACCTTCGGCGTCTCGCGGCGGATGGTGACCGACGGCAGCTTGATCTCCTCCGAAGGCTGGGCCTCCCGCGGCGAGGTCGCCGCGGCTCCATCGGGTTCGGCGGACTGCGTGGCGGCGGTCAGCGCGGTAGGCGCGGCGGCCGGGCCCTGCAGGCGGGCGGAACGCGAGAGGATGGCGAAGAGGTTCTCGAAGGCGTCGCGGTTGGTCGCCGAGCGGAAGAGGCTCGTGCAGATCTGCAGGCGGACGTTGTTCATCAGCTCCTCGAAGAAGCGGAAAGCCTCGCCCTTGTATTCGGAGAGCGGGTCCTTCTGGCCGTAGCTGCGCAGGCCGATGGAGCGGCGCAGCTCCTCCATCTCGGTCAGGTGCTCCTGCCAGTGGTGGTCGATGGCGTTGATGACGATGTAGCGCTCGAGACCGCCCAGCGCGGCCTGGTCCTCGACGGACTCCTTCAGCGCGTAGGCCTTCTTGATGCGGTCCACGACGTCCTTGAGCAGGGCCTCGAAGTCGCCCCGGGCGGCGAACTCCTCGACCTTGGCGCTGACGGGGAAATGGGCGTTGAGCCAGCCGACAAGGCTCTCGATGCTGGCGGCCTCGACGGCAAGCTTGCCGCCGAAACCGGCGGACTCGAGGCGGGTGGCGATCTCCTCCTCGACCATCTCGAAGATGATGTCCTTCGGGCGCTCGCTGTGCAGGGCGCCGTTGCGGATGCCGTAGATGACCTCGCGCTGCTTGTTGAGGACGTCGTCGTATTGGAGCAGGCGCTTGCGGATGGAGAAGTTCTGCTGCTCGACCTTCTTCTGGGCCGACTCGATGGAGCGGTTGAGCCACGGGTGCTCGAGCTCCTCGCCTTCGTTGAACGCGCCCTCCATGATGCGGGAGGCGATGTTGCCCTGCAGGAAGAGGCGCATGAGGTCGTCCTCGAGCGAAAGGAAGAACTTGGTCATGCCCGGGTCGCCCTGGCGGGAGCAGCGGCCGCGCAGCTGGCGGTCGATGCGGCGGGACTCGTGGCGCTCGGTGCCGACGACCAGCAGGCCGCCGAGCTCGCGGACGCCCTCGCCCAGCTTGATGTCGGTGCCGCGGCCGGCCATGTTGGTGGCGATGGTGACGGAGCCGCGGTGGCCGGCACGCGTGACGATCTCGGCCTCCTGCTGGTGGAACTTGGCGTTGAGGACGGTGTGGATGACGCCGGCGCGCTTCAGCATGCGGCTGAGCACCTCGGACTGCTCGACGGTCACGGTGCCGACCAGCACGGGCTGGCCGCGCTGCTGGGCCTCCTGGATCTGCTTCACGACGGCGCCGTATTTGTCGCGGCGGGTCTTGAAGATGGAGTCGTTCTTGTCGACGCGGATGCAGGGCTGGTTCGTCGGGATCTGCGTGACGGCGAGCCGGTAGATCTCGTGGAACTCGGTGGCCTCGGTCTCGGCGGTGCCGGTCATGCCCGCGAGCTTCTCATACATGCGGAAGTAATTCTGGATCGTGACCGTCGCGTAGGTGCGCGTCTCGCGCTCGATGGTGACGTTCTCCTTGGCCTCGACCGCCTGGTGCAGGCCGTCGGACCAGCGGCGGCCGGACATGATGCGGCCGGTGTTCTCGTCGACGATGACGACCTTGCCGTCCTGCACGACGTATTCGACGTCGCGCTCGTAGAGCGAATAGGCGCGAAGGAGCTGGGACAGGGCGTGGATGTCCTCGGACACGACCTCGTATTTCTGCTGGGCCTCGCGCTTGGCGGCCTCCTTCTCCTCGGGGGTCTTGGCGGTGTCCTTCTCGATATCGATGAAGGCGGTCGCGAGGTCGGGCAGCACAAAGGCGTCGGGATCGTCGGGGCGGAGGTGCTTGCGGCCCACCTCGGTGAGATCAGCCTGATGGTTCTTCTCGTCGATCACGAAGTGGAGTTCCTCCTTCCACTTGTAGAGCTCCTCCTTGTTGAAGTCGGAGTGCATCTCGACGTCGGTCTTGTCGAGGAGCTTGCGCCACTCCGGGTTTTCCTGGAGGCGGAGCAGCTGCTTGTTCTTCGGCATGCCCAGCTTGACCTGGAGCATCTTCATCGCGCCGGTCTGCTTGTCCTCGGCGGTGGCGTCCTTCTTCTCGAGCAGGTCGGAGGCCTCCTTGACGAGCCGGTTGATGAAGCGGAGCTGGGCGCTGACGAGCGCCTCGACGCCGGGCTTGAGGCGGGTGAAGGGCTGCTCGCGCTCGATCGGCGCCGGGCCGGAGATGATCAGCGGGGTGCGCGCCTCGTCGACGAGGATGGAATCGATCTCGTCGACGATGCAGTAGAAGTGGTCGCGCTGGACCTGGTCCTCCTTGCGCGTGGCCATGCCGTTGTCGCGGAGGTAGTCGAAGCCGAACTCGGAGGCGGTGCCGTAGGTGATGTCGCGGCGATACATCTCGCGGCGCTGCTCGGAATGCATGGACTGCTGGATGCAGCCGACGGAGAGGCCGAGGAAATTGTAGAGGTGGCCCATCCATTCGGAGTCGCGGCGGGCGAGGTAGTCGTTGACAGTGACGAGCTGGGCGTTCTTGCCGGTGAGGGCGTTGAGGTAGAGCGGCAGCGTGGCGACGAGGGTCTTGCCCTCGCCGGTCGCCATCTCGGCGATGCGGCCCTCGTGGAGGCAGATGCCGCCGATCAGCTGGACGTCGAAATGCACCATGTCCCACTTCAGCTGGTGATCGCACACCGTGACCTCGCGGCCGACGAGGCGGCGCGCGGCGTTTTTGACGGCGGCGAAGGCCTCGGGCAGGATCGAGTCGAGGGTCTCACCTTTTTGCACGCGGGCGCTGAATTCAACGGTCTTGGCGCGAAGCTGGTCGTCGGTGAGCGACTGGTAGGACTGCTCGAATTCGTTGATGCGCGCCACAATGGGGCGGCATTTCTCGACGTATTTGCGATGGTGCCGGCCGGCGAATTTCTGAAGGAAGAAGCTGAACATTGAAGGGGTGGAATGAAAACTACGCCCGGGGGCTTGGCAAATGGCAAAATTTGCCCCAGAATTCCCGCGCAAACCGCTGGGCCGCAAGGCGCCGCCGAAGAAAACTTCAGGGTTTGCATGCGGCCTGCTATCGGTAGGGTCTTCCTGCCCCATGGCCACCTCCCGTCCTGTCCTTGCCGCCGCCCTCCCCGAAGCCTTCCGGCAGTATGACACCGGGAAGTTCTTCGACGAGATGCTGGCGCCCGACGGCACGGTGCGGCCGCATTACCGGCATTTCCTGAAACACTTCGGTGCGGTCAGCCCGGTGGACTTCGAGGCCAAGCGCCGGGCGGTCGACCTGGCGTTCCTGCGGCAGGGCGTGACCTTCAACGTCTATGGCGACTCGCAGGGCGCCGAGCGGATCTTCCCGTTCGACCTCGTGCCGCGCATCATCCCCGCCGGCGAGTGGGAGAAGCTCGAGGCCGGCCTCGTGCAGCGCATCACCGCGCTCAACCTCTTCCTCCACGACATCTATCACGAGCAGCACATCCTCAACGACGGCACGATCCCGCCGCACTACGTGATGTCGGCGAAGCATTTCCGCCGCGAGTTTGTGAACGTCAAGGTGCCGGGCGACATCTACATCCACATCTGCGGCACCGACATCATCCGCGACGACCAGGGCAACTACCTCGTGCTCGAGGACAACGCCCGCTGCCCGTCCGGCGTCAGCTACGTGCTCGAGAACCGCCGCGCGCTGAAGCGCACGTTCCCCGAGATCTTCGAGGCCGGCGGCGTGCGCCCGGTCGAGAACTACGCGGCCGAGCTGCTCAAGGTCCTCAATTTCTCCGCGCCCGCCGGCGTGGCCGAGCCGACCGTCGTGCTGCTCACGCCCGGCGCCTACAACTCCGCCTACTTCGAGCACACCTACCTCGCCCGCCAGATGGGCATCGAGATCGTCGAGGGCCGCGACCTGCTCGTCCGCGACCAGCACGTCTACATGCGCACGACGAAGGGCCTCCAGCCGGTCCACGTCATCTACCGTCGCATCGACGACGACTTCCTCGACCCGACCGTCTTCCGCAAGGACTCCGCCCTCGGCGTGCCCGGCCTCGTCAACGCCTACCGCGCCGGCAACGTCGCCCTCGCCAACTCCATCGGCACCGGCGTGGCGGACGACAAGGTCATGTATTATTTTGTCCCGCGCATCATCAAATACTATCTCGATCAGGAGCCGCTCCTGCCGAACGTCGAGACCTACCTGGCCAGCGAGGAGAAGGACAAGCAATACATGGTCGAGAACCTCGACAAGCTGGTGGTCAAGGCCGCCAACGAGGCCGGCGGCTACGGCATGCTGATGGGGCCGCACGCCACCCAGGCCGAGCGCGACGAGTTCCGCACCCGCATCCTCGCCGATCCGCGCAATTACATCGGCCAGCCGATGATCTCGCTGTCGCGCCACCCGACGCATTGCGAGGGCGAGGGCTTCGCCGGCCGGCACATCGACCTGCGCCCGTTCATCCTTTACGGCGAGAAGACCACCATCATCCCCGGCGGCCTCACCCGCGTCGCCCTCCGCAAGGGCTCGCTCGTCGTCAACTCCTCCCAGGGCGGCGGCAGCAAGGAAACCTGGGTGCTCTACGGGAACCATTGAGCCGGATTTTTAAACCGCGCAGCACGCCAAGATACGCGAAGCCCATGAATCAGACATTGCAGTCCAGTTGTAGGAGCTTGCTTGCAAGCGACCAGCAACACCCACCAACGGATCATCCCCTGAATCGCTTGCAAGCAAGCTCCTACATTCGAGCCTCCGTCCTTCGCGTTCCTTCGCGTCCTTCGCGGTTCAACTCCTGATCGTCCATGCTCAGCCGCGTCGCAAATAGTTTATACTGGATGAGCCGTTACATCGAGCGCGCCGAGAGCATCGCGCGCTTGGTGGACGTGAACCTGCAGCTCCTGCTCGACTTCCGCAGCCTCGATGACGCCGGCCTCGACGCCCACTGGCTGCCGATCGTGCAGAGCTCGGGCGACGAGGAGCTTTTCCGCAAGCTGCATCCCCGCACCACCGGCCAGTCGGTGACCGAGTTCCTCGTCTTCGCGGCGGAGAATCCCAACTCCATCGTCTCCTCCGTCGGCCAGGCCCGCGAAAACGCCCGCATGGTCCGCGACCAGGTCACCGCCGAGCTCTGGGAGGAACTCAACCGCCTCTACCTCTTCCTGCACTCGCCGCGCGCGCGCGACCTCTGGCGGGAGAATCCCTCCGATTTTTTCCTCACGGTCCGCAACGGCTCGCTGCTCATCCAGGGCCTGACCGACGCCACCGTCGTGCGCAACGAGGGCTGGTCCTTCAACCTGGCCGGCCGCTACCTCGAGCGCGCCGACAAGACCTCCCGCATCCTCGATGTCCGCCACGCCTCCCTGCCCGCCAAGGGCCTGCCGACCGCCGCCCCGAGCCAGGCCGACGCCCTCGGCTGGTCGGCCGTGCTCCGCTCCTGCAGCGCGTGGGACGCCTACAAGGCCCTGCACGGCGCCGAGGTGCAGCCGGCGCTGGTCGCCGAGTTCCTGCTCCTCTCCGACGAGTTTCCCCGCTCCGTCCGCTTCTGCGTCCGCCGGCTCGACGGCGCGCTGCGCCGCATCTCCGGCGTGGCCGAGGGCCGCTTCTGCAACGACGCCGAGAAACTCGCCGGCCGCCTCCTCGCCGAGCTGCAGTTCAGCACGGCCGATGATATTTTTGACATCGGCCTCCACACCTACATCGATGTGGCCCAGGCGAAGCTGAACGCCATCGGCGACGCCCTCTTCCAAGCCTACATTTTCCAACCCTTCCAGACCCCCGAGGAACACGAGCTCCGCCAGCAGGAGGAGCAACAGCAACAGTGACCCGTCCGTATGTCCCCCCGTTTCCATCATGTCTCATGTAGGAGCCTGCTTGCAGGCGATTCGACCCGCCCGTCTGTGACGCACATCCTGATCGCCTGCAAGCAGGCTCCTACACTTGATTCAGCGGCCATCGCATGAAACTCCACATCTTCCACCGCACCCGCTTCAAGTATGCAGCGAGTGTGCGGGAAAGCTTCAACGAGGCCCGCCTGCAGCCCGTCACCACCGACGGCCAGACCTGCCACAGCTTCCTCCTCAAGGTCCTGCCGACCTCGAAGCTGTCGCACTACCTCGATTTCTACCTGAACTACGTGCACCTGTTCGAGATCACGCAGGCGCACACCGAGCTGACCGTCGAGGCCAACTCGACCGTGACGACGCCCGACGTGCCGGGCCTGGCCGCGGCCGCCACCCCCTCGCCGCTGGACCAGATCGGCGCGTGCACGCGGCTGGACCGTTGCTATGATTTCCTCCAGTCTAGCACCTACGTCGACGTCGGCGCCGAGCTGTGGCGGCTGGCCCTCGACGCCACCGACGGCCAGACGGACGCCTGGCAGGCCGCGCAAGCCATCATGCGCTACATCCACCGCGAATTCCGCTACCAGCCGGCGTCGACCCACGTGCACACCCACATGCGCGAGGTGCTGAAGGCGCGCGCCGGCGTCTGCCAGGATTTCGCCCACGTCATGCTCGGGCTCTGCCGGGCCCTGAAGATGCCCGCCCGCTACGTCAGCGGTTACCTCTACAACGGCCCCGCCGACCAGTTGAAGGGCGCGCAGGCCAGCCACGCCTGGGTCGAGGTCTACGTCCCCGGCCACGGCTGGTGGGGGCTCGACCCGACGAACAACCGGCAGCCCGACGGGCATTACGTGAAGGTCGCGGTCGGCCGCGACTACGCCGACGTCTCCCCGCTCAAGGGCACCTACCGCGGCACGGCCAAGCGGCAGTTGACGGTCGAGGTGCTCGTCACGCGGCTGGAGGAGCTCGAGCCGGTCCAGGCCGCGGCGCCCGGCGCGCTGCACCGCGGCGGGTAATTCTGTAGCGGCGCTCTATGAGCGCCGGACAGCGGTCATAGACCGCCGCTACAGTTCACTCTGGCGTCTTCACCGAATATTTCGCCCAGTCCTTGACGAGGGCGTGCACGACCGGGCTGCCGACACGGTAGGCGGCCTCCAGCGAGGGAACCATGCCGGCGTATTCCGCCACCATGCTCTCGGCGGCGGTCTGGCCGGCGGGCGGCATGGAGAAATTGCTGCCGGTGCGCAGGAAGAGCACGCGCTGGAAATCGACCTTCTTCAGCGCCGCCAGCCGCGTGAGGGCGTTGGCGATGCCATGGTCCTCCATGTTGGACATCGCGCATATGCCCTCCCCCTTCGTGTAGAGTTTCGTCCAGTTGTCGGCCCACTGCTGCATCCGCGCCCCGTGCCAGTAGCGGCAGGAAGCGAAGCTGTCGCCGATGAAGACCTTCGGCGGCGCCAGCGCCGCCGGAAAGCCGACGTAGAGGGCGCGGTGCGCCTTGGCCGCCGCATCGTCGTAGAGCTCGACGTCCTTGGTCAGGTTGAAGGCCCAGTCGACCAGCGCCAGGTTGAGCGTCCACGCCATCGGCTTCGGCGCCCAGTCGGGAATGACGGGTGGCGTCAGCGGCGTCTTGTTGCCGAGCGCCATGATGCCGTAGGGCCAGTCCTTCGGGGCCTCGCCGGTGTCGATCTCGTAGGCTATGTCGCCGTCGATCACGTGTTTCGCCCAGGCGGCGCTGCCCTCGGTGGCGACATGCGGGCTGACGCCGGCGATGCCGTTGACGAGCCAGTAGGTCTGCGAAAGGTCGAAGCGCGGGTCGAGGCCCAGCGCCATGATCTGCAGGCCGCAACGCACGGTGGTGCCGGAAACAACGCCATAGACGCCCTGGTCGTTGAAGCGCACCGGGTGGTCGAGGCCCGGCACGGTGAGCGTGCCGGTGAGTTTTTCGCGCTCGACCCAGTATTGGAATTCGCCGGGCTTGTCGCCCGTGTCCGCGCCAATCTCGAAGGTCGCGACGACGATCACCTTCGGGCGGATCAGTTCGGCCGCGGACAGCGCGGTGGCAGTCAGGGCGAGGAGAAGCAGACAGCGGGAGAGCATGTGCATGTCCAGCAACCGCCATGCCATGCACACTGCTGTAAGAGGGGCTTTACGCCCCGATGAGGCAGGCGTCGCGTTCGGATCGGGGCGTAAAGCCCCTCCTACAGTTTCGGACAGCTCTTTCACACCTTCGTCTTGAAGTAGGCGATGGTCTTCTTGAGACCCTCGGCAAGCGGGACCTTCGGCTCCCACTTGAGGTATTTCTTGGCCAAGGTGATGTCGGGGCGGCGCTGCTTCGGGTCGTCGGCGGGCAACGGCTTGTGAACGATCTTCGACTTGCTCTTGGTGAGCTTGAGCACGTTTTCCGCGAGCTCGAGCATCGTGAACTCGCCCGGGTTGCCGAGGTTGATGGGCCCGACCATCTCGGTCTGGTCCATCAGGCGCACGAAACCCTCGAGCAGGTCGTCGACGTAACAGAACGAGCGGGTCTGCTGGCCGTCGCCGTAGACGGTGATGGCTTCGCCCTTGAGCGCCTGCACGATGAAGTTCGAGACCACGCGGCCGTCGTTCGGGTGCATGCGCGGGCCGTAGGTGTTGAAGATGCGGACGATGCGGATATCGACCTTGTTCTCGCGGTGATAGTCGAAGAAAAGCGTCTCCGCGACGCGCTTGCCCTCGTCGTAGCACGAGCGGCGGCCGATGGGGTTGACGTTGCCCCAGTAACTCTCGGGCTGCGGGTGGACGGCGGGGTCGCCGTAGACCTCGGAGGTGCTCGCCTGGAAGACGCGGGCCTTGACGCGCTTGGCCAGGCCGAGGCAGTTGATCGCGCCCATCACCGATGTCTTGATGGTCTTGATGGGGTTGTATTGGTAGTGCGGCGGCGAGGCCGGGCAGGCGAGGTTGTAGATCTGGTCGACCTCATACTTGAACGGGTCGATCACGTCGTGGCGCACGAACTCGAACTTCGGGTGGTGGAGCAGGTGCGCGATGTTGTCCTTGCTGCCGGTGAACAGGTTGTCGAGGCACACGACCTCGTGGCCCGCGGCGAGGAGCTTGTCGCAAAGATGACTGCCGAGGAAACCAGCACCGCCTGTCACAAGGATTCTCATGGGAAAAGTGTCGCGGAGCTAATAGCAGGTTGGGCGGCGATTCAATCAACATTCCTCCCTCCCCCGGCAGCATTTTTCCGCCACCCGGCGCGTCGGGGATTGCGTCCCCCGGGGCGCGCTGCCTGCCTGAAGCCCATCATGGACAGCTTGGATCCCAAGATGCTGATCTACGGCGTCGCGTGCCTGGGCTTCTTCGCCACCTGGCTCCTGGGCCGGCAGGTCGAGACCTTGGAGAACGCCTTCGACAGCCTCCCCGCCGCTTTGGTGGCCTTCGGCGCTTTGCTCATGTCGCCGTTTTTCTTTTACTATGCCTGGCAACAGGTCGGGGCCAAGGCGCGCCTGGTCCAGGAGCATCTGCCGGTGTGCGAAGCGTTGGGCCATGCCGTCGGCGCCCAAGGGGGTCGCCCGCCCCGCGGCATCTGGCGTTTCGAGGCGCGGGACGATGTGAAAAACATCCTCGCCTACTACGAAGCCGTCACGACCACCGCCGGCTGGAAGGTCGAACGGAAGAAAAACGGCGTGCTCCTCACCAAGGCGGGCGACTCCGCGGCCATCTGGTGGGAACCTGCCGGGGACGGGCAGCAGATCGTCATCCAGAAGCCGGCTCCACCGGTGCGCTGATCGCCGTCAGCCGGCAAACCCGGCGGCAGGATCGGCCCGTTCGCCGGCCTCGTAGCGCTCGATCCAGGCGCGGTGCCTCGGACCGTAATTACTTGCCTCGAAACAGGCCGCAATCATCCTGACAGCCATGAGGATCGGGGCTGAGGCATTGAAGAATGCTCAAATGAAAGTGCGATCGATCATCTATGGAATCGGGGTGTCTCTGCTCATCGTCGGAACGGCCCAGGCCGCTGAATACAGCAATCCTGAGCTCAAATTTGCGCTCACGCTGCCGGCCGGATGGAAACTGTCGCCCGACCAGTTTAAAGATGATCTGAGTGCCAAACACACTGACCTGCTTTTTGATGGCCCGGTAGAAAAAACCAAAAAAGGCGACAGGGATTTCTATGCATCAGTCAAGGTGCTTCCCGCGTCCGTTAGCTTGCAGCATCTAAGCGATAAAGAATCGGGCTACATCATCAACGAAGATGCGTCGCGCACGAAAATCGCCAAAAGTGCGCTCATCCAGCACCGGGGCTTTCCGGCGCGAACACTGGAAGGACCGGCGACACCCGACGGCGATCCAGGTTATTATTATGCGCTCGCGATCAAACCTGCGGCGAATGCCGGCATCATTCTTCTGGTCGTGACTGTCGATCTGGAGACCTTGAAGGGTGCGGGCACCCGTCCGCAGATTGATCAGCTACTCGCCAGCTTCAGGCCATTGTAGGCTCGCCGGCCTCGTAGCGCCCGATCCAGGCGCGGTGCCACGGGCCGTAGTCGCCGGCCGCGATGTGCGCCCGGGCCTGGGCCACGAGGTCGAGGTAGAAATGGACGTTATGCAGCGAGATCAGCGTGCTGGAGAGAATCTCGCCCGCCATCGTGAGGTGCCGCAGGTAGGCGCGGGAGAAGTTGCGGCAGGTGTAATTGTCGAGACCCTCGACCAGCGGCTTGGGGTCGGTGCGGTAGCGCTCGTTGCGGAGGTTGATGAGCCCGTCCGGAGTGAACGCGGCGCCGTTGCGCGCCACGCGCGTCGGGTGCACGCAGTCGAACATGTCCACGCCCAGCGCGATCATCTTCAGGATCTGCGGCGGCGTGCCGAGGCCCATCGTGTAGCGCGGCTTGTTCGCGGGCAGGAAGGGCGTCGTCGCCGCCACCTGCTTGATCATCTCCGGCTCGGGTTCACCCACGCTCACGCCGCCGACGGCATAGCCCGGGAAGTCCAGCGCGGCGAGCGACTCGGCCGCCTCGCGGCGCAGGTCGTCGAAGGTCGAGCCCTGCGCGATGGCAAACACATGGTGGCCCGCGCCGAGGAAGCCGTTGTCGGTCGCGATCTGCTGGCACTGCTGTGCCCAGCGCAGGCTGCGGTCGACGGCGCGGCGGCACTCCTCCTTGGTGCACGGCCAGGGCGGGCATTCGTCGATGACCATCGCGATATCCGAGCCGAGATTGGCCTGGATCGTCATGACCTCGCGCGGACCGAGGAAAACCTTGGCACCGTCGAGGTGCGACGCGAACGCGATGCCGTCCTCGCGGATGTCGCGCAGCTTCGCGAGGCTGAACGCCTGGAACCCGCCGCTGTCGGTCAGGATCGGGCCATCCCAGCCCATGAACTTGTGCAGGCCGCCGAGCTCGCGGATGAGTTCCGATCCGGGACGGAGGTTGAGGTGGTAGGTGTTGCCGAGGATGATCTGCGCACCGGTCTCCTTGATCTGGGCCGGCGTCAGCGCCTTGACCGTGCCCTGCGTGCCGACCGGCATGAAGATGGGCGTCTCAATGACGCCGTGCAGAGTCTGCAACCGGCCGCGCCGGGCCGCGGTCGCGGAGTCGGTCTGCAAGAGCTGAAAGGGGCCTGACATGCGGGCAAATTCACGAACGTCCCGGCAAAGGCAAACGGTTTCAGGCCGGCGACCAAGGGCGGATTCCCCCACCCACGGGCCACCCCGCCAGCTGCTCGCGCAGACCAGCCCAGGCGGGTCCTTGGAATCCCGGCCGTTGGAGGAGGGCGCGCAGCGGTTCGATGACAAAGGGACGTTCGAACATCCGGGGATGCGGGAGCTGCAATCCGGGATCCTGTCGCGTTTCCCCGGCATAGAGCAGCAGGTCGAGGTCGATGCGGCGCGGCCCCCAGCGGACGATCCGCTTGCGCCCGAGCTCCAGCTCGATGGCCAGCAGTTCCTGCAACAAGGCCTCGGGTGTGAGGGTGGTTTCCACACCCGCCACGAGGTTCAGAAAGAGGGGCTGCTCCAGCACGCCGACCGGGTCGGACTCATATACCGGCGACAATTCCACGCCGACGATCCCCGCGGTCGCCTGCAGCCGCCCGAGCGCAGCGCCGATGGTGCCCCAGCGATCGCCGAGGTTGGCCCCGATGCCGATAAAAGCCTGCGCCGGCTGCATGGGCTTATCGCCTGGATTTGCCCCGGGCGCGCCGGATCCGGACCTGCACGCCGCCAAACTCAAAATCGACCGGCGGACTCGGCTTGAGCAGTTCGATGACCACCGCCTGCGCGGCCGGAAACGCCGCCAGCAGGCGCCGGGCGATGTCCTCGGCCAGAGCCTCGATCAGCTTGCGATGCGCCCCCTCCACGACTTCGCGCACCACGGCCTGCACCGCACAATAGTCGATGGTGTCAGCCAGCGAGTCGCTGCGGCCGGCCCGGGCGACGGAGACCTCCAGTTCCACCGTCACGCGAAACTCCTGCCGGCGGCGGCGCTCGACCGGCAGCACGCCGTGGCAGGCGCGAAAGGTCATGTCGGTCAGGACGAGTTTGTCGGCAGGCTTCATGGGAGGAAATTCAGGCCCTGTTTCAGGGCGTCGGCCATGCGCACATAGCGGCGCATGGCGGCCACGTCGTGCACGCGCACCATCTGGCAGCCCTGCTGGATGCCCCAGACCAGCGTGGCGCCGGTGCCGTCGAGGCGATCGTCCACCGGCGCATCGAGCACCCGGCCGATGGTGGACTTGCGGGACGTGCCGAGCAGCACCGGGTGGCCAAGCGCGACGATTCTGCCGAGGTCGCGCACGACCGCCAGGTTTTGCGCCACGTCCTTGGCAAACCCAAAGCCCGGATCGAGCCAGATCTGGTGCCGCGGAATCCCCGCCGCCGCCGCCAGCGTCAGGCTCAGCTGAAGATCGCGGAGCAGATCGGGCCAGAAATCGCGGTAGTCCGGCTTGAACCGGTTATGCATCACGATGACCGGACAACCCAGCGCCGCCACCGCCCTGGCCATCGGCGTCGGCGCAGGCGGCCCGAACTTCCCCCGGCTGTCGCCCCCAGCTGCGCGTTCCGCCTCCGACAGACTGTGCGTCAGTCCCCAGACATCGTTGACGATGTCCGCGCCGGCCCGAACGGCGGCGGTCGCGACCTCGGCCTTGTAAGTGTCGATGGAGAGCGGGATGTCGGGCCATTGCTGTCGCACGCTTTCAATCGCGGGCAGAACCCGGTCCAGTTCCATGGCGGCGGACACCGCAGCCGCTCCGGGTCGGGTGGACTCGCCCCCGATATCGAGCACATCCGCCCCTTCGGCGATCATCCGCCCCGCCCGCTCCACCACCGCCTCCGGCGTGGGCAGCTGGTTGCCATCAGAAAAGGAATCGGGGGTGACGTTGAGGATTCCCATGACGAGCGTGCGACCACCCGGTGCGGGCAGGCTCCGCCCGTGCGGGCTCTGCCAGAATTCGGAAGTATGAGTGGAAGAGTTCAACATGCCGGGGGCTTACAGTTACAGCCGACCTGTGACTGGCAAGTCCCGGAACTTGACCCGGCTGCCAGTATGGGGATAGTGCAGCTTCGTGCTGCTGGTCATCGACAACTACGATTCCTTTACCTTCAACCTGGTTCAATACTTCGGCCAGCTGGGCGTGAGCATGCGGGTATTCCGTAATGACGAGATCACCCCGGCCGAGGCGCTGAAGCTGAACCCCGAACGTGTGCTCATTTCGCCGGGTCCCTGCACCCCCTCCGATGCTGGTGTAAGTATCGACATCATAAAGACTTTCGCCGGCAAGAAGCCTGTCTTGGGCGTCTGCCTCGGCCACCAGGCCATGGGCCAGCATTTCGGCGGCAAGGTCATCCGCGCCCCGCGCCAGATGCACGGCAAGCTCTCGCCAATCAAGCACCGCAACACCGACATCTTCGCCGGCCTCCCCTCGCCCTTCACGGCCACCCGCTACCATTCGCTGCTGGTCGAGCGCTCGAGTTTCCCGGACTGCCTTGAAATCACGGCCGAGACCGCCGAGGGCGAGATCATGGGCCTCCGGCACAAACAATTCCCGGTCTTCGGGGTCCAGTTCCATCCCGAATCCATCGCCACCGAAGGCGGCATGAGCATCCTCCAAAATTTTCTATCCCTGAATTAGTCACCACGAAACACCCGAAATACACCAAAACAAACCCGTGACCTCCTTCTTTTGTGTTTTTGGTGTATTTCGTGGTGCTCAATAATCCTCTCCCATGCGCTGTCCCAAGTGCACTTCCATTGAAGACAAGGTGATCGACTCGCGCATCGCGCGCGACGGCAACAACACCCGCCGCCGCCGCGAATGCCTCGAGTGCGGCCACCGCTTCACCACCTCCGAAACCCTCGTCCGCGACAGCATGGTCGTGGTCAAGCGCGACAGCCGCCAGGAGCCCTTCGACCGCGAGAAGCTCCTCCGCGCCGTCCGTGCCGCCTGCCACAAGCGCCCCGTCGACAACGAGCAGATCACGATGCTCATCGAGGACGTGATCGACGCCGTCGAGGCCCTCTACGAGAGCCAGGTGCCCACCAGCGCCGTCGGCGAACACGTCATGCAGCGCCTCCGCAAGATGGACCAGGTCGCCTACGTCCGCTTCGCCTCCGTCTACAAGGAATTCCGCGACGTCTCCGAGTTCGTCGACGAAATCAGCAGTCTTGCACCCCGCCGCGCATCCGATAATCCGAAAGCCAAGAAATGACGCGCTCGCCCCAACTGCGCCGGCTTCACTTCCTCAACGCGCTGTTCGCCCCGCTCACCGGGCACGACCTTTATCTGGCCCAGCAGATTGACGCGGCCATCACCAGCAGCCTCCCCGAGGCCGCGGAACGCGCCCCGGGCGACCCGGACTTCGTCAACGCCGCCGCCAAACTTTTCGCCCGGCTCTGTTCCGCCCGACCCGCCCACGGTTTCTTCCACTGGGATGCCGCCGCGGATGACGCCGGCGCTGCGCCGCTCTTCGCTCGCGCGGGCGTGATGCAGGGCCTGAAGCAGCTCTCCGCCTTTCCCGAATCGACGCTGCTGGTCACCAACCTCCGCGTCGCCCACTGCCCGCCGGCCAGGCGCTGGACCGAACGCCGCCGCCGCGACTACGACGACGCCCTGAGTTTCATCCGCGAACTCGCCGCCGCCCGCTCGCGCCGCGACGCAAATTTGAATCTTTTGTTTCTCTGAGTCCCCGCGGATAACGCGGATGGACGCGGATTAAATTCATCCCATCCGCGTAAATCAGCGTAATCCGCGGAGAATACCTCCCATGTCCAAAACGATTTTCCAAAAGATCATCGACCGCGAGATTCCGGCGAAGCTCGCGCACGAGGATGAGTTCTGCATCGCCATCCACGACATCGACCCCAAGGCGCCGGTGCATGTGCTGATCATTCCGAAGAAGCTCATTCCCCGCGTTGGCGCGGCCACCGCCGCCGACCAAGCTACCCTCGGTCACCTGCTGCTGACGGCCGCTGCGCTCGCGAAGAAGCTGGGCATTGCCGAGTCCGGCTACCGTATCGTGATCAACAACGGCCGCGACGGCGGAGAAACCGTACCGCACCTGCATGTGCACCTGCTCGGCCAGCGCCCCCTCGCCTGGCCGCCGGGCTGAGCGGCAGGGCGAATCCTCCGGATGAGCCGCGGCTCGTCGGGACGACTCGCCCTACCAAAGAAAGATCCCCGGGGCATTGATCGAACCACCCGCGGGGGGGTCGCCCGCTCTCCAGTTATTCGTTCTGGAGCCACGGCGACCTCGCCGTGGAATCTCAAGACCAAGCCGGAGCAAGCTCCGGGGTATTGAACCCAAAGGGAATAAAAAGCCCGCGGAATCCGCGGGCTTTATTTTTTGGAGAGCCCGGCTCCCGCCGGGCCGCGGCCCACGGGGACGTGGGCCGCTCCACTTATTTCAAATATTTCGCGAGCCAAGCGTGGACCTCGCCATACCAGTAGCGGCTGTCCTCGCCGCGCAGGATCCAGTGGCCGGCCTCGGGGAAGACGAGCAGCTTGCTCGGCACCTGCAGGCGCTGGTTCAGCGTGAACCACATGTAGGCGTTGTTCATCGGCACGCGGAAATCGAGCTCGCCGACCGAGATGAGGATGGGCGACTTGAAGCCGGTGCCCTTCGCGTGGTTGCCGGCCTGCAGTGCCGGGCTCTGCGCGCGCCACACGGGGCTGTCGCCCCAGATCGGGCCGCCGGAATTCACCTCACGCCCGAAGATGCCGTCGCTGGTGCCCCACTGCATCGTGAGGTCGGCCTCGCCGGCGTGGGAGATGATGCACTTGTAGCGCGTGGTCGTCGCCTGCAGCCAGTTGGCCAGGTGGCCGCCGTAGCTGGCGCCGCCGGCCGCGAGGCGCGTGCCGTCGATGAAGGAATATTTCTTGATGGCCTCGTCGACGGCCTGGTTGATCTCGTCCCCGGGCGTCTTGAGCGGGTCGAGCTGGATGGCGCGAGCGAATTCCTCGCCGTAGCCGGTCGAGCCGGTGTAGTCGGTCAGAATGAGAACGTAGCCCGGCTTGGCCAGCAGATCGTAGTTCCAGCGCAGCACGAAGGCATCGTGCCACATGTTCGCCGCACCGCCGTGGATGACGGCAAAGAGCGGATACTTCTTCGCCGGGTCGAAGCCGGCGGGCTTCACGATCATGCTGTGGATGTCGCGACCCTGGGCGCTTTTGAACCAGAAGTGCTCGACCGGGAGCCAGTCGATCGCCGCGGCCTTCTCGCGGTTGATCGCGGTCAGGCGCTTCGGCACGCCGTTGAACGAATAAACCTCCTGCGGATTGGTCGTGGCCTCCCACGTCCCGGTGAGGGCGTGGCCGCCCGCGTTCAGGCCGCTGATCGTGCCGGTGGCCGGCGAGGCCTCGTCGCGCACGTCGTTGCCGGCGTAGGACACCGAATGGAGCTGTTCGAGGCCGGCGTGTTCGTAGGTGAAATAGATGCGATCGGAGCCCTCGGGCGCGGCGTAGCGCGACACCGAGCGGTCGAGGTTTGCGGTGAGGATCTTCGGCTCGCCCTTGAGCGGCCAGGGAAAGCTCGCGAGTTTGCTCAGGTCATAGACCTTGCCGGCCTGCTCGGCCGAATAGGTGCACAGGAGCGTCTTGCCATCGGGCGAGAACGACAGCGAGCCGTAGCTGTGGGTGTCGTTGGTCAGGCGCGACGGCTCGCCACCGGCCGCAGGCACGGAGAAGATCTGGGTGTTCACGTTGGCGAAGGCGCCGTCGTTGCGGTTCAGCGCCGCGGTGAACACGACGGCCGAGCCGTCCGGCGCCCACTCGGCTTCCAGATTCTCGCCGCTGCTGCCGAACGGGCCGCCGAAACCGGGCGAGGCGGCGAGCTTGGTGCCGGCCAGCAGGTCGCGGGCGACCACACCGGCCTTGGCCTCCTGCACGAAGAGATGCGCCCGCTTGTCGTCCAGCCACGACATCCAGTAGCGCGGCGGGAAGGTCTCATAGGCCCGGGCATTGTATTTGCGGTCCTTGTGCTCCTTGGCGGCCTTCTTGTTGGCTTCGTCGTCCGTGGCGCCGGGATAGACCGAGCTCACGAACAGGAGCTTGCTGCCGTCGGGACTCCACTTGGGCGAGCCGGCACCCGTGGACAGCGACGTGACGCGCTCCGCCTCGCCGCCCCCGGCGAGATCGAGGACGTAGACCTGCCCCACCTCGTCGCCGTCGCGTTTGGCGGCGAAAGCCAGCTTGCGGCTGTCCGGCGACCAGACGACCCCGCTCTCGGCCGGCTTGCTGAAGGTGATGCGGCGCGCCGGCGTGTCGTCCGTCAGCGATTTGAGCCAGAGGTCGGAGACCGTCTCCTTGGCATCATAGGCCGGCTCGGTGACCCCGAACACGACCCACTTGCCATCGGGGCTGGGCACGGGCACGTCGAGGCGTTTCATGAGCCATACATCCTCGTGGGTGATGACATGTTTGGTGGGCGCCTCAGCGGCGCGGAGAAGGCCGGCCGTGCAGGCCAGCAGAGACAATACGGCGATCAATCGGATCTTCATGGGGGATGAGGATGAAGGCTAAGAACGGGCCTCAAACGTGCCATCCGCGCGTTTTGAGACGAGCTTTTTAAGCTCCAAGCCCATGAGCGCCGCCGCCACCTCGGACGAACCCAAGCCGGTGGCGGCGGTAAGCGCATCCACCCCGAGCAGGCCGCCCCCGCTGAAAGCCGCGATGACCCGCTGCTCCGTCGCGTCGAGCTGCGGCATGAGTTGCTCGAGCAGACCCGGCTGGCCTTCCGTGGTGATGGCTCGTGGACGCAAGCCATCGAGGTAATTCAGCTCGTTGAGAATGTCGTCGACACCGGTAAACAGCGTCGCCCCGTCGCGGATGAGCTGGTGGCAGCCCGCGCTGCTGGGCTGGTCGATGCGGCCCGGCACGGCGTAGATGAGCCGGCCCTGCTCGCCGGCGAAACGCGCGGTGATCATCGCCCCGCCGGCCACGTCGCTCTCCACCACCACGATGGCTTCGCACATGCCCGAGACGACGCGGTTGCGCATCGGAAAGGTCTGCTTGTCCGCCTTGCGGCCGAAGGGAAACTCCGAGAGCACGGCGCCGGTCTCGGCGATCTGGCGGTAGAGCCCGAGGTTCTCGGGCGGATAGACGATGTCGATGCCGCACCCCAACACCGCGGCGGTCTTGCCGCCCACCGACAGAGCGCCCTCGTGCGCCGCCGTGTCGATGCCCCGCGCCAAGCCGCTCACCACGCAGAAACCCAGCCGGGCGAGATCGGCGCCGAGTTTCTTCGCCACCGACTGGCCGTAGAGCGTCGTGCGCCGGCTGCCCACGACGGCGATGCACGGTTGCTCAAACAGGTAGCCGCCTTTCCGATAGAGCCCGATGGGCGGATCGTGGATTTCCTTGAGCAATTTCGGATAGCCCTCGTCGCGCGCGGTGATGAAGGTTGCGCCGGCCTTGGCCAGCCGCTCCTCCTCCTTCGCGAGGTCAAAATGCCTCCGCCAGTTGACCAGCGCATCGCTCGTCTCCGGGCCGACGCCGCGCACCGACTCCAGCCGGCGCTTGGGGGCCGCGAGGATGTCGCGCGGGTCGCTCCCGAACTCCTCAAGGAGCCGGTGGAGCGTGACGGGCCCGATGTTGGGCAGGTCGTTCAGGACCATGAAGGCCTGTCGCTCGGTCAATGTGTCTGCCATGGCGTGGGTTTGAGCGCCGGCCCGAGCTGCTCCAGGATTTCCGAAGTTTCTACGGTGACCTGGCCGTAAGCGCGAGCCAGTAAATCGGCCGCGCGGCCATGCCAGACCACGCCCCGGCAGGCGGCCAGCCCGTGATCCCCCGGCGCCTGCGCCAGTAGCCCGCCGATCAGGCCGGCCAGGATGTCGCCGCTGCCCCCGCGCGCCAGCACCGGCCCGCCAAAGGGGCTGTGGTAGATCTTCTTGCCGTCGGTGACGCGGGTCAGCGGCCCCTTCAGCACCAGCACGCCCTGCGGCGCGGTGAAATTGCCGTCGGTGAAAAGCGCCGGCGCAATGCGTTCGAACTCGCCGGCGTGCGGCGTGCCGATGAAGGGCTTGCTGAGCACGCGAGCCACCACCTCCGGCCGCAACGCATCCGCATCCAACACCAGCGGCACTTTCGCCTCGCCCACCAGGTGCGCGGCCAGACCGAGCGTCTCGGCCTCCGCGCCCATCCCCGGGCCGACCAGCATCGCGGTGCCTTTCGCCGCGCGCGCCTGCACCAGTTCCGCCGTCCCCGCCGCCAGGCCACCCGCGGCGGTGACAGGACAGCCCACCCACATCACCTCCGGGTGGCGGGCGGCGTATTCCGGGGCGAACTTCTCCGGCACGAAGGCCGTGACCAGCCCGGTGCCGCTGCGCAGGGCCGCGCGCGCCGCCATGATCACGGCGCCGGGATAACTGTGCGAGCCGCCGACCACGAGCAGGTGGCCGAAGGTACGCTTGTCCGACTGCGCCGGGCGCAATTCGACCAATGGTTTCAACAGTTGCTCGATCAGTATCCGCTCGGTCGCGTCGGGCGCCGAGGCCTCCTGCAGCAGGCCGATGTCCACGTAGCGCAGCCGGCCGACCACCGCGTTGTTTCGCGGCAAAAGCACGGGATATTTCACGCTGCCCGTCGCGTAGGTGAAGTCGGCGCGGAACGGGACCGACGCGCTGTTTTCGCCGACCCCGCTCGGCAGGTCGACGGCCGCGCGGAAGCGGATGCCGTCATGCGTGTTGACCTGCGCGAGGAGGCGAGCGACGGCCGCATCCATCGGGGGGCGGAACTGAAAACCGAAAATCCCGTCGAGGCAGAGGGCGTATTCCTGGTCCGCCGCCAGTGCCTGCCCGGCCGGGAGAATCTGCACGCGCTCCGGCGCCTGCTCCCGCAGCCAGTCGAGCGCCCGGCCGGCCAGCGGTCGCAATTCCCCTGCGCCGAAGGCCAGCACGACGACCGCCCGGGTGTCCGGTCGCTCGTAGAGGATCGCGCGCGCGGCCAGCAGGGCGTCGCCGCCGTTATGGCCCTTGCCCGCCAGCACCAGGATGCGTCCGTGGACGGGCAGGCCGCCGATCTCCTTGTAGTCGTCGAGCACGGAGAGCGCGACCTTCGCCCCGGCTTCTTGCATGGCCGACCACTCCAGCGACTCGTCCGTGAGCCGGGCCTTCTCCCACGCCCGGGCCTCGGCGCACGTGAGGACCGGATGGGACGCGGGCAAGGACATGGCGACACGTTACGGTGCGCGCGGCTCCGGAAAAAGCCTATTCCTCAGTGACTAACCGGGGTGAAGGCCTTTAGTTCCGGTTTCGGCAAGTCCACGGGCATAGATCT
This sequence comes from Opitutus sp. GAS368, assembly GCF_900104925.1. Taxonomy (NCBI): domain Bacteria; kingdom Pseudomonadati; phylum Verrucomicrobiota; class Opitutia; order Opitutales; family Opitutaceae; genus Opitutus; species Opitutus sp. GAS368. Next base: position 911,794 of record NZ_LT629735.1, read on the forward strand.
TATATCAACCTTAAGCCGTGATTTATCAGTCGGCACACGTTCGTGCTCGAGCGGGTTCCCTATCCGCGACACACTCCACTGAACCGGCATGGGCTTGAAAAAAAGAAACGGATGTTCTGGTGACTCAGCCTTTAGATCTGTGTCTGCCACCATGCATGTCTCGGGGTCACTCACATAGATCAGCGCAAACGAAGAGCCACTGCCTTCGATAAATTCCGGCTCCGGGATACTACGAAACCGCACCTTTCCATTCACGCGGGTTGCCTCGAAGAAATAGGAATAGGATCGATAACCCTGATCCCAATAAGCGAACTGCGCCTTCCCATCCTTCCATCCAGCATGCTCAGACCAGACCGCGAATAATTCCGGCATTCCCTCCCAATCCACATTGTCCGCCAGGCCCACCGCATGAAGCTTGGATTCGACTACCACTGGAGCAACTGACGGAGCCGGGTCGGGCTGATGCTGAGTGAACGTAAAGGCCAACGATACCAGAAGAAGCAGCCCACCGATCAGGCCGACTTTATTGGCCGGAATGGTGCGACTGTCAGTCGAGTTCATGCCTAGGCCTGCTTCACCAGCGCCGCGACCGCCATCGCGTGCGAGTCGATGTGCGACAGCGAGAGCCAGACATGCGTGGCGCCGACCTGCGCGAGCAGCGCCGTGGCCTTGGCGTCGAGCCGCACGAGCGGCTCCTTGCGCGAACCGTGGTAAACCGACACCGAGGTCCAATCCAAATGCTCGCCGATCCCGGTGGTGAAGCACTTCGACACGGCCTCCTTGGCGGCCCAGCGGGCCGCGTAGTGCTTGTGCGGGTATTTCAGGCTGTTGCAGTAGGCCTGTTCCTCCTCGGTGAAGATGCGTTTCAGGAAGCGCTCCCCGTGCTTCTCCAGCACCTTCTTGATGCGCTCGGTCTCGATGAGGTCGCAACCAAGGCCGATCAGGACGCCGCCGGGGGGAAGAGTGATCATGATTTTGGCACCACGAAATACACGAAACACACCAAAGAAGGAAGTACGGGGATCATGTTTTCGTGTATTTGGTGTATTTCGTGGTGACCGGTTTTCACGGATTCATCAGCGCCTTCATCGTGCGCACCGCCTCGTCGAGCCCGGTGGACAAAGCACGGCTAATGATGCTGTGGCCGATGTTGAGCTCGTGCAGGTGCGGGATGGTGCGGACTTCCGCGATGTTGACGTAATTGATGCCGTGGCCGGCGTTGACGACCAACCCGGCAACGTGGGCGAGCCGGGCGCCGGCGACGAGGCGGGCGAACTCGGCGGCACGACCGGCGGCGTAGTAGGCGTTGGCGTAGGCGCCGGTGTGCAACTCCACCCAAGGAGCCGTCAATCTGGCTGACATCTCGATCTGCGCCGGATCCGGGTCGATGAAGAGGCTGGTCTTGATGCCGGCGGCGTTCATGGCGTCGGTCACGCGAGCGACCTTGTCGCGGTGTTTCACGACGTCGAGCCCGCCCTCGGTGGTGATTTCCTCGCGGCTCTCGGGCACGAGGCAGACGGAGTGCGGCTTCAACTTGAGCGCGAACTCGGTCATGGCCGGCGTGCAGGCCATCTCAAGGTTGAGCCGGGTGGTCTTCGACCGACCGAGGCGCAGGACGTCCTCGTCCTGGATGTGGCGGCGATCCTCCCGCAGGTGGACAGTGATGCCGTCGGCGCCGGCCTTTTCGCACCGGAAGGCCAGTTCGACCGGATCGGGCTCGATGGCGCCGCCATGGGTGGCCCCGGCCGACCGGTAGCGGGCCTGGCGCAGCGTGGCTGCGTGGTCGATGTTGACACCGAGCAGGATCATGAAGCCTGGAACATACCGAAATGTGGAAAGCTGGAAATCAGGAAATACAGTGCCCGGGGTTGTTTCTTACTTCCTGTTTTCCTGAGTTCCACATTTTCTACCTGCATGTCCGTCCCCGCTCCCAAGGCCAAGCCCGAGAATTTATTGCTCAACCTGGCCTGCAATGTGGCCCTGCCGACCGCCATCATGAGCTGGGCCAGCGGCGACCGGGCGCTCGGGCCCAAGTGGGGCCTGCTGGTGGCGCTGATTTTCCCGCTGGGCTACGGCCTCCACGATTTCCTCCGGCGCCGGCGGTTCAACTTCATCTCGGCCATCGGCTTTGTCAGCGTGCTGATCACGGGCGGCTTCGGGCTGATGCAGCTCGATGGCTTCTGGTTCGCCGTGAAGGACGGCGTCCTCCCGGCGCTCATCGGTCTGGCCGTGCTGGCGTCGATGAAGTCGAAGGAACCGCTGGTGCACGAGCTGCTCTACAATCCGCAGGTCATCGACGTTGAGCGGGTGGCGGCGGAACTGGCCGCCCGCGGCAACGAAGCCGGCTTTGACCGGCTGATGCGCTCGTCGAGCTATTGGATCGCCAGCGCGATGCTGATCAGCGCCGGGCTGAACTACGGTTTCGCCCGCGCCATCATCAAGAGTCCGCCGGGCACCGAGGCCTTCAACGGGGAACTGGCGAAGATGCACTGGGTCAGCCTGCTGGGGTTATCCGTGCCCACCATGGCCATGATGCTGTATGCGCTGTGGCGGCTCTTCAAGGGCATCGGGCAGCTGACCGGGCTGACGGTCGATGAAATCCTGCGCCAGCCGCCGGAACAAAAGACAGAAAAACCCGCTGACCCTGATGGAGGGCCCGTCTCCTGACGGGCCGCGGTCCATGAGGACGTGGACCCTCCCTAGCCGCGTTTCCCGGCCGGCACGTAGTCGCGCTTGGCGGGGCCGACGTAGATCTGGCGCGGGCGGTAGATCCGGCCCTTCGGGTTCGAGGCGACCTCGCGCCAGTTGGCGATCCAGCCCGGCGAACGGCCGATGGCGAACATGACGGTGAACATGTTCGTCGGGATGCCGAGCGCGCGGAAAATAATGCCGGAGTAGAAGTCCACGTTCGGGTAGAGCTTGCGCGAGATGAAGTAGTCGTCCTTGAGCGCGGCCTGTTCAAGGTTGTGGGCGATGTCGAGCAGCGGATCGGACTTGCCGAGCTTCTTCAGCACGAGGCCGCAGGCCTCGCCGATGACCCGGGCGCGCGGGTCGAAGTTGCGGTAGACGGCGTGGCCAAACCCCATCAGGCGGTTGCTCTTGCTGCCGCCCTTGGCGGCGGCGATGAAGCGGGTGCCGTCATCGCCCTCGTCGTGGATGGACTGCAGCATCTGCATGACAGCGACGTTGGCGCCGCCATGGAGCGGGCCGGAGAGAGCGTTGACGCCGGCGGCGAGCGAGGTGAAGAGGTTCGCGCCGCTGGAACCGACCATGCGCACGGTCGAGGTGCTGCAATTCTGCTCGTGGTCGGCGTGCATGAGCAGGATGAGGTTCAGCGCCTTGGTGACCTCGGGGATCTCCACGTAGTCCTTGTAGGGCTCCGAGAACATCATGTGCAGGAAGTTCTCGCAGAACGGCAGGTCCTTCGGGTGCATGAACGGCAGGCCCCGCGAGTGGCGGTAGATCAGGGTGCCGAGGGTGCGGATCTTCGAGATGGCCAGCGCGGCCGCGAGATCGAAGTTCTGCAGGTCCTTCTCAAAGTTGTTCGTGGCAAGGGCCGGGTAATACGCCGCGAGGGCGCCGACCAGCGACGACAGCATGCCCATCGGCGGGGCGTCCTTGGGGAAACCCTCGAAGAGCCGCTGCATCTGCGGCTCGATGTGGGCGTTATCCCGCAGCAGGTCGCCGAACTTTTGCCGCTGCGAGGCGGTCGGGAGCTCGCCGTAGATGACGAGGTAGGCGGTCTCGACGAACTCCGACTGGGCGGCCAGCTGCTCGATCGGGTAACCGCGGTGGCGAAGGATGCCGTTGTCGCCGTCGAGGAACGTCACCTGACTTTCGCAGGAGCCGGTGTTACCGTAGCCCTGGTCGTAGAAGATGTAGCCGGTGTCCTTGCGGAGGTTGCGGGCGTCAATCGCCTGTTCCCCTTCAGTGCCGGTCATCACCGGGTAGGTCACTTCCTTGTCGTCGATCTTGATGAGGGCGTTCTTGGCGGCCATGGTGGGGAGAGTAGAAAAAAGAGCAGAAATCAGGCCCGTTGCAAAGCAAAGCCGCGGGTTTTTGCGGACCGGCGGGCGGGCATTAGGCGGGCGGATCAGGCCCATGAAAAACCCGTTGGCTGCCCGTAATGTGTCCGGTTTCTTGGTGGAACCCGACCTCCGGGCGGATTGGTCCGGCGCACGTCCTGAAACCCGCCCGGAGGTCGGGTTCCACCTTCCTGGTTCAATTCGCCTGCAGGGGCGGCACGGCAAAATCGCTGGCGGGAAACGTCTCGTTCAAGACCACCTGCTCAAAGTTCAGGGTGACGATCCGGCCGCTTTTCTCGCGGTTGCTGACCTTGCGCGCAAACCGGATGCCATTGACGAACATCTCACCCTCCTCGCGGATCTCGACGCCGGCCTCGGTCTCGGTCTTGACCAGCCGGGCGGTGGCCTTGTCATAGTAACGGGTGAGCACGATGTTGTCGCTGTAGCTGAACACCAGCTTCACGCAGGCGAGGCCGTCCACGGTCGCATCGCCGCCCACCGTCACGGAACCGCGCAGCTTCTCGATGCCCCGGAGGAAATTGAGGTTGTCCCACGCCTGCGCCCGCAGGCGTTTGGTCTGGGTCGCATCCAGCAGGGTGAGCTGCCACTGCGTGGGATTCTTGGGGTTGGTGCGCTTCTGCCAGGCATCGTAGTCATCGAGCGCCAGCACCTCGATGAGTTCGGGGCTGGTGAAGGTGAAGCGCTGCTGCATCGGCTTCTGGAAGATGACGTCCATCGCCCGGCTGACCGTCCGGTCCACCAGCACGGCCTTGTCTGTCTCGGAAGGAACCTTCTCCGTGACCTCGATCGTGCCGACGAAGTGGACGCTCGTCACCCCCTGCAGGGCGCTCTCGCTGCCCAGGCGGGCGCGGGCGCGGGCGATCCATTGTTCGGCGGTCTGGGCGGTGGCGGGCAGGACAGCGCCCAACAGGGCGGCAACAGCCAGGACGAGACGGGCTTTCATGGGGTGGTTTGACAGTAGAATTGGGGGCGGGTGCCCCTGTGCGCAACGGGAAACTACTCCCATTCGATGGTCGCCGGGGGCTTGGAGCTGATATCGAGCACCACGCGACTGACCCCCCGCACCTCGTTGGTGATGCGGCTGGAAATCTTCTGCAACAGGTCGGGCGGCAGCCGCGCCCAATCGGCGGTCATGGCGTCGATGCTCTCCACGATGCGGAGGGCGATGACGTAGTCGTAGGTGCGCTCGTCGCCGAAGACGCCCACGGTCTTGACGGGCAGGAACACGGCGAAGGACTGCCAGACCTTCCAGTAATGACCGGACTTCATCATCTCCTCCTGCAACACCGCGTCGGCGTTGCGGAGGATTTCCAGTTTGTCGGCGGTGATGTCGCCCATCACCCGGACGCCGAGGCCGGGGCCCGGGAACGGCTGGCGCCAGACGACCTCGCGCGGCAGGCCGAGCGCGGCGCCGACCTGGCGCACCTCGTCCTTGAAGAGCTCGCGCAGCGGCTCGATCAGCCTGAGCTTCATGCGCGCGGGCAGGCCGCCGACGTTGTGATGTGTCTTGATCAGCGAGGCGGGATTGCCCGCGATAGAAACCGACTCGATGACGTCCGGATAGAGGGTCCCCTGCCCCAGGAACTGGGCGCCGCCGATGGACTTCAGCGACTTTTCAAAGACCTCGACGAAGGTGCGGCCGATGATCTTGCGTTTGGTCTCCGGCTCGGTGACGCCCTTGAGGCGTTTGAGGAAGAGCGGTGTCGCGTCCACGACGCGCAGGTCGATCTTGAAATTCCGCTGGTAGAGCGCCTCGACGTAGGCGCGCTCGTCCTTGCGCAGGAGACCGTTGTCCACGAACACGCAGGTGAGCTGCTTGCCGATGGCCTTGTGCAGCAGCGCAGCCGCGACGGAGGAATCGACGCCGCCGGAGAGGCCGAGCAGCACGCGGGACCTGCCAACCTTGGCGCGGATGTCGGCAACGGCGTGGGCGATGAAGTCCTTGGTCGTCCAGTCCTGCTTCGCGCCGCAGACGCGGACGAGGAAGTTGCGAATCATGTCCACGCCGCGCTCGGTGTGGAAGACCTCTGGGTGGAACTGGATGCCGTAGAAGCGACGCTTGGGATCCTCGATGCCGGCGAAAGGCGAGTTGTCGGAAACGGCCGTCGCCACGAAGCCCGGCGGCAGCCGGGTGAGCTTGTCGCCGTGCGAGTTCCAGATGCGGAGTTTTTTGGGCAGGCCGGCGAAAAGTTTGCCGGGTTTCTTGATGGTGAGGTGGCCGTGACCGTATTCGCGGGCCTTGCTGAGGGCGACCTTGCCGCCGAGGAAGTGCCCCATCAGCTGGACCCCATAGCAGATGCCCAACACGGGCACGCCGAGTTTGAATATCTCGGGATCGGGGTGCGGGGCCGTCTTCGCATAGACGCTCTGCGGGCCGCCGGAAAGAATGATGCCCACGACGCCCTCCTCGCGGAGCTTGGCCGCCGGCGTGCTGAAGTGGTAGATCTTCGAGTAGACCTGGCATTCGCGGATGCGCCGCGCAATGACCTGGGTGAGCTGGGAACCGAAATCGAGAACAGCAATTGTCTGCGCCATGCGGGAAACTGGGAGGGTTTTTGACCGAAAGAAACCAAAAAATTACCTCACCCCGCCAGCAAGTCCAGCGCCCCCGCCAGCACGCGCACCCCCTGGGCGATTTCCTCCGGGGCGGTGTATTCGTCCGGCCGGTGGCTGATGCCGTCCTTCGAGGGCACAAAGATCATCGCCGTGGGGCAGACCTGGGCCATGAACAGCGAGTCGTGGTAGGCCCGGCTGATCATCCGCTGGCAGGGCAGGCCCAGGGCCGCCGCGGCCTGCTCCACCGCCGTGACGATATGCGGCGCACAGGTGGCCGGCGGGTCGGCGTTGATCAACTGCTCCTTGAAGCCGCAGCGCCGGCGCTCCGCCGCCGCCTTGGCGGCCGTGCGGATAACCGCCAGCACGCCATCGCGTCGGGCACCGTCAATGTCGCGCACGTCGATCTCGAGCCGCACCTCGCGCGGAATGCTGTTCACCGCGCCGGGCAGCACCTGCACCAGGCCGCAGGTGGCGACGGTATCACGGCTCTGGGTGGCCAGCGCCGCCTGTTCGACCGCCTGCATGATCTCGGCGGCCGCCAGTGACGGATCGTGCCGGTCCGGCATGAGCACCGTGCCGGCGTGACCGCCCGGGCCGGTCAGGTCGACACGCAGCGCCGCGGGCGCGGCGATGGCCGTGACCACGCCGATGGGCATTTTCTTCGACTCCAGCAAGGGGCCCTGCTCGATGTGCAGCTCGACAAAGGAGTCGTAACAGCCCGGCGTCAGCCGCGTGCTTTCCAGCGTGCCGTGCATGTAGGCCTGGGCGCAGACGTCGTCCACGGACAGCCCCTGCGGGTCGCGCAGGCTGTCGATCTTCTGCCGCGAGAGTGTGCCGGCCATCAGCCGGCTACCGAGGCAGCCCAAGCCGAAGCGCGTGGGTTCCTCCGCCGTGAACATGACCAGCTCGATCGAACGCCGCGGCCGGCGGCCCGCCCGCTGCAACGCACGGATGGCCTCCAGCCCGCCGAGAACCCCGACCACGCCGTCGAAGCGCCCGGCATTGGGAATGGCGTCGATGTGCGAACCGGTGGCAACCGGCGCCGCCGCGGGATCCGTGCCCGGCCAGCGGGCAAAGGTGTTGCCGACGGCATCCTCGCGCACGACCAGGCCGGCATCCGCATAAAGCAGCTTCAGCCATTCGCGGGCCCGCAGGTCCACCGAGCTGAACAGCACGCGTGTCACCGACGGATAGGGCGTGTCGGAGACATGCGCGAGATACTCGATCTCGTCGGTCAGCCGCTTGGTGTCGATCGACAGGCTCATGGGGAAAGGGACGGCGTGGTCGCCACCCCTTCCCTAGCAGGTGCAATGCCGGGTCCGGCCGGAAACCGGCCCGGCCTTTAATGTAGGGTCGGCGCTTGCCGCCGGACCGCGCTGCACTCACAGAACGGTCCGCCGGCCAGCGGCGACCCTACATTACCTTGTATCAACGCGACTAGCGACCGATCCAGACCTTGATGCGGGCCTCGAGCACGGCGAGGGGCAGCGCGCCTTCCATGAGGATCTGGTCGTGGAATTCCTTGATGTCGAACTTCGGACCGAGCTGCTTCTCGGCCAGGGTGCGCAGCTCGCGGATCTTCAGCTGGCCCATCTTGTAACCCAGCGCCTGGCCGGGCCAGGACATGTAACGCTCGATCTCGGCGATCTGCACCTCCGGCTTGCCACCCTCGGCCTCGGCGCCGTATTGCAGGGCCTGCTCGCGCGTCCAGCCCTTGGCGTGCAGGCCGGTGTCAACCACCAGACGGACGGCCCGGTGCATGTCGCCGAACAGCATGCCGAGGTATTGGTAGGGGTCGGCATACATGCCGAGCTCCTTGCCGATGCTCTCGGTGTAGAGGGCCCAGCCCTCGACGTAGGCGTTGTTGGCGTCGTAACGGCGGAACTTCGGCAGGCCGGTGTTCTCAAGCGTGAGGGAGATCTGGAAATGGTGGCCCGGGATCGCCTCGTGCAAGAACAGGTCCTCCATGCGCGGCGTGCGGAACTTCACCGGGTTGACGATCGGCACGTAGAAGATGCCGGGGCGCGAGCCGTCGGCGGTGCCGGCGCTGTATTCGGCCGAGGCGGTGGCCGCGCGGAATTTCTCGGTGGCGCGGATCTCAAACCTGGTGCGCGGCAGGTGGCCGAAGAATTTCGGCACGGTGGCCATCACGCGCGCCTCGATGGCGCGATAGCCTTCGAGCACCTCCTCGTCGGTCTTGTAAGGCGCGAATTTCGGGTCGGTGGCGACGAAGTTGAGGAACTCCGGCAACGTGCCCTTGAAGCCGACCTGGGCCTGCACCTTCTCCATCTCGCCTTTGATGCGGGCGACTTCCTTCAGGCCGATCTCGTGGATCTGCTCGGGGGTGAAATCGGTGGTCGTCTGGAGCCGGACGGAATAGGCGTAGGCCTCCTTGCCGCCGGGCAGCGCGCCAATGCCGGCGGTGGCGCGGCACCTGGGCAGGTATTCGTCGCGGATGAACGCGTGCAGCCGCGCATAGGCCGGCAGCATGACGGTGCGGATGCCGGCGGCATACTCGGCGGCCAGGGCGTCGCGTTCCGCCGGGGCGAGCCCGGCCGGCAGCTTCTTCAGCGGGTTGAACAGGATGTTGGTGTCGGCATCGTCCGCCATCAATGGCACCAGTTGCGGCAGCACGCGCTCCATCAGGATGCGCGGCTGGACGACGCCCTTGGCCATGCCCTCGCGCATGTTGGCGATGGCGGTGTCCACCCAGGCGCTGAAGCCGCGGGCGCGGCTGAGGAAGTTCCGGTAGTCCTGCGCGGTTTTGAAGGGATGCACATAGGCCCCCGAGGCCATCTGCGCGAAGGTGAGCGTCGGGCAGCTGAACTGGTTGACGGGCAGCAGCGCGTAAATCTGCTTCGTGCCCGCCAGCCGGGTCGTGAGCGTCCACTTCAGCGTGTCGTAGCTGAGCTGGTCGGTGGCCGAGAGCTTGGCGCGGTCGAACCTGGCCAGCCCGGCGAGATACTTGGCGCACATGGCCGCGACCTTCGCGCGGTGCTCGGCCCCGATGTCGACGGGCCACACGGCCTCGTAGCGGGGATCGTTGTCGCCATTGACGGCGGCATCGACGGGGAACAGGGCGAGGTAATCCTCATAGTAATCGTTGAGCACCGTCTGGAACGGCGAAAGGGCGCCGGTGGCATGGGCGACACCGGCGGCAAACAGGCACAGGGACAGGGACAGGGACAGGAGGAGACGTTTGAGCATGGGGAGGGATTCTTTATTAACCACGGATTACATGAATGGGCACGGATAAATTCACGGGCATGTCATTCTGAGCGGAGCGAAGAATCCAGCAGGGTGTTCGGGGCGAGCATGGTTCTGGATCCTTCGCTTCGCTCAGGATGACAAACAGCGAATATCTCATCCGTGTTAATCCGTGCAATCAGTGGTCAAAAAATCAGAACTTCAGCCGGGTGTTGGTATGGCCGCACTTCGGGCACGGGGCCGTGCCGGTGCCGGTCTTCTCCGTGTAGAGATGGTCGCAGCGGATGCAGTGGAACGTGATCTTGCGGCGCTGGGAATCGTAGAACGCCCGGTCGCGCCGGTCGTAATAGATCCAGAGCGCCCCGAACACCCCCAGCACGAGCAGGCCGTAGAGGACGACATGGAGGGTGATGTCAGGCGGCGTGACCACGGCAGGAACCTCACATGAAGCCGCCCCGAGGCCAAGGGGAAATGCAGCTGAGGTGGTCCGGTTGTAGGATCGCCGCTCGTCGGCGGACCGCGAACGGGAAACGATGCCCGCAAGTGGTCGCGGCCCGTCGACCAGCGACGGCCCTACATTACGATCAAGAAATAAAAAACGCGCCGGCGGTGAAGCCGGCGCGCTGAGAGTAGAATGAAAGGGCGGTTGAGGGCAACCGCCCCTACCCGATTCAGGCTTTCGGAGCCTCGGGAGCGGCTTCGGTCGCCGGGGCGGCGGCCTTGGCCTTCTTGGCCCCCTTCTTCTTTGCACCCTTGGACTTCTTGTAGCCCTGGTCGTCGGCGCCGACGAACTCGATGATCGCCATCTCGGCGGCGTCGCCGATGCGCTGCGGGCCGAGCTTGTAGATGCGGGTGTAGCCGCCGGAACGCTTGGCGAACTGGGCCGCCTTCTCGTTGAAGAGGAGCGTGACGGCACCCTCGTCGCGGATGTCCTTGAGGGCCATGCGGCGGAGGTGGAGGGCGTCGGCCTTGACGGTCGCCGCCGCGGCGTTCTTCGCCTTGGTGATGACCTTCTCAATGAAGGGGCGGAGGGCCTTGGCCTTGGTCAGCGTGGTCTCGATGCGACCGTGCTTGATCAGGCTGGCGCCCATGTTGGAGAGCATCGCCTTGCGGTGCTCGCGGGTGACGCCGAGGGAGGCGTGGTGTTTATTGTGACGCATTGGGTTTGGTAGTTATCGGTCCCCGATCGGCAATCCGGTCGCAGCGTTGGGCGGCAGCGGACGGCGCGAGGACTGAATTAAGTAAGAGGGATGAAGGAAGAAACAGGAGGAGGGAATTTCTTCCTTCCTCCTTCTTAATTCTTACTTCCGGTTAAGCTTCCTTCTTGGTGTCGAGGAGGCGCTCGTCGAACTTCATGCCCAGCGACAGGCCGAGGGCTTCGAGCTTCTCCTTGATCTCGTTGAGGGACTTCTTGCCGAAGTTGCGGTATTTGAGCATCTCCTGCTCGGTCTTCATGGCCAGCTCGCCGACGGTGGTGATGTTGGCGTTGTTCAAGCAGTTCGCCGCGCGGACGGAGAGCTCGATCTCGTTGACCGACATGTTGAGGAGCTTGCGGAGCTTGTTCTGCTCCTCGGAGACCTCGGCGGCCTGGCTCTCGAACTCGTAGGCCTCCTGCGAGACGCGGTCGAACACGTCAAGGTGGTGCTTGAGGATCGAGGCGGACTGCTTGAGGGCGTCGTCCGGGGTGATGCGGCCGTCCGTCCAGACCTCGAGCACGAGCTTGTCGTAATCGGTGATCTGGCCGACGCGGGTGTTCTCGACGGCGTAGCGGACGAGGCGGACCGGGGAGAAGAGCGAGTCGATGGCGATGACGCCGATGGCCTGGTCTTCCTTCTTGTTGCTCTCGCCGGGGCAGTAGCCGCGGCCGGTCTTGATCTCGATGTCGGCCTCGAAGGTGCGCTTGTGGTCGAGGGTGCAGATCAGCTGGTCCGGGTTGACGATCTTGATGTTGGCGTCGGCCTGGATGTCGGCGGCGGTGACGGCGCCCTCGCGGTTGACCTTGAGGTGGAGCTTCACGGCCTCGCGCTTCTCGGAGACGATGAGGATCTTCTTCAGGTTGAGGACGATGTCGGTGACATCCTCGACGACGCCGTCGATGGACTGGAACTCGTGGTTCACGCCCTCGATCTTGATCGAGCTGATGGCGCTGCCCTCGATGGAGCTGAGCAGGACGCGGCGGAGGGAGTTGCCGACGGTGTGGCCATAGCCGGCCTCAAAGGGCTCGGCGATGAACTTGGCGTAGGTGGGCGTGGCGCCCTCCTCGACCTTGGTGAGCTTGGAGGGAATTTCGAACTTTCCGAGACGCTTGGGCATGGGAGGCGGAGTTTTAAGTTTTAAGGAAAAAGGTTTAAGCGAACTGACGGAAACCAGGCGTTAGAAACGCGAGTAGTATTCGACGATGAGCTGTTCGTTGATGGAGGGTTCCATCTCGTCGCGGGTGGGCAGGCGGGTGACGGTGCCCTTGAGGGCCTCGTCGTTGCGGGTGAGCCAGCCGGGGACGACGCGGGCGCGGTTTTCCTCGATGGCGCGGGTGGCCAGCTGGCGGGAGGAGTTGACGGCCTTCATCTCGACCTCGTCGCCCTGGACGACGGTGTAGCTTGCGATGTCGACCTTCTTGCCGTTGACGCGGACGTGGCCGTGGTTGACGAGCTGGCGGGCGGCGGCGCGGCTCTTGGCGAAGCCGAGGAGGTAGACGACGCTGTCGAGGCGGGTCTCGAGGAGCTGCAGGAAGCGCTCGCCGGTGACGCCGCGCTCGCGCTTGGCGATGGCGAACGTGCGGCGAAACTGGCGCTCGAGCAGGCCGTAGATGAAGCGGAGCTTCTGCTTCTCGGCGAGGCCGACGGCGTATTCGGAGAGCTTGCGGCGCGACTTCGGGCCGTGCTGGCCGGGCGGGAAATTGCGGCGCTCGAGCACCTTCGCCGAGCCAACGATGTATTGGCCGAAGCGGCGGCTGATGCGGGTGGAAGGTCCAGTATAACGGGCCATGGGATTAGGGATTTAAAATTTGAGATGTGAGATCTGAGATTGCCCAAAGGGCCTCAGACGCGACGGCGCTTGCGCGGACGGCAGCCGTTGTGCGGCACCGGGGTGACGTCGATGATGGAGGAGATCTCGAGGCCGATGGCCTGGAGGCCGCGGATGGCGGAGTCGCGACCGAGGCCGGGACCGCTCACGCGGATCTGCACTTCCTTGAGGCCGTGCGCCATGGCGTTGCGGGCGGCATCCTGCGCCACGACCTGGGCGGCGTAGGCGGTGGACTTGCGCGAACCGCGGAAGTTGCACTTGCCGGCCGAGGACCAGGAGATGACGTTGCCCTTCGCGTCCGTGATGGAGACGATGGTGTTGTTGAAGGTCGCCGCGATGTTCGCGATGCCGGAGGTGATGTTCTTCGAACCCTTGGCCTTGCGGACCTTGACGGCGAGGAGCTCCTCCTTGAGGAGGTCTTCCGCGGTGACGGCCTTCGGCACGCCTCCGACGAGCTCGACGGGCTTGGTCGCGGCGGCCGGAGCGGCGGCGGCCTCGCCCTCAGCGGCGGGCTTGGCGGCCTTCGGGGCCTTGGCGGGCCTGGCCTCGGCGGCGGGGGCAGCAGCGCCGTCGACGGCGGGAGCAGCCTTCTTGGGCTTTTCTTTCTTGGGCGCGGATTTCTCTTCGGACATGGAGATGGTGATTGGAGATTAGACTTCCTTGGCCTTGGTGACGCCAACGGTCTTGCGCGGGCCCTTGCGGGTGCGGGCGTTGGTGCTGGTGCGCTGGCCGCGGACGGGCAGGCTGCGGCGGTGGCGGATGCCGCGGTAGCAATTGATGGCCTGAAGGCGCTTGAGGTTGCCGGCGATGTCGCGGCGGAGATCGCCCTCGACCACCCATTTGTTGTCGGTGATCACGTGCAGGATCTTGTTCAGCTGCTCCTCGGACAGGTCCGAGGCGCGCATGTTGGCATCGAGACCGGCGGTCGCGATGATGAGGTCGGCCCGGGCCGGACCAATACCGTAGATATACCGGAGGGAATATCCGATTTTCTTTTTGGCGGGGAGTTCAACGCCGAGGAGACGAGGCATAAGTGGAGGTTAGTTGAGAGTTGGTTGTTTGAGAGTGAGAGAGGGAAAATTTTCAGGTGGCGCGCGGAATCGTGAGGATCTCGGGGCCGGAATCGGTGGTGAGCACGGTGTGTTCGAAGTGGGCGGAGGGCTGCCCGTCGGTGGTGACGATGGTCCACCCGTCGCCGAGGGTGCGGACCGCGGGTCCGCCCAGGTTGACCATGGGTTCGATGGCGAGCGTCATGCCGGGCTTGATCTTCTCGCCGGAGTTTTTCCGGCCGAAGTTCGGGATCTGCGGCTCCTCGTGCATCTGCCGGCCGACCCCGTGGCCGACCATTTCGCGGACGATGCCGAAGCCGTGGGCCTCGACGTAGGTCTGCACGGCATGGGAGATGTCGCCGATCCGGTTGCCGACCGCCGCCTGTTTGATACCCAGGTGGAGGGCCGCCTCGGTGACTTGCAACAGCTCGGCCACGCGGGGGGCGATGGCGCCGACCGGGACCGTGACGGCGTTGTCGCCGATGTAGCCGTTGTATTCAATCGTGACGTCGACCGAGATGATGTCGCCGTCGCGCAGGATGCGCTTGAGGGAGCCGATGCCGTGGACGACCTCTTCGTTGACCGAGAGGCAGGTATAGGCGGGATAGGGACGCCCGGAGCCGTGCTTGTAACCGTAGGGCGCGCTGCGCGCGCCAAACGAGGAGATGAGATCGCGGCCGATTTGGTCCAAGTCGTAGGTCGTGATACCGGGCCGGACCTGCGCCTTCAGCCGCGCGAGAATCGTCGCGGCGATGGCACAGGCTTCGCGCATCCGCCTGATCGCTTCCGGATTTTTGATCGGGATCATCAGGCGGCGGCGGGAAGGGCTCCGCGGAGGAGCCCCGAAGTGCGGTAGTAGGTGACGACGGGTTCCGCCGAAAGCGGATCGAGCGCGAAGCAGCCGGTGAGGGTTTCACCGCGGGCTTCGAGCCACTCGTCGAACACCAACGCTTGGAGCAGCGTAGCCGGGAAGCCTTCGAGAAGGAATCCCGCATCGGGTTTGCGCGCCCAGAACCACTTGCGCAGGAGCGCAAGGTGCAGCTGGTTTAGGTCCCGCGGAAGGGCGGAACGGGTGCGTCGCGAAATCTCCTGTTGCACCAGGGAAGCAGGAGAGACGTGCTCAAGATTCAAAGAACGGCCTTGGAGAAGCAGACCCGCGAAGTGCGGGCCGGATGGACCAAGGAGAAGGAACTGGGCTTTCGCCGGGGCGAAAGTCGAAAGGGGGCTGGAGTGTTCAGTCCCTTTCACCGAAGTAAAGGGTTAAAGAACGCGGTGCTTGATGGCCCAGGCGACCAAGCCAATCACCAATATAACCACCATGACGGTAGTGAGTTGCATCACCGACTTGTCGCTGGCGGCTTCGCCCAGGGCGACGTTGGCGGAGGTGCTGCGGCCCCGGATGCGGCCCTTCTTCAGGAAGCCGTCATAGTGGCGCTGCAGCAGGAAGGTTTCGATCTGGCGCATCGTGTCCAAGATGACGCCGACGGTGATCAGCATGCCGGTGCCGCCGAAGAAATAAGCGACGCGCGGCGGGACCTTGAGTTGGTAGAGCAGGCCGTCCGGGATGATCGCGATCACGGTCAGGAAGATCGCGCCGGCCAGCGTCAGGCGCGTCATGATGAAATCGAGGAAGCTCGCGGTCGGCTCGCCCGGGCGGACGCCGGGGATGTAGCCGCCGTATTTCTTCAGGTCGTCGGCGATCTGGATCGGCTTGAACATGACGGACACCCAGAAATAGCTGAAGAAGAGGATGAGCAGCGCCAGGCCGATGTAGTGGATCGAATAGCCCGGCAGCAGGTTGTTGGAGAACTCGACGAGGAACGGCAGGTTGAGCGCCGCCCCGGCCTGCGACATGATCGTCTGCGGGAAGAGCAGGATGGCGTTGGCGAAGATGACCGGCATGACGCCCGAGTAATTGACCTTGAGCGGCAGGAAGGAGCTCTGGCCGCCGTAGACCTTCTGGCCGACGACGCGCTTGGCGTATTGCACCGGGATCTTCCGCTGGCCCTGGGTGATGGCGATGATGAGCATCGTCACGACGACGAAGAGGGTGAGCATCATGACGCCCTGCGGCAGGCCAAGCTTGGCGACGCCGACCGGGGCGAAGAAGAGCTGGTAGGTCGCGATCGCCGCGTTCGGAACGTCGGCGAGAATGCCGACGGTGATGAGCAGCGAGACGCCGTTGCCGATGCCGCGCTGGGTGATCTGCTCGCCCAGCCACATCAGCAGCATGGTGCCCGCGGTCATGTAGATGACCGAGAAGATCAGGAACATCCAGTGGCTCATGATCACGATGGTCCCGTAGTGGTTCACATCGAAGCCGGCGAAGAGCTTGCCCGGGTTCTCGAGGGTGAAGACCAGCAGCACGCCCTGGATCAAGCAGATGGCCACCGTGAGGTAGCGGGTGTATTGCGTCAGCTTCTGGCGGCCGACGTCGCCTTCCTGCTGCAGGCGGCTGAGCGCCGGCACGACCGCGGTCATCAGCTGGAAGATGATGGACGCGCTGATGTAGGGCATGATGCCCAGGGCGCAGATGGCGCCCTTCACGAGCGCGCCGCCCGTGAACATGTTGTAGAGGCCGACGAGGCCGCCGCCGCCGTTGGCCGTCTGCTCTTCAAAGAATTTCTGCAGCGGCAGCGGATCGATGCCGGGCAGCGGGATGTGCGCACCCACCCGGGCCACGAAGAGCAGGCCGAGCGTGTAGAGGATCCGCGAGCGGAGCTCGGGGATCTTCATGGAGTTGGCGAAGGCGGAAAACATTGGGGAAGAGAACGGACAGCGAGCGGTTACAGAAAGAGAGGGGCGGAGGCCCTACCCTGCCCGGCTCAGGCCGTGATGGCCTGGCCGCCGGCTTTCTCGAGCTTGGCCTTGGCCGAGCCGGTGAACTTCTGGGCGGTGACCTTGAGCGCGCGGCTGATTTCGCCGTCGCCGAGGACCTTGAGCAGCTTGACGCCCGGGCGGATGAGGCCGGCGGTCGCCAGCACCTCGGCGTTCACCTCGGTGACCTTGGCGTCGAGCGCGGCGAGGTCGCCGACGTTGACGACGGCGTAGCTCGTGCGGAACTCGTAGTTGTTGAAGCCGCGGTGCGGGAGCTTGCGGTAGAGGGGCATCTGGCCGCCTTCGAAGCCGGGGCGGATGGAGCCGCCGGAGCGGCCCTTCTGGCCCTTGCCACCGACGCCGGAGGTCTTGCCGTGGCCGCCGCCTTCGCCGCAGCCGACGCGCTTCTTGCGGTGCACCGCACCCTTGACGTTGACGAGATTATGGAGACGCATTTTCTGGATTCCTGATTTGGGCGCCGCCCCCCGGCAAAGCGCGGGGCGACTCGGATTGATGAAGTGACCGCTTAGGCGCGGAGGGCCCTGAAGTCTTCCTCGAGGCGCAGCTTGCGCAGGCCGTTGAGGGTCGCGTGGACGACGGCGATGTGGTTCTTGGAACCCATCGACTTGGTGAGAACGTTGTGGACGCCCGCGGCCTCGAGGACGGCGCGGACGCCGCCGCCGGCGATGAGGCCGGTGCCGTTGGAGGCGGGGCGGAGGAACACCTTGCCGCCGTCATACTCGCCGAGGACCTCGTGCGGGATGGTGGAGCCCTTGAGCTTCACGGAGACCATGCGCTTCTTGGCGGACTCGGTGGACTTCTTGATGGCGTCGGGGACCTCGTTGGCCTTGCCGTAGCCGATGCCGACGCTGCCCTTGCCGTCACCGACGACGGAGAGCGCGGAGAAGCTGAAGCGGCGGCCGCCCTTCACGACCTTGGCGCAGCGGTTGATGAAGACGACCTTCTCGAACATGCCGGGCTCACCCGAATCATTGCCGGGGCCGGAAAAAGACCTGTTATTGTTAGCCATGGGAGAGGATTAGAATTGCAGGCCACCCTCGCGGGCGGCTTCGGCAAAGGTTTTGACGCGGCCGTGGTAGGGGCGACCGTTGCGGTCGAACACCACGGAGGTGATGCCGGCGGCCTTGGCCTTGGCGGCGAAGGCGACGGCGAGGGACTTGGCGCCGGAGACATTGCCCTTCGCGCCGCCCTTCTTCACCTCGGGATCGAGGGTCGAGAGGAACACGAGGGTCGCGCCGGCGTCGTCGTTGACGGCCTGCGCGTAGATGTGCTTGCCGGAGAACTTGACGCTGAGGCGCGGGCGAGCGGCGGTGCCGGTCACCTTCTTGCGGATGCGCCATTTGCGCTTCTGGAGGAGCTGGGCCTTGTAAACAGTTTTCATGGTTTTGGTTCCGATTAGGCGACGGTCTTGCCTTCCTTGCGACGGACGCGCTCGGCATGTTCGCCAACGATGCGGACGCCCTTGCCCTTGTAGGGCTCCGGCGGGTAGTAGGCGCGGATCTCGGCGGTGACCTGACCGACGAGCTGCTTGTCGGCGCCCTCGATCTTGAGCTTGGTCTGGTCGGTGACGGTGACCTTGATGCCCGCGGGAATCTCGTGGAGGATCGCGTGCGAGTAGCCCAGGGCGAGATCGAGCATGTTGCCCTTGAGCGCGGCCTTGAAGCCGACGCCCTGGATCTCGAGTTCCTTGAGGTAGCCGACGCTCACGCCCTTCACCATGCCGGCGATGACGGAGCGGGCCGTGCCATACATGGCGCGGGAAAAACGGGTCTCCTCGGTGGGCGAGACGAGGACGCTGTTGTCCTTCTTCTCGATCTTCACGACGGACGCGAAAGTTTTGCTGACCTTACCCTTGGGGCCCTCGACGGACACGGTGGTACCGTTGATGTCGATCTTGACCTTGTCGGGAATGGGGACGGGTTGTTTGCCGATTCTGCTCATGGTGGTGTGTTCCTTACCAGACGGTGCAGACGAGTTCTCCGCCGAGTTTGTTGCGGCGGGCGTCCTGGTCCTTCATGAGACCCTTGGAGGTGGAAATGATCGCGATGCCCAGGCCGTTGAGGACGCGGGGAATCTCGGAGTAGCCGGAATAGAGGCGGCGGCCCGGGGTGGACGAGCGCTTGAGGCCGGTGATGACCGGGGCGCTGTCGACATATTTCATGGTGACGACGACGGTCTTGTGGCCGCGCTCGTCGGTGCCGGTGGCGACGTCACGGACGTAGCCCTCTTTCTTGAGGATGTTCGCCAGGCTCTCCTTGAGCTGGGAGTGCGGGGAGACGCACACGGCGAGACCGGCCTTCGACGCATTGCGGAGGTGGGTCAGGAAATCACTGATCGGGTCTGTCATGGATGGATGTTTTGATGTTAGCCCGTCGGATCATATCCGACTTCCGGCGGGAAAGTGGTTTTGCGATGGCTGATATTTCGCTCTAGAAATGCTGGTGGTGGACTGCTTTCCGGACGATCGGGCGGCAATTTACCAGGAGGACTTGGTTACGCCCGGGATCTTGCCGGCGAGCGCGAGCTCGCGGAGCGTGATGCGGGAGACGCCGAAGCGACGGTGGAAGCCGCGGGGCCGGCCGCTGAGCGAGCAGCGGTTGCGGATGCGGACCTTGGAGGAGTTGCGCGGCAGCTTGGCCAGCTTCTTCTGGGCGGCGAAGAACTCGTCGTCCGTCGTCGCCGGATTGGCGAGGATGGCCTTCAGCTCGGCGCGCTTGACGGCGTGCTTCTCGACGAGGCGGATGCGCTTCTTGTTACGTTCGATGGCGGAAGTTTTCGGCATGGTCGGAAGGGTTTAGGCGGCGGAAGTCTTGGCGGGGGCGGCGGGCTCGATGCGGCGGAAGGGCATGCCGAGGGCCTTGAGCAGCTCGCGGGCCTCCTCGTCGGTCTCGGCGGAGGTCACGAGGGTGATGTCCATGCCCATGGAGCGCTTGTTGTTCTCGACGACGATCTCCGGGAAGATGGTGAAATCGGTGATGCCGATGGTGTAGTTGCCCTGGCCGTCGAGCTTGTTGGGCACGCCGCGGAAGTCGCGGATGGTGGGCAGCGCCACGGCGAGCAGGCGCATGAGGAAGTGCCACATGTTCTCGCCGCGCAGGGTGACATGGCAGCCGGTGACCTGGTTGGGCTTCAGCTTGAAGTTGGCGATGGCCTTCTTCGAGCGGTTGAGCACGGGCTTCTGGCCGGCGATGAGGGCGATGTCGCGCGCGGTGTCGGCGATCTGGTTCTTGTCCGCCTCGGAGCTGATGCCGGTGTTGATCACGATCTTCTCGAGCTTCGGGATCTGGTGCTTGTTCTTGTAGCCGCGGGCGGCCATCAAGGCCGGGACGACGGACTCGGCGTAGTGTTTCTGGAGAGGAGTGGGTTGTTTGCTCATGGTTGCGACCGGATTTCCGACCCGGATGCTGATGGTTTAAGTAAGTTAGGTCCCCTCGCCCGCTCAGGCCTTGGCCGCCGGGGCGGCGGTCTTCTTGCGCTTCGAGGCGTCGAAGCGCGACTGGAGCATGAGGTTCGACACGTGGATCGTGCCCTCGCGCTCGGCGATCTTGCCCTGCGGGTTTTCCTGGGACTTCTTGAGGTGGCGCTTGATCATGGCCACGCCCTCGACGACCGCGCGGTTCTTGGCCGAGCGGATCTCGAGGATCTTGCCGGACTTGCCCTTGTGGGCGCCGGCAATGACCACGACGACGTCGTTCTTCTTGATGTGGAATTTCTGGGACATGTTAGAGGACCTCCGGCGCGAGGGAGATGATCTTCGCGTAGTTCTTGCCGCGGAGCTCGCGGGCGACGGGCCCGAAGATGCGGGTGCCCTTCGGGTTGCCGTCCTCGCCGATGATGACGACGGCGTTGGAATCGAAACGGAGGTAGCTGCCGTCGGCGCGACGCAGCGGGGCGCGGGTGCGGACAATCACGGCCTTGACGACCTCGCCCTTCTTCACGGTGGCGTCGGTGCTGCTCTCCTTGATGTTGATGGTGATGATGTCACCGACGTGGGCGTAGCGGGAGGGATGCCCGATCTTGCCGATCATCGACGCGCGGCGCGCGCCGGTGTTGTCGGCAATATCGAGGATGGAACGCATCTGGATCATGGTAGGGTCTCCGGCGGAGGGTTAGGCCTTGGCGGCCGTGACGTTGGCCTTGGTGGTCTTGGTCGGGACGGCCTCGGCAACGTCCTTCTCGGACACGGCGACGATGTCCAGGCCGACGGCGGCCTCGACGACGCGGATGACGCGCCAGCGCTTCAGGCGGCTGAGCGGGCGGGTCTCCGTGACCTCGATCTTGTCACCGATCTTGGCCTCGTTCTTCTCGTCGTGGACGTGGAGGACGGTCTTGCGGTTGATGACCTTGTGGTAAAGCGGGTGCGGCGTCTTGTAGGGGACGGTGACCTTGACGGACTTGTCGCCCATCTTGGAGCTGACGAAACCGATGAGGGTCTTGCGGCGGTTGTGGCGTTCGTGAGTGGACATGGGAGGATGCGGTTGGCTCAGGCGGCCTTGGCCTTGGCGGTTTTCTTGGCCGCGAGGGCCGTCAGGAGACGGGCGATGTCCTTGCGATAGGTGCGCAGGAGGTGCGGCTTCTCGACCTGGCCGGAGTTCTTGCGCAGGCGGAGCTGGAGGAGGGCCTCGCGGGTCTCGCGGAGCTTGGTGGTGAGCTCGCTGGGCGCGAGGTCGTGGATTTCTTTGGAAGTCATGGGAACGATTCTCCGGTTAATCAGACGACGGCGCCCTCGCGAACGATGAAGCGGCAGCGGAAAGGCAGTTTGGCGTCGGCGAGGCGGAAGGCCTCCTTGGCGATGGTGGCGGGCACGCCGGCGAGCTCGAAGAGCACGGCGCCGGGTTTGATGACGGCGACGTAGAACTCGACCGGGCCCTTGCCCTGGCCCATGCGCACCTCGGCGGGCTTCTTGGTCACCGGCTTGTGCGGGAAGATGCGGATCCAGAGCTTGCCCTTGCGCTTGAGATGCCGGGCGATGCAGACGCGGGCAGCCTCGATCTGCTGGCCGGTCATGGGGCCGCGGGACAGGGACTGCAGGCCGAATTCGCCGAAGGCGAGCGTGTTGCCGCGCTTGGCATTGCCAGCGCGGGAGCCTTTCATCGACTTGCGGTATTTGGTGCGGGCGGGAGATAGAGCAGGCATGGGAGCAGGAGGCGGTAAGCGTTAAGCTTGGTGCCGGGTAAACAGGTTAGTTGGCTTCGTCTTTTTTGCAGATCCAGCATTTGACACCGATCTTGCCCCAGACGGTCTGGGCCTCGGCGAAGCCGTAATCGATGTTCTCGCGCAGCGTGTGCAGCGGGATGCGGCCCTGGCGCTGCCACTCGCGGCGGGCGATGTCGGCGCCGCCGAGGCGGCCCGAGCACTGGATCTTGATGCCGTCGATGCCGAGCGACATCGCGATCTGGATGGACTTCTTGATGGCGCGGCGGAAGGCGATGCGGCGCTCGAGCTGGAGCGCGACGTTCTCGGCGACGAGCTGGGCCTCGATCTCGGGCTTCTTCACTTCCTGGATGTCGAGGAGGACCTCCTTGCCGGTGAGCTTGCCGAGCTGGACCTTCATGTTCTCGACCTCCTGGCCCTTCTTGCCGATGACGATGCCGGGGCGGGCGGTGAAGATCTTGACGCGGACGCGGTTGCCGGCGCGCTCAATGAAGATGCGCGGCACGGAGGCCTGCTTGAGCTTCTCCATCAGCGTGGAGCGGATGATCTGGTCCTCGTGGAGGAGCTTGGCGAAATCCTTCTTGCGCGCGAACCAGCGCGACTGCCAGTTGCGGCGGACGGCGAGGCGGAAGCCTGTAGGGTTGGTCTTTTGTCCCATGGGAAAGGTTAGTTGGTTTTGCCGTCGGAGAGGATGATGCGGAGGTGCGACATGCGCTTGACGCGCGGCTTGGCCGAGCCCTTGGCGCCGGCCTTGAAGCGCTTGAGCACGGGGCCGTTCTCGATGAGGGCGCGGTGCACGGTGAGCTGGTCGGCGGTGATGCTGTTGTTGTTCTCGGCGTTCGCCACGGCGCTCTTGAGCGTCTTGACGAGGAGGCGGGCGGACTTGCGCGGCACGAGCGTGAGGAAGTCGATGGCCTCGTTGACGGTGCGGCCCTGGATGAGGCGCGCGACCTCGCGGACCTTCTTGGGCGACATGCGCGCGTTGCGGGTGAGAGCTTGAATTTCCATGATGGTGTCCTGGTTGGGTCGGAGCCTCAGATTTCCTTGCGGGTCATGCCGCCGTGCGCCTTGAAGATGCGGGTCGGGGCGAACTCGCCGAGCTTGTGCCCGACCATGTTCTCCGTGACGTAGACCGCGATGTGCGCCTTGCCGTTGTGCACACTGATGGTGTGGCCGACGAATTCGGGCGTGATGGTGGAGCGACGGGACCAGGTCTGGATGGGCTTGCGGGCGCCACCGGCCTTGGCCGCCTTCTGGATTTTTTCCAGGAGGTGGTAGTCGACAAAGAAACCTTTCTTGATGGAACGTGCCATGGTGCGGAGTCGTTGGGATTACTTTTTGCCGCGCGGCGGACGGCCGTTGGCGCGAACGAGGATGAAGGAGCTGGAGAGCTTGGTGCGGCGGCGCGTCGGGAAACCCTTGGCGAGCTGGCCCCACGGCGAGACGAGGTGCTGGCGGCCGCCGCCACCCTTGGACTTGCCCTGACCGCCACCGTTCGGGTGGTCGACCGGGTTCATGGCGACACCGCGGACGCGGGGGCGCCGGCCGAGCCAGCGGTTGCGGCCGGCCTTGCCGAGCGAGCGCTTGCCGTGGTCGGCGTTGGAGACCTCGCCGATGGTGGCGCGGCACTTGGCGTTGACCAGGCGGGTCTCGCCCGAGGACAGGCGGATCTGCGCGTAGCCGTTTTCGACGGCGACAAGCTCGACCGAGGTGCCGGCGGCGCGGGCGATCTGGGCCCCCTTGCCGGGGATCAGCTCGACGGCGTGCAGCTTGGTGGCCGGCGGGATGGCGCCCAGCAGGAAGGAGTTGCCCGGCTTGAAGTCGTTGGTGTCGGTCTTCAGCGCGCTGTAGACGGTGTCCCCGACCTTCAGGCCGAGGGGCGCGAGGATGTAGGCCTTCGTGCCGTCGGCATAGGCAAGGAGCGCGAGCAGCGCGGTGCGGTTGGGATCATACTCGATCGCCTGGACCTTGGCGGACATGTCGAGCTTGCCGCGCTTGAAGTCGATGATGCGGTAAAGCTTCTTGTGACCGCCGCCGCGGCGGCGGGAGGTGATGCGGCCGTAGGTGTTGCGGCCGCCGGTCTTGCTCTTCGACTCGACGAGCGAACGCTCGGGACGCTTGTCGGTGATCTCGGCCGGGCGGTTCAGCGTGGTGAACCGGAGGGACGCGGTGAGGGGACGGAAGGATTTAAGGGCCATGGTGGGTGGACTCCGGGAATCAGGTGAGTTCGATCTTGTCGCCCGTCTTGAGGGTGACGATGGCGCGCTTGCTGTCGGACGCGGTGATCGGGCGGCCCTGGCGCGAACGCTTCGGCTTGCCCTTGCGGTTCTGGATGTTCACGCGGGTGACGGTGACCTTGAAGGTCTGCTCGACGGCCGCGCGCACGGTGTGCTTCGTCGCGGACGGATACACCTCGAAGGTGTATTGGCCGTAGTTCGAGGAGAGCTTGTTCGACTTCTCCGTCAGGCGGATGGTTTTGAGAATCTGTTCGGCGTTAATCATGACTGACCTCCGTTGGCGCGGGCGATGATCTGCTCGAGGGCCTTGCTGGAAACAACGATCCAGCTGTAGGCGACGAGATCGAGGGTGTTGAGCTTCGAGGCGTCCTGCAGGGTGACGCGGTCGAGGTTGCGCGCGGCGCGCTGGGCCTCGGTCGTGAAGGGGGCGTCGACGATGAGCACCTTGCCCTTGGGGGCGATGCGGGCGATGACCTGGCCCATCAGCTTCGTCTTGGCCTGCTTCGGCGCGAAGTTCTCGATGACGCTGATGTCACCGGCGGTCGCGCGGTCGAACAGGGCGCGGCCGAAGGCTAGGGTCTTGACCTTGCCGTTGATCTTCTTGGAGAAGTCGCGGGGCTTCGGACCGAACACGACGCCGCCGCCGGACCACAGGGGGGAGCGGATGGAGCCGGCGCGGGCGCGGCCGGTGCCCTTCTGGGCCCACGGCTTCTTGCCGCCGCCGCTGACTTCGCCGCGGGTCTTGGTCGAGCGCGTGCCCTGGCGGGCGTTGGCGCGGTGGGCGACGACGACTTCCTTGACGGCCTGGAGGCCGCGGGAGCCTTCAAAGGTCGGGAGGTTGAATTCCTTCTCGGAACTCTTGGTGGCGTCGGACGTGAAAATTTTGAGCTTCATGGATTACGTTCTCCGGTGGACTTAGGCTTTCTTGGCCGGCTTGGCCTTCTTGCCGGAGCGGATGATGACATCGTCGCCGTTGGCGCCGGGGATGGCGCCCTTGACGAGGATGAGGTTCTTGTCGGCGATGATCTTCACGACGCGCAGGTTCTGCACGGTGCGCATATCGGTGCCCATGTGGCCGGGCATGCGCTGGTTTTTCCAGGAACGGCCGGGGGTCTGGCGCATGCCGATGGAGCCGATGCGGCGATGGAACATGGAGCCGTGGGAGGCGGGGCCGCCGCCGACGCGGAAGCGCTTCACGACGCCCTGGAAGCCCTTGCCCTTGGAGACGCCGAGCACGTCGACGATCTGGCCCTCGGCGAAGACCGCGACCGTGAGGACGTCGCCGGCCTTGCCGGAGAACGCCTCGGGGAGGCGGACTTCGTTGAGCACGCGGGGCGTGGCCTCGAGGCCGGCCTTCTTGGCGTGATTGGCCTCGGCCTTGGAGGCGTTCTTCGCCTTCTGGGCACCGAAGCCGAGTTGCACGGCATTGTAGCCGTCAGACTCAACCGTCTTGATTTGGACGACCGGGCACGGGCCGGCTTCCACCACGGTGACCGGGATCAGGACGTTTTGCGCGTCGTAGACCTGGGTCATGCCGATTTTTTTACCGAGTAATGTAGCGATCATGGGCTAAGTGGTAGGTGGCGCAGGGCGCCGTTTGTTTAGACCTACTTTAGCAAGGGCCGGGGTGAGCCGGCTGGCTTGGCTAAGATGGTTGTGGGTTTAAAAAGTTATACGTTGATGGTGATATCGACGCCGGACGGAAGGTTGAGCTTCTTGAGTTCGTCGACGGTCTGGGCGGTGGGCTCCAGGATGTCGATGAGGCGCTTGTGCGTGCGGGATTCGAACTGCTCCATGGACTTCTTGTCCACGTGCGGGGAGCGGTTGACCGACAGCTTCACGATGTGCGTGGGCAGCGGGATGGGACCCGAGACGCGGGCGCCGGAGCGCTTGGCGGTTTCGACGATTTCGAGGGCCGACTGGTCGATGACCCGATAGTCGTAGCCCTGGAGTTTGATGCGAATGCGTTGGCCTTTCATGGCGGGATAAAGAACGAGGGTTGAAAAATCAGGTGCGAGCGGGGCCCTTGGCGTTGGACTCCACGATCTTGGCGAGCTGCGAATTCGGGACCTGCGCGAAGTGCGAAGGCGTGATGGACGCGCTGGCGCGGCCCTTCGAAAGCGACCGGATGTCGGTGACGTAGCCGAAGAGGAGTTCGAGCGGCACGTGGGCGGTGATGATGCACGCGCCGGCCTTGTTATCCATGCCCTGGATCTGGCCGCGGCGACGGTTGATGTCGCCCATCAGGTCGCCCTGATATTCTTCCGGGGTGGTGACCTCGACGCCCATGATGGGCTCGAGCAGGATCGGGTTGGCCTTCTTCATCGCGTCCTTGAACGCGAAGATGCCGGCCATCTTGAACGCCATTTCGGACGAGTCGACCTCGTGGAACGAACCGTCGACGATCTTGATGATGACGTCGACCACCGGGAAGCCGGCGATGACGCCGTTGTTGGCGCCCTCGAGGATGCCGTCGGTCGACGGCTTGATGAATTCCTTCGGGATGGAACCGCCGACGGTCTCGTTGATGACCTCGACGCCCTTCCCCTTCTCATTCGGCTCCATCCGGATGACGACATGGCCGTATTGGCCCTTGCCGCCGGACTGGCGGATGAACTTACCCTCGCCGTCGGCCGCCTTCTGGATGGTCTCGCGGTAGGCGATCTGGGGCTTGCCGGAAGTGGCCTCGACCTTGAACTCACGCTTCATGCGGTCGATGATGATCTCGAGGTGCAGTTCGCCCATGCCGGCGAGGATGGTCTGGCCCGTGTCCTGGTCGGTCTTGACGCGCAGGGTCGGGTCCTCGGCAACGAGGCGCTGGAGCGCGACGCCGAGCTTTTCCTGGTCGGCCTTGGAGTTCGGCTCGATGGACATCGAGATGACGGGCTCCGGGAAGGACGGTGGTTCGAGGCGGATGTCGAAATCCTCGTCGCACAGGGTGTCGCCGGTGATGACGTCCTTGACGCCGACGACGGCGCAAATGTCACCCGCGTAGGCGACCTCGATTTCCTCGCGCTCGATGGCGCGCATGAGGACGAGACGGGACACGCGCTCGGTGCGGCGGGTGCGGGGATTGTAGAGGGACATGCCGCGCGGCAGCTGGCCGGTGTAGACGCGGAAGAACACGAGGCGGCCGACGAACGGGTCGTTCCAGAGCTTGAACGCGAGACCGGCCATCTTGGCCTTGTCGCTGACGACCGCCTCGACCGGCTTGCCGTCGCTGTCCTGGCCCTGCATGGGCGGGACGTCGATCGGGCTCGGGAGGTAGTTGACGACACAATCCAGCAGGCGCTGCACGCCCTTCTTCTTGAAGGCGGAGCCAGGGAACACGCCGGTGAACTGGAGGGAAATGGTGGCCTTGCGGACGCCGAGCATCAGCTGCTCGACGCTGATCTCCTCGCCATTGAGATACTTCTCGGCGATGACATCGTCGAAGTCGGACACGGCCTCGATGAGCTTGTCGCGATACTCCTTGGTCTGCGCCTTCATGGCCTCGGGGACCTCCATCGTGACCGGCTTCATGCCGAGCGGGTCGGCCGGGTTGTCCTCGAAGGAATAGGCGACGTTCTGCACGAGATCGACGAGACCGGTGAAGTTCTCCTCGGCGCCGATCGGCAGGTAGAGGGCGTGGGCGTTCGCCTTGAGCTTGTTGCGGATGTCGTCGATGCAGCGGAAGAAATTCGCGCCGACGCGATCCATCTTGTTGATGAAAGCGATGCGGGGGACGCGGTATTTGTTGGCCTGGCGCCAGACGGTCTCGGACTGGGGCTGCACGCCGGCGACGGCGTCGAACACGGCGACGGCGCCGTCGAGCACGCGGAGCGAGCGCTCCACCTCGGCCGTGAAGTCCACGTGTCCGGGGGTGTCGATGATGTTAATGCGCTGCTTGATGCCCTTCCAGGGGCCCCAGGAGGCGTTCCAGGCGCAGGAAATGGCGGCGGCGGTGATCGTGATGCCGCGCTCGCGCTCCTGCTCCATCCAGTCGGTCACCGTGGTGCCCTCGTGGACCTCGCCCATCTTGTGGACGGCGCCGGAGTAGAAAAGAATGCGCTCGGTCGTCGTGGTCTTGCCGGCGTCGATGTGCGCGGCGATGCCGATGTTGCGGGTCCACTCGAGCGGGAACGGACGGTCCTTCGAGTTGACGGGCGAGGTCTTCGCCTTGTCGGTGACGACGGTGATGTTGATGGGAGAAGCGACGGACATGCGAAAAGATTCCTTACCAGCGGAGATGGGCGAAGGCGCGGTTGGCCTGGGCCATCTTGTGCATCTCTTCCTTCTTCTTCACGACGGAGCCGGTGTTGTTGTAGGCGTCGATGATCTCGGAGGCGATCGCCTCGCGCATCGGGATGCCCTTGCGGCCGGTGGCGGCGTCCACGATCCAGCGGAGGGCCAGGGACTCCTGGCGCTCAAATGAAATTTCCACGGGCACCTGGTAGGTGGCGCCACCAACGCGGCGGCTCTTGACCTCGAGCTTCGGGCGGGCGTTTTCCATCGCGCCCATCAGCAGGTCGACCGGGTCGCCCTTCTGGAGCTTCTCGCTCACCTTCTCGAAGGCACCGTAGACGATGCGCTCGGCGAGCGTGCGCTTGCCGCTCTTCATGATGACGTTGATGAGGTGCGTGACCAGAGCGCTGTTATAGCGGACATCCGGCACGGTGGGGCGGTGAGTAGCTCTGCGGCGGCGTGACATGGCGGCTTAGAAAAGAACGGGGGTTAGGCCTTGGCGGCTTTCGGGCGTTTGACGCCGTATTTGGAACGGGAGCGGCGGCGCTTCTCCACGCCGGTGGCGTCGAGGGTGCCACGCACGATGTGGTAGCGGACGCCGGGGAGATCCTTCACGCGGCCACCGCGCACGAGCACGATCGAGTGCTCCTGGAGGTTGTGGCCCTCGTCGGGGATGTAGGAGATGACCTCCGTGCCATTCGTGAGGCGGACCTTGGCGACCTTGCGGATGGCCGAGTTCGGCTTCTTCGGCGTGCGGGTCATGACCTGCACACAGACGCCGCGGCGGAAGGGGTTACCCTGCAACGCCGGAGCCTTGGACTTCGCAACGACTTTGCGGCGTCCCTTTCTCACGAGTTGGTTGATGGTTGGCATGTAATTGAATGGAAGGTTGGTAAAAGTGGAAAAGGCGCGGAACCTACCGGAGACGAAGCCTCCGGCAAGCACTATTTCGCGCTTTATGTGGAAACACGAATTTCGGAGGGAAACCGCCCGAAATCGTGGCGTCTCAGGTGCCTCGCCAGTTTGGCTGACGCGGCTGTAAGTGACGAATGGGACGGTTAGGAAAGCAGGCGGCTTCCACCCCTATCAAGAGTTAAATCAAAAAAAGTCGTGGAAAGTTATTCACAGGTCCTCCGGGACCCGAAAACTCAATTGTAAAAACGACCCTGCCCTGTTCTTTTCCGTCTGTTCACGTCACAGCACTCTGACCCGCCGTCGCCCTACGGGCTATGGCGGGTTGGTTTGGGACAAGCCCAAACCAAAAAGAACGCCCGGCCGGTGAAGGCCGGGCGAGAAGACACTCGGGAGCTAGGCTCTACCGGCATCTTTTGGCGGGAGGACCTCTAAGGTCGCCATTTCGAAGCGAAAAACAAGTCGTTTTTCGGCGGCGCCTCCCTCGCGGGCGAGGTCGCCCGCGCTCCAATTCTCCGATCTGGAGCCACGGCGACCTCGCCGTGGGATCGGCCGCAACGTGAACAAGAAAAAGCCGCGGACTTTCGTCCGCGGCTTCGAAGTGTTTTGGCTGGGAGCTTAGCTCGCCTCGGCCGTGGCCTTGGGCGCTTCGTCCATCGGGATCTCGCCGCCGAGCGGCAGCGTGACCTTGAGTTTCTTGTAAGCCGGGAGGCCCGTGCCCGCCGGGATCAAGTGACCCATGATGACGTTTTCCTTGAAGCCCTTCAGGTGGTCGACCTTGCCCAGCGTCGAGGCATCCGTGAGGACGCGCGTCGTCTCCTGGAAGGAGGCGGCCGAGATGAAGCTCTCGGTCTCGAGCGAGGCCTTGGTGATGCCCAGCAGGATCGGCTCGGCCTCGGCGGGCTTGCCGCCGGCGGCGTCGATGCGCTTGTTCTCGCGCAGGAACGCCACGCGGTCGATCTGCTCGCCCCAGAACCACTCGGTGTCACCCGGATCCGAGATGCGGACCTTGCGGAGCATCTGGCGGATGATGACCTCGATGTGCTTGTCGTTGATCGACACGCCCTGGAGACGGTAGACTTCCTGCACCTGGCCGATGAGGAACTCATACAGCGCGGTCGGCCCGAGGATCTCGAGGATCTCGTGCGGATCGGCGGAGCCCTCGGTCAAGTGCTGGCCCTTGTGGACGACGTCGCCGGCCTGCACGATGATGTGCTTGCCGTGCGGGATCAGGTGTTCCTCCTCGGCGCCGGACTCCTCCTGACGGACGACGAGCTTGCGTTTGCCGCGGATGGAACCCTCGAAGGAGACGACCCCCTCGATGCGCGCCATCTCGGCGGCTTCCTTCGGGCGGCGGGCTTCGAACAGCTCGGCCACGCGCGGGAGACCACCGGTGATGTCCTTGGTGACGGACGCCTGACGCGGGGTCTTGGCGAGCAGCGCACCGGGCTGGATGATGTCACCCTCGGCGACCGCGACCTGCGCGCCCGTCGGGATGGAGTAAGCGGCGACCGGCTTGCCGTGATCGTCGCGGACCTCGATCTGCGGATTGAGGTCTTCCTTGTGCTCGATGACCACGGTCGCGATACGGCCGGTGGATTCGTCGAGTTCGCGCTTCACGGTCACACCCGGAATCATGTCCTTGAAGTGGAGCGTGCCGGCCTTCTCGGAGAGGACCGGGATATTGTAAGGATCCCACTGGGCGATGGTCTCGCCCTTGGTGACCTTGGCGCCGTCGGTGACGGAGAGGAAGGTGCCGACCACGATCGGGTAGGACTCCAACTCGCGATCGTTCTCGTCCAGGATCAGCAGCGAGCCGGTCTTGTTGAGGACGATGTTGTGGCCCTCGGCGGTCTGCACCAGGCGCAGGCCGCGGTATTTCACGAGACCGGCGTTGCGGACCTTGATCTCGGGATTCTTCGAGCCGGCCGAGGCGACGCCACCGATGTGGAACGTGCGCATCGTGAGCTGCGTGCCGGGCTCGCCGATGGACTGGGCGGCGATGATGCCGACGGAGTCACCGATCTTCGCGACCTTGTTGGTGGCGGGATTGATGCCGTAGGACTTGGCGTCGATGCCCTGCTCGCTCGTGGAGGTGAGCGGCGAGAGCACCTTGACGCGCTCGATGCCGGAGTCGTCGATGCGCTTGGCGAGTTCCTCGGTGATGAGGTCGCCGGCGTCCACGATGGTCTTGGTCGGGGCGAGCGGGTCGTAGACGTCGTCCGCCGAGAACCGGCCGACCACGCGCTCCGCGAGGGAGACCAGCATGGTCTCGCCTTCGAAGATCGCCCGCTTCCAGATGCCTTCGCGCGTGCCGCAGTCTTCCTCGGTGATGACGGCGTCCATGGCCACGTCGCAAAGCTTGCGGGTCATGTAGCCGGCGTCGGCCGTCTTGAGGGCGGTGTCGGCGAGACCCTTGCGGGCGCCGTGCGTGGAGATGAAGTATTCGAGGACGGTGAGGCCCTCGCGGAACGAGGACAGGATGGGGCGCTCGATGATCTCGCCGGAGGGCTTGGCCATGAGGCCGCGGAGACCGCACAGCTGGCGGACCTGCTGTTTGTTACCGCGGGCACCGGAATCCATCATGATGTAAACCGGATTAACCTCGGGCTTGCCATCGTTGTTCTCGAGCTTCGCAAAGACGGCCTTCGCGATGCGGTCGGTGGCGCCGGTCCAGATGTCGATGATCTTGTTGTAACGCTCGCCGGAGGTGATGATGCCCTTCTTGTATTGGGACTCGACCTCGTCGACCTTCTTGCGGGCGTCGGACACGATCTCCTTCTTGTTCTCGGGGATGATCATGTCATCGATACCGATCGAGATGCCGGCCTGCATGGCGGTCTGGAAGCCCAGCTCCTTGAGCTTGTCGAGCGTCTCGACGGTCACGCGGTCCCCCGCCACCTTGTAGGTGTTGAGGATGAGGTCGCCCAGCTTGCTCTTCGGCACCGGGAAGTTGATGAAGCCGAGGCCGGTGGGCCAGATCTGGTTGAAGATGACGCGGCCCACGGTCGTGCGGAGGTGCTTGCGCTCCTTGTTGCCGTAGACGGTGTCCTTGCCGAAGTCCGGGTTCGGGACCTCGATCCAGTCGTGGGTCTTGAGCGCGCCGTCCATCTTGACGTATTGCACTTCCTGCAAGCCGGAGAGCAGCGGCACGCGGACGCCCTTGGCGGGCTTGCTGCGCGGTTCGATGGTGAGGTAGTAGGCGCCGAGGACGATGTCCTGCGACGGCGTGAGGATCGGCTTGCCGGAGGACGGCGAGAAGATGTTGTTCGTCGACATCATCAGGAGCTTGCACTCCAGGATGGCCTCAAGCGACAGCGGCACGTGGACGGCCATCTGGTCACCGTCGAAGTCCGCGTTGTAGGCGGTGCAGACGAGCGGGTGGACGCGGATGGACGAACCCTCGATGAGCACGGGCTCGAAGGCCTGGATCGAGAGACGGTGCAGGGTCGGCGCGCGGTTGAGCAGCACCGGGTGGCCCTTGGTGACTTCCTCGAGGATGTCCCACACCTCAGGGGACTTCTTCTCGATCATCTTGCGGGCACCGCGGACGGTGTGCACGAAGCCGAGTTCCTTGAGGCGGCGGATGATGAACGGCTCGAAGAGGACGAGCGCCATCTTCTTGGGCAGGCCGCACTGGTGGAGCTTGAGCTCCGGACCGATGACGATGACGGAGCGGCCGGAATAATCGACGCGCTTGCCGAGCAAGTTCTGGCGGAAGCGGCCCTGCTTGCCCTTGAGCATGTCGGAGAGCGACTTCAGGGCGCGGTTGCCGGCGCCCGTGACCGGGCGGCCATGGCGGCCGTTGTCGAAGAGCGCGTCGACGGCTTCCTGGAGCATGCGCTTTTCGTTGTGAATGATGACGTCGGGCGTCTTCAGCTGCATCAGGTTCCGCAGACGGTTGTTGCGGTTGATGACGCGGCGGTAGAGATCGTTGAGGTCGGAGGTCGCGAAGCGGCCACCCTCGAGCGGAACGAGCGGGCGCAGGTCCGGCGGGATGACCGGCAGCACCTCGAGCACCATCCACTCGGGACGGGACTTGGAGTTGATGAAGCCGCCGATGACCTTGAGGCGCTTGGAGAGCTTCTTCTTGATCTGTTTCGAGCGCGTGGCGCGCATCGTCTCGTGGAGCTCGGCGACGACCGCCTCCATGTCGATCTGCATGAGCACGTCGCGGACGGCCTCGGCGCCCATCTTGGCGGTGAAGGCATCGGCGCCGTATTCATCGACGGCCTGCTGGAACTCGGTCTCGGTGAGGAGCTGCTTGAGCTCGAGCGGCGTCTTGCCCGCGTTGGTCACCATGTAGTTCTCGTAGTAGATGACGCGCTCGAGCGAACGGGCGGTCATGTCGAGCAGGAGGCCGAGGCGGCTCGGCATGCTCTTGAGGAACCAGATGTGGGCGACGGGGACGGCCAGCTCGATGTGGCCCATGCGCTCGCGGCGGACGCGGGCGATGGTCACCTCGACGCCGCACCGATCGCACACGACATCCTTGTATTTGATGCGCTTGTATTTGCCGCAGGCGCACTCGTAGTCGCGCACCGGGCCGAAGATCTTTTGGCAGAAAAGACCGCCCGGCTCGGGCTTGAAGGTGCGGTAGTTGATGGTCTCGGGATTCTTGACCTCACCCTTGGACCAGGCGCGGATGGTTTCCGGCGCGGCGACGGTGATCGAAACGTTGTCGAACTGGTTCTCGTCCGAACCGAGGACGGAACGGACTTCTTCGCGGGCGTGTTCGGTGCTCATTATGATTTTGCTCCCAGTATTGTGTTAAGGGTTAGCGGCTGCCGCCGAGGGCTTCGCCCAGGGCGGTGCGCTTCGCGAGTTTGATGTCGAGACCGAGGGCCTGCATTTCCTTGACCAGCACGTTGAACGATTCCGGCGTGCCGGCGCTCAGCGTGTTGTCGCCCTTGACGAGCGACTCGTAGATCTTGGTGCGGCCGTTGACGTCGTCGGACTTGACGGTGAGGAGCTCCTGGAGGGTGTGCGCCGCGCCGTAGGCCTCGAGCGCCCAGACTTCCATTTCGCCGAAGCGCTGGCCGCCGTACTGCGCCTTGCCGCCCAGCGGCTGCTGGGTGACGAGCGAGTAAGGACCGACCGCGCGGGCGTGGATCTTGTGCGACACAAGGTGGTTCAGCTTCATCATGTAGATGTAGCCGACGACGACCTCCTGATCGAGTTTCTCGCCCGTGCGACCGTCATGCAGCGGCGACTTACCGGTGGAAGGCAGCTTGGCCTCCTTGAGGTAGCCACGGACCTTGCTCTCGGGAATGCCGTCGAACACGGGGGTGGCCACCTTGATGCCGAGCTTTTTGCAAGCCCAGCCGAGGTGCGTCTCCAGCACCTGGCCCACGTTCATGCGCGAAGGCACGCCGAGGGGGTTGAGGCAGATTTCGATCGGGGTGCCGTCGGGCAGGAAGGGCATGTCCTCTTCCGGCACGATCTTGGCGACGACGCCCTTGTTACCGTGGCGGCCGGCCATCTTGTCACCGACCTCGAGCTTCTGCTTCGTGGCGATGTAGACCTTGACCTGCTTGATGACACCGGGGCCGTTCTCGTCGCCGGTCTCGATCGTGGCGATCTTGCGCTCGCGGTCGCCCTCGAGCTCGTCGAACTTCGACTGGAACGAGGCGATGATCTCCATGATCTTGATGCGGACGGGCGAAGGATCGATCTCGATGTGCTTCGCGACGGCGGCCAGCTTGCGGAGGAGCGTCTTGGTGATCTTGCGGTTGGCCGGGATGATGATTTCGCCGGTCTGGCCGTTGATGACATCGAGCGGGATCTTCTCGCCGAGGAGGATGTTGGAGAGCGCCTCGGTCAGCTGCTCGCGCAGCTTGTCCATTTGCGTCTTATAATCCTCCTGGATCTGCTTCACCTGGCGGCGGCGGTCGGACGGGGACAGGCGGTCGCGCTCCGCATCGAGGCGGCTCGTGGAAACCTTCACGTCCATGATGATGCCGTTCACGCCGGAGGGCACGATGAGGGAGGTGTCCTTCACGTCTGCGGCCTTCTCACCGAAAATGGCGCGGAGGAGCTTTTCCTCGGGCGCGAGCTCGGTCTCGGACTTCGGGGTGATCTTGCCGACGAGGATGTCACCGGGTTTCACCTCGGCACCGACGCGGATGACGCCATTATGATCGAGGTTCTTGAGCGCTTCCTCGCCAATGTTCGGGATGTCGCGCGTGATCTCTTCCGGCCCGAGCTTCGTGTCACGGGCGGTGACTTCGAACTCCTGGACGTGGATGGAGGTGAAGATGTCTTCCTTGAGGACCTTCTCGGAGATCAGGATGGCGTCTTCGAAGTTGTAGCCGTTCCACGGCATGAAGCCGACGAGGACGTTGCGGCCGAGCGCGAGCTCGCCGTGGTCGGTCGAGGGGCCGTCCGCGATGCACTCGCCCTTCCTGACCTTCTGGCCCTTCTTGACGATGGGCCGCTGGCTGAAGCAGGTGCCGGCGTTCGAGCGCATGAACTTGCGCAGCTCGTAGACGTAGACGTGCTCCTTCGGGTTGTGCTTCGGGTGACGGGGCAGTTCGCCGTCCTTGGTGACGACAATCTGCTTCGCATCCACCGACGCGACGACACCGGACTCCTCGGCGATGACGACGGTCTTGGAGTCGCTCGCAAGGCGGCTCTCGAGACCGGTGCCGACGAACGGCGCCTCGGTCTGCAGGAGCGGCACGCCCTGGCGTTGCATGTTGGAACCCATGAGCGCGCGATTCGCGTCGTCGTGCTCGAGGAAGGGGATGAGGCCGGCGGCGACGGACACCACCTGCTTCGGCGAAACGTCCATCAGGTCCACCTCGTCGGCGGTCACCTCGAGGAAGTTGCCGGAGTTACGGGCGGTGACCTTGCCGATGTAATGACCCTTGTCATCCACCTCGGCGTTGGCCTGCGCGATCGTCTTGCCCTCCTCCTGATCGGCGGTGAGATAGACAACCTTGTCGGTCACGCGGCCCTTCTCGACGAGACGATACGGGGCTTCGATGAAGCCGAATTCGTTCACGCGGGCGTAGGTGGACAGGGAGTTGATGAGGCCGATGTTCGGACCTTCCGGGGTCTCGATCGGGCAGATGCGGCCGTAGTGCGACGGATGGACGTCGCGGACTTCGAAGCCGGCGCGTTCGCGGTTCAAACCGCCCGGCCCGAGCGCGGACAAGCGGCGCTTGTGCGTGAGCTCGGCGAGCGGGTTGATCTGGTCCATGAACTGCGACAGCTGCGAGCGCGCGAAGAAATCGCGGATCACGGTCGTCAGGGCCTTCGGGTTGATCAGCTTCTGGGGCGTGATCGAGTCGACGCTCTGGTCATAGAGGGTCATGCGCTCGCGGACGAGACGCTCGGTGCGGCTCAGGCCGACGCGGCACTGGTTGGCGAGGAGCTCGCCCACGGTGCGGACGCGGCGGGAACCGAGGTGATCGATGTCGTCGACGATGCCGTCGCTCTTCTTGAGGCGGACGAGATACTTGGTGGCGGCGACCACGTCCTCGCTGGCGAGGATGCGGTTCTCCAGGTCGATCTTGAGGTCGAGCTTCTGGTTGATCTTGTAGCGGCCGACGCGGCCGAGATCGTAGCGCTTCGGGTCGAAGAACAGGCGCTTGAGCAGGGCCTTGGCGTTCGCCGTGGTCGGCGGCTCGCCCGGGCGCAGCTTCTTGTAGATTTCCTTGAGGGCCTCCTCCTCGTTGCGGGTCGGGTCCTTCTTGAGCGCGCGGATGATGGCGCCCTCGTCGGCGGTGGTGTCGATGACACGCATCGACTTGATGTCGTGTTTCTCGAAGGTGCGGACGATGGCCTTGGTGAGCGGCTCGAAGGCGCGGGCGAGCACGACGCCCTTCTGGGCGTCGATGACATCCTCGACGAGGACGAGCGTGGAGACGTTCTCGAGGTCGAGGGCCTTGCTGACCTTCAGATCCTGGATCGTGTAGAACAGGTTGAGGATATCCAGATCGTTGCTGAAGCCGATGGAGCGGAGCAGCGTCGTGATGAGGAATTTGCGGCGGCGGCGGCGGCGGTCGAGATAGACGTAGAGCAGGTCGTTGTTGTCGAACTGCACCTCGAGCCAGGTGCCACGGTCCGGGATGATGCGGAAGGAGTGCAGCAACTTGCCGTTCGGGTGTGTGGCGACCTCGAAGCAGATGCCCGGCGAACGGTGGAGCTGGGAGACGACGACGCGCTCGGCGCCGTTGATGATGAACGAGCCGCGTTCGGTGACCATCGGGATGTCACCCATGAAGATCTCCTCGTCCTTGATGAAGTCCTCCTCGCGGAGGCGGAGCTTCACGTAGAGCGGGACGGCGTAGGTGGTGCCCTCGCGGAGGCACTCGATCTCGGAGCTCTTGGGCTCGCCGATCGTGTAGGAGACGTATTCGAGCGTCAGGCGCTCGTCGTAGGAATTGATCGGGAAGACCTCGCGGAACACGGCCTCGAGGCCGTAGGGCTTGCGCGCCTTCTCGGCGGTGTCCTTCTGCAGGAACTCAAGGTAGGAGCTGATCTGCAGCTCGATGAGGTTCGGCGGCTGGATGACTTCGCGGAGTTTGCCGAAGTTGATGCGTTCGGAATGAATACGGTCGGCCATGGAATTTCCCGTTTAAGTGTGAGACGAAAAGAAAGAGACAGAACTCAGCGGTTCAGGAGTGAACCACCGGCAATGGTGCGCACGGACGCAGGGCCTCGATGCGCGGAAAGAACGGAAGAAAAGCCGAAAGACAGGCCGCGGTTGGACACGGCCTGTCTCGGCGAATTGAGATGCTTTGCGGAAGAAAACGCCAAGAGCGGTTACTTGAGCTCCACTTTGGCGCCGGCGGCCTCGAGCTTCTTCTTGAGATCCTCGGCTTCGGTCTTGTTGACGCCTTCCTTGACGTTCTTCGGGGCGGCCTCGACGAGATCCTTGGCCTCCTTGAGGCCGAGACCCGTGATGGCACGGACTTCCTTGATGACGCCAATCTTGTTCGCGCCGGCCTCCTTGAGGACGACGGTGAACTCGGTCTGCGCCTCGGCAGCCGGAGCGCCGGCGGCGGCAGCGCCACCCGCGGGAGCGGCGGCGACGGCAGCGGCGGCGGACACGCCCCACTTCGTCTCGAGATCCTTGACGAGGGCGGCGAGTTCGAGAATCGGCTGGGCGGACAGCCATTCAATGACTTGGTCTTTGGTGATGTTGCTCATGGTATTTTCTCCTGAAGCGGATAGCGGTCTCGGGTGAAACGCGTTTAAGGGACGTATCCCCTAGCCTCTTCGTTGGATGTATTGCTTCCCGGCTTGCGCCGGAAAAATTGGGTTGGATGGGTGGGTTAGGCGGCCGGAGCAGCGGGCTGCTCCTTCTTGATCTTGGCGTCGAGCACGCGGACGAAGGCCGCGCCCTGCATCGTGAGCAGGCCGAGGAACATCGAGCGCAGGGCGTCGAAGGAAGGCAGGTCGGCGAGTTTCGCCAGGTCGGCGGCCGTCATGAGCTTCTTGTCCATGACGCCCACCTTGACCTCGAGCTTCTGCTTTTCCTCGATGAACTTCTTCAGCGCCTTGGCGACACCGGCGGGATTCTTGCCGCCGACGACGACGGCCGTCTGGCCGCTGAGGGACTTGTCCAGGTCGGGCAGGCCCAGGGCTTTGGCCGCGACGCGAAACGAGCTGTTCTTGACGACGTGGAACTCGGCCTTCTCCGGGGCGAGGCGCTTGCGCAGCTCGGCCGCGTCGGCGACGGTGAGTTTCGTGAAGTTGGTGAGGATGACGTAGTCGGACTTCTTCAGGTGCCCGCTGACTTCGTCGATCAGGTATTGTTTTTCGGCTCTCATGGTGGGCTCCTTAGAATTTGTTGAACTCGGTGGCCGCGAGCTTCACGCCCGGGCTCATGGAGGACGAGAGCGTGACGCTCTTGATGTAGTGGCCCTTGAACGTGGCCGGCTTGGCCTTGCCCACGGCCTCGAGGACCGCGGAGACGTTCTCGGTGATCTGGTCGGCGGTGAACGAGCGCTTGCCGACGCCGACGCCGATGTTGGCGGTCTTGTCGACCTTGAACTCGACGCGGCCGGCCTTCACGGCCTTGATGCCCGCGGCGATGTCGTCGGTGACGGTGCCGGACTTCGGGTTCGGCATGAGACCCTTGGGGCCGAGGACGCGGGCCAGGGTGCGGACCTGCTTCATGGCCTCGGTCGTCGCGATGGCGACGTCGAAGTCGAGCCAGCCGGCGTTGATCTTGGTCATCAGCTCGGCGAGGCCGGCATGGTCGGCGCCCGCGGCGAGGGCCTTGTCCGCGTCGTCGGTGAAGACGATCACGCGGACCTTCTTGCCGGAACCGTTGGGCA
This sequence comes from Opitutus sp. GAS368, assembly GCF_900104925.1. Lineage (NCBI taxonomy): Bacteria > Pseudomonadati > Verrucomicrobiota > Opitutia > Opitutales > Opitutaceae > Opitutus > Opitutus sp. GAS368. Next base: position 951,333 of record NZ_LT629735.1, read on the forward strand.
GCGGCGTGGTGCCGCGCACCATCTGGTCGCCCTGGGCGGGATCAACGCCGAGGCGGAAGGACAGCTCGACGGTCTCGTCGAACTTGGCCTTCGGGAATTTGGTCAGGATCTCCACGGCTTCCTTGAGGGGATATTCCTTGGAGAGGTCAACGGCCGAGGCGGCGCTGCGGTATCTTTTGCTTTGTTTGACGGGCATTTTTGACTCCTTGCGGTGCGAACGTCCGTGAGGACTCCCGCGGTGAGTTGGGTTTGTTTTTCCTGTAGGCCGGGCTTTACGCCCGACGTGTCGGGGATAAACCCCGACCTACAAAATTAATTGGGTGATTATTGGTTTAGTCGACGACTTCGATGCCCATGTTGCGGGCGGTGCCGGCGATCATGCGGATGGCGGCCTCTTCGCTGTTGGCGTTGAGGTCAGCCTTCTTGAGCTTGATGATCTCGATGATCTGCTTGCGGGTGACCTTGCCGACCTTGTCCATGTTGGGCTTGGCCGAGCCGGCCGCGATGCCGGCGGCCTTCTTGAGGAGCACGGACGCCGGGGGCGACTTGAGGATGAAGGTGAAGGACTTGTCGGAGTAGACCGTGATGACGACCGGAATGATCATGCCATTCTGGTCCTTGGTCTTCGCGTTAAACTCCTTGCAGAAGCCCATGATGTTGACGCCCTGGGCGCCGAGGGCGGGGCCGACCGGGGGCGCCGGATTGGCGGCACCGGCGGGGAGCTGGAGACGGACGTAACCTTGAATTTTCTTGGCCATGGTGAGGGAGGGAGGACTGGTTGGTAGGGAGGGCGGCTGGATCAGCTTTCAGAGGCGCGCTGGACCTGCCAGTATTCGAGTTCGACGGGCGTAAACCGACCGAAAATGGAGACGGAAATCTTGAGCTTGCCGCGGGCGGGGTCGACCTCGTCGACGCGGCCCGTGAGGTTGGCGAAGGCGCCGTCGGTGATCTTGACCTCCTCGCCGACTTCGAAGGTGACCTTCGGGATTTCCTTGCCCGAGGCGGCCTCGATGCGGGCCTTGATCTCGTCGATCTCAGCCTGGCGCAGGGGCGCGGGCTTGTCGCCGCCGACGAAGCCGATGACGCCGCCGGCATCCTTGACGAAGTAGAACGGCTTGATGATCACCTGGGCGTTCTCATCGAACAGCTTCATGTTGATGAACACGTAGCCCGGGTAGAGCTTGCGGACCTTGGTCGACTTCTTGCCCCCCTTGACCTCGGACACGACCTCCGTGGGCAGCAGCACCTCGGTGATGAAGTCATCGAGTTCCTCGGCCTTCTTGAACTTCTCGATGTAGTTCTTCACCTTGTTCTCCTGGCCGGAGAGGGTGTGGAGCGCGAACCATTGGGCGCCGGTGGAGGTCTGGGTGGTCATCGGGCGGAAGGTTTAGCGGCTGACGAGCGAGGTCACGGCGTCGACCACGTTGTAGAGGGCGAAGTCGCTGATGCTGGTGAAGAGGCCGAGCAGCACGCACGCGACGATCACGACGATCGTCGAATCCTTGAGCTCGGACTTGGTCGGCCAGCTGGCTTTCTGCAGCTCGCCAACGAGCTCGCTGGCGAAGATGCGGACGGTGCGGAAGGGATTGGCCATGGGAGCGGAAGTGAGAGGAGGCGGGAGGTGGCAGGCGCGGAGGGAATCGAACCCCCAACCAACGGTTTTGGAGACCGCTACTCTACCAATTGAGCTACGCGCCTGTGGTTATGATTCTATTTCTTTTAGACGACACAGCCGGGACCCCCAAAAGGAGCCCCGGCAGCGTCAGTCGGAAGAGGTTAAGGACGCTTATTCGACGATCTCGGTCACGCGGCCGGCACCGATGGTGCGGCCACCTTCGCGGATGGCGAACTTCTGGGTCTTCTCCATGGCGATCGGCACGATCAGGTCGATGTCGACGGCGATGTTGTCACCCGGCATGATCATCTCCACGCCCTTCGGCAGGTTGACGACGCCGGTCACGTCCGTGGTGCGGAAGTAGAACTGGGGACGGTAGCCGTTGAAGAACGGCGTGTGGCGGCCGCCCTCGTCCTTCGAGAGGACGTAGATCTCGGCCTTGGCCTTCTTGTGCGGCTTGATGGACTTCGGGGCGGCGATGACCTGGCCGCGCTCGATGCCTTCCTTTTCAATGCCGCGGAGCAGGATGCCAACGTTGTCGCCGGCCTGGCCCTGGTCGAGGAGCTTGCGGAACATCTCGATGCCGGTGACGACGGTCGTGGTCGTGTCCTTGAGGCCGACGATCTCGACGGTGTCGTTGAGCTTGCAGATACCGCGCTCGATACGGCCGGTCGCGACGGTGCCGCGGCCGGTGATCGAGAAGACGTCCTCGACGGACATCAGGAAGGGCTTGTCGAGCTCGCGCGCGGGTTCGGCGATCTCGTTGTCCAATGCCTCCATGAGCGCCTGAATCGCGGCCAGGCCCTCGGGCTTGCCCTCGAGCGCGGCGGTGGCGGAGCCACGGATGATCTTGGCGGCCTTGCCGTCGAATTGATACTTGGTGAGGAGATCGCGGATTTCCTCTTCGACGAGCTCGATGAGATCCTTGTCGTCGATGAGGTCGACCTTGTTCAGGAACACCACCAGCTTCGGCACGCCAACCTGGCGGGCGAGGAGGATGTGCTCGCGGGTCTGCGGCATCGGGCCGTCAGCCGCGGAGACCACGAGGATGCCACCGTCCATCTGGGCGGCGCCGGTGATCATGTTCTTGACGAAGTCGGCGTGGCCGGGGCAGTCGACGTGCGCGTAGTGGCGCTTATCGGACTCATACTCCACGTGGGCGACCGAGATCGTGACGATCTTGGAGGCATCACGCACGGTGCCGCCCTTGGCGATGTCCGCGTAAGTCTTGACCTCAGCAAGACCCTTGCGGGCCTGCGCGGAGAGAATCGCGGTCGTCAGGGTCGTCTTGCCGTGATCGACGTGACCGATGGTGCCGACATTGACGTGCGGCTTCTTGCGTTCGAATGTTCCTTTAGCCATATGGAGTAGTAGTTTAGTTAGGTATTGAAGTTGTTGATCTTGATTAACGTCGGAGATCAGCGACGCCCCCTGGAGCCCAGAACCGGATTCGAACCGGCGACCTCGTCCTTACCAAGAACGTGCTCTACCAACTGAGCTATCTGGGCAGACCAAGTCATTGGCAAAAAACAAAGAGAACGACGAAGAAACGATTCCCAAAATGGACCGTCAACTAGATTCTTACAAATTCCCCAAAAAACCTTAAGGCCCCACCAAAACCCGATAACGGCCTGGGTTCAGACGTTCGCCCAGCCGGAGAGTTTTTACAAGATAGGATCGGAAAAAGGCGTCCACTTCTTCCCACCCCGAGCCGCTCGTCACGACGGGCTCCCCCACTACTCCGGCATTGCTGATTAAGACTAGAAATTCCAACGGGGCGTAATCCAAGCGGGGCGGAGAAAATCCGCTAAGAGATTGATCTATAATTGGTTTGCTATCATTGAAGCCCCGGACCTCCAAAAAACCAACCCGGACCGGCAAGCTCGGCCGGGCCACATCGATCTGCCCAAACCCGGCGAAAGGCGCCTCGTTGCCTTGGGCGAGAACGTCCGACAGCTTTTCCGGCGCTGGCGTGGTTTCAGCCCCGTAGAGCTTCAACTTCTGATCGGCAAAGGTCATGACCGGGTCAAAGCTACCGAAAACCTGCCCCGGCTGCCGGCGCAGCCTGGCCGGCAACGGCCGCTGGCCGTAATTCCATTCCGTCGGGAAAAACAGCGGCTTGGGGTCATACAGCTGCGCCCGCTCCCGGAGAATCACATCATCCGGGTTTGTGCTGGCGCCGGTCAGCCGCACGAATGGCACCGTGATCGCCGGCGTTACGGCCATTGCCGGCGGTTTGGTCCGCATCCCCATCCACCACATACCGGTGACGGCGATCCCGCAGGCCAGGCTGACCCAGACGCGTCGCTTCACCTCGATTTTGCCGATGCGCATCGTTCCTCCCGTCTATCGCGGCGCCGCCGCAGGGATGGGGGACTCCGTTGGCACGACAATGTAAGCGAAGCCCACGGCCTTGGCCATGGTGCACAAATCCAGAATCGACTGCCACGATACCTGCCGGTCCGCATTCACCTGCATCACGGCACCCGGATGTTTTTTGATGTAGGCTTCCATTTGCTTCCTTAATTCCGTCATGGAATAAATACCATCCTCGAACATGACGACGTTGTCCCGCTGGTAGCTCACCACCACGTAGGTGGCCCCGGCGCCCACAGCCGGCTGGACCGGCACTGCTGCGCCATCCGTCCCCACCCCGATCACTATGCCGGGCGCAAGGACGAAGCGTGAACCCAGCAGGCTGAAAAACAGCACAATCATCCCGACATTCACCCACGCGACGAAATTCAGGTCGCGCGGCGGCGGACTCATCCGCGACTCCAGGTCGAGCGGGCGCGTGATCATTTTTTCTCCCCGGGATCGCCGCGGTAGTCGCGCAGCAAAAAACGCATGAGTTCGCTGCCCGCCCATTCCATGTCCTGCACGAGCGCCCGCACGCGGCCCGTGAGAAAATGCCGCGCCAGGAGCGCCGGGATCGCCACGACCACGCCGGCCGCCGCCGTGAGCAGCGCCTCCCACATGCCACCGGCCAGCACGACGGGCGTCGCGTAGTTGCCGCCCTGGTTGAAGAGCCAGAAGGTCTTGATCATCCCGAGGAGCGTGCCCAGCAGCCCGAACAACGGCGCGATCTGCGCGATGGCCGCGAGCGCGCTGATGCGCCGCTCCAGCACCGGGATCTCGACGATCGCCGCCTCCTGGATGGCGAAGCGCATCGCCTGCTCGTCGTCCGTGGCGTGCCGCAGCCCGGCCTTCACGACCTTGGCCACCGGCCCGGGCGTCTCTTCGCACAGGGTCAGGGCCTCCATCAGCCGCTGTTTCTGCAGCAGATTCTTGATGCCGCCGAGGAATTCCGTCGAACGGATCTGGCCGCGGTGCAGGAACAGCGCGCGCTCGATGAAAAGGACGATCGCCGCCAGCCCGAGCAGGACAAGCAGCCACATCACGGGGCCGCCCTTGGCGAAGACACTGTAGCTGAAAGCCGTCATGGGGTGCCGCGCATCATGCGACGGGGCCGGGGCGCGTAAATGCCAAAGCTCGTCACGGCTTGGTCCCTCCCGCCGCGCCGAACCGGGCCAGCTTGGCCTGCGCCTGCGCGGCGCCGGCGAGCTTATGGTCCACGATCAACTGGTAGGCGCGCTGCGCCTCGTCGAGCCGGCCGGCATCCTCGTGGATCTGGCCCAGCTCGAGCAGCGCGCGCGAAACCCAGTAGCGCCCCTTGGCGCCAAGCTTCGCCGCCTGCGCGGGGTCGAGCAGGAACGCGTCCACCACCGACCAGAACACCGTCTGCGCCTTGGCCGGCTGCGTGCGCTTGGCCAGCGCATAGCCCCACTTGTAGCCCGCCTCGGCGCGCAGGTCGACCGGCGCCGACGGCAGGTCGCGCAACCGCTCGAAAATCGCCGCGGCGCTCTCGTAGTTCACCACGCTGTTGGCCCCCTGCGCGAAGAGGCTGTCGGCCAGCGCGAGCTGCGCGAGCAGCACGTCGGGATGGAGGCTGTAGTTGTTGATGAGATCCTCATACACCTGCCGGGCCTGCGGGAAAAAGTTCAGCTTCCGCAGCAGGTCGCCCTGCTTCAGCCGCGCATAGAACACCAGTTCGTCCCGCGGGTAGGTCTTGATCAGCGTCTCCAGCAGCTTGTTGGCCTCCTCCAGCTGCCGGTCGAGGCCCTGCCGCTCGAGGTTGAGCGCCGCCTCATACAGCGCCAGCGGGGCGTATTCGCTCTGCCGGTATTCCGGCGTGTCCACGAAGCTGATGAGCACGCGCTGCGCCCCGGCCATGTCGCCGCGCTGCGTCAGGTGGCCGGCCTGCACCAGGTAGGAATACTGGGCCGCGGCGGTGGTGCGGTAATCGGCGCGCAGCTGGTCGAGCAGCGCCACGCCCTCGGTGTCGCGGCCGAGCGCGAGCAGCGCCTGGGCCTTCAGCAGCTGGGCCGTGCTGGTGACATTGACGCGGAGCGCCTCCTCCAGCGGCCCGCCCTTTTGCAGCAGCGCCAGCAATTCGTCCGCCTGCCGCAGCGCCGTGTCGGGCTGGCTGTTGTCGAACGACAGCTTGGCGCGCAGCCACATGAGCCGGATGCGCAATTCCTCCGGCACGCCCTGGGCGCCGCCGGCCAGCAACCGCTCCACGCGGGCCTGGGCCGCCGCCGCCTGGCCGCGCGCCTGCATCTCCTTGATCAGGTTCCATTCCGCCTGCCAGCGGCTCAACGCATCGAAGCCGGCCAGCGTCGAGGACTCGTCCAGCTGCTTCGCCGCCGCGTCGAGCTGGTCGGCCCGGATGTCGGAGAGCACCCGTTGAAAAATCAGGGTGCCGGCTTTTTCGACCGCCGGCAGCTCGTGCAGCGCCGCCGCGTAGGCGTCGGCGGCGTTCTTGTAGTCCTCCGAGCGGAAAAACGCCTCGGCCAGCAGCACGCCGAGCTCGGCGTGCTCCCGGCCCTCGGGGATGACCGCGCGCAGTTGCACGGCGACGTCCGCCGCCGAGCGGTAGCGCTTCAAGTCCCACGCCACCGCCAGCCGCACGCCCAGCGCCTCGGGTTTGAGCGGTGAGCCCGGATAACGTTCCAGCAAGGCCCGCGCGTCCTCCTCGGCGGGCGCGTAATCCTGGTCCACCAGTGCCGCCCGCCCCCGCGCCAGGATCAGGTCCTCGATGATCGGGTGTTGGGTGGGTGCGCTGATGAGGTCGCTCAGGTCGCGCCGCAGTTGGAGGCGCTCCGCCGGAGTCTTCGCCCCGCGCGCCAACAGCTGCAAAGCCAGTCGTTGGGTGTCCGGCCGCTGGCCGTCGCGCAGCAGTTGCCGGAAGGCCTGGTGGCCCGCCACGCTGCCCTCGCCGGCGATGAGCCCCAGCATCAGGCCGAGCTGGTCGGCCGCGTCACGCTCCGTCGGCGGCAGCACGGACAGCTGGCGCTGTAGCACCGCCTGCGCCTCCGCCGCCCGGCCAAGGCCGGCCAGCGCCGCCGCGTAGGTGCGCACATAGGTGTAGCCGGTGCGCTGGCCCTGGAAACGCTCCATGTTGCCCCGCAGGGTCGCGAGCTGGGCTTCGTTGGCCCGCCCCAGGCGCAGCCGCGACTGCTCCTGGCCGAGCACAAAGCGCGCGCGCTGCAGATCCGACACCGCGGCCCGCCCCGCCTGGTCATAAAGATTGTTCGCCGGCACGATCTCGCCCTCGGCATCGGCCACGCTGGCCTGCAGGAAAAGCCACCAGCCGCGGTCGGCCGCCGGCAGGTCATCGGCCTTGCCCGCCGCCAGCGCCGCCTTGGCCGCGGCGGTGCGCCGGCCCGTCACGGCAATGAGGCCGGCGCGCAGCTGATAGGCGGTGTTGCGCGGGCCGTCGTAACCCTGCAGCGTGCTTTCCGCCGGGCCCAGCTCGCCGGCATCAAGCAGGGCCGTCACCAGCGCCAGGGTCACCCGCTGCTTCGTCTCCGCCGGCAACGCCGGATCGCGCAGCAGTTCCCGGAAACCGGCGGCCGCCGTCGCGGGAAACCCGGCCTGCAGCGCGGCGTTTGCCCGCCCCTCCGCCACGATCCAGCCGCCCGGCACCAGCTGGGCCGTGGCCTGGTCGGGGACCAGCGGGCTCGGTCCGGCCACCTGGGCCGTGAGCCGCGCGGCGGCCAGCGACAGCGAAAGCAAGAGGAGGCGCGCCAACTTCATATGAATGGCTTGAGCGTGCAGCCCCGGCCCCGGGTGGCAAGCCTCGGGCGGCGGCGGGCCGGTTGAAATTATCCCCCGCCGTGTAACGGAAAACTTCTCGCGCCACCCCGGGGCATCGGGCAACCTACGCCATCAGTCCCAACCCAATCACCCTATGAGTGCTGTTCTGATCGTTCTCGGAGTCCTGCTCCTTGTCGCTGTCGTCCTCGGCCTGTGGGTCGCGGGCATCTACAACTCGCTCGTCACCCTGCGCAACCGTTTCAAGAACGCCTTCGCCCAGATCGACGTCCAGCTCAAGCGCCGCTACGATCTCATCCCCAACCTCGTCGAGGTCGCCAAGGGCTACATGAAGCATGAGAGCGGCACGCTCGAGGCCGTCATCAAGGCCCGCAACGTGGCCTACGCCGCCTCCCAGGCCGCCGCCGCCAACCCGGCCGACGCCGGCGCGGTGAAGAACCTCCTCGGCGCCGAGTCCGGCCTCGCGGGCGCGATGTCCCGCCTCATGGTCGTCTCCGAGCAATACCCCGACCTCAAGGCCAACCAGAACATGATGCAGCTCATCGAGGAGATGACCTCCACGGAAAACAAGATCTCGTTCGCCCGGCAGGCCTACAACGACTCGGTCATGACCTACAACACGACCCGCGAGTCCTTCCCGACCAACGTCCTCGCCGGCATGTTCAACTTCGCCGAGGCCCAGCTCTTCCAGATCGAGAACGCCGCGGAGCGCGCCGCCCCGCAGGTCAAATTCACCTGAGCCATGCTCAACACGACCAACCCCTCCCTCGCCGGCCAGCGGGTGGTGAAAGAACTCGGCACGGTGCGTGGCATCGTCGTCCGTTCGCGCTCGATCATCGGCAACCTCGGCGCCGGCCTGCAGACGATCTTCGGCGGCGACATCTCCCTCTACACCGAACTGTGCGAACGCGCCCGGCAGGACGCCTATGAGCGCATGTGCGCCCACGCCGCCGCGCTGGGCGCCAACGCCATCATCGGCTTGCGCTACGATGCCACCGAAATCGGCACCGGCATCACCGAGGTGCTCTGCTATGGCACGGCGGTCGTGGTGGAGCCGGCCCTCTAGGAAAATCCACCGGGCATGGACTTCTTCGAGGCCCAGGAACACGCGCGGAAGCGGACCCACCGGCTTGTCTTCCTCTTCGTGTTCGCGGTGCTCGGCACGATCCTGGCCGGCTACGCGGCCGCCTGGTTCCTGCTCGGCAGCGTTGGCTCCTACCAAGGCTATGGCCGGCGGATTTACCGCGAGGAGGTCTCGTCATCCCGGCCGCTGTTCGACCCGAAGCTTCTCCTCGCGGTCGCCGGCGGCACCGTCGCCGTCGTCAGCCTCGCCTCGCTCTACAAATGGTCGCAGATGCGCGAGGGTGGCGCGGCCATCGCCGAGCTGGCCGGGGGCCGGCCACTCGACCCGAAGACCACCGACCTCCGCGAACGGAAGCTGCTCAATGTCGTCGAGGAGATGGCCATCGCCTCGGGCATCCCCATGCCGGCCGTCTACGTGCTCGAGGACGAGCCCGGGCTCAACGCCTTTGCCGCCGGGTTCACCACCAGCGACGCCGCCGTGACCGTCACCCGCGGTGCGCTTGACAAGCTCACGCGCGACGAGCTGCAGGGTGTCATCGGCCACGAATTCAGCCACATCCTCAACGGCGACATGCGGCTCAATGTCCGCATCACCGCCATCGTCTTCGGCATCCTCGTCATCGGTCTGCTGGGCCGCGGCCTCCTGCAGTCGCTCGGCCGCGGCCGGGTCAGCGGGGGCGACGGGAAGAAGGGCGGTGGCATCGCCGGCCTCCTCGTCGTCGGCCTGGCGCTGATGATCATCGGCTACGTGGGCTACTTTTTCGGCCGGCTCATCCAGGCCGCCGTGTCCCGCCAGCGCGAGTTCCTGGCCGACGCCTCGGCGGTCCAGTTCACCCGCAACCCGGGCGGCATCACCGGCGCGCTCAAGAAAATCGGCGGCTATGCCATCGGTGGGAACGTCATCGGCGGGAACACGGCCGAAATCAGCCACTTTTTCTTCGCCCAGGCCTTCCAGTCCAACTTCGGCGGACTGTGGGCCACCCATCCGCCGCTCGACGAGCGCATCCGCGCGGTCGACCCGTCATGGGACGGCAAGCTCTTCGAGCCCGAGCAGGTGGTGGACATCGCCCACGAGTCTTCCGCCATCGCGGGCTTCGGGGGAGGCCAGCGATTTTCCGCCGCCGAGACCCTCGAACGCGTGCAGGCCGCCCCCGCCGACCTCCCCCCGGTGTTGCCCGTGAAACCCATCGCCTTCAAGCCGGTCAAGATCGTCGCCAACCTCGGCGCGCTTACCGAGGCGCATTTTCGCCACGCCCAGCAGCTGCTCGACAACATCCCCGCCCGGCTGCGCGAGTCCACCCGCGATCCGGTCGCGGCCCAGGTGCTCGTCTATGGCCTGTTGCTCAGCGGCGACAAGGCCGCGCGCGACCTCCAGCAGGAGCTCGTGGCCAAGCACGCCGGCCCGGAAGCCGCCGCCGCGCTCGCCGCGCAGCGCCCGGCCCTCAGCCTGCTCGACGCCGAGGCGCGCCTGCCCCTGCTGCAGCTGGCCCTGCCGGCATTGCGGTCGCTCGATGCCACGGCACTCGATCGTTTCTTCACCACGCTCGATGAACTTGTGCATGCCGACGGCAAGGTCACGCCGTTCGAATACGCCATGCAGAAGTTGCTGCTGAGCCAGCTGCAGCTCGCGCAAAAGCCGGTGCGGCGCGTGCAATTCGATTCGTTCGACGCCGTGAAGGGCGAGATCGGCGTCGTGCTCTCCGCCCTGGCCTACTTCAGTCCGAAGGATTCCGCCGGCGCCTTTGCCGAGGGCGCCGGGCAGATGCCCGTCATCCGCGACCAGCTCACCCTTCTGGCACCGGCCGCCTGCGGCCTGGAGCAGGTGGATGCCGCGCTCGACAAGCTCGCGGTCAGCAGCATGCCCATCAAACAGCGTCTGCTGGTCGCCGCCGGTCATGTGATTGCCAGCGACGGCACCGTGACCGTGGAGGAAGGCGAGCTCTACCGGGCCTTCGCCGCCACGCTTGACTGCCCGATGCCCGCCCTGGGCCAGACGATCTGATCAGCGGTGCTGGACCGGCGGTTCCGGCGGCGCAAGCTTGGGCTCCGGACGAAGCCACGCGATCAGCAGCGCGACCATGATCGAACCGGCGATCAGGCTGCGGGCGTAGAGCTTCCGCTTCGCCTGGTCGGGCAGCCAGAGCGGCTCCTTCTTGCTCAGCCACGAGAACAGGAAAATCGGGATCAGGAGCACGTAGAGCCAGTGGATCCCGAGCGCCGCGAGCAGGTGGTGAAAACCGCCCGCGATCGACGCCCCGAGCAGCACCGAGGCGAACAGCAGCGCGAAGGTCACGCTGTTGCCCTTGAACCCGCGCCAAAGCCAGAGGGGATTGACCATACGACAATACAAGCGGTCACCGCCCCTGCTTGCAAGCCGGCCGCCAGCGGCCATGCTGGCGGTCGTGTCACTCGTCGAAAAGCAGTCCCAGCTTGTGGCCGATTACGAGATCATCCCCGACCCGCAGGAACGGCTCGCCGCCGTGGTCGACCAGGCGCGCAAACGCCCGCCCCTGCCCGACACCGCCCGCACCGAGGCCAACCGCGTGAAGGGCTGCGTGTCACTCGCGTGGATCGTCGGCGAGCTGCGCGACGGCCGCTGCTTCTTCCGCAGCGACGCCGATTCGCCACTCGTGCGCGGCCTGCTCGTGCTGCTGTGCGATTTCTACAGCGGCGCCACGCCCGCGGAGGTGATGGCGACCGAACCCGCCCTTTTGGAGGAGCTGGGGCTCGCCCGCAACCTCTCACCCACCCGGCTCAACGGGTTGCGTTCGGTCCGGGCAAAAATCCGTGAATTCGCCGCGGCCGCCGCCCAAGCCCCTTAGGGCGAAACCTTGCTCTAGGCCCCCCCGTCATAAGGCTCAACCAGTCACCCCGATGTCCGACGACCATCATCACCATCATCATCCGTGTTGCGGCATTTCGACCAACCCCGCGGACTATTTCCTGACCCGCCGCCAGTTTCTGAACCGCGTCGGCATGGGCGTGGGCGGCCTGAGCCTCGCCGCGCTGCTCGACCCGCTCAACCTGGTCGCCGCCCCCGGCGACATCGTCACGTCGGCCGGAAACCCCATGGCGCCTCACGCGCCCCAGTTCCCGGGCAAGGCCAAGGCCGTCATCCACATCTTCGCCCAGGGCGCGCCGTCGCACGTCGATACTTGGGACTACAAGCCGATGCTGACGAAGATGAACAACAAGACCATCGGCGGCGACGGCGTGGCGATGGGCTCGCCGTTCAAGTTCGCCCCCTACGGCAAGTCCGGCCTCGAGGTCAGCGAGCTGTTTGCCAAGACCGCGGCGCATGCCGACGACCTCGCCGTCATCAAGTCGATGTATACCGACATTCCGGCGCACGAGGTCGCCACGGTGTTCATGAACACCGGCTCGCTCCGCATCACCAAGCCCAGCCTCGGCGCGTGGACCGTCTACGGCCTGGGCAGCGAGAACCAGAACCTTCCCGGCTTCATCTCCCTGCGCACCGGCGGGCTGCCCCCCGGCGGCGCCACGAACTACGGCTCGGCCTTCCTGCCGGGTGTCTACCAGGGCACCAGCGTCAACACCCAGGCGCAGAATGTGCAGCAGATGATCCAGAACATCCGCAACAACTATGTCTCCAAGGCCGAGCAGCGCCGCCAGCTCGACTTCATCCACTCGCTCAACGCCCTCCACGAGGAAAACCTGCAGAAGGACGCTGCGCTCGAGTCGCGCCTCCAATCTTCCGAGATCGCCTTCCGCATGCAGGCGGAGGCCACCGATGTGTTCGACATCAACAAGGAGCCGGCCGACGTCCGCGCCGCCTACGGCAACAGCCAGCCGGGCAAGCAGCTGCTCATCGCGCGCCGCCTCGTCGAGCGCGGCGTGCGCTTCGTCCAGGTCTGGCACACCGGCTGGGACCACCACCAGGACCTCGAGGACCGCATCACCACCAAGGCGGGTGAGATCGACCAGCCGCTGGCCGCGCTCCTCACCGACCTCAAGCAACGCGGCCTGCTCGACTCCACGCTGGTCATCTGGGGCGGCGAGTTCGGCCGCAAGCCGACCAAGGACAAAAACGGCGGCGAGAATCCCGGTCGCGACCACAACGCCAAGGCCTTCTCCGTCGTCATGGCGGGCGGTGGCGTGAAGGGCGGCGTGGTCCACGGCGCGACCGACGAATTCGGCGCCGCCGCGGTGAAGGACAAGGTCCACGTCCACGACCTGCACGCCACCATCCTCCAGTGCATGGGCTTCGACCACACGAAGCTCACTTACCGTTTCAACGGCCGCGATTTCCGGCTCACCGACGTGGCCGGCAACGTCGTGAAACCCATCCTCGCCTGACCATGCGCCGCATCCTTGTCGGAACCAGCCTGCTCGCGGTCACGCTCGCCCGCGCCGCGGATATGCCGGCGGCCATCGCGCCCACCCCGGCCATCTCGGCCGCCGACCTGCAGTTCTTCGAGACGAAGGTCCGTCCGGTGCTCACCGAGGAATGCTACCAGTGCCACAGCCACCAGGCGGACCGCATCAAGGGCAAGCTCATGCTCGATTCGCGCGACGCCGTGCTGCTCGGCGGCGTCACGGGCCCGGCGATCGTCCCGGGCAAGCCCGACGACAGCCTGCTCATCCAGGCCATCCGCTATACCGACGAGGATTTGCTGATGCCCCCGAAGGAGCACGGCGGGAAGCTGAGCGACCAGCAGATCGCCGACCTCACCGAGTGGGTGCGGCGCGGGGCGCCCGACCCGCGCGTGCCCGTCATGGCCGCCAGCGGCAAATCCTACGGCGGCATCGGCAAGGCCCACTGGGCCTTCCAGCCGGTCAGGAAACCCGAGGTGCCCGCCGTGAAGGACAACTCCTGGGTGCAGTCGCCCCTCGACCATTTCGTGTTGGCGAAGCTCGAGTCCGTCGGCCTGCATCCGAATCCGATCGCCGACAAGCGCACGCTCATCCGCCGCGTCACCTTTGACCTCACCGGCCTGCCGCCGACCGAGCCCGAGATCCAGCGCTTCATCGCCGACGACTCGCCCGGCGCCTTTGCCAAGGTCGTCGACCGCCTGCTCGACTCCCCGGCCTACGGCGAACGCTGGGCCCGCTACTGGCTCGATGTCGCCCGCTATTCCGACACCAAGGGCGACGCACCGAAGCGCAACGACCCGCGCTACCCGCATGCGTGGACCTACCGCGACTATGTGATCGATGCGTTCAACCGCGACAAACCCTACAGTCAGTTCATCCTCGAGCAGCTCGCGGCCGACCGCCTCGTCGTCGAGCAGGAGGACAAGGCCAAGGCGAAGAAAGTCGAGCCCCCGACGGACCGCAGCGTGCTCGCCGCCCTGGGTTTCCTGACGCTCGGCAACCAGTTTGACGGCCGCCGGGATGACGTGATCGCCGACCAGATCGACGTCACGACCAAGGCCTTCCTCGGCCTCACCGTCGCCTGCGCCCGTTGCCACGACCACAAATTCGACCCGATCCCCACCAAGGACTACTATTCCCTTTACGGCGTGTTCGCCAACACCGTCGAACCGCCGCGCGTCACCGCGGAGCCCACGCTGTTCACCAAGCTGCCCAAGACCCCCGAGCTGGTCGACTACATGGCCAAGTCGGAGGAGCTGAAGAAAAAGGAGGAAGATCTGCAGGCGCAGTTCGCCGAGTTCCGCCGCAGCCGCGACCGGGATCCGCAGAAACGTCGCGATCTCGCCCGCGAAGAGGGCCTGCTGCAGCGCCAGGTCGGCGACCTCGAGATGGAGCACCCCGGCGCACCCGCCCGGGCCAACGTCGTGCTCGATGTACCCCGGGCGCATGACTATCCCGTGCTGCTGCGCGGCGAGGTGCAGAACAAGGGCGACACCGTGCCGCGCCGCTTCCTCGAATGCCTTGCGCCCGACCCCAAGCACCGCCCGGAGTGGAACAAGGGATCCGGCCGCGTCGACCTGGCCAAGGCCATCGCGGACCCGAAGAACCCGCTCACCGCCCGCGTGTTCGTGAACCGGCTGTGGCAGCAGCATTTCGGCGCCGGTTTCGTCGGCACGCCCGACGATCTCGGCAACATGTCCGTGCCGCCCGCGAACCCCGAGCTGCTCGACTGGCTCGCCACGCAGTTTGTCGAGTCCGGCTGGTCCATCAAGCAGCTGCAGCGCACCATCGTGCTCAGCAGCACCTATCAGCAGTCCAGCGTGGCCAATCCCGCCGCGGTCGCGCTCGACCCCGACAACAAGCTGCTCTGGCGGGCCAACCTTCGCCGCCTCCAGTTCGAGGAGGTCTACGACTCGCTCCTCGCCATCGCCGGCACGCTTGATCGCACGGTGGGCGGCAAGTCCGTCATGCCCTCCAGCGACTCGTTCGGCACCCGGCGCTCGCTCTACACCTATATTGACCGCCGCAATCCGCCGGAGCTGCTCACGCAATTCGACTTCCCCAATCCCGACACCCCCTCCGGCAAGCGCTACGAAACCACCGTGCCGCAACAGGCCCTTTTCCTGATGAACAGCCCGCTGGTCATCGAGACCGCGCGCAAACTCACGCACCGGCCTGAGTTCGCCGCGCTGGACACCGACACGAACCGCGTCACCTCGCTCTACCTTGCCATCTTCCAGCGCCCACCCACGGACAAGGAGGTCGATATCGGCGTCCGCTATGTGCGCGCCAACCCGGCCGGCAAGGCGCTCGACGTGCCCGAGCCCGTGGCCCAAAAAACCGCCCGCGAGAAAGCCATCGAGGACCGCAAGGTCCGCCAGGCCGCACAAAACCCCAAGGGCAAATACGCCGCCGACCAGCGCCCCATCGGCAGCAACATCATGCCCGCCGGCCCGGAGGACGCGTGGACCAAGCTGGCCCACGCCCTCTTTCAGACCAACGAGACGATGTTCGTGAACTGATCCGGACCCTTTGACTTTCGGGCCGGCCGCGGCTTCCGTAGGGCACGTTCACCGTGAATCTCTACGACGCCCACCAGCATTTCCATTTCGAACAGCTGACGCCGCACCGCGCCGCCATCGTGCACGACCTCCAGGCCGCCGGGGTGAAGGGCGCCGTCGTCAACGGCACCAACGCGGAGGAGTGGCCCGTGGTGGCCGCGCTGGCCCGGGAATATCCGTGGGTCGTGCCGAGCTTCGGCGTGCATCCGTGGGACGCGGGCAACCGCGCGCCGGACTGGCTCAAGAAGCTGAGGGCCGCGCTCGAGGCGAACCCGGGCGCCGGGGTCGGCGAGATCGGCCTCGACCGGTGGCTGCTTGAGCTCAAGCCGGACGATCCCCGCGTCGCCGGCCTGCGCGTGGCGGAGCTGGAGGAACAGACCGAGGTCTTCACCGCGCAGCTGGCCCTCGCCGCCGAGTTCAACCGCGCGCCGTCCATCCACTGCGTGCAGGCCTGGGGCGCGCTGCATGATGCGCTGAAGAAGGCGAAGCTGCCGGCCCGCGGTTTTCTGATCCACGGTTACGCCGGCCCGGCCGAGATGATCCGGAATTTCACCGATCTCGGCGCCAGCTACTCCTTCAACATCCAGCTGCTGGAACCGCGGCACAAGAGCCGGCTGGAGAATTTCCGGCACATCCCGGTCAAGCGCCTGCTCGTCGAGACCGATGCCCCGACCAAGCCGCCGGCGGGCGAACTCAACCGCTTTCCCCTGCCGCCGGCCGCGGACGGCTCCGCGGTCAACCATCCCGCCAACCTCGTCGTGACCTACGAGCAGCTGGCGAAGCTCCGTCACGTGCCGCTGGCGACCCTGGCCCCGCAGGTGGAGCAGAATTTCAAGAGGCTGTTCCTGTAGGGTCGCCGCTTGCGGCGACCATCGGACGTTTTATCCCAAGGTCGGCGCAAGCACCGACCCTACGGCCAAGGCAATGTTCAGCGGTTGTTCGGCGGAGGAGAAATCCGGAACAGATAGCCCAGGCCGGGCACCCACTCGACCAGCACCATCCGGGCGACCAAGTCATGCCCGAAAGCCGGATCGACAGGCATGGTCAGGGAAACCTGTTCCGCCGGCACCCGCGGCACCGGTTCCGGATAAAGGAAGTATTGCAGCAGCAATTCGTGCCGGGAGAGATCCTCGACCACCTGGGCCGTCTCCCACGGGCGGACAAATTGCGGCAGATACCACCAGTGCCGCCCGACCCGGGCGGCATTGAAGAAATGCAGCACCCCGCCCCCGGCGCCGAGCACGACCAGCCGGCGCCTGGCACCCTCCGCCAGTGGCGCCGGTTTTTCCTGGATGAGACGGGCCAGATTGCCGATCCGCGCGGCCTCGGAACCATGAAACCACAAGTGCTGGCCGTTGGGCAGTTGGAGCGACTCCGCCTGCCATTGCTTTTCGATGCTCCAAGTATCGAGCCATTTGTCCATCTGCCAGGCCGTCACGGGCAGCAAGGCCAGGACGATCAAGCCCCGGCCCCAGCGGAAGCGCACCTCGCCCACCAGGGCGACCGCCGGCCAGGCCATCCAAGTATGCGCCAGGATGTTCGAGGGCGTCCGGAACAGGAAGGTGCAACCAACTGCAAAATAGAGCGGCAGAAACAGCAACGCACAGTCGACGCGATCCGGCGCCACGCGGTTTTTGACCGCCCGCAGGACGACGAAAGCCGCCAGCCCCAGGCCCGTGATCACGGGCACATAGTGGAGATAGGAGTCGCCCCATGACTCGAACCGGGGCCAGCGACCCGAAGTGATTTCCTCGTAATGCGCAAGCATGTGCGCGGGCCACAACTGCTCCCCCACGGCAATGGGGCGCAGGCGGGCCAGCAACCAGCCGCCATAGGCCAGCACCACCGACCCGTAACCGGCCAGCATCATCCCCAGCCCCTGGACCAGCCGCGACCGGCGATCCGCCACCGATCGGTCCAGGCCGATCCGCAGGCACCACAGCAAGACCACCACGACCCCCGCCGCCACATGCGGACCGAAACGGACCAGCTGGATCGCGCCGAGCGCCAGGCCCAGGCTGAGCGCACTCCTGGCTGTCGGGCGTTCCGCGGCTAATAACCAGGCGACAGACACCAACAGCATTGCCTCCACGGCGCTGTGTGGCCCGGTGAAGTGACTCAGCAAACCCGGGGCGGTTATCGCCGGCAGCAAACCAAGCAGCCCGCCAAGCCACGCGATCCCCGGGCCCACTTTGCGCGCGGCCATGACCACCAATCCCGTCCAGGCCAGGGCGGTGGCAATGCCGGCCGCCAGCACGAGCACCAAGGGGGTATTGCCTGCCAGAGAGGCAAACAGCGCATACCATCCGATGGCCAGCGGCCCATACTGCCAGGCCAGCTCACTATACAAGTGCTCGCCGGCCAGCACCCGGCCATTCGCATACATGAAGGACCCCTGGTCGAAAAAAATGAACCGCGTGGCGTCAAAGGTCTGGCCGGGAATGCAGCCGAGATAATAGACCAACCACAGGACCAGCGTGCCGCCAAGCAGAAGGCCGAAAACCAGCGGGGTTCGTATCACGCTCTTGTGACTGAACATCGTCAGCATCGATTTAGGCTCTCGACGGACGCATGTCGAAGTTTCCTTTCCGCCGGCTCCCGCTC
This sequence comes from Opitutus sp. GAS368, assembly GCF_900104925.1. Lineage (NCBI taxonomy): Bacteria > Pseudomonadati > Verrucomicrobiota > Opitutia > Opitutales > Opitutaceae > Opitutus > Opitutus sp. GAS368. The sequence continues at coordinate 969,648 of NZ_LT629735.1, forward strand.
AGCCGAGCGCGATCCGACGCACCACTTCGCCGGCCGCCGCGAAGCCGAACGCCCCGGTGATGAACACCGCCGTGCCAAAGCCGGTCGCGCAGTCGAGCCGCAGGTTCGAGCCTTCTTCCGGCTCGGTCGCGCAGGTGCCATCGGCCCACGGAAAGACCGGTTGCTCCTGCGAGGATACGCAGGGGATGCCGTAATGGTTGCCCTCGCCCTTGGCGAAGCCGTGGTCGCGCCGCAGCTTCTTGCGCACCTGGCGCAGCAGCTCGTCCCCGTGCCCGTCGCCAAAGTCGGTCACGACGATCTTCGTGGCGTCCCGCTTGCCCCCCGCCGAGCCGACCGTGAGCACCGGCTGGCCACGCTTGGTGCACTCGGCGATGAGCAATGCCTTGTTTGACATGAGATCGACGCAGTCCACCACCCAAGTGTAGCGCGGAGCCAGCAGCTGCTCCGCCGTCTTCGCGGTGAAATATTCGCTGACGGTCGTGACCGCGCAGGCCGGGTTGATCAGCCGCACGCGCTCGGCCAGCGCCGCCACCTTGGGCCGGCCGATGTTGCCGTCGAGTGCGGGCAGCTGGCGGTTGACGTTGGTCAGGCACACGTCGTCCAAATCGATCAGCGTGATGGCCCCGACGCCCGATCGCGCCAGACCCTCGACCACCCACGAACCGACGCCGCCCACGCCCACGACGCAGACGTGCGCCGCCTGCAGCCGCGGCAACGCCGCCGTGCCATAGAGCCGGCCCAGCCCGCCGAAGCGCTGGAGATAGTCTTCTGTCATCTGTAGCGGCGGTCTATGACCGCCGACCACCCGGTTCGTCAATACCCGGCGGGCATAGACCGCCGCTACAGGATCGCTTGAATCGCCGCGATCGCCGCGGCCTCGCGGGCCGCCCATTCGCCGCGGATATCCACAAAGGGCAGATGCCGGCGCTCGAGCGCGCCCCGCCAGACGCGCCGGCATTTTTCCCGGTCGGCGGGATCGGGAAAACAGCGCTGCGGGTCAGGCGCGAACGGCACGTCGGTGTCGAGCAGCAGGTAGAGGGCGTAGTCCCGGCAGCGCTTTTCCGCGCCGCGCCGGACCTCATCCGGGCAGGTGCCGTAGAGCAGGTCGCTCCAGAGCATCGTCGTCAGCGCGTCGGTGTCGCAGATGACCAGCCGCTCCGCATGAGCCGCGGCCTCGTCCTCGCGCCGCCATTGCTCGCGGGCGATGGGCAGCATGTCCTCGAGGCCGAGCGCGCCCTGCTGGTCCCAGCGTTCGCGGGCATATTCGGCCACGACCGGCGCGCGGAAGTGCGTGCCGAGTTTTTCCGCCAGGCGGGTCTTGCCCGTGGACTCGGTGCCGCAGACCGCAATGCGCAACGGCCCGCTCATACCGCCGCCCCCCTCATCGCTCGGTGCCAGACCCGCCAACCGACGAGGCCCATGACCAGATAGATGGCGTAAAGGAACGCCGTGTAGGCCAGCTCCGCACTCCAATACGAGGCGACCGCCGCCAGGTTCACGACCGCCCAGAGCGCCCAGTTCTCGATGTTCTTGCGCGCCTGGAGCACCTGCGCGGCGACACTGAAAATCGCGATGAAAGCGTCGCGCCAAGGCATGACGGCGTGCATCACCGGCCCGACGGCCAGCGCCCAGAGGGCGGTAGCCGCCGTGGCTATAACCAGGGTTAGCACCCGACCCCGCCCGGGCAGCTTCGTGATGGGCAATTCGGGTGCGGCACCCCGGTCCTTGACCCAGTGCCACCAGCCCCACGCCAGCGCCACGAAATAGAAGACCTGCAGCAGGGCGTCCGCCGGGAAGTGGCTCTGGTAGAAAAGCACCCCCTGCACCGTGACCGCCACCAGGCCGACCGGAAACGCCCACAGGCTGCGCCGGATCATCAGCCCCACGCCGATTACACCCAGCACGAGGTTGACCTGATCCAGCGGGGTGGCCGTGGTCAGCCCGGTCCAGATGTTCTGCCAGATGGCCTGCATGCGCGGAGTCAATCGCCGCGCCCTGCCCCGACGCAAACCCTCAGTGCGGTCATCCCTTGAGCGTCTGCGTCAGGTAGGCTTCCATCGCTTCGCGGGTCAGGGTATGGCCGGCGGCACAGCGCGGGCATTCGACGCGGATGGTCTCGCCATCGCCGAACAGCCCGTCCGGATCCGCCCGGAACGCCGGGGCGATGGCCCCGAGGATCTTCTGCTGGGTGCAGCCGCAGTGCCAGCCGTAGTTGCGGCTCTGGATGCGCCCGACCGTCTCGGCCGCGCCGGGATTGCGCACTCCCTCGACATCCACCGAGGCAAACCACGCCAGGTCGCAATCCGGCTGGGCCACGAGCATGGCGTAGCTGTCGTTCCCCAAGTCGAAGAAGCGGACGGGCTGCTGCTCGCTGCGTGCGTAGTAACCCGCCACGGCCGCGAACACGTCGCTGCCCTGGAAGTTGACCACACTGCGCCGCGGCTCGACGCCGCGCCGGGGCACGATGTCGCTGAAGAAGACGTTCTCGGCGGCCTCGCGCACGTTCTCGGTGAACAGCCGGCCGGTGACCGTGCAGTCCTCGTTGTCGCCCGCAAGGAAGACGTTCAGGCGCGGCTCCTGGAAATTCAGCGTCCAGGCGAGGTGCTCGTTGAGCGGCCGCGAGGCGCAGTGCAGCGTGAAAGCCGCCAGCGCGGTCTTGAAGAGCGCCGCCTGTTCCGGCGTATAGCGCAGCTTGTGGTCCGCCACATGCAGGTAGAAGTCGGTGAACAGCAAACCGAGATCGGCGCGCACGAGCATGGCGTTGCGATGGCGGACAAAATCCACCGTCACGATCACTCCGTTCAGTTCCTGGGTCGGTTGGTCGGGCATGAGGGGAGTGTATGCAGAAATGCCGAAAGTCCAGCATCCCCCTGTTCGACCCGGCGGTCCTGCGCGGGATCACTGCGTTCAGCAAGACGTCCGAAATCAACGGTTGCCTTGCCCCGGGTTTATCGGGAAAAGGACATCGCCATGTCCGCTACCCCCCCCCGCGCGCCTGTCGAGGAGGAGCTGTCGCTCCCCTTGTTTTTCTTCACCGTCGTTGTCACTCTCGCCGGGCTCTATGGCCTGTTCTGGCTGCTGGCGCCGGCCTCCGTCTGGTTCGTTCAGATTGGCACCACCGTCTGGCAGTTTGCCGCCGCTTTCCTGCTGATGAAGCTGTTCAATTGCTTCATGGAGTTCTTCTTCCACCGCTACGTGCTGCACAAGCCCGTGGTGCCGTTCCTGAGCCGCTTCTACCGCCAGCACACGCTGCACCACAACCTGACACGCATCGGTCGCCGGCGCACGCCCGGCGGCAAGGAGGTGCCCTACGTCGAAAACCTCTATCCCATCACCGAACCGCACCAGAAGGAGGCCTCGTTCTTCCCTTGGTTCACGCTGGTGGTCTTCGGCTGCATCATGACACCCATGCTGGCGCTGCTCCAGTGGCTGGTCCCGTCGCTCCCGTGGTTCCTTGCCGGCTATGCCGCCATCGCCGTGTCGCTGGTGTTCTACGAAGTCTTCCACGCCATCGAGCACTGGTCGTTCGAACAATGGGCCGGGCTGATCGAGCACCCGCGCTGGGGCCGGTTCTGGCGCAAGGTCTACAGCTTTCACCTCCGCCACCACGCCGTGATCGATTGCAACGAGGCCATCTCCGGCTTCTTCACCGTGCCGGTCGCCGACTTCACCTTCAGCACCTGGATTTTCCCGAAATCCCTCTACACCGACGGCGGCGAGTGGGAGTCCTCCGAGTTCACCAGCCCGCGCCCGTGTCGCTTCATCCGCTGGTGCGACGAGGCGTCGAACAACATCGTGCGCAACCGCCGCCTCGCCGCGCAGGGCGCCCCCCTCGAGCCCGTGATCGCCCCCGAGCCCGTCCGCATGCACACGCGCCTCGAACGCCTCGCCCACGGGCTCACGCACGGCCTCGGCCTCGCCGCCAGCGCGGCGGGTCTCGCCCTGCTCGTGGCTTTTGCCGCCGTCAAGGGCGACGCATGGCACCTGGCGAGCTTCAGCGTCTTCGGCGTCACGCTTGTGCTGCTCTACACGGCCTTTGCCATCTATAACCGCCATGAGACGGCCGAGTGGAAGCTTGCCGTGCGCAAATACACGCACGCCGCCATCTTCCTCGTCATCGCCGGCACGGCCACGCCGTTCCTGCTCGTCTCCATGCGCGGCCCGTGGGGCTGGTCGCTCTTCGGCGTGGTCTGGGGCCTGTGTACCGCCGGCGTCGCCCTGCAGCTGATGTTCCGCGGACGCTACCGCGTCGTCACGGCGGGGGCCTACCTGCTCGTCGGTGCGCTCGCCGTCATCGCCATCAAGCCCGTGATCGCCCTGCTGCCGGCCGGCGGACTGTGGCTGGTGGTGGCCGGCGTACTCTGCTACACCGCCGGCATTGCCTTCTACCTGTGGCGCCTGCCCCGTTTCGACCAGCTGCCGCGCCAGCTCTGCTTCCAGGCCGGCAGCGTGTGCCACCTGCTGGCCGTGCTGCTGTTCGTGCTGCCGGCGCAGGGCTGACGCCGCTCACTTCTTCTGGATCACGCCGTGATCCTGGAGCTTCTTGACCTTCGGCTTGATGACGAACGTGCAGTAGCCCTGGTTCGGGTGCTGGTTGAAGTAGTCCTGGTGGTAGTCCTCGGCGCGCCAGAATTTCTTCAGGGGCACGATCTCCGTGACGATCGGGTCGCTGTAGTTCGCCTGGGCGGCAAGCTTGGCCTTGCCGGCGGCGACCTGCTGCGCTTCGTTCTCGTAGAGGATGACCGACCGATACTGGTCGCCCTCGTCGGCGCCCTGGCGGTTGAGCGTGGTCGGGTCGTGCGCCTCGAAGAAGACCTCGAGCACCTTCTCGTAACTGATGACCGCCGGGTCGAACTCCACCCGGATGACCTCCGCGTGGCCCGTGCCGTGGCCGCAAACCTCCTCGTAGGTCGGGTTGGCGGTCGTGCCCCCCGCATAGCCGCTCGTGCTGTGGATGATGCCGGGCAGCCGCTGGAACACGGCCTCCATGCACCAGAAGCAGCCGCCCCCGAAGGTGGCGAACTCGTGGGACGACGCGGGTTTGGGCTGAGCCTGGAGGGTCATGGCGGAGAAAAGGGTCAGGAGGGCGAATACGGGGCGGACGTTCATGAACGTGGGAGCAGGCTAGCCGGTTTTTATTCCGGCGCAACCTGTCAAACAGCCAAACCCTTCCCCGCGGATTACACGGATCAATGCCGGATAAACTTCATCCGCGTCCATCTGCGCCATCTGCGGAAATTCCGTTCCTTGTCTTTTTCAGGCGATAGATTTGCCTTGGTCCATGGATGACCCGCGCCTCGACAAATGGCTCTGGAGCGTGCGCGTCTTCAAGACCCGCGCCGAGGCCACGGCCGCCTGCCGTGCCGGCAAGGTCCTGATCGGCGAACTCGAGGCCAAGCCCGGCCGCGACATCCATGCCGGCGAAACGGTCACCGTCCGCGTCGGCGCCATCACCCGCACCTTGAAGGTTGTCGCCCACCCGCGCTCGCGCGTCGGGGCGAAGCAATTGCCGGAATTCATAACCGACCTGACGCCGGCCACCGAATACGAGCGTGCGCGGCAGGCCGGCATCGAGCACATGCTGGCCCGCGAACGCGGCAAGGGCCGTCCGACCAAGAAGGACCGCCGCGAGATGGGCCGGCTGTTTAATTGGTAGGGCGAGTCGTCTCGACGAGCAGCGGCGGAAAACTGAAGGGCCCGCGTCTCTGCGGGCCGCGGTTCGCAGGGACGCGAACCCTCCAATGTCTACCGCGTCAGCTTGCGGTATTTGATCCGGTGCGGTTGGTCCGCGTCCTTCCCCTTCCGCTTCTTGAAATCCTCGAGGTAAGCCGAGTAGTTGCCGGCGAACCAGTGCACATAGCTGTCACCCTCGAAGGCCATGATGTGCGTCGCCGTGCGGTCGAGGAACCAGCGGTCGTGGGAAATGATCACGGCGCAGCCGGCGAAGCTTTCGAGCGCCTCCTCCAGCGCCCGGATCGAGTTCACGTCGAGGTCGTTGGTCGGCTCGTCGAGCAGGAGCAGGTTGGCGCCGCTCTTGAGCACGCGGGCCAGCAGCACGCGGTTGCGTTCGCCGCCGGAGAGCACGCCGACCTTCTTCTGCTGGTCGGCGCCGGTGAAGCCGAACTGCGCACAATAGGCCCGGCTGTTCACCGAGCGCGTGCCGAGCACCATGACTTCCTGCTCGTCGCTGATGACCTGCCAGATGGTCTTGTTGCCCTCGAGCGAGTCGCGCGACTGCTCGACGTAGGCCGACTTCACCGATTCGCCGACCTTGAAGCTGCCCGCGTCGGGTTTCTCCAGGTTGGTGATGAGCTTGAAGAGCGTGGTCTTGCCCGCGCCGTTGGGGCCGATGATCCCCACGATGCCACCCGGCGGCAGCGAAAACTCCAGGTTCTCGAACAGCAGCTTGTCCCCATAGCCCTTGGCCACCTGCTGCGCCTGCACGACGAGCGTGCCGAGGCGCGGACCCGGCGGGATGATGATCTCGAATTTTTTCTCCTGCTCGGCAACGTCCTGCTTGAGCATGGCCTCGTAGGCGCTGATGCGCGCCTGGGACTTGGCGACGCGCGCCTTCGCACTCTGCCGGATCCACTCGAGTTCGCGCGCCATCGCCTTCTGGCGCTTGCTCTCGGTGCGCTCGGCCACGGTGGCCATGGCCTGCTTCTGCTCGAGCCACGAGGAGTAGTTGCCCTTGAACGGCAGGCCGTGCCCGTGGTCGAGCTCGAGGATCCAGCCGGCGACGTTGTCGAGGAAGTAGCGGTCGTGGGTCACGGCGATGACCGTGCCCTCGTAGCGCGACAGATGCTGCTCCAGCCAGTTGACGCTGTCGGCGTCGAGGTGGTTGGTCGGCTCGTCGAGGAGCAGAATGGACGGCTTCTGCAACAGCAGGCGGGCGAGCGCGACCCGGCGCCGCTCACCGCCCGAAAGATTATCGACGATGGCCTCGCCCGGCGGACAGCGCAGCGCGTCCATCGCCTGCTCGACCATCGGGGCGACATCCCAGGCCCCGAGATGGTCGATCTTTTCCTGCAGTTTGGCCTGCCGGTCGGAAATGGCGTCCTTCGCCTTGTCGTCGGCCGCCTCGGTGAGTTCGTCCCAGGAGGCATCATAGGCCGCGGTGAGGTCGGTCAGGTGCTTCACGCCCTCCTCGACACAGACGCGGACCGTGGCGCCGGGCGTGAGCGCCGGCTCCTGCGGCAGGAAGCCGACGGTGTAGCCCGGCTCGAAGTGCACGCGGCCGTCGATCTCGGTGTCGATCCCCGCGAGGATGCGCATGAGCGAGGACTTGCCGGAGCCGTTGAGACCGAGCACGCCGATCTTGGCGCCGTAATAGAACGACAGGGAGATGTCGCGGAGGATTTCCTTGCGCTCGATCTTCTTCGAGACGCCGAGCATCGAGAAGATGATCTTGGGTGCTTCAGGCTGGGCCATGAGGGGACGGGAAAGTTGAGAGTTGAGCGCTGATAGTTGATGAACCGGCAAAGGCAGACAAGCTGCCGTTACACATCCCGGTATTTTGTAGCGGCGGTCCATGACCGCCGTCACGGCCCGCAACCTATCCCCGGCGGTCACAGACCGCCGCTACAAGAGCCGGCTCAGGAATGCCGGCCCAGAAAGTAGTAGGCCAGGATGGCCGCGACCACCGCCGCCCCGGCGCCGAGCGCGACCTTGGTGGCAAAAGGCTTGTGCCGCCGGATGGCCCGACCGGTCACATCGCCCCCGACGGGCTCGACGAGAAAGATGCGCATTTTTTCGGGGATGTTCTTGAGCTTCTGCGGCGGGAGGTAGACGCCCTTCAGGTCCAGCTGGTTCTCGATCTGGGAGTAGATGAAGCTCGACATGGCGATGCCACCCGGGTCGGCCAGCGGCTGAATGCGCGCGGCGACGTTCACCGCGTTGCTGAAAATATCGTCCGCCCGGTCCACGAGTTCGCCGAGGTGCAGGCCGATGCGGACGGAATAGCGCTTCTCCACGGGGACCCAGGCATTGTTGGACTCGACATCCTGCAGCACGCTCTGGCTGCAGCGCACGGCGGAAAGGGCGGTGGGAAACTCGGCCATCGAGCCGTCCCCGAGGAACTTGACCACGCGCCCGCCGAACTTCGGCACCTCGGCCCGGAGGAGTTTCTCCAGTTCGCCCACGCAGGCCAGCGCGCGCTCCTCGTCCCCGGCCATCATCGCGCTGTAGCCGACCATATCGAGGAACATCACCGCGGCCAACCGGCGGTTGGGCTGCCCCACCCCGGGATTGGTTTGTCCGAAACCGGGGTTGGTCTGTCCGAAACTCGGGTTGGTATCCATGGGCGACAGACCCCTTCGATAACTATTCCTGCCGGTGGCACAAGCGAGGAAATCGGGCCGCCCTGTAGCGGCGGTCTGTGACCGCCGGCGGGGTCCGTGGTGGGATATTTGTCGGCGGTCATAGACCCGCCGTTACAACCCTCACCGGGGGGCGAGCAGGGCCAAGGGACCCGGCCGGCCGGCCGGCGAATCCTGCAGCGAGACCCGGGCGGGCGCCGGGGCGCCCTCGACCAGGGCCCGGAGGAATTCCGGCTCCGCATTGAGGCGGGCGCGCAGGATGCTGCCGTAAATCTGGGCCTTGGAGCTGGCCAGCTCCTGCCGCGTCAGGCCCAGCAGCTCGATGCGGTTCAGGGTCTCGTGGAGCGTCTTGACATACTGGAGCACCTTCACGGCGTCCGGATCGGAGCTCGCCTCGAGCCACGCGCGGAAGTCCTTCGCCTCCTGGCTGAGGGAAAGCACCGAGAAGGCCTCGAAGCTCGCCGCCAGCGCGCGGGCCACGTCGTCCAGCTTGTGCTGATCCTCCCCGATCAGGCCGGTGGCCGTGGCCAGACGGAGGACGTCGCGCACCGCGCGGTTCTCGACGCGGGCGTCGGCCACCTCGTAATCGGATTCGCGCGGGCGCTCGCGCTCGGGGATCGTGCGGAACAGTCCCATCCGCTTGTCGCGCGACCTGCGTTCTTCGGGCGTAAGGGCGCGGGCATAGATACCGAGGGCCTGCAACTGCTCGCGCACGGCCGGCGCGAGATCCACTTCCGGCGGCGGCGCCTCGCGGGTCTCGAGCGGCACGTTGGGCGTGAAAGTGGACTGCAACACCGTGCGCGGCGAGGCGTTCTGCGTCGTGATCGTGCGCAGCGGCAGCAGGTTCAGGCCAAACAGGTTGTCCGTTGGCTGGATAAAGGGCCCGAGTCCGCCGATATTTTGAGTCGTCAAGCCCGCCGTGCTGAGATCGAGATAGAATAGGAAAGGCACCGGGTTGGGCCGGTATTGGTTGGTCACCACCAGGTCGGCGATATAGACGCTGTGGTGCGTGCCGCCGCTGTCCGGCAGCACCTCAAACACCGTCGCCCCGAGGCGGCTCGCGATGTTGCCCGTGTGGGGTGGCGCGTAATCAAAGGTGTGGTCGGTGGCCGGCACCGGAGCGAAGGCGGTTCGCGTGGGGCTGGGATTGGTGGCGTTGCCGAGCGCGTTGAAGATATAAACCGCGCTGGCGACCAGTTCGGTGCCCTGATCCTGCACGGAGCCACTCGGCGCTTCGACCGTCGCCGGCGCGCGCGACTGGATATGGATGCTGGGCGAAACGCTGCCACCGTTCGACGTGGCACTGGTGACCAGGATCAAGTAGTTGGTCGCGGCCGTGCTGCTCAGGATGATGCCGTCACCAACACCCGTCCCGTCGGCAATGGCAATGAACGACCCGTTGCGCACGACGAGGCGCTCGAAGGGTTGGATGGTGATCTTGTGGGCAAAGATATCGAGATCGCCGTCATTGCTCTTGAAGATCGAAGCTCGGCCCGGGGCTCCGGTCTTGGCGGCGTCACCGGTAGCACCGGTTGCGCCGCTGCCGAGGATGATCTCACCATCGACCGAATCGAGGCGGGTGTTGTGCGCGCCGGTGCCGACGAACTGGAGGAAGTCGTTGTTCCCCGTGGTCCCCGTGCCGATGGAAATCTTCATGTCCCCCTGCGTCCAGATATCGCCGCCCACGAGGACATAACGACCGGAGACCGAGAGCGTGGTGAGCGGGTTGGCCTGGCTGCCGACATCGCCCCCGAAGATGACCGCGGACTGGGCGGCCTTCACGTTCACGGTGTGGCCGCCGGCGGCCATGCCCTGGGCAAAGCTGATACCCTGATCCGTGCCCGTCGGGCTATAGACTTGGCTGAGATTGGAAGTGAAGGTCAGGTTGGTGCCCAAGGCGACCGTGCTGGTGTAATTCTGGAAGCCCGTGGTGTCGACCGTGGTGGCCGTCGCCGCGTCAAAGGTCAGCGGATTGTTCACCGTGAGACTGGTCGAAGAGAAGTCCGCGCGGATGGCGGTCGTGCCAGTCGTGGGCGAGCCAGCCGGGCCTGAGATCGTGACATCGCCAATCCGCCCGTTGGTGGCCTGTCCGACAGCAGCATTGAAAATCGTGGCTCCGGAAACATTGGCCGTGAGGTTGCTGGGGCCGCCGACCAGCGGGGAAAGCGTGGTCAAGGACGGGCCCATGTTGACGGTGTTGTTGAAGGTGAGCGCGGAGGCCCCGAAGGTGGTGTCGGAGCCCAGCAGGACGGGGTTGTTGTAGGTCTGGGCGCCGGTGGTGTAGGCCGCGGCGGGGGAAGACGGAAGGCCGTAGAACAGGGTGCTGCCGCCCGAGCCGGTCGTGATGGAGGAGAACCGTTGGCCAGGCGCCCCGACCGCCCCGACAAAGATCGTGTTGCCCGACATGTTGAAGGTCAGGCTTTGACCGCCGTCGCTGCCGGGCATCAGGGTGCTGTTGAACCGGCCCGCGGGGCCGCTGATGACGAGGTTGCTCGCCACCACCACCGGGTCGTTGAACCGGAAAGAGTTTGTGACCCCCAGGGTCCCGCCATTGATCACGGTGCTGCCGGATGCATCGGTGAGCAGGGTACCGAGGCCGTTGATGGCGTTGTTGAAGCTCGTGATGCCGCCGGTGTTGACCGTCAGGGAGCCGGCGCCCGTGAGCGAGTTGTTGAAGCTGACGTTGCCGCCGGCCGTCACCGTGAACGCGCCACTGATGTTGAGCGGGCTGTTGTTGAGCGGGCTGATGAAGGTGGCGCTGCCATTCGGGGTGACGGTCACGGTGCCGTTGGACGAGGCTACGTCGGCCAGCTGGATGTTGTTGCCGGCCGTCACCGAGATGCTGCCACCGGCGGTGCTGAGCGAACCAGGCGCGCTGGCCGTGACGTTCTGGTTGGCCGCCAAGGTCAGATTGCCGCCCGCGCTGATCGGGGCGTTGATGAGCAGGTCGCCGCCGGTCGACGCGAGGCTGACCGTCGAGCCGCTGTTGATGCCAGAACTCACCGTCAGGGTGCCCGGGGAAGTCAGGCTGAATGACCCGGTAGCCTGCACACCGGCCAGGTTGACGGCGCTGACGTTGAACAGCGTGATGTTCGCCCCGGTCAGATTCACGGTGCCGAAGTTGTTGCCGGGATTGTTGAGCGTGATGTTGAAGCCGTTCGCGTTGAGGACGGACAACCCGGGGACGATCGAGGGTCCGCTGTCGGTGATCGCGCCGCCGGCGGTGATGGTCATGGTGCCCGAGGCGGTGATCCCCGGAAGGTTGATCGGCGCATTGTCGAAGATCAGGGTCAGGTTGCGCAGATTGGTCAGGCCGGCCAGATTCGTGGTGGCCGGGAAGATGACCGGCACCTTGGCCCCCACATTCACGTTCCGGAGGCCCAGGTCGCGGATATTGGACACGGTGCCGGCCAGCACCGGGGCGATGCTGCCGAGATCATTGGCCTGCGTGCTCAGGAGGATGTCGGACAGCGGGGATGTGAGGGAGAACGTCGTCAACCCGCCCACGGTGATCGGGCCGCTCTGCGTGATGCTACCGGAGGAAGTCATCGTCAGGTTCTTGCCGACCGTAAGGGTGCCCAAGTTGGTCGCCCCGGCGCTCGTGGTGAGCGAACTCGTGGCGCCGGTGACACTGCCCGAGGCATTAAGCGGCTGGCCCGTCGCCGTCAGCGTCGTATTGCCGGTCGTGGCGAGCACCGCCGTCGTGCCCAGCGTGTTGGTAAACTGCGTCGCCGCCCCGGTCAGGGTCGCCGTGCCGGTGACGGCGTTGTTCTGCGTGAGCGTGATCGGCTGGCCCGTGGCGGTAACCGTCAGGGCGCCCGCGTCCGTGAGCACGCCGCTCTGCGTGACCGCCCCCGTCGCCGTCAGGTTTGCACTGCCCACGCTCAGCGTCCCGAGGTTGGTCGCGGCCGCACTGGTCGTGAGCAAGGCGCCGGTCACGCTACCGGAGACATTGAGCGGCTGGCCCGTGGCCGTCAGCGTCGTGGCCCCGGTCGTCGCCAGGACCGCCGTCGTGGCGAGCGTGTTGGTAAATTGAGTCGCGGCGCCGGTCAGGTTGACCGTGCCGGTGACGGCGTTGTTCTGCGTGAGCGTGATCGGCTGGCCCGTGGCGGTAACCGTCAGGGCGCCCGCGTCCGTCAGCACGCCGCTCTGTGTAACGGCTCCCGTCGCCGTGAGGCTGGCACTGCCCACACTCAGCGTGCCCAGGTTGGTCGCCGCCGCGCTCGTGGTGAGCAAGGCGCCCGTCACACTGCCCGAGACATTGAGCGGCTGGCCCGTGGCCGTGAGCGTCGTGGCCCCGGTCGTCGCCAGGACCGCGGTCGTGGCGAGCGTGTTGGTAAATTGGGTCGCGGCACCGGTGAGCGTCGCCGTGCCGGTGACGGCGTTGTTCTGCGTGAGCGTGATCGGCTGGCCGGACGCGCTGACGGTCAGCGCACCGCCGTCCGTGAGCACGCCGCTCTGCGTCACCGCCCCCGTCGCGGTGAGGTTCGCACTGCCCACACTCAGCGTTCCGAGGTTGGTCGCCGCCGCACTGGTCGTGAGCAAGGCGCCCGTCACACCGCCCGAGACATTGAGCGGCTGGCCCGTGGCGGTAAGGGTCGTGGCCCCGGTTGTCGCCAGGACCGCCGTCGTGGCGATTGTGTTGGTAAATTGGGTCGCGGCGCCGGTCAGGTTGACCGTGCCGGTGACGGCGTTGTTCTGCGTGAGCGTGATCGACTGGCCCGTGGCGCTCACGGTCAGCGCGCCGGTGGTGCTCACCAGACCCGCACCGCTTTCCGCGATTGCACCGGAAGAGGTGAGGTTCACCCCACCCGTGCCCGCGCTCACGGTGCCGGTGATACTAACCGGGCCGGTGTTGCTCACCGAAGCACTGCCCGTGCCGCCTTCGTTGATGCCGGTGATGGTCAGCGGGCTGGCCGTGTTCACCAGGCTGATGTTGCCGGAGGTCGTGTTGGTGGCGTTGAAACTGCCCACCGTGTTCGCGTTGTTCAGGGTCGTACCGCCCTTGGAATTGGTCGTCAGCAGCGCCGCCGTCAGCACCTTGCCCGTGCCCGCCTCCGTGATCGTGCCCGTCGCCGCCGTCTGCGCCGAGTTCAACGCCACGTTGCCCGTCGTGGTGATGTCACCACCGGTGTTGATCGCGATGTTCTGACCCGCCGCCACGGTCACCGTTCCGCTGCCGGAGCTCGTCGCCCCGTTGAGCACCACGTCGCTCGTCGCTCCGGTGGCCGTCAGCCCCACCGTGCCCGTGCCTGTCGTGCTCACCGCCGCCCCGATCGTCTCGGTGCCGCCGGTGGCCGTCAGGCTGATCGCTCCGCCATCGGCGCTCACCGCCCCGCTCGTGGTCAGCGCCCCGGTGTTGCCCACCGTCACCGTGCCGCCGCCGGTCTGGCTGATGCCCGTGATGGTCAGCGGGGCCGCCGTGTTCGTCAGCGCAATGTTGCCGGAAGCCGTGTTGGTGGCGCTGAAGCTCGTCACCGTGTTGGCCGCGTTCAGGGTCGTGCCGGTGGCTGAATTTGTCGTCAGCAGCGCGCCGCTGACCTTGCCTGCCCCCGCCTCGCTCACCGTACCCGCCGTGCCCGTGAGGCTCACGTTGCCCGTGGTGGTCACGTTGCCTGCGTTCAGCGTCACGCTCCGCCCCGCCGTGGCCGTGATCGCCCCCGAGGCGCTGCCCACGTTGGCGTTCACCAGCACATCGCTCGTCGCCCCGGTGGCCGTCAGTCCCACCGTGCCGGAGCCGCCCGCCGTCACCGTCGCGCCGATCGTCTCGGTGCCGCCGGTCGCCGTCAGGCTGATGGTGCCGTTGGCCGCCGTCGTGATCGCGCCGCTGGTCGTGATCGCGCCGGTATTTGTCACCGCCACGTTGCCGCCGGTCTCACTGATGCCCGTGATCGTCAGGGGCGCCGCCGTGTTCGTGAGGCTCACGTCCCCGCTGGTCGTGTTGGTGGCGTGGAAGCTCGTGACGGTATTGCCTGCGTTCAGCGTCGTGCCGGTCGCCGAGTTCGTCGTCAGCAGCGCGCCACTGACGTTGCCCGTACCCGTCTGCGTCACGTTGCCCGCGGCGCCCGTCAGGTTGACGTTGCCCGAGGTCGTGATGTTGCCGCCCGTGTTCTCGGTCACGTTGCGGGCCGCCGTAATGGAGACCGTGCCGGCGTTGCCGTTCACCGCCCCGCTCAGCGTAACGTCATTGCTACCGCCGGTGGCGACCAGCGTCACGCCTGCGCCCGCCACCGAACCCGTGCTCACGTTCAATGTGCCGCCTGTCGCCGTGATGCTCGCCAGGCCGTTGTTCGTCGTCGTTACCGCCCCGGTGACGTTCAGCGTACCCGCGTTGTTGAACGTAAACGCGCCATTGGTCGTGAACGCGCCCAAGTTCGTCACCGTGTTGCTGTCGGGCAGGCTGACGGTGCTGGTCGTGCTGCCCGTCAGCGTGCCGGTGTTGATCACCGTCGTGCCGCTTTGCGTCACCGCCCCCGTGATGTCGCCCGCCCCCAGCGTCGTCGTGCCCGTCGCCCCGGTCTGGATCCCCGGCAGCGCCACCGTGCTGGCGTGCACCACCTTCGCCGCCGTCGCCGTGTTGCTCGTCGTCGTCAGCGCCCCGGCCATATTGATCGCTCCGGCTCCGCCATCCACCAGGATGTCGCCCGTGCCGGCGTTCACCGTGCTGCCCAGGGACTGCGTCACCCCCACGCCCTGCAGCGTCACGCCCGTGCCGGTGACGCTGTTCGCGGCCAGCGCCAGCGCGCCGCCGTTCGCGGTGAGGGTGGTCGGACCCGTCCCGCCGATGACTCCGCCGGTGAGCGTGATGCCGCCGGCATTGGTCACCGTGACGCTGCCGCCGGTCTCGCTGATCCCCGTGATCGTCAGCGGGGCCGCCGTGTTGGTCAGGCTGATGCTGCCCGAAGTCGTGTTCGTCGCGGTAAAGCTCGTGACGGTGTTCGCGCTGCCCAACGTCGTGCCCGTGGTCGACGAGGTCGTCAGCAGTCCGCTCGTGTTGATTGTGCCTGCCGGCGTCTGGCTGATGAGCCCGCCCGCATTGAGCGTCACCGTGCCAGCGTTACCGTTCACCGTGCCATTGAGCGTCACGTCGTTGGTGGTGGAGGCCAGCGTCACCCCGGCACCGGCCACCGAACCCGTGGTCACCGCGAGCGTGCCACCCGTGGCCGTGATGCTGGTCAGGCCGCTGCCGCCACCCACGGCGCCGGTCACGTTCAGGGCGCCGGCGTTGTTGAAGGTGAAGGTCGTGCCGTCGCCGAATGCGCCGAGATTCGTCACCGTGTTGCTGTTGCCGAGGTTTACGGACGAGCCGCCGCTGCCCACCAGATTCGTGGTGTTGATGATGCCGGTCTGGGTGATCGCGCCGGAGAGGTTGTTCGCGCCCACGGTGCCCAGGGTGACTGTGGCGCCGGCGCCCGTCGTGATGTTGCCGAGCGCCGCCGAGGTGCCATGGAGGACCTGAACCGCCAGAGCGGTCCCGTTGGTCGTGGTCAGCGCCCCGGCCAGGTCGATCGCCGCCGCCCCGCCATCCACCAGGATGTCGCCCGTGCCGGCGTTCACCGTGCTGCCCGCCAACTGCGTCACCCCGACGCCCTGCAGTGTCACGCCTGTGCTGCCGCTCACATTGTTGGCTGCCAGCGCCAGCGTCCCCGTCGTGTCATGCAGCGTCACCGAGCCGGTGCCCGCGCTCACCGCACCGCTGAGCGTGATGCCACCGGCGTTGGTCACCGAAACGTTGCCCGCACCCGTGTCAGTGATGCCGGCGATGGTCAGCGGCGTGGCGCTATTGTTCAACGTCACGTCGCCGCCACTCAAGTTGGTGGCGCTGAAGCTGCCGACGGTGTTCGCGTTGGTCAGGGTTGTGCCGCCCACGGAGCTCGTGGTCAGCAGAGTGGAGGTGCCGAAGGTCCCGCTGCCGGAGATTGTGCCGCTGGCCGTCGCCGTGATCGCGCCCGAGCCGCTGCCCACCGCCGCGTTCACGACCAGGTTGCCGGGTGAGGTGACGGTCGTCAGGGTCACCGTGCCCGAGCCGCCCGCGGTCACCGCCGCCCCGATCGTCATGGCGCCGGCGGTCGCCCTCAGGCTGATGTTGCCGTTGGCCGCCGTCGTGATCGCGCCGCTGGTGGTGATCGCGCCACCATTCGTCACCGACACGTTGCCGCCGCCGGTCTCACTGATGCCCGTGACCCCGAGGGTCGCGATCGTGTTGGTCAGGCTGATGTCGCCGGAGCCCGTGTTGGTGGCATGGAAGTTCGTTACCCTGTTGATGCCCGCACCGCTGAGCGTCGTGCCGCCCACCGACGACGTCGTCAACGTGCCCGTGGTGTTCACCAGGCCTGCGCCGCTCTCCCCGATCGTGCCGGTGGAGGTCAGGCCCACGTTGCCCGCGCCGGCGTTCTGCGCCCCCGTGATGCTCAGCGCACTGGTGTCATTGAGCGTGAAGCCGCCGCTCGAGGTAAACGCCGCCAGCGTCGGGATCACGTTGCTGTTGGGCAGGCTGACGGTGCTGGTCGTGCTGCCCGTCAGCGTGCCGGTGTTGATCACCGTCGTGCCGCTTTGCGTCACCGCCCCCGTGATGTCGCCCGCCCCCAGCGTCGTCGTGCCCGTCGCCCCGGTCTGGATCCCCGGCAGCGCCACCGTGCTGGCATGCACCACCTTCGCCGCCGTCGCCGTGTTGCTCGTCGTCGTCAGCGCCCCGGCCATATTGATCGTCCCGGCTCCGCCATCCACCAGGATGTCGCCCGTGCCGGCGTTCACCGTGCTGCCCAGGGACTGCGTCACCCCCACGCCCTGCAGCGTCACGCCCGTGCCGGTGACGCTGTTCGCGGCCAGCGCCAGCGCGCCGCCGTTCGCGGTGAGGGTGGTCGGACCCGTCCCGCCGATGACTCCGCCGGTGAGCGTGATGCCGCCGGCATTGGTCACCGTGACGCTGCCGCCGGTCTCGCTGATCCCCGTGATCGTCAGCGGGGCCGCCGTGTTGGTCAGGCTGATGTTGCCGGAGGTCGTATTGGTGGCGTTGAAGCTGCCGACCGTGTTGGCGCCCGCACCGCTGAGCGTTGCGCCGCCCACCGACGAGGTCGTCAGCGTCCCCGTGGTGTTCACCAAGCCTGCGCCGCTCTCTCCGATCGTGCCGGTGGAGGTCAGGCCCACGTTGCCCGCGCCGGCGTTCTGCGCCCCCGTGATGCCCAGCGCACTGGTGTCATTGAGCGTGAACCCGCCGCTCGAGGCGAACGCCGCCAGCGTCGGGATCACGTTGCCGTTGGGCAGGCTCACGGTGCTGGTCGTGCTGCCCGTCAGCGTGCCGGTGGTGATGATGCCGGTCTGGGTCGTAGCGGCCGTCACGTCGCCGGCCACGCCGATCGTGGTCGTGCCGGTCGCGCCCGTGGTCACGTTGCCCAGCGCCACCGAGGTGGCGTGGCGCACCGTCACCGCCGTCGCGGTGTTGCTCGTCGTGGTCAGCGCCCCGCCCAGGCTGATCGCCGCCGCCCCGCCGTCCACCAGGATGTCGCCCGTCCCGCCGTTCACCGTGCCGCCGGTGCTGGTAACGCCCGTGCCGAGAAGGCTGACGCCGGTGCCGCTGACGTTGTTCGCGGCCAGGGTCAGCGCGCCGCCGTTCGCCGTGAGGGTGGTCAGGCCCGTCCCGCCCGTGACTGCGCCGCTGAGCGTGATGCCGCCGGCATTGGTCACCGTGACGCTGCCGCCGGTCTCGCTGATCCCCGTGATCGTCAGCGGGGCCGCCGTGTTCGTCAGGCTGATGTTGCCGGAAGTCGTGTTCGTCGCGGTGAAGCTGCCCACCGCGTTGCTCGCGCCGGTAAGGTCGGTGCCGGTTGCGGTGGTGGTGGTCAGCGAGGAAGCGGTGATGGCCTGGGTCTGGGAAATCGCCGTGCCCGCAGCGAGGGTCACGCTGCCCGTGGCGCCGACGTTCAGGCCGTTGGTCCCGAGGACGGAGCCGATGGAGATGGCGGTCGCGCCGTTGTAGCTGACCGAGCTGCCGTTGGTCAGGCTGCCGGCCAGCACCGTCACATCGTTGTTGTTGCCGGCAAGGGTGAACGTCCCGCCGCCGAGCAGCTGCAGGCCGGCCGCGGCCGCGCTCGCGCCACCCCGGATAGAGCTTACCGAGTCCTGCACCGCACCCGCGACCGAGTTAAACGTGACATTGCCATTCGTGCGGATCGTCGTCGTGGCCGCATTCCCCATGTCGATGCCGGTGGTGGACGGTGTGCCGTTAGCCTGGATCAGGATGTTGCCGGTATCGGTGGCGCCGCCGATCGAATTGGTCCCGAGGTTGAGCTTGATCGAATCGCCGTTGCCGTTCGTCTGCCCTGTCAGGGAGATATTCGCCGTGCCGCCCGACTGGATCGTGCCGCCGTTGATGCGCACGCCCTGGTTGTCGCCACCCGCGCTGCCCGCAGTGCCGCCGATTGTGATGTCGCCGGTCACGGATTGCACCGTCCCGTTCAACAGGTAGAAGCCGTAATCGCTGCCGGCGGTGCCATTAAGGTTCGCGTTGCCGGTGAGGCCGATCGTGCCGCCGCCCGCCGTCGCCTGGGTCGACTTAACCACACCGCCCGAATCAATCTGCACCGCCACGCCGCTGCCGCCGGCGCCGGCGCCCGCACCGGTCAGGGTGATGCCACCCGTGCCCGAGGTCGAAATCGCCCCGGAAGTGTTCACATAGACGCCAATGTTCGAGGCCCCGGACCCATTGCCGCCCGTGCCGGTAACGCCCATGGCGCCATTGACGGTGGTGATGGCGCTGCCGGCGCCCGTGACCTGCACGCCGTAGTTGCTGGCGGTGCCGATGCCGCCGGTGCCGTTGATCGTGACCGTGGCGGCGCCCGTGGCGTTGACCTGACCGCCGGAGTTGAGGTCGACGCCCAAATTGCTGGCGCCCGAAACCGTGCCGCCCGCATTGCCCGTGATCTGGATGCCGCCGGCGTTGGACGCCACGGTCCCCTGGATGAGGACGCTGTCGTTGTTGATGCCCCCATTGCCACGCGTGCCGGTGAGGGTGATCGTGCCGCCACCGGTCGCAGTTACCGTCGGACCGCCGCCGCCGATCGCCAGACCGGAATTGGAGTCGCCGGTGCCGGCACCGCCCGTGCCGGTGATCGAGATGTTGCCGCCCGCGCCGGTGCTGGCGACAGACGTAGCGCCATCGATCAACACACCGAAATTGGCCGTGGTGCCATTGCCGCCGGTGCCGGTGATGCCGATGACGCCGGTGCTGCTCTGCACGACGCTGCCGTTGCGGATGCCGACGCCCAGATGGACGTTGCCGGCGGAATCCCAGCCCTTGCCGCGGATCGTGATCGCGCCCGCGCCCGAGAGGAGCTGCGCGTTGTCGAGCAGCACGCCCTCGACGTTGGCCGCCGTGCCGCGCGCGCTGCCGCTCGCCGCCACGCCACCGCCAAGGGTGATGTTCCCGCCCGCGCTGTTGATCACCGTGCCCGAATTCAGCTTGATGGCGCCGGCCGTCGAACCGTCGGCATCCGAATTGAGGATCACGTTCAACGCATTCGTGGTCGAGATGCCCGCGGACGAGTTGAAGACGATGGTGTTGTCGGCCTGCAGGGTCAGCGTCTTGCCGGCAGACCCGGCGGTGCCGGTGATGGTGTTCGACACGGTGAGGTCCTGCACACCTCCGCCATTGGCGTAGATCGTCATGTCGCCGTCGGCCGAAACCGGACCGGTTACGTTGATGCTGCCGGTGTTGGTGACCGAGACCGTCCCGCCGCCAGCCTCACTGATTCCCGTGATCGCCAGCGGATTGGCCGTGTTCGTCAGTGCAATGTTGCCGGAGGTCGTGTTGGTGGCGTTGAAACTGCCCACCGTGTTCGCGTTGTTCAGGGTCGTACCGCCCTTGGAATTGGTCGTCAGCAGCGCCGCCGTCAGCACCTTGCCCGTGCCCGCCTCCGTGATCGTGCCCGTCGCCGCCGTCTGCGCCGAGTTCAACGCCACGTTGCCCGTCGTGGTGATGTCACCACCGGTGTTGATCGCGATGTTCTGACCCGCCGCCACGGTCACCGTTCCGCTGCCGGAGCTCGTCGCCCCGTTGAGCACCACGTCGCTCGTCGCTCCGGTGGCCGTCAGCCCCACCGTGCCCGTGCCTGTCGTGCTCACCGCCGCCCCGATCGTCTCGGTGCCGCCGGTGGCCGTCAGGCTGATCGCTCCGCCATCGGCGCTCACCGCCCCGCTCGTGGTCAGCGCCCCGGTGTTGCCCACCGTCACCGTGCCGCCGCCGGTCTGGCTGATGCCCGTGATGGTCAGCGGGGCCGCCGTGTTCGTCAGCGCAATGTTGCCGGAAGCCGTGTTGGTGGCGCTGAAGCTCGTCACCGTGTTGGCCGCGTTCAGGGTCGTGCCGGTGGCTGAATTTGTCGTCAGCAGCGCGCCGCTGACCTTGCCCGTGCCCGTCTGCGTCACGTTGCCCGCGGTGCCCGTCAGGTTGACGTTGCCCGAGGTCGTGATGTCACCGCCGGTATTCTCCGTCACGTTGCGGGCCCCCGTGATGGAGACCGCGCCCGCATTGCCGTTCACGGCACCGCTCAGCGTGACGTCATTGCCCGCGCCGGTCGCAACCAGCGTCACGCCCGCGCCCGCCACCGAGCCCGTATTCACGTTCAGCGTGCCGCCCGTGGCCGTGACGCTCGCCAGGCCGTTGTTCGCCGTCGTTACCGCCCCGGTGACGTTCAGCGCACCCGCGTTGTTGTAGGCAAATGCGCCACTGGTTGTGAACGCACCCAGGTTGGTTACCGTGTTTGCGTTGCCCAGGTTGACCGTGTTCGCCGTGCTGCCGGTCAAGGAATTGGCATTGATGATCGTGCCGCCGTTCTGCGTCACCGCGCCGGTGACGTTGGCCGCGGTGCCGATATTGACCGTGCCGGAGGCCGCCGTCAGGTTGGCGAGCTTCAGCGTGGTCGTGCCGCCGACATTGATCGCGGTGCCGGTGTTCGTCGAGGTGAAGGTGCCGGTGCCAAGATCCACCGCTGCGCCGCCGCCGTTGATCGCGATCGTGCTGCTGCCCGAATTGACCGAGGCGCCGCTGCCGGTCGTCGTGTTGCCGAGGGAAATCGCCGCGTTGGTCGTGCTGACCGCACCGTTCACCGTCGTAAGCGACGGCGCCGTGGCCGTCAGGCCGGCCGTGAACAAGGACGTGTCAGTCGACAAAGTGCCGAGGGTCAGCGTCCCGGTGTTGTTGAACGCCGTGTTGCCGGTGGTGACAGAGTTGCCGCTGCCCAGCAGCGCGACGTTATACGCCCCCGCGTTCGTGGTCAGCGCGTTGACCGTGAGCGCGCCGTTGATGGTGAGCGAGCCCGCCGACTTGTTGATTGCCAGCGTCTGCGCGCCGTTGACCGTGCTGTTGAGGGTGAAGGCACCCGCGCCCGCGACCGTGCCGGTCGCCGTGGTCAGCGCCACGGTGCCGTTCACCTGCGAGGTGCCCGTGCCCGAGAGCGTGCCGCCGTCGATCGAGACGTTGTTCGCAATCGTGATCCCGTTCACGTCAAAGGTCGTGCCGGTCGGGATATGGATCAGGCCGGTGCCCGCGCCCGCGGGGTTCGACACTGACAGCGTGCCCGCCGTCACCGTCGTGCCGCCCGAATAGGTGTTCGCTCCTCCCAGTATCAGGGTGCCCGCGCCCGTCTTCGTGAGCGCGCCCGTGCCGGCCGCAATGCCGTTATACGTCGTTATGAAGGTCGGATCGACCTGGATCGTGCCACCGCCGGCGTTCAACGCTATGCCGCGATTGGCGTTGAGCGTGAAGGTGGCCGTCGTCTCCAGCGTGCCAGCGTTGAACGTCAGCTGCCCCGGCGTCGCTCCACCTGGCACTGCGCCCAGGTTCAGATCCGCACTGATCGCGAGTGTGCCGCCGTTGATGCTGGTCGCACCCGTGTAGGTGTTGGTGCCCGAAAGCGTCAGCGTGCCGCTGCCCGCCTTCGTGAGGGCGAAGCCGCCGCTCACCACGCCGCCCAGCGTGCCGCTGCCCGTACCGCCCAGGGTGCTGTTGCTCCCCAGCACCACGCCATTGCTCAGCGTGCCGCCCGTTCCCGTGAAGGTCAGCGCACCGGCGCTGCCCACGCCCACCCCGTTGAGCGTGATCGCATTGGTGTTGCCCAGCGTGCCCGCGCTGAAGCCCACGTCGAGCGTCGCGCCGCTCGCCACCGTCGTGCCCGAGCTCGCTCCCAGCGCGCCCGTCGCGCCCAGGCTCAGCGTGCCGGCGTTGACCGCCGTCGCACCGCCATAGGTGTTCGCGCCCGAAAGCGTCAGCGTGCCGCTGCCGTTCTTCGTGAGCCCGCCTGCCCCGGAAGCGATGCCGGCGATGCTCACGGCATTGGCCGCGGTGTCGATGATCCCCGTGCTCGTCAACGTGACCCCGCGCGTTGAAGGCGAGGTGATCGTGCCCGTCGCCAGCAAGGTGCCGCCGGTGAACACCAGCGTGTTGGTCGCACTGCCATCGCCCAGCGCCGCGCTGGCGTTCGCCGCGAGCGTGCCGCTCGCAATGGTCGTCGCGCCGCTGTAGGTGTTGTTCTCGCTGAAGGTCATCGTGCCGGCGCCCTGCTTGCTTACGCCGACCCCCGTGCCGGAAATGACATGACCGCTCGCCTGCGTGCCCGTACTGCTGTGGCTCAGCGTGACCGTCCCGCCGTTACCGGTCGTAATATCGCTGATCTGCAGCGTCGTGGCTCCCGAGAGGCTCACCGCGGAAGCCGTGGCGTTCGAGGTGATAATCGAGTCGGTCCCGAGCGAGATCGCGTTTCCGTTGCCCACCAGGCTCACCGTGCCCGTGCCACCGCTGATCGTGCCGGAAGTGTGGGTAATGCCGGAACCGGCGAGCGAGACTCCAACACCGCTCACGCCATTCGTCCCAAGGTTCAGCGCACCGCCCGCGGTGGTGATGGACACCGCACCGGCGCCGTCGCTGATCGAGCCCGTGAGCACCAGGCCGCCGGTCGTGTCATTGAGCGTAAAGCCGCCCGAGCTGGTGAATGCGCCAAGGTTGGCGACGGTGTTGTTGTCGGCCAACGTCACGGAGCCGGCCGAATTGCCGATCAACGTGGCCACGTTGATGATCGTGCCGGTGTTCTGCGTGATCGCGCCGACGTTGCCCGTGCCGAGGCGCACTGTGCCCGAGGTCCCCGTCAGGTTGGCAAGCTTCAGCGTGGTCGTGTTGCCGACATCGATCGCAGTGCCGGCGTTCGTCGAGGTGAAGGTGCCGGTGCCAAGGTCCACCGCCACGCCGCCGCCGTTGATCGCGATCGTACTGTTGCCCGAATTGACCAAGGCGCCACTGCCGGTCGTCGTGTTGCCGAGGGAAATTGCCGCGCTGGTCGTGCTGACCGCACCGTTTACCGTCGTAAGCGACGGCGCCGTGGCCGTCAGGCCGGCCGTGAACAAGGACGTGTCAGTCGACAAAGTGCCCAGGGTCAGCGTCCCGGTATTGTTAAACGTCGTGGTGCCGGCAATCGTGTTGCTCGCGCCCGTCAGCGAGACGTTGTAGGCCGCCGTGCCCGCGCCCACCGTCAGGCCCGTCGTCGCGTTCGTATTGCCCGTGAAGCTTATGGTGTTGCCCGCCGTCGTGTCCGTGAGCGCAATCGTCGCCGCGTTCACCACCCCGCCGAAGGTCGTCCCGCCGGACTGTGTCACCGTCACCACGTTGAGCGCATTCGTCGCGCCCACCGCCCCCACCGTCGCCGCCCCCGTTGTGTTGATCGTCAGGCTCGAGCTGTTGGCGGTCGTCGTGTTGTCCACCGTCCCCAGGCTGACCGGCGTGGCTGCCCCCGCCCCTGCCGTCAGCGTCTTGGCATCGGTCAGCACCGCATTGCCCAGCGTGATCTGGCCGGTCGAGGCCCCGCCCACCGTCGCGGTGTCCGTCACGTTCACGCCCGTCGTGCCCAGGTTGATCACCCCGCTGCCCGCCGCGCTGATCGTGCCCGCGATGTTCTTGACGCTCGGCGCCGTCGCCACCACCCCGCCCGTGAAGGCCAGGTTGTCCGCCGCATCATCGCCCAAGGTCAGCGTGCCGGTATTTGAGAACGTCACGGCATTGGTCACCGTGCCACCCTGATTGATCGCCACGTTGTAGGGCTGTGCCGCCGTGTTCAACGTTCCCGTCGTCAGCGCCCCGTTAAAGGCAATTGTGCCCGTTGTGTTCGTCAGTGTCGTTGTCGCCGCATTCACCACCCCGCCGAAAGTCGTCCCGCCGGACTGTGTCACCGTCACCACGTTGAGCGCATTCGTCGCGCCCACCGCCCCCACCGTCGCCGCCCCCGTCGTGTTGATCGTCAGGCTCGAGCTGTTGGCGGTCGTCGTGTTGTCCACCGTCCCCAGGCTGACCGGCGTGGCTGCCCCCGCCCCTGCCGTCAGCGTCTTGGCATCGGTCAGCACCGCATTGCCCAGCGTGATCTGGCCGGTCGAGGCCCCACCCACCGTCGCGGTGTCCGTCACGTTCACGCCCGTCGTGCCCAGGTTGATCACCCCGCTGCCCGCCGCGCTGATCGTGCCCGCGATGTTCTTGACGCTCGGCGCCGTCGCCACCACCCCGCCCGTGAAGGCGATCGTGTTCGTCGACAGACTGCCCAGGGTCAGCGTCCCGGTGTTGTTAAACGTCGTGGTGCCGGCAATCGTGTTGCTCGCGCCCGTCAGCGAAACGTTTTGGGACGTGGCGGAGGTTGCGAGACCGTGTACCGTGACCGCACCACTGAGGTTGGTCGTGCTGCTGTTTACACCCGCAAGCGTCAGGGTGGAGGCACCCGCATCTGTTATGGTATTGGAAACGGTCAGCACGTCCGTGCCGGCCACCGTATCAATCGTCTGTGCAGCGCCGGAGAGCGTGACGGCCCCCGACTGGGTCGAAGTGCCCGAGCCGCGCAAAGTGGCTCCATTGTTCAGGGTGACCGGAACCGCGTTCGTTACGCCGGTAAGTTTTAAAACCCCGGTGTTCACACTCACGCCGGAGCTGGTCAGTGAGCCCGAGAGCTCCAGCGTGCCGGCATTGACTGTCGTCGCGCCGGCGTAGGTGTTTGCTCCCGAAAGTGTCACCGTGCCGGTACCCGTCTTGGTCAAGGAGTCGGTGCCTGCTGTCTGGCCAACCGCCGCGCTGACCGTCAGCCCGGTGCCGGTGGAACTTACGTTCCCCGCACCATTCAGCGTCACCCCGCCTGTCGCAAGCGTGCCGGCGCCAGCGGTGTTGCCGATCGTGCCGGTCGTGATCGTGACTGCATTGGCCAGGGATGCACCATTGTTGATGTTCAGCGTATTCGCGCCCACGACAATCGTGCCGCCGGTGCCCGCCGTGGCCGTTGCGCCGTCAACCGTCAGTGTCCCGGCGCCGATCGTCGTGCCGCCCGTGTAAGTGTTGGCCCCCGAGAGCGTCAGCGTGCTGCTGCCTGCATTCGTCAGGGCCAGAGCTCCCGTCAGCGTCCCGGCGAATGTATCCGGTGCCGCGTTGTTCACCGTGAAAGTCGCCGCCGCTCCGCTGTCCGTTACCGTCCCAGCACCCGTCACGCTGCCCACCTGCTGGTTAAACCCGGCCAGGTCCAGCGTGCCCGTCACCGCCAGCGCCGTTCCGGTCGGCAGCGCGTTCGCCACCCCGTCCGCCACCGTGCCCGCGCTGATCGTGGTTGCACCCGTATAAGTGTTCGCCCCCGAGAGCGTCAGTGTGCCCGCGCCCGTCTTCGTGAAGGCCAGGGCGCCCGTCATCGTGCCGGCAAACGCATCGGCGCCCGCGTTGTTCACGGTGAAAGTCGCTGCCGCTCCACTGTCCGTCACCGTCCCCGCGCCTGTCACGCTGCCCACCTGCTGGTTAAACCCGGCCAGGTCCAGCGTGCCCGTCACCGCCAGCGCCGTTCCGGTCGGCAGCGCGTTCGCCACCCCGTCCGCCAGCGTGCCCGCGCTGATCGTGGTCGCACCCGTATAAGTGTTCGCCCCCGAAAGCGTCAGTGTGCCCGCGCCCGTCTTCGTGAGGGCCAGGGCGCCCGTCATCGTGCCGGCAAACGCATCGGCGCCCGCGTTGTTCACGGTGAAAGTCGCCGCCGCTCCGCTGTCCGTCACCGTCCCCGCGCCCGTCACGCTGCCCACCTGCTGGCCAAACCCGGCCAGGTCCAGCGTGCCCGTCACCGCCAGCGCCGTTGCGGTCGGCAGCGCGTTCGCCACCCCGTCCGCCAGCGTGCCCGCGCTGATCGTCGTCGCACCCGTGTAGGTGTTCACACCCGAGAGCGTCCAGAGACCCGCTCCGCTCTTGGTCAGACTGGTCGCACCGGTATTGTCGCCGAGAATAGCCGCAAGGGTGTTCGCGCCGGTGTTGGTGCCCGTCAGGGTGAAGGTGCGCGTACCGGCTCCGCTAAGAGCTATGCTGCCGGGATTCGTCAGGCTCAAGGCACCGCTGCCCGATGCGTCAATCGTGCCGCCATTGGTCGTCAGCGTGAACAGCCGGTCGGTGCTCTCTCCTGCACCCGTGTACTGCAATGTGCCGCCGTCCAACACCAGGTTCGTTGCGGCGCTGGTCGCCTGACCCAGATTGCCGGCACTGCCACCGTTGCCGATCGTCGCCACGCTCAAGGTGCCCGCACTGATCGTCGTCGCGCCTGTATAAGTGTTCGCACCCGAGAGGGTCCAGAGACCCGCTCCGCTCTTGGTCAGACTGGTCGCACCGGTATTGTCGCCGAGAATAACCGCAAGGGTGTTTGCGCCGGTGTTGGTGCCCGTCAGGGTGAGGGTGCGCGTACCGGCTCCGCTAAGAGCCACGCTGCCGGCGTTCGCCAGGCTCAGCGCACCGCTGCCCGATGCGTCAATCGTGCCGCCATTGGTCGTCAGCGTGAACAACCGGTCGGTGCTCTCTCCCGCACCCGTGTACTGCAGCGTGCCGCCATTCAACACCAGGTTCGCAGCGACGTTGGCGGCGGCACCCAAGTTCCCCGCGACACCACCGTTGCCGATCGTCCCCACGCTCAAGGTACCGGCGCTGATCGTCGTCGCGCCCGTGTAGGTGTTGGTGCCCGAGAGCGTCAGCGTGCCTGCGGCCGTCTTGAGGACGGCGGCTCCTGCGCCGGAGATCGCGGTGCCGCCAGTCTGGCTGCCGGCGCCGCTATTGTTCACCTGTAATGTGGCGCCGGCTCCACCCGTCATGTTGATGTTGCCGATCTGGACCGTCGAACCACCGACAAAAACGGCACTGCCCGTGGCGTTCGAGGTGGTGAGCGCGCCGCTCAAGGTGGTGTTGCCGCCACCCGCGTCGATCGTGATGGTTCCGCCATTGGAATTGACGGTGCTCGCGGCGGCCTGGGTCGTCGCGCCAGCAATGATGACGTTGCCTCCGGTCGCGGTGACATTTCCGTTCAAGGCGATGCTGGCAGCGGTAATATTGACGCCGCCTACGTTGACATCGAGCGTCTTGCCGGTGGCGACCGTGGTGGTGCCGGTCCCGGCGTTCTGCAGGAAGCTCGCGGCACTGAGGTTCTGGTTGAGGCCGACGTTTGCGGCACTGTTGACCGTCACTGTCCCCAGGCGCTGCGTATTGCCTGCCACGCCGTTGAAGGCGACGTTGCCCGTGCCCGCGGTCAGTGTCAGGCTCTGCACCCCCGCGGCGGTCGCATCCACCGTGTTAAAGTTGATGTTCGCCCCGGTGCCGCCGCCGACCGTATTGATGGCTACTGTCGGCGTCCCCAGCGTTGCCGGGCTGTTCAGGTCCACCTGACCATTCTTCGTGATCAGGTTCGCCCCATTCAGGTTGATCCCGGCCGCCCCGGTTACATTCACCGCGCCCAGCGCCGTGCCGAGACCCACATTACCGGCAAACGTGACCGCCCCAGCGGCGTTCGCCGTGAGGGTTTGCGCTCCCGCGGAGGTCGCATCCACGGTGCCGTTGAAGTTAATGTTTCCCGTGTTATCCACAAAGCTGGTGTTGCCCACCAACGTAAGGTTGCCCCAATTCTGGGTGTTGCCGCCGGTCGTGATTGTGCCGCTGACATGGGCAGGTCCCGTGACTGCGAGGCTGATGAGCGGAATCGTCGCCCCGACACCCCCGAAGAATTCCACCGCACCACCTGTGGCGTTGACGATCAGGGCAAAGTTTCCGTCGACGCCGGAGTTGAAAGTCAGGGTGTTCGCCCCCGTCGTAAAGGTGATGCCACTGGTTAGGGTGACCGCCCCGGTGAATGTGGTGGTGCCATTGAGCGAAACATTGCTGCCAAGGCTCATCGGACCGCCGATGGTGCCACTAATGCCGAGCGAAGTGGCGCCGGAGGCACTGAAGCCGCCTGATGCCGCGAAGTTGCTCAGCGAAACCGTGTTGGTGTTCGAGGTGATGTTTACCAACCCCGCCGTCGAGCCGGTAAGTGCGACGGCACCCGTTTGATTAAGGTAGCTGTCTCCGGCTCCAACGCCCTTGTTGAAGCTGACGGTGCCGGCAGCCGTATTGATGGCGTTGCCTCCACCGATTGCGCCGACCGCACCTGTTCCGTTAAGATTGAGGGTGGTGGCGGTCACCAGGCCCGTTCCGGTCAGGGCGCCGGAGTTGTTGATGGTGACCGCGCCGCCGGTGACGGCATTGGTGCCCAGCGCGAACGCCGCGGTATTGAAAATCAGCGTGTTGGCGCCGGAATTGATGGCGCTGTTGAGCGTGAGGGCCCCGGCAGTGAAGGTACCGTTTCCGCTGAAAGCGGTCGCTGTCAGCCCCAAGGGGTTGGCGCCGTCGTTTACAAATACATCGCCTGAACCCTTGTTCAGCGTCAGCGACGGGGTGTTGATGGTGATCAGGCTGCCGCCCGACCCGACGTTGCCTGTGCCGTTCAGCGCGAGGGCCACGGCGGCGGCCAGAGTTCCCGAGCCGGTCAAATCACCACCGAGGTTGAGCGTGATCGTCGGACTGGTAATGCCACCGGTCAGGAGGAGTGATGTGCCGGTGAGGGTGACGGAAGTGCCGGTCGTGAGGTTGCCCGCGCCGATAGTCAGGCCAGCACCGGCATTATTGAGGGTGTTGTGCGAGGTAACGTTCAGGGCCGCCACGCCGGTCGCCGAGCCGCCGCTGATGGTCAGGCCGCCGTCAAGCTGGTTGGTCACCGTGACATTCGCCGCACTCGACGTCGTCGTCGCCAGGCTGAGGTTTGGGGTAGAAGAGTTGAGCGCCGTCACACTGCCGCTGCCGTTCAGGTTGAGCTGCGTGCTGGCCCCTACCACGCCTGTACCGCTCAGGGCACCGGTATTGTTGAAGGTGGTGGTCGTCGTCGTGATATTGTTGTTAACGGTGGTGCCGGCGGCGTTCACCGTCAGCGAATCACTCGTCAAGGTGGGGAGTGAGATGGCCGACGTGCTGGTCAGATTCACTGCCCCGAGCGGGTGGGTAGAACCCACCGCGCCTGTTAGCGTGATCACGCCGATGCCGCTGCTCACCGCCAGATCCCGATGGGTGGTATCGAAGGAATCCACCGTCGAGCCGAAGCCGACCGCGCTGTTCGTCGTCGTGAGCGTTGTGGCGGAACCGAGCGTCACCGCTCCCGTGTAGGTCTGCGTGCCCGAAGTTGTCACGGTCGCGGTGTTGATCGCAGTCGTGCCGGAAACATTCAAGGTGTTCAGGCCAGTCACGGTATTATCGAATACCGCATTGCCCGTTACCCCCAGGCTGTATGCGCCCCCAGCTACCGTGTTATTAAATGTCGCCGTGCTTGCCGTGAGGTTCGTGGCGGAACCGAGCGTCACCGGCCCGTAGGCTTGAGTTGCACCGGAGGAAGCAATGGCGCCGTTCAACGTCGTCGTCGAAGGGGCCGTGGCCGTGATCCCGCCCGTGTAGGTCTGGGAGCCGCCGGCCTGGCCGAGCGTGAGTGTACCGCCGGTGTTGCTGAACGTCACCGCGTTGGTGATCGCGCCGGTCGCGCCCGTCAGCGAAAGGTTTTGGGCCGTGGGGGAGGTCGCGAGGCCGAGCGCCGTGACCGCACCGGTGACATTGATCGTGCTGCCAGCCACACCCGCGAGCGTCAGAGTGGAGGCACCTGCATCCGTGATGGTATTGGCAACGGTCAGCACGTCCGTGCCGGCCACCGTATCGATCGTCTGTCCGGCACCCGCGAGCGTGACGGCCGCCGACTGGGTCGAAGAGCCCGAGCCCCGTAAAGTCGCTCCATTGTTCAACGTCACGGGTTTGGCATTCGTCACACCGGTAAGTTTAAACACGCCGGTGTTCACACTCACGCCGGAGCTGGCCAGCGTGCCCGCGCCCGACAGCTCCAAGGTGCCGCTGTTGATGGTGGTCGCGCCGGTGTAAGTGTTCGCGCCTGAGAGCGTCACTGTGCTGCTGCCCGCCTTGGTGAGGGCAAAGCCGCCGCTCACCACGTTGCCCAGCGTGCCGCTGCCCGTGCCGCCGATGGTACTGTCAGTCGCCAGCACAATGCCATTGCTCAGCGTGTCGCCCGTGCCGGTGAAGGTGAGCGCCCCCGCCCCGCCCACGCCCGTCCCGTTGAGCGTGATCGTGTTGGTGTTGCTCAGCGTGCCCGCGCTGAAGCCCACATCGAGCGCCGCGCCGTTGGCCACCGTCGTGCCCGAACTCGACCCCAGCGCGCCAAGCGAGCCGAGGCTCAGCGTGCCCGCGCTGATGGTGGTCGCACCCATGTAGGTGTTGGTGCCCGAGAGTGTCAGCGTTCCCGCGCCCGATTGCGTCAGGGCCAGGGCTCCCGCCAGCGTTCCCGCAAACGTATCGGATCCCGCGTTGTTTACCGTAAAGGTCGCCGCCGCCCCAGTGTCCTTTACCGTCCCCGCACCCGTCACGCTGCCCACCTGCTGGCCAAACCCGGCCAGATCCAGCGTGCCCGTCAACGCCACCGTCAACGCCGTCCCGGTCGGCAGCGCGTTCGCCATCCCGTTCGCAATCGTCCCCGCGTTGATGTTGGTCGCGCCCGTGTAGGTGTTTGCCGCAGAGAGGGTCAGCGTGCCGCTGCCCGCCATCGTCAGCGCGAAATTGCCGCTCACCACGCCGCCCAACGTGCCGCTGCCCGTGCCACCGATGGTGCTGTCGCTCGCCAGCACAATGCCATTGTTCAGCGTGTCGCCCGTCCCCGTAAAGGTCAGCGCGCTCGGACCGTTCAGCGTGATCGTGCTGCCGGGGTTGCCCAACACGCCCGAGCTGAAACCCACATCGAGCGTCGCGCCGTTGGCCACCGTCGTGCCGGTGGTCGACCCCAGCGCGCCGGTCGAGCCGAGGCTCAGGGTGCCCGCGTTGATGTTGGTCGCGCCAGCGTAAGTGTTGGAGCCTGACAGCGACACCGTGCCCGCGCCCAATTTTGTGAACGCACCGGCACCGGAAACTGTGCCTGAAAACAGTGCATTATTGCCCTGGGCTTTCACGGTCAAAATGGATGCCGGCCCACTGATGACGATATTGTTGGTAACTCCGCTTCCGCCCGTGAGGTTGGCGACAATATCGACTTCCCCGGCATTCCCGGACTGCGTAAGAGTCCCGGTACCCAAGGCATTCACGTTGCCGAGCTGCAACCTGGGGTTGGAGGATCCGGCGGAGGTCGTCAGGGTGACACCGCCGGCAAACGTATTGTTGCCAGCCAAGGTGAGTCCCCGACCGCTGATGTCGCTGGTGACGTTCATCGCACCGGCACCCGAAATCACCCCATTGAGCGCGATATCCTGCCCGCCGCCAAATGGGATGGAGACGGTCAGCGTCCCCGAGCTCAAATTGATATTGTTCGCCAGTGTGATGGCGCTACCTCCGCCGCCTTGGAGCGTCGGGGTGTTGGTGACCGTCAACGTGCCCGTGCTCAAGCCGCTGCTGTTGGATACCACCAGAGTGCCGCCCGAGAGCGAAGTTCCGCCCGTGTAAGTGTTGGTCTGGGAAAGAGTCAACGTCCCGGCGCCTGTCTTGGTCAGGCCGCCGGAGCCGGCAAAGACGCCGGATTGCGTGGCCGCACCGGAATTGTTGATCGTGATTAATCCAGCGCCGGAACTAAGTGCTCCAAGGGACATGGTGGCTGCATTGAGCGTCAGCGCCCCACCAGTGGTGGTAATCGCCGCCGTCGAAGTCAGGTTGCCCGCACCGCCGGTGGTAAGCGTAATTCCGCCGGCGCCGGAATTGGTTATGGCCGCATTGACCGTGATATCGGTGGTGGCGGTAGCGGTGAGAGAATTGGCCGAGCTCCAAACGACCGGGTCGACGAACTTGATGAAACCGGCACCGGTGCCTGATGCATTCGTCGTGGTCACGGTGACGTTGGACGCGCCGTTAAGGGCGGTAACGAGCGTGCCGGTGGTCAGGAGCGAATCCTGCACCGCGCCGCTAGCGGTGAAATTGGGCGCTGCTGAGGAATCTGCCGAAGTATCGGTGCCCGACATGCCAGCGGTGGTGGCGTTACCCTGCGAGGCGGCGATGTAGAGGTTGGTAGGATCGAGCAGCAGTGTTCCAAGCAAGCCGGATGGCGCGGAAAGATTGGTGAAGCCCTGGTAATCAAGGAAGTTCTTGCCCGAGACCTCGGCAAAACCGCCCGCGTCCGTTGCCCCGGCACCGCGCGCGGAGAGGGAACCAAAGGTTCGATTGGCTCCGTCGGCCCAGACGATGATTTTGCCGCCGTTGCCGTTGACCGTGGCATCAGCATTCAGGGTGGCGGAATGGCCGACCCAAGTGGCCGTGGCGTTGCGAACATCGGGATTACCGCCGTGAAGATCGCCGCCGACGAGGATGGTGCCGCCGCCGGCCGGACCGGAGGCATCGACGCGGGCGCCGTTGAGGAGGCCGACGTTTTCGCCGGTGATCTCGACCCGGCCGCCGGTCTCGCCGGCGCGCGTGGCGGAGGCATCGATCGTCCCGCTGACCAGGACATCACCGGTGCCCTGCCCTTGCACGCGTACATCGCGGCCGGCCAGACGGCCATCTTGGGTGATGGCCACGGAATAAAGGTCGCCCGCCGCGAGCACGGTCGAACCGCTACCGGCGTCGATTGTGCCAGTATTGCTCACCCCGGTTCCCGACGCCGGCGTCCCGGCCGGGGTGGACCGGCCCGCTTGTATATATATAGAGCTGCCGTTCTGACCGAGGAACACCTCGTCGCCCGAGGCCAGGCCAATGAAGCCGCCGGGCGAAACGATCGAGCCGGTGTTGGCGACCGAGCGGCCGACCAGCGCCACCATCCCGCCGCGGATCGAGCCGTTGTTGACCACGTCGCCGGTGAGGCCGCTGAAGCGGTTCATCCCGGACAGGAAATCGTCCTTGGTCATCGTGCCGCCGGCGGCATACAGGGCGCCGACATTGACCACCGCCGTCGACCCGAAATAAACGCCCGACGGGTTCATCAGGTAAACCTGGCCGTTGGCGAGGAGCGAACCGTTGATCTGCGAGGGCGTCTGGCCCCCGATCCAGTTGAGCACGCGCGACGCGGCACCCGGCTGGATGAACTGCACGGTCTGGCCCGCCCCCACATCGAACGAGCCCCAGCGCAACACGCTGTTGTTGCCCGCCGTGATGGTCGTGGAGTTGGCCGAGCTCGCGATCGTGGCCTGCCCCGCGACCACCGCCCCACCGGCCGGCAGCTGCGCGTGCAAACCCGCCGCCAAGCAGGTCACCGCCAGCAGCCAGGCCAACCCGCGCCGGAGGGGCGCAAGTGACATCGAATCTGCGGGCAGGGACCTCATGACGGGTTACCAGCTGAAGCTGGATGAAAAGTAGTAGTGCACTTCGCCCGCGGGCACGACGATCTGTTTGCCCGGATCAAGCGTGGTATCCTTCAGTTGGGTCAGCGCCACGCCGACGTCGCAGCGCAGGGTGAAATTCTGCCGAAGGTTGAGCTCCAGGCCGCCGCCGGTGCCGGCAATGGACAAGGTGCGGTCCACAAGCCCCAGGTCATCGATTGTCTGCCCCGTCTCCAGCGGGAGGTGCGTGACCTGACGATAGGCGTAGTCGAAGAAAGCCCGGGCGACGAGATCCCAATCCGGATTCTGCTGCGCCTTCGCCGGGCGCCATTGGAACGGCCACTGCTCGCGCAGGAACTTGCCAGCCGGACCGGGCTTGAGGACATGCGGAAAGTGGAATGCATACTCGACCGACGCCGAGGCGAACTCGTCGGCGGAGAGGACCGATTCGGGATAACCGCGCACCGAGAAGGCCCCGCCGATCGGTTCCTCCTCATGAGGAATCAGGCGGTGACCTTGAAGCAGCTTGCGGCCGCTCAGCCGGAAGGAAACCTGGTTGGCGAGATACGGTGCCGGCGTGGCGCCCCGGAACAGCTGATCGAGGTAGAGCGAACCCGAGAGACCGTAACGCAACGAAGCCCACTTGGCGTCGGCGCCCGCCCGGCCGAGGGAGGGAATGCCATTGGTCGTGTTCAGATTGGCGAAATTGCCGACAGTCTGGTCATAACGGAGATTGCCGGACAACGACCACCAGCCGGCGTCGCGAGCAAGGGTCTCCGAGAAAAACGGCACGAGAAAATTGGAATAGCCCGTCACCAAGGGGGTCGTGACGATCCGGCTTTGGATGCCGTAGTGGCTGTAGTTGGCGCCGAGGGCGGACACGAGATCCCAATTACGCGGCAGGGTCAGGCGGTTGCTGAACTCCACCCCCGCGAGCCAGTTTTTGCCGGCATAACGGAGCGTATCAATCGTCAGGTCGTTGGCGAGGAAGTCGCCATAAGAGCCGTAAACGCGCACGAGCAGCTTGGCCGGCCGGAACACGGGGATGCGGTAGGAAAGGAACGAGCCATAGGTCTTGAGATCCGGCGTGCTGATCGCGTCGATGTTGAGAATGTCGTCGTGATTCGTGAGCTGGTTGTCCTGGAACCCGAGGCGGCCGCGCCACAGTCCGGTGGCCTGCGTGCCAAAATTGGTCACCTGGCCGAAGATCTGCCAGGGCTTCGATTCGTTCACCAGGTAGTCGAGCACCACCTTGCCCGGGTCACCCGCCGAGGCGATGGAGGCTTCCACGAG
Organism: Opitutus sp. GAS368; assembly: GCF_900104925.1. Lineage (NCBI taxonomy): Bacteria > Pseudomonadati > Verrucomicrobiota > Opitutia > Opitutales > Opitutaceae > Opitutus > Opitutus sp. GAS368. The sequence continues at coordinate 1,004,870 of NZ_LT629735.1, forward strand.
CCGCCCCGGGTGCAGGCTCAGGCCATGCAGGTAGTCGTCGAGCACGGCCTGGCGGAAGAGACTGCCCGGCTGACCCGGACCCGCCGGCGCACGCAGCGGCGAGTGGGCGATGATGCCGCGATGCTTGCGGTTGTTGACGGAGAACTGCGGCTTGAAGCGCTTGCCGCGGGCCAGCGTGCGCACCTCGGCGACCTGGCTGGCCCAGATGACCAGGTGGCCCGTGTGATCATCCGCGCCGCGCCGGTCGGTGACGCCGGCGCTGCCGGCCTCCAGATCCAGGAAAGACACCCACACGCCGTAGAGGCCGCGGGCGTTATACCAACGCACCAGTTCCTGCGCCACGAGGCGAAGCGCGTCGCCGTCAAACCGGCTACCGGCCGGGATGCTGCCGAGCGTCAGGATTTCCCCGGCGGCCGTGCCGGACGGCGGGCGCCAGACCCCGTCTTCGCGGGCCAGCCGGACCGACACCTCGTTGAGCAGCTCCGCCGGCGGCAGTTCCGGATGCGCCAGGCCGTAACGAAAATCAAAATGCTCGACGACCACGCCGGGATCCAACGGAGCGGCCGGAGCGGCCGCAGCCGCCGGGGCGGTCGCGTCCTGCGCGGACACCGCAATCACGGAGCCACAAAACAAGGCGAGCCGGACGCTTTTAGCCAACGGCACATCAATGCACCGCCATAGGCGGTGTAAGCGCTGCCATGCGGCCATCACACCGCGACACTTGAAGCCTGTAATCACGCTAGATCTCCCCCACTGTCGGGGGGTCAAGAAATCTGCAAATTGCCCTAGCCGTCAACCAGTTAATGCAACCGTCCGGCAAGGGGGGCCTACCTCCGTCTGCTCCGCCCCATCGTGTTGCCCATCAACATCCCGGGCCGGCCCCCTCCCGGCCCCTCGTTTTCGCCCAATCCGGGGCGCGATCAAGAAGAGAACAGGCGGCTGAAAAACCCCGGCCGCGAGCCAGGGCGGAAGCGCACCAGCCACTTGGCCGCCGCATCGCGATTGGCCGCGGCGGACTGGCCGTTCAGGCAGGAAGTTTCAGGCAGCCGGCCGCGCGCCACACTGGCCGCCAGGCTGGCGTCCTCGGCCGAACTTTCCGGCGCAAATTCATACGGGATGTCGGTCACCACCGGCACCTCGGTGGGCCGCGCGCGCAGGAGGAAAAAATCCTCCGCGGCCGGCTCGCCCACGATGACATCCAGCCAGTTCCCGTCCGTGGGCAGCAGGCCGAAGAAAGGCACCGCGGGATCCAGTTGCGTCGCGAGGAACGACAGCCATGCGTTCAACGACTCGGCCGGGGTGGCGCCGGGGATCTGCGGCAACCGCACGGCGCGGGCCAGCGACTGCTTCTCGCCCTTGCACCACTCAAGGCTGCCGGGAGTGAAGAGCGTGAAATTCCGGCGGAGGTGGTGCAGCACGCGCCGCAAGGCCGCCGGCTCCTTGCCGAGATAAGCGGCCCACGCCGCGACGCCCGGACCGGGCTCGGAAGCGACATGCTCGCCCGCGGGCTGCCGGGCCTGCAGCGCCTGCTCCACGCCCTTGATCTGGGCGATCACGACGCCGGACGAGGTCGTGTTGCGGCACTTGGCCTTCACGTCCTCCAACCCCGGCAGGAGCTCAGCCGCCAGCCAGCTGAACGACCGGGTCACGCAATGCGCGACGATGATCATCGGATAGAGCGCCCGGCCCTTGCCGTCCTGCGACGACCAGATGAGCCCCGTGAGGCTTTCGTTCATGCGGCGCCAGTGGATCACATGCTGAAAGCCGGGCGTCACGTTGGCGGCGCCGGCCTTCTCCCAGGCGGCGTGCTCGATCTGGTGGGCGATGCCGCCGTAGAGGATGCTGCGCGCCTCGACCATCGAGGCCGTGACCAGCCCGATGTCATCCAGGTGATCGTTCCAGCCGGGGTGCTTGCCGAAAGCCCCGAGAAAGACCCGGGGCGCATCGGGCACGCCCTTCCAATCCTCGTTCAGGAAAAATTTGGCGAAATTGTTCATGGCCGGCACGGGGAAAAGGCCACGGGTTTACCGCGCATTCACCGGCCATTGGTCCACCGGTGGCAGGGGACGCTCGAAGGTGATGGTCACCGCCAGCACGAGATCCGTGCCCTTGTTGTTCAGGTGGATGATCGCGTCCCAATCCTTGCCCTCCGCGCGCCGCACGGCGCCCGACTGCAACAGGCGTAGCGCACCCCACCCGGCGCCGGGCTCCACCGCGGCATCCGCCACCGACTTTGGGCCGGCCGTGGTGAAGAACTCGAGCTTGGGCAGCGGCGCGGCCGTGTTGGACTTGGCCAGCACCACGCTCTCGGGCAGGCCGGACAGCGGGTAGCCGCGGTCCCCCACCCGGATCGACTTGAGGGCGCGCGTGATCGCCTGCTTGGCGCCGGCCGACCCCAGCGCCTTCTGGACGATGGAATCCTGGTCCTGGTCGCTCGGGAGCACCAGCGTCACCGCCGCCGGCGTGCCGTCGGCCCCGGCCAGCTGCGCGGCAAACGCCGCCATCTGGCCCAGGCGCTTGAACCGGCCTTCCAAGGCGCGCGACACGCCGGCGGGCAGGCCGGCCGTGGCATCGGCGCGGACCCTGGCCAGCAGGGCGACGGTCGCCTTCAGCTGGTCGGGCGTGAGCGCCGGGCCGGAGCCCAGCGGGTAGCCGAGTGTATCGGGGAAGGTCTTGTCGAACTCGCTCCGGTAGGCGTCGATGGTGGCCGCCACTCCCTGGCCCGCCGCCACTTCCTGCAGCGTGCGCAGGCCCGCGAGGAATTCCTGGCGCATGGCCCCGGTGTATTTGCCGCTGCGTTCCTTGACGGCGGCGAGCGTCGCGCCCTGCTGCGTGATCGCCTCGTTCAGCTTGCCCAGCAACGAACCGACGTCGGCCGGCGCCATGATCTGGAGGACGTCCGTGTAGGCCGTGGCGCGCACCAGGTAGGCGGCCGTGCCGTTTTCCGACATCAGCGTGGCGACATCCAGATCCGCCAGCTGCGCCTCGTCGGAGGCGGACATGAGCTGCGAGAGTTGCGTCGACACCTGGGTGTCCAGGCTGCCGAGCCGGCGCTCGAGATCGCGATAGAGGGTGAACTCCGCGGCGGCGCCCTTGGCGGACTGCGCGGCATCCGCCGCGGCCTTCTGCTTGAGGAGCGCGGCGCGGATGAGCGCCGAGGCCTGGCCGGTCTCGCTCTTCATGCGCTCGACCGTGGTCCGGTAGGCCGCGTCCAGCGTCACGTTGTCGCCGGTCACGCCGGTCTTGGCCTTGAGCTCGGCGACCAGCTTGTCCACGGCGATGCGGCGGGTGGAGAGATCGCTCCAGGCGGAGAGCACGTTTTCCGACCAGGTGGAGTTCCGCGGCTGGGCGGACACGGCCCGCAGGAACGCCTTCTCGGCGTCGGTGTAGCGCACGAGCGTGAGCCGGCCGCTCTGGATGGTCTGGATCGCGTCGCGCTGCACGCCCTGGGCCGCCTGCATGGCCTTGTCGAGCGCGTCCCAGCCGCGGACGATGGGCTGGTTGTCGCGCAGGCTGGCGCCGCGCGAGAGCCAGGCGGCGGGCCACTGGCCTTTCCCGGCGCCGCGCAGGTAGGTCCACTCGTGGATCTGCATCAGCTTGGTGAGCGTCTCCTGGCCGTCGGCCGCGCCCTTGAGCGAGGGCCCGAGGAGCGGGTTGTAGAAATCCTCCGCGGCATAATCGGTGTCGTAGCCCGGCAGGCCCTTGAGGTTGATCGCCCCCTCCAGGCGGATGAGCGCGGCGAGCCGCTCGGAGTCGGCCGCGCTCCAGCCGTTGGAATTGATCAGGCGGTCGCGGTTGGCCTCGACGACCGGTGCGATGACGCTGGACTCGAAGAGCACGCGCTGCGCCTCGCGCCGGCTGGGGTTGGCCTTCATCGCGAGCGACTCGATGGGCTTGAAAATCGCGGGGATCCTGAGGTCGGCGCTGACGAGCTGCTGCAGTTTCTCATGATACTGCATGATCGGCAGCTCCGAGTTGACCTCGAGCTGCACGACATCGTTGCCGGTGTATTCGAGGCGGCCGTTGACGATGGGCCGCCACTTGGCGCCGGACCAGTTCTCGGCCTTGGCGCCGGCGCGCCAGTAGGCGAGCTCGCTGCCGACGCTGGACTTGAGCGCCTTGTAGCCGAACCAGCTCACGGCGAGCACGGCGATCGTGCCGGCGGCCACCACGCCGCCGAGCATCCGCTGGCGGTTCTTGAGCAGCTGCGTCGTGTTGGTCGCGCGCGTGACCAGGCCCTTTTCCTTGAAAACCTTCTGGAGGAACAGGTCCTTGAGGAAATACGACCGCTCGCGCTCCCAGGCCTTGCTCGCGGGCAGCTGGTCCTCGCTGAGGCCCAGCGCCGCCGCCAGCTCGGTGTCGAGCTCCTTGCCCTCGGTGAGGGCGGAGGTGAAGTAGATGCCGCGCAGAAAGAGCGGCTTCGCCGCCTGGGCGCTCGTGCCGAAGATGGTCTCGAGGTATTTGCGCAGCCGCGGCGCGAGTGCGCCGATGCTGGCGGAAAGCGCGAAGAGCGCGTCGACCTCGTCCGCGCGGCGCTTGCCGGCGTCGGTGGGCATCGGGTCCTTGAGCATGCCGAGCCGGCGGCGGCCGATGCGCTGCACGACCTCGGCCAGGTGGCGGTTCACCGCCTCCAGCTGGAACGGCGTGTCGAGCGGCGCGGGGTTCGACCAGCCGGTCATCTGGTCCTGGAGCTGCGGGTCCTTGACGCCGCTGAAGAATTCGCGGAAGCCGACGATCTTGTCGCACTTGGTGATCAGCACGAAGACCGGGAAGCGGACGTCGAGCGTGCGCTGGATCACGTCCAGCTGGCGGGCGATCTTGCCGGCCTTGGACGCGATGTCCTCCATCGAGTCCTTGATCAGGCTTTCCGAGGGGATGACCAGCAGCAGGCCGTTGATGGGGCAGTTGGGCCGGGTCTTGCGCAGCAGGTTGAGGAATTCGGTCCACTCGGAGGTGGAGCCCGGGGGCGCCTCCTGGAAGAGGAGCTTGCCGGCGGTGTCGATGAGCACGGCGTAGTTGGTGAACCACCAGTGCATGTTGATGGTGCCGCCCGCGCCCTGCATCTCGTCCTGCAGCCCCGGCGGGAAGCCGACCTTGCAGCGGCGCACGGCCTCGGTCTTGCCCGAGCCCGGCTCGCCGCAGACGATATACCACGGCAGTGAGTAGAGGTCCTTGCCCACCGCCTCGAACTTCTCGATGCCGCGGGCGAAATTCTCCCGCAGGCGGTCGAGGGTGGCGAGCAACGCCGGGTCATGGATGGCGGACGGCGCCCCGGACGAGTGGGCGGCGAGCTGGCTGCTCAGGGCGCGGCTGCGCTTTTTGCCGCTCAGCTTCTGATACATCGACCAGAGCACCATGGCCCCGGCGATGACGCCGAGGCCGACGGCGGCGACCAGCACGGCCTGCTTGCCGATGATGGCCGTGACCGCGAGCACGGCGATGCCGGCCAGGGCCGCCATCACCAGCTTCATGTTTTTCGGAATCTGTGAGAATTGGTCGAGCATGGCGCCAGGTCAGGGTTGGGAGGTGGTTTTGGCGGGGTCGTGCGCGATGATCGTCTCGAGCGCCTGGTTCAGTTCCGTGGAAGCACTGCGGAAGGTGAAGATGTTGACGGCGACGACCACGAGCAGCAGGCCGGAAAGGACGATGAGCAGCGGCACGAGGCTGGCCGCCATCGGCATCGGCAGGTTGGCCAGGTTGGTGCTCTGGTAGGAGGCGGGGGTGATGAAGGCCGACTCGTCGGCGTCAACATGGGCCTTCACGCGCGGGCCGATCTCCTGCATCTTCTTCCGCAGAAACTCGGGCGAGCCGCCGGCACCGCCCGTGAAGCCCAGGCCGATGCAGATGTAGAAGATGGCCAGGCGCTCGTCGGCGGCGGGGCCCGTCTCGGCCAGCGTCTCGTCGAGCAACTGGAAGAACTTCTCGTCGCCCGCCCGTTCGTTGCGGCCGAAGGCGAGCCGGTTGTTGTTCCACTTCGAGGCGAAGGGCAGCGCGCTCTCCGCGATCATCGCGTCGGTGAAGAAGACCAGCGGGAGCTCGACCTTGCGGTATTGCTCGCCCAGGGCGATGTCGCCGCGGGCGATGCGGGCCAGCACCTCGAACTGTTCCTCGATCTCGGTGCGGGTCTGGGCGTAGTCGATGGTCGATCCCCGCTGGATGCGACCGATGCGGTTGAGGCGGCAAACCGCCTGGAAGAGCGGCTCACAATGGGTGATGAGACTGGCGGACGACACAGCGAATGGGGGTTGAAGTGGTGGGAGTTGAAAATCAGCCGGGCGCCGGTCCGGGGCGGCGCGGCTCAGTCGCGCGGCTGGGAGCCGCGCATGAGGTCTTCCGCGTATTTCACCACCGCGGCCTGGACGTCGTCCTCGATCACGGTCTCGGTGATCTCGGCCGCCAGCTCGGTGTGTTTCTTCCAAAATTGGGCGTCGTTCTTGCCGCCGCCTTCGGCGCGCACGAGCTCGCGGACGGCATCCGGCGTGTAGCGCTGCTGGTAGCGCCGGGCGAAGTTCTTCCCGGCCGGCCCCAAGCCCGCAAGCAGCCCGGCGATCAGCTGGCGGCTCGCCTCGAGTTGCTTCTGCACCTGGGCGAGGGTCGTGGCGGACTCGGCGTCGCCCGAGAGCGACCGGCGCGTCACGGTCCGCAGGTCGCCCTGCGCGACGTCGCGCCGGATGGGCGACTTGGGCGCGGCATTGCGCCAGACATTCCAAGCCAGCTGGTCGAGCGCCAGCATCGCCTCGGCATAGGCCGCGAAAAGCTTGGCCAGCTGCGGGCCGTTGATCGGGTCCTCCGCGTCGAGCTTGAGCTTGGTCCGCACCGCCACCAAGGCCTCGCCCTCGATGGGCTGGTTGGAGGGGAGGACCAGGCCGAGCGCGGCAAGCTGCTGCTTCACCTTCTCACGCTGCTCGCCGGCCAGCGACGGCACCAGTTGCAGGAAGGACTTGATGACCTCGTCCGGGGTCTGGCGCGCGCCGGCGGCGGGCGCGATCGCCGTGGCGGCCGCCAGCTCCCATTCCGGGAACGCCGAGGCCAGCGCATAAAGGTGCGAACCGCGCTTTTCCAACGGGAGCTCCTGCAGGGCCCGGCGCAATTCCTCCTCCAAAAGGGCCTGGCGGTTCTCGGGGGTCGCCTCCGGCAGGTTGCCCTGCAGATATTTCAGACGCGTGACCAGGGACGCGGCCCAGGCCGCGGGCTTGGCATTTGCCACGTCGATGGGAGAATCAGGCGGCACGGGGGTCACCATGTCAGAAATCCCTGTTGGCGCACAAGCACTAACAGCTTGTAGCGCTCCTTGAAACCCGGCGGCGCGTCGAAGGCCGGCCGGATGCCGACATCGCTGAAGCCCTCGGTCACGCGCTTGGCCCCGATCAGGCCGGCGGCCTCGACTTTCTGCGGTTGCGTGAAGTCGAGGGCGGGCGGCGAGAGCACCGAGCCGCCGGCGGCATAATACTGCCGGGTGGTTTCATCATAGAGGTAGATCGAGACGTTGCCGGTCAGGTTGACAAAGCCGCCGGCCGCCGCGCCCTCGTCGACCGGCGAGAACCACAGCTTGGTGCCCTCGGCCCCCGGGGCCGCCGCCCCGTCATCCACATATTTCCGGCGCAAGGTGGTGCCGGGGTTCAGCACCAAAGGCAGGAACGCGCCCTCGTTCGGCCGCCAGGGGATGGTCTGGCCGGCCACATTGTAATCCCGGAGGTAATTGAACAGGCGCTGGAAGGCCGGGCCGCGGAAATTCCCGGCGGCGGGCGCCCCCACGACTTTCAGGACCGCCTGCCACTCCCGGACGGTCGGCAACCGCGCGCCCAGGATTTTTTCCACCAGAATCCTGGCGGCATCCGGCGGCACCAGCTGGAGCGGGCTGCGCCAGGTCGGCTTCTCCGCCACCGCCTCCTCGAGTTCCTTGTGCTGGTTCCGCAGGTCCTGGTCGTCGAGCAGGCCTTTCACGGCAGCGGTCGTGTAGATGAACCAGCTGGGGTTGAGCTCGAAGCCGTCGTATCGGCCGTTGTCGTCAACCCGCGGGCGCCAGGCCACCGGCTTGTTGTAAGGCTTGTCGTAGGATTCGGCGCGCGCCCACAGCGGCAGCTCCGCCATCACCGCCGCGGTCTCCTCTGGTTTCCGCGTGGCGAGCAGGTCGAGGAACTCGCCCACGGCGAGCTCGCGCCGCGCCAGATAGAAGGGCGGCGTGTCATCGGGCGGTTGCACGATGGCGAAATCCAGCTTCACGGTCTTCCCGCCGGCCTTCCACGTGGCGGTGAGGCCCAGGCCCGCGTCCGTCAGCTCCTCCGTCCAGCCGGCCAGCCGGGGCGAGGGCGTCGGCTTGCGGTTCGGGTCGACGATGAGCTCGATGTCGGCGAGCGTCTTCACGAAGGTCCCCACGGCCGGCTGGGCGACCACGTCGGTGATCGCGCGGACCGCCGCGACAAAGTCATCGCGCCGCTTGCGCAGCGGGGCGAGGTCCACTTCGGCCCAGTCGGCGCGCTTCAGTTGCCAGAGTTTGAGATTATACAGGGCCGGCGCCTCGAGATCGCTCTCGGCGATGTTGTAACGGGGCATCCGCTCGAAGACGGCCGACATCTTCGCGACGTCGCCGGCGGAGTTGCGGGCGGCATGGTTCCAGCGCACGCGCGTCTCGCGCGCGAGTTCGTCGGTCAGGCTGCCCTTCCGGGCTTCGTCCTTCACATCGCGGCCGACGATCTCGCGCAGCGCCGCCACGACGGCGCCGTCGAGATCGAGATCATCGGGGCCCGCCGGCCAGCCCGCCAGCGTGCCGAGCCGCCGCCAGGCCGTGAGCTTGCGCGAGAGTCCGCCGCTTTGGGCCGCCGCGGCCAAGGCGGCGCGATCGGTGCTGCCCGTCAGCGTGCCGAGCAATCTGGCCTCCGTGTTCCACTCCGCCGGCCGGCCCGTGAGGGCGTCCAGTCCGGGGCGCTTCGCGAGCCGGTCGGACACGTCGCTCACGCCCTCGGCCCAGCTGAAGCCGCCGGCGAGCAGCCCGCTCAGGCGGTCGAGGTCGGCGCCGAAGGCCGGCAGGTCGGCCAGCCATTGGCGGTGGTCCTCGATCGGTTTACGCACGGTGGCGCCGGCCTTGGTCCAGGGCGTTGCCGGCAGTGCGGCCTTCCAATCGGCGGCGCCGGCCACGGCGGTCGCCGTCTGCTCGCGCCGCGCGGCTTCGAGCGTGTGCAGCGCCTCCGCGGTATCGGCGGAGAGCGCGGCCAGATCCGGCACGACCAGCGCGCCCAAGCCTTCGGCGCCTTCGAGTCCGTCGATCCACTCCCGCACCTGGCGCTCCTGCGCGCGCAGGTCGCGGAACCGCTGGCGATTGGCGGGGTTGCCGCGGCCATCAAGCACCGCCGCCGTCACCCCGTTCAGGGTCGCCTGCCAGGCGGCCCAGCGTTGCTTCGTCTCGATGAATTTGCCGTAGGCCTGGTGGACCTTGTCCAGCCAGATCTGCGGGTTCAGCAGGGCGACCGTGGCGGCCACGCGCTGTTCGAGCAGCTGCAACCGCCCGGCCATCTGGTTGGTTTCCTCCGCGATGGCCGGCAGGTCGATGCGCACGATTTGCCTGGCGCGCAGGGCCGCCAGCTCCGCCTGCCGCTTCTGATACTCGCCGTCAAAATCCGCCTTGCTCAGCGTCGCCAGCCCACCCGGCTCCGCCGCCGGTGCGTCGGCCTCCAGGTCGCCGGCCGCCGTTTTGAGCTGCGCCACGCTCGCGTTGAGCGCCGGCACCTGCCGCGGATCGTCCCCGGCGAGGACCTTCGAGAACAAGGCCAGTTGTTCTTCCCAACGCGGGAAGTCCGCCGCCGTCACGTCCGCCGTCTCCTTCAGCAGCAAAGATTCCTTCAGGAAGCGTTCGCGCACCACCTGCGGATCGAGGAAGCGCTGCCGGTGCGCGTGCAGTTCGGCGAGCGGATCGGCGAGCGAGTCGGCGAAGTCGCCGAGCGACGGGCGGTCCACCAGGCGCGCGAGGATCACGGTGGGCATCGCCTGCTGGACCCGGTCGTTGCTGGTCTCCATGTCGTTCTTGACGCGCGACAGGTCGCTCCACCGGCTGGCGAGCAGCAGCGTGCCCGTGTCGTCGAGCGAGATATCGTTGAAAAGTTTCAGCGTGCGGACGGAATCCAGCTTGTAGCCGGGACCGGGCTTCGGCGCCAGCTTCGGCCCCAGGGCCGCCGCGGCGCGGGTGAAGCCGCGGGCCTCGATCCGGGTCAGCAGCTCGCGCATCTCGTCCCACCGCTGCCAGCGTTCCAGTTGGGCGGACAGCGGCTGCACGCCCTGGACCGTCGTTCCATCCTCCGGCATGACGCCGCCGTTGTAGGCGATCGCAATGCGTTCCTGGGCCGACACGAGCAGCAAGGCCTGGTAGAGCGCGGGCGCCTGGGCATCGGCCAGCACGCTCATGCGTTTTTCCCCGGCGGCTTCGGGCACCAGGACCCCGGGTTGGAGACGATTGGCCTCGGCGACAAATTTCTGGAGTGCGATCTTCAGCGGGTCGTTCGGGCCGGACCACAGCGCGTCGGTCCGCAGCAGGCGGCTGGCGTTGCTTTGCAGGTCGCCGAGCCAGGTGTCCCACGCCCGGCAGAGCGGGGCCCAGAACTCGGACGGCGTTTCGCGCCGCGTGCGCGGGTTGTGCACCGCTTCCGCCAGTTTCACGAGCTGGGCGGGCATGATTCCCGGGTCGCCGAAGCGCGCGAACGCCACGATGCCGCCGGCGGCCAGCACCATCACGCCGGTGCCGACGAGCAGGGCGGTGCGGGCCGGATTGGAATCCTTCGGGATCGCGCGGAGGCGTTTGCGCGCCTCGGCAATCGTCAGCTCGCCGGTGGCCGGCGACGGATCCAGCAGGAAGTTGACGTAGGCCAGCCAGACCTTGCCGGCCCGGCCCAGCGCCTTCCACTCGGGGGCGTCCTCGATCGGCCAGGCCGCCACTTCGCGGCGGCGCACGATCTGCGCGAGGATCGCGCCGACGGCCGCCAGGTCGTTCACCCGCGCCTTCTCGGCCTTGACCCCGAGTTGGAACCACGGGTCGCTGAGCACCACCGTCATGCCCTGCAGCGGGCCGGACCGGGTCACAAAAATATTCGCCGGCTTCAGCTTCCGGTGCGAACCGCCCGTCTGGGCGCCCCACTGCTCGAGAGCATTCAGCAGGCACTCCGCCACCGCGCGCAACAAGTCGCCCTTGGCCGCCAGCGTCGCGGCGAAGGGTTCCAGTGTGCGTTCCTGCCACGGCATGACGCAGTAAGCGCCCTCGTCACAGCGCCCGAAGGCCAGGATTTCCAGGACGGCGCCGTCTTTTTTCGCGGCCTTCTGCTGGCGCTCGGCGGCGAGCAGCCAGCCCTCCAGGGCGTAGAACCGGCGGATGCTGGTGGACTCCGGCGGATGGAAAATCTTCAGGGCAAAGCGCCCGGGCCCGCCGTTCGGGGCCGTCGCCTCATAGACGCTGGTGAACGGCCCGAGGGAGTGGGCCCGTTTGCGTTGATAGCCGCTGTAGTCGGACATGCGCGGAAGCGGTGGAGGAGCGGATCAAATCCGCTCGCGCCGGTCCGTTGGCGCGCCCAAGCGACCAAACCCGGGACCGGTAGTGATGTGAATGAGGTGGGTCATGACAGAGGCGCCTTGTGAAATGCCCGAACGGGCGCCAGCAGAGCCACTTTTGCACCGGCAGGCAAGAACGGGTTCGCAAGCCGGCCCGCGACGCAATCGTGACAGTTTCCGGCTCGACCGGGCGCGGAGTCGCCGCTGGAATCCCGCCGCATCCACCCTGCCCCATGAAAAAATACCTCGTCGAGTTTATCGGCACCTTCTTCCTCGTCTTCACGATCGGCATGACGGTCGTCGCCCCCGGGGCCGGCAACCTGGCGCCCCTCGCCATCGGCTGCGCGTTGATGGTCATGGTCTATGCGGGCGGCCATGTTTCCGGCGCCCACTACAACCCCGCGGTCACGCTCGCCGTCTGGCTGCGCGGCAAGTGCGCGACCGCGGATGTCGGGCCTTACATCGCGGCGCAGCTCGCGGCCGCCACCGTGGCCGCCTTCGCCGTCAAGGCGCTCAAGACCGGCCTCGTCACCAAGGCCGCGGCGATGACCGGCGCGATGACTCCCGAGATCCTGCCGGCGCTGCTGGCGGAGTTCGTGTTCACCTTCGGCCTGGCGTGGGTCGTGCTCAACGTCGCCACCGCCAAGGGCACCAGCGGCAATTCCTTCTACGGCGCGGCCATCGGCCTGACCGTGACCGCCGGCGCGTTCGCCGTCGGCGGCATCTCCGGCGCGGTGTTCAACCCCGCCGTCGCCGTCGGCGCCTGCCTCCTGGGTCTCATCAGCTGGGGCAGCTTCTGGATCTACCTCGTCGCCTGCTTCGGCGGCGCGATCGCCGCGGCCGCCGCCTACAAAGCGGTCAACGGCGCCGAGTAAGCCGCAGTCGATTCTTGCAAAAAATCCCGGCGCGCAAAGCATCCGCGCATTCCTCCGGCATGAACAACGAGATCCTCTGGCTCATCCGCCTCGGCCTTGACGCCAGGTTGTTCGACCGCGAACAGGCCCTCGGCGTCATGCGGGCCGTCGGCAAGGCCGGCCAGCTGATGGACTTCGCCCAGAAGCTCATCGACGACGGCATCGTCACCGATGTCGAGAAGCTCGAGACCATCGCCGGCAACGCCATGGCCCGCGCCGCCGCCGGCCCGCCGCCGGGCAACCCGCTCCTCGACGAGAACCAGCCCGCGATGGAGGCCACGCCCGGCAAGGCGGCCACCCTGAAGGGCGAACTCAACGCCGCCGCGCCAAAATTCCCCTTCAAGGGGATCGCCTCGCTCGACGACCCGGCCCTGGCCGCCGCCCTGCGCCAGCTGCTCATCGACACCGGCAGGTTCGGCGCCAGCGACCTCCACCTCTCCGCCGGCTCGCGACCCTTCATCCGCAAGCACCGCGCCCTCGCGTCCATCACCGACCACACCCTGACCGAGCAGGAGGCGCTGCGCCTCAACACCGTCCTGCTCGCCGAGCACCAGAAGAACGTCTTCCTCGAGCGCCGCGACTACGACCTCGCCCTCGCGCTGGGCCCGGAGAACCGCTACCGCGTCAACCTCATGTTCCACAAGTGGGGCGCATCGGGCTCCTACCGCATGGTGCCCGCCGGCATCCCCAAGCTGGACGACCTCGGCCTGCGCAATCTCGCCGCCATCCGCAAACTCCTCTCCTACCACAACGGCCTCATCCTGATCACCGGCCCCGTCGGCGCCGGCAAGACCACCACCCTCGCCGCCATGGTCGCCGAGCTCAACGAGCAGCGCTCGGACCACATCATCACCGTCGAGGATCCGATCGAGGTCGTGCAGACGCCCAAGGGCTGCAACGTCACCCAGCGCGAGGTCGGCCCGCACACCAAATCCTTCTTCACCGCGCTCAAGGGGGCCCTCCGCGAGGATCCCGATGTCATCGTCATCGGCGAGCTCCGCGACCTCGAGACCATCGAGATGGCCATCAGCGCCTCCGAGACCGGGCACCTTGTCATCGGCACGATGCACACGAGCGACGCGGCCACGACGCTGAACCGCCTGCTCGATGTCTTCCCGCCCGCGCAACAGACCCAGATCCGCGCCAGCGTGGCCGAGAGCCTCCGCGGCGTCGTCTGCCAGCGCCTGCTCCCGTCCACCGAAGGCGGCCTCGTCGTCGCCTGCGAGATCATGATCTCGATCACCGCGATCCAGGCCCTGATCCGCGACGGCAAGACCGCCGGCCTGCGCAACGTCATGGAGACCGGCGTCAAGGAGGGCATGTGCGTCATGGAGAACGTCGTCCTCGAGCTCTATAACCAGAAAAAGATCAGCAAGGAGACCGCCCTCCTCAACGTCTCCACCCGCAACGTCCGTCAGAAGATCGAACCCTCCGCCTCCACCGCGGCCCCGATGGGCGCCTCCGCCGCAAAGAAATAAGCCCGAGGTTTATGGCCACAAAAAATCACAAAAGAGCTTTCCCGCCGGCTGACGCTTGCGTCGCGCCTATAGGCGCACGGGAGATCCACGCCGAAGCTTTGGATGATTTTTGCGCCTTTTTGTGGCCAAAAACTCCGGGGTTCGAGGATTCGGCTTCGCACCCCTTCGCACCCTTCGTGGTTAATCCGCCGGTTTTTTGACCATGGCCGCCATCGACTCCCTCCTCAAGACCATGCTCGACAAGGGCGGCTCCGACCTGCACCTCACGGTCGGCCTGCCCCCGAAGTCCCGCATCTCCGGCTCGCTCCAGGTCATCGGCGACAAGCCGCTCACCGCGTCGGACATGGAGGCCCTCCTCAAGGAGATCACCCCCGAGAAACGCTGGAAGGATTTCCTCGAGAAGAAGGACCTCGACCTCGCCCACGAGGTTGCCGGCCTGGCGCGCTTCCGCGCCAACTTCCTCTACAACCACTGGGGCCAGGCCGCCGTCCTCCGCCAGATCCCGGCCAAGATCCTCTCGTTCGACCAGCTCAACCTCCCCGCGGCGCTGAAGAAGCTCTGCCACCTCGACCAGGGCCTCGTGGTCGTCACCGGCCCCACCGGCTCCGGCAAGTCCACCACGCTCGCGGCGATGATCGACTACATCAACGACAACCTCGCGAAGCACATCATCACCATCGAGGACCCGATCGAGTTCGTCCACCCCTGCAAGAAGTCCACCATCGTCCACCGCGAGGTCGGCGAGCACACCGAGACCTTCGGCGCCGCGCTCAAGGGCGCCATGCGCCACGACCCCGACATCGTGCTCCTCGGCGAAATGCGCGAGATGGAGACCATCAAGCTCGCCCTCTCCTGCGCCTCGATGGGCATGCTCGTCTTCGGCACGCTGCACACGAACAACGCGCCCAAGACCGTGGACCGCATCATCAACACCTTCCCCGCCGAGGAACAGAACCAGGTGCGCGTCATGCTCGCCGGCTGCCTGGCGGGCGTCGTCGCCCAGCTCCTCTGCAAGAAGGTGCCGAAGGGCCGCGTCGCCGTGCACGAGATCCTGCTCCAGCACGAGGCGCTGCCCAACACGATCCGCATGGGCCAGATCGCCAACATCCGCGGCATCATCGAGAGCGGCCGGGATGACGGCATGATCACGATGGACAACAGCCTCATGGACCGGGTGAAGGACGGCACGGTCGAGGCCAAGGAAGCCTACATGAAGGGCAGCAACAAGGCCCTCTTCGCCCCGCTGCTCAAGCCCGGCGACCTCGACGGCGGGCACTGAGCGCGGTCAGTCCTTGCGCGGCTGGAAGATCGCGTCGTCGAGCGGCACATTGTGCCGCACGGATTCGATCGTCGTGATGATGTGCATCGCGGGATTATCAATGATGGTGCGGAAGGGCAGCCTCACGCCATCGACTTTGCGGAAATCGGAGAGATCCGCGGTGACCTTCAGCTGCCCGTCCGGGCCGGCCTGCATGAAGCTCTCCACCCGGACGATGTCGGAGGTGTTGACGTCAAAATAGAAGTTCCCCACCGGGCCGGCGAGGGTCGCCATGGCGATGCCCACGATGCGCCGGCCATGGTCCTCCTTTTCCTCCAGCATGCGCCGCAAAGGGCATTGTTCGCTCAGGCGCAGCGGACCCTCCAGGTCCGCGTTGCCGAGGAGCTGCTGGAGTTCTGCACCCTGCAGCGTGCGCGAGCCCTGCAGTTCGCTCCAAGCCCAGCCCACCTGGCCGTTGTAACCCTCAGCGGACGGACCCATGCCCGGCGTTTCCCGCTCCACCACCATCAGGTTGGGCCGCTTCTGCGAGACCGTGGCCGAAAGCTTCACTCCGGATGTGGTGATCTCGACCAATTCCCGGGTCACGCGGGTCTGAACCTGTTTCATCGCCTCCTGCCCCATGAGCAGGCGGTTGTTTTGCATGAGACGCTCCACCTGCTGGTCGTCCTCCATCGCCGCCCGGGACGGGGTGAACAGTTCCCGGTCCGTCGCTTCATTATATATGATGTCGCGCAGGATGACGAGGGTCGTCCGGCCGCCCAGGGTTCGCTTGACCCGGAAGGGCTCCTTGAGCCCGATGCCGGGCACCGTCCGGAAATCCGAACACTCCACCACCATGCGCCCGCCGGGAACGTCCGCCTCCAGGCGCACCCGCAAGCCGGTCTCGGGATCGAAAAACCACTTGGCCCTTACTCCTGACTGGGCGGCCAGTTCGACCACCTGCAGCTTCCGGCCGTCGATGGTTTCGTCCGGCAGCCGCTTTTGCACCGGGAAATACTGGAAGGTGTAGGCGGGCGCCCGGAAATCGAGCGCCGACAGGTTCATCGTGTGATCCTGGGCCGACAACTGCCCGAACCCGAGCTCGGCATTCCGCTGCCAGGCCTGCCGGCCGTCAAACGCCTGGGTCAGCCGGCCGTAGCGCGGCAGCACGTAGTCGTAGCGGTAACCCGCGCGGATATCGGCGCGGACCTCGGTTTCCAAGGGCGGCTGGCCGTTCCCGAAGTCAATCTGGCAGTGATAATCCACCGTCGTCAGCTGCGCGATTTTCCGCGCCCCGCCGAGCGCCTCCAGCCAGCGGGTGATGATCGCGCCGGCCGCGGGATCGGCGGCCGGAGCCTTTTCCTGCGCGACTCCGGGCGTCACGACTAACAGCAGCCCGGCGAGGCGCCATGCGGACACCCGCCGGTTCATGGCCGGGGCTCGGGGTTGTGGCGCTGGGCCTCAAGCCAGCGCCGCGCCGCCGACAACACGGGGTCGCGGCCGGCCGCCAGATCGGTCCGGGTGCGCGCCACGATCTGGTCCGGGATGACCCCATGTCCTTCGATCAGGATCCCGCGCGGGGTTTGGAGATCCGCGATGGCATACTGAAACAGATCGCCCGTCGGCAGGGCCTTGAACACGGAGGGCAACGCGGCGCCCGGGCTGGGTTCACCAAAGATGCGGGCGCGCCCCGCCTCCTGCAACCCGGCGGCCATGATTTCGCTGGTGGAGACCGAATCGCTGTCGATGAGGATCGCCACCGGCCCGAGAAACGCGCGCGGCTGCGGGCTCACGGTGAACCCGATGTGCCCCTGCCGCATGTGCATCGTGGCCAGCAGAAAAGTGCGGTCACTCAGCCAGCCGCTGATCCCCGCGGCCATGAGCGTGATGCCGCCGGGATTGCCGCGCAGGTCGATCACGAGCCCCCCGTCGGGCGGCACGGCGTTCAACGCGGTGCGGATTTCCTTCATGGCCTGCCGCGCAAACACGTTGAACCGCAGGTAAACGAGCCGGTCCTCCGCGTTGGCCTCGGCGACCGTCTCCACGGGGAACGAGGGGAAGTCGCCCATGGGCTCTGACCATTCGCCCTCCTGCGGCACGATGGTCAGCTCCGTCTCGCGGTCCTTCCCGTCCAGCCCCTGCAGGCGCAGCCGCACCTTGGTGCCTACCGCACCGCGCAGCCGACTCTTGACCAGCTGCGTCAGGTATAACCCGCAGCGCTCGTCGGTCACGTTGGCGGCGTGCAATTGTTTTTCCAGGGACTCCAGTTCCACCTGGTCGATCGCGCGAACCAGGTCACCGGGGCGGACGGCCGCCGTCACTTCGGGCCTCACCGTGCTGACCACCACTCCGCCCTCCGTATAGATCACGTCCACCAGCGAGGTGCCGTTGCGCCCGCGTTCCTCCGGCGTGAACACCGCCATCCCGCGCGGGAGGATCGAGAAGTGCGTGCGCCGCAATTCGCCCAGCATGCCCATCAGCAATCCGTTCAACGCTCCCTTGTCGGCGGCCTGTGGCAGCCTCGCGCGGTATTTCTCGCGGATGGCCGGCCAGTCGACGCCGCCAAACTGCGGATCGTAGTAGGACTCGTTCACGGTCTCCCAGACCACGTTGAAGGTTTTCTCCCGCAATTCGCTCCAAGCGTTCGCCGGTTCCTGGGCCGGGGCTGCGTCGGGCGCCGCCCGCGCGACCGTCAAAAGCATCAGCCCGACGACCCCGGCAAGCAATGTGCGCGATGCCTTCCGCATGGGCATTCAGGATTTTACCCGTCGGGGTGAAGTCAAGACCGCGCATCGGGGTGCGTCGCCCCCTCAAGTCCGGCGAGATGAGCCAGCGCCTCGTCTCGCTTCGTGTCGCACATGCTTTCCGTCGGACGCAGGCTCATGCACCCTCCACCGGGCGTTCGGGTTTGCCAAACAGCGCGCGGCGGAAGTCCGGCCGCGGCTGCACGCAGGGAATCTCCGCCGGCTTGCTATGTGTTTCCAATATATCTTTTTGGCCCGTCTCGCTCAAGCACCGCATATCATGCCGCGCCGCGTTACGCTTCGATGAATTCCCTTGGGCTCAAGGAAGGCCCTGCCTGGATCGCGCCTGGGTTCTCCGGGTTGGCGACACTGGCACAGAGCGCTGCCATTGGACGCGAACGGGGCGTCGAATCTGCCAAGCCTTGAGGGAATCGCCCGTCATGTTGGAACACGGCCCGCCTAATCCGATCGGCGGGTCGTTTTCAAGTCGGCTAAAAGCCGCTGATATTCCGGCGAATCGCGCAGGATTTCACCGGCGGCGGCGGTGAGCCGATCGACCGTGGCATCAGGGAGATTGAAGGTGGTCAGCAGGCTCCGAAAAAAGGACTTCTCCTCCTTGTCCCGAATGGCGTCGAATCCAACGTGAATCAGATAGTAGTCGGGCGGGATATCCGATGGGGTCTGTTTCTCCCGTTCGCTTTTCTTCCAGTCCTCCAAGGCATCGCGAAAATCCTCCAGCTCCTGGTAATCGGCCCGCGCTCCCGACTGATCCCCCAGGGTCAGGATTGACGTCAGGATGCTGGGAACGGCTTCACGCTTGTTCCATTCCTCCCCGCGGAAGGCGGCGGCGTTTACGACGATTGCGACCAGGCGCTTTGGCTGGCGCATGCCTCCCCGGGCGAGAAGTTTGGCTATGCCGCCGACGCCGATGGCATCATCCAGGAGACTCTCCAGGCCAAGATTGTCCGCATATCCGCCATCAACCAGGTGAATGTATGGCCGGTTCTTCGCGTCGGCATAGGAATGGAGGATGCCGAGAACCTGCCTCTCCCGATGTGACAACTGGGCCGCGTCCGGTTTCCGGATCAGGAAATCGGATTTTGCCGCACCGGGTGCACCGGCATAGTTTTTCACGGTCAACGGGGTCAGGACCAGCGGGATGGCAGAGGACGCCGCGACCGCCCGGGCGATGGGATAGTCATTCAGATCGGAGCTGATCAGGCCGAAGCGGGTGTCGTTGAAGATGAAGTGCTCGCCCGTGGCCATATCGGTCGAATTGATGGCGAGGTAGGGCCGGCCTCCGGCCTTGATCAGGTCGCCGAATTTGGCCCCGGAGAAAATATGACTGTCGTAGTATTCCGCGGCCAGGTCGCTCCGCCCGTAGTAAGGCGACAGCAACTTGGGCCACGTAAAAGGATTCAACACGCGCAACGCCAGAGCACCCTGGACGTTTTTCTTGAGGAAACGCGACTCGTAGTCCTCGAAAATCCGGTCATGATACAGGCAATAGTAGGCGGCGGTGAAACTCCCGCCCGATACCGCGGCCACCGCCTCCACATCGTCGAGCAGCCGGCGCGGCGGCCGGGAATTTGGCACCGGGGTCAGCGAGAGCTCCTTGAGCACGCCGTAAGAGAAGGCCGCGGCCCGGGTGCCGCCCCCGGAGAAAAATAACATGATTACCACACCGTCGTCATCCGCTTGTGGCGGACGCGGGACAAACCCGACCTGGTTCGACGCCGCGTCCGGGGTGAGCATCTTGTTGAGCGGCGCATGAACGCACGCTGTTAGAAACAGCACCAGAAGGCAGGCCGCACTGAAAGCCTTTCTCGTCATCGAGCCCGCCGAGAAAGCCATGAACTTGACGTTTTGTCCATTCCAGGCCTCGCCTGATAGCGGGGCAGTTTGGTTTGTTCGCTGTTGTAGGTCGGGGTTTTTTATCCCCGACAGACCGCGTGGTATGCCGGGCATAAAGCCCGACCTCCATCAAACTGACCCACTACCCCTTGCCTGGCGAACGCGAGTTACCCCCTACCCTGCTCCACCGAAGTGGCGCGCTCCAAGGCGCGCAAATAGTCCAAGGCCCCCTCTCTTGAGGTCCCACACATCTCTTGCGTAGGTCGGAGATTCACGCACACGGCCGGTCGCTCTGGCTTTCCGAATAGAGCACACCGCATGTCGGGCCGCAGCTGCACGCAGGGAATCCCCGCCGGCTTGCCGTGCAGCATGCCGGGGATCGGCGAAGAGATCGAGGGAGCGATGCAGCACGCGCCGCAGTTAGGCCGGCAATCCATGATCTTTTTAACCACGGATGACCCGGATATACACGGATGAAGTTCTCGTTCTCTTTTGATCCGTGCAATCCGTGGTGAAAAGGATCGGGCTTGATGTTATCGCGGCTTCACCGGGCGCACTTCCACCGCGAGGCGGTGGTCGAGTCCGGGGCAGCCGCGGGCGATGGCGACCGCCTCGTCCAGGCTCGCCGCGTTGATCAGGATGTAGCCCCCGACGATCTCCTTCGCCTCGGCGTAGGGTCCGTCGGTGATGACCGCGCCGCCCGGCCCGCGCAGGACCTTGCCGGTGGGCTCGAGCCCGTTGGTGCCCGCGACGATGCCCTTGGCGGAGAGTCCCTCCATCCATGTGCCGAAGCGCGCCATGATCTTTTGCAGCTCCTCCGGCGTGGGGCCGGGACCGGTGCCGGGCTGGTGGAGGAGCAGGAGATATTGGGAGGAGTGCGTCATGATTTTTTGGAGGGTTCATTAATACAACGAACGACCAAGGCGATTCCGGACAGGCCGGCTCGTTTTTGTGTCTTTTGCCCTGCTGTGCGCCGGATCCCCCGAAAGCGAAAAACTCCATGGCCACAAAAAGGCGCAAAAACGCACGAAAAATCTTCAAGCAAGGGGCCTTTCTTTTTGTGCACTTTTGTGCCTTTTTGTGGCCAAAACCTTTCTGTGTATTCCGTGTGTTCCGTGGTAATCCCTTTCTTCCATTCATGAGCGATCTGGTTCCCGAAAGTATGTCGGCGAAAGGCCTCGAGGCTTTCCTGCACGAGAAGATCCCGCTGACGCGCGCCATGGGCCTGCACGTCGCCGAGAGCAACGCCAGGCGGCTCGTGCTCGAGGCGCCGCTCGACCGGAATGTGAACCATCTCGGCACCGCGTTCGGCGGCTCGCTCCACGCCCTGCCCACCCTCGCCTGCTACGCGGGGCTCTGGACGCTGTTGCGCGAGGCCGGCATCGATGGCCACGTCGTGGTGAAGCGCAGCCAGGCTTATTACCGCGCCCCGGTCACCGGCACCCTCCGCGCCATCTGCATCCGCCCGCCGGCCGCAGTGGTGAAGGAATTCATCCGCGACCTGCAGCGCCACAAGAAGGCCCGCATGGAGCTCGAGGCCGTCGTCGAGGGCAAGGACGGCAAGCCCGCCGTCGAGTTTTCCGGCACCTTCGTGGCGGTGGTGTGAAAGGGGCACCATGAATATCTCACCCAAATACCTGGCCATTCTTACCCTCGTCGCAATATGCGGTCGCGCACAAATCCCGACCGACTTGCTGCAAAAGACCCAAGAGAAATACCTACGCGGCGACTATATGGGAGCCATCGTCGTGCTGGATCGGATTATCGAACTCCATCCGAATGTGGGCAACGGGTATGCTCTACGAGGCATGGCCAAAGAGAAAAATGGCGACACCATTGGGGCACTGGTCGATTACGCCGAAGCCATTCGGTTGCAGCCTACTGAGGCCAACTACTACGTCATGCGCGGGAAGCTTTTGGCAGCAACCGATCGCCATGCATCGGCGATCCGCGATTTTGATAAACTGATCGAACTGCAGCCCGCACAATCCGAAAGCTATATGTATCGTGGCAATGCCCGCGTTCACACGCGCGATTACCCAGGGGCGCTGGCGGATTTCAACAAAGCCCTGCTGTTCAGCCCGGACAAGCCGGAGGCCTATGTCTGGAGTGTCTATACTTTGCGCCTTATGGGAAGCCTGTCCGTAGCACTCGCTCGCGCAGACGAAACCATAAAACTCTTTCCCACTCACGCGGAAGCCTATTGGCAGCGAAGCGAGGTCAAGGTTGCCGACACCTCGAATCCCTCGCGCGTGGAGGCCGCACTGACGGACTTGGATGAAGCTATCCGGCTGACACCTGAAGATGCCCGATACTACAAGGACCGCGCCAACCTGAGATCCCTTTCCGGCGATATGGATGGGGCGCAAGCTGACGTAAATAAATACAACGAGTTGACACGTCCCAAGAAAAGATAGCGCTCGACTGGCAGTAAGTCAGGTCGCACGGCTCCAACTGCAAGAACACTTTGGCTTCGCACGCCGCGCGACGCCTGCTTGGCTTGGCGGACCCCGCCCATGAAACCCATCCGGTCCTGACCCTGGCCGCCGCGTTGCTTGTCGGTCCGGCGTTTGCCGAAACCGCCCCGGCCGCATTTCTCGTCACGATCAACGTCGGCGCCGCGTCAACCGCCGGACCGCTGCGCACCTTCTGGCGCTACTTCGGCGCCGACGAGCCGAATTATGCCACGATGAAGGACGACCAGAAGCTCCTCGGCCAGCTCGACGGGCTCGCCCGTCGCTCCCGATCCCAAGCAATACGCCGCGCTGGAGTTCAAGCTCCCGCGGCAGGGCGTGTCGCTTCTCGTCTTGGAATGGAATTGAGGTGGAACCCGGCTTCCAGACGGGTTTCGTCACCCACGAATTTTGAAAACGCGTGCCGAGGCCGCGTTCCACCTTCGCCCCACTCGGCCTCAGATGTGCTTCGAGTCGGCTTCGTCCTTCTTGACGTAGCCGCTCTCCTGCCGCTGGTGGTTCACGGCATTCTTCTTCACGTAGGCCTGGTAGACATCGTCCGGCGTCATGCCGAGGGTCTGCGCCAGCGATACCAGGAAGTGGAAAAGGTCCACGACTTCGACCTTGGCGTTCTGCTCGTCGAACTTCTGGTATTTGGCCCACCACTTCCATGGCACGCTGTCGATCAGCTCGGCCGTCTCCTGCTGCATGGCCCGGGTATAATTAAGGATCCACTTCGCCTTTTCCTCGTCGGTCGGCGGGGGCAGATTCACTCCAATGCGCTTATTCAGCGCATCTTGCATACGAAAGATCTCCTCAAGTTTGTCCATGGTTGGGGAGCGTGGGAGCCCCTCCGGCGGCTGGCAAGCCCGCCGCCCGGGAAAATTAAGTTGCCCTGCTGCTGTGAATAACCGACGTTGGCGCGTTATTGCCGCTGTTGAGCAAGATTTTCGAGCTCCGGCTGGCATCCACTACCCGCGCCGCCACCCCTTGGCAGGCGCTTTCAAACCAACAACATAGATAGACATGTCCTCCACAGAATCGTCCGGTGCTCCTGCCGAAGCCACCGCGACCACCCCGGCGCCTGACGCCGCGTTCCCTACATTCGGCTCCACCCGTGGCTCGGGCCTCGCCCGCGGTAAACGCCCGGCTGCCGGTCCCGCCGCCTCCACCGCGGCCGCCGCTGAATACACGCCGACCGCCATCGAAGTCGTCAACGCTCCGCGTGAATACCAGAATCCGTTCGCCCCGGCCGAAACGCCGGCGGCGTCCGTTCCCGCTCCGGCGCCGTTTGAACCGGCGCCGTTCGCCATCACCCCCGCCCCGGTCCGCGCTCCGCGCGCCCCGGAGGCTCCCACCCGCGAATATTCGGCCCCCGTGGCCGATGTCGCTCCGACCGCGGCTCCCGTCCACCAGGACGAGCCCGCGGAACTGAACATCCTCGAGCCGGCCCAGCAAAAGACCGCGCCCGCCCAGACCTGGGAGAGCGAAGGCTTCAAGCCCGCCCGCGAGCCCCGTTCGGACCGTCCGCGCCGCGAAGAGCGGAGCGAGCGTCCGGCCGACGAGCCGGTGGACATCGCCTCGATTCCCCCGCAGTTCCTCTATGTGCGCCCGGGCCACACCTATGTGCCCACCCCGCGCAACTACGGCGGCGCCCCGCGTGAGCGGAGCGAGCGTCCCGAACGCAGCGATCGTCCGGCCCATGGTTCTCCCGAGCGCGCCCTCGAGACCTCCGCGGAGGTTCCCGCCAAATCCGGCGGTTTCTTCGGCTGGCTGAAGTCCCTCTTCGGCGGTTCTTCCTCCCCGCAACCCGCCGCGGCGCCCAGCGCCCACGGCGAGTTCCAGCGCGAAGGCGGCCAGCGTCGTCACCGGGGCGGCCGCAATCGCGGCGGCCAGGGTGGCGGTTATCAGGGCGGCGGCGAAGGTGGCCGTGGTCGCGGCCGTGGTGGCCGTGGTCGCGGCGGCTTCCGGGGCGAGCGCTCCGGCGGCGGCGGCGAAGGCAGCCGCCAGGGCGGCATCTGAGCCACTTAAACCTTGCTCCGCGCGCCCCGCGCGAATCGATTCAAAGGCGTCCGCTTCCGCGGACGCCTTTTTCTTTGCCGGTTGTAGGAGCCTGCTTGCAGGCGACCATGGCCGCGAACGACCAAGGCCTCGCCTGCAAGCAGGCTCCCACACTTTCCGACGATGTCCGATCTCATCATCCACGGCGGCAAACCCCTGAGCGGCACCATCACACCGTCGGGCAACAAGAACTCCGTCCTGCCCATTCTTTGCGCGACGCTGCTCACGGACGCCAAGGTCGTCCTCCGCAACGTCCCGCACATCACCGACGTCGAGAAGCTCGTGAACTTCTTCGCCGAGCAGGGCTCGGTGGTCGCGTGGGACCGCGCCGCCGGCACCATCGCGCTCGATCACTCGGCCTTCGACGCCGGCCGCCTCAACGGCGAGCTGCCCGCCGGCATGCGCTCGTCCGTCCTGCTGTTCGCGCCGCTGTTGCAGCGCATGAAGAAGATCACGCTGCCGACCAACGCCAAGGGCTGCTCGCTCGGCATCCGCGAACTCGATCCGCACCTCGAGATCCTCGAAAAACTCGGCGCGAAGGTGACGCACAACGGCGACCTGAAGCTGTCGCTCAAGGGCCGCTTCACGGGCGCCCGCCACTGGCCGGACTACATGTCGGTCACCGCCACCGAGAATTTCGTCATGGCCGCCGTCCTC
Organism: Opitutus sp. GAS368; assembly: GCF_900104925.1. Classification (NCBI taxonomy): domain Bacteria; kingdom Pseudomonadati; phylum Verrucomicrobiota; class Opitutia; order Opitutales; family Opitutaceae; genus Opitutus; species Opitutus sp. GAS368. The sequence goes on from NZ_LT629735.1 coordinate 1,029,818, forward strand.
GCCGAGGGCGAGTCGGTCCTCCTCAACGCCGCGAGCGAGCCGCACGTGCAGGACCTCTGCGCCGTGCTCGCCGCCATGGGCGCGAAGATCACCGGCCTCGGCACCAGCCAGCTCACCGTCACCGGCGTGGCGAAGCTCAAGGGCGGCGTGTTCACCATCAACACCGACCACCACGAGGTCGTCACCTTCCTCGCGCTCGGCGCCATCACCGGCGGCGAGGTGCGCGTGAAAAACTCCGTGCCGCAGCACTTCGATCTCATCAACCGCTCCTTCGCCAAGCTGGGCGTGAAGGTGGAATACGACGGCGACACCGCCTTCGTCCGCAAGAAGCAGAAGCTGGTCGTCACCGAGCCCTTCACCTCGAACCTGCTGCCGAAGATCGAGGCCGCGCCGTGGCCGTATTTCCCCGTCGACCTGCTGCCGGTCATGATCGCGCTGGCCGTCCGCGCCGAGGGCACGGTGATGTTCTGGAACAAGGTCTACGAGGGCGGCTTCACCTGGATGTCCGAGCTGTCGAAGTTCGGCGCGCACATCGTCGTCAGCGACCCGCATCGCATCACGGTCTTCGGCGCCAAGCCGCTGCGCCCGGCCAACGCCGAGGCGCCTTACATCATCCGCGCCGCCGTTGCGCTCTACATGGTCGCCGCCAGCATCCCGGGGAAGTCGGTGGTCAAGAACGCCGACACCATCAAGCGCGCCCACCCGAACTTCGTGGAGAACCTCCGCAGCCTCGGCGCCGAAGTGGAGTGGAAGTGATTCTGATCCATTTCACAGAGATCACTGAGCCCAGCCCACAGAGTTCACAGAGCAAAAACCCCTTCCCTGTTTAATGAGTCGTTTCCGACTAAACCGCCACTTGCTGCACAGCCTCCCTGTCCTCTGTGCGTCAGGCTCTGTGCCCTCTGTGTAATCGGATCGGAAACACCTTATGGCTCAGAACGACTCCAACCCCAAGGGCTCCGACTTTCTCACCACGGCCCTGACGTCCCCCGTTTCGCCGGCCGAGGCCGCGCTGCGCCCGCTTTCGTTCGCCGACTTCGCCGGCCAACCCAAGACCGTCGAGCGCCTCAAGGTCATGGTCGGCGCCGCCAAGCGGCGCGGCGAGGCCCTGAACCACATTTTGCTCTCGGGCCCGCCGGGCCTCGGCAAGACCACCCTTGCCTTCATCCTCGGCCACGAGCTCGGCCGCAACGTCCGCGTCACCTCCGGCCCCGTCATCGAGAAAGCGGGCGACCTCGCCGGCCTGCTGACCAACCTGGAGGAGGGCGACATCCTCTTCATCGACGAGATCCACCGCATTCCGAAGACCGTCGAGGAGTATCTCTACTCCGCGATGGAGGACTTCCGCCTCGACATCATGATCGACCAGGGACCCAACGCCCGCAGCGTGCGTCTCTCGATCCCGAGGTTCACGCTCATCGGCGCGACCACCCGCTCCGGCCTGCTCACCGCGCCGCTGCGCTCGCGCTTCACGCTCAACACCCGCCTTGACTACTACGAGCGCAGCACGCTCGAGGGCATCGTCCGCCGCAGCTGCGGCCTGCTCAAGGTCGAGCTCGACGACGGCGGCGCGCAGGAAATCGCCAAGCGCGCCCGCGGCACGCCGCGCATCGCCAACAACCTCGTCAATTTCTGCCGCGACTATGCTTCCGAGAAAGCCCAAGGCCGGATCACGCAGCCCGTCGCCGCCGCCGCGCTCGAACTTTTAGAAATCGACGCCGCCGGCCTCGACGAGATGGACAAGCGCGTGCTGCGCCTGATGGCGGAGAATTACGCCGGCGGCCCCGTCGGCCTTGGCACCATCGCCATCGCCGTCGGCGAGGAGGCGGAGACGCTCGAGGAAGTCCACGAGCCGTTCCTCATCCAGGAAGGATACCTGGCCCGCACGGCGCAGGGCCGCATCCTCACGGCGAAGGGCTACGGCGCCATCGGGCTGAAAGCCGTTACGGGTGATCAGCAGACGCTGCTGTGAAGGCTCATCATCCGCTCCTCAAGGCGTGGAATCGATTCTCCCCGAGAAAGGGGAGCAACATTCTTAACGGAGATGAAAAACTCCTCGAACCCTACAAGGGCAGATCTCTTGTCCATCAATACTCAAGTTTTGACAGCTACATTGCCGATCCCAACTTCTCTCAGCCGGAGAAAGCGCATATGCTGCATTTGGGGCTGATACCCGTCCCTTTTGTGGGAAACCTCCAAAGCGCCAAAGTCTTCATATTGATGCTGAATCCTGGATTCAGTGAAGTGGACTATTACTCGGAAACACATTGTTCAGATTTTCGATCAGCCCTAGTAGATTCCTTGAGACAGAGAATTCATCCCAATGATTTCCCGATGATTAGTCTGAACCCGCGATTCGCTTGGACCGGTGGCTATCGATATTGGAGCGCAAAGTTAGACAAGGTGCTTATGGCGGCTTGCAAGCATCGCCGCTTCAGCTGGACAGACGCACTGCGCTTTGTTTCCAGGAATCTAGCCTGCATAGAGCTTTATCCTTATCACTCCAGAAGCTTCCACTTACCAGCCTCCGTCAAAAACTCCTTGTTGAGTGCCAAGCTAGCAAAAACCTACGTTCACGATGTGCTGGTTCCCAAAGCCCGTAGTGGTGCGGCAACCATTATTGTCACGCGAAAGGGCAGCGAGTGGGATTTACCGCATCACAGAAACATCGTCGTCTATAATTCCTCAGAAAGCCGCGCCGCACACCTAACACTGAATACAAGCGGGGGAAGAAAAATCTCTGAGTTCCTAAATCTGCCTGTTTCTTAACGCCACGATCTCATTTCCTCCACCATCAAGTCCACGCGGATCAAACCAGCAGACACTGCTTTAGGCCGCATGCTACCATAGCGGTCGCGTGGCCTCCTCGACGTAGGGATAGATTTCGTCGGCAATCCAGTAGCAGGTGAGCATCAGGGCGAACAGCGTGCCGGAAACCCAGAGCAGCCAGCGCCACTGCCGCCAGAGCGGGCGCAGTTCGGTGTGCTGCAGCAGCAGGTCGACCGGATACGCCGCGCAGTAGAGCACGTTGGCGATCGCCGCCAGCACCAGCAGCAGCAGGCCGCCGCGCCACGTGAAGGCGGGCGCGAAATGCGGCCAGGTGAGGACGACCCACGTCACGGTCACGATGGCGAGCACGGCGTTGTAGCCGAGGCGGCCCAGTTCCCAGAACTTCAGGGCATCCTTGATGATCGCCGGCGACGGTGGATCGGGTTGAGTTGGATTCATGTTGTTTCCGGCTTGGGCCGGCCGGCGCTTTTCAAGAGCACCGGCCGGCGTCGCACAACTCCCTGGCCCGCGACGCGGGCGGGAGAAATCAGCTTTAAGGCGCGGCCTCCTTGCCCGCCTCCTGGGCGAACCAGTCGACGTTGCGGGTAAAGAACATCAGCCCGGCCAGGGCGGCGAACAGCGCCGCCGTGCCGGCGAGCAACGCGTAGTCCTCCATCCGCAGCACCACGTAGAGCACGCTGTGCTCGACGGCCAGCAGCACCGCGATCGAGGAGGCCCGGCCATAGCTGTGCAGGATCGAGATGCTGTAGCAGACGATGAGCAGCGACGACGCCACCGCGGCGCCGACATACGCCAAGCCCGGCGTCAGCACCTCGCCGAGCGCCAACAAGGCCAGGTAGAAAAGGCAGAGCGCCGCGCCGACCAGGCCGTAGTGCACCGCGTGCAACCGCAGACCCGCGAGGGTCTCGAACAGGAAGAACGCCGTGAACACGAGCGTCAGCACCAACACGCTGTGCTTGAGCGAGCGCTCGACCATGCGGTAGCCCTCGGCCGCGGCGACGGCGGGATTGTAGTCCGGCTCGGGGGCGGCCACCCGGCGGTCCTCCCCGCCGCGGACCAGCACCGCCACGGCCTGCCGTGCGTGGGCGGCCTCGCGGTTGGCGCTGCGTTCCTGCCGCAGGTTGTTGACGAGGTTGAGCGGCACGTGCAGCAGCAGCACGAGGATGCCGATCAGCAGCAGTTTGACGGTTACCTGGCTGCGGCTCCGGGCTGGAGCGGAAATGACGGGAGGTTCGGCGTTCATCGACCACCCCCGTTCTCATCGCTGGTGCGCGACGCGATCCACATCAGGCCGAGGAAGGTCGGCGCCGCGTAGGTGTAGAAGCGATACAGGGTGTCGCTGACCGAGTGCGACTGGCGGTCGATGGCCAAGAAGACCTGGGCGACGAACGCGAGGGCGGCCAGGACCGTGACAAAACCGAGCGGGTGCACCGGCCGGTAAAGCCACCCCCAGCGTTTGAACCAGGGGGAAGGGACAAATTGTGCGGTATCCATGCCACCATCCTGCCCGGCCTGTGTGAAGCCAGTGTGAAGTCCGAATGAAATCGGCGGGAATTCATTCGAATCATTGGCCACGAAGAGGCACAAAGATAATTTCGGCCGACAGCGGAATTCCACCGCGCGCCTATAGGCGCCTTGCAGGTCTCATCCGCCCGCAGTGTTTTTTGTGCCTTTTTGTGGCAATCCCTCAGGAGACCGGCACCCATAGCGTTGCACACGCCCCGCCGTCGGGCCGGTTGGTGAGCGTGGCCTCGCCGCCGTGCAGGTGGGCGATCTCGCGCACCAGCGCCAGCCCGAGACCGGTGCTCTTTTTCTCGGAGCCCGGGCGCGGCAGCGAATAGAACCGCTCGAACACCCGCGCCAGCGCGTAGTCCGGCACCCCCGGTCCCCGGTCCTCGACCACAAACTCCACCCGGCCCGGTCCCGGCCGCACCGTGAGCGTCACCTCGCCGCCGGCCGGCGAAAACTCCAGCGCGTTTTGCAGCAGGTTGACCAGCGCCTCGCGCAGCAGGACCGCCTCGCCCCGGATCGTCGTCTCGCCCCCGGCCGCGAGCTTCAACCCGATCCCGCGCGCCGCGCCGGCCGGCCGCACCACGTCGACCGCCTCCGCGGCCACCCGGCCGGCGGACAGGGTTTCGGTCTGGCGCAGCTGCTTGCGCGCCTCGAGTGACGAAAGCTCGAGCAGCCGGTCGATGATCCGGTGGATGCGGGCCGACTCGCTCCGGATATTGCCGAGAAATTTCTGCCGCTGCTCCACCGGCATGGCCTCGTCCAGCAATTCGGCCGCGCCGCGGATCGCCGCCAGCGGCGCCTTCACCTCGTGGGCCAGCGCCTGCGTGTAGCGCTCGACGTGCTGCCGGCCCTCGAGCGCGTCCCGCATCTCCTCGAACGCGCGGCTGAGCTCGGCAATCTCCGTCGCCCGCGATTGGGGCGGCGCAGGCCCGCGACCGTCCCGGACATTCCGGACGTAGGCCGTCAGGCGCTCAAGCGAACGCGTCAGGCGCGCGGCGATCCACCAGCCGGCCACCACCATGACGAGGCCGATCGCGCCCGCCGACCAGACCAGTTGCCAGCGGGCGTGGCTGATGCCCTCGGCCACGGTGGCCAGCGGCCGACCGACTCCGACCCAGCCCACTAGGGCGCCTTCCCGCCGCACCGGCGCCGCCACCCGCAGCTCGTTGCCGACCTCGGCTACGTTGGTCACGGTGTAATTCTCGGATGCCACGCGGCCGCCGCCGGTCATCGTCCAGGCATAAGTCCGGCCCACGTCGCGCCCGGCCGAATCGAACAGCACGCGGCCGGTCCGGTCGCAGGCAAACACCCGGAGCAGGTTGGGCTGCGCCGGCATCGCAGCCAGTCGCTTGGCCCAATCGTTGCCCGGCGCGCCGGGCGCGGCGAAGCCCGCCATGAGCGCCGCCGTGTCGCCCAAGGTGCGCCGCATCGATTCCACGTAGCGCAAGCGCACGTCGCGCAGCACCAGCGCCATCACGGCCGCAAACCCGATGAGCGTCGCCCCCACGTAGACGGAGAAGATCGCCGTGCGGATCTTCATGCCAGGAATACGACCAATCTGATTTTACACCAAGGCCGCAAAGGCAGCAAAGGATCCGTCTGTTGAAATGCAGGCCGGCTTCGCGACCTTTGCGGCCTTGGTGTAGAAGGTCCGTTGCCGTGCATGGTCTTATGCTTCCCGCAGCGAATAACCCAGCCCGCGGTGCGTCACGATCGGGTCGGCCTCGGGCCCGGCCTCGCGGAGCTTGGCCCGGAGCATCTTGATGTGCGCGTCCACCGTGCGGTCGAGCGCAGCGCCGGGATCGTCCCACGCCGCCGTCATCAGCTGCTCGCGGCTGAACACCCGGCCGGGCGCCGCCAGCAACGCGCCAAGCAGACGGTATTCGTTGCGGGTCAGGTCGAGCGGTTTCCCCCGGAAGCTGATCCGGCACTTCGCCGTGTCATGCGTCCAGCCGGCCGGCGCATTCCCGGCCCCGACCCGGTCGGGGTTGCTCCGGCGCAGCACGGCGCGGATGCGGGCCGTGAGTTCGCGCGGGCTGAAGGGCTTGGCCAGATAATCGTCGGCGCCGAGCTCCAGCCCAACGACCTTGTCCACCTCGCCGCTGCGGGCCGTCAGGAAAATCACCGGCACGGCGTGCCGCCGGCGCAGTTCGCGGCAGACATCAAAGCCGTTCATGTCGGGCAGGCCGACGTCGAGCACGACAAACGCGACCGGCTCCTTCGCCAGCACCGCCAGCGCCTCCCGCCCGGTGGTTTTCCAGACCGGCGCAAAACCTTCGGTCGCCAGCGCATAGACGATCGTCTCGGCGATGGCGGCCTCGTCTTCCACGACGAGGATGGTCTGGCGCGACGGCGGCATGGCGGCACTTTGCGGGGCCGTCCGGCGGGAGGCAAGTGCCCCGCGCCGGGAAATAATGGGGCACCTCCCGCCGCCGCGCCTGTCGGTGAAACGGGGTCGTCCGCCCCTTCCAGCCCGAGCCACCCCCGGTGCACCCGGCGAGAAAGACGGACGGCGTCACCGCCCCGGAACCTCCGGGGCCGCGGTCCCGGCCGCGTCAACGCCAACCCGCTGCCGCCGGCGACTCAGCCGGCGGGGGCCAAATCCATCACCATCATGCTAGGATTGAATCCTGAGTCTGCGTTACCGCGCATCGGCATGGTCTCCACCCACGGCTACGTCGCCGCCGAACCCCCGCTGGGGGCGGCCGACACCGGCGGCCAGGTGGTCTATGTCCTCGAACTGTCCAAAAAACTCGCCCAGCTCGGCTTCGAGGTCGACATCTGGACGCGCCGCTTCGAGGACCAGCCGGAGATCGACGTGGTCAACGACCGCGTGCGCGTCCTCCGCGTGCCGTGCGGCGGCCGCAACTTCCTCGACAAGGAATACCTCGTCCGCCACCTCGGCGAATGGGCCGAGCACGCCCTCCGCTTCATCAAAAAGCACGCCCTCCAATACCAGTTCTTCGACAGCCACTATTGGGACGCCGGCTTCGCCACCCAGCGCCTGGCCGAGGCACTGGACGTCCCGCATGTGCACACCCCGCACTCGCTGGGCGCCTGGAAAAGACAGCTCATGGAAAAGGATTTCCCGGACGACGTCGCGAACTTCGAGCAGAAGTATAACTTCACCCAACGGATCAAGGAGGAGCGGCTGCTCTACCGCACCTGCGCCCAGGTCATCGCCACCACGCCCGACCAGGTGGACATGATCGTGAAGGACTACGGCGCCCCCGCCGCGCAGGTGGCCATGATCCCGCCGGGCTACGACGACAACCGTTTCTTTCCGGTCAGCGCCGCCTCGCGCGAGGCCGTCCGCACCCGGCTTGGCTTCCGGGGCCGGGTCATCCTCGCGATCGGCCGGCTCGCCCGCAACAAGGGCTACGACCTGCTGCTGAACGCCTTTGCGATCGTCGCCTCCCGCCTGCCCGACGCCGTCTTGCACCTCGCCGTCGGCGGTCTTGAGCCGAACGCCAAGGAGCAGGCGCTCCTCGACGACCTCCAGGCGCAGGCCGGCACCCTCGGCCTGGCGGAGCGCGTGAAGTTCGCGGGCTTCATCGCCGACGCCGACCTGGCGGATCACTACCGGGCGGCCGACGTCTTCGTGCTCAGCAGCCGTTACGAACCCTTTGGCATGACGGCCATCGAGGCGATGGCCTGCGGCACCCCGGCGGTGGTCACCACCCAGGGCGGCCTCTACCGCGCCGTCACCTTCGGCCGGCATGCGCTCTACGCCGACCCCTTCGACCCGGAGGACCTCGGCATCTCCATCGTGAAGGTGCTCAAGCACCCGCGCCTCTCCGCCCGCCTCTCGCGGATGGGCGCGCACAAGGCCCGCAGCCTCTTCACCTGGACGGGCATCGCGCAGCAGCTCGTCAGCCTCATCGAGGCGCGCGCCACCACCCTCGCCTTCTCCGACAACGAATGGGACGAACCGTGGAACGACGGGGACTGAGCATGAGCCCTTCCATCCGCCTCTTCAGCGCCGACCTCGACGGCACCCTGCTCGGCAATCCCGAGTCCAGCCAGCGCTTCAAGACGGCCTGGACCGCCCTCGCGGCCGAGGCCCGCCCGCTGCTGGTCTACAACAGCGGGCGGCTCGTCGACGACCTGCGCCGCTTCGTGGACGACGGCACGCTGCCGCCGGCCGACTACTACATCGGCGGTGTCGGCACGCAGGTGTTCGACGTGCCGGCCGGCCGCATGCTCGATGAGCTGCACGTCCACCTGGCCGACGGCTGGGACCGGGTGCGGGTGCGGGAACTCGTGGCGCAGTTTCCCGGCGTCCGGCCGCAGCCGGACGAGTTCCAGCACGAGTTCAAGTCGAGCTGGTTCCTCGACGGGGCCCGGCCCGAGGACATCCGCGAACTCCGGCGCCGGCTCGGCGAGGCCCGGCTCGGCGTGAAGCTCGTCTATTCCAGCGGCCGCGACCTCGACGTGCTGCCGCGCCACGCCACCAAGGGCGGGGCGCTGCGCTGGCTGTGTGCGCGGCTGCAGATCCCCCTCGAGACCGTGCTCGTCGCCGGCGACACCGGCAACGACGCCAGCATGTTCCGCCTGCCGGGCGTGCGCGGCATCATCGTGGAGAACGCCCTGCCCGAGCTCTACGAGGCCACGGTGGATGTGCCAACCTACAGCTCGCGCCAGATCCTGGCCGACGGCGTGCTCGACGGCCTCTGCCACTACGGCGTCGTCTGCGTGCTGCCGACCAAGGAGAAGACCCGCCAGACCCGCGCCAAGATGGAGCCCGGCTTCCGGATGCTCTTCACCGGCACCAAGCTCGGCTCGCTCAGCGACAAGGAGAAGGTCTTCCTCGCCACCGCCTACGAGCAGGCCCTGCTCGCCCTGCAGAAGAACATCACGCCGCTCGGCTTCTCCGCCTGCTCCCTCGCGGACAACACCGTCACCGGCACGGACGTGAACTACCGCAGCGTGTGGGCGCGCGACGGCGCCATCACGGTCTGGAACACCCTGCAGGTGCAGGACGAGGAGGTGCTGTCCGCCGGCGTGCGCACGCTGGAAACGCTGCTCAGCGCCACCACGCCCACCGGCCAGATCCCCGCCAACGTGCGCATCGACGACGGCCAGCCGGACTATTCCGGCGTCGGCAGCATCTGCTCGATCGACAGCGGCCTCTGGCTCCTCATCGCCGTGCACAACTACGCCATGCGCACCGGCGACCACTCCCTGCTCTACCGGCACGCCGACCGCCTGCAGTCCATCATGAACTGGCTCAGCGCACACGACAGCAACAACGACGGCCTGCTCGAGATCCCCGAGGCCGGCGACTGGACCGACCTCTTCGGCCGCAGTTACAACGTGCTTTACGACGAGGTGCTCTGGTATCGGGCCAACGTCTGCTACGGCCGCATCCTCGAGCTGATGGGCCAGCACGCGCGCGCCACCGACTACCTCCGCTGGTCGCAGCGCATCCGCACCCGCGTGCTCGACGTCTTCTGGCCCACCACCAAGGCCGGCGACCCCGCGGGGCCGCCGGCCAACCAGAACCGCTTCGCCGACCGCCAGAGCGGCCTGGGCGACACCCAATACCTGCTGGCCGAGATCACGCCCTTCGCCTTCAACTGGCGCTGCGACGTTTACGCCAACGTCCTCGCGTTCCTCATGAACCTGCTCGACGTGGACCGCGCCCGCACCGCGTTCCGTTTCATGTGGGGGGTCGGGGTGAACCAGCCGTGGCCCGTCGCCAACCTCTATCCGGTCGTGCAGGCGGGCGACCCCGACTGGCGCGCCTATTACACGGTCAACCTGCTCAACCTGCCGCACCATTACCACAACGGCGGCATCTGGCCGTTCATCGGCGGCATGTGGGTGCGCTTCATCCACCGGCTCGGCTTCCACGAGGTCGCCTGCCGCGAACTGGTGCGGCTCGCCCAGCTCAACCAGCTCGGCCGCGACCAGGAGTGGGAATTCAACGAGTGGGCCCACGGCACGACCGGCCGGCCCATGGGCAAGGCGTTCCAGGCGTGGAGCGCCGCGTCCTTCATCCGCGCCTGCCAGGAGGTCGAGGCCGATCCCAAGAACCTCGGCGAAGCCTGACCGGACCTCACGCCGCGCCGCGCTCGTGCTCGTCGGCGAGGGACGACTCCAGTCCCTCGTAGAAGTCCAGCGCCGGCCGCCAGGCGAGCACATGCACCACGAAGGGCCGCATCTCGAGGAGCCAGAGATAGACCGTGCCAATGCCGCCGTTGACCCAGCCCATGCACTGGAGCCAGAGCGCACTGGTGTTCGCCCCGTCGAGACTGTCGGGCGGGAACTGGGCCGGTGACACCAGCGGCAGCAGGTGCAACACCCCACCCAGCAGCAGGAAGCCGTAAGCGTGCAAGGTTGTCATGACGCTAGCGACAGCCCGGCCGGACGGCGGGTGCGGTCCCGGAATTTTTTCCGCGGGAAAAATCTTCCCCGCGGAACTTTTTCGCTCCCCGCCTGTAGCCCGGGTGGAACGCGCTGACCTCGGCGCGTTTTCCCAGGGCGCGAATCCATCAGCGCCTTGGGGTCAAGGCGCTCCACCTCACAGGTCGCCCAGCTGCGGCCGGAGGACGATCTCCTCGACCACCGTCCGGCGGCTGAGGCGGTAAACATCCAGGATCGCCCGCGCGATGTCCTCGGCCGGCATGATGCGCTGCGGCTTCACGCCGGACTTGCTCCACGACGGCGACCAGGTCGCACCGGGATGCACGCAGCACACGCGGACGCCCGCGTCCTTCGTTTCGGCGCGCAGCACCTTGGCGAGGCCGGTCACACCGAATTTCGCGGCGCAATACGCCGCCGCCTGCGGGTAGGCGCCGAGCCCCGCGATCGAGCTCATGAAAAACACGTCGCCACGCTTTCGCTTCGTCATCGCGGGCAGGAAAGCCTGGGTAACCAGGAACGCGCTGCGCAGGTTGGTGGCGATCATGTCGTCGAACGCGGCCGCGCTCGTCTTCGCGAACGGCGCCATGGTGAACGCCCCGGCGTTGTTGATGAGCACGTCCACCGGGCCGAAATGCTTGCCCACGGCGCGGGCCATCGCGGCGACGGCCTTCTCCTTGGTCACGTCGCAGGGAAAGAGTTCCACCTCGGCCCCGAGCTTGAGGCACTCGCGCGCGGTGGCGCGGAGATTTTGCTCGTTGCGCGCCACGAGTGCCAGCCGGGCGCCGGGCAGCTCGGCGGCGAACACCTGCGCGATGGCCGCGCCGATACCCTGCGAGGCGCCGGTGATGAGAATGACGGGTTCGAAATTTCCCGCGGATAGCGCGGATAGACGCGGATTAGTCATGGGATTCCCGGACAATACGTTTCCAATCGAGTTTGGCGTGCTTAAAATTCAGCAACAGGGCCAGCTTAAGCTTGGTGATGGCCAGATAGCCAATCATCTGACGCGTGTGGGTTTCATTGAATGCCTCAACCACCTTGGGGTCCGCTATGACCAAGCCGTCGACCATGGTGTCAGGAATCAGGTTACCAATCAGTTCGCCTGAGTAATGCACGGGAAATGATTTCTGCTGGTCCACGGCATGTCCTCGTTTTCGCAATTCGATAACCAATGCGCGCTCGTAAAGCTTCTCGTCCAAGCCCGGCCCCAGCTCATTGAGCACCGCCATGGCAGCACCGATGATTTCCCCACTGAGTTTTTCGTGAATCATCGGCTTCCTTATCCGCGTTAATCCGCGTCATCCGCGGAGAATTCCTACCTCAGCACAGCAGCGAGCCGAAGTCCATGAAGTCGGCGGTGAAGCCGCCCTTCACGCCCTTGCAGATGACGCTGACCGCATCGTGCGAGTGCAACGACTCGAGGTGCGAGCAGGCGATGCGGAAGTCGGCGATGCGCTGGTCGGCGTCGAACTCCTTGTAGAGCAGCCGCGCGGCGTCCTCGACGAACTTCAGGTAGGCGCCGTTGAGCTCGGCGAAGGCCTGCTCATCCTCGCGCTTCACCATGACCTGCGTCTCGGTCTGGAGCGCCTTGAGGCAGAGGGCGTGAACGTCCTCGATCCAGATCTTCCTGCCCTCGACCTCCTCCAGGGTGATGCGGGCCTTGCTGCGCTGCGAGTGCGGCACGCCGTAGGCGCCGCGCTGAGCGCGGGCGTGCTCGGTCAGCTCCGCGGAGCACGGGCAGGCCGACGAGTAGACGAAGTCGAAGTGGATGAAGCGGCGGTAGCGGCCGTCGCGTGTCATCACGCCCTCGAACGCCACGGAGTAGAACTGGTAGCCTGCGAGATTCGTGCGCAGGCTCGGCCGCAGCATCGGGTAGGAGAAGGCGATCTTCAGGCGCGCGTCCTTTGTCTCCACCTTGCGCAGGTAGGCCTTGAGGATCTTGCCCATCCACTCGCCGGTGGTGACCTCGTCCTTGTGCTCGTAGAAGGTCCGCATGATGCGGCTCATGTTGATGCCCTTCAGCTCGGCCTCGAGCGACACGGTGCCGGTGACGCTGGTCTCGAGCGTGAGGACCTTGCCGGCCTTGGTGCGGTATTTGAGCGGCAGCTTGAAGTTGTGGATGCCGACCTGCTGGATTGGCACGTGCGCGCCCTGGATGGCCTCGTGGGCGACCTCCATCATGTCGGGCAACGTGGCGCGGTAAGCGGCGGTGGGCTTGAATTTCCGGTCGTAACCGCGCTGGATCGGCGGTTCCTGCCCGCCGCTGGAGCGGTGGAGATACATTTGTTTCATGGCGTGGGGGGCGGGTCGTTCCTGATCGTTCTCGTTCCTCGTAATCTTAATCGTTCTCCTGTTTCCGGTTATGACCCAGGCCGATTACGAGAAGGATTAGGAGAACGATCGGCGGCGGAATCATCTCCGCCGAAGTATTCGGCGAAGTTGCGCGGGGTTTCGTAGAGGCGCACGCAGTGGAGCGCGGCCGGGGACTTGATATGCGGCGCGAGCTGGCGCCAGAACGCGATCACGAGGTTCTCGGTGGACGGGATGATGCCGCGGAGAAAATCCACGCCGCCGTTGAGGCTGCGGTGGTCGCACTTGTCCGCCACGGCGCGGTTCATGACGTCCTTCAGCCAGCCGAGGTCGGCCACGTAGCCGGTCACCGGGTCGGGCCGGCCGCGCACGGTGACCTCGAGCACGTAGTTGTGGCCGTGCAACTCGTTGCAAGGACCGTATTGCTTCCGGTTCCAAGCCGCGCTCTGCCGCGGGTTGTGCAGCCGGTGTGCCGAGTTGAAATGCACCTGCCGGGTGATGAACACCTCGCCCGCGGACGACGCGGTGGTTTTGCGACTGGAGGCCTGCTTCGGCATGGAGGGTCAAGGCAAGCCAGTTTCCGGCGCGCGTCAACCCCTCCGACGCCCGGTTCCAGAGCGCCGGAGTGTCGCGCCGAAGCTCCGCGGGGCGGAGCGAAGGCGGACCACCCGTTTCTCCACGGCATAGGGCAAATTAACCGTTGCCCGCGCCACCCCGGCGGGCGTTCAATCGGGCGAAATGGCCATGCGGTTCAGCATCCTCGGCAGCGGCAGCGCCGGCAACTCCGCGCTGCTCCAGACGGACAACACCCGCGTGCTGGTCGACGCCGGTTTCTCCGCCCGGCGGCTGGCCGAGCTGCTGGCCGAACATGACGAGAAACTCGAGCGCATCGACGCCATCTTCCTGACCCACGAGCACAGCGACCACGCAGCGGGCCTCACCGGCCTGGCCCGCTTCCCGGGCATCAAGGTCTTTGCCAACCGCGCCACCGCCTCGGCCCTGCAGGCCGGCCTCAAGCACCGCGTGGACTGGCAGCTGTTCGAGACGGGCGGCACCTTCCGCTTCCGCGACCTCGAGGTCAGCAGCTTCGCCGTGCCGCACGACGCCCAGGACCCGGTGGGCTTTCTCATCGCCCACGGCGAGGACGACCTGCTCTCACCGCGCCGGAGCCTGGCCTGGCTGACCGATCTCGGCCACGCCCCCGCCCACGTGCGCGAACGCATCCGCGAGGCCGACGTGCTCGTCGTCGAGGCCAACCACTGCCCGCTGATGCTCGAGGCCGACACCAAGCGCCCGTGGTCCACCAAGCAGCGCATCAGCGGCCGGCACGGCCATCTTTCCAACACCGCGGCCCGGGAACTGCTCGAAAGCGTCGCCAGCCCGCGCTGGCGCCACGTGTTTCTCACCCATCTCTCCCGCGACTGCAACTCGCCCGCCGCCGTCGCCGCCGCCTGCGGCGCCGTGCTGACCGCGCGCGCCTGCGGCTTCTCCGTCGTCGCCCCCGGCGCCGGCACCCCCTTCTTCGACTGCTGACCACCATGGCCGCCAAGCTCCGCCGCACCAAGATCATCGCCACCCTCGGGCCCGCCACCGAGAGCGAGGAGATGCTCGTCAAGCTCATCACCGCCGGCGTGGACGTCGTCCGCCTCAACATGGCGCACGCCAAGCACGACTGGACGCGCCTGATCATCCGCCGCATCCGCGCCGCCTCCAAGACGGCCGGCCGCGAGGTCGCGATCATGATGGACATCAAGGGCCCGGAGATCCGCACCGGCGACCTGGAGGTGCCCATCGAACTCAAGCCCGGCGAGATTTTTGATTTCACCGTCAAGCCCGGCGGCGAGCGCGACGCCGAGATCCGCTCCGTCGACGTCAACTACCGTGACCTCGTCAACGACATCAAGGTCGGCGACACCGTGCTGGTGGACAGCGGCCTCATCCGCCTGGAGGTGCTCTCCAAGGACGACGCCCATATCCGCTGCCGCGTGCTCACGCCCGGCTCCCTCACCTCGCGCCGCCACATCAACCTGCCGGGCGTGAAGGTCAACCTGCCCTCCTTCACCCTGAAGGACCGCGGCGACACGCTCGTCGGCATCGAGGAGGGCATCGACTTCGTCGCGCTGTCGTTCGTGCGCGAGGCCACCGACGTCGAGCTGCTGCGCCTGTTCCTCAAGGAAAACAATTCCCGCGCCCGCATCATCGCCAAGATCGAGGACCAGTCCGCCATCGACAACCTCGACGACATCATCCGCGCCACCGACGTCCTGATGGTCGCGCGCGGCGACCTCGGCATCGAGGTTCCCCTGCAGGAGCTGCCGGTCATCCAGCGTCGCGCCGTGCGCCTCTGCCTCTCCATCGGCCGGCCGGTCATCATCGCCACCCACATGCTCGAGTCGATGATCGGGCAGCCCATGCCCAGCCGGGCCGAGATCACCGACGTGGCCAACGCCGTCTACGAGCAGGCCGACTGCGTGATGCTCTCCGGCGAAACCACCATCGGCAAATACCCGCTCGAGTGCGTGTCGATCCTCGACACCATCGCCCGGCGCGTCGAGGAGGAGCAGGCCGCCGACTTCCCCGAGCCCGCCGTGTTCATCCAGGAACGCATGAAGGTCTTCCGCGCCGCCGTCGTGCTCGCCAACGAGTTCCCGCGCTCGCTCATGCTCGTGTTCACCCGCCACGGCACGAACGCCGCCGGCATCGCCGCGCACCGCCCGCCGCGCGCGCCCATCCTCGCCGTCACCGACTCGCCCGAGACCCTGCGTCACCTGAAGATCGTGCGCTCCGTCGAGCCCTTCCTGCTCACACCCTTCGGCGACCCCGAGGCCACCATCGAGCGCGCCACCGCCGCGCTGCTCAAGCTCGGCCGCATCACGCCGGGCGACAAGCTTGTCATCGTCTCGGACGTGCAGGCCAAGGATCGCCGGATTGACAGCATCCAGCTCCGCACGGTGGAATAGTGCCCGGTCACCTCTCGCATGAAACTCACCACCCGCCTGCTGGTGGCGCTGGCGTTCGTCCTCGCCGCCCGCGCCGCCGATCCCGCCGCCCCGGAATATTTCAACGCCGCTGGTTTTGACTGGCGCGCCGTGGTCTCACCCCCGCCGGCCGACGATTCCGTCGCCGGCCGCGCCGACCAGGAAATGGTCGTCCAGCTCGATCTGCACCGCACGCCGGAGCAAGTGGTGCTGGCGAAACACTACGAGAAGTCGCTCGACGAGTTTACCTTCATGGCCCCGGTGCTGGGCGAGTGGTGCACGGCGGAAGCCCTGCCGCGCACGCGCGCCTTCTTCCGGCAGGCCAACGCCGAAACCCGGCCCGTGATCGACGCCGCCAAGACCGCGTGGAACCGGCCCCGGCCCTACATCTTCAACCCCGACCTG
This sequence comes from Opitutus sp. GAS368, assembly GCF_900104925.1. Lineage (NCBI taxonomy): Bacteria > Pseudomonadati > Verrucomicrobiota > Opitutia > Opitutales > Opitutaceae > Opitutus > Opitutus sp. GAS368. The sequence continues at coordinate 1,046,182 of NZ_LT629735.1, forward strand.
CATCCGGCCGTCGAGAAGCCGAACAACGCCTCCTATCCCAGCGGCCATGCCTACACCTCGTCGTGGATGGCCGCGCTGCTCAGCGCGACCCTGCCCGAATTCGCCCACGACTGGGAGCGGCAGGCGGCGCTCATCCGCTGGAGCCGGCTCGTCGGCGGCGCCCACTACCCCGCGGACGTCACCGCGGGCAAAATTCTCGGCGAAGCCGTCGCGCGCGATCTGCTCAAATCGCCGAAGCTGCAACACGACCTTGAGGAGGTCCGGGCCGAGCTTCGGGCGCACCTGCATAAAAAAGCGGCCTGAACCGGCCGTGCCCGCGCATTTATTGGCCATTCCGGAGCAGGTTTTGGTATAAAGGGAATATTCGTTTGCACCGCCGCCTCCGACGTCTATCAGTCCTTCCGGCATGAAACGCCTCGTCTGGCTCCTCCTCCTGGCCTTCGGCACAGCGCTCGCGCAGGTGTCGCCGGTGGAGTTGCCCCGGACGAAGGATGCGACCTGTGGTTGCTGCGACCTGCCGGGCGCGTGCGGCATGCCGGATTGCGCCCCGCCGCCGCTGTCCGCCCGGCCGGTTTACCAGCTGCAAAGCCCGGCCCAGGTTGTCCGCGTCGCCGTCAGGCGTGCCGCGCCGGCGCCCACCGTTATCCGCGAGAAATTTTATGTGCAGTTCCTGCCCCGCGTCAGCTCCGTCCCGGCCTTGCCGGTGATGCTGGCGGTGGCCCCTGCTGCGGGTGTGCCCCTGTTCCGGGAACACTGCAGTCTGTTGCTCTGAGCCCGGGCTGATTGGGTCCGCGCGTTGCCGCGGACCCGCCCTCGTTACCGGTCCCGCCGTGTTGCGGTGTGTCCGCGTAAGAATATCCGCCCACGTCCGCCTTCCTCCTGCCTGCCATGAAAACTTTCCTTCTCTTCCTCTCTCTCTTCGCCGCCGCCGTCCTGACCGCGGCGCCGGCCGCCGTTTACCAGTGCGCCATGCATCCGTGGATCAAGTCCGACAAGCCGGGTGACAAGTGCACCATCTGCGGCATGGCCCTCGTCGCCGTGCCGGCGGGCGACACGGCCGCGGCGGCCGATCCCAATCTCGTCACCCTCACGCCGGCCGCCGCCAGTGTCGTCGGGGTGCAGACCGCGGAGGTGCGCCGCGCCCCGCTCGTGCGCACCCTGCGCATCACCGGCATGGTGGACGACGACGACACGCGCCACCGCATCCTCGCCGCCCGCGTGCCGGGCCGGGTCGAGAAGCTGTTCGTCAATTACGTCGGCGCCGAGGTCCGGGCCGGCGAACCGCTCGCCACGGTCTACAGCCCCGAGATGCTCACGGCCCAGCGCCAATATGTTGAGCGGCTCCGGGCCGGCAACAACGCGTTCACCGTCTCCGAGCGCGCCACGGCCCGTGAACGCATCCTGGATCTGGGCCTGACCGAGGAGGAGGTCGACATTCTCGAGCACACGCGTGAGCCCACCGCGATGGTCAACATCCGCGCTCCGATGTCCGGCACGGTCGTGGCCCGCCATGTTTACGAGGGCCAGGAACTTAACAAGGACCAGTCGGAAAAGGAAACCCGGCTCTTCGAAATCGCCGACTTTTCCTCCATGTGGTTCGTCTTCGATGCCTACGAGCCCGACCTCGCGTGGTTGCGCCCCGGCCAGCCGGTCGAGGTTTCCACGGCCTCCCTGGCCGGGCGCACGCTGACCGCCCCCATCGCCTTCATCGATCCCACCCTGAACGAAATGACCCGGACCGCCAAGGTGCGCGTGGTCCTGGCCAATCACGACCATGCGCTCTTCCACAAGCAGACGGCCACCGGGCGGGTCCGGCTCGAGGTGGCCGATGTGCTGATCGCCCCGCGCAGCGCCGTCCTCCAGCATGGCGGCGAACCGGTGGTCTTCCTCCAGCAGGCCGACCGGGCTTACCTCGCCCGGCGCGTCTCGCTCGGTCGCATTGGCGACAACGACGTCGAGATCCTGGCCGGCCTGCACGAGGGCGACCATGTCGTGACCGAGGGCGGGCTGCTCCTCGACGGTCAGGCCCAGCTCGCCCGCGCGGCCATCACGGGCGACGATCCGGCGCACAATCACGCCGCACCGTCGCCCGCCCCGGTGGTATCCAAGCCAGCTGACACGGGCTATGCGGAGCTCAAGGCGCTTGCGCTCGCGGCCGCCGATGCCGCCGCCGCGCTCGCAGCGGAAGACTTCAGCGCCTACCAGCAGCAACGACCGGCCCTGCGCGCCGCCCTGTCGGCTTACCTCACCGTGGCCGCCAACAGCCCCCTGGCGCAATATGCCGACACCCTCCGCGACCGGCCCGACCTGCGCACCGCCCGCCGGGACTTCGAGCCGTTCAGCACGACCCTGGCCGACGTCGCCCGCGAGCAACACCTGCACCACCGCGAGGGTCTGCATGTCTTCCAATGCCCGATGGCGCCCGTGCTCGGCACCGGCCGCTGGCTCAGCCGGACTCCTGACGTGAAAAACCCCTTCTTCGGCTCCGCGATGCTGACGTGCGGCGAAGAACTCAACTGAGTCCCCAGCCATGATCAACCACATCATCCGCTGGTCGCTGCACAACCGGTTCATCGTGCTGAGCGCGTTCGTCGCGCTCTGCGCGTGGGGCGTGGTCGCCTTGCAGCGCGTGCCCATCGACGCCATCCCCGACCTGTCGGAAAACCAGGTCATCGTCTACGCCGACTGGCCGGGCCGCAGCCCGCAGGAGGTCGAGGACCAGGTCACCTACCCACTGAGCTCCGCCCTGCAGGGCCTGGCCGGCGTGAAAACCGTCCGCGCCACCTCGATGTTCGGCTTCTCGTTCCTCACCGTCATCTTTGAGGACAAGATCGACCCCTACTTCGCCCGCACCCGCGTGCTCGAGCGGCTCAACTCCCTCGGCGCCCTGCTGCCTGCCGAGGTCGCCGCCAAGCTCGGGCCCGACGCCACCGGCCTCGGCTGGGTCTACCAATATTACCTGAAGGACGAGTCCGGCACGCAGGACCTCGGCTCGCTCCGCGCGCTGCAGGACACCTTTATCCACCACCAGCTCGCGGCCGTGCCGGGCGTGGCCGAGATTGCCGGCGTCGGCGGCTTCGTCCGCCAGTGGCAGGTCGAGGTGTCCGCCCTCAAGCTCCGGCAATACGGCGTCACGCTCGGCGAGGTGATGGACGCCGTCGCCCGGAGCAACCGCAATGTCGGCGGCAAGACCATCGAGGAGAACGGCGCCGAATATATCGTGCGCGGCCTCGGCCTCGTGCACAGCGCCGCCGACCTCGAGTCCATCGTGCTCCAGCCGCGTGGCGGCACGCCGCTTTACGTGCGCGACGTCGCCACGGTCCGCATCGGCGGCGATTTCCGCCGCGGCGCGCTCGACGTCAACGGCCGCGAGGTCGTCGGCGGCATCGTGGTCATGCGCTACGGCGAGAACGCCTGGTCGGTCATCTCGGCCGTAAAGGCCCGCATCGCGGCCTTCACCCCGGGTCTGCCCAAGGGCGTGACCGTCGAGCCGTTCTACGATCGCAGCGATCTGATCGGCCGCGCCATCGACACGCTGAAGCACGCGCTCACCGAGGAGATCATCCTCGTGACGCTCGCGCACATCGTGTTCCTGTTTCACTTCCGCAGCATCCTGATCGTCACGCTGCCGCTGCCGGCCTCCATCCTGATCTCGTTCATCCTGATGGACCGGTTCGGCATCCCGTCGCACATCATGTCGCTCACCGGCATCGCCATCTCGATCGGCGTGCTGGTGGACGCCGGCATCGTGATGACGGAAAATGTCATCCGCCACTGCGAGCGCGCCCTCGAGGCCAAGGTAGGGGCCGTTGCCCCCAACGGCCCAAGGGCGCTTGAGGGCAAGCGCCCCTACCCCGAACTCACCGCGAAGGAGGTCTTCGACCTCACCCTGGAGGCCGCCACCCAGGTCGGCCGGCCGATGTTTTTCTCGATGATGGTCATCATCCTCGCCTTCGTGCCGGTGTTCCTGCTCACCGGGCAGGAGGGCAAGCTGTTCCATCCCCTCGCCTACACCAAATCCTTCGCGCTGATCGGCGCCGTGCTGCTGGCGGTCACCGCCGTGCCCGTGTTCTGCACCATCCTCGTGCGCGGACCGTTCAAGCCTGAGAGCGAGAACTGGCTCATGAAGTCCCTGCTGCGGATCTACGACCCCGTGCTCAACTGGGCGCTGGGCCACCGCCGGACCGTGCTCGGCCTGGCCGCGTCGCTGCTCGCCGTGTCGGCCGTCATCGCCTTCGGCCTGCCGCGCGCCATCAACAACCGCCTGCCTGCGTCGATCGCCCGCCATACGTCGGGCTTCGGCAGTGAGTTCATGCCGACGCTGGAGGAGGGTTCGCTGCTCTTCATGCCCGTGCTGCTGCCGGCCACCTCGCTGACCGAGGTGCAGCGCATCATGAGCTGGCAGGACAAGGTCATCAGCCAGACACCCGAGGTCGCATCCGTCGGCGGCAAGCTCGGCCGCTCCGACTCCGCCACCGACCCGGCGCCGGTCGAGATGATCGAGACCACCATCATGCTGAAACCCACCAATCAGTGGCGCCCGGGCATGACCAAGGCAAAGATCATTGAGGAACTCTCCGCCAAGCTCATGAACGTCCCCGGCTACGTGCCGGGCTTCCTCCAGCCGATCGAGAACCGCATTTTGATGACGAGCACCGGCATCCGGGCGCAGGTCGGCGTGAAGATCTTCGGCGACAACCTCGACGCGCTCCAGGCCAAGGCCTTCGAGGTCCAGCGCATCATCGAGCAGATCCAGGGCGCCACCGGCGTCGCGCCGTCACGCGTGCTGGGCAAGCCCTACCTCGAGATCGCCGTGCGCCGCCCCGACCTCGGTCGTTACGGCCTGCGCGTCGAGGACGTCCTCAGCTACGTCGAAGCCGGCCTCGGCGGCACAACCGTCGGCACCACCCTCAAGGGCCGCGAACGCTGGCCGCTGTCGGTGCGCCTCGAGGCGGCGGACCGCGCCGATCTCGACCGCATCGGCGAACTGCCCCTGACCACGCCATCCGGCGCCGTCGTGCAGCTGCGCCAGGTGGCCGACATCAAACGCGTCGTCGGCCCGAGCGAAATCCAGAGCGAAAACGGCCGCCTGCGCGTCTTCGTGCAGGCCAACGTCGGCGACCGCGATCTCGGCGGCTTCGTCGACGAGATCAAGGCGCGCGTCAGCCGGGATGTGACGCTCGATCCGGGCATGACCGTGGAATATTCCGGTCAATACGAGCAGCAGATCCGTGCCCGGCAGACGCTGCTCTACGTTTTCCCCGCCGTGATCCTGATCATCTTCGTGCTGCTCGTGATGACCTTCCGGTCGATCCCGGAGGCCGCGCATGTGCTGCTCGCCGTGCCGTTCGCCCTCACCGGCGGCGTGCTGCTGCAGGCCGCGCTCGGCTTCAACTTCAGCGTGGCGGTCTGGGTCGGCTACATCGCCCTCTTCGGCACCGCCATCCAGACGGGCGTTATCATGGTCGTCTACCTGGAGGAGGCCGTGGCGAAGAAACGCGCCGAACTCGGCGGCCGGCTGACGCACGCCGCGCTCATCGCCGCCATCAAGGAAGGCGCCCGCCTCCGCCTGCGCCCCAAGGTCATGACGGTCGCCACCACGGTGGCCTCGCTCCTGCCCATCTTCTGGAGCCAGCGCACCGGCGTGGAGATCATGCAGCCGCTGGCGGCCCCGGTCATCGGCGGCATGCTCTCCAGCCTCGTCCACATCCTCGTCGTCACGCCCGTCATTTTCGCGTGGCTCCGGGAACGCGAGGTCACCACCCCCGCCATTTAGGGTCATCCGTAGTCACATCCGATGAAATCTTCACCCTCGCACCCACCCGGCGAACACCCGCATCACCACGACCCCGGCGTTCAGCCGGCTAAGGACGCGAAATACTACTGCCCGATGTGCGAGGGCGTGGTTGCGGACCAGCCCGGCGACTGCCCCAAGTGCGGCATGGCCCTCGAGCGGAACCCCGCCTGGGTCGCACCCGCCGCGGACAGGACGATCTACACCTGCCCGATGCATCCGCAGATCGAGCAGGATCACCCCGGCGCGTGCCCGATCTGCGGCATGGCCCTGGAACCGAAAACCGCGACCGCGGAAGATGCGGCGGAGGAGAATGCCGAGCTGCGCGACATGACGCGCCGGCTCTGGATCGGCACGGCCCTGGCCCTGCCGGTTTTCCTGCTCGCGATGGTCCACCTGATTCCGGCTTACAGCCATCTGGCCAGCGGCCCGCTCAGCCGTTGGGCGCAGCTCCTCCTCTCCACCCCCGTCGTGCTCTGGGCCGGCTGGCCGTTCTTCGTGCGCGGGGCCAGGTCCCTGCGCTCGGGCTACTGGAACATGTTTACCCTGATCGCGCTCGGTGTCGGCGCCGCCTGGCTCTACAGCCTCGTCGCGTTCTTCCTGCCCGGGTGGTTCCCGGCCAACATGCAAGGCCACGGCGGGGTGGATCTCTATTTCGAGGCCGCGGCCGTCATCATCGTGCTCGTGCTGGTTGGACAGGTGCTAGAACTCCGCGCCCGGGCCCGCACTTCGAGCGCGATCAAGGCGCTGCTGAATCTCGCCCCGCCCACGGCCATTCGCCTCGACGGTTCCGCCGAGGCAGAAATCCCCCTCGCCGAGGTACACGCCGGCGACCGGCTGCGCGTCCGGCCCGGCGCGCGCGTGCCGGTTGATGGCGTCATCGAGGAAGGCTCGTCCTCCATTGATGAGTCCATGATCACGGGCGAGTCTCTGCCGGTGGAAAAAACGCTCGGTGACCGCGTGACCGGCGGCACGGTCAACGGCACCGGCGGGTTCGTCTTCCGTGCGGACAAGGTCGGCGCCGATTCCCTGCTGGCCCGCATCGTGCACATGGTCGCCGACGCCCAGCGCAGCCGCGCGCCGATCCAAGGTCTGGTGGACCGCGTCGCCGCGATCTTCGTGCCCGCCGTGCTCGCCAGCGCCGTGCTCACCTTTCTGGTCTGGTTTTTTGCCGGCCCCGAGCCGCGGCTGGCCTATGCCATCGTCAATTCGGTCGCCGTGCTCATCATCGCCTGCCCCTGCGCCCTCGGCCTCGCCACGCCGATGTCCATCATGGTCGGGGTCGGCCGCGGCGCCCAGGAGGGCGTGCTCGTGAAGAACGCCGAGTCGCTCGAGTTGCTGGGCAAGGTCTCGTGGCTGGTCGTGGACAAGACCGGCACGCTCACCGAGGGCCGCCCGACCCTGACGGACGTGATTCCGGCGGAGGGCCTGGACGAGGCCGGCCTGCTCACCCTTGCCGCGACTGTTGAGCGCGCTTCCGAGCACCCGCTAGCCGCCGCGATCGTGCGCGGCTCCGAGGCGCGCAAGCTCACGCTGCCACTCATTTCCGATTTTCGGTCAGTCACTGCCGGAGGCGTCGCCGGCCGTGTGAACGGCCGCGCCGTGCTGGTCGGCAAGGTCAAGTTCCTCGCCGCCGAGGGTATCGAAGTGCCGGCCTCGCTCACCGCGCGGGCCGCAACGCTGCAGGCCGAGGGCAAGACCGTGCTCTTCGCCGCGGTGGACGGCCGGGCCGCCGGCCTGCTGGCCGTGGCCGATCCGATCAAGGAATCCACCCCCGAGGCCATCACCCTGCTGCATCAACTCGGCGTCAAGCTCGTCATGGCCACGGGGGACAACCGCGCGACGGCCGGCAGCGTCGCCCGGAAGCTGGGTCTCGACGAATTCGAAGCCGAGGTCGAACCCGCCGACAAGATCAAGCGGGTCAAGGCTCTCCAAGTCGGCGGCGCGCGCGTCGCCATGGCCGGCGACGGCGTCAACGACGCCCCCGCCCTCGCCGCGGCCGACGTCGGCATCGCCATGGGCACCGGCACCGACGTCGCGATGGAAAGCGCGGGTATCACCCTCGTGAAAGGCGACCTCCGCGGCATCGCCAAGGCGATCCGCCTCTCCCGCGCCACGATGGGCAACATCCGGCAGAACTTGTTCTTCGCCTTCATTTACAATGCCCTCGGCGTCCCGCTCGCCGCGGGCGTGCTCTTCCCGTCCTTCGGCCTCCTGCTCAACCCGATGATCGCGGGCCTGGCGATGGCCTTCAGCAGCGTCTCGGTCATCACCAACGCCCTACGCCTGCACCGCCTGCGACTCTGAGCATCGACCACTTTTGCGCTGCCTGGCCCGCTTCTCGCTGCAGGCCGCCGGACGTTCCGGTTCTTGGCGGCGCGGTCAGTGCGTCAGGCCGAGGGCGGTCTTGACCGCCTGCGCCAGCTGGGCGGCGGGCCCGCGGCCGTAGTAATGCAGGAAGATCATCCGGGGTGTCTCGCCGAGCATGTGGTGGTGGATGGCGGCGATGTAGACGCCGTCGTGCCGCAGCGACTTGAGCACGGCCGTGAGCTCGCTTTCCTTCACGATGAAATCGCCCATGACCACGGCATCGGCCGGAGTGCCGGCAAAGGCGGCCCAGGTGTTGACGCCCATGTCAGCCCCGACCTCGCAACCGCAGTCCATCGTCACCTCGCGGCCCCAGACCCACTTGGCCATGCCGTCCTTCACCTGGCCGGGCTGACCGAAAACCACCGCCAGCGCGGTGGTATCGATGGTGTTCTCGGCCGGCAGCATGCCGTGCCCGAAATCATGCGCGGGCACCGGGGACGACGCCCGCACCGCGGCCACGGCGGCCAGCGTGGTCTTCACGCCGCCGGCGAGCGTCTCGACCGGGCCGTCGCCGCCGATGTGCATGTAATAGACCTTCGGCGAATCGAAGAGAAAGTGGTTGTGCAGCGCCGTGACCTCCAGGCCCGCGCCCAAGGCCGCACTCAGCGCCGGATTGACCTCGTCCTCCTGCAGCACGAGGTCGCCCATCACCATCGCCTCGGCCTTCCCGCCGGCCTTGAAGGCCGCCCACGAGGTGAAGCCCATGAACGGCGCCAGCGCCCGGCCCTCCACCTTGGCGCCGATGTCGCCGCGCGGATAGGTGACCTTGAAGACATCCTTGGCCGGGTTGAACGAGCCCTTCAGGCCGGTGAGCTGCTCGATGCGGGCACTGTCCAAGGGCGCGGCCGCGGCGGTTGCAACCAGCAGGGCGAAACACAGAAAGAAGCGTGAGTACATGCCCCGAAGCTAGCCCGCTTCCCGCCCGCATGCAATCCCGCTGTCTTGTTAACCGGCGCTTGCCAGCGAACCGGCCCTGCCCAGTTTCACTGCTTCAACTGATGAAACTTCGCGAAAGCGGCATGCCGCCGCAGGATTTCTGGGAAACGCTGTTCGATGTGCCGCGCATCCTCGACGCGTTCGGTTTTGGCCCGGACACCGCCGAGGTGGTGGAACTCGGCTGCGGTTATGGCACGTTCACCCTGCCGCTGGCCCGGCGCATCGGCGGCACCGTGCACACGCTTGATATCGACGCCGCCATGGTGGCCCTCACCGCCCAACGAGCCGCCGAAGCCGGACTGGCCAACATCAAGGCGGTAACTCGCGATGTGCTGGCCGCCGGCTTTGGCCGACCCGCGGGCTCATGCGCGGCCGCGCTTCTGTTCAACATCCTGCACGCCGAGGAACCCGTCGCCCTGCTGCGCGCCGCCCGCGAGGTGGTGCGGCCCGGTGGTCTCGTGGCCGTCATTCACTGGCGCAGCGATATTCCCACCCCTCGGGGCCCGTCCCTCGACATCCGGCCCCACCCGGAAAAGATCACGGCATGGGCGCCTGAAGCGGGGCTCGCGGTTGAGGGCACCAGCTTCGATCTGCCGCCCTGGCATTTCGGCCTGAAGCTTCGTCGGGCCTGATTGTCAGTCCCCGACCCGCGCGAACCGCGGCAGGCGCCTGCCGCCCACTTCCACCGTCTCGGTGAACATCGCCGCCGGGCGGACGAAGAGCCCGCCGTCGCCATAGAGTGCCTCGTAGACCACGAGCCACTCGCGCGTCTCGCTGTGCAGCGCCAGGCCGACCACGCGATACGGGTTGTCCTTGTAGTGGCGGTAAAGCCCGGGCCGGGGCTCGGCGGGCTTGGGCGGGGCGTCTCGCATCCCTCCAGCACAGGCCAAATCCCCGGGGATGCCAAGCCCGTCAGCGCCTGATTTCAGCGGAAAGTGACTGGGCCGGATTCCGCCGCGGTTGACGCTCCGCAGGGCGCCGCGTAGTTCTCCGCAGCCGCATGTCCGAAATACCCGCCGCACCCGCTGTCCACCCGAGCTTCAAGGAAGCCCTGTGCTTCTGGCTGAAGCTCGGCTTCATCAGCTTCGGCGGGCCGACGGGCCAGATCGCCATCATGCACACCGAGCTGGTCGAGAAGAAGCGCTGGATCGGCGAGGAGCGCTTCCTGCACGCACTCAACTACTGCATGCTTTTGCCCGGCCCCGAGGCGCAGCAGCTCGCGATCTATTGCGGCTGGCTCCTCCACCGCACCTGGGGCGGCCTCGCCGCCGGCATCCTCTTCGTGCTGCCCTCGGTTTTCATCCTGTGGGGACTCAGCTTCGTCTATGTCGCCTACGGCAACCTGCCCTGGCTCGCCGCCATCTTCGCCGGGCTGAAGCCCGCCGTGCTGGCCATCGTCGCCGCGGCCGTGCTGCGCATCGGGTCGAAGGCGCTGAAGAACGCCATCATGTGGTCGCTCGCCGCGCTGGCCTTCGTCGCGATCTTCTTCTTTCACGCGCCGTTCCCCGTGATCATCATCACCGCCGCACTCATCGGCGGGCTCGGCGGACTTCGCTGGGAAAAGATCTTCAACGTCGTCAAGGGACATGGCGCGAAGTCTGCGGGCGACCGCGGCGCCGTGATCGATGACACCCACGCCGCACCGGCGCACACCAAGCCGTCCCTGCTGCGCGGCGTCCGCGTGCTGGCCGTCGGCCTCGTGCTGTGGTGGCTGCCCGTGCTGCTCGCCGGCCTCGCGACGGGCCGGTCGGGCACGCTGGTGCAGGAGAGCCTGTTCTTCAGCAAGGCCGCCCTGGTCACCTTCGGCGGCGCTTATGCCGTGCTGCCTTATGTCGCGCAACAGGCTGTGGAGAACTTCCACTGGCTGACGGCCCCGCAGATGCTCGACGGCCTCGGCCTCGCCGAGACGACCCCGGGGCCGCTGATCATGGTGCTGCAGTTCGTGGGCTTCCTCGGAGGCTGGAATCACCCGGGCGCCCTGTCGCCGCTCCTCGCGGCCACGCTCGGCGCGGCGCTGACCACCTGGGTGACCTTCGTCCCGTGTTTCATCTGGATCTTCCTCGGCGCCCCCTACCTCGAGCAGCTGCGCCACCAGACCAAGCTCACCTGCGCGCTGTCGGCCGTCACCGCTGCGGTCGTCGGTGTCGTCCTCAACCTGGCGGTCTGGTTCGGACTGCATGTGATCCTGCCGGCCGGTGGCGGGGTGGACTGGTTTGTAGCCGTGGTCGCGGTGGTCGCCTTCGTCGCCCTGCAGCGTTTCAAGGCCGGCCTCATTCCGGTCGTCCTCGCCGGCGCCGGTCTTGGCCTGTTGAAGCACCTGTTGATCTGAGCTTTGCTGCTCGCCATAAATGACGAGTTAGGGGTAAACATGACTATTATTCGTCTTATATGGCGAATAACTATATCAACGTAACTCGCCTTTAAAGGCGAACTATGTTGATTTATGGCCACGATTAGCCATATATGACGAGTTATGAAGATAACCAATCAGGCAACCGATGAAACCCTGCTGACCGAGTTGGGCGGCCGCTTGGCTGAAGCCCGGCTGGATAAAAACTTCACGCAGGCGCAGCTCGCCACAGAAGCCGGCGTTTCGAAACGTACGGTCGAGCGCCTGGAGTCGGGCCAGGCCGGCACGCAGCTCGCCGCCTTCATCCGCGTCTGCCGGGTGCTGGGCTTGGTCGAGCGCCTGGAAACCCTGATCCCCGAATCCGCGCCCAGCCCGATGACGCAGTTGAAACTGGGCGGCCGGAAACGGCGGCGCGCCTCCACCGCGTCCGCCTCGCCATCCGCCGTCAACGACCCCGCCCCTCCTCCCACCGGTGCCTGGACCTGGGGTGACAAGTCATGAGCACCATCGCCGAGGTCCGGCTCTGGGGCCGCCGCATCGGCGCCGTGTCGCTGGAGGACGGGGGCGGGCACGCGGATTTCCAGTATGACCCGGCCTTCGCGCGGAGCGGCATCGAGGTATCGCCGCTGACCATGCCGCTCGGGGATCGCGTCTACCGTTTCCCGGAACTGCCGCTCAATACCTTTCACGGTCTGCCCGGCCTGCTCGCGGACTCGCTGCCGGACAAGTTCGGGAACACGCTGATCGACGCCTGGCTCGCCGCGCAGGGCCGGACGCCGGCGAGTTTCAACGCGGTGGAGCGTCTCTGCTACACGGGCGCCCGCGGCATGGGCGCGCTGGAGTTCGCCCCGGCGGCCGGCCCGCGGGCCGCCACGGCGCACAAGATCGAGATCGACGCGCTGGTGGAGCTCGCCTCCGAGGTGCTGGCGCAGCGCGCGGACCTGAAGGCGACCTTCGCCGATCCCGAGCGGAAAGCCGCGCTCAACGACATCCTGCGCATCGGCACCTCCGCCGGCGGCGCGCGCGCCAAGGCCGTCATCGCGTGGAACGCGCAGACGAACGAGGTGCGCTCCGGCCAGGTCGCGGCCGGCCACGGTTTCGGCTGCTGGCTGCTGAAATTCGACGGCGTCTCCGGCAACCGCGACAAGGAGCTGGACGACCCCAAGGGTTACGGCGCCATCGAGTTCGCCTACTCGCTGATGGCGCGCGCGGCCGGCATCGCGATGAGCGAGTGCCGCCTCCTCGAGGAGAACGGGCGCCGGCATTTCATGACGCGCCGCTTCGACCGGCTCGAGGGCGGGCAAAAGCTGCACATGCAGTCGCTCTGCGCGCTCGCCCACTATGATTTCAACTCGGCCGGCGCCTTCGCCTACGAACAGGCCTTCCTCGCCATCCGCCAGCTGGGCCTGCCGATGGAGTCCGTCGAGGAGCAGTTCCGCCGGATGGCCTTCAACATCACCGCGCGCAACCAGGACGACCACGTGAAGAACATCGCCTTCCTCATGGACAAGGCCGGCCGCTGGTCGCTCTCCCCCGCGTTCGACGTGAGCTACAGCTACAACCCCGCCGGCGCCTGGACCGACCGCCACCAGATGACGCTCAACGGCAAGCGCGACGGCTTCACGCTGGCCGACTTCCAGGCCTGCGCGAAAACCGCCCTGATGAAACGCGGTCGCGCCGAGGCGATCCTCGGGGAGGTCCGCGCCGCCGTGACCCGCTGGCCGGAATTCGCCGAACAGGCCAAGGTCGCGGTCCCGTGGCGCGACCGGATCAACGGCCACCTGCGGCTGTCATTGCCGGACGCCTGAGACGGGATCATACGTTGAGCAAGGTGAAACGCGGCCTCCGGACGCGTTTGCTTCCCCGCCTGTCAAACCAACCCGTCCGGAGGCCGGGTTCCACCATTCGCTCACCCGCCCAGCTTCGGGAACACCCGACACGGGGAATTTCCTCCCAGGATCTTCATGGGCGTTTCCGCGAGCCAGCGCGACAGCCCGGCGGGACCGTAGTCCTGGCTTTCCAGACCGAGTTTCGCGGCGAAAACCAGTTCGTTGATGCTGCCCAGCACGGACTTTCCGGGGATCGGCGCCCATTGGATGACCGGCCTTTCGATCAGGATCCGGCGCTGGAACTGGGCTTCCAGCTCCCCGCCGCGCAGACAGGTTTGCAGGCCGCCCATCAGCCGCTCGGCCAGGCTCAGCCCGTCGGTCACACCACCGGCCATCATCACCACCGGATAAACCGACGCCGTGTTGCAGAAGAGCAGATACCGCTGTCGCGCCACCCGGAATTCATGCGCGTACCAGTCCGCCACCCGGTTGGTCACCACGGGCGCGGCGGCCGGCACCCCGATGCCCAGCCTGCGCGCCAGCATCTGCGTTGGTCTGATGGTCAGCATGATTCCGGGTTTGCGGGAAATACGATCCCGACACAATTTTTCTCCGTCCGGCGGCCCGGATTCCCTGGCCGGCGGAGCCCCCCATGATACCGACCGTCAAACTCACCGATCTGACCGATGCCCTCGACATGATTCCGGAAGAGTCGGGCGCATGGTTGGATCGGGAAACCGGCCGTGTCGTCATCGTTCATGCCGAGGTGATCAGCGCCGTCGAAAAGGCGGGCGATAACGCCGTGCCCGACCTCGCATCGGACTGGCTGGAGGACGAGCTGCCGGATGCCCGGGGAATCTGCGCCGGTGGCGGACGGTATCTCGCCCTGCCGGACAAGTTCGACTTCCACGAATACCGGCACATGGAGCATTTCATCGGCACGGTCGCGGATGCCATGGCCGCCGATCAGCTCTGGCGCGCCATCAAGGGCAAGGGCGCCTTCCGCCATTTCAAGGACACCGCCCACCGGCTCGGTTTGCTCGACGCCTGGTATCGCCACCGCGACGCAGCCCTGAACCGCTTTATGCTCGACTGGGCCACAGTCCATCAGGTGCCGGTGGATCAGACGCCCCGCAGGACCGGGCCGGATTAAGGCCCGAACCAGGCCTTGATGTGGTGGAACCTGGCCTCCGGACAGGTTTTCTTCGCACCCCCTTTCAAATCGCCCTGGCCCGCCCGACCGGCGCCCGCCTATCCGCGCAAACGTGCCGACGGAAAACTTCGTGTTGGTGGCTTAACGCCAACCCCGGGTTGCAAACAGCCCGGTCCCGGCTTTGCTATCCATTCCCTGTCCTCTTTGCGGGGCGACTGGCCCGGACAAACACCGGGCCGACAGCAGCCGGCATCGGTGCCCCGCTAACTTTAAAATCCGCTCATGTCCGACAACTGCATCCCCGTCACCGTCCTCACCGGCTTCCTCGGCGCCGGCAAGACCACCCTGCTCAACCGCATCCTCACCGAGCAGCACGGCAAGAAGATCGCCGTCATCGAAAACGAGTTCGGCGAGGTCGGCGTGGACAACCAGCTCGTCATCCAGTCCGACGAGGAGATCTTCGAGATGAACAACGGCTGCATCTGCTGCACCGTCCGCGGCGACCTCCTCCGCATCCTCGGCCGCCTGATGAAGCGCAAAGACCGGCTCGACGCCATTCTCATCGAGACCACCGGTCTGGCCAACCCGGCGCCCGTCGCCCAGACCTTCTTCACCGACCCGGAGATGAAGGAGCAGTTCGCCCTCGATGCCATCGTCACCCTGGTCGACGCCAAGCACATCCTGCTCCACCTCGACGACTCGCCTGAGGCGATGAAGCAGGTCGGCTTCGCCGACGTCATCATCCTCAACAAGACCGACCTCGTCACGCCCATCGAGCTCGACGTCCTTGAGAAACGCCTGCACGGCATCAACGGCGTCGCGAAGATCCATCGCACAAAGAACGCCGAGATCGCCATCGACAAGGTGCTCAACGTCGGCGGCTTCAACCTCGACCGCGCCGTCGAGGTCGACCCGCAGTTCCTCGAGACCGAGTATCCGTTCGAGTGGGCCGGGGCCTACGAGCTGCAGCCCGGCACCTACGACCTCGGCATCGGCGCGCATGATCACGGTGGCCACGACCACGAGCATCACCACGAATGCGCACCGGGCTGCGACCACAACTCCCTCGACGTCGTGATTTATCCCCTTGGAGCCGCGGCGACCTCGCCGCGGTCGGCGCACGGCGAGGTCGCCGTGCCTCCAGTATACGAGGAAGCCATCAAAAAGACGGTGATCGCCTATTCCGACTGGGAGAAGATCACCCTGCCCGGCGAGACCGTCGCCGCCGACGGCAAGATGCACCGCCTGAAGCTCAAGGACGAGAGCGGCCACTTTCCCGTGAAGATTGAAAAAGCCGGCCACTACGTGCTCTTCACCGGCCACGATGTGCCGACGCACCTTTATAAACTTGGAGCCGCGGCGACCCCGCCGCGTTCCGACCGCAGCGAGGTCGCTGCGGCTCCAGGGAAAACCATCGTCCGCTACGGCTGGGACCGGACCTTCCGCCATGAGCACTCGCACGACGAGGAGGTGTCGTCCGTCGGCATCAGCATCGAGGGGGAGCTCGACGGCAAGAAGCTCAACGACTGGATCTCGAAGCTGCTCGCGGAAAAGGGCGGCGATATTTTCCGTATGAAGGGCGTGCTTGTCGTGAAGGGCACGAAGAAGCGCCTCGTCTTCCAGGGCGTGCACATGCTCTTCGACGCGAAGTTCGACCGCGAGTGGAAGGACGGCGAGAACCGCACCAACACGCTCGTCTTCATCGGCAAGAATCTCGACCGCGCCGCCCTGACCGAGGGCTTCAAGGCCTGCCTGGCAGGCTAATCACGAAGGCACGGAGACCCAAAGGAACCAATCCCGCTACAGGATTGCTCTTCCCTGTGCCTTTGTGCCTCTGTGGTTCAAATAGCATGAATTTTTCCAAGCACTGGGCCGCGACCCTCGACGACTACGCCATCGACCTCGCTTGGTCGCCGGACGGGGCGCTCCTCGCCGTCGCGTCCGCCGCGGGCGGCATCACGCTCTACGACGCCGCGACCGGCGCGGTGCGGCACGCCCTCTCCGGCCATGCCGACGGTGCGAACTGCCTGGCGTGGATGCCGGTGGTAGGGCGAGTCGTCCCTGACGAGCCGGGCGCACCTTCGGCTCATCCGGAGGATTCGCCCTACCTCCTCGCCACCGGCGGACAAGACGGCTGCGTGCGCTTCTGGGATGCGACAACCGGCACCCAAACCGCCGAGGTGAAACTCGGCAATGCCTGGGTCGAGCATCTCGCGTGGCAGCCGGTAGGGCGAGTCGTCCCCGACGAGCCGCACCCGAGCCCGGCTCGTCCGGAGGACTCGCCCTACCTCTTCGCCGCCGCCGGGAAGCGGCTCGTGGCGCTCAAACCCGACGGCTCGGTCGCCCACGCTTTCCCGGATGCACCGAAGACCATCTCCGCTCTGGCGTGGCGACCGGATGGCTCCGCCTGCGCCGCCGCGTGTTTCGGCCACGTCGTCGTGTGGGATGCGACAGCGTTTACCGCGCAGAAGGAATTTCCCTACGGCAACGCGATCTATGCGCTCACCTGGTCGCCCGACGGCCGCTGGCTCGTCGCGGGCTGCCACGACAACGCCGTCCACCTCTGGGTGCCGGCCGAAGACCTCGAGCTGCACATGAGCGGCTACGAGACGCGCCTCAAGGAGCTTTCCTTCAGCCAGGACTCGAAGTGGCTGGCCACCGGTGGCGGCAAGGACGTCTGCGTGTGGGATTGCGCCGGCGCCGGCCCCGAAGGTCGCGAGCCGCTGCAACTGCCGCAGACCGCCCGCACGACCGCGGTGGCTTTTCAAAACCAGCACAGCCTGCTCGCCACCGGCGACGCCAGTGGCGTGTTCACGTTGTGGGGCCCGACGCGCAAGAACCCGATGGTCGCTGAAGCGAAGATGCCTTCCGCCGCGACGAAGTTCGCCTGGTCCGCCGACGACGCGCTGCTGGCCGTCGGCACCGAGAAGGGCGTGGTCTACGTCTTTAAGACGGCCTGATTGGCCGACCCTGTAGCGGCGGTCTATGACCGCCGAATCCGGGAACCGGCGCTCATAGAGCGCCGCTACAGCAAACCGTCCTCTGTATTCCGTCCTCTGCCCTCTGACTGTGCCGGTCCGGGCGACTGTGCCGGTGGGATTGGGCGAAAGCAGTATGCCGCGGACACGGAAACGCATTGCGGCGCACGGCCGGCGGCAAACGCTGGTGGGGTGCCCGCCTCGCTCCCGTTCCGCCACGTCCTGCTCGCGCTCCTGACCGTCACGATCTGGGGGAGCAACTTCGTCGCCATCAAGCTGGCCCTGCACGACCTGCCGCCCCTGCTGCTGTGCACGCTGCGCTTTGTTTTCGTGGCGCTGCCGCTGGCGTTCTTCCTGCCGCGGCCGGCGATCGCGTGGCGGCAGCTGTTCCTTTACGGCCTCACGATGTTCGCGCTGCAGTTCAGCTTCATGTTCTTCGGGATGAAGCTCGGCGTGTCGGCCGGCCTGGCTTCCGTCATGCTCCAGCTGCAGGTGTTCGTGACCCTGGCGCTCTCGGCCGTCTTCCTCCGCGAGCGAATCAGCCCGATGCAGATCGCCGGCACGCTCATCGCGGTCACCGGTTTCGTCGTGGTGGCGGTGCATTCGGGCGGCGAGGTGTCGCTCGCGGGCCTGGTCTGCGTGCTGCTGGCGGCGTGCTCGTGGGCCTACGGCAATTTCATGTCCCGCCGCCTCGGCCAGGTGAACCCGCTGGCCCTCGTGGTCTGGGGCGCGCTCGTGGTGCCGCTGCCGATGGGCGCCGCCTCGCTCGCGCTGGAAGGCCCCGCGGTCGTCGGGCAAAGCCTGGCGCACGTCGGCCTGACCGCCGCGCTGGCGCTCGCGTTCATCGTCTACGTTTCGACGCACGTCGGCTACTCGCTGTGGAGCTGGCTGCTGGCCCGGCACGCGGCCTCGGCCATCACGCCGTTCGCGTTGCTCGTGCCGGTGGTCGGCATGCTCACTTCGGCGCTGTTCCTCGGCGAGGCCCTGCCGGCGTGGAAACTGGAGGCGGCCGGGTTCGTGCTGACCGGGCTCGCGGTCAATATCTTCGGCCCGCGCCTGCTGCGCACCGTGCCCCGCCCGAAGACCGTCTGACGTCCTTGCCTTGAGGTGGAACCGGACCTCCGGGCCGGTTTGACCGGCGCAAATCTCCAGCCCGCCCGGAGGTCGGGCTCCACCACAGCCGGCGGGACTGGCATTGCCTTGACCCGCCCGGGCCCCTCGGCGAGGTTTTCGCCACCATGCCGGGCGACGCCCAGGACCCTACGCCACCGCCGCTGCCGTCGGTTTTCATCAGCTACGCCTCCGCCGACCGGGCGGCGGCGCGGTTGCTGCGCGACTGCCTGACGGCGGCGGGGCTGGAAGTCTGGCTCGACGAGGACGAGCTGGGCGGCGGCGAGGCGTGGGACGCCAAGATCCGCAACCAGATCCGCACCTGCACCTACTTCATGCCGGTGATCTCGGCCACGACCGAGGTGCGGCGCGAGGGCTACTTCCGCCGCGAGTGGCGTCTCGCCGTCGAGCGCACGCTGGATTTCGCCGACGACGTGATGTTCCTCGTGCCCGTCGTGATCGACGATACGCGCGATGCCGGCGCCCGTGTGCCGGAGAAATTCTTCACCGTCCAGTGGCTGCGCATGCCCGGCGGCCAGCCGACCCCCGCATTGATGGACCTCGCGAAGAGACTCGCGCGCGGCGAGGCGGTCGCCATCGCCCCGGCGGCCCCGCTCGCGCCCCCCGCGGCCGAGGGTTCGCGCAAGTCCCGCCGCGCGGCCGAGCCCCCGCCGCCCTTCCCGAAGTTCCCCGCGTTTCCCGAGCCCGGCCACCGGGCGCGGTTCATCTACGACCTCGTGCTCTGGTTCGGCCACCTGATCCATTCGTTGTGGAACCATCTGCCGCGCCTGGTCCGCGTCATCGCGGCGATCGTGATCATCTTCAACCTGATCTCCTGGATCTTCAAGGATCGCCAGCCGGCGGTCGTCGCCGACAAGAACAAATCCGAAGCGGCCGCCGAGGTGAACAAGGCCCTGTGGAACGTCGGCAACCCCAACCGCCCCAGGCGGGCCAAGGGCACGGTGGCCGGCGCGATCGAGTCGGTCATGGGCGCGGCCGCGGAAACCCTGCAGACGGGCCGGCCCGTCGCTTTGGTCACCTTCAGCGGCGCGGGCGAGAAGAACGGGGACTACGCCGAGGAGGTTTTCGGTGAGGTTTGCACGCAGCTGCAAAAGGACGGCAAGCCGCAGTGGGGCCTCAGCCCGCTGCCGCTCAAGGCGGACGCGCTCGACGCCGAGGTGGTCAGCCGCGGCGTGCGGATGAAAAGCCGTTTCGTGCTCACCGGCCACGCGGGGGTGCTCCTGCCCGGCACGCCGCCCGCGTTCACCGCCCGGCTGTTCGACGTGGCCACGAACCAGCTGGTCTGGAAGGAAACCTTTGAGACCGCCAAGAACGAGCCCGAGGCCGTCGCCCAGCGCATCGCCGCCGAGGTGATCAAGCGGCTCGAGCCGCCCGCCCCTACGCCGCCGCCGACCCCGAACACCTGACCGGCACGCGGCCGGCCTGGGGCAACCCCCCTTTGTCCGCAGGCTTGGCAAACGGCGCGCGACCGGGCCCGCCTAGAAGTCCAGGCCCAGCAGCAGCTTCAGGCGCGTGTAGTCCTGCGCCGTGCCGTCGGGGCTGCCCCGGCGGATCTCGTGCCGGATCGCCGTGCTGAACGTCTCCGTGAACTTCTTGGTCAGTTCGAGGCGGTTCTCCCAGCCATCGTTCCGGGAGGAAAAGGAATAGTAGTAGACGCCGCGCTCCGTGAGCAGCATCCCCCACGGCAGCCGCAGTTCGGTCTCGACGAACGCGGACTCGGAGGTGCGCGAGCTGTGCGAGGCCGGCGGCGAGGTGTTCCAGACATCGAACAAATTTTCCGACACACCGACGCGCAGCTTGCGCGCGGGCGTGGCCAGCAGGCTGATGCCCGTACCGATTTCCTGCTGGAGCAGCACATAGTCGGCCGGCACCCCCAGCTTAAAATTGGCCCGGTTCCACTCCAGCGTGGGCCGGTATTGGATGAAGCTGTTCTTCGTGAAATCATGCCGCCAGAGCCCGTCACCCTTGACGATGTCCGTGGTCGTGAGCTTGTTGGTCTCGCTGTAATCGAAGCGACCGTTCAACTGCACCTCGTTGGCGGTCCACTTGCGACCCAGCCGGCCCTCGAGCGACAGGGTGCTCCGGTCCGCGGTGTCCGACACGACTTCGGTCGAGAAGGCGAGCCGCCCGTGCCACGGGCCGAAATAGTTGCGCAGCCTGGCCGTCAGCACCGCGGGTGAGAACATCTCCCACCGGGAAACCCGCTCCGCCTCGGCGCGCTCGGCCGCCTTTTTTTCCTGCGGCTCCGGGACAACTGGCGGGACCGCGGCCACCGGCGGCGTGGCCGCCACGGATGCGACGGGAGTTTCCGCCTTGATCACCACGGCGCGATCCACCGGCACCTGCAGGACCCCGAAACGATCGGACTGGAACACCAGGATGTCGCCCTCCTGCCGGAGCAGCCGGCCCTGCACGCGGTCGCCATCCTTGTAGACCAGCACATCGCGCGCGGACGCCTCGGATTCGGCCGCCCGGCCGGCGACGGCGAGCCCCAGGACAAACCAGACGATGAAATTTCCCAGCAAAGTGCGGCTCATGCCGATTCGACGTATTCACTTGGCGGTTGTTTCAAAGTTTTTTCGGCGGCCGGTGGCATAAATTTTCCACGCCGCCAGTGGCCCGTGCCGGGCTGCTGATAGCCGCAAGGGATGCCCGAAAAGGAATTGCCGCGGTGCCCGGGCTTTCTCTTGCTCCACCCGTGCGCCGCAAGCTTTCCCTTGCCGGCCTGTTGTTCGCCTGGATCGGTGCGAACGGCAGGGGGTGAAACCTCGTGCAGGTGGTCGCCCGGGCCCGGATGTTCCACCAGTTCCCGCAGGTGCTGCCCGCCGCGGCGGGCGCGTGGCGGTTTTGACACAGGCAACACTTGCCAGACGCGGCGGGAGCGCTTTGCTGCCCGCGTCACCTCCCTCATGCCGAATTCGGCCGCCTCCCTCCCTTCCACCAGTCTATTGATCGCCCTCACGGGCGGCCCCGGCACCAGCAAGACCCGCGTCATGGCGGAACTGGCCGCCGCCCAACTTGCCCACGGCCAGCGGGTCGAGGGCGTGCTGTCCATCGCCGGCCACCGCCCGACGCCCCGGGTGGGCGCCACCGAATACTGGCTGCGCCTCATCGGCAGCGACATCGAGGTGCCGTGGGCCATGCGCGACGATGCGCTGGTCCCGCCGTATTTCTTCGAACCCGGCACGGCAAAAAAACTGCACGCCTGGGCGGAACGCCTGCGCCACCTGCCGCCGCCCGCGCTGCTGTTGCTGGACGAATTCGGTAAGTTCGAGCTCCGCGGCCTGGGCCTGATGCCCGTCTGGCCGCTGCTGGTCGCGGCGCACCCCCGCGTCGTCGTCGTCACCGTGCGCGACGACCTCGTCGGGAGCATCGAGGCGCTGCTCGGGCGGAAGTTCGACGTGCGCATCCCCGCGCAGTCGCCGGACGCGCTCGAGCGGCTGCAGCGCGTCTGCGAGGATTTCGGCGAGTGGACCCGCATCGGCCTGTTCGGCGGCGCCGCGGGCGGCCTGGAGATGACCGTCGGCTCGGCGCTGCACGCGGCCAAGATCCCGTTGAGCGGGCTGGTGATGTCGTCGCTGCAGGCGGCGATGATGGCGTTCGCCGGCGCCGGGCTCGGCCAGCCGGGCCGCGTGGTCTGGGTGCCGTTCATTTCCGGCGGCCTGAAGGCGCTCTCGCCCGCCGGCAACCGCGTGCGCCCGATGATCGCCATCATCATGCAGGGCCTCCTGTTCGGCGGCGCGGTGCAGGCGTGCGGCTGGAATTTCCTGGCGCTGGGCCTCGGCGGCGCGCTGGTGGGCGCCTGGGCGGCACTGCAGGGCTTCCTGCTGCAATACCTGATGATGGGCCACGAACTGGTCCGCGCCTACGACACCGTGGTGCTGTGGCTGGCCGACCGCTGGCACATCACCGCCCCGGGGCTGCCCTGGCTGGTGGGCGCGTGGGCGGTGTTGCACGCGGCCGTGGCCATGAGCGTCACCCTCGCGGCCTGGCACCTGCGCCGGCCGCCGGCGGCGCTGCAACGCATCATTGAAAAGAACCCGGCCCGGAGCCCCGCGCCGGCTTCCGCCGGGAAGGAAACCCCGGGCTGGACCCGGCGCCTGCGCGAGTTCGGCCGGTGGCAGTTCTGGCTGCCGCTGCTGGTCGTCGCCGCCATCCTGCTCGGCAGCGGCGGGACGTGGGAGAGCGTCGCGTGGCTGGTGTTGCGGTTCTTCGCCGTCGGCTGCGTGCTGATGGCGCTGGTCTCGCTGCTGCGACCGGTGCGCTGGGCCGAGGCGCTGCGGCGGCGCGGCTGGTGGGGCCCGGCGGTGGCGCTGTCGGGCGCGCTCGAGCAGCGCGACGCGGCCAAGTAAACTCCGTGCTGGTTGCGGCTGATTTGTAGAAGCCTGCTTGCAGGCGATACGCAACGTGTGCCAAAGGATTGTGTGCTGAATCGCCTGCAAGCAGGCTCCTACAATAGATCCCGCCAAATAAAAAAGCGGGGCCGGTGAAGGCCCTGCTTCGGAAAACAGGCGGCTTGCCGCGCCGTAGCCCGATAGGGCGAAGGCGGGGCTTACTTCCAGTTCAGGATCAGGCTGGTGAAGTAAAGCGTGTCGAGCCGTTTGATGCCGGGCTGCGGGATGCTCGTGTAGTCGTTGCTGATGCCGGTCTTCAGCTTCCACAGCGAGGCCGTGATCGGCATTTCGTAGGTCGTCTCGTGATGGACGCGATAATTGCTGAAATTTTTAAACGCGGGCGTGTAGCCCAGCAAATTGTTCAGCCGGCCGTTGTGGAAGGTGTAACCGTGAATCAGGGCGAGATCGAGGCCGGGCGAGTCGAATTTGGTGCCGTTCGCATAATTCTCGTAGATATAGCTCACGCCGGCGCGGAGCTCGAGGTCCTGCAGCTTCTTCTTGATGAGCTTGCGGCCGACACCGAAGGCCGTGGTCGAACGGAGGTCGAGGTCCTTGATCTTGTCCTTCTCGATCGAGGTGCGGGCATACCAGACATCCTTTTCGTCGAAGAACGAAGAATAGTCGGCGCCGGCAAACTGCCGGTTGGCGGTCTCGACGCCGTTGTCCCTGGCCTTTTCGGCCTGGAGGACGAAGATCAGCTTGTCCTGGGCGCTTTCGAGCGTGGCCTTCAGGCCCAAGGCGCCGGCGAACCGCTCGCTGCCGCCGGTGCGGCCGTTGATGGCGACGGAGGCCTCGTAGGCCCATTTGCGCTCGGCCTTGACGGCCCGCTCCTTGAGCTGGCGGGTCTCGGGGCTGTCGACCCCGGCGCGCCAGATGGCGGCGACCTTGGCGGGGTCGGCGGTGACCTGACCGTCCTTGGCCACGACCGCGATGCCCGCCGGGCTGACCTGCACCTGGCCGAGCACCGTGCTGCCGGTGGCAAGCTGGACGTTCACGGCCTCGTCGGTGGTGAAGCTCCTGATCTTGTCCTGCGCGATCTCGATCGTGCCGGCGAAGGCGGTCTCGACCTTGAACTTGCCCGCTTCGGCGCCGATGAGCTTGCCGTAGACAACGGAGCCGTCGGCCAGCTCGATGCGGTCGGCCGCCGGCAGGGCCGAGGCCAGCGCGAGGGCCAGGGTGAGGCGGAAGAGATTTTTCAGGAGCGTGGGTTTCATGGTGAGTTGGAGGTTCAACCAACCGGCGGGGCGCTATCAACCTCAAAGCCGGCCGGCGGCTTCCGGGTTGCGCTTTCGCCGGGCCGTCAGTTGGTTACCCGCATGCCGACCCGCGCCTGGTTCCCCACTTTGATCTACCACGAGCCGCTGTTGCGCGCCGGGCTGGAGCGCTTCAACGCCGGGCTCGCCGACGAATGCTACCAACTCCGCGACTACGATGCCGCCGGCCGCCGGTGGTCCGCGAAGCATTATCCCGGTGGCTACACCTCCTACGCGTCGCTCAACCAGCTGCACAAGTTCTCCTCCACCTTTGCCGGGCTGGAACGCAAGCTCACGGCCCATGTGCGGAAGTTCGCCGCGCAGCTCGACATGGACCTGCGCGGCCGCACGGTCACGCTGACCGACCTCTGGGTGAACATCATGCCCGAGCACGCGGCCCACAGCCTGCACCTGCACCCGCTGTCGTTCATCAGCGGCACCTATTACGTCGCCACGCCCCGCGGCTGCCCGGGGCTCAAGTTCGAGGATCCCCGCCTGAGCAAGTTCATGGCCGCGCCGCCCAAGACCGCCCAGGCCCGTCCGGCCAGCCGGCCGCACATCACCTACCCCGCCAGGGCCGGCCACGTCATCCTCTTCGAGAGCTGGCTCCGCCACGAGGTCGCCGCCAACCGCACCAGCGCGGAGCGGATAAGTGTGAGCTTCAATTACAATTGGGCCTGACTGGCGAAACCGGACCGCTTTCCCGGCGCCCGGATTGGCTGGGTGCGCTTCAATTGCAACTGGAGCCGGGCCGCGATACGCGAAAATCTGCGCAACTTTTTCCGGCGGTCGGCGTCAAAAAACCCGATGCCTACCACCACCCTCCCCGGCCGCCTCGTCGCGTTGCCGTTTGTCCTGCTGTTGTTGTTCGCCGGTTGCAGCAGTGAACCCGACGCCGGCCCCGCCGAGCACAAGGACGGATTCGCGGGCGGCCGCAAGCCGCCCACGCCGATGGCGGGGCAGGAAACCTTCTTCGACGGCCAGATCCTGGCCGAGGTCAAGGTTGGCACCGACGGGGTGCCCGATGTCGCCGACGGCGAAAGCGGCAAGGGCGGCGGTGAAGACCGCCAGTCGCGCGGCGGCGGCCACGGTCAGATGAACCTTGGCGGCGGCTCCGGAGGAATGGGCGGCAACATCAGCGGTGGCATGCCCTTTGGCGAAGGTGGCGGCGGCGGTGGCCGCGGCCGGCGCGGAGGCGGTGGCGGTGGGGGCGGAGGTGAGGGCGGTGCGCGGCCGGGCGCCGGCCCGCGCGCGGGCATGATGGCTCATGGCCGGCCGGTGATGATCCACCTGCGCTTCACCAACCAGGGCCCGGCACCCGTCACGCTGGTCATCGACGACTTTGTCTCGCCGCTCGGCAATTTTGCCGTCCGGCCCGAGCAGCTGACCCTGGCCCCCGGCCAGTCGCTGGAGACCGACCCGATGACTTCGCAGCTCGCCGGCGCCCTGAGCGAGGCCGACGCCACCCTGGTCCTCCGGATCGGCGCCAAGGGCGAGAAAAAGACCTTTCATCTCGGTGTCGTGAAGCCACCCGCGGACGCCCCCAAGGAAACGGTGGAGCCTCAGGTGCCGAACCCGCCCAAGTCCTGAATCTCGTCGGACGGGAAGACCAGCACACCCTGT
The DNA here is from genome assembly GCF_900104925.1 of Opitutus sp. GAS368. Taxonomy (NCBI): domain Bacteria; kingdom Pseudomonadati; phylum Verrucomicrobiota; class Opitutia; order Opitutales; family Opitutaceae; genus Opitutus; species Opitutus sp. GAS368. The sequence goes on from NZ_LT629735.1 coordinate 1,071,993, forward strand.
CCCGGCCGGCCGAACGAGCAGCGCAACATCGCGCGCGCCACGACCCCGGCCTCGATCGCCCGGTATTTGCGCAGCCGGCCGAACAGCAGCGGCTCGGCCAGCCACAGCACCGCCGCCATCACCCGCTCGCCGGTCCGCGGCCGGGCGCGCCGCCCGAGCAGCAGGCCCGGCCGGAAGATCGCCAGCGTGGAAAACCCGAGCACTTCCAGCGCCTCCTCCGTTTCCCCCTTCACCTGGTTGTAGAAGAAGCGCGACTTCGCGTCCGCCCCGAGAGCCGACACGACGAAGAAACGTTGCGCGCCCGCGCGCTGCGCCGCCCAGGCAAAGGCCAGCACCGCCGCGTGGTCCACCGCGCGGAAGGCCTCGCGTGATCCCGCCGCCTTGAGGGTGGTGCCGAGGCAGCAGAAGGCGTCGGCGCAGCGCAGATCGGCCGTCACCTGGTCCAGCGATCCGAAGTCCGCGGTCACCGGCACGAGCTTCGGGTGCGCCACGGCGAGCGGCCGGCGGCCGATGGCGATCACGCGGTCATATTCCGCCGCGGCGAGCAATTGCTCCAGCAGCAACCCGCCCACCAGTCCGCTTGCGCCCGCCATCAGTGCCGTGCCCATGCCATTGCAGACTGGTGGAGCGGCGGGAAAAGGCACGCCAAAGAATCGCGTCCCGGTTTTGGGAAAAAGTGGCCGGCCGCATGCCGCCGCTTTTTCGTCCCAATCTTTGGGAATTCGTCGTTCCGGGGTTGCACGGGCGCGTTTGCCGCGTAGATTGCGCCCATGAAAAAGCTCGTCGAGTTGAACGATGAGACCTACGCGGCCCTGCAGCGGCTCGCGGTGGCCAAGAACCTGTCTCCCGCCGAGGTCATCGCCGCCATGGTGAATGAAGGCCGGCCGCCCCTCGGCGGCGACCACCTGCTGTTCTATCTCACCGGCGCCGACTTTCCGGCCGCCGCCGACCCGGTCGAGCGCTACCTCGCCCTGCTCGCGTGGTGCGCGACAAACTACGCCACGGATTTCGCCGACTTCATCTCGCATCAGGAAAGCGGGCTGCGCTACCTGATGCTCAACCGCGACGAGATCAACGAGGTGCGCGCCCGCAACCACGCCCGCCAGATCGACGGCACCCAATTCTGGGCCGTCCTGACGATCGACGACGCCACCCGCCGCCGCTTTGTCTGCCGGTTGCTGGAGTTCATCGGCTGCCATGACGAGACCGTGGTCCAGGCCTGCCGCTCCCTCGGCTTCACCGAGCCGACGGGCTTCCGCCTGCTGAGCGCCTAGGCCGTTTCTGGATTCCGCGTGGAGGGCCCGCGTCCGGCCCTCCAAAAAAGATTTGTCCGCGGTGCCGGGGTCGGCGAGACTGCCGGTGTGAGCGAGCCCATTCCTCAGCCCGAAAACAAGCGCCGCGATTTCCGGAATTTCCTCTCGTCGATCAAGTATGCGGTCGAGGGCTTCTGGGCGGCGGTGCGGCATGAGCCGTCCTTCCGCGAGGATCTGCTCTTCGTGGCCATCCTGACCCCGTTCGCCATCATCCTGCCGGTCAAGGCCGTGTCCACGGCCGTGATGCTGTCCTCCCTGTCCATCATCATCATCGCCGAGCTGCTCAACTCCGCCGTCGAGTGGACGATCGACGACATCTCGCTCGAGAAAAGGCCGTTCGCCAAGCGGGCGAAGGACATGGGCAGCGCGGCGGTCTTCCTCGCCTACATCAACTGCGCCGTCGTCTGGGGCGTCATCTTCTATTCCAACTGGCACCGCATCGCGACCCTTGAGTTTCTCAGGTGGCCGCCGGAATTCCTGCAATAGCCGCGCTCAGCGCATGCGGCCGAAGAAGTAGGCCGCCAGGCCGGTCATCGCCAGGTTGGGCATCAGCGCCGCCCACATCGGCTCGAGGTAGCCGCGGCCCCCGAGCATGATGGCCAGGTTGGACAGGACATAATAGAGGAAGAAAAAGCCGATCGACTTCGACACGCCGACCGCCGGGCTCACCCGCACGCCCGAGGCGGCGAAAGGGATGGCAATGGCCAGGATGATGAGCGGCCCGAGGGTGTCGGCCAGCAGCCCGTAGTAGCGCACCTCGTAGGGAATGAGCTTCGGGTTGTGCTCGGCGGAGAAATATTCGACGATGCGCCGCAGCTCGTTGAACGACAGGTCGACCGGCTTGCGGTCGATGAGCAGCATGAGGGTCGGGTCTTCGGTGAACTGCGGCTTGGTCTTGGTGGCGAAGGCCACCGGGTGCATCAGCTCGCCCTGCTCGGGGTCGAACGTCATTTCGCGCCCGTCCGTGAACGTCCACTCCCGGCGGATGGCGTCATAGGCCCCCTCGCGCGCCATGATGCGGGATTTCTCCCGGTGCGCCTGGTCGAGTTCCGACACGCTGACACCGTAGGCGATGCCGGAGTAGCGGCTGTAGCGGTTGATGAACCACATGCGGCCCTCGCGCTGGTTGTCGAAGGTCACGCTCGAGACCACGCCGAGCGTGCCGCCGGGCAGGGCCTTGGCCTCGGCCCGGAACTCGAAGCCCTCGAGCAGGCTGCGCGAGGCCTCGACCGACCACGGCACCACGCGGGCGTTGAGCAGGAGGGACACGCCGCAGAGCACCACGCCGGCCAGCCACAGCACGCGCGTCGTGGCGAAGATGTTCAGCCCCGCCGCGCGCACCGCCGTGAGCTCGTTGTTGCGATGCAGCTTGCCCAGCACGAAAAGCAGCGAGAGCAGCATCGAGAGCGGCAGCACGATCGACAGGTTGCTCGGCATCAGCGTGGCGTAATAGAGCAGCATGTCCCCGGCGCCGGCATTCACCTCGATCAGCTCGTGGAAATTGTCGTAGAGCGCCGCCATGAGCAGGAGACCCAGCGTGGCGCCGAGCAGCAGCCCGAGCATCTTCAGCCATTCGCGGAGGAGGTAGCGGTCGAGGAGATTCAAGACGGCGGGCAGTCAAGCAAGGCCGGCCCGGGGCGCAACATATTGTAGGGTGGAACCCGGCCTCCGGACGGGTTTTTCAAAGCGGAAGTCCTGAAACGCGTCCGGAGGCCGCGTTCCACCTTCACTCCGCCCCGGGAACAAGACCTGCTTCCCGCCCCTCTCATATTCCTGGCAGTTGCGGGTTGAAAGCCCCCGCCGGCTTCTTTTAGGTCACATCCTCTCATCCCCTATGTCCGTCCGTCCCCTGTCCCTTTTGTTCCGGCTGGCCCTCGGCGCCGGGACCCTGGCCGCAAGCCTCGCCGCCCAGGAAACCATCAAGATCGGCGAATTCGCCTCGCTCACCGGCAAGGAGGCCGTCTTCGGCCAGAACGCCCACAAGGGCACCCTGCTCGCCATCGAGGAAGCCAACGCCGCCGGCGGCGTCCTCGGCCGCAGGCTCGAGCTGATCACCGAGGACGACCAGTCCAAGCCCGGCGAGTCCGCCACCGTCGTCAAGAAGCTCATCTCCCGCGACAACGTCGTCGCCGTGCTCGGCGAGATCACCTCGGGCCGCACGCTGGAGGCCGCGCCGATCTGCCAGAACGCCAGGATCCCCCTGGTCTCCCCCGGCGCCACCAACGTGTCCGTCACGACCAAGGGCAACTACATCTTCCGCGTCTGCTTCATCGACGACTTCCAAGGCACGGTCATGGCGAAGTTCGCCCACGAGACCCTGAAGCTCAACCAGGTGGCCATCCTTTCGTCGGTCTCCTCCGCCCAGGCCGTCGGCCTGGCCAAATACTTCCGGGAGCGTTTCACCGCCGACGGCGGCGCGATCGCGGCCGAGCCGAAATACGGCGAGGGCGACAAGGATTTCCGCGCCCAGCTCACCGCCATCAAGGCCGCCGGCGCCGACGGCGTCTTCGTGCCGGGCTACTACGCCGAGGCCGCCCTGATCTGCAAGCAGGCCCGCGAGCTCGGCCTGACGGTGCCGCTCTTCGGCGTGGACGGTTGGGAATCGCCCGAGCTCATCCAGATCGGCGGCGCGGCCGTCGAGGGTGCCTATTTCTCCACCCACTACTCGCCGGAGAACCAGTCGCCCGCCGTCGTCGCCTTCAACGCCCGCTTCAGGCAGCGCTGGGGCCTCGAGACCAACGCTCTCTCCGCCCTCGGCTACGATTCCGCCCTGGTCCTGATCGACGCGATCAAGCGTGCCGGCACGACCGACGGCCCGAAGCTGCGCGACGCCCTCGCCGTCACCAAGGACTTCGCCGGCGCCACCGGCCGCATCACCTTCGACGCCCAGCGCAACCCCACCAAGTCGGCCGTCGTCCTCACCGTGAAAAATGGCCGCTACGCCTTCGTCCAGGACGTCCATCCCTGATCCCCTTTCCCCTATGAAAACACCCGCCCTGCTCCTCGCCCTCGCCGCCACCGCCGCGCTCTCCGCCGCCGATCCCATCAAGCTTGGCGAATATGCCTCGCTCACCGGCAAGGAGGCCGGCTTCGGCCAGACCTCGCACCAGGGCGTCGTCCTCGCCATCGAGGAGATCAACGCCGCCGGCGGCGTCCTCGGCCGCCCGCTCGAACTCACCACCGAGGACAACCAGACCAAGCCCGGCGAGTCCGCCACCGTCGTGAAGAAACTTATCTCCCGCGACAAGGTCGTCGCCCTCATCGGCGAGGTCTCCTCCGGCCGCTCGCTCGAGGCCGCGCCCATCGCCCAGCAGGCGAAGATTCCGATGGTCGCCCCCGCCGCCACCAACCCGAAGGTCACCCAGACCGGCAACTACATCTTCCGCGTCTGCTTCATCGATCCCTTCCAGGGCACCGTCATGGCGAAGTTCGCCAAGCAGGACCTGAAGGTGAAGCGCGTCGCCATCCTCTCCAGCGTCTCCAACGCCTACAGCCTCGGCCTCGCCAAGTTCTTCAAGGAAACCTTCACCGCCGGCGGCGGCGAAATCGTCACCGAGAAGAACCTCGCCGAGGGCGACAAGGACTTCCGTGCCCAGCTCACCGCCGTCAAGGCCGCGGGCGTCGACGCCGTCTATGTCCCCTGCTACTATACCGAGGCCGCCCTCATCGTCCGCCAGGCCCGCGACCTCGGCCTGACCATGCCGTTCTTCGGCGGCGACGGTTGGGAGGACGAACAGCTCCTCAAGATCGGCGGCGAGGCGATGAACGGCTGCTTCTACTCCACCCACTTCTCGGCCGAGAACACCGACCCGGTTGTCGCGGCCTTTACCGCCAAATACAAGGCGCGCTGGAACAACGAGTCCCCCGGCGCCTTCTCCGCCCTCGGCTACGACGCCGTCTACGTCATCGCCGACGCCATCAAGCGCGCCGGCGGCACCGACGGCCCCAAACTCCGCGACGCCCTCGCCGCCACCAAGGATTTCCCCGGCATCAGCGGCACGACCACGATCGACAAGGACCGCAACGCCTCCAAGTCCGCCACGATCATCGCCATCAAGGACGGCAAGGCGAAGTTCTTCAAGACCGTCGCGCCGTAACGGCACCAATTTTCAAACGCCAGAAGTCCAAACGCCAAAGCAGCCAGGTCCGTCCCTTATGTTTAAATTCCGTTCTTCCCCTTTGTTTGGCCTCTGGCAGTTTGGCATTTGGAGTTTGGCCGCCACTGCTTCGGCAGTCGCAGCCGATGAGGGCCCCATCAAGATCGGCGAATACGGCGCGTTCTCCGGCAAGGAGGCCGCGTTCGGGATCGCCGCCCGCAAGGGCGCCATCCTCGCCTTCGAGGAGGCCAACGCCACCGGTGGCGTCCTCGGCCGCAAGGTCGAGCTGCTCACCGAGGACAACCAGTCCAAGGCCGGCGAGTCGGCCACCATCGCCAAGAAGTTCGTCTCCCGCGACAAGGTCATCGCCGTCCTCGGCGGCAACCCCTCCAGCAATTCGCTCGAGGCCGCGCCCATCCTGCAGAACGCGAAGATCCCGATGATCGCGATCTCGTCGACCAACCCGCGTGTCACCGAGACCGGCAACTACATCTTCCGCGTCTGCTTCATCGACCCGTTCCAGGGTGCCGTGCTGGCGAAGTTCGCCAAGGACACTCTGCACGCCAAACGCGCCGCCATCATCACCTCCGTCAACAACGCCTACAGCGTCGGCATCTCGAAGGTGTTCCGCGAGAAATTCACCGCGGCCGGCGGCGAGGTCGTGATCGAGCAGAAGCACAGCGAGGGCGACAAGGACTTCCGCGCCCAGCTCACCGCCATCAAGGCCGCGGGCGTCGACTGCATCTTCCACTCGAGCAACTACACCGAGGGCGCGCTCATCTGCATCCAGGCCCGACAGTTCGGCTTTACCGGCCCCATCTTCGGCGGCGACGCCTGGGAGGCCCCGCAGCTCATCGAGATCGGCGGCGCGGCCGTCGAGGGCACCTACTATTCCACCCACGCCTCGCCCGAGTCCACCGCCCCCGTGATGCAGAATTTCATCAGGAAGTTCCGCGCCCGCTGGGACGGCGAGACCCCGGACAGCATCGCCGCCCTCGGCTACGACGCCGCCGCCCTGCTCTTTGACGCCCTCAAGCGCGCCGGCACCACCGACAGCGCCAAGCTGCGCGAGGCCATTGCTACGACCAGGGACTTCTCGGGGGTCACCGGCCACATTACCATCGACCCGGACCGTAACGCGACCAAGTCGGCGGTCATCCTGACGGTGAAAAACGGCAAATTCGCCTACGTCGAGACGGTGGACCCCTGAGCGCGGCGCGGCCCTTGACCTGTAGCGGCGGTCTGCGACCGCCGGGTTTGGGTCATTAGGCCTACGACGGCGCTCATTAGACCGCCGCTACAGATGGGCTGTGGATCAAACACGGCCATTGACGGACACGCCGCCTCCCCCCCAAATATCGCCACCTTTCCGAGTGTCCGAATATCTCCAGCAACTCCTCAACGGCCTGTCCCTCGGGGCCATCTATGCGCTCATCGCGCTCGGCTACACGATGGTCTATGGCGTCCTGCGCTTCATCAACTTCGCGCATTCGGACGTGTTCATGGTCGGCGCCTTCATCGGCTACTACATCGGCAAGCTCGTGCCGGAAAACACGGTCTGGGGCGGCCTCGTGGTCTTGATCGTCGCCATGCTGGGTTGCGCCGTGCTCGGCATGGTCATTGAGCGGCTGGCCTACCGGCCGCTGCGCGGCGCTGCCACGCTCAACGTCCTGATCACCGCCATCGGCGTCTCGCTGCTGCTCGAGTATTCCGGCCAGGTGTTCTTTGGCGCCACGCCGCGCACCTTCCCCGCCGTGTTCCCCTCGGTCAACTTCACCCTCGGCGGCCTCGTCATCTCCTCCAACCAGGTCGTGGTCATCGTCGTCACCGCGCTGCTGATGGTCGGCCTGCAGCTCATCGTCTACCGCACCAAGATGGGCACCGCGATGCGCGCCGTCTCGCTCAACCCGAAGGCCGCGCAGCTCGTCGGCATCAACAACGACATCGTCATCTCCTTCACCTTCGGCCTCGGCTCCGCCCTCGCGGCCGCCGGCGGCATCCTCTACGCGCTCAACTACCCCTCGATCGACCCGCTGATGGGCGTGATGCCCGGCCTCAAGGCCTTCGTCGCCGCCGTCCTCGGCGGCATCGGCAACATCCCCGGCGCCGCCCTCGGCGGCCTCCTGCTGGGCACGGTCGAGACGTTCGTGAACGGCAGCCAGTGGTCGACCTACAAGGACGCCATCGCGTTCGCGATCCTCATCATCATCCTGCTCTTCCGTCCCGCCGGCTTGCTGGGCAAGTCCACCGTCGAGAAGGTCTGAGCCATTTTAACCACGGATTACACGGATGAACACGGATCCAATTTCCCAGGCTTGTCCTTCTGAGCGCAGCGAAGAATCCAGCATGATTCACCCCGGCGGTTATACGGATGGATTCTTCGCTCCGCTCAGAATGGCAGGATTCGGGCATTTATCCGTTTTATCCGTGCAATTCGTGGGCAAGAACTCCGCCTGAGCCATGCCGCGCCCGCATCTCTACCTCCTTGTCGCGCTGCTGGCCGCCTTCGGCCTCTCGTGGTTCTCCGACCGGATCGATCCCTACTACCTCGATGTCCTGATCGGCATCGGGATCAACATCCTCCTCGCCGTCTCGCTCAACCTGGTGAACGGCTACACCGGCCAGTTCTCGCTGGGCCACGCGGGCTTCATGTCGGTCGGCGCTTATGGCGCCGCCGCGGTCTCGCTGTTCCTCGGGCCGAAAATCCTCGGCGAGGACGGCGGCACCGCGCTGCAGCAGGGCCTGATGTTCCTCGCCGCGCTCACCGCCGGCGGCCTCGGCGCCGCCTGCGCCGGTCTCCTGGTCGGCGTGCCGTCGCTCCGCCTCAAGGGCGACTACCTCGCGCTCGTCACGCTCGGCTTCGGCGAGATCATCCGCGTCATCTTCCAGAACGTCGAGGTCCTCGGCGGCGCGCTCGGCCTCAACGGCATCCCGGCTTATACGTCCATCTTCTGGGTCCTCGCCTTCGTCGCGCTCGCCGTCTTCACCGTCACCTGCCTCGTACATTCGACCTATGGCCGCGGCTTCCTCGCGACCAAGGACGACGAGGTCGCCTCCGAGGCCGTCGGCCTCAACACCACGCGCTACAAGATCGTGGCCTTCGTCATCGGCGCCTTCTTCGCCGGTGCGGCGGGCGGACTCTACGGCCACTTCAAGATGACCATCACGCCGACCGGCTTCGACTTCACGAAGAGCATCGAGATCGTCGTCATGGTCATCCTTGGCGGCATGGGCAACACCATCGGGGTCATCCTCGCCGCCATCCTGCTCACGCTGCTGCCCGAGGTGCTGCGCCCGATCGCCGAATACCGGATGATCATCTACTCGCTGCTCCTGATCGTGCTGATGATCGTGCGGCCGCAGGGGCTCTTCAATTTCAAGTTCGGCAAGACCACCACGCTTTGAAACGGTCGTTAAATCATTTTATGGCCACAAAGAGGCGCAAAAAATTACTCCTGCCGGCTACCATCTGCGTCGCGCCTATAGGCGCGCAGATGATTCACGCCGAAGCCCCGGATGATTTTTGTGCCTTTTTGCGGCCAACTGATCCGGTGCCTTCCCTCTAACCCACCGTGCCCGCCCTTCTCCAGCTCAACCAGGCGACGATCAGGTTCGGCGGCCTTACCGCCGTCAACGCGGTCGACTTCACCGTCAACGACGGCGAGCTGGTTGGCCTCATCGGCCCCAACGGCGCGGGCAAGACCACCGTCTTCAACCTCATGACCGGCGTCTACCAGCCCACGTCCGGCTCGATCCACTTTGACGGCCGGCCGCTGGCCGGCCTGCGCGTCAACGAGATCGTCGAGCTCGGCATTGCGCGCACCTTCCAGAACATCCGCCTCTTCGGCTCACTCTCCGTCTTCGACAACGTCCGCGTCGCCTGCAACCTCCACCGTGGGACCTCTCCGATCCAGTCGCTCATTCGTATGGGCGCCTTCAAGCAGGACGAGGCGGCCGTCACCAAGCGCGCCGAGGAGCTGCTCGACATCTTCAATTTGCGCCGCTTCCGCGATGCGCCCGCCAAGAGCCTCCCCTACGGCGAACAGCGTCGCCTCGAAATAGTGCGCTGCCTCGCGACCAAGCCGAAGCTTCTCCTGCTCGATGAACCGGCCGCCGGCATGAACCCGACCGAAAAGGTCGACCTCATCCGCCTCATCCAGCAGGTGCAGAAGCAATACAGCCTCTCCGTCCTCCTCGTGGAGCACTCGATGAAGGTCGTCATGGGCGTCTGCCAGCGCATCGCGGTGCTCGACTACGGCGTGAAGATCGCCGAGGGCAACCCGGCCCAGATCCAGTCCGACCCGAAGGTCATCGAGGCCTACCTCGGCGAGGACCACCAGAAATCTTTGTCCCACCACTAATGGCCCCCTCCTGTCATTCTGAGCGGAGCGAAGAATCCAGCGACATGACCGCCGGCGGAAATCATTCTGGATTCTTCGCTCCGCTCAGAATGACCGGCATCGGTGATTTGCATCCGTGCTCATCCGTGCAATCCGTGGCAAAATAAAAATGCTCTCCGTCAAAAACCTCGAGGTCTGCTACGGTGCCATCAGCGCGCTGCGCGACGTGTCGTTCTCCATCGAGGCCGGCCGCATCGTCACGCTCATCGGCGCCAACGGCGCGGGCAAGACCACCACGCTGCGCACCATCTCCGGCCTGCTCCGCGCCAAGCGCGGCGGCATTACCTTCAAGGGCGAGGACATCACCAAGCTCCCGCCGCACCAGATCGTCGCCCGCGGCCTCTGCCATGTGCCCGAGGGCCGCATGGTGTTCTCCAATCTCACGGTGGAGGAGAACCTCGCGATGGGCGCCTACCTGAAGACCGACAAGGCGAAGATCGCGCAGAACCGCGACTACGTCTTCAGCGTGTTCCCGCGCCTGAAGGAGCGCCTCGCCCAGGCCGCCGGCACCCTCTCGGGCGGCGAGCAGCAGATGCTCGCCATCGGCCGCGCCCTTATGGGTGAGCCGCAGCTGCTCATGCTCGACGAGCCCTCGCTGGGCATCGCCCCCAAGCTCATCAGCACCATTTTTGAGAAGATCGTGGAGATCAACCAGAGCCACGGCATCACCATCCTGCTCGTCGAGCAGAACGCCAACCTCGCGCTGGAGATCTCCCACGACGCCTACGTGCTCGAGACCGGCACGGTCGCGATGCAGGGTCCGTCGGCCGAGCTCCGGAACAATCCCGAGCTCAAGGCCGCCTATTTGGGTGGTTGAAGGTGGAACCCGGCCTCCGGACGGGTTTGCTTGCGAACATCCTGAAGCCCGCCCGGAGGTCACGCTCCACCTTCGAACCCCTCTGACTGTCCGTTATCCGCCACAAAAGGGAACTGCCCTATATTGTGCATCTTCGTGCCTTTTCGTGGTCAAACTCCGGCTCTTGCGAAATCCGGCCGGCCGGCCTAGCTTCCCGGCATGTTCCGCCGCATCATCATCTCCCTCGCCGGGCTGCTCGCCGTGTCAGCCGCGGCTGTGATCGTCGACGTCAACCTCCCCTACAAGGAACTGCGCCTGAAGGACGGCCTGCTGTTCACCGAGGTCGCCGTGCGCAGCGTGAACACTGCCGCTGGCACCGTGATGCTGTCGGTCAACAAGGACCTGATCAGCGTGCGCACCTCCCTGCTGCCGGATGACGTGCGCGCCAAGCTGCAGGATCTGACCCCGGTGCAATCCCCGGAAGAACTGGAAGCGGAGAAAAAACAGGAGGCGGCCGACCGGGCCCGGGCCGCGGAAAACGCCGAGCGCCGCCAGCGGCAGGCCGAGGAAGAGGCCAAGGCCGCCCGCGCCGCCAGCCGGGACCTCAACGTGAAAGTCGCCGAAAAGACCGCCATCCAGCCCGACGCGACGGTGGCGGAAGTGGCCAAGTTCGCCGAGAATCGCGCCAAGTCCTATTTCAAATACCAGGACGACCCGCTCTCCAACATCGGCAACGTGATCGGCTCGGACATCTACCTTGAGAATCCCGAGCCGGTGCCGGGCTGGACCGGCCGCTACCGCGTCGAGGGCAAAGCCTACCGCCAGTTCGTCAACAACCAGGCCAGCGGCTTCGGGCGCGGCACCAAGGAGTTCGAGATGCTGATCCAGACCCGGGAGGGCAAAAAGCCCGAGATCGTGGAAGTCCGGATCAAATAGGCTGCCTACTCCGCATGTAGGGGCGTGGCTTGACCACGCCCGGGCGCGGTCAAGCCGCGCCCCTACAACAATCCATTCAACCCCTTGATTTTTGCCGGGCGGCCAGTAGGTTGGCCGCCCTTTTCGTTTTCTTGCCGCGCCGTAGCTCGCCAGAGCGCAAGCGGGTCCCGCCTCCTTTTACCAACATGTCCACCACCACACCGCAGAAATTCGAGTTCCAGGCCGAGATCAAGCAGCTTCTCGATATCGTCATTCATTCGCTCTACACGGAGAAGGAAATCTTCGTCCGCGAGCTGGTCTCCAACGCCTCCGACGCCCTCGAGAAGCTCCGCCACACCTCGCTGACCGCGAAGGACGTCTTCGGCGACCAGGCCCTCGAGATCAACGTCACCACCGACGACAAGGCCAAGACCCTCACGATCCAGGATTATGGCATCGGCATGACCCGCGCCGAGCTGATCGAGAACCTCGGCACCATCGCCCACTCCGGCTCGAAGAAATTCCTCCAGGCCCTGGGCGAGGGCGGCGCCAAGAACACCAACCTCATCGGCCAGTTCGGCGTCGGTTTCTATGCCGCGTTCATGGTCGCCAAGTCCGTCAAGGTCTACTCCCACTCGTGGCAGGCCGGCGAGCCCGGCCACGTCTGGTCGAGCGACGGTTCCGGCAGCTACGAGATCGAGGAGGCCGCCGACGTCGCCCGCGGCACGAAGATCGTCGTCGAGCTGAAGGACGACTGCGGCGAATACGCGACCGACGGCCGCATCAAGGGCATCGTCGAGCGCTACAGCGCCTTCGTGTCGTTCCCGATCAACCTCAACGGCAAGCGCGTCAACACCGTCCAGGCCCTCTGGCTGCGCTCGAAAAACGAGATCAAGGACGAGGAATACACCGAGTTCTACAAGTTCCAGGCCCACGCCTACGACGACCCGCTGCTGCGCCTGCACTTCTCGGCCGACGCCCCGCTCTCGATCAACGCCCTTGTCTTCGTCCCGTCGGAGAACACCGAGAGCTTCGGCTTCGCCCGCTTCGAGCCCGGGGTCGCGCTCTACTGCCGCAAGGTGCTCATCGACGCGGCGCCCAAGGACCTGCTGCCCGAGTGGCTGCGCTTCCTCAAGGGCGTGGTGGACAGCGAGGATCTCCCGCTGAACATCTCGCGCGAGACGATGCAGGACAAGGCCCTGCTCGACAAGCTGGGCAAGGTCATCACCAAGCGCTTCCTCAAGTTCCTCGACGAGGAGGCCACCCAGCGCCCCGACGGCTACGTGAAATTCTACGCGAAGTTCGGCCTCTTCCTGAAGGAGGGCGCCGCGCTCGACCACACCCACAAGGAGCAGCTCATGAAGCTGCTGCGCTTCGAGTCGTCCCTGACGGACAAGACCAAGCAGACCTCCCTCGCCGACTATGTCTCGCGCATGGGCGGCGAGCAGAAGGAGATCTATTACCTTGTCGGCAAGGACCGCACCGCCATCGAGAGCGGCCCCTACCTCGAGGGCTTCAAGGCCCGCAACCTCGAGGTGCTGTTCTGCTACGAGCCCGTGGACGAATACGTGATGAACAACGTCCGCGAGTTCGACGGCAAGAAGCTCATCGCCGCCGACCACGCCGACGTGAAGCTCAGCGACATCCCGAAGCCCGAGGGCGCGCTCAGCGAAGCCGACACGAAGACGCTCACCGCCTGGCTCAAGACCTCGCTCGGCGACCGCGTGGCCGACGTGAAGGCCAGCGACCGCCTCGTGGACTCCCCCGCCCTCGCCATCAACGCCGACGCGTTCATGTCCGCCCACATGCGCCGCATGATGAAGGCCATGAACAAGGAAGGCTCGGACCTGCCCCAGAAGGCGAACCTCGAGATCAATCCCCGCTCCGCGGTGATCAAGCGCCTCTTTGAGATCCACACGGCGGCACCGGACAAGGCGAAGCTCGTCGCCGAGCAGATCCTCGACAACGCCCTCATCTCCGCCGGGATGCTCGAGGACGCCACGCCGATGGTCGCCCGGTTGTATAAGCTTCTCGAAACGGTCTAACCCGTCCGTGTCCGCCGTAGCCTTGGCGAAGGCGGATGGTCGCCCGCCTCTCCCAATTGCTCGAGACCGTCTGAGGTAGGGCGCGGACTCCGTCCGCGCCTCGGCGGGCAACGGAGTGCCCGCCCTACCTAAATACGTTACCGGCGCGCCCCCGGCTTGCACCGGAGGCGCGGGGCGACCAAAAACACGGCCTGAAGCTCAGGCCAGGAGGTGCTGCCACTGGTCTTCGCGGGCGGAGCGGGCGGCCTTGAGGGCGCCCACCGCCACGAAGCGCTTGTATTCCGGGCCGGCGAGCTTGACCTTGGGCGCTTCGAATCCGTCGTCCGCCAGCTTCTGCTGGATCACCGTGTCGAGGCCGCGGATGCGGCTGCCGCCGCCGGTGATGACGATGTTCTGCAGGAGCTGCGCCACCGAGTCGGACGAGGCGCGGCTGATCAGCGTGGTGAGCGCCGGATAGATTTTTTCCAGCAGGCGGTTGCAGGCGCGGCCGATGGTGTCGCCGAGCTCGAGGGTGTGGCTCTTGCCGCCGATGAGCACCTTGACGTCGATCGGCTTGCGGATCGCGCCGACGTAGGAGTGTTCCTCCTTGATCGAGCGGATCGTGGCGCGCGACAGGCCGTTGTTCGGGTAGGTGCGCTGCAGGTCGTCCTCGATGAGCTTGTCCACCGCGTCGCCGGCGAAGGCCAGGCTGATCTGGTCGTCCGCGGTCGGGAAATAGCCCTGGATCAGGCAGAGGTCGCTGGTGCCGCCGCCAATGTCGATAAAGAGCGAGTTGGTGACCGGGTCGACGTAGTTCGGCTGGCCGAGGCGCGACTCGTCGCGGAAGCCGAGCGCGGCGAGGAACGGCTCGGGGATGAGCAGCACGCGGTCGAAGACGCCGGCCGCGCAGTTGCGGATGTCCTCGCGCGCGGGCTGGCCGGCATTGGCCGGCACACCGATGACGGCCCGGATCTCGGCCGAGTTGGTCGGATCGATGACGGCCCGCACGCGGCGGATGAAGTCGCGCGCCGGCTCGACCTGGGCGATGATGCCGTCCTCGAGCGGGGCGATCATCTTCATCTGCAGGCGGTGGTTGAGCGCCTCCTCGCCGATGAGCGTGGTGGCATTGTTGGCGATGATCCCGTCCACCAGGCCCTCGCGGGCGTAGCCGACGACGGTCGGGATGATCTTGCTGACGGTGGTGTCCTTGCCCTCGGCGGGCCCGGCGAGGATGCAGGAGGCGTTGGTGCCGAGGTCGAAGCCGACGAGGATCTTCCGGCGGTCGCCGGGCCGGCGCAGCGGAACGGACTCGGCGGGACGGTCCAGGATTGCTGTCGCGGAACGCTCGGTGGTGGTGACGGACTTCTTTTCGGTGGTGGCAGTGGTGGTTGTCATTTTTCGTGGTGGTTCAGGACTCGCGGTGGGTGGCCGGCGGCGGACGGCGGCCGGGGCGCTCGGCCGCCAGCATGGCGTCGAGCAAATCGGGAATGGCCGGCGGCCCGGCTGGCGGAGCGACGGCCACGGGCGCCGACGCAGGACTGGAGCGAAGCCCGCCGGAGCGGGGCGGGCGGGGTTCCGCCGGCCAATTTTCGACCAGCCGCGGGATCAGAAGTTCGGACAAAATCACGGCCTCCGCCACGCGCCGCTCCTCCGCGGCAAACATCGCCTGCAACTCCGTGTCCGGCAGGACCGCCGGGCCGTGCGCCAGCCGCAGGTCGCGCACGGCGTCGGCCAGTTCATTTTCCTGCAGCTGTGCGGCTTGCGGTGTGTCGCCCTGCTCGCGCAGCAGGCAGATCTGCCGCACCACGCGCGCAACGCCGGCGGCAGCGGACTGCAGTTCGATGGAAGGATTGTGCAACAAGGACTGACCCTACCGACCGGCCGGGTGTCGCTTGGTTCAAAAAAATTCCCGGCCCCAAGGGAAGCCGGGAATCATCCCTAGAAGTGACGGGAAGTCCCGGTTACTTCGTCGCCTTGATGCCGACATATGCGAGGTAGGGTTCCTGCGCGCGCGGCCGAGGAACTTCTCGACCGACTCGGCCACGTCGTGGGTGTGGCCCACGCCGTAGACCTCGTCGCGCAGCCGGCGGCCGACCTTCCCGTCGAGGAAGCCGCCCGGCGCCGCCTGGAAGACGCTGGCCATGTCGATCGCGAGCACCTTGGCCCACTGCCCACTGATAGCCGGCATCGTAGCCGGCGAGGTGGCCGAAATAGGCGACCAACGCGGTGTCCGCCGGCGGGGCGACCGACACGCGCTTGAGCACGGCGTTGCTCACGGCGACGACGTCCATTTTCTGCGCGTCAGCGGCGGGCACCGCGTGGAACGCAAGATCGATGAGGCCGAGCGCGAGCTGGCGGCGCGTGGCGAAGCCCTCGGTGGCCTGGCGGGCGGCGGCCTGGGCTTGGAAGGCGGCGAAGTCGGCGGGTTTGGCCCGGACCTGGGTCAGCAGGGCGGCGGGCAACAAAAGGCCCAAGGCCAAGGCCGGACGGAGAAGGCGGGAGGGGAATGGCCTGGGGGGATGATTGTCCTTAGGATACGTTCCGCCTGTTGGACGGCTCAACCCCTAAACGACCGGCCGCACTCCCCCCACCGCCGGCCTACATCGGCGGCCGGCTGCCGTGTTCCTCGATCTCCGTCTCGAAAATCCGCTGCAACCGGTGCGTGGAAACGCGCAGCTTCAGCACGCTGCGCAGCAGCCCGCGATTGTGCGGATGATAATGAAATTCCGCCGCTTCGTCGCGAAATTCGCGCCGGTTGCGCAGTTCACCCACGCCGCGCACGAATTCGAAATCCGGCGAGACATAGTCCCGGTTCAAACCCAGCAGCCAATAGATCGGCTTTGCATGCCGGTGAAGGCTGCGGCTCACCAGATCCCGCTCGAACCGCTCCACGGGGATGCGACGCTGCGTGCAGTAGAGTTCGCGGAAATTCTTCACGGGCCGTTGTTTTTGTAGCAGCGAACGTGCCGGATTTCGCCGAGCAGCGACAACACAGGAAAACCCCCATTAACAATCGGGAATATCAGGCGGCGCGACCCCGCCGGCGCTCGCCCCCAAAATCAGGGCGCTCACCTCACGGCGGGAATCAAAATGCTGTCGGCAACGCGATCACCGGCCGCTGGCGCAGTCCGCGTCGCCCCGGACACTCCGGCCGTAATTGGGGTGGACTGTCCCGGCGTGAGGCGTCATCCGTCATACGTCGCGATGGTGCCAACGTTTTCTACGATCCCGTCCCCGTCCCGCGCCGACCGGCAGGTCGCCGGGAAATCTTCCTGAACCAGACGCTTCAGCCGTGGCGGAACACTCCACCCTCCCCATGGTTCCTCCCCGGCGTCCTTTCACGGTCGCCAACCTGCAGCCGGGCATGTGGCTGGTTTCCCTGTTGTTCGTGGCGGCCGTCTACTTTGCGGCGGCCCGGCTCGGCCTGCTGCTGGCCAGCGTGCACGGCAATGTGTCGCCGGTCTGGCCGGCGACCGGCGTGGCCATCGGGGCCCTGCTGCTCGGCGGGTGGCGGCTCTGGCCCGGGGTCGCCCTCGGGGCGTTCCTGGCCAATGCCCTGACCCCGGTCTCGCTCCTGGTGGCGGCGGCGATCGGCACCGGCAACACCCTGGAGGCGTTGGCGGGCGCGTGGATCGTGCGCCGGTGCATTGCCGCCCTGCGGCACGGGGAATTTTCCTACCTCGCGGAACCCGCGGGGCTGGCGCTGGCCGCCGCCCTGGCCCCGGTGATCAGCGCCAGCTGGGGCGTGCTGACCTTGCTGGCCGGCGACGCCATCCCTTGGTCGATCAGCGGCACATTGTGGTGGACGTGGTGGGTGGGCGACGCCCTTGGCGCCCTGGTCGTGACCCCGCTTTTGCTGGCCGGACGGGATCTCATCCGCAGCTGGCGCCCGCGCACCCTGCGCGATTATGGCCGGGCCCTGCTGGTGCTGGTCGCAGCGGACGCCGTGGGCTGGCTCGTGTTCTTCCAGCCGGTGGGCAACGGGTTTCTCTTCGCCATTTTCCCCGTGCTGCTGCTCGCGGTGGTTTGGTTTGGCGCCGTCGGCGCCCGGCTCACCGCCTTCCTGATTTCGGCGCTGGGCATCGGGGCCGCCTTCCTGGGCACCGGGCCCTTCGCCGGCGGTTCGCTCAACGAAGATCTGCTGCATCTCCAGCTGTTTCTGACCTCGGTCGCCGCGGCCGCGCTGCTTCTGCCGGTGTTCCGCGCCACCGGCCGGCTGCTGCCGTCGAGCCTGCTGCTGCTGGCGGGGTGGGCGTTGAGCGGCTGGCTTTTCTCCTCGCTGCATCAGGACCGCCTCAAAGCGGATGCCCTCCACTTCGACCGGCTGGTGGAAGAGGCCACCGGCCGCATTCACCAGCGGCTGGTCACCTACGAGGACACGCTGCGGGGCGGCGCCGGCCTGCTCGGGGCGGCCAAGTCCACCGGGCCGGCGGAATGGCGCGCCTATGTGGATTCCCTCCAGCTGCTGGAAAGGTATCCCGGCGTGCAGGGCCTCGGGGTGGTTTTTCCCGTAACCCCGGAGAACACCGCGGGATTTCTCGCCCGGATGCGCCGGGAGGGCGCGCCCGACTTTGCGATCCACCGCCCGCCGGGCGCACCCATCGACCCGGAACGGGGCGAACAATTCGTGCTGGGCTACATCGAACCGCTGGCCGACAACCGCCCGGCGCTGGGCCTCGACAACGCCGCGGAACCCAACCGTCGCGCCGCCGCCGAAGCGGCACGGGACAGCGGCCGGCCACGCATCTCCCGGCGCATCATTCCCGTGCAGGATGCCGACCAGCGTCCGGGTTTCCTGCTCTTCGTCCCCGCTTATCAGCCGGGCCAGCCCATGGAGACCGTGGCCCAGCGCCGCGCCGCGCTGATCGGCTGGGTGGATGGCGTGTTCATCACGGAACTTTTTCTCCGCGGGGTGCTCGGTCCCGAGCCGCGCGAGCTGGCGCTGCAGCTTTATGAGGGTCCGGCCGCCGTGCGGGAACAACTCCTTTATGGCCCGGCGGCCAATCGCGGCGGTGCCCCGGCCATCGAGCGCACCACCCGGCTCGAAATGGACGGCCAGATTTTCACCCTCGGCTGGAACCGCGGTCCGGCTTTCGTGGCGGCGGGCCCGTCGGCGGCCGTCTGGGCCGCCACCAGCTCGGGCCTCGTCTCCCTGCTGATGATCGGGCTGGTCGTCAGCCTGCAGTCCGCCCGCCACCGGGCCCGCGCCCTGGCCGCGGAACGGACCGAAGAGCTGAACGCCAGCGAGGAGCGCTTCCGTCTGTCGATCGACAATGTGCAGGACTACGGCATCTTCGCCCTCGATGCCCTGGGTCACGTGGCCACCTGGAATTCCGGCGCCGAGCGCAATACCGGCTACACCGCCGCCGAGATCATCGGCCGACATTCCTCGGTGTTCTACACCCAGACCGAGATTGCCGCGGGCAAGCCGGCCCGCGAACTCGCCGCCGCCGCCGCGCAGGGGCGCGTGGAGGACGAGGGTTGGCGCCTGCGCAAGAACGGCTCGATCTACTGGGCCAATGTGGTCGTCACCGCCCTGCGCGGCCCCGACGGCCAGCCGGCCGGTTTCCTGAAAATCGTGCGCGACATGACCGAGCGCAAGCGGCTGGAACAGTCGCTGGCGCAGGCGCGCGACGAGGCGCTGCAGGCCTCGCGCCTCAAGTCCGAGTTCCTGGCCACCATGAGCCACGAGATCCGCACGCCCATGAACGCCATCATCGGCATGTCCGGGCTGCTGATGGACACCGACCCGACCTCCGAACAGCGGCTGATGGGCCGCGTGATCCAGACCAGCGCCGACAGCCTGCTCTCGATCCTCGATGACATCCTGGATTTCTCCAAGATCGAGGCCGGCAAGCTGCGGCTCGATCCCGCCGACTTCGACCTCCGGCTGGTGGTCGAGGAAACCCTCGCCCTGCTCGCCCCGCGCGCACACCAGCGGGGCCTGGAGCTCCTGTGCGCCTGCGACCCCTCCCTCGCCCAGCCCCTGCACGGCGATGCCGGCCGGATCCGGCAGGTGCTGACGAACCTCGTGAGCAACGCCATCAAGTTCACCGAACAGGGCGAGGTGTCGGTGCGCGTGGACACCCTGCGCGAGCCGGCCGGCCGCAAGGTCTTTCGGGTCACGGTCAACGACACCGGCCCGGGCATTCCCCCGGAGGCGCGCGCCCGGCTGTTCGAGCCCTTCACCCAGGTCGACGGCTCCGCGACCCGGCGCTTCGGCGGCACAGGACTCGGCCTCGCCATCTGCCGGCAGCTCGTCGAACTGATGGGCGGGCGCATCGGCTACGACAGCGCGCCCGGCCACGGTTCGATCTTCTGGTTCGAACTCGAACTGCCGCGAGGGGCCGCCCTGCCCGCCAGCGAACCTCTGGCCACCCTGCCCGCCGGCCTGCGCGTGCTGATCGTGGATGACAACGCGACCAACCGCTGGATCCTGCTCGAGCAACTCGCCCCCTTCGGCCTGGAGATCAAGGCCGTGGCCGACGGCTCGGCGGCCCTCGCCTGGTTGTGGGCGCAAGCCGCCGTCGGCGAGTTCTGCCATCTCGTGCTCCTCGACTACCACATGCCGGGCATGAGCGGGCTGCAGCTGGCGGTCGAGATCCGCGCCGACCCGACGCTCCGTCACATCCCGCTCGTCATGTTGTCCTCGGCCGGCCCGGTGGAGGATCCCACCACCGCCGCGGCCGTGGGCTTCGCCGCCTGCCTGATCAAGCCGGTCCGCGAGGCCCAATTGCAGCGCTGTCTCGCCCGAATCCTCGGCGGCCAGGGTGTCCCCGCGCTGGCCGCGACGCCACCGGCCGCCAAGGCCGCCCCCGGCGGGCTGAACCTGCTGTTCGCCGAGGACAACAAGGACAACCAGCTCGTGCTGCGCATGATGTTCGAGAAGATGGGGCATGCCGTCGCCATCGTGGAGAACGGCCAGGAGGCCTTGGAGCGGCTGGCGGGGGGAAACTTCGACGCGGTGCTGATGGATTGCGAGATGCCCGTCATGGATGGCTACGAGGCGACCCGGCGGATCCGGTCCGGGCAGGAGCCGGGCGTCAATCCGCGCGTGCCGATTATCGCGCTCACGGCGCATGTTCTGCCGGGCCAGCGCCAGAAATGCCTGAGCGCCGGGATGGACGACTACCTCGCCAAGCCCCTCCGGCTGACTGCGGTCCGCGAGACCTTCATCCGCTGCGGCCTGCTCAAGGGCATACCGCTCGGCCGGAGCGAGTCGTGATTTCCTGCCGGCGATGGTGTTGCGCCGTCCGGCTTGGCTTCACTTTTCGCGAAGGCGGCGCTCTTCAACGAAATTTGGCAATCCGGCCGGCGATGTCGGCCTGCAAACGTGCGACAAAGGCCAGCGTGTAGGCCGCGACATCAAGCGTGGCATCGGTCACCAACGGCGTCAGGTCCATCGCCCAGGTGATGCCCTCATACTTGTCCGTCGCGTGCGACGTGTTGAAGGTGGCGTTGGCCGCGCGCCGGCCGAGGGTGGCCAGGTCGTAGCGCTTGCCGCCCGTCACCTGGGAATCGAACACCTTGAGCAGGTCGAGGGCGAGGGCCGGATGCCGGCCCGCATCGAGCGCCACCTTCTCGGCATCCACCAGCCAGTCGAGATCCCGCCAGACCTCGCAGCCCAGGACCCGGCGGGGACGAAGCCCGGGGGGCAAGGCGCGCAGCGCTTCGAGGCAGCGCAGCAGCACGGCCACGTGCGTGTCATGCTTGTCCGCCGGGCTGTGCAGGTAGACCACCTCGGGCGTGCAGCCGCGGAAGATGGCCGCGAGATCGGCGGCCACACCGGCATGGCCGGGGTTTTTGACGTCGGCGCTGGGATGGGCGAGCTGGAGCTGGATGGCGTAGCGCCCGATCTGCGCCGCCTTCCGCTGTTCATCGCGGCGGACGGCCTGCATCTCATCATCGCTCAGGTGCGCGTAGGAGCCCGTGCGGGGCGAACCGGCGCCATTGGTCACGACCACGCCGCCAAACGCCTTGCCCGGGGCATCGAGGCAATCGCTGATGCCCGCGTGCGCCATGATCTCGATGTCGTCCTGGTGCGCGCCGATGCAGAGGTGGGTGACCCGGCGAAGGGCCGCTTCCGGCGTCTGTTCGCCGGCGGGCACGAAGATATCGGCCGAGGGATGGGAGAGTTTCATGGCAGGGAATGGATGGCGGGGGCGGGTTGGCCGAGGGCCGGCAGGCTGGCGGCGGCAATGGCCTGGCCGTGACGCTTGGATTTTTCATCCGGCATGTGCAGCTGGAGCCGGGCGGCCAGGTCAGGGAATTCGTCCCGCAGGACCGCCGCCGCCCGGTTGAGGATCACCGCCCCACCCTCGCCGGAGGTCACCCGGCCGAGGAGCAGCAGATGCCGGAACTCGTAGAAGTCAGCATAGTGCGCGAGGGCGTAGCCGAAGCAGATGCCCACAGCCTCGTAGACGGCGCGGGCCCGGGGATCGCCGGCGGCCAGCGCCTGCTGGACCATAACGAGTTGTTCCGGGACCGGCATGCCCGCCGCAAAGGCAAACCCCGCGCGCTGCGCGAAACGGGCGACACCCTGCTGCGAAAAATACTGGACGCCGCAGCCGATGTCCCCGGACCATTCGTCGCCCGGGGCGCCCGGATTGTGGTCGATGGGAGCGAAGGCCAGCTCGTTGAGCCACGCGGTGATCTCCCCGGAGGCGCGCACGTAGCCGCCGGCCATGCTGGTGCCCATGGAGACCCCGAGCACCGCGTTGTCGCTGAGCGACATCGAGCCGGCGAGCGCGGTCACCTCGCCGTCGTTGGCCACCTCGAAGGGCACGCCGCCCCAGCGTTCGCGCAGGGTGAAGAACATCCGGCGGATGTGTCTCTCAAAAAGTTCTGGCGGCACGCCCCGGAAGAGCGAGGCGACCCGCACCTCGTTGTTGACGTAGACCCCCGCCGCGCTGCCCCCGATGGCATCCACGCGCGGCAGGTGGGCCGCCGCCCGCTGCAGCGAGGCGTGCACCCCCTCGATATGGTAGGCCGGATCCTGCTGGAAATACGGGTCCCAGGCGACCTCCTCGGAAAAGACCACGCGGCCGTCAACCACCGCGGCCACCTTGCGGTCGCTGCCGCCGATGTCGAAGCCGATGCGGCAGCCCTGGAGGTTGCGCCCGAGCGGCAGACCGGGCGACCGCTCCTCCGGCAGCGCGGCAAATCCCGCCGCCGCAATCCGGAACGGCCGGCCGTAAACCGTCTCGCCCATGAAGGCGTGGTCAAAGGTCCGTTCGCCGGCCGGGTGGTAAATCCGGGCCAGGCGGGCGGTCACCTCGTCGGCCCCGGCGACCAGCACCTCCGAGCCGCCTTTTTGCCAGAGCAGGAACTTCAGCAGCCGCTCCACATATTCCAGGGTCAGCGCCGCGGCCGGATGCGCGGGGCCGAGCAGGCGGGTGTCGTGGCGCGAGACCGTGCCGTCGGGCCGGCCCAGCGTGATGGCGCAAGGCCGGGCGCCCGGGTCGCGGGCGACCAGCGACTGGTAGGCGCGGTTCCAGAGCGAGGCGGGCCGGAAATCCGGCTCCAGGGCGGAAAGGAAACGCGGGTGCAGATCAAACATGGGAAGACAAGGAGTGGAAATAATCGGGCAAAGCCGTAGCTACGCGGATCGCGGCAACGGCTCAGGTTTTGCGCGCGCCTTTTTCAAACGCCGCCTCGATCTCCTCGAGCGTCCGGCCCTTGGTCTCGGGCAGGAAAAACGCGGCGGTGACGAAGTAGACGACGGTGCAGCCGGCGAACAGGAAAAACATGGTCGAGTAGCCATGCTTGCCGACGGTGGGCAGAAAGACCGCGGCGATCGTGGTGGAGACGGCCTGGTTGAGCGTGAGCGCGATGCTCATGCCGTTGGACCGGATGCGCGTGGGCATCAGCTCCGACAGCGCCAGCCACACGCACACTCCCGGGCCGATGGCGAAAAACGCCATGAAGCAGAAGGTGAAGACGGCGGTGAGCCAGCCGTTTTGCGTGCTCGGCACCGGCGTGACCAGGGCGTTCTCAATGACGAGCGGGGCCGTCCGGGCCGCCTCGAGGCTGGCGAACGGGTTCGAGAAGAACGCGCTGACCTTGTTGCCGGGCACACAGTTGTCCCGGGTGATCTGGAGCGGGGCCGCCGCCGCGTCGTCGGAACGCACGATCGCAGTGGTGGCGCGGAAGCCGCCGTAGGAATAGATGACGCTCAGGGTCAGCGGCTGGCCGGGAAGCGCCCGGCCGGCGTCGCCCGCCGGGGCCAGCAGCGCGCGCGCGGTGTCCGCGTTGAAAACGACCTTCGCGGTCTGGTCCGCCGCGACCAGGGCCTGGACCCGGGGGCCCACATCGACGCGCAGCCGTTCCGTCCGCTGGAAAAGCAGGCCGACGATGACGAGCGAGGCGATGATGCCGGCCGTGCCGAGGGACAGCAGGAACTTGCGCCCCTTGCGGTCGACCAGCATGACGGCGACCATCGTCATGAAGAAGTTGACGAGGGTGAAGATCAGGTTGCCGTAGTGCGCCTGGACATCGGAGAGCCCGCTCTGGATGAAGATATTGGCGTTGAACCCGATGATGGAGTTGACGCCCGTGGCCTGGTTGCAGGCGAGGATCACGCAGGCGAGGATGAACGGGATCACGTATTTCCGACGGAGGAGCGATTCCCTCGCGCCGCCGCCGGCCGACGCCTTGTCGCGCTCGGCGGCCGCGCTCGCCTCCATCTCCGCCAGCTCGACCCCGGCCTGGGCCGCGTCGCGGGACCGCAGCAGCGCGGCACGGGCGGCGTCCTTCCGGCCGCGCAGGAAGAGCCAGCGCGGCGACTCGGCCACGAGAAAGCTGCCGGTCACGAAGAGGAGGCCGGGGGGCAGCGAGACCCAGAAGATGCTGCGCCATGCCGTGTCCTTGAACGCCAGCAGCCGGGCCGCGTCGCCGAGCTTCGCGACCTCATCGACCCGGTAGCTGAAATAGAGCGCGATGATGGCCGCGATGACGAAGCCGAAGACCAGCATCCACTGGAAGACGCCGGTGCCCTTGCCGCGATCCTTCGCGTCCAGGCATTCCGCGAGGTAGAGCGGAATGACGACGCCGACCAAGCCGCCGCTGACGCCCTGCAGCAACCGCCCGAAGACCAGCGGCCCGTAGCCGTGCGACAACGCGATCGTGGGGATGCTCGCGACAAACAGCACGCCGCTCAAGGTCATCAGGGTCCGGCGGCCCAGCCAGTCGGCCAGCATGCCGGCGAACAGGGTCGAGATCGCGCTGCCCAGCAGGACCGCCGCGACGATGAACGACAGCTGCCCCGCATTGAAGCCGGAGGTCGCCTCCATATACGGATACGCCCCGGCGATGATGCCGACGTCGATGCCGTAGAGCAGGCCACCGAGTCCCGCGACGAAGAGGAGCTTGCGGTTGTAGGCGGCCAGGGAATTCGCGGTGGGGGCGGCAGGGGTGATGGGCATGAGGGGCGGTGAGGGTTGGGGTAGCGCGCGGGAAACGGGTTCAGGGCTGGACGGCGGGCCTGGCCATGTCCTGCACGTGCCGACGCCAGGCATCGGCGCCGAGGGTCTTGCGTTGATCCTGCTCGGCCGCCGCGACGACCAGCAGGCGGAGCGGGGCCATGACGGAGAGTTCCGCCGCCGCGTGCGGCTGCGCGGCGAGGTCGAGTTCCGCCAACCGGGCCTGCAGCCAGCCGGCGGCCGGCGCTTGTCCGGCCACGAGCAACTGCACGGCGGCGCGTCCCGCGGCACCCGCCTCCCCCAAGGCGCGGACCAACGGCGCGGCTTCCAGCAGCCGTGGCGACTGGCCCGCGAGCCCCGGGCCAAGGATGCCGGCGGTCTGCTGCCACGCCGCCAGCTGCCGGGACACCACGTTGAAATCCGCCCCGGTCGGAGCCGGGGCAAAAACGCAGGCTTCGACCGCCGCGGCAAACGCCCGCGCCGCGGCGCCGTCCGGCCGGGTGCAATCGACGAGGTCCGTGAGGGGCGTCAACTGGTTGGCGCCGGGCTGCTGCCGGCCGCGCTGGTAATCCCGCACCGGTTCGAGCAGGTCCACGAAGTCGCGCAAGGCGGCGAGGGCGGCCGGCGCCGCCTGGTCGCCGGCGAGACGGCGGAGCGCCGGCTCGAGATAACTTTCGTGCCGGAGCCCGGTCTCCTCCAACCGGCGGCTGACAAAGCCGAGCCGGCGATACATGTCCGGCACGTCGCGCACCTCGCGCGGCGACCACAGGCGTTCCGCGATCGCCGCGGTGCGCGGCCAGATGCGCGAATCGATCGTCTCGGGCGTCACCCACTCCGACCACATCGTGGCTTCGCCGCCCAGGACGAGCTTTTGCTGCGCCGCAGTGAGGGCGGTGCCGGCCGGCACCGGGTCATTGAGGTAATATTCCCAACCCGGATGGTTCAGGTCGATGTAGTAGCCGTTGGACAAGATGGTCTCGAATCCGTGTTTGGTGGCGTCAGCGATACCCTCGGGACCGCGCCAGGAATGAACGACGCTGCCGGCCGGCAGATCGGGGTGCAGGATTTCGTCCCACCCGATGAGCTGCTTGCCGTATTTGGCGAGGATCGCGTGCACGCGGGTGTTGAAATAGGCGTGGAGGCCAGCGTTGTCCCGGAGGTTGCGCTCCTTGATGTAGGTCTGGATGCGCGGACTGGCGTTCCATTGCACCCCGTTGTTCTCGTCGCCGCCGATGTGGATGTAGGGATCGGGGAAGAGCGCGGCCATCTCACCGAGGAAGCCGTCGAGCACCTCGTAAACCCGCGGGTTGGTCGGATCGAGCACCGGATCGAACACCCCCCATTCGCGTTCGATCACATAGGGACCGGGGGCGCTCGCCAGCTCGGGATGACCGACGACCCAGGCCGTGGCGTGGCCGGGGATGTCGAACTCCGGCACCACGCGGATGCCGCGCGCCGCGGCGTAGGCGATGATTTCGCGCATCTCCTGCTGGGTAAAATAAAGACCGTCTGAGCCCAGTTCATGCAGGCGCGGGAACTTCCGGCTTTCGATGCGGAACCCCTGGTTCTCGGTCAGGTGCAGGTGCAGCACGTTGAGCTTCACCAGCGCCATTCCGTCGAGGTTGCGCTTGATGACCTCCAACGGCTGCCAGTGGCGGCAGACATCAATCATCAGCCCCCGCCACGGAAAGCGCGGATGATCATTGATGCTCACCGCCGGCAGGAACCAACCCGCGGAGTCCGCCTGGAGCAGCTGCTGCAACGTTGCGCAACCGCGCAGGACGCCGGTCACCGTGGGCGCTTGCAGCACGGCCTGCGTGGCCGTGACCCCAAGCGTATAGGACTCGTCCTCGCCCAGGGCCGGCACGGCCGGGGCCGGACCGCCGCACTCGATCACCAGCGAAGCGCGCGTCGCATCCTCGGCGAGGGCGAACCCGCCGGCGAGGGTATGCGGGAAGGTCAGTCCGGTGCGTTCCTCCGCCGCGCGCAGCAGACGGAAGAGCCCGTCGCGCAGCCGCGCATCGTCATGACCGTGCACCGCGACCCGAAAGAGCGGCGTGACCGCCAGTCGGCCGGCCGCATATTGCAGGGACTCCGGTGCCGGCATCAGGTTGTGCCCCGCCGGGGCGGCAGACAGCGCGCCGCAGCCCGAGATCAACAAAAGGCCGGCGAGTGCGCGCAGAGGGAAACGGCCGTCACGGCGGGGCTCAAAGTTTGACATGGCGGAGAAATTCGTCGGGCGCGTAACGCTTGAAGGCCTCGATCGCCTCATATTCGGCCAGGCCCAGGGTGTTGTAGGACTCCGCGAGCCGGCGGCTGCGGTCCTCGGTGCGCTGCCAGAATTCGCGCCGGTCGTCGCCGGGAAACAGCGCCTGGTCCTTCTGGGTCTCGTGCCGGAAGATGGCCCGGCGGCGGCGCAGGACCTCCTGCGGGCTCAACGGCACCGCCAGGTCGATCTCGTCGAGCTCCCACTCCGCCCAGGCGCCGCGATACAGCCAGAGTTCGGCCTCGGCAAACCACGGCTCCTGCGCGCTGCGCACCAGCGCCTCGCGCAAGGCATGCAGGCAGATGCGATGCGTGCCATGCGGATCGTCGAGGTCGCCCGCCGCGTAGACCAGGTGAGGCCGCACCTCGTCCAGCAGCCGGTGCATGATATCCACGTCCGCCACCCCGAGCCGCCGCGCCACCGGAGCGTCGTAGAACGGAAGATCGAGGAAATGCAGCCGTTCCTTCGCCACGCCGCAAACCCGCGCCGCCGCCGCCGCCTCCTGCCGGCGGACCAGGCCCTTCCAGCGCTTC
This sequence comes from Opitutus sp. GAS368, assembly GCF_900104925.1. Taxonomy (NCBI): domain Bacteria; kingdom Pseudomonadati; phylum Verrucomicrobiota; class Opitutia; order Opitutales; family Opitutaceae; genus Opitutus; species Opitutus sp. GAS368. The sequence continues at coordinate 1,099,757 of NZ_LT629735.1, forward strand.
ACCTCCGGGATCGCGGGCAGCGCGCCCTTCGTCTCGTAAGCCGCGCACCACTCGCCCAGCTGGGCGCCGGTGGCGCCACCGGCCAGGCCGGCCGCCCGGGCGAAAAGCAGCGTACGCCAGAGCGTCTCGTCGGAGACGGCATTGGCGCCGGAGACCTGATGGGCCACGTGCACCTCGTGGCCGTGCTCCACCAGGCGGCAGAGCGTGCCGCCCATCGAGATCACGTCGTCGTCGGGGTGCGGGGAAAGGACCAGCACGCGCTTTGGAAACACCCCCGCGGACGAGGCGCGGAGCGGGCGCGCCGGCGCGTCGCCCGGCTGCGTGCGGCGCGGATCGCGCCCGCCCGGCCAGCCGGTGATCGTATGCTGCATCTGGTAGAAGCCGGTGCGGTTGGCCTCATAGGCCGAGCCGTGGACGCGGAGCAAATCCTGCAGCCCCGCCTCGTTGTAGTCGTCGTCCGTCAGCTTGAGGATGGCCTTCCCGCGCTGGCCCGAGAGCCAGAGTATCGCCCGGCGGGTCATCCGCTCGTCCCAGGCAAGACCCTGGTCCTCCAGCGGGCCCAGCAACCACGGGGTCCGGAAGCGCGTGAGCGCGCCCGCGGCGGCGTGATCGAGGATGAAGATGGCATTGTCGTGTTCCTGCAGGAACGACGCGGTGACCTGCGCGGTGACCCCGCCCTCCACGGCGTTGCGCACGATGCCGGCCTTGTGCTGGCCCCAGGCCATGAGCACGATCCGGCGGGCCTCCAGGATGCTCCGCACGCCCATGGTCAGGGCGTAGCGCGGCGTGTGCTCCTCCCCGCCAAAATCCCCGGCGGCGTCCCGCCGCGTGATCGGATCGAGGGTCACCAGCCGGGTGCGGGAACGCTGCGGGCTGCCGGGTTCGTTGAAGCCGATGTGGCCGGTGCGGCCGATGCCAAGGATCTGGAAATCAATCCCCCCGGCGGCGGCGATCATCTCCTCGTAGGCGCGGCAGTGCGCGTCCACCCCGGCCTGCGGCACCGCGCCATCCGGCAGGTGGACATTCGCCGGCGGAATGTCGATGCGGTCGAACAGGTGGGTCCGCATGAAGTGGTGGTAGCTCTGCGGATGGTCGGCCGCCAACGGGTAGTATTCGTCGAGGTTGAACGTGACGACATTGGCGAAGCTCAGCGCCTCCTCGCGGTGGAGCCGGATCAGCTCGGCGTAGAGGCCGAGGGGGGTCGAGCCGGTGGCCAGCCCGAGCACCACCGGGCGCGTGCCCGCCGGGCGCGAGCGGATGAGCCCGGCGATTTCGCCGGCCACCGCCCGGGCGGCCGCAGCGTTGTCGGCGAACACGGCCAGCGGCACCTGCTCGTGGCTGCAACGCACTAGGGGGGTGAGGGTGTTCATCGGAAAGTCTGGAGTAGCCTGCGCATAATAAGGCTGGAGCCCGCTAGAAAAAATGGCAATAACGACTATGTTTTTATCATAAATGCCACTGCCTGAATCCCCCACCCTCGAGACGCTGGCCGCCGGCCTGCCCCAGCCCCCGCACCAGCTGCTGGGCCGCCGGCCCGGACCGCTGGTGCTGCCCGACAATATCGTGTGTTTCCAGCGGCGGGCCGCCTCCGAGCTGAACCGGCCGCGGCGGGGCCGGGCGCTGCACCACCGTTTCGTGCTCATCATCGCGCTGCAGGCGTCGGTGTCGGTCTGCGTGGACGATCGCGTGATCCGGCTCGGGTCCGGCGAGGGCCTGCTGGTGTTCCCCTTCCAGTTTCACCATTACATCGACGCCGGGCAGAAGGACCTGCTCTGGATCTTCATCACCTTCGACCTGGCGGACTCCGAGTCGCTGCAACCGATGCAATACCGCCCCTTCCTGTTCACGCCGGCGGCCCGGGTCCTGGCGACGGAATTGATCGCCGCCTATGAGAAGGAGGGACGGATGTCGGAACTGCCTGCGCTGCTGCTGGCGCTGCTGCTCGCCCGCCTGCGCCGGCAGGGACCGGCGCCCCGCCGCAAGCATGTGCCCGTCGCGGCCCAGGGCATGCTCATGCAGGTCAACCAGCTCGCGCACCGCACCAACGAGCCGCTCGGCATCAAGGAAATCGCCGCCGCGCTCGGGATCAGCCAGAGCCATCTGCGGGCGCGTTTCCGTGCCTCGTGCGGGGTGAGCATCGGCCGCCACCTGCGGCGCCTGCGGCTCGAGCGCGCCAGCGGCCTGCTCCGGCTGACCCCCAACCGGGTGTCGGAGATCGCCGAGCAGTGCGGCTTCAACTCGATCTACAGTTTCAGCCGCGCGTTTCATGCCGCCTTCGGCCAGCCCCCGGTCGCCTACCGGCAGTCCGTCGGCCCCCACGGCGGCCCGCGCCACCGCAAGGGTTCCACGCGGCACAGGTGATTTTCGCCGGCGGTTCCCGGTTGATCCCGACGGGTGATGGCCGGCACTTTGCCGTGATCGAGAGATCCGTCCAAGAAAAAGGCCCGGATGCTTGCGCATCCGGGCCCTGAATTGGCCGTCTTGATTCTTTCGGGCAGAAAACCGCCCGGCGGAACTCAGAACTTGTAGTGCACACCCGCCGAGTAGCCCCGGCCGGTCTTGTAGGCGTCCGCGAACAGCTGGCTGCCGCCGGCGATCGGGTTCGAGAAATACTGCTGGTAGGACTCGTTCAGGAGATTGCGGGCCGTCAGGGTCAGCGAGAAGTTCTTGCCCAGGTTGATCGAAGCGTTGGCATCCAGCGAAGTATACGGCCGGGTGAAGACCGTCGAGGAACCGTTGAACGAACCCGTGGCGAAATCGTCGCGCCAGGAGTAGGTCAGACGGACCAGGCCGCGCCGGTTTTCAAAGTAGGGACCGATATTGATCTGGTTCTTCGAGGCGAACGGCAGCTGGCCGTTCACGCCCTGGGCGGAAAGGTGCGTGTAGTTGGCCGACAGACCGAACCCGTTCGCGAACTCCTGCTGGTAGGACAGCGCGACACCCTTGGAGGTGGCCTTGCCGCCGTTCTGGGGACGCGTGACGTAGAAATACTGGTCCTCCCAGGTCGTGGTGTTGGCGTGGATCTCGGGCGTCGTGACATTGACGATGTAGTTCTCGATGTCCTTGTAGAAAACATCGACGGAGAAGTATGAGTTCTTCGCGAAGTAATACTCGTAGTCCAGGTCGAGGTTCACCGACTTGTAGGGATTGAGGCCGGTGGTGCCGCCCACGCCGTTGCCGCCAATGTCACCCGGGGTGTTGATGGGATACAGCGTCGTATAGCCGAACTCCTGGAGGAGGTTCGGGCGGGACATGACCTCCGCCATCGCGAAACGAATGACCTGGTCCCGGCCCGCGTCGTAGGCGAGATTCAAGGCCGGGAGAATGTTGGTGTAGGTGTTGTCCACCTTGGCCGTGATGGGAACTTCCGTCGCGTCATACTGGGCCTGCGTCCAAGCGGCCATGTTGGCCTGCGCCTGGGTCTGGCCGGGCGCCGGCACGGGAATGGGCTGATAGCCCGGGGCGCCATACTGGCCGAGCGAGGCGGCTGTCAGCGGCTGGCCGCCGGGCAGTGCACCGGCATAGGGCGAGCCCGAGATCCGACCGACATTGATCGATGTGCCGGTCGTCGCCGTCTCGACAAAACGGACACCGAAGTTGCCGCTGAGGTGGCCGGCATGGAACGGGGCCTCGAAATACATCGCATTGATGACTTCCTTGGCATTGAAGGTGGGCCCGACCGTGGCGGAGTCCGTCGGCAGCGCGAGCCAGTCGTTGATCACGGCATAGGGATGCGCGACGGAATATTGGGCCAGGGTCTGGCCGGCGGTGACGCCCGGCCAGTAGCCGGCGGAAATATCGGTGGCCGACGCCGGGGTGTTCGCGGTCTGGTTGAAGATCGCGTTGAAATTCCCGACCGGATGGGTGGCCATCGATGAGGTGATGCCGCTCAGGCCGGAAAGGAAATTCCCCGGGGCCGCCTGGAAGAGAGCCAGGTAATTGCGCTCGCCCGGTCCGAAGAACGCGACCTGGTGGGCGGAGAATTCCGAGGTGTCATGCGCGCTGGAACGGAAACCCACCAGCAGTTTGCTCAGGAAGTCGTTCTTGAGGGGAACCTCAAAATCAGCCTGGGCCCATTTTTCCTGATCGACTTCGGGCTCCTCGACGAGGCCGCCCCAGCCGGCATTCTGGCTGGAATTGAGTGTCACGTCGCCCGTCGTCGCATAGGTCGGTCCGGTCACGGCGGTGAAGGAGGCCGAGCTCGGACCCTCCGTGATGCTATAGGGGTCGAAGATGTTCGCCCCGCGGTAGGCCTGCATCGTGGTGCCGCCGGTGGCGCGGGTGTAGCCCACGTCGCCGGTGAGTTTGAAGTCACCGGACGTGTAGATGAACTTGAAGTCATGCACCTGCGTCTTGATCTGCGCCTTGCGGGCGAAGAGATCGACTTCGATCTGGTTGCCGGTGTAGCTGCCCGAGGTCAGCAGGCCGTTGCTGAACGTCGGGTTCGCGACCGGGCTGCCGGTCATATACATCGGGTAGAAGGAGGTGTTCGTGTTGTCCATGTTCTCGTTGACGAACAACCCGGTGTAATCGATTTCGAAGTTCTCGGATACCTTGTATTCGATGGCGCCATTCGCTCCCTGCCGGTGGCGGAGCTGTTCGAACAACGCCGTGTTGATGACCTCATCCATGACGAACCCCTTGTTCGGGCCGGCCGCACTCGGCTGCGTGGCCACGCCCACCTGCGGATAGGAGGGGTCGCTGAAGTTGTTCTGCACCACGATGCCGGATGAATCCGTGTAGTTGCCCAGGACGCCGAGCGCCTCGACGCCGTCGCGGCGGATGTAGTCCTTGCTATCCTGCGCCCCGACCATGATGCCCAGGGTCTTGCTGTCGTTGTGCCAGCTCACGGTGCCGCTGAAGCTCGGCTCATATTTCTTGCTGAGCCCGTTGTAACTCTCGGTGGCGGAGACCGCGGCCGCGAAGGGCTGGCCCTTCAGCGGGCTCGCCGTGTTGACGATGATCGTGCCGCCGATGGAGCCTTCGAGCAGGCGGGGCTCCCACGTGCGGTAGACGGCGGCCTGGCCGATGACCTCGGGTGCCAGCAGGGCGTAGTTGAACTGCCGGCTGGGCGTATCGAGGATATACCAGTCTGCGGTCGCGATCGGCTGGCCGTTCAGCAACGTGCGGTTGAGGCTCGGGTCGGTGCCAAGAATGCTCACGCGCTCGCCCTCGCCGAAGAGCCGGTCGATGGTCACGCCCGGGATGTGGGAGAGCGACTCGGCCAGGTTCGTGTCGGGGAACTTGCCCACGTCCTGCGCGGTGATGACGTCGATGTTGGCCCCGGCCTTGCGCTTCTCATCGAGCGAGGCGGCCAGGCTGGCGCGGTAACCCGACACGACGAGCTTCTCGAGCTGGATCGTCTTGTCGGGGTCGGCCGGCTTGGAGTCGGCCGGGGCCGCGGTTTGGGCGGAAAGCCCGCCCGCCAGGGCGAGAGCCGCCAAGGCGCAGGCGGAGCGGAGGAAAGCAACTTTTCGAACACCGCGGGAACGCGGCGGAAGGACAGGAGTGAAGGTTAGTGTCGTTATCATGGTCAGGGATTATCGCAACGCATCTACAGCCAAATCTCCGCGGTCGCCGCTTGCTGCCTGAGTCCCGAAACCGCGCGGTTCGCCGGCGGCCGCGCTGCGCGGCCGGCCCCGAAGGAGCTTGCACCCCGCGCGACTGGGCCGCGCGGGACACACCGGAAAAAGGGAGGTTTGGGGATGATTCAAGTGGGAGTTCACAACCAACGCCGGGTTAATTGTTGTATCATACAAATGAGGTCCCTTTTAAAAAATGGCAGTAGCGACTATGTTTTTAACAATAATGCTACTGTAAATCAGACCCCTTCAACGCGACCCGCGCCGGTATTTTGGACCGGATGCCGGGTTGGTCTCCGCAAAAAAACATCAGGCGCAGACCAGGCGGGATCCTTCGCGGCCGAGGGGGAAATCCGCCTTCGGGGCGATGGGGATCGGCGCGACTCGATCGCGCCGGCCGGCCGCAGGTTCAATATTCCGGATGGAACGTTCCGCCGCAGGAAGCGCCGGTTCGGCCGGACCGTCCGCAAACCAGGCCGGGCGGCCGATCGGCAAAAGACCGCGTGCTGCGGCGGTGCCCCCGGGCTTTTTCCAATGCGGAAAGGGAAGGAAGGATTCGCTTCGCTCAGGGCTGCGCTCCAAAGCCTGCGGCTTTTGAACCGACCTACTTTGTTGCGCTTTTTAAGTAATCGACCTTTCAAAATGCACTGAGGAAGGAAGCCGGCATTCAATCTCAATTACCCGATTGCTTTTGGGCTAAAAGGGTAAGACGGTAAGACATGGAAACTACACTTTCAACAAAAGGCCAGGTCGTGGTGCCACAAGGCGCCAGGCGAAAGCTCGCACTTCGTCCAGGCACCAGATTCGCCTGCCGGGTTACCAATGGCTCGATCGTGCTGACCCCGAAAACGCTCCCGCCAGGCCGGCCGCGTTTGGTCCGCGATCACGCCACCGGGCTGACCATCACCCAAGGACCGGAGAACGGACCGACGGTCACGGGCGATACGGTTCGGGCTATTCTGGCCGATTTCCCATGAAGCACCTCCTCGACATCAATACGCTGATCGCCCTCGGGCACTCCGCCCATGTCCACCACACGAGGGCCATCGCTTGGTATCGTTCTTTGGCGGGGTCGACGACCACCTTTTGCACCTGCGCGATCACTGAATTGGGGTTCGTGCGCGTCGCGGTTCAAGCAGGTCTGCAAACCGACGTGCCGGCCGCACGCAAGGCCCTGGCCGCCCTAAAGTCATCGAGTTCGATCCCGTTCGAGATGATAAACGACGCGCTCGGCGTCGACCGGTTGCCGGGCTTCGCTAAAACGCCTCCGAAACTCACCGACGGGCATCTGTTCGAGCTGGCGCGAGCTAACAAAGCTCAATTCGCGACTCTCGACAAAGGCATTCCTGGCGCCGCCGTGTTGCCGTAGCTGGCCTTCCGGCGCAGCATGCGGCGTACGACGCACACGACTGACCAAAGTGCCACGGTGCGGCGTGACGATCCCGCAAACTTTTGTTCACCGCATGCGCCAAAAGCCTGCCGGGCCTGGCGCCAGCCCTCGCCGGCAGCTGGTTGGGCTGGGTTTCGCGGCGGGTGGGAAATTTTTGATACCCGCTCACGGACCTCCACCCGTTTCTCCGGTTGGTCCGCCGTGGTCGCCCAACAGCGGCCGTCAAGTTTCCCGATGAGACAGGCCACAATGGTAAGGCTCACCCCTGGGCCGGCGCAGTCGCCCGAGGGAGAACGTCCGGACGAAACCCCGCACTGTTGTGCGGACAAAGTGGGCCGGGATTTTTCGTCATGGACCATTGCCCCAATTGTGACACGAGGCTGTTCGATATCCCGGGGTATTCCATGGGGTGGAGAGGCGATAGCCAAATGCGCCACCGAGCTGACTGGCGTCTCCGGCCAGCCCTTGCTCCTCCCGTCCTGAGACCCGGTGCGGGGCGATCATGCGGCCGCAGTCTTTCTGATATTCGAGGGAGCAAGTGACGTATCCATGCTCGCGCCTGCAGACCAACTGTTCCGGTGCGCTGGTAAGCGCACCGGTGCCCATTACGACTTCAACCGTTTGATGAATTCGGCCTCAAAGAGGTCATAGACGAAAGCCCGCTCTTCCATGAAAACGGCCTCGAGGGCCCCGTCCGCGGCGTAGGCGAAAATAATCCGAAACCGGCCGACCCGCAGCCGGTAATAGCCGGCCAGGTTGCCTTCCAATGCCCGGATGTCGCCGCGTTCGGCCCGGAGTTCCTGCAAAGCGTGTTTCACCGCCCGGCGGGACTCCGGGGCCAGCCGCTTCGCGAAGTCGATCACTTGGACGGCCGGACGCAGGACGCGGTTCATTCGGGAATGTCGTGGAGCTTGCCGAACTTGGTCTTGCCCTCCTTGTGCTCGCGCAAGGCCTCCATCGCGGCGGCGTTGCCCATGATCTCCAACGTCTCGGCCACGGCACTCATGCGCTGGTAGCCCATCACGCAGGCGACCGGCTCGTCATGGCGAGTGACGGTCACGACGGACCCTTTCTCCGCCGCCTTGACCAGCGCGGGGAAGGTATTTTGCCCCTCAGAGACACTAACGGTAGATTTCATAGAATTACCTGTATTATCCATCCTGGAGAAGTCAAGCGACGGCTTTTGCCGCTTCCCGTCGCACCAACCCGGCCAGTGCTTTCAACTGGAGCGGGCCAAGTGCCAGCAGCGACGTAAGCGGCTTCTTTAATGCCAGTTCCTTCTCCGCGAAGCTATAAAGCTTGGGCTCGACCCAACCCAGCGTGATCCGGTGGGCGTGGATGACGCGCAGGTAATCCGCCCGGTAGGCCACCGGATTGCGGCCACGCAGCCGTGAGCGGTGAATCGCTCGTTGCCGCCGCAGGAACCGCCTCAATCGGTTCGAACCGGCCATCCGGTTCGTTCTGGAGGCTAAACACGGGGGAAATCTGCTCGCCGCAGGAAAACCGGAAGAAAAACGCGATTTCCTCAAAAAAATCGACCCGAACTTACTTGTGGCCGAAAAATCGTTGGCCCTGACTTTCAAAAGTCCTTGGCCACACGTTGTAGATTTCAATTCCACACCTTCACCCGTTTTTGCCGATAACGAGTTCTCCCTCACGGGAGTAAAGTGGCGGAGAGGGAGGGATTGGCTGCCGTCGGCAGGTGCCGAGCACTCGCGCTCCGCGCGCCCCATATCCCTCCTCAGCTGCCGCTTCGCGCCAGTCACCGGCTTCGCCGGCTCGCCATGTGCCGGTGGCACATGGCGGAGAGGGAGGGATTCGAACCCCCGGGACCTTGCGGCCCACCTGATTTCGAGTCAGGCGCGATCGACCACTCTGCCACCTCTCCGTGATCCCCCTCCTTCGCCGAGGCTACGGAGGGCATGAGGGGCCGGAACGTAGGCCCTGCCCTGCAAAACGGAAGCCGAAAGTAATACCCAAACCCAAGTCAATTTCTGACCACGAAATACACGAAACACACCAAAAGCTGAGATAAAAGGTCGGCTGGCTGGGGGTGGGATTCTTTTCGTGTATTCTGTGTATTTCGTGGTGACCTGGTCCGAACTCAGACGTTTTCGTCCTCCAAGGCGCCCAGTTCCCGGCGGTTGGCCGGCAGGTGCTGGGGCAGGAAGAAGTAATACAGCATCAGCTGCCAGCTGCGGGAGGACCGGTAGAGCGCCAGCGGCGCCAGCACCGCCAGCGCCAGCGCCAGCCCGACGGCCACCCGGCCGCTCAGCGCCCCGAGATACCACAGGATGACCACCGGCGCGAGCAGGCCCACGCAGGTCACGCCATAGTTGATGGCCATGGCTCCGAGGAAAAAGCCCTCGTCCTTCTCGATCTTCAGCCCGCAGTCGCGGCACGTGCGGTCCAGCTCGAAGAGCGTGCCGGTCTTGAACAGCGTGCGCCCGCCGCAGTTGGGGCAGCGGTTGGCGAGGCCTCGGGCGATGATCTGGCCGCGGGTGACTTGCATGAGAGGAAGAGGCACCACTAATACACACTAATGGGCACTAATAAAGACCGCGGAATCTGAAATTACCCGGCGGCTCCCCTCGCATTAGCCCGGACGTGTAGGGTCGTTGCTTGCGACGACCTCGTGCGCGCGAACTTCAGGTCGCCGCGAGCGGCGACCCTACAGGCTGAAAAAACAAAAGGCGCTCCGTTGCGGGAGCGCCTTGAAAGCTTTCAGCGGAGCGACGCTCAGGCGCCGAGCTGGTAGCGGGTGAAGCGGCGGATCACCATGTTCTCGCCGAGCTTGCCGACGTTCTCGGACAGGATGTCCTTGATCATCTTGTCCGGGTTCTTGACGAACGGCTGCTCGAGCAGGCAGACCTGCGAATAATATTTCTCGAGCTTGCCCTCGACGATCTTCTGCACGGCGGCCGGCGGCTTGCCGGCCATCTGCGCCGCGGCGATGTCGCGTTCCTTGGCCAGGTCGGCCTCGGGGACCTCCTCGCGGCGGACATAGCTCGGGGAGGCCGCGGCAATCTGCAGGCACACGTCCTGGCAGAACGCCTTGAAGTCGTCGGTCTTGGCGACGAAGTCCGTCTCGCAGTTGATCTCGACGAGCACGCCGACCTTGCCGCCCACGTGGATGTAGGAATGGACGAGCCCTTCCTTGGTCGCCCGGGAGGCGAGCTTGTCGATTTTGCTGCCGAGCTTCTTGCGGAGGATGGTGATGGCCTCCTCCGGGTTGCCCTGGGCCTCATCGAGGGCCTTCTTGACGTCGAGCAGTCCCGCGCCGGTTTTTTCCCGGAGCTCGCTGATCATGGAAGTGGTAACGGTAGGCATGTGATTAAAGGCTGCGTTGGGCTCAGACCTCGTCGGTGGTGACGGCGGACTTCTTGGCGCCGGTGCGGCTGGTGCGCTTCTTGACGACCGGCTTCTCCTCCTCGACCAGGCCCTTCAGGTTCGCGGGGATGGCGACCTTGTCGAGGTCGACCTCACCGGCGGCGTTGACGCCCGACGCCGCGGCCTTGGCCTCGGCGTGCGCGTTGCGGCGGGTCTCGCGGTGGGCCAGGCCCTGCGTGATCGCCTCGACGACCGCCTCGGTGATGATGCGGACGGACTTCGCCGCGTCGTCATTGCCCGGGATCGGGTAGGTCAGCTGGGTCGGATCGGAATTGGTGTCGACCAGGCCGACCGAGGGAATGTTCATGCGCTTGGCTTCGGCCACCGCGATCTCCTCGTAGCTGGTATCGATGACGAACATCGCGGCGGGCAGGCCGGTCAGGCCGATGATGCCGTCGAAGTTGCGGGTCATGCGGGCCATCTCGCGGCGGATGGCGGACTCCTCCTTGGAGGAGAACTTGCCGAGCTCGCCGCTGGCGTCCATCGCCTGGTATTTTTTGAACTTGGCGAGGGACTTCTTGATGGTCTCGAAATTGGTGAGCGTGCCGCCCATCCAGCGGGTGGTGACGTAGGGCATGCCGGTGGTCGTGGCCGCCTCCTTGATCAGTTCCGTGGCCTGGCGCTTGGTGCCGACCAGGAGGATGTCGCCGCCGCCAGCGACGAGCTGCTCGATGAAGGCACAGGCCTTGGCCAGCGCCGCGTGCGTCTTCTCGAGGTCGATGATGGTGATGCCCTGACGGTGGTCGAAAATGTAGGGCTTGGAGCGCGGGTTCCAACGCTTGGTCTGGTGACCGAGGTGGACGCCGGCATCGAGGAGGTCTTTGGGAGTGAGGTTCATGGGATCTATGTCGGAATAACGAGACACAGGTCGGCCAAACTGGGCCGCCTTGCGATCGTAACTGCGGTTAACGGTTGATGGGTTGAAGGAACAGGAAGGGCGAAAAGAGAGAACGCCCCCACCCTTGGCAAGACCGATTCCGCGGTTTTTCCGGGTTCTGCCGCCTTTGGCCCATAATTTGATTCTTTTCCCGTGACCGTATCTATTTTAATAGACTGCACGGTAATATGATAAGCGATTTCACCCCAGCCTTTCGGGATCTGCCTTGCCGTCTTTCCAGATGCCTCTGTCGCCAGGTATTCGAGCCAAGCCAGACAGCGCAATGTTACTGTAAGCCAACTTGACCGTTCCCCCTGCTGCCGCACGCCCTAAACATGTTGAGCCCGTGCACACCCTAGGCATCGATTATGGCACCAACCCGGTACGCGCCCTCGTCGTCCGCTGCGCGGATGGCGCCGAACTCGGCACCTGCGTGGTCAACTACTCTTCCGGCAAGCAGGGCATCCTGCTCGACCCGCGCGACCACCCCGGCGTGCTGGTCAACCGTCACGCCCCGTTCACGTGGGGCGAGACCGTCGCCCAGGCCGTCGAGGTCGCCGTTGCCGCCGAGTGCTGCGCGCACCTGGCGCTGATGTCCCTTGCCCTCGACCCGCAGCTGAAGGCCATCGAGCCCGAGTTGCTCAACAAGCATTTCAAGCGCAAGCATGGCCCCGACGCCTATTACGGCCAGAAGTAGAACCGGTCATCGTCCGGTCGGCTAAAAGGTGAAGCGCACTGACCCCAGCGCGCTTCAGGATGACCGTCCTCAAACCAGCGTGTTGAGGTCAACCCGCTCCACCCCGCTGGGCCATCCTCCCTTGGGGGAGGCCGTCCTGTCATACCCCTCGGAAGGGGCCGCAGACGCCGGGTAATGATTGACGAAACAAGGCTTCGCCGGTGCAGTCTTGAGGCACCTGCCTTCTGACTTGCACCCCATGTCATCGCCCCTTCGTTCCCTACTGAAGTTCCAGGAAAGCGGCCTGCTGCTCGTCATCCTCGCGCTCGGCCTGCTGCTCACGGCCTTCAGCGGCACCGTGCGGACCCCGCTCTTCGAGCGCACGGCCGGCGGCGGCCGGCAGCGGGTGTTCACGGTCAGCGCCGAAGGCGAGCGCGTGCCGGCCTTCGCCGAGAAGAACAAATTTCTCAACGCGCAGAACCTCGCCCAGCTGGCCAAGGACACCAGCTTCACCGCCATCATGGCCGTGGGCATGGCGGTCGTCATCATCGCGGGCGGCATCGATCTGTCCGTCGGCTCCATCTACGCCCTCGCCTCCGTGCTCGGCGCGCTGGTGCTGCGCCACTACGGGCCGGAGGAGCTCAATTCGCCCGCCCTCGGCATCGCCCTCGGCATCGGCGCCTGCCTGGGCACGTCCCTCCTCTGCGGCCTCTTCACCGGCGGGCTCATCGTGGCGCTGCGCGTGCACCCGTTCATCATCACCCTCGGCGGGATGGCGATCCTGCGCGGCATCGCCTTCGTCGTCACCAAGGGCCAGTCGGTCGGCGGCTTTCCGGCCGGGCTGCGCGATTTCGTCCGCCAGGAGGTCGGTGACGGGCTGAGCTTCGTGCCCCTGGCCGTCATGGTGCTGGTGACGGTCGCCGGCTGGATCTTCCTGTCGCGCCTGGCCGCCGGCCGGCGCGTCTACGCCATCGGCGGCAACGAGCTCGCGGCGCGCTTCAGCGGCATCCGGGTCGAGCGCGTGAAGCTCGGCATCTATCTCCTCTCGGGCCTGACCGCCGGCATCGCCGCGCTGCTGTCGCTGGGCTACTACGGCGCCGCCACCTCGGGCGACGGCCAGGGCTACGAGCTGAACGTCATCGCCGCCGCCGTCGTCGGCGGCGCCAGCCTGAGCGGCGGCCGCGGCTCGGCCCTCGGCGTCGTGCTGGGCGCGCTCATCATCCAGATGATCTCCAGCGGCATCGTCATCCTCGGCATCGACCAAAATTACAGCCAGATCATCATCGGCACGGTCGTCATCGCCGCCGTGGTGCTCGACAATTTCAACACGTGGCTGGCGAAACGCCGGCTGACGGCGAATGCCGGCTGACTTGTTTTTATGGCCACAAAGAGTCACAAAGAATCAACTTTGCCGGCTGAAGCTTGCGTCGCGCCCATAGGCGCGCGGGTAATCCTCGCCACCATCAACGATCTTTTTGTGCCTTTTCGTGGCCATAACTGCCTTGGCCCCAATTAGTGTTCATTAGTGTCAATTAGTGGTTCCCGAAACCTTCTTTCCTTAATCCTCATGAAAAAACTACTCCTGCTCCTCGCGACCGGTCTCACCATCGGCGCCGCGCCGGCCTCCGCCGCGCCCCGCACCATCGTCATCGGCGTCGTCGCCAAGTCCCAGGGCAACGCCGTCTTCCAAGCCGCCCGCGTCGGCGCACAGGATGCCGCCAGGGAGCTCAGCGCCAAATACGGCATGAACATCAAGATCGACTGGCGCACCCCCAACGAGGAGGACGCCCAGAAGCAGGCCGAGGCCATCGAGCAACTCGTGCTCGCCGGCGCCGAGGGTATCTCGGTCAGCTGCTCCGACGCCAACAAGCTCACCGACGCCATCAACCACGCCGTCGACAACGGCGTGCCGGTCGCGACCTTCGACTCCGACGCCCCCGCCTCCAAGCGCTTCGTCACCTACGGGGTCGACGACGAGCAATGCGGCGCGCAGACGATGGCCGAGCTCGCCAAGGTCATGAACGGGAAGGGCGTCGTCGCCATCCTCGCTGGCAATCCCAACGCGCCCAACCTCCAGAAGCGCGTCGCCGGCGCGAAGAAGGAAGCCGCCAAGTATCCGGGCATCACGATCCGCGACACCTATTACCACAAGGAGACGCCGCAGGACGCCGCCGCCAAGGTCGAGCAGGTCATGCAGGCCAACCCCGACATCACCGGTTGGGCCATGATCGGCGGCTGGCCGCTCTTCACCGAGAACGCCCTCAAGTGGCAGCCCGGCACCGTGCAGTGTGTCGCCGTGGACGCCCTGCCCGCGGAGCTCGCCTACATCCGCAGCGGCCACGTGCCGGTCCTCCTCGCCCAGCAGTGCTACGAGTGGGGTCACCGCACGGTCGAGTTGCTGATCGAGAAAATCGTCGACCACAAGAACCCGCCCGCCGTGAAGGAGGTCAGCGCGCTGATCCCCGTCACCAAGGCCAACGTGGACGAGTTCGGCAAGAACTGGGTCAAGTGGCTGCCGCACTGAGCTAATAAGGTGGAACCCGGCCTCCGGACGGGTTTGGCCAGACCCACAACAAGAAAACCGGCCCAGAGGTCCGGTTCCACCCCTGCCCTCCCCTTGAAACTCATCGCCCATCGCGGCGCCTCGCACGACGCCCCCGAGAACACCCTCGCGGCGCTCCGGCTCGGCTACGCGCAGGGCGCCGACGCCGGCGAGGTCGACGTCCATCTCAGCCGGGACGCCCGCATCGTGGTGCACCATGATGCGGACACCGGCCGCACCGCCGGCCTGCGACACGCCGTCGCCGCCCAGTCCCTGGCCGAGCTGCGCTCGCTCAATGTCGGCCAATGGGGCAAATGGCACGCCTCGGCCTTCTCCGAAAATATCCCGCCCCTCGCCGACGTCCTCCCCCTCGTGCCGGCCGGCCGCCGGCTGTTCGTCGAGCTCAAGGTCGGCGCGGAAATCCTCCCGGAACTCGAGCGGGTGCTCCGGGCCTCCGGCCTCGCCCCGGCTCAGCTCGCCCTCATCACCTTCGATCTCGCCACGGCGCGCGCGGTGAAACTCCGCCTGCCGGCCCACGAGGTCTGCTGGGTCGCGGAGCCGCCGGCCCCGCTCGACGGCCTGATCCGCCAGGCGAAAACGGCCGGACTCGACGGACTCGACCTCGGTTACAAGTTCCCGATCGACGCGGCCTTCGTCCAAAAAGTCCATGGTGCCGGGCTGAAACTCTACACGTGGACGGTCGATGACCCGGCCGTGGCGCGCGCCCAACGTGCCGCCGGGATCGACGGGCTCACGACCAACCGACCCGGTTGGATGCGGGAACAACTCTCCGCCGCATGAGCGTTACCTGCATTCACATTCAGAATGTAGGGTCGCCGCTTGCGGCGACCTCGCGCACCAGGTCGGCGCAAGCGCCGACCCTACATTAGAGCCATGGCCTTCCTCGAGTTGAACGCTTCGCGTCCTAACGACACCAGGGACAGCCCGCCGCAAGCTGCGGGGGATTTTTTAGTGTTCAAGGGCATCATGAAGCGTTTCCCGGGCGTGCTCGCGCTCGACGGGGTCGGCTTCAGCGTGGAACGCGGCACCTGCCACGCCCTCATCGGCGAGAACGGCGCCGGCAAGAGCACGCTGGGCAAGATCCTCGCCGGCGTGCAGACCGCCGACGGCGGCGAGATCCGGCTCGACGGCAAGGTCATCGCTCCCGATTCGCCGCTGGCCGCCCGTGAGCTGGGCATCGCGATGGTCCACCAGGAACTCGCCTTCTGCCCGAACCTGAGCGTCGCCGAGAACCTCTGCCTCGGCGACCTGCCCCGGCGCGCCGGCTTCGTCAACCGCACCGAGCTCCGGGCGCGCGCCAAGGCCATGCTCGCCACCATCGGCGCCGACATCGACCCCGACGTCATCATCGGCACCCTTTCCACCGGCCGCGAGCAGCTCGTGCAGATCGCCGCCGCCGTCGGCACCGGCGCCAAGGTCATTGTGATGGACGAACCCTCCAGTTCGCTCTCCGCCGCCGAGACCGCCGAGCTCTTCCGCCTCGTCCGCGACCTGAAGTCCCGCGGCATCACCCTCATCTACGTCTCGCACCGGATCGAGGAACTGTTCGCGCTGTGCGACAACATCACCGTGTTGCGTGACGGCAAACATGTCGCCACCGAGCGCATCGCCGACACCACGCCGCATCGCGTCGTGACCCAGATGATCGGCCGCGAGCTGCTCATCGCCACCCCGAACCACCTGGCCAAGCCGCTGGGCGACGAACGCCTTCGCGTCGAGGGCCTCGCCTCACCCCGGAAGTTTTCCAACATCGATCTCTCCGTCCGCGCCGGCGAGATTGTCGGTGTCGCCGGCATTGTCGGCGCCGGTCGCAGCGAGGTCGTCGAAGCCATCTTCGGCCTCGATCCCGCCGTCACCGGCCGCATCACGGTGAAGCACACCCCGCTGCCCGGCGGCTCGCGCGACGCCGCGCTCGCCGCCGGCCTCGGCCTCGTGCCCGAGGATCGCAAGCGCCAGGGCCTCGTGCTCGGCCTGAACTGCCGCGAGAACACCTGCCTCGCCGCGCTGCCCTCCTTGACCACGCTCGGCTGGGTGCGCCGCGTCACCGAGCGCGAGCTGGCCCGGCGCTACACGCAGCGGTTGCGCGTGAAGGCCCCTTCGCTCGAGACCATCACCGCCGGCCTCAGCGGCGGCAACCAGCAGAAGATCGCCCTGGCCAAGTGGCTCGCCCGTTCCTGCGACGTGCTGCTGATCGACGAACCGACGCGCGGCGTGGACGTCGGCGCCAAGGCCGAGATCTACCAGCTGCTCGACGAGCTCGCGTGCGAGGGCAAGGCGCTGCTGGTCGTCTCCTCCGAACTGCCCGAGCTCATCGGCCTCTGCCGCCGCATCCTCGTCATGCGCAACGGTGGCATCGCCGGCGAGGTCGCCCGCGCCGACTTCAGCGAAGCGGCGTTGATGCGGCTGATGGCGGGCGTGGCGGCGGCCTGACCCTGAGGTGGAACCCGGCCTCCGGACGGGTTTCTTCTGCGTGCGTCCTGAAAACCCGTCCGGAGGCCGGGTTCCACCTCAGAACAATTCCCGCAACGCTTTCGCCGACGGCGCGGATTTCGCGGTGGCCAGGAGCCAGGTCTCGCGGTGCTTCATGGTCTGGCCGGGCTTGAGGGTCGCTGTCGCGCCCATCGTCTCCATCTCGACCATGAAGTTGTCCGGGCCGACATAAAGCGCGAGGTTGGTGCCGAGTGGGTAGTTGCCCGCCGGGTCGTAGGCCGCGTGCTTGGCGAAAAGCAGTTTCTGCACGGGATCGTACCCTGCGATGAGCCCCGCATCGGCCTTGATCATCCGCTTGTTCTCGCGGCCGGAGGGGTGCAGCACCACGGCATCCGCGGTGAACTTGAACTGCGGATCGTCGAAGCCCACGCCGCCGTGCCCGCCGCCCCAGGTGCGGAAAGCGACGATGGTCGCGTAATCCCAGGATGACTCGTCGCCCAGCGGCAGCGTGTAGGTCGCCCGCTTGGACGGCACGGTGCAGGTCAGCGCCCAGAGCCCGCCACTCCAGAGCATGTCGCTCTCGTTCTGCAAAAAATGATCGAGGGTGACGCGGCCGTCGACTGTTACGGTCACCGTGAACCCGCGCCGGATCTTCTGCACCGGATCGAGCGCCCCGGTGACGGTGAATCCGTTGGCCTGCGCCGTCACCTGGCAGGGCTGGTTGTCGGTGGCGTAGGTTTCCTCGGCCTCGTCGGCGCCCGGCCGCGCCGCCCACAGGCGGTGGCCGCCCATCAGGTCCCAGCGGCCGCGCCGGTATTTGCCCGGCGCCCACAGGAGCAGGTTCTTCCCGTCCGGCCGGCCCCAGAAGGCGAGCCGTGGGCCCTTGGCCGTGATCGCGACCACCCGCAGCAGCGGCGTGCGCAGCTCGACCGCATCGAGCCCTTCGAATTTGATCCGCGAGATGACCGGCTTGGGTTTCATGAACACCATCATGCTTGAGGCCCGGACGCTCCCACGCAAATAGGTATTGTGCAGCCGCCAAAACAATCCCGCCGCCCGGCGGGGGCGGCGTTTAAATTGGGCGCCGGGGCTGGATTTGAACCAACGATCTTCAGGTTATGAGCCGGCCGACGTCAGGCTCATGATCCGCGGCTTGGGCGCTTGGGGGGCGAATACGGAGACTTCCTCGCTGAGCGGGGCTTGGACCAACCCGGCGCCGGCAGGTTATCCTCCAGGTGGAGGAAGCGCAGCGGGGTTCATGAGCCGGGATGCGCGGCCCGGGCGGTGCCGGGGGGCGGCTGGTTGAGGACGGCCCAGAAGGCGCCGACCTGTTCGACGGCGGCAAAGAACTGCTGGAAATCCACCGGCTTCACGACGTAGGCGTTGGCGCCGAGGGCGTAGCTTTTGGCCAGGTCGGGCTCCTCGCGCGAGGAGGTGAGCATGACCACGGGCACGGTCTTGAGCGCGGGATCCGACTTCATTTGCCGGAGAACCTCCAGTCCGTCCACCTTGGGCATCTTGATGTCGAGCAGCATCACGGCAGGGAGCCCGTTTTCGTGCCCGGCGAAGGCGCCGCGGGCGTGTAGGTAGTCCAGGGCCTCGGCGCCATCGCGCGCCACCACGACCTCATTGGCCAGGTTGTGCTCGCCGAGGGCGGCCAGGGTCAGGTTGACGTCCTGCAGGCTGTCTTCGACGAGGAGGATGCGTTTGAGTAATTTCATGGGAGTTCCTTGGTTGACGGGAGGGTGAAATAGAAAGTGGCGCCTCGGCCGGGCTCGCCCTCGGCCCAGGTGCGGCCGCCGTGCCGGGTGATGATGCGCCGGACGTTGGCGAGCCCGATGCCGGTGCCCTCGAATTCCTCGGCGCGGTGCAGCCGCTGGAAGACCCCGAAGAGCTTGTGCGCGTAGGCCATCTCGAAGCCCACGCCGTTGTCGCGCACGAAAAACACCCGCCCGTTCGCCGGGTCGTCCGTGCAGCCATACTCGATCTCCGCCGGGTCGCGCGGGCCGGTGTATTTCACGGCGTTGGCGAACAGGTTGACGAGCACCTGCCGCAGCATGGGGCGGTCGCCCTGCACGACGGGGAGCGCCCCGGCCCGCCAGATGATGTTCCGCGACGGGTTCTGGCTGCGCAGCGTCTGGATCGTCTCCTCCGCGAGCGTCTTCAGGTCGACCGGGGCCAGCCGCATCTCGCTGCGGCCCATCTGGGAAAAGACCAGCAGGTCGTCGATCAGCATCCCCATCTGCTTCGCGGCGCTGGCGATGTTGGCCAGGTAGCCGCGCCCGCGTTCCGACACGAGGTGGCCATCCGACTTGAGGAGGAGGCCGGCGAAGCCGTCCACATGCCGCAGCGGGGCGCGCAGGTCGTGCGAGACCGAGTAGCTGAAAGCCTCCAGCTCCTTGTTGACGGCCTCGAGCTGCGCGGTGCGGTCGACCACCCGCCGCTCCAATGTTTGCGTCAGCTCGCGGATCTCCGCCTCGGCCCGCTTGCGTTCCGTGATATCGGTGATGAAACCGCAAAACGTCACCACGTCGTTGGTCTTGAGCGGACTGATGGACAATTCCACGGGAAACTCATGGCCCTCGCGGCGCAACGCGCTCATCTCAACGGTGCGGTTCAGGACGGGACCCTCGCCGGTCGAGAGAAAATGCCCCATGCCGCGACGGTGGGCCTCACGGTGGCGCGACGGGATGATCAGGTGGGCGAGTTCCTGGCCCAGCACCTCGGCGCGGGACCAGCCGAACATCTTTTCAGCCCGCGCATTCCAGTCGATGATCCTGCCCGCTGTATCAATCACAGTCACGGCACTGAGCGCCGCATTCAGGACGGCGCGCAGGCGGCCCTCGCTTTCCTGCAGGGCTTGGTTCTGTTCATGAATTTGCCCCAGCATCAGGTTCAATGCATCGGTCAGGAACCCCACTTCATCGTCGCCCAGTTTGACGGCCCTGACCGAATAATCACGGCGCTCGGAAATGGCGCGCGCGGTCTCGGCGAGAGCAAGAATGGGCGAGGAAATCTGTTTTTGAAGTGACCGGGACAGCCCGTAGGCCACCAGCAGGACGATCGCCATCACCGCCAGCGCAATCTCAAGGGAGTCCCAGAGCCACGCCCGCAGGATGACCCCCGTGTCGAATTCCAGATAGAGCGTGCCCAGCCTCCGCCCATCCTGCATCACGGGCTGATAACCGGCCAGGCGTGCGTCGGCGAAGCGATAACCGGTTTCCCCGGGCGCGGCCGGGAGGGCAGCCGGGGACGCATGGTCCGGGTAACGCGCGAACAGCTGGCCTTTCCCGTCGTAGAGCGCCGCCGCCACGACATGCTGCTCCGCCTTGAGCGCCGCGAGGATTTCCCGCGCATCGTCCGGGTTGTCAAAGGCCAGGGCGGCCGTGCTGTTGGCCGCGAGCATCTCACCCAGCGTGGAGAGCTGGCGGAGGGTCGTCCGGCGGAAAACCAGGTATTCGTAGGTGAAGAACGCACCGTGCGTCAGCAGCATCACCACCCCGCTGATCATCAGGATGATCAGGATCAGCTTTTGCCGGATGGGTATGTTGCGGAGCATGGTTATTTTCCGTCCGTGGTGACGATTTCCGCCGGGCGGAGCAGCTTGGAACTGAGGACGAGACCGGCCGCTTTTGCGGCATTCAGGTTGATGCGCAGGCGGATCCGGTTTTCTTCGGTGACCAACCGGATCATGATTCCGCGCAGGGCGGAGCCCTCGGCATCGCTCACGGTCAGGATGCTCCGGTTTTGGAGCCGGGCGACGATCCCATCGAGCCGGCCCGCTTCGGAACGGCTGATGAAAAGCAGGTGGCAGGTGTCGATGTCCTCGACCCGCGGGTAACGCCGGATGAGGAGTGGCCGGGCGCCGACCTTTTCGCCCCGCACGGCCTCGTCGAGCGCCGGGCCGAAAGGATCTGCGCCCAGCACGCCGATGACCAGCGGTGCTTCCGGGCCGGCAAAGGCCGTGGACGGCCATTCGACAAAATGGGTGAAGTTGAACAGGAGGACCGCCTTGACCTGATACTCGTGCACCGACGGGGTCTGCGCCTCCCCGGCGCTGCCGCCCAAGGTCAGCGCCGCGAGCAGCAGCCAGCCCCGGAGCCGGGGCGCCTCACCCCATCCCCGGCCTGTGCCTAGAAGCGCCATGTGATTTTTCCGTAGCCACTGCGCGCAATTTCCTGACGCGAAGCCGGCGCGTTGAATTCCGCATGGCGGGCGTGCAGGAGGTTTTGGCCGACCACAGAAAATTCCAGTGCGGGCGTGGGCGTCCAGCCGACGCTCAGGTCCGCTTCGTCGTAAGCGGGCACGTGGGAGTTCGTGAGACGCGCCACGAACCGGTAGGAGGTGTCGACGGTCCAATGGCCGGGCAGATCCACGGAGGAACGCACCGAGAACTGATGTTCGGGATCGTCGTCCGTCGGAGCGGCGGCGGTGCTGCCGGGCGTGTTGTGGAGGTGGAGATGCGTTTGGGTGAAACCCGCCCGCAGCCGCCACGAGTTGGTCACCCGGTAGTCCGCCGTCAGTTCCACGCCGGTGGACCTGCCTTCCGTGCCATTGCCGAGATAAAAGGGCAACGGTGTCGCCGGATTGACCCGCTCCACCGAGCGGAGTCTGTCGTAATCATTGTAAAATGCGGCGAGGGCGAGGGCGAGCTGCGGCCGGGGCTGCACGCGCCAGCCGAATTCGTAGGCCAGAAGCTCCTCGGAGAGGAAATTCGGATTGCCCTGCAACAGTGTGAACGGCGGATCGCGGGGGGCGTAGAATTCGCCGTCGATGCGCGAGGGCGTGCGCACCGCCCGGGAAACGGCGGCCCAAACGGTCTGTTCCTTGCTGACGAGCCACGCCAGCCGGCTGCTGGGCTCCAATTCAAAGCCGGTGTAGAAGTTGTGCTCGAGTTTGGTGCCGAACGTCAGGTGCAGCCGGTCCGGCACCAGCGTGATTTCGTCCTGGGCGAACACGTTGAACGACCCGCGCGCGACGTCCGCTGGAAGGAACGCAAGCACGGGATAGTCGTTGTGCTGCTGGTCGTCGATCAACCGGTAGCCGGCGCCCCAGATGATGTCATGCCGGTCGCCGAGCGTGAAACGGTGCTGGAAATCGACGTCGTAGGTGCCAAGGTCCTCGGCAAAGGTGCCGGGGATGCGACGATAGGTGTGATCATAATACCATTGCAGCGAGAAGCTGGATCTGCCGGACAGCGTGCGCGTCCAGCGGCCGAGGACGTTGGCCCCGCGCACCTCGATGTCCGCCGCGCCGGGCTGACCGATGCGGCCGGCGTAGACGTCGCCTTGCAGCGTGAGCAGGTTGTCAGCGGTGGCATCCCAATCCACGCGAAAGCCGCCCTGGCGCATGGCCGAGTCGTTCGCCCCGTCGCCGCCATTGAGCAACCGGGTGCTGTCCAGGCCGGTATATTTCCCGTAAATCCGGTAGTATACGCCGGGTGCGAGGGTGCCACCGTAGCGCACGCCGCCGAAGCCGCTCAGCGCCGAACCACCGCCACCCTCGACGAGCAGGCCCTGCGTGTCCTTTGCGCTTTTCGTCGTGATGTTGATGACGCCGTTGACGGCGTTGGCGCCCCACTGCGTGGCGCCGGGGCCGCTGATGACCTCGATGCGGGCGACATCCTCGAGCAGCGTGTCCTGCACATCCCAAAACACCGCGGCGTGCAGCGGCGAGTAAAGGGTGCGGCCGTCCATCAGCACGAGGAGTTTGTTGGCGGAAGAGCCGTTGAAACCGCGCGCACTGATGGCCCACTGGCGCGAATCGATCTGCGCCACCTCAAGGTTCGAGGCGAGCCGGAGCGCCTCGGGCAGACTGGTGGCGCCCGCCCGGCGAATATCGTCCCCGGTGATGACCTGGATGGCCGAGGCTGTCTCGGAAAGCTTTTCGGGGCGCCGGGAAACCGACGTAACCTCGATATCCAGCAATTCATCCAGGCTCAGCTGCTTAAGCGAGGGCACCGGAGAAGGATCGGTGGCCGTTTGCGCCGCACTCCGCCCGGTCCAGACCATCAGCCCAGACATAACCAAAATCGTCCGGATAGTGCTCCGGCTCATGGACCATCTGCTGACATGCGGCGTGGACATGGCTTGCCGCCTGGCCCAAGCGACATATTGATTGATGCATCTCATCTTCATTTGGTTCAAGGCCTAAGAGCTCCGCCCGGTCAATTCTGAGTCGGGCTTGTTTGCGGGCAGAAAGACGCGAAAGGTGGTGCCGCGACCGACCCGCGTATCGACGGTGACGAACCCGCCATGGGCCGCCGCGATGCCGCGAACGGTGGAAAGGCCGATACCCGTGCCCGTGCCTTCACCCTTGGTCGTGAAGAATGGCTCCCAGATGCGCGCGAGCACCTCGGGAGCGATGCCAGTGCCGGTATCGCTGACGGTGATGACCAGAAACTCGCCGGGCTGCGCACCTTCGATCACGGCGGCGTCGCTGGCCGTGAGTCGCAGATTTTCCGCGCGGAGGTGCAGCGTGCCGCCCTGGGGCAGCATGGCGTCCCGCGCATTGACCACGAGATTGAGCAGGATCTGGTGAATCTGCGAGGGGTTGGCCCGGATCGGCCAGAGACCGCCGGGCACGTGCTCGGCGAGGACGATCGACCTGGGGAAACTCATCTGAACGACGTCAATGATGTCCCGGAGGATGGGCTGGATCGGCGTGAGGCGAAGGTCGCCGCCGGCCCCGCGGGCGAAGCCGACGATCTGCCGGACCAGGTCCGCCCCGCGCTCGGCGCTCTTCTGGAGAACGTCCAGCATCCGGATATCGCCCGGCTCGGTGAGGCGCGGGCGCAGCAGCGCGGCCACCATGCCCACCGGGGTAAGGACATTGTTGAAATCGTGGGCGATGCCGGCCGCCAGCATGCCGAGGCTTTCCACGCGTTGGGCGCGGAGAAACTGCGCCTCGAGTTTCTTTTTCGCGGTGATGTCGGTGGCGATGCTGAGACGCGCACTGGGGCGGCCCGCCTCGTCACAGACGAGGGTCATGCGGAGGTCGATGACGAGATCCCGGCCATCGCGGGTGGTGATGCTGAGTTCCCGCTGCCACTCGCCCGTTTCGAGCGTGGCCTCGTGGGCGGCGCGGACATGGATGAGCTCGCTATGGGACAAGATCTCCTCGGAAAGGCGGCCCAGGGCGTCGGCCGCCGGGATGCCGTAGAGCCGCACGGCGCCGTTGTTCCAAAGGGTGATCAGCCCGGCCATGTCGCTGACGACGATGGCCTCGCTGGCCCGCTCGATGATGCCGGCGAGTTCGAGGAGCCGGCGCTCATTCTCCTTGCGCTGGCGCCGCTGGGCGAAATCCGCGAGGGCGCGGCTGATGACCACGGCCAGGCGCGCCATGTTGTCCTTGAGCACGTAATCGTAAGCCCCGGCCCGGATCGCCGCGATGGCGCGCTCCTCGCCGATGGAGCCGGACAGGAAGATGAACGGGATGCCCGGCGCGTGCTCGCGGGCGAGATTCAGGGCGATGATCCCGTCGAACGTCGGGAGGGTGAAATCCGAGAGGATGATGTCGGGTGGGATGTCGGTCGCGAGGCCCGCGAGGAACGGTTCCCGGGACTGAACGACCGTGATGATACAGCCGGGAAACTCGGCCGAGAGGATTGCGCCGACGAGTTCGGCGTCGGCGGGATTGTCTTCGACGTGGAGGATCTTCATCGGGACGTGCCGGCGGATTCGGAGGGCCGCGCCAGGAGCTCATCGACAAGGCGGAGGAGTTCAGCGAATTCGAATGGTTTGGACAGCGCGCGGTGCGCCCCCAGCTGGGCCGCCATTTTCAGGTAGATCTGGGAATTGGTGGACGCACCGGAAATGGCGATGATCGGCAGGCCCGGGCGCTTTTGCCGAAGCGCGGCGATGGTCTCGAGCCCTTCGCAGCCGGGCATGACCAGATCGGTGATCACCAGTTCGATCCCCGGGTGGGCGAGGGCCGACCGGCCATCGGCCGCCTGGGTCACCGTGTGGCCGACCGAGGTGAGGACCTCCGCCAGCACTTCGCGGAGCAGTTCGTCGTCGTCGATGAGCAGGAGGCGGGCCATGGTGAAACGAGCGTATGGCAAGCGATTGGCAACGCTCACTCTAGCACGAGCCGCCGCGCGTGTGAATCAGCGCACAACCAATTCTGAACTAGGTGTTTGTCCTAGGTTTACCACCCACCCAGCTTGTGCTCCTGCGCATATCGCATGAGCTGGGCATTGTTTTCCATGCCGAGCTTGCGCAACACGATGCTCCGGTAGGTGCTCACGGTCTTGACGCTCAGGTCGAGCTGCCGCGCAATTTCCCCCACCGTGCGGCCGATGGCGATCAGGCGCAACACCTCGTCCTCGCGGTCGGACAGTGCGGCATGCAAGGGCTGGCCGGCCGGCTGCTTGACCGCGTTGACCAGCTGCTCCGCCACCTTCGGGCTGAGATACTGCCCGCCGGCCAGCACCTGGCGGATCGCCTCGATCAGGACCTTCGTCGCCAGGTTTTTGTTCAGGTAGCCATTGGCGCCGGCGCGGATCACGCGCAGGGCAAACTGTTCCTCGGGATACACGCTGAGAATCAGGATGGGCAGCCGGGGGAACTCGGCCTTGATCTCCTTCAATACATCCAGCCCGCTGCGCCGGCCGAGATTGATGTCGAGAATCACGATGTCCCAGGCCTCCCGCCGCACCGCCGCGACGGCTTCCTCGGCGGTGGTCACCTCGCCGACGTGATCCGCCTTCCCCGTATCGAGCAGGATGCGTTTCAGGCCCTCCCGGATCAGTGCGTGGTCGTCGCAGATCAGCACCTTCAGATTGCGCAGGCTCATGCGGAAATCCTCCCGGCCGGTTCCCGCGGCGCCGTGACGAGCACGGTGGTGCCCCGGCCGTCCCCGCCCGTGATCTTGACGGTGCCGCCGATCCCCTGGGCGCGTTCGTGCATGCCCAGCAGGCCGATGGCCTGCCGGTCGTTCAATTCCTCGGCCGTGATCCCGCGGCCATTGTCATGGATGCGCAGAGCCAGCAGGCCGGGCCCGGCCTGCAGGCTGATCTCCACCCGGGTGGCGCCGGCGTGGCGCACGATGTTGGTCAGCGCTTCCTGCAGGATGCGAAAGACGGCCGTGCGCCGGGCATCGGACAGATTCGTGATTTCATCCAGGCGCGTGACCACGCATTGGATCCCGGAGCGGCGGGAGAATTCCTGCAACTGCCAGTCGATCGCCGCGGTGAGCCCCAGCAGGTCGAGCTGGCCGAGGCGGAGTTCGCTGGAAAGCTCGTGCACGGCCGCGATCGTCTGATCCACGGTGGCGTGCATCCGGGCGATCTGGGCCCGCTGACCGGGGGTGGCCTCCGCCAGCTTCATCTCCAGATTTTCCAGTTCCATGTTGAGGGCGGTGAGTTTCTGCCCAAGGTCGTCGTGCAATTCGCGGGCGATGCGTTTCGCTTCGTCCTCCCGCACGGTGTTCAGCCGGCCGACGAGTGAATGCAATTGCCGCTCGCTGCCGCGCAACGCCTCCTCGGCCTCTTTCCGCTCGGTCACCTCGCGACAGACGGTCATGACGCGTGGCCGGCCCTCGTGCCGGACGAGCGAACCCTGCGTCTCCATCCACCGCCAGCTCCCGTTTTTGTCGCGGACCCGCCAGATGAGGCGCTGCCGCTCTCCGGCCAGCACATGCGCAAACCATTTCTGGCCCGGCTCGCGGTCCTCGGGGTGGGCGAACTGGAAAAGATGGGCCGGCTCCCGGCCGTAGAGTTGTACCACCGAGGGGCTGGCGTAGATGCTCCGGCCGTCGAGTTCGTGCATCCGGATAAAGTCGTTCGTGTTCTCCGTCAGCAACCGGTAGAATTCCTCCTGCTCGCGCAGCTTCTGCTCACTGCTTCGCAGCGCCTCCTCGGCCTCGACGCGATCGGTGATATCGACGCCGACCCCGCCCACCAGCGCGACGGCGCCGGTCTTGTCGAAGATGGGAAATTTGCTCCCCACCATATGATGCTGTTTCCCTTCCTGCTGATAATGCTCGACCGTATGGAACGGCTTTTTCGTCGCGACCACCTGCTGATCATTTGCACGATACTCGGCGGCAAGATCAGCCGGCCAGATCTGGGCATCCGTCTTCCCGAGGGACCGGTATCCCGGCAACCCCCGGACCATCTCGTTGACATACACATAGCGGCCTTGGAGGTCCTTCATCCAGGCATAGCCGGGCAGATTGTCCATGAACGCCGCAAAGCGTTCCTCGCTTTGCCGCAGCGCCTCCTCGGCCTTCTTGCGATCATCGATATCGATGCCCGATCCATACCATTTAACGATGTTCCCGTTCACGTCTCGCACGGCCACTTTACGGTGCAGCATCCAGCGATATTCTCCATCCGCCCGGCGCATCCGCACTTCCCACTCGAATGGCTCGCCACTCGCGACGCACGCGCGCCACTGCTTCACTTCTCCTTCGATGTCTTCGGGATGAATGGCGGCCATCCAGGCCCAGCCCTGCAGCTCCTCCAAAGAAAGTCCCGCATAGTCCAGCCAACGGGCATTGAAGTAATCCAGGTATCCGTCAGGACGCGCCGTGTGGATCATTGCGGGCGTGGCGTCCAGGACGATGCGGAGGCTGTTTTCGGCCCGCTTCAGCGCCCCCTCGGCCTCCTTGCGGTCTTCGATATCGACGCTTGATCCGAACCATTTGACGATGTTCCCCTGCTCGTCGCGCAGCGGCGCGGTGCGGACCAGAAACCAGCGAAACTCCCCGTCGGCCCGCCGCAGGCGCATTTCATCCTCCGACGGTTCCCCCGCCGCCATGTTCGCGCGCCACTTTTCCAAGACCCGGGGCGCGTCTTCGGGATGAATCACGGCCAGCGGATCTTTGACATACTCTTCCAAGGAAAGACCGGCATAGTCCAGCCAGCGCTGATTGAGGAAATCCACGACGCCGTCGGGCCGAACGCTCCAAGCCATCATGGGAATCGTATCGATGATCAGCCGGATACGATCTTCGGTCTGTTTCACGACCGCTTCGGCCAGCTTCCGCTCGGTGATGTCTTCCGCAATTCCGGCGATACGATAGACGTGCGCGGCTTCATCCTTGATCGGGAACCCCCGGTCCCTGATCCAACGGACGGAGCCATCCGGTCGCACCACCCGATATTCGATGTCGAAACCGCGCTCGCGCTTTCCCACCAGGGCCTCGACCGCGCGGGGGCGGTCGTCCGGATGAATGGCCGCGATAAAAGAGCGGGGATCCTGGTGCGCGCTCTCGCGGGACCGGCCCCAGACCGCCTCATACGCGGGACTGACGTAGAGGACTTCGCTCAGATCGATCGTGGTCAGCCAGAAGACTTCATGGATGTTCTCGGCGATCTGCCGGAAGCGCTGTTCGCTCTCGACCAAGGCTGCGGTCCGCTGCTGGATTCTTTTTCTGAGCAGGCGATTCCACCCGGCCAGGCCGGCGATGATCAGGACCGCCACGATCGCACTGTAGCCCGCGTAAACCAGGTAGCGGCCATACCAATTGATCGTGCGGCCGAACCATTTCTCGTCGATCTGCTTCAATTCGCCCGGGTCGATGGCCGCGAAGCCCGCCTCCACCTGCTGCAGCAGGGCTGTATCGCCCTTGTGCACGGCCCGCTGGATCCCCTCGCGGAAGATCGACGCCGACTGCCGGAATTCAGTCTCGATGCCCGCCTTGTTCAGCAGATAAAGCGCGGACGGCGCATCGGCCACGAAGACACTTATCTTACGCTGCTTCGCCGCCTTGATCATCTCTTCGAAATTTTGAAAAAGGATCAGATCGGTCACTCCCGCCGCTCTGAGTTTGTAAACATGCTGGTCGCCCATCTCGGCCCCGACTGGAAATCCTTTGAGTGACGCGAGGTCGGTGATGCCGGAAATGTCGTTCCGGAAGAAGACCGGCACCTCGATCTTGGCATAGGGCGGGGTAAAATCAAAATAGTCCCGCCGCTCGACCGTCTCGACGATGCAGTCGATCACATCGAACTCCCCTGCGCGCATGCGCCGCACGGCCTCGCCCCAGTCCAGCGCTTCGAGTTCAACCTTGATGCCCGTCTTCTTTTCCCACGCCCGCCATTGATCGACCAGGATGCCTTGCAGCCTGCCTTCGTTCGATCGAAACGAGTAAGGCGCGTAATGGTTATCCAGCACGACCCGGATGGTTCGTGGTGTCGCGATGGCCGCCTGGGCCCGGGCCTGGGGGGAAACCCAGGCCAACACGAGCAAGGCGAGCCCGAGGCCCGCCCAACGAGTCACCTCTCGGGCGCAGGCGCAGAACTTCCGGCGGCGGCTCCAGCTATCAGCGACTTTCAGGACTTGAATCATGCGGTTTGTTAGAAGGGATCAACTCCCGGTGGCCTTGCGCAATTCTTACACAGTCCGATCATCGATGTCTACACTGCGCTCCATTGCCCTCACCTGTCGATCAACCATGATTCCGATTGTCATGAGGAACCCGAGGATGTGCCGTTCTAATCCTGGCTCCGGGCGATGCATAGCGGCCCGGTCCTCCGGGGCCGGCCGCCCGGGCGGGCATGCCCTGCTGTAGATAATGCCCCTTGGGGCGGGGTCACTTTTTGCGTGTCGCCAGCGCCTGCGGGAGGCGCTTGGTGAGAAACGCCTCTACCCGTGGCATACCTTCGGCGGACAGGCCTTTGAAAATCTGCGCCGGATCGATCATCAGATCAGTGCATACCTGACGACCCTTCCGCGAGGTCAAAGCCGCCAGCAGGAGTTCGAGGAAATCGATGAGTTTCCGTTCGGTCATGGTCCCCTTCCGGGCGGTGGTCTGCAAATCAGCAAGATAACGCGGGAGCGCCTGGACCAGGATCAGGACGTGGCGCGCGTCCTGCCGGCCGGTTTGGTTGAGATCAACGAGATTGGCGATCTTGGCGCGAAGCAGGGCGATGGGCCCGGGCGCCTGCACTTGAACCGCCTTCTCACCGAGCGCAAACAGGTAGGCGGGTTCGCGCAACTCCTCGTTGGTCGCACCGTGGACATAGCGGAGCACTTCGATCAGGAGCGGTGCCCCGGACGCATCCCGGGCGACGATCACCCCGACCTCGTTGGTCGGCGGCCTCAGAGGAAAGAAACGGGGCTTCTGACCGGTGACCTGTCCCAGGAGTTTCAGGGTGTCCTCGTCGCCAAGCACGTCCGCATCACGGGAAACGAAGGGAGCCAGTTCAGATTTCGGGTCGAGATAGTAAAGGGCCCAGAGGTTGACGGCTTGGCCGCCGACCAACAGGAGCGGCTTGGGCGTGGCAAAGGCATCCGCAAAGTCACCGGGCGGACGCGGAGTGGAATCAGACGGATGCATGCGCTTGCGCGAAGTTGAGGAGGCGAAGTGGCTGGCTCGCGCGCACGAGCGAGTTGCGGTCCTGGACTTCGGCCGGCGCGGCGAGCTTCAGATCGAGCATGACCTGGTCAAACTCCCGCTGCGCGCGCTTGTAGCGGGACAAGTGGGCGGGCGTCTTGAATTGCGCCGGCATCCGGGGCTCCAGCCGGCGCACGACGGCCCGCAGTTCATTCACTTGTTCAGGAAGCACCGTGCGCTTGCGAACGGTCTCACGCGCCGCCTCCCGCAACAGGGCCATGACGGTCGTCTTCTCCCGCCGGGCGATGGTCGCAAGCGCGGCCAATACCGCGGAGTGTTCCGCGAGGCTTTGCCGTCGCTTGGTCTTGGAGAGTTGGTTGGGCATATAAAAGGTTGTTTCAACCTATTATTGCCCGACCCCATTGCAAGCTTCTGCGCACACGGTGCGCACAGCCGGCTCGTTCATGTTAGTCAGTGCCAGCGGCTCGCGAGTGAAAGTCGGAGACATGGAGTATTTTCATCTATGCAGAGCTACGGCGCGCCTGCTGGCGCCCGCACTTGTCCGCACTACGACCTACGGAGATTTTACGGAGTTTATTGCCCTGAATCGCCTAGTATTGCCCTGTATTACATTTCAAACGCCGCGTTTTTTCGGCGCTGTAACCCGTTAAACGAAAAGCCCTCCCGAGCAGTGGGAGGGCTTTGAAATTGGGTGCAGGGGCTGGATTTGAACCAGCCGTTTTCCGAGGGAAGGAGGGTCAAAAAGCACAATGGGACGCACAAAACGTCGCTAAACTGCTCCGGGTGCTGAGCGCATGGCCTACCCTGCGCCCTGAACTGCAAGCGGCAATCCTTACGCTCGTCGAAAGCGCGGCTGGGGGTGCGGGAAAGTGACTACGGGCTGTCAGGAGATGGCCGGACGGGCAGCCGGATGCGGCCGCGGAGCGGCCGCGCCGGCGACCGCCGGCCTTCCTTGTCAGAATAGTAACAATTCCAACAAACCAAAATCCAGATACAGTTTATTTCCGGTCCCTCATGCGCCGAATTTTTACACCGACCGAGAGAAAAAGCACGTCTGGGACAAGCACGACGACGACACCCTGCACCGGCTCGGGATGCCAACGGGGGCCGAGGCCCGGTCGGCCTTTCACCTCCGGCTCAATGTCGCGGCCTTTATCCAGCATTGGGGCCGCAATCGCTGCCTGTTCTTCACCGTCACCGATGAACACAACCTGCACCCGACCCTCTTTGCTCGCCGCTGGAATAGCTTTCTCGTGCGTAACGGCGCATGGATCGTCAGCTATATCCGCGTCCTGGAGCCCCAAAAGCAGGGCCGGCCCCACTATCACCTGCTTGTCGCCGTCAATTGGGACACAAGGCCGGATGCTTTCGATTGGCAGGCGTTTGACGGGTGCCAAAAGGAACGCCGTGAGAATGGCCCCACCGCCCTTTTCCGCGAGCTGCGTGCCCGCTACAAGGCATGTGCCGCCCCTGAGCTGGTCGCTATGTGGCAACTTCTCCGCAAGGTGCTTCCACGCTACGGTCTTGGCCGGGCGGAGCTGCTGCCCATCCGCAAAGGGAAGGAAGCGATTTCAGAGTATATCGGTAAGTATCTCGAGGCGGGGCTGGTCATCCGCAAACACTCATGGAAGGGATGCCGGCGTGTGGAGTTTGATCGTCGCAACAAAATCGTCTGGCTCGCTTGCACCCGTGTTTTTGCGTGGCACTCTCCCGGAGCAATAGCTTGGCGGGCTCGTGTGGCAGAACTGGCCCGCTGTTTGGATGTTTCTGATATGGACGGGCTTCGCGCTAAGATCGGCCCAAAATGGGCATACCGTTTGCGGGAAACTATCACTTTGGCTTCACCCGAACAATGGGCTGAAATCCTCTTTGTTCTGCGATGTCGTATCGAAACTCCAAATTCCACAGACCTATGTAATTTTCAGTAAGGAATGAGTCTCGCGTTAAGGAATGTTACCGTTTTTGACTTGGGGTGAGAAACGTTAACTTAAGCAAGCTAGCATCAAAATGAACCCGCGCAGCACAACGACGAATAAGACCACCAGCAGTGGTCGCTTCATAGAGCTTGACGCTGATAAACTGCGCGGCGGCTACTACACATCTGCCCAAATCGCCGCATGGCTTTGCAAATGGGCGATTCGCGAGAAAACCGAGCATGTGCTTGAGCCTAGTTGTGGCGATGGTTCATTTCTTGTCGCTGCGGTTGATCGGCTAGTCGAGCTTGGCCTTAGCAATGCGGCCATCGCTTCACAAGTTACCGGAATTGAGATTCTAGGCCCAGAAGCAGAGCAAGCTCGTCGGCGGCTACACCCCATTCTCACATCTCAAGCCAAAGGTGTCGTCAAAACGTCAGATTTCTTCACGTGGTGGCAAAAAAGCGAACAGCCTGCTTTTGACGTTGTGGTCGGAAACCCGCCTTTCATCCGTTACCAGACCTTCCCGGAACCACACCGTAGCAAAGCAATGACCATCATGGAAGGCTTTGGCCTCACGCCAAACCGCCTGACGAACATCTGGGTCCCCTTCGTCGTCGCAGCAACCATGAGCATCAAGCCAGGCGGGCGCATGGCACTTGTGTTGCCTGCGGAGCTTCTGCAAGTGACCTACGCCGCTCAATTACGATCTTTTCTCACAGATCATTTTGGCCGTATCGACATTGTTGCTTGTAACGAACTGTTTTTTGAAAAAGCCGAGCAAGAAGTCGTCTTGCTACTCGCTGATGAGGCTTTGGCTAAAGCTTCCGAAGTAAACGTTTGCCGCGTAACTATGACCGAGACGGCAACTGTTGCAGAGATCACACGCAAAACTCCGGCGTCACTTTTAAAGTCGGCGCAAGCCAAGACCATCAGTCACGATAATGAAAAGTGGCTGAAATATTTCCTGTCGCCCCAGGAAATCGAATTCATACGCCAACTGCGCTCCAATAAAATCACCACGACAATGGCAACGCATGCTAGCGTCGATGTCGGTGTTGTGACCGGCAAGAATGAGTTCTTCGTTCTTTCGGAAGGACAGGTCAAAGAGATGGCCCTTTTCGATTACACTACACCGCTTGTCTCACGTTCCGTTCAACTTAAAGGCACGCGTATCGGGAAAACGGATTGGAAGTCGCTCTCAGAAGCAGGTGATCGCGTATACCTTCTCAATATTGCTAATGGCCATACCGAGAAACTGCCTGAAAAGCTCCGTAAGTATATTCGCTACGGTGAATCTAAAGAATTTCATAAGGGCTATAAATGTTCGATCCGGAAACCTTGGTATGCAGTTCCGTCGATTTGGACTCCCGACGGTTTCTTATTCCGGCAAATCTATGATTTCCCGCGTGCCGTATTGAACAATACGGAAGCAACTTCTACCGATACGATACATCGTATTTCCTGTAAGATCGCCAAACCTGAACGGATCGTAGCAAATACCTACACTTGGATGACCGCAGCCTCTGCTGAGATCGAAGGCAGAAGTTATGGCGGTGGTGTTCTCGAGCTTGAGCCTACTGAGGCTGAACGCCTGCTCATGCCCGCAGAGTTGAACGGAGCCATGCCGCTTGCTGATGCAGATAAGCTCATTCGGGCTGGCAAGCTGGACTCCGTGCTCGAGGCGAATGCCCGTATAGTGCTAATGCAGCACATGGGAATGACTGCGAGGGAGTGCAGCATCTTGCGTGATATATGGATCAAAATGAGGGATCGGCGTATGGCACGTCGGCGCAGTGTGCAAAATACTGATGCACTGACCAACGTATGACTGCCGACCCGAAATCTAGGGCTCGTGCTTCTATTGCGGCGTTAGTGCAGAGTTTTAGACGACACGAAGCGGACTATTTAAGCACGACTTACAACGAAACTCAGGCTCGCACAGATTTTATTACGCCTTTGCTCGAGGCTTTCGGTTGGGACGTGCATAATAGCGCGGCACAATCTCTGGGCCTGCGCGAGGTAATCGAAGAAGCGACAGTCGATGTCGCTGAAGAGCGCGTTTCTAAGAAGCCCGATTACGAACTTCGCCTTGCGAGGCAGCGGAAGATTTTCGTCGAAGCAAAAAAACCTAGCGTCCACATTGAAAGGAACCGAGACGCGGCATTCCAAACTCGACGCTATGGTTATTCTGCGAGTCTGCCAATTTCCGTATTAACCAACTTTCATCAGTTGGCTGTTTATGACTGCTTGCCACAGCCTAGCCAGACAGACGAGGCACATGTCGCTCGTCTCATGCTTGTCAAATACGACGAATTTGAAGCCCACTTTGATGAGCTTTGGAATCTGCTATCCCGTGCGACGGTTTACTCTGGTGACTTCGACCGTCGTTTTGCCGTCGGCGTAACACGGCATGGAGCTGAGCAGTTCGATGATTTTTTCCTTGGGCAAGTGCGGTCGTGGAGAGAACGCCTGGCTGTTGATATTCACGCTAACACGCCAGGACTATCTTCGAGTGAGCTAACATACGCAGTTCAGCTTTTTCTTTCTCGCATAGTCTTTTTGCGTATTTGCGAGGATAGAGAAATCGAACGCTACGAGACTTTACGTGGGCTTGATTCGGCGAACACGTTTAACGCACTGATGAGCGAATTGCGGCGTGCGGACGCTTTCTATGACTCGGGGCTCTTTCACCTGATAGATGACGAACGTCTTGGGATTCGCATCAGTGATGCCGTGCTTGAAAGCATTATCGAGGAACTTTATTACCCTCAAAGTCCCTATACTTTTGCCGTTGTAGAGACAGAAGTGCTCGGAGAAATTTACGAACAATTTCTTGGCGAAGTCATAACGGTCAATGCGGCAAGCGTTGAAATTGTCAGCAAACCAGAAGTGCGCGAAAGTGGTGGAGTAGTGCCGACTCCGCGCTATATTGTGGAGGCAATCGTTGATCGGACTCTCGGACCTTGTTTACACGGGAAAAGCCCGGAACAAATAAGATCATTAACGGTTGCGGACATTTGCTGCGGATCGGGCATCTTCCTGCTCTCTGCCTATGAATTCCTTTTGGATCATCACCTCAGCTGGTATCTAACTCATGACCGAGACCGGCATACTGGGTCCACCATCTACGAAAGTGCAGGCGATCAATGGCGCCTAACCTTTGCGGAAAAAAGGCGTATTCTCCTTACGCATGTCCGGGGAGTTGATATCGACGGCAACGCGGTAGAGATCGCGAGATTTAGTCTGCTACTGAAGTTGATTGAGAACGAAACTGCTGACGGGCTGCGTGACTACGTCACCCGGCATCGCCATGCTGCATTACCAGCGCTCAATGGGGTTCTCCGATCAGGCAATAGTTTGGTTCGCCCGGCTGAGTGGACCACGGTGCTGGGACAGCTTCCGCCTGCGCTGCGCGACAGGGTAAACCCATTTTCTTGGGAAACTGAGTTTCCAGAGGAAATGTCCCGAGGCGGTTTCGACGTAATAGTCGGCAACCCGCCCTACATTCGCATTCAGAACATGATGGCTTACTCTCCGGAAGAAGCTGCCTTTTATCAGAATCCATCTTCGCCATACACTACTGCTCGTCAGGATAATTTCGATAAGTATGCACTTTTCTTAGAACGTTCGGTCGCATTGCTGTTAGTGTCCGGAAAACTTGGCGTTATTGTGCCTCACAAGTTCATGACGACGCATGCAGGGAGGGCATTACGCCAGCTATTAACGACCGGATATCCCCTGGAGAAGATTGTTCACTTTGGTGTGCAGCAGGTCTTTGGCCGGGATGCTTCCAACTACACTTGTATTTTGGTTTTGAATCGCCGCGGTGTTTCCGAGGTGGAGATCGAACGTGTAGAGACCCTCGATGCGTGGCGTTATGGAAGTCGAGGAAGAATTATGTTGCTGCCTGCTGCGAATCTCGGGGCAGAGCCATGGGAATTTGCTGACGATGTTACTCGCGCGCTCTTTTCGCGTATTAGAGCAGCATTCCCTACTCCACTCGGCGAAGTTGCCGAAATCTTCGTTGGCGTTCAAACTAGCAAAGATGACATTTATATATTCGAGGCGAAAGCAGATGACGCAGCTACCGCGACCTTAGAATGGAATGGTCGCGATTGGCCGATTGAGCGCGGGATTTTGCGGCCTTGCATGCAAGATATGCCTCTTTCCCCATTCTCTAGGGCAAAGGCGAACCGTTGGATGATATTCCCTTATCAGATCGTTACCGAGCGCGGGCGACTGCAAGCGCAGTTGATACAGCCTGCGGACATGGCGCGGTTATTTCCAAACTGCTTAGCTTACTTAACGGCCCGGCAAGCGGAGCTTGCTCGTCGCAATGTCGTCGGTGGAACCAGAGGGTTTACGCAATTCTATCAGTTTGGTAGGTCCCAAAGCCTTACGAAATTTAACGGCCCGAAGATCATACTGCCAATTCTCTCACTTGAAGCTAGATACGCCTACGACGACGCAAATATTACCGTCACCGGAGGAGGCAATGGACCCTACTATATGATCCGGCCGACACTGGGGGCAAATGTCAGCTTAGAATACTTGCTTGCGGTGCTACATCATCCCCTCTGCGAGGCGATGGTTCGCACAAACACTAGCCCTTTCAGGGGTGGTTACTATTCTCACGGAAAACAATTTATCGAGCATCTGCCTATGCCGATCCCAAGCACTGCCGAACGTGCTTTCATCGAGCAACTGGTCAGAGAATTAATTGCGGCCAACGATGCGGCCTTAGCGGCTCGCACTCCAGATCAGCGCAGCCTTAACGAGCGCACAGCAACTGCTCTGCGCGAACAAATCGAACAGCGAGTCACCGCCCTATTTGGATTGTCTGCGGAAGAACTGGCCGTTGCTCGCAGCGTTCCAGTCCCTGCTTAGTCCAGGATCAAAGCCGAAAAGACCCAGATATCGTATTTGTAGATTACCTATAGGTTATCGCTTGACTTAACCTATAGGTCCCTCCCTGATGCTGGCATGACTGCCACCGCACATAACATGCACGGCCAAAATGTGCCCTTAACTGGGCATCGTCCCGGCCGTCGACCCGATGAGCCACGCAACAACACTGTTTGCTTTACCGTCACCGAGGCAGAACAAAAAGCTATAGACGCTCTGAGCATGTGCTCCCATATGCGCCGGTCGGCCATTTTAACAGAGGTCGCAACGCGTTTCATGGCTGCAGCGATGGAATCACCGCGATCTCAATCAAAGCGAGCTGCGCTGCTGGAATTCTTGGACGAATGCCAAGAGAAGATCCGTTCTAGTCAAAAGCTTTTCGACCAATTCACCGAGAAGGAGTGAACCATGACAGCCGACAACATTGCCCGTCTTTCGCGTAAACTTCTCGCTTCATGTCTCGTTGAGGAGCGTTCCGTTTTCCTGCACTCCGGTGACTACCGCGAGAATATTGCTCTGCTCCCCTCTCCCCTCCGCGAAACGACCCTAATGTTAGTCGATGAAATCCGGCGCCTCGTTCCCACTGATTTCTCATTCGGTTTAGCTTTCGATTTCACTGGCTTGCGCCTGAGCCTAGAATTCGAAGACGGAAATACGGGTGCATTCGGGCCGAGTGCTTTCTTTACCTCTTTCAAATCACTGCGCCGTCATCTGAAAAAGCAGCAATGGGATGAACTTCGGAGAAATGGCATAAACGAGGGAGGCATTTTCGATGAACTTCTGAGTGAAGCACAGGATCGCCCTGTGAATATTCCGTCATCCGAAGAAGCTGCCAAGAAATGGGCCAACGCCTTAAATGAAGCTATTGCGATAGTTCGCTCTACCCAACTCTTGCCGGATTTCGCTCTTATCATAGCGCGAGACGATGCCGGCTTAAACACCGAGCCCCTTAAATCCAGAGAGGAAGTCGTTTTTACTATCGCGGACCGCATGGCTACGAGCTGTGACATCCTCGCCGTGCTCGAAAGAGGCGTCGTGTGGTCTTTTCCAGAAATCGAACAGGCCAAACTGGAAGCTATTGAACAGCTCGGGCCAATTTCTCGCGCCAAAGCGGAGGGTCGCTTCACGTTATAGCAATGAGCAACGCCTGCACACTCGACCCAGCTCTGGCCTACCATGAGGCCGCCAAATACGTGCGCCTGTCCCTGCGTCAGTTTCGGCGGGTATATATCGACACCGGGGCGCTTCCGATTGTGCGGGTGAGCGAACGTCGGCCGCGTGTCCGGCTTAGTGATCTGAATGCCTGCCTGAGTAGCCGCACCGCAAGCTTCGTCCAGGCTCAGAGCAAATGAACAAAGTATTTCATACCCGCGTTTACCCGATTACCGCTCTTGTTGGCGGCAAAAAGGTCGTGGTGAATCACCGCGGCTATTTCACGTTGGTGCAAAGCGGGCCACGAGTGTGGAAGGCCCTTGGCACACCTAGCCGCGAGATCGCCCAAAAACGGATCATGGAAATGGCCCTGCAAGCCCAGCGCGTGCAAGAGGGCATGTCCGCGCCTGATTCACAGCGGGAGACGGCAGCTAAGCCGGTGTCGGTCTTGGTGACAGAATATGAAAAATACCTTCTGAGCCAAGGGTGCGCGAAGAAGCACGCCCACGACACAACCACCCGTCTTAGTCGCATGGCGAAAGAGATTGGCTGGCGTGCAGTCAATGACGTGCGGCCCGACACTTTCCAAAGTTGGCAGACCACCCTCACCTGCTCCCAAAAAACCAAAAAAGAGTATCAGGTTTCAGCGTGTGCCTTTTTGAACTGGCTAGTTAGCACCGAGCGTCTTGCCAAAAATCCGCTCGCGAAGCTAGACAAGCCGGACACCAAGGGGAAGCAGGTCCGCCAATCTCGTTATTATACTCAGAAAGAATTTGCTCAGCTCTTGGGCGTGGCCGCGCAATACGCTCTCGGGTATCAGTTCTTGCTGTATACCGGCTGCCGGTGGTCCGAAGCCTATGCGGTGGTGTGGGGTGATCTGAACCTAGAGGGCGAATCGCCTTACGTTCTATTGCGTGAGGGGACCACGAAGAATGACAATAGCCGTCGCGTTGATCTTAAAGCCGAGCTTGTGGAGCTGCTAAAGGCTGCACGCGACGCCAACGCGTCACCCACTGACAGGGCCTTAAAGGGTCGTCTCGCATGTTATGATCTATTTCGGAAGCATCTCACCCGGGCGGGCATCGAGCACAAGAACGCGCTCGGTCTCGTGATTCACCTGCATTCCCTGCGTAAGACGTTTCAAACTTGGGGAGCAGACCACGGCGTTAACCAGAGGGCCGCACAGGACGTTCTAGGCCATTCCGACGCCAATCTGACGGCCAAGGTATACACCGATAGGGCCGGTCTCGGGATGAAAGCGGAGATGGCAAAGCTGCCGTGGGTCACAGCCGCGGGGACCAACGCACAACCGGACGCACAAAAATGCGGGAAGCCAAGCCATCCGGTGTCACTCAACGACATTGTCGCACAACTCGTCGCCGCGGTCCGGGCTGCTGGTAGCGAGCAGCTTAGTCATCTCATGTCACTTCGTGACATTTCCGGACATACTGGGAAATTGGGTGCAGGGGCTGGATTTGAACCAGCGACCTTCAGGTTATGAGCCTGACGAGCTACCAGGCTGCTCCACCCTGCATCAAGGGGAGGGGCATAAGTGCCCACGCCCGCGCCACTGTCAAGCGGGCTTTTATCCACCCGTCGGGGAGCGCAACCGGCCGGGGAAAACCACCGGCACCACGACCGGTCGCCAAGGCCCCCCTCGAATGAGGGAGACCTTCCACGTGAAATTCATTGCTCCCCGTCGGGCCGCCGGCCTCAATGGTCCACCCCTTCGTCATGGTATCTCCCCTTACCTCGGAATTTGATGCGATCGTCGTCGGCTCGGGCATCAGTGGCGGCTGGGCCGCCAAGGAGCTCACCGAGAAAGGCCTGAAGGTCCTGCTCCTGGAGCGCGGCCGGAACATCGAGCACATCAAGGATTACGTCAATGCCCTCAAGGGCCCGTGGGAGACCCCCCACCGCGGCCGCCCCACCCTCGCCGACCTGGCGGCGCACCCGGTGCAGCGTCGCGACTACATCCTCAACGAGGACAACCGAGACTACTGGTGCGACGAGCGGGAGCACCCCTACGTGGAGAAGAAGCCGTTCGACTGGTTCCGCGGCTACCATGTGGGCGGCCGCTCGCTGATGTGGGGTCGCCAGAGCTACCGTCACAGCGACCTCGATTTCGAGGCCAACGCCAAGGAAGGCATCGCCGTCGACTGGCCGATCCGCTACCGGGACATCGCGCCGTGGTATGACTACGTCGAGCGCTTCGCCGGCATCAGCGGCTCGATCGAACACCTGCCCCAGCTGCCTGACGGCCAGTTCATGCCGCCCATGGAGCTGAACTGCGTGGAAAAGCACGTCGCCGCGCGCATCAAAACCGCCTTCAACGACTCGCGCCGCCTGATCATCGGCCGCACGGCCAACATCACGCAGCCGATCCAGAACCGCGTGAACTGCCAATACCGCAACAAATGCTGGCTCGGCTGCCCGTTCGGCGCGTATTTCAGCACGCAGTCGTCGACACTGCCCGCGGCCATGGCGACCGGCAACCTCACCCTCCGCCCCTTCTCGATCGTCACCCGGATCCTCTACGACAAGGACGCGAAGCGGGCCCGCGGCGTCGAGGTGCTCGATGCCGAGACGAACCAGACCCACGAGTTCGGCGCCAGGATCGTCTTTGTCTGCGCCTCGTCCTTCAACTCCACCTGGCTGCTGATGAACTCCGCCACGGACGTCTGGCCGGATGGTCTCGGCAGCGGCAGCGGCGAGCTCGGGCACAACGCCATGGACCATCACTTCCGCGTCGGCGCCAGCGGCCTCGTCGACGGCTTCGACGACCGCGTGGTCTACGGCCGCCGGGCGAACGGCTTCTACGTTCCCCGCTTCCGCAATGTGGCGGGCAGCGAGCCCCGCAACTACGTCCGCGGCTTCGGCTACCAGGGCGGCGCCAGCCGCGAGGGCTGGTCGCGCAACATCGCCGAGCTTGGCATCGGCGCCCCGCTGAAGGAGGCCTTGAGCGAGCCCGGCCCCTGGACCATCGGCATGACCGGCTTCGGCGAGATCCTGCCCCACCACGACAACCGGATATTCCTCGACCGCTCGACGAAGGACAAGTGGGGCCTGCCCGTGCTCGCGATGGACTGCGAGATCCGGGAAAACGAGCGCAAGATGCGCGTCGACATGATCAACGACGCCGCGGAGACCCTCACCGCCGCCGGGGTCAAAAACGTGAAGCCCCATGACTCGGGCTACACTTTCGGCCGCGGCATCCACGAGATGGGCACCGCCCGCATGGGCCGCGACCCGAAGACCTCGGTGCTCAACGGGAACAACCAGGTGTGGGACGCGCCCAACGTCTTCGTGACCGACGGCGCGTGCATGACCTCCGCCGCCTGCGTCAACCCCTCGCTGACCTACATGGCCCTGACCGCGCGCGCCGCCGATTTCGCGGTCGCGGAGCTCAAGCGCCAGAATCTCTGACCCTCCGCCCCATGAACATGACCCGACGCGAAGCGGTGATCAAGCTGGCGGTCCTGATGGGCGCCTCGGTGGTGGGCCCGCGGCTGCTGGCCAAAAACTTCGGCCGGGCCACGCCGCTGGACTTCAGCGCCGGCGACATCGCGCTGCTCGACGAGATCGGCGAGACCATCATCCCCGCCACGACCATCCCCGGCGCCCGGGCCGCGAACATCGGCGCCTTCATCGCGATGATGGTCGCCGATTGCTACGCGCCCCCGGCGCAGGCGGTGTTCCGCACCGGCCTGGTCCGCCTCCCCGCGGACTATGAGGCCCGTTACGGGGAGAAATTCATCGGCGGCAAACCGGAGAACCGCACGCAGTTCCTCAACACCCTCGACGCCGAGCAGCGCCAACACGCCGCCGGGCACCGGCGCAAGGCCAGGGACGAAGACGACGATGCACCGCCGCCCCACTATTTCCGCATGATGCGCGAGCTCACGCTCCTCGGCTATTTCACTTCCGAGACTGGCGCGACGAAGGCGCTGCACTACGTCGAGGTGCCGGGCCGCTATGACGGCAACGTGCCCTATAAGAAGGGTGACGTGTGGCTCATCTGAACCGCTCCAATCCGTTTTGTCATTCTGCACCAAGTGAAGAATCCATGCTTTCGCCCATGACCTAGTGTTCGTTGCCGTGGATCCTTCGCCCCGCTCAGGATGACAGACCGATTACCCCAACCCCCTCCGATGAAATTCCTGCGTTCCCTCGCCTGCACGGCGACCCTCCTCACCGGCCACGCCGCGGCGGCGGCCGGCTTCCACGATCATCTCGGCCTCCAGTTGTGGAGCCTGCGGGACCAGACCAAGGTGAGCACCACCGGCGCGCTGGACCTGGCCGTGGGCTTCGGCTTTACCGAAGTGGAAACCGCGGGCACCGGCAACCTCAGCGTCGCCGACTTCGCCAGGGAACTGTCGGCCCGCCACCTCATGGCCGTCGCCGCCCACACCGGCTATGAGGCCCTGCAGAATGACCTGCCCAAGGCCATCGCCGACGCCAAGGCTCTCGGCGCCAAGACCATCATCTGCCCCTGGATCCCGCACGACAGGGAGAAGGGCCTCAGCGTCGCCGACGCGCATCGCGTGGCCGCGGACTTCAACGCCTGGGGCGAGGCCTGCCGGGCCGCCGGCCTGCAGTTCGGCTGGCACCCGCACGGCTTCGAGTTCGTGGCCGACGCCCACGGCGACACGCCGTTCGCCGTGATCGCGCGGGAGACCAAACCGGATCTCGTGTGCTTCGAGCTGGATGTGTTCTGGGTTTTCCATGCCGGGCAGGACCCGGTGAAACTGCTGCAGCAATATCCCGGCCGCTGGCGTTTCCTCCATGTGAAGGACATCCGCAAGGGTGCCGTCACGGGCCTCTCGACCGGCTCCGCCCCGCCGACTGACAAGGTCGCCGTCGGCGACGGCCAGATCGACTGGCCCGCCGTGTTCGATGCCGCGGCCAAGGCCGGCGTGACGCACTCCTTTATCGAGGACGAGGGCGTTCAGCCGCTGAAAGACATCCCGGCGAGCCTGCGCTACCTGAAGACGCTCAAACCCTGACCAGATTGGTTTCCCATGTAGGAGCCTGCTTGCAGGCGATTCCGACCCCGCACGTCAACCGCCTCCGCATCCTATCGCCTGCCAGCAGGCTCCTACAACCAGACAAATTACCCTACGCTCCATGAACCAGACCTCCGCCCCGGCCCGCTCCCTCACCTTCCGGCTCTTCGGCATGATGCTGCTGGAGTTCTTCATCTGGGGCGCCTGGCTGCCCCTGATCTGGGGCTACATGGAGGGCCTCGGTTTCTCCGGCACGCAGATCGCGCTCATCGGCAGCGCCTTTGCCATCGCCTCGGTGCTCGCCATCTTCGCCGGCAACCAGTTCGTCGACCGCACGTTCGCGGCCGAGCGTTTCATGGCCGGCAGCCACCTGATCGGCGGCCTCGCGATGATCGGGCTCTTCTTTACGAAGGACTTCACGGTGTTCTTCGGGTTGATGCTGATCCACTCGATCTGCTATGTGCCGACGATCTCGGTCGCGAACAGCCTGGTGTTCTCGCACCTGAAGGACGCGCAGGCGGAGTTTGGCCGCGTGCGCATGGGCGGCACCATCGGCTGGATCCTCGCCTCGTGGCCGCTGTATTTCGTGCTCAAGGGCGTGAGCGGCGCCGAGCTGCAGCACGCGCTCGGCTACATTTTCTGGGTGGCCGGCGGCGCCTCGTTGCTGCTGGCGGCGTTCAGCCTGACGCTGCCGCACACGCCGCCAAAGCCGGCCGGCGGCGGGACCGAGGCGCTCGCCTGGCGCGAGGCGCTGGGCGTGCTCCTCAAGAAGCCGTTCCTCCTTGTCCTGTTTATCGTCACCTTCATCGATTCGACGGTGCACAACGGTTACTTCCTGCTGACCGGTGGCTTTCTCGGGCACATCGGCATCAAGCCCGAGAACATCATGCCGATTATGAGCATCGGCCAGGTGATGGAGATCGTCACGATGGCCGGCCTGGGCTTCTGCCTGAAGCGCCTCGGCTGGCGCTGGACAATGACGATCGGCATCCTCGGCCATGCGGCGCGGTTCCTGGTGTTCGCCTTTATGAGCGACCAGGTCGCCGCCGTCGTGGCGGTGCAGCTGCTGCACGGCGTCTGCTACGCGTTCTTCTTCGCCACGCTTTATATCTTCATCGACGTGGCCTTCCCCACCGATGTGCGCACCAGCGCGCAGGGCCTGTTCAACCTGC
This sequence comes from Opitutus sp. GAS368, assembly GCF_900104925.1. Taxonomy (NCBI): domain Bacteria; kingdom Pseudomonadati; phylum Verrucomicrobiota; class Opitutia; order Opitutales; family Opitutaceae; genus Opitutus; species Opitutus sp. GAS368. The sequence continues at coordinate 1,144,121 of NZ_LT629735.1, forward strand.
TGGTGCTCGGCCTCGGCGACCTGGCCGCCAAATGGCTTTTCCTCCCGCTGCAGGCGAAGCTGACCCACGACGGCGTGGTCGACTACCGGCAGCTGATGCTCGTGCCCGCCGGCCTGGCGACTGTCGCCGCCGTCATCCTGCTGGTCGGCTTCAAACCGCCCGCGGAACTCCGCTCGTCGGCGGGCGCGGCGCCCTAGAGACGAGGTGCAACCCGGCCTCCGGACGGGTTTTCAGGACGCACGCCAAACAAACCGGTCCAGAGGCCCGGTTCCACCTCACACGCTGCACAGTTTCACCGCCGCGCGCAACGAATCGAGCGGCGGCTTTTTGAGCGGGATGAACTCCTGTGCAACAAACCCGGTGAATCCGCTCGCCTTGATGGCGCGCATGATGGCCGGGTAATTGAGTTCCTGCGTCTCGTCGATCTCGTGGCGCCCCGGATTACCGCCGGTGTGATAGTGGGCGATGTAAGCGTGGTTCTCCTCGATCGTGCGGATGACGTCCCCCTCCATGATCTGCATGTGGTAGATGTCGTAGAGCAGCTTGAACCGCTCGGAGCCGACCCGCTTCACCAGTTCTACGCCCCACGGCGTGTGGTCGCACATGTAGTCCTTGTGGTTCACCTTGGAATTGAGCAGCTCCATGCACACGGTGACGCCGCGCTTCTCGGCCTCGCCCACGATCTGCCTGAGGCCGACGACGCAGTTCTCGAGCCCCTGTTCGTCGGACATCCCGGCCCGGTTCCCGGAGAAAACAATCACGTTGGGCAGGCCGGCCTCGGCACAGGCCTTGATGCGCCCGATCATCGAGGGCACGTAGGCCGCGTGGTGTTCGAGGCGGTTGAAGCCCTTGGGAATCGTCGTCGTGCCGTTGGCCATGGCGCAGGTCAGCCCGGCCGCGCGCACCACCGGCCAGTCGGCGGGGTCGAGCAGCTCGATCGACTCGAGGCCAAACCCTTTCACCGCCGCCGCCATTTCTGCCAGCGGGATGTCCTTGTAGCACCATTTGCACACCGAGTGATGGAAGCCGCCCGGGGTCGTCTCGGCGGCGGGCGCGACCCCGGTGGCGAAGCCGGTGCGCGGAAACGAGGCCAGCGCGAGGCCGCCGGCGAGGGTTTTCAGGGCGTCGCGCCGGGTCAGGTTGGTTTTCATGGGCGGGCGGGGTTCAGGGCAGCGGACGGATCTTGAGGTTGCGAAAGTGCGTCTCGCTGCCGGGATCATGGCCCTGCAGGGCGAAAGTGCCGTGGGCCACGCGGCGGCCCGGGAAATTGGCGGGCGGGGTCCAGTTTTCCGGCTCGGTGTAGTCGATGATCACCTTGCCGTCCACGCTGGTCACGATGTGCCGGCCTTCGACGCGGATGAACATCGTGAACCAGACGTTGTCCTTCGCGACCTGGTCGTAGGTGTCCTTGATGCCGTAGAGCCCGGCGGTGCGCTTCGGGTCGCTGTGGGTGTTGTTGACCTGCACCTCGAAGCCTTTCGCCGGCCAGCCCTCGGGCTGCCACTCGGTGTGGAAATATACGCCCGAGTTCGCCTTGGGCTTCGTCAGGACCTCGACCGACAGCTCGAAGTTCTTGAAGTCGTGGTTCGCGACCGGCCCTTCGTAGAACAGGTGCGAGCGCGGACCTTTCACGACAATCTCGCCGGCGGCGACCGAAAACGTGCCGGGCTGGTCGCTGGCCCGCCAGTCGGCGATCGACTTGCCGTCGAACAGGAGGTGCCAGCCCGCCGCCGACTCAGCCGGGGTCAGGGTGTTCATCTCGGCGGCGGGCAGGGCGGCCAGCAGGGCGCAAAAGGCGGCGAGCACGGGGAATTTTGTTTTCATGGGATGGGGGGGATAAGAAATTCAGAGGAGGCCGGCCTGGCGGAGCACCTCGGGCGGCGGGCCGTCAAAGGTGGCGAGCGGGATATTGCCGACATACTTCAGATCCTTGCGGCCCTGCGGTGTGGTGTAGAACCCGCCGGCCGTCAGGTTGCGGTAGGTGGCGAAGAATTTCGCGGCCGGCTTGAACTCGGGTTTGGCTTTGGCCGGGTGGCAGATGTCGTCGCAGATCGCCGCCTTTTGCGCGTCGGTGAGATCGGCGAACGGCCGGCCGAAGCGCTTCGTCGCCTCCTCGTCGATCCACGCGAGCCCCGGCAGCACGATCTTGCGATCATTCTGCTGTTCGGGATACGGCGCGCTGATCCACTCGTCGAGGAAGTCCACCACCCCGACCGCTGAGGCGGCGGGCGACTCGGCGTCCGCCGGAATGATGACGTCACACAATGCAGCCGCGGTGCGGCGCTGCGCGTCACTGAACGTCAGCGGCCAGAGTTCGCCGGGTTGGTAATGCTTCATCAGGTCCGGGTCGGTGCCGTAACCCTTGGCCGCCGGCGTGCCGGCCTGGCCCCGGGCGAAGCGTGGCGCTAGGGCCGTCGTGGCGGCGGCCGCCAGCATCCATTTCAGGGCGGTGCGGCGGTCCATGCGGGACAGCGGGTCGGTGCTCATGGGTTAGTCAGAGGTTCGGAGTTAGCCCAATGTGGGAGGGGCTTTACGCCCCGACCGCATGTCGGCATCGCGCCAAGTCGGGGCATAAAGCCCCTCCCACTTGGCGATATCCGAAACCATGCCTGGGATTATGGAAATCATAGTCAGAGATTTTGCTTCTTCAGCTCGGCGACAAGGTGGTCGGCCGCGCGCCACGCCTGCGCCATGATGGTGAGCGTGGGGTTCTTGTCCGCGTTGCTGCAGAACGGCGCGCCGTCGGTCAGGAAGAGGTTCGGCACGTCCCAGGTCTGCGACCACTGGTTGGTCACCGACTTGGCGGGATCGTCGCCCATGATGGCGCCGCCGACCTCGTGGATGATGACCCCGCCGTTGGCGATCGCCTTGGCGCCGTCCTGCTGCGGCGGGTGCCGCATCCGGCCGCCCATCGCGGTGATGATGTCGGCGAAGGTCTGCTGCATGTGCGCGGCCTGGCGGATCTCGTGCTCGGACCACTGCCAGTGGAAGCGCATGACGGGGATGCCCCACTTGTCCTTCACCACCGGGTCGAGTTCGCAGAACGAATCCCGGTTGGGGATCATCTCACCGCGTCCGGCAAAACCCACGAACGAGCCGTAGTAGCGGCGGGCGTCCTCCTTGAATTTTTTGCCGTAGCTGCCGTCCGTCAGCCACTCCAACCCGCCCGCCGTGCCCATGCCGGGCTGACGGCGGCCACCACCGAACTCGATGTGATAGCCCCGCGCGAAGCCGAGCTTGCCGGCGTCCTTGTAGAGCCACCACGGCGCATACATGTGCGCGCCGCCGGCCCCGTCCTCGTTGTGCGGCGGCAGGCTTTCCAGCGCCGGGATCTGGCCGGAGAAACTCGCGCCAACCGTGTCCATGAGGTATTTGCCGACCAACCCGCTGGAATTGGCGAGGCCGAACGGGAAGCGGACCGACTTGGAATTGAGCATCAGGCGCACCGTCTCGCCCGAGCTGGCGGCCAGCACGACGACGCGCCCGGCGGCGTGGTGTTCATGGCCGGTGGTCTTGTCGATGAAGGTGACGCCGGTGGCCTTGCCGTCGGGCCCGGTGGTGACCTCGCGGGCCATGGCGTTCGTGACGAGGTCGAGGTTGCCGCTGGCCATGGCCGGCGGCAGGTGGACCGTGGTCGACTGGTAGGTGGCCCGGATGGCGCAGCCGCGCCCGCATTCCGTGGCCCAGAAGCAGGCCGCGCGTCCCTCCATGGCGGCGCGCAGGTGTTTTTGCGCAAAGGCGTTTCCCGGGTGGAGTTTGGCGGGCAACCGGTCGAAATCGAGCCGCTTGGTCAGCACCGCGCGGTGCGCCGCGACGACCGGCACGCCGAGCCCGCGGGCGTGCTTCTGCACCAGCAGGTCGCTGACGCGCGGCTTGGGCGGGGGCAGCAGCACGCCGGGCGAGGAATCGGGTGTGTTTTCCAGGCCGTCGTTCGCGCCGTAGACGCCGATGAGCATCTCGACCTTGTCATAATACGGCGCGAGATCCGGGTAATCGATCGGCCAGTCGAAGCCGAGGCCGTCGCGTGACCGCGGCTTGAAGTCATACGGGCCGTTGCGGAACGAATAGCGGCCCCAATGGTTCGTGCGGCCGCCGAGCATGCGCGCCCGCCACCACTCGAATTTCCGCCCGGGCTGGTCGATGGCGCTGGTATAGGGCTCCCCCGGCACGGTCCAGCCGCCGTCAATGGTTGAGTCGTGGAAACCGAACGGCTTGTCCGGCGTGCCCGCCCCGCGCAGCGGCGCCTGGTCGGCCGTCTCGAACATCGGCGTCTCGGTCTCGGGCACGTAATTGCGGCCGGCCTCGAGCATGAGCACCTTGATGCCCTCGAGCGTCAGCGTGTAGGCCGTCTGCCCGCCGCCGGCGCCGGAGCCGACGATGATGACATCGTAGCCTTTCTGCAGTTGTGCCGGGGTGATGAGGGGCATGGGGCTGTTTTAATTTGTAGGAGCCCGTTTACAGGCGACCCGGAATTTACGCCGGCAGAGAATGTCCTGAATCGCCTGCAAGCAGGCTCCTACAAGCAAGCGATGGAGAGCAGCGGTCATTGGGGAAACTTCACCCAACGGGCGCCAAGTTTGGCGCTGCGCACCGCGGTCTCGATGAACTGCATGCCCTCCACGCCGTCGGCGATGGTCGGGAAATCCAGGTCGCGCGGCGGGCGCCGGCCCGTCACCTCGGCGGCGATGGCCCGGAACGCTTCGCGGTAGATGTTGCCGAACGCTTCCAGGTAGCCCTCGGGGTGGCCCGGCGGAATGCGCGCGGCCTTCTTCGCCGCCGCGCCCACGTAACCGTTGCCGCGCCGCCAGATTTCGGCGGGCCGGTCTGGATATTTCACGGTGAGCTCGTTGGGGTGCTCCTGCTTCCACTCGAGCCCGGCTTTCTCGCCCCAGACGCGGATGCTCAGGTTGTTCTCCTCGCCGACGGAAATCTGCGAGGCGTGCAGCACGCCCTTGGCGCCGCCGCGATAACGGACCAGGATGTTGCCGTCATCGTCCAGCTTGCGGCCCGGCACGAAGCTCGTGAGGTCGGCGCACAGCTCGGCGATGTGCAGGCCGGTGATGTAGCGCGCGAGGTTCTCGGCGTGCGTGCCGATGTCGCCCATCGCGCCGGCTGCGCCGCTCTTCTTCGGGTCCGAGCGCCACGCCGCCTGCTTCTGGCCGGTGGCCTCGAGCCGCGTGGACAGCCAGCCCTGCGGATACTCGACGATGATCTTGCGGATCTGGCCGAGCTGGCCGGCGGCCACGAGTGCCCGGGCCTGCTTCACCATGGCGTTGCCGGTGTAGTTGTGCGTCAGGACGAAGACCTTCTTCGCTTGCTTCACGATCGCCTGCAGCTTTTTCGCCTCGGCGAGGTTGAGCGTGACGGGCTTGTCGCAGACGACATTGAAACCTTTTTCGAGAAACAGCTTCGCCGGCGGGAAATGCTGGTGATTCGGCGTGACGATGACCACGAAGTCGAGCCGGTCGCCCGCCGGCCGCTTCGCCTCGGCGCGCGCCATCTCCTGGTAGCTGCCGTAGACGCGCTTCGGATCCAGGTGCAGGTCGGCGCCCGAGGCGCGGGAGCGGGCGGCATCGCTGGAAAACGCGCCGGCCACAAGCTCGGCCTCGCCATCCATCCGGGCGGCGATGCGGTGCACCGCGCCGATGAAGGCCCCGCGGCCGCCGCCGATCATGCCGAAGCGAAGTTTGCGATTCATCAGATGGGGAAAATTCTCACAGGAGGTAACGGAGGAAGCAGAGGGAAGAAATATCTCAGTTTTCTCTGTTCCCTCCTGTTCAAGGTTATTGGTTCTTTTTGTCGAAGGCCGCGTCAAAGGCCAGCGTGCTGCGGGTGAAGTCCAGTTGCCGCACGAAGGCCGCCGCCTCGGTGGCGCCGTGCACGCGATCCATGCGGACATCCTCCCACTCCACCGAGAGCGGGCCCGCGTAACCGGCGTCGTTCAAGGCCACGATGATGTCCTCGAACCTGATGTCGCCGCGACCGGGCGAACGGAAATCCCAGAAGCGCCGCGCGTCGCCAAAGCCCGCATGGCCGCCGAAGACACCGACGCTGCCGTCACCGTGGCCCCACCACACGTCCTTGACGTGCATGTGGAAGATGCGGCGGCCGAGCGCGCGGATAAAGCCGACATAGTCCACGCCCTGATAGCCAAGGTGCGAGGGGTCGTAGTTGAAGCCGAACCGCTTGTGCCCCTTGATCGCCGCGACCGCGCGCTGCGCGGTCGCGGTATCAAAGGCGATTTCCGTCGGATGCACCTCGAGGGCGAAGTTCACATTCAGCTTGTCGTAAGCCTCGAGGATCGGTCCGAAACGCTTGGCAAAGTCCGAGAAGCCGCGCTCCCAGTATTCCGCGGAGGTCGGCGGGAAAGCGTAGAGCGAATGCCAGATCGACGAGCCGGTGAAACCGTTGACGACCGCCGCCGCCTGGCCCCCGGACTTGCCGGGCTTCGCGTCGAAGAACGCCCGCGCGGCCTCGCCGGTCGTGATCATTTTCTTCGCGGCGCGCCGGCGCACGCCCTCGGGATCGCCGTTGCCCCAGACATCCGCGGGCAGGATCGCCCGGTGCCGTTCGTCGATCAGGTCGCACACCGCCTGGCCGACCAGGTGGTTCGAAACGGCGTGGCAGCTCAGTCCGTGGTCCGCCAGCAGCGCCCATTTCTCGCGGCAGTATTTCGCGGAACCGGCGGCCGCATCGACGTCGAAGTGGTCGCCCCAGCAGGCGAGCTCCAGTCCATCGTAGCCCATTTTTCGGGCGAGCGGCGCGAGTTTGACCAAGGGCAGGTCGGCCCACTGGCCGGTGAACAGCGTGACAGGTCTGGGCATGGCGGAAACGGGGCGGGACTGGGGTTGAAGAGGCGGCCTTACCCTCCACTAAAAAACGCCGGACGCCAAGTCAGCTCTTGCCGAGGATGGATTCGATCTTCGCCAGCTCGGCGGCGGCCAGCGGCGGCTGGGTCAGGCCGGCATGAATGTCGTCAATCTGCGCCACCTTGCTGGCGCCGATGAGGACGGTGGTGATCTCGGGGCGGCGCAGCAGCCAGAGCGTCGCCAGCTGGGCGAGCGTGGCGCCGCGCGCCTTTGCGACCTCGTTGAGCGCCTGGATCTTCGCCAGCACCGCGGGCGTGATCTGGCCGGGCTTGAGGAAGACGCCCGATTTCACGGCGCGCGAGTCGGCCGGAAGGCCCGCCAGGTAGCGGTTGGTCAGCAGGCCCTGGGCGAGCGGCGAAAACGGGATGCAGCCGGCGCCGGCCTCCATGAGCGCGGGCAACAGCTCCGGCTCCACCCAGCGGTTGAACATGTTGTAGACCGGCTGATGGATGAGCAGCGGCACGCCAAGCCCCTTGAGGATGGCGGCGGCGCAGCGGGTTTGTTCAGCGTTGTAGTTCGAGATGCCGGCGTAGAGCGCGCGGCCCGAGCGCACGGCGTCGGCCACCGCGGTCAGCGATTCTTCCAGCGGCGTGTCGGGATCTGGCCGGTGGTGGTAGAAGATGTCGACGTAAGGCAGGCCCAGGCGCTTCAGGCTCTGGTCGAGCGAGCTGAGCAGGTATTTGCGCGAGCCCCACTCGCCGTAGGGACCGGGCCACATGTAATAGCCGGCCTTGGTCGAGATGATGAGCTCGTCCCGGTGCGCGGCAAAATCCTCGCGCAGGAGGCGGCCGAAGTTCTCCTCGGCCGAGCCCGGCGGCGGGCCGTAGTTGTTCGCCAGGTCGAAATGCGTGATGCCGAGATCGAAGGCGCGGCGGAGCAGCGCGCGCTGGTTGTCGATCGGGTCCGCGCCGCCGAAGTTGTGCCACAGCCCCAGCGAGAGCCGGGGCAGCTTCAACCCGCTGCGGCCGCAGCGGGCATACGGGATCGACTCGTAGCGCTTCGGGTCGGGGGTGTAACCGCTCATGCGGAGAGATTTGCCGGCAGACGGATTATGGGAAGCGAAAAGTGGCCGGTTGACGCAGTGTAGGGTCGCCGCTTGCGGCGACCTAGGCCAGGTCGGCGCAAGCGCCGACCCTACAGGGATCCCAGCCGAGCGCTTCGCCGGCATCGGGCAGGTGGCGCCGTCGTGCCAGGTGCCCTCGACGTAGGTGGTCGTCGGGATTTCCGGCACGCCGTATTTGTTGTGCTGGAGCTGGCCGGCGAGGATTTCCACGGCGAGCGCGCCGACCGTGATCTGACCGGTAACACTGGAGGGCCCGCGTCCCTGCGGGCCGTGAGCGCGGCATAATTCAAGCCGGCCCGCAGGGAGGCGGAGCCCTCCAATCAGAATGCCGAACCGTCGGCCTTGGTGCCGCAGAACGACACCTCGAGGCCCAGCTGGGCGGCGAGCGACGCCTTGGTGTAGGCCGCGAGATCGGCCGCCGCCGCGGACTTCGCGTAGGCCACCTGGATGTGGTTGGCCTGGTGGCGCGCCATCATCAGGTCGCGATCCACGCCGTAGGTGACCGCGTGCATGATGGGCCACTGCGGGGTCGTCTCCTTCCACCGGCGCTCGGTCTCGGTGCGTGGCAGGGTGATGACCTTGGCGCGACCGAGGTCCAGCTTGAGCCTGCCGCCCTGCACGAACACGCGGCTCCAGACGATCTCGCCGGGCTTGGCGATGCCGCGGAGCGTGCCGCCGCCGAGCCGGAAATACATGGGCGGTTGACGCAGCGAGTCCGAGCCCGCCCAGCCGCCAATATGGTGGTCGGCCGGCGCACTGCCGGAAATGAGGAAGACCCAGACGTAGTCGCTGGTCGTGCCGGAGTGATCCCAATCGCCCCAGCGCAGGTCGTGGAGCGTGTTGGCGACGGGCTGGCCGAGCGCGGCGTGCACGCGGTTCGTGAACACGCCGTCGAGCCCCGCACACTCGTCCACCTCGTTGAAATGCACGATGGGTTGCCCGGGGCGGATGACCTGGCCGGCGGCGTTCTTCACCGGCGGCCGGTCCGTGGAGTTGAGCGTGCCCTCGACAAGGTCCGAGGCCGGCAGCAGGTCCTTGAGGCCCTGCTGGTATTGGATGCCGATGCTCTCGCAGCCGAACGCGTCGGCGATGCGGCAGGCGGCAATGTAGGTTTTGCACTGCCAGAGCACCTGGTGTTTCGTCAGTTCGGTCGCCTCGTCGCGGCCGAAGTGAAACTTGAACCCCTTCTTCAGATACCAGTTGAAGACGGCCTTCGCCTCCCGGTCGGGCACCTGCGTGGCGGCGTAGTAGAGCGCGGACTGCGAGAGGCGCTCCTTGCAGACGCCGACGCGGTAGAGGAGGTCGTCGGGGATGATGGCGTTATACATGCCCATGCAGCCCTCGTCGAAGATGCCCATGATGGACTTCCTCACGCGCAGGTCGGTCGCGATCCTCCGGGCGACGGCCTTCGCTTTCGCCGGCACCCGGGCCCGGCCGAACGGCCGCACATGCGGCGTGCGGTGGGTGGTGACGCCGGTCTTCAACCAGCGGGCCAGGCCCTGCAGGAAATAGTCGTCGTCGAAGGTGTCGCTCCAGAGCGTGGAGTATTTCACGCCGGCCTTGGTGAGGGAGCCGTTGAGGTTGAGCATGCCGACGAGGCCCGGCCATTGACCGCTCCAGTTGGCCACGGTGAGGATGGGCCCCCGGTGGCTGATCAGCCCCGCCAGCAGGTGGTGCGAATACTGCCAGACCGCCTCGGCCACGATGAGCGGGGCGGCGGGATCGAGCCGGGCGAAAACCGCCAGACCCTCCTGCTGCGAGGCGATGAAGCCGTGCTTGACGGCCGGCTTGTAGGGATGCGCCCGCTGCAGCCGGCCGCCCTGCGCGGCCACGGCCTGTGTCAGCTTCCGCTCCATCGCCACCTGGGCGGGCCAGCAGACTTGATTGGCCGACTGGCGCAGGTCGCCATTGGCCACGAGCAGGACGGTCTTCACGGAACGGGGCATAGACGGACAATTCAGCAATAGGGAATGTCCGTCGCAAGGCCCGGGGACTTTGTATCGTTAAGCGGAGAGTCGCGCTCATTGACCTGGTCCGCTGCGCCGCTGCAGTCTTCGCCGCATGGCATGGGAGACTTTGGATTAGGGAGTGTTTTCAAACTCGGTTTGTCATCCTGAGCGGAGCGAAGGATCCACGGCAGCGAAGACCATATCGCGAGCGAAAGCATGGATGAGGATGTCGCTGCGCTCGGAACTTCACTTCGTTCAGAATGACAGGAAACGAGTATTAGTTGGGTTTGAAGACACTCCCTGGTCGATCCTGGCTTGCCGGGTCGTGGCTCCGGAGGAGCGAAGACTGGTGGCCGCTACAGGAGCCGCACCCCACCCTCTGGGCTCAGACTTTGGTTGCCGTTTGGTTGCTCGGTTTCTTGGTTTCTTGGTCTGAGATATTAGGATTTGAGAAAACTTTATCGGCCCGGCTGACTTCATTCCTTCGCGTCAAAGGGGCGGGCGGCAGCTTGGATTGTTGTCAACGATCAGGATGCGCAGATTTTTTCAGAGGACGGGGGGTTCATGAATGGTCGTCTCCGGCTTTAAGGGCAGTTCCAGGATAAATGTGGCGCCGTAGCCGGGGCCGTCGCTCTGCACATTAAGGGCGCCGCCGAGTTCCTTCGCGGCAAGCGCTGCACTGTGTAGGCTGGAACCGTGCCCATGCTTGCGGGTGGTGAAGCCCTGGTTGAAGATCCGGGTGTGGTTTTCCTGGGGGATGCCGACGCCGTTGTCGATGATGGCAATGTGGACCTGCTGGTCGTCTGCCGTGATGCGCGCTGTGATCCGCTTGTCCGTCCGGCCCGATTCGTCGCAAGCGTGCTTGGCGTTGCGTATGAGATTAATCAGTATCTGCATGACCTTGTACTTGTCGAGCGTGACCACGGGCCGAGCCAGATACTCACGCGCCGTGTCGACATTGTGCTGGGCGAGCGAGCCGGCGTTGACGCGGATGGCATCCTCCAGCAGGTCAGGCACGGAAACCGTCTCGATGACGCCGGCGGTCTTGGCGTGGTCCTGCTGCATCGCGACTATGTCCTTGATGTGTTCGATGTTCTTGCGAAGGCGTTCCAGTTCGGCCGTCATGACTTTTTGCTCTCCGGCCAGATTCTCCGCCAAGGTGCCCAGGTAGAGCGGGATCATGGCGCCCTTGGGATCATTGGTGAGAAAACCCGCGAGATCCTCCCGGTGCTGGTCCAGTAATTCGCAGATCTTGGTCAGATTGGCCGCCTTGGAGTGCCGCAGCTGGTCTGTCACCAACGTGGCGGAGACGTTGACGCTATTGAGCACGTTGCCGACGTTGTGCAACACATCGGTTGCCACCTCGGCCATGCCGGCCTGCCTGGACGCATCCCGCAACTGCTGGTGCATCTGGTCCCTCGCCAGCTCCGCCTGCTTGCGCGCGGTGGCAACGTGATCCATGCCGAGGACGAGCTCATGGCCGTCCACGACGAGCAGGTTGGTGAAGTAGTCGATGTCGAAAACCGTGCCGTCCTTCCGCCTGTGCTTGCTCTCGCCTTCAAGGCGGCTGTGTTCATGGAGTTCACGGATCCAACGGCCCGCGTGTTCTCCAGTCCAGGGCTGGGCCTCGATAAGATCGACACTCTGACCGATCAATTCCTCGCGAGAATAACCGTGGATCTCGCAGCACATGGGGTTGCAATCGATTATTTTGACCGGCACCTCCGGATCATAGGGCTCCAAAAGCATGATGCTGAGCGGGGCGGTTTCCCAAAAGGCCTTGAGTTGCACCAGGGTGGCATTGTTGGCCAGTGCGCGCCGCTCCATCTCGGTTCGCGCTTTCTCCGACGCGCGCGCAATGTGGATGGCATGGCTCAGAGCAATGATTGTGGCGGCCACGCCGCCGGCCGCCAGCCAGAGAGTTGCAGCCGGGTCCCCTGGCTGCCGCGAGAACCATGAATGCGCGAATCCGCCAACGGTAATAAGCGCCAGGACGGTGAGGACCAGAATGGCCGGTGCCCTATGCCATTTCGACGATGGCATGGTTACAGACGTTTGGTGAGCGAATGGAGAAAGAGGGGCAGACATGCGAAACGAGCAGATGAGGATTATGTCGGCTTACATAAGGCATTGCTCCCATTGGTTGGCGCCCATTCGATCAAGCAGTGGCCGAACGAGATGATGGGAGCCAGATTCAAATTAGGACGTCACCTACCATCCGGGCCTTGGCTGTCCGGTCCCTGCGGTCAGTTACGTTGAGATTGAGCAAGGAAAGGCGCGGCGCAGGCCGGCGCACGCACGCTTCGGCATGCGTCCCAAAAGAAAAAGGCGTCATCGCTGCCGCCTTGGTGAGAACCAATTCGGTGCGCAGCCAGAACGATTCGCACCGTTCGTAGCGGCGGCGCCTACCTTGCCGCATCTGCTGACGTGGCACGTTCCTTGCAGTGTTGATAAAGCGCCCTCGGGCTGGCTCTACAGTCGCTTTTTGGCAAAGGCGCGACCTGATGATGATTTCAGCTACTTCTCAAACAAAGCCGCTTGCTCGCGATCACGGAAGGCGACCGCCGTTTTGATTTGCCATGGCCGACGCCGGGCCGTGTGCGGCACCGCACCGGCATTGTGTCGGGCCAACCTGCTGGCCAGATCGTCGGTCAGGCCGACATAGAAATACTCACCAGCCTCCGAGTGGAGAATGTAGACATAGTGAAAGCCGGCCGTCGCGTTCATTGGTTTTGCCCGGCTACGCTGTGCTTCGCCGCGGCAGTCTTCGCCGTATGGCATAAGAGCCTTGGGATTAATCGATCTTGGCTTGCCGAGTCGTGGCTCCGGAGGAGCGAAGACTGGTGGACGCTACAGGACTCGAACCTGTGACCCCGTGCGTGTGAAGCACGTGCTCTAACCAACTGAGCTAAGCGTCCATAACGAGGGGCAGACGGTTAACAGCCGCAAAGGGCGAATCAACCATTCTTTTGCCCCGCAACCCACGGCTCCAGTTCCTGCCGCATGGCCGTGAGCAACTCGGCCTCGGTGTAGGGCTTGCGCAGCAATATGCGCACCCCCAGCGCACTGAGGCTCATCTCACCCTCGGCCGATCCGCTGCCATCCACCGCCAAACCGGACGAGGCGATGATGGGCAGGCTGGGCGCGAGCCGCCGGATCTGCTGCGCCAGCTGACGCCCGTTCATGCGCGGCATCATCAGGTCGGTGAGCACCAGCGCAAACCGGGCCGGGTCGGCCCGGAAGGTTTCCAGGGCTTCCTGGCCGTCCTCCGCGACCTCGACCGTGAACCCGTGCCGCTGCAACGCATGCAGCGTGATCAGCCGGATGGTTTCCTCATCGTCAACCACCAGCACCCGGCGGCCGGCGCCGCTGAAAGGCACCGCTTGCGGCGGACGCGAATCCACCCGTTCCGCCGGACTTTCGAGCGCGGGGAGCAGGACGGTAAACACGGTGCCGGTCCCCAGCTGGGTGGCGACCTCCACCGCCCCGCCATGACTGCGCACGATGCCGTAGACCGTGGACAACCCGAGCCCCGTGCCTTTGCCCAGCGGCTTGGTCGTGTAGAACGGCTCGAAGATGTGTTCCAGCACCTGGGGGGGTATGCCACTGCCGTTGTCGGCCACGGTCAGGGCCAGGCAGGGCCCCGGCTTGAGCGGCGGGTTGCGGGCCGCGCGGGCCTCATCCACCAACAAGGCTTGCCCGCCCAGCACCAGGCAGCCGCCGGCGGGCATCGCATCCCGGGCGTTGATGGCGAGGTTCAGCAACACCTGGTGCAGCTGGGTCGCATCACCCATCACCGGCGGCAATCCCGCGGCCAGCTCGGTTTCAATCCGGATGTTGCGCGGCAGGGTCTCGCCCAGGATCTGCGCCGCTTCCTTGACGAGGTATTTCGGCTGGACCGGCCTGCGCTCCCCCTCGATGCCGCGCGCAAAGGTCAGCACCTGGCGCACGATGCCGGCGCCGCGCTGGCCGGCGCTCTCGATCATCTCGAGCGTCTTCCGTGCGTCCGCGGTCGGATACTTCAGCTTCAGCAGCTCGAGCGAAAGCAGGATGGGGGCGAAGATGTTGTTCAAATCGTGCGCGATGCCGCTGGCGAGCATCCCGATGCTTTCCAGGCGCTGCGCCCGGGCGAGCTGCTTCTCCAGGTCCTTGCGTTCGGTGATGTCCTGCTTGATTGCGACAAAGTGCCGGATCTCCCCGTTTTCCCCGGAGATCGGCGCAATGGTCATGAACTCGTGATACAGGCCGCCGTCTTTGCGCTGGTTGAACATCTCGCCCGACCAGACTTCGCCGCGCTTGATGGTCGCCCACATATTGGCATAAAATCCGGGCGTGTGCCGCCCGGATTTGAGCACCCGGGGATTGCGACCGACGGCCTCCTCGGCCGTATAGCCGGTCAGCTTGGTGAAGCCCGGGTTGACCCATTCGATGGTTCCGGAAGCATCCGTCACCACCCAGCCCACGGGCGCGACCACCACCGCGGCGTGCATCAGGTGGAGCCGGTCGAAGGTGCGGCGTTTGTCCGTCTCGTCGACCATGATGAGCAGCAGGTGTTTCTCCTCCTCGTAGAGGAACGGCACAAACCGCGTTTCGACCCAGATGGACCGGTCGAACGACGTGACCAACGGTCCGTTGTGCGTCATCGGGCGGGCGGCAGCCAGGGCCTGCTCAGCCGCGGCCAGCAGGCCGTGCTGTCGCCAGGATTCCAGCTCACGGAAATTCTGCCCGAGAAGGCCGGCCACATCCGTCCCGACCAGGCGGGCGGCCGACTCATTGGCGATCACCGTGCGACCGTCGGCCTTGTAGACGATGATGCCATACGGGGCTGAGTGCAGCACGGCCTGCATGAAACCCAGGGCGTCTCTGACCCGCCGCTCACCGCTTTTCCGGTCCGTGATGTCCAGATGCGTGCCAATCACCCGGAGGGGCCGGCCGTCAGGACTGCGGCTGACGATCCGGCCGCGGCCGAGAATCCACCGATAGGCGCCATCCTTGGTGCGAAGCCGGTATTCGCTCGCATAGTCGAGCGACTTTCCTTTGAGATGGCTGGCGATCTCGGCGTGGACTTGCGGCAGGTCATCCGGATGCACCCGGGTTTCCCATTCCGCCCGGGTGTCGCCGATCTCATCCTCGGCATACCCCAGCATGGCCTTCCATTGTTTGGAGAAAAACACCCGGTTGGTCTCGGCGTTCCAGTCCCACAAGCCGTCGCCCGCCCCCTCCAGGGCAAACTGCCAGCGCAGCTGGCTTTCGCGCAGCGACTCCGCCGTCTTCTCGCACCGCTCGACCAACCGTTTGGTCAGGCCATAGAGCAGCGAGGCCGTGATAACGACGAACGCCTGATCCTTCGCCGCATCGGCCATCCAGATCGTGCGGTCCTCCGGCTGCCACCAGATCAAGAGACTGTTGTTCGCCGCGACCCAGATTGTCCCGAACAGGACATAGGCCAGAGTCAGCCTGAATGGGGAATCGATGCGCGAAGCGGCCATGATGCGTGAAATGTTCATTGGCCCGGCCGCCATTATCACAGATCGGTGCCGGATCGACTGCGCATATCTTGCGCAATCTCCGGCATCCGTTGCCGCCCCTATCGTTTAACCGCCGCTTCGGGATTATTTGCGGGTTTTTACGGCCCGTGTCCGCCCCGGAAAGAGTGTCCGGCAGATCTCGCAGACCGTGCCGTCGCAGCCGCGCGCCGTGCAGTGCTCGCGGCCGTAATAGATGATGCGCAGGTGCAGCTGATTCCATTGCTCGGACGGGAAGAGGGCCTTCAGATCGTGCTCAGTCTGTTCCACGTTGCGTCCGGTGGTCAGTTTCCAGCGCTGGGCCAGCCGGTGGATGTGGGTGTCCACCGGAAAGGCCGGCACGCCCCACGCCTGGCTCATGACGACCGAGGCGGTCTTGTGCCCCACCCCGGGCAAAGCTTCGAGCTCCTCGAAGGTCCGCGGCACCTGGCCCGCGTGCCGGTCCAGGATGAGCCGCGAGAGCCCGCTGATGGCCTTCGCCTTTTGCGGCGAGAGGCCGCACGGCCGGATGATCCCCTGGATTTTCGCCACGGGCACCTGCGCCATGTCGGCGGGATTGTCGGCGACAGCCCACAGCTGCGGGGTGACCAGATTCACGCGTTTGTCCGTGCACTGGGCCGAAAGCAATACCGCCACTAGCAGCGTGTAAGGATCCTTGTGGTCCAGCGGGATGGGCGTCTCCGGATAAAGCTCCGCCAGGCGGCGCGCCACGAAGGCGGCGCGAGCCTGTCGGGAGGTGAAAGCTTCTGGCATGGTGTAGGAGCCTGCTTGCAGGCGATCAGGACATTGTCCGCCCGGGAATCGCCTGCAAGCAGGCTCCTACCGTCATGTCCGGCGATAAGCTGCGCCCCCGCCGGCAAAACAACGCTTAATTGTCCCCGGCGCCGACCAAATCTCAGTTGCGCGGCCCCTGCCCTCGCCTACCGTCCGACCATGGCCTCCCCGCGCGACCTGCTCGCCCCGCTCGACACCTTTGAACGCCGCCACACCGGCTCCCCCGCCGCCGATGTCGCCGGGATGCTGCAGACCGTGGGCTTCGACTCGGTCGACGCCCTGGCCGACGCCGCCGTCCCGGCCAACATCCGCCTGAAGCGCCCCTTGCGCCTGCCCGCGGCCGCCAGCGAGAGCACCGCCCTGGCCGAACTGCGCGCCATCGCGTCGAAGAACAAGGTTTTCCGCAGCTACATCGGCATGGGTTACTACGACACCGCCACGCCGGGCGTCATCCAGCGCAACATCCTCGAGAACCCGGCCTGGTATACCGCCTACACGCCCTACCAGGCCGAGATTTCGCAGGGCCGGCTCGAGGCGCTGCTGAACTTCCAGACGGTCGTCACCGACCTGACGGGCCTGCAGATCGCCAACGCCTCCATGCTCGACGAGGGCACCGCCGCCGCCGAAGCCATGATGCTCGCCCACCGCGTGAAGCTCGGCGAGAGCCACGACGCATCCGTGTTTTTCGTCTCGGACAAGTGTCAGCCGCAGACGATCGACATCGTCAAGACCCGCGCCAAGCCGCTCAATGTCTCCGTCGTCACGGGTGATCACCGCACCTATGATTTCGCCGGCAAGGTCTTTGGCGTGCTGGTGCAATACCCGGACACCACGGGCAGCATCCACGACTTTGCGGCCTTCTTCGAAAAAGCCCATGCCGCCGGCGCGCTTTGCGTCGTGGCGACCGACCTGCTCGCGCTCACGCTGCTGCGCGCGCCGGGCGAGTTCGGCGCGGATGTCGCCGTCGGCTCCGCGCAGCGCTTCGGCGTGCCGATGGGCTTCGGCGGACCGCACGCCGGCTTTCTCGCCACGAAGGACGAGTTCAAGCGCCAGATGCCCGGCCGTCTCGTGGGTGTCTCCAAAGACGCCCAGGGCAACCCGGCCATGCGCCTCGCCCTCGGCACGCGTGAGCAGCATATCCGCCGTGACAAAGCCACGTCCAACATCTGCACCGCCCAGGTGCTCCTCGCCGTCATGGCGTCGATGTATGCCGTTTACCACGGCCCCGCGGGCCTGAAGCGCATCGCCCAACGGACGCGCCTGCTCACCCGGATGCTCGCCGACGGCCTCAAGGCCGCCGGGGCGAAGATCAACGCCGAGCCGGTCTTCGACACGCTCACCGTCACGGGCATCGCCGCCGCCCAGATCCATGCCGCCGCGGCCGCCGCGCGGCTCAACCTCCGCCCGGTCGACGCCTCGACCGTCGGGATCTCGCTCGATGAGACGACGACGGTGGAGGATCTGCAGGTGTTGATCTCTCTTTTTGGAGGTGCGGCGACCTCGCTGCACACCGACCGCGGCGAGGTCGCCGCGGCTCCAGTTGAGTCCGACTACGCCGCGCCCTTCGCGCGGAGTTCGGAATTCCTCACCGCCTCCGTCTTCAACAAATACCACACCGAGCATGAGATGCTCCGCTACATCAAGCGGCTCGAGACCAAGGATCTCTCGCTGGTCCACTCGATGATCTCGCTCGGCTCGTGCACGATGAAGCTCAACGCCACGAGCGAGATGTTCCCGGTCACCTGGCCGGAGTTCGGCCGGCTGCACCCGTTCGCCCCCGCCGACCAGACCAAGGGCTACGCCAAGATGTTCGCCCAGCTTGAGAAATGGCTGAGCGAGATCACCGGCTTCGCCGCGGTATCGCTCCAGCCCAACGCCGGCTCGCAGGGCGAATACGCCGGCCTGCTCGTCATCCGCGCCTACCACGAGTCGCGCGGCGAGGGTCACCGCAACATCTGCCTCATTCCCACCTCGGCGCACGGCACCAACCCCGCCAGCGCCGCGATGTGCAACTTCAAGGTCGTGCCCGTCGCCTGCGACGCCAACGGCAACATCGACGTCACCGATCTCAAGGCCAAGGCCGCCGAGCACGCCGCGAACCTCGCCGCGCTCATGGTCACCTACCCGTCCACCCACGGCGTGTTCGAGACCTCGATCAAGTCCATCTGCAAGGCCATCCACGACCACGGCGGCCAGGTCTACATGGATGGCGCCAATATGAACGCGCAGGTCGGCCTCACCTCGCCCGGCTACATCGGCGCGGACGTCTGCCATCTCAACCTGCACAAGACCTTCTGCATCCCGCACGGCGGCGGCGGCCCGGGCATGGGCCCGATTGGCGTGGCGAAACACCTCGTCGGCTTCCTGCCGAGCCACCCGGTCGTGCCGCTGCACCATGACACCGGCGGCCACCACATGGGCGCCGTCAGCGCCGCACCGTGGGGCAGCGCCAGCATCCTCGTCATCTCCTGGATGTTCATCCGGATGATGGGTCCCGACGGCCTGACGCGCGCGACGAAGTTCGCGCTCCTCAACGCCAACTACATCGCCAAGCGCCTCGATGCCCTCTTCCCCGTGCTCTACCGGGGCGCCGGCGGCCTGATCGCCCACGAGTGCATCCTGGAGTTCCGCCCATGGAAAAAGCACGGCCTGGAGGTCGAGGACGTGGCGAAACGCCTGATGGATTACGGCTACCACGCTCCGACCATGTCCTTCCCCGTCCCCGGCACGCTCATGATCGAGCCGACGGAGAGCGAGACCAAGGCCGAGCTCGACCGCTTCTGCGACGCGCTCGTGGCGATCCACGGCGAGATGGCGGCCGTCGCCAGCGGCGAGAGCGACAAGCTCAACAACCCGCTCAAGCACGCCCCGCACACCGCCGCGGTCGTCTGCGCCACCGAGTGGCCGCACCCGTATACGCGCGAGCGCGCGGCCTTCCCCGACAAGTGGACGCGCGCCGCGAAGTTCTGGCCGGCCACCGGCCGCGTGGACAACGTCTACGGTGACCGCAACCTGGTGTGCTCGTGCGTGGGGATGGAGGCGTATGCGGAGGCGGCGAAGCCATCCCCCACGCACGCCTGAAGCTTACGCCGCGCCCGCGAAGGCGTGAGTGGAGGGCTCAGCTCCAGCTGAACCATGGCAGGGGCCGTTGCAGTCAGCCCTGCCCTGCGTCAAACGGTCTCGCTACCCTCAATCGGAAAGAGCCTAATACCAATCGCCTCAAGCTACTACACTCTACACCAAGGTCGCCAAGGCCGCGAAGCAGATCCTGCGATGGGAAATATCTCTGCGTTCTTTGCGGCCTTCGTGTAAAAGCTTTGGGTGTTTGGTATAAGAAGGTTGCCCGAAGGATACCCGGATACCCGAAGGAAAAGCGAAGGAAGTCGGGTTTGGGAAGCATCCTTCAGGTCTCAGGTTTCTGTCACGACCCGGGGTCCTCACCCCACGCCTGTAGCATCCAGTAAGGATCCTGTAGAGGAGTAGTAAGGATCCTGTAAGGCAGCCAAGGGCCAACCGCTCCCGATCCACCCGGGTGATCCACCCCGGAAACGTGACCAAACAGCCCAATCCGCCGTTGTTGCCACCTCGTCAGGCGTCGCCCGGAACTTGAGTAAGACGGGAAGCCGCGCAAACGCCAGCAGCACCCTGCGGGACCAATGGTCCCGCCTCCAGTTGTAGGAGGGGCTTTACGCCCCGATGGTTGTTGCATCGCGGCGTAAAGCCGCTCCTCCAGGCTCGGCACAGCTGCGCCCGGTCTACAGTGATTGCTGTATTCCGCCCCCGTTGACACCCGGCAACCGGCGGCGCACATTACTCGCGTGAACAAGAAGCCGCGCAAAGTCCAGGAAGCTGCCACCCCCTACCCCGCCAAGAAGCCGGTGAAGGCGGCGCCTGCGCCTGAGGCCGGAAATACCGGTGTGCGCTACATGGACGATGCCGCGTTTAAGAAGGCGGCGGATAAGGTTTTCAAAACTCATCACGAGCTCTTCCGCAAACTGGCTCAATAGCCTGGGGGGTGAACACCGCCCCTCTTGGTATATGAATGAGCCCGTTTTCCTTTCCCGCGAGAAGGTGATGCAGTTGCATCGCATCTCACTCGAACAGCATGGCGGTCTCGACGGGCTCCGCGAACCCGGCTTGGTGGACTCGGCCCTGATGCAGCCCGAGGCGACTTACTTCTATGGACAAGGTGACCTGGCCGCCATTGCCGCTGCTTACGCCTTTCATATCGCGCAAAACCAACCTTTCATCGACGGCAACAAACGCACCGCCATGGCTTCGGCCCTCACTTTTCTCGAAGGTAATGGCATCGACATTGAAAAATATGACGACGCCCAGCTCTACGACGCCATGATCGGCATCGCCGAAAAGCGCCTCGACAAGGCGGGGCTCGCGGCGATCTTCCGTGTCCACCTCGGCTCGTGAGCTGAACGCGACCCATGGATCCTCTCTCCGAAAGTAGCCACGAGCGTGAGCGAGTGGACAAATCCCATCTGCCCCGGCTCGCCCCCGTAGCCTATCGCGGCTTGGTCCCGGTTCACTGGACACTCACCTTGGAGAATCGTGCGACCGGCTGGTTGACGCCCGGTTTTCACTCTCACTTTCGCGAAATCCTCCTCCATGTCTGCGCCCGTTACGGTCTGGCTTGCCCTGTCTATGTGCTCATGCCGGATCACATGCACCTGCTCTGGCTGGGGCTCGGCCCTGAGTCAGACCAGCGGGTTGCCATTGAATTCGCCCGCAAACATCTCCGGCCGGAATTGGCGCCGGCCCAATGGCAGCACCAGGTGCATGACCGGGTTCTGCGTGACAACGAGACCTTGTCCGGGGCGTTTCTTGCAGTGGCAAATTACATCCTCCAAAATCCCGTCCGAGCCGGGTTAGTCGCCCGCTGGCAGGATCATCCTTTCACAGGAGTTTGTGTTGCGGGCTATCCTGATCTCGACCTCCGTCAGGAAGACTACCGGGGGTTATTCTGGCGAATTCATCATCGCCTGATTCAACCTCACTGAATCCACTCGCTCACGCTCGTGGCTACACCTCAATCAGCACCTCAACCAGCCCCGCCCTTTTCAGCTTTGCACCTTCGCGGCTTCGCGTGAAACCTTCCGGTATGAAAGTCCGACCCTCACTGGAGAAACCCGAGCGAACGGAGATATCCCATCTGCTTTTCTCTGTTTCCTTCGTTACCTCCTGTGCAACTGCCTTGGGGTTTCATCCGGGATCATCCGTGCAATCCGTGGTTAAAAAACCTTCATGAAACTGATTCGTCACCTTACTCCTACCGGCCCGGCCTGGGCGGCACTTCAACCCGACGGTTCCGCCCGCGCCGTCGAGGGCGACATCCTCGGCTCCTGGCGGGTGACGGACAAAACCGTCAAACCCGGCAAGCTTCTCGCGCCCATTGCGCCCGCGATGATTGTCTGCATCGGCCTTAACTACGCCAAGCATGCGGCCGAGGGCGGCAAGCCGCCGCCGGAGCGGCCCGTCTGGTTCATGAAGCTGCCCGGCGCCGTGGTGCCTTCGGGCGACCCGATCCGCCTGCCGGCGAAGCAGCCGAGCACCAAGGTGGATTACGAGGCCGAACTGGCCATCGTGCTCGGCCAGGAGTGTCGCAACGCTACCCGCGCCAACGCCCTCGACTTTGTGCTCGGTTACACCTGCGCCAACGATGTCAGCGCCCGCGACTGGCAGCGCGACTTCGGCGGCGGCCAGTGGAACCACGCCAAAAGCTTCGATACCTTCTGCCCGCTCGGTCCCGTGCTGGTGACCAGGGACGAAGTCCCGCAGCCCAACGCCCTGCGCATCCGCTCGATCCTCAACGGCCAGACGATGCAGGACTCGAACACGGCCGACATGATCTTCGACGTGCCGGCGATCATCGAGTTCCTCAGCGCCGACAAGACGCTGCCCGCCGGCACGCTCATCCTCACCGGCACGCCCGAGGGCGTCGGCTTCGCCCGCAACCCGCCGGTCTGGCTGAAGGCGGGCGATACGATTGTCGTCGAGATCGAGAAGATCGGCACGCTCACCAACCCGGTGATCAACTAAAACATTACCGCGGATTACGCGGATGAATACGGATAAATACCTCCGGCCATCCGCGTCTATTCGCGCCATCCGCGGAAAATGAAAAAAATCAACATCGCCCAGCTGAAGTGGGATCCCTGGAAATCGCCCAAGGGCAAGTTCGTCCAGGCCGGCAAGAACATCTCCGGCGCCCTCGGCGACGTCCGCCGCGGCTGGCCGAAGAAGGGACATCCTTTCAACCTTGAGCTGGTGAAAGTGCCGCCCGGCAAGCCGGCGTGCCCGTTCCACTCCCATACGACGCAGTGGGAACTCTACGTGATCGTCAGCGGCACCGGCACGGCGCGCTGCGGCAAGGAGCGGCACAAGGTGCAAGCCGGCGACGCGTTCATGCACCCGCCGCTCGAGGCGCACCAGCTCATCAACACCGGAAAGAAGGATCTCGTCTTCTATGTCGTCGCCGACAACCCGCCGGTGGACATTTTCCATTACCCCGACACCGGCAAGTGGGGCATCCGGCCGCAGGGAAAATTCTTCCGCATGACCAAAGCCGATTACTGGGACGGCGAGGAATGAGATAGGGTGGCTTGAAGGCGTCCAAGAAGGTTTGTCATTCTGAGCGCAGTGAAGAATCCAGTTGGATTAAACGAAGCGTTTTCAGCGAGCGATTGTCCTGATGGATCCTTCGCGCGGCTCAGGATGACAAGGCACACCCAAAACAAAAGCCGGGCGGCTTGCCCGGCTTAAGAAAACGACTTGGGTTAGCTTCAGGCCGCCGCGCGACGGCGACGACGGATCATCACGCTCGCCAGCGCCACCACGCCGAAGATCGCGGCATAGGTCGAGGGCTCGGGGACGGCGGTCTGGATGGTGAGTTGCGTCCTGATTTCGAACAGGCCGGCAGCGGCGTTGGCCCCCAAAGCGCCCAAGGTGAAAGCTTGAATATCGTCGAAGTGGGATTCGAGCGTGTATGTTCCGCCGTAGCCCAGTTGTCCCGCGCTGATCGTGAACGAAGGCGCGGTATTTGCCGCCACGGCACCGGCACCAGCATTGGCCGTGGGATCCCAATGCAAAAACCCTGAGGGTTGAGCTATGGCCGAAGTATTCGTCGAGCCAAAGACGGCGGCGTCATAATGGTATCCCTGGTGGGCAACAGGGGACCCGGTGAATACCTGATTGAAGGTGATGGTCAGCGAATGGCTCGGATCCAGGTGATACACTCCCCCGCTCCAACCATCACCCGCGCCACCGGTCAACGTAAGCAGGGGTGTCGCAACGAGACTTACGGTTGGATCCGTGAGGGTTATGTTCGCAGTGCCGGTATAGGACGAATGCGTGGCATCACCGGTCAGGCTCATGGTATACGTGCTGCTCGGGAAAGCGGTCACAAGGTTGCCGAGACTCGAATAGGAACCGGCATTATATTTCCATTGGGAATTATTTATGTTGGGCGCTGTAAGGCTTTGCATCGTCGAGTTCGGGAACGTCACACTGGCTGCAGTCAACGGACTGGACGCTGTCATGCTATTGCCGTCGACCTCAGCGCTGAAAGTGAAAGGCACGGTGGGATCCGCGCTGGTGGTGGTGGCGTCCGTTTGCACCATTTGTTGCGCTCGGTTAATAGTGATGAACTGAATCGTCTGAGCGCCAAGCGGCAGTCCGGCAGACAGCGCCGCCACCGCGAAAAACGAACCAAGCATTACCCGCGTCGTTTTCATAGTGATTGCAATAAGGCCGCTCCGCCCCGCAAAGGCGACCCTAAATTAGGGGAATCCCCTACTCCCCGGCCTACTAGCACTACTCCCGTCAGGTATATGATGCCTCGAGCGACACCCCCCGCCCTGCCGGGCACCCTTCTCCAGAGGGGACCCAAGCCAACGCCGGCGATAATCCCCTCTGGAGCGGGGCCTGTCGGCCATAGGCCCGGCAACGGCTGATGGCGCGTAGCGACGGGAGTGTCGGAACCTGACGGAGTAGGGCTAGGGAGTGTCTTCAAATCTCCGAAAAGGACCACTAATACCAATCGCCTCAAGCTACTCCACTCTACACCAAGGTCGCCAAGACAGCGAAGCAGATCCTGCGATGGGAAATATCTCTGCGTTCTTTGCGGCCTTCGTGTAAAAGCTTTGGGTGTTTGGTATAATGAGATTTCACCAAGGGTAAAATCCACGGAAACCACTCCGGCTGATCGCCTGCGCGGTGGGTTTCAGGGGCCCGCTAATCGCGGGCAGAAAGGGCGGCGAGCAGCCGCCCCCTGAGCCTGGCGGCGGAGGCGATTAGCCGGAGCGGTGAAAGTAGATTCCGCCGTTGGCGGAATCCTTTTAGGGAGTGTTTTCAAACCCAACAAATACCCGTTTCCTGTCATTCTGAACGAAGTGAAGAATCCATGCGTTCGCTCGCGATATGGCCTTCGTTGCCGTGGATCCTTCGCTCCGCTCAGGATGACAAACCGGGTTTGAAAACACTCCCTCGTGCTGGGCAGGCCTCAGCCCGTCTGGCAGCTGCGGCGGGAGTAGCGATACAACGCGGCGATGGCGCCCGCGAACAGCAGTATCCCGATGATGATGCCCGGCTTCTCGAAGCTGTCCCCGACGACCGCCAGCGGCGTGTCGGTGCCCGCCACGGCGACGACGCCGGCGAACGCGACGCCGAAAAGACTCTCACCTACGATCAACCCGGTGGCCGCCAGCACGCCCATGCGCTTGGCAAACTCGGGGTTCTTTTGGCCGTCGGCCCATTTGTCGTAATAGTGGCTGATCACGGCGCCCACGGGAATCAGGAGGGTCAGCGCCATCGGCAGGTAGATGCCCATGCCGACGCACAGCGGCGGCAGCCGCATCTTGCCGGTCTTGCGCAGCACCTCGTCGAGGATGATGGTGCCCACACCGAGCAGCGCGCCCCAGCCGATGAGGTTCCAGCTGATGTCGCCGCCGAGCACGCCTTTGGCCAGCGCGGAGATGAGCGCGGCCTGCGGCGCGGCCAGCGCATGCTCGCCCGCTCCGGGCGCCCCGGCGAAGCCGAAGGCCTTGTTGAGCAGGTCGAGGACGGGCGGGATCACCAGCGAGCCGAAGATGACGCCGTAAACCAGCGCCACCTGCTGCCGCCAGGGCGTCGCCCCGACCAGCTGCCCGGTCTTCAGGTCCTGCAGGTTGTCGTTCGCGATCGTCGCGATGGAAAACACGATGCCGGTGGTGAAGAGCGCGTAGGCGACGAGCGCTTTGGTCTGCTCCGGGCTGCCACCGTGTCCATAGAACAGCACGAGGAGCACCGCCGCCCCGATCACGCTGAGGATGCCCACGCCGGAGACGGGGCTGTTCGAAGCGCCGATCAGGCCGGCCATGTAGCCGCAGACCGACGCGATGATGGCGCCGACCACGACGACAAAGACCAGCGTGCCGAGGATGACCGGCCAGATGCCCGGAGCGATGGCGGTGCCGGAGCTGAAATACCAGAGGAGCGCGGCGATCGGCACGAGCAGGGCGAGGATGACGCCGCCGACGAGGCCGATGGGCAGGTCGCGCTCGGTGAGCTCGAGTTCGGTCCCGGCCGACCGCGCCTTGGACGCCGCCATGGCCGCGCGGATGCCCTTGGTGATCGGGCCCATGATCCGGAACAGGCTCCACAGCGCCGCGACGCCGATCACGCCGGCACCGATGAACCGCACCTCGGTGCGGAAAGTGGTGTTGACGATCTTGTCGACGTTGTCGCCCACGCCGTGCATGGCGGTGAGCAGCGGCACCAGGCCAACCCAGGAGATGAGCATGCCGACCAGCATGGCGATGCCGACCGACAGGCCGACGAGGTGGCCGACGCCGATAAGCGCCATCGAGAGGCTCGTCGAGGCACCCGTGGCGGCCGAACCGATTTTGAAGTTTTTCGCGACCTCGCTCGCCGCGAGGCGCATCGCTCCAAGCAGCGCGTAGCCGGCGGAAATCAGCGAGCCGACGATGATCATGCGCAGGCCCTTGGCGTTCTCCGCCTTGCCCTCGGCGGAGCCGAAGCCGACCTTCAGCACCTCGGCGGCGGCGACGCCCTCCGGGTAAGGCAGGTCGGAGCCCGTCACCAGCGCCCGGCGCAGCGGGACGGAGAACATGACTCCCAGCGTCCCGCCGATCGCGCAGACGGCCACCGTGGTCCAGTAGGGAAAGCCCTGCCACCAGCCGACCATGATCAGGCCGGGGAGCACGAAGATGATCGCGGACAGCGTGCCGGCGGCGGAGGCGATCGTCTGGACGATGTTGTTCTCGAGAATGTTGGAATTCCCGACCAGGCGCAGCAGCGCCATGGAGATGACCGCCGCCGGGATCGAAGTGGCGAAGGTCAGGCCGACCTTCAGCCCCAGATACACGTTGGCGGCGGTGAACAGCAGCGTGATGGCACCACCCAAAATGACACCCCGGACCGTGAGTTCGCGAACACCTTGGTCTTTTTGCATACGGCACACTGCGAGCCCGCCCGCCCGGCATCAAGCCTCGGGATGAGAGGTGATTCTTCCGCCTGGAGGCGGGACTATCAGTCCCGCGGGTTGCCAGAAACGATGCTGATGCCTCGCGGGACTGATAGTCCCGCCTCCAAAAATCAGCGGCGCTTCTTCGGCCCGTCCCGCGCGGCCAGCAGCCGCTTGATCAGCCAGTAGAGCATCTCCAGGCGCGGCACAGGCACGCCGACGGACTTGGCGCGGCGCACGGGCTCGCCCCAGATTTCCTCGAGCTCGATCGGGCGGCCCTCGCGAAAATCAATCAGGCTCGACGGCTCGTATTTGCCGAGCCGGGCCGTGCGGTCGAACTGCAGGTCCATGAACGTGCGCGGGATCGTGTGTCCGAACTTGGCCGCCGCCTCGAGGAGCTCCTCCATCAGGCGCCGGGCCAGCGTGCGCAGGCCCTCGTCGGCCATGAGGACGTCGGTCGTGACGCCGCCCGCCGCGATGGCGAGGCCGTTGAACGGCACGTTCCACACGAGCTTCTTCCAGCGCAGTTCCTCGAGATTGTCCTGCGCCTCGCACTTGACGCCGGCGGCCTCGAAGAGCGCGGCAACCTCGCGCGTGCGGGCCTGCGCCGGCCGGCCGAACTCGCCCAGCATGATCAGGCCCGGAAAGGAACACTGCACCACGCCCGGCGCGGTGCGGGTGACGCCGACAAAGCAAATGGCCCCGAGCACGCGCTCGCCGCCCACGACCTCCGCGACGGGTTCCTCGACCCCGAGGCCGTTCTGCAGGGTGAGCACGAGCGTGTTCGGACCCATCAACGGCGGCAGAAGCTTGGCCAGCGCGGCGTTGGCCGTGGCCTTGACGGTGACGATGACGAGGTCGCACGGGCCGATGTCCTCGGCCGAGGCGTGGGTCTGCACCTTTTTGAGATGGAAGCGTTCGCCCGGCGATTTGACGCGGATGCCCCGGGCCATGATGGCCGCCCGGCCGCTGCGCACGAGGAAATGGACCTCCTGGCCGGCCCTGGCCAGCCGGGCGCCGTAATAACAGCCGAGCGCGCCGGCACCGACGATGGCTATGCGGGGATGGGTAGGAAGATGGGCGCTCACAACGCCTCAGTCGTCACAAAGATGCGCAAAAAATACAACTCCTCAGTCACCGGCCAACCCCGCTGCAACTGCCCCTTTCACCGCTTTCATTCACACCCGGATGTCACCCCATCGTGACGCGGTAAAAACCCCGACTTGGCCGTCGGAGCGTCCGGGCTTGGCCGGGGCCCGCTGCTGACCTACTGTCTTGCTGGACCCTTGCTGAATCCTTGCTGAAACACCCGGCTCACGGGGAAGCCCTTCCTTATCGCATAAACCCCAGCATTTTGCGCGCCTGGCCCGGGGGATGTCCTCTTATGCTGCAGCTGGGCATGCCAAAAGCCTGATCACCCCCGGCGCGGCTTTTGCGTCACTCATGGCATGTCCACGGGCTGTTCACAGAAACTCGAACGCCCCTGACTCAGAGCGAAAACCCGGGGGCGACTGACAAGTTATTCACAGCCCTGATTGGCGTGCTGCTACCCCCTTCCTTGGAGCCACGGTGACCTCGCCGTGGTCAGACCGATTCTCGCGGGCGGGGTTGCCCGCGCTCCAGCACCGCGCCTTCTTGGTGGAGTGGAGCGCGCCGACCTCATCGTGCTTTGTCCGCCGGCGAACGTCCTTGAGCGCCTTGGGGTCAAGTCGCTCCACCTCCATCCGATGAACATGAAGGCGGGATGCGGTGATCCCGCCCTACAACTGGAGCCGCGGCGACCTCGCCGTGGTCAGGCCGATTCTCGCGGGCGGGGTCGCCCGCGCTCCAGTTCCTTCTACAAAGGCATGTTATCGGTCAGCCGCACCTCATCCACCCAGAAGGAGATGGCCATGAGGCACTGGCCGGGCGTGACCTCGCGCAATTGCTCCATCGTATGGCGATCAACGACCGAAATATAGATCACGCGCAGCCGCCGCTTGGCCGCGATCAGGTGAGTGACTTCCGCGACAAGCCGGTCGGTGCTTTTTACCCCCGACTCGACCATTTCCTTCGCCCGGCGCAGCGAAGCGTAGACCGCCAGGGCCTCCTCGCGCTGGGTGGGCGACAGGTAATTGTTGCGGGTGCTCACGGCGAGGCCATCGGCGTCGCGCACGATCGGCGTGGTCACGATTTCCACCGGCAGCAAGAGGTCGGCGGCGGCTTTGCGCACCACCGCGATCTGCTGGGCGTCCTTCTCGCCCATCACGAGCAGATCGGGCCGCACGATGTTGAGGAGTTTCAGCCAGCAGGTCAGCATGCCGCGGAACAGCGCCGTGCGCGACACGCCGCACAGGTGCTTGCTGACGGCCTCTTCCTGCAAATGGGTGGAAAATCCGCGCGGAAACATCTCCTCGGCCGGCGGGGCGAATAACACCGCCACGTTTTCCTTCTCGCACAGCTGGGCGTCGCCGGACGGGTTGCGGGGGTATTTGGCGAAATCCTCGCTGGGGCCGAACTGCAACGGATTCACAAAAGCGGACACCACGACGGCCGCCCCACCCTCCTGCGCCTTCCGAATGAGACTGGCGTGGCCGGCGTGCAGGCCGCCCATGGTCGGGATCAGCGCCACGCGCCGGCCGGCCGACCGTAACTCGGCGGCGGCGGATTGCATCGCGTTGATTTTGTCTAGCTTCTGCATGACCCGGAACGGGCTTGAACTATCCAGAAGCGATTACCTTTATCAAGCCTCCTCGCCTCGGCATTTATGCCGGGGACGAGCCCTCCGTAGCCCAACAGGGCGAAGGAGGGGCGCCCCAGCCACCCTTTCTCTCCGCTCCCATGATCCGCGTTAACGACCATTACTCGAAACTGAAGGCTTCCTATCTTTTTGCCGACATCGCCAAGCGCGTGAACGCCTACGTCGCCGCCAACCCCGGCAAGCCGGTCATCCGCCTCGGCATCGGCGACGTCACCGAGCCGCTGCCGCCGGTGTGCATCGCGGCGCTGCACGCCGCCACCGATGAGCTGGCGAACCGCTCCACCTTCAAGGGCTACGGCCCCGAACAGGGCTACGCCTTCCTCCGCGAGGCCATCGCGCAGCACGACTTCAAGGCCCTCGGTGCCCACGTGGAGCCCGACGAGGTGTTCGTCAGCGACGGCTCGAAGTGCGACGTCGCCAACATCCAGGAAATCTTCGCCGCCGATACCAAGCTCGCCATCCCGGACCCGGTATATCCGGTTTACGTCGACACCAACGTCATGGCCGGCCGCACCGGCGCCAACGTGGACGGCCGCTACTCGGGCATCACCTACCTCGATTCGACCGCGGCCAACGGCTACGTGCCGTCGCCGCCGTCGACCGGCGCCGACCTCATCTACCTCTGCTTCCCCAACAACCCGACCGGCGCCGTCGCCACCAAGGCCCAGCTCGCCGCCTGGGTCGCCTACGCCAAGCAGCACAACGCGATCATCCTCTACGACGCCGCCTACGAATCCTATGTCCGTACGCCGGGCATCCCCCGCTCCATCTACGAGATCGAGGGCGCGCGGGACGTCGCCATCGAGTTCCGCAGCTACTCGAAGCTCGCCGGGTTCACGGGCCTGCGCTGCGCCTACACCGTCGTCCCGAAGACGCTCAAGGCTCGCGATGCCGCTGGCCACGAACAGGCCGTCCATGCGCTCTGGAACCGCCGGCACACGACGAAGTTCAACGGCGTCTCCTACCCCGTGCAGAAGGCCGCCGCCGCGGTCTACACGCCCGAGGGCCAGAAGCAGACGCGCGAACTGACGGATTTCTACCTCGGCAACGCCAAGCTGATCCGCGAGGCGGTGACAAAGCTCGGTATGACGTGCATCGGCGGCGACAACGCGCCCTATATCTGGGTCAACACCGGCCGGGACTCCTGGGAATTCTTCGACCTGCTGCTGAACAAGGCCCAGGTCGTCTGCACGCCCGGCGCCGGCTTCGGCAAGTGCGGCGAGGGCCACGTGCGCATCAGCGCCTTCAACTCCCGCGAGAACGTCACCACCGCCCTGGCCCGCATCGCCGCCGCGCTGAAGTGAGTTTGGTGGTGGAGCCGCGCCGACCCCAGCGCGTTTTCCTCTTTCGACCATAGAAAGGGGGTTATCCTTCAATCCTGCACACCCTGCCCTCCGGGTAACCCTCTGCACAGAGGGGATTCATGCAAATATCGATTGGATCCCCTTCCACCATGAATAGGAGTGGCGCGAAGCGCGGGGGGTGTTGAGATTGCTATCTTGTCCAACTTGCCTCGGTACGGCGTTTAAAACTGATGAGGCATTCGCTGTAATACCCGGGCTGCTTTTCTCGCTCGGTCATCTTGATATCGATCGGTCGATTCCGGCTATCTGCTGGTATTAATAGGACCATGGCTTCGCGACCCAGGGGTTCCATCGCTTTTGGGAAAAGATTGGCTGCAACTAACTGTGACTTGGGGAAAGCCCTCAGCCCTACACCGGGCGGAAAATCTCCGCCGCCCATCATCGCAAAAAACCCGACAATGTTCCCCTTCCCGAGACCGTCCCGCAAGGGAGGAGGAAATATTAAACCGGCAAGCTTGCCCTCAACAAACAGCAGGCGGATTTCATAGTCCACCGCTGTCCCGGGAGGGGCATTCACCCGATGATAGCGCAGCACGGCGTTCCGCTCATCGAGCATCTCAGGATACACGTCAAAATCATTCAAATCCCGTATCGTCAACAGCGGCTGCTTAAAGACGAAGGTCGCGTTTTCATTTCCTTCCCAAGCCGTGAATTCAGTGATGGCGCGCATCTGCGACCGGAAAGCAAGAATCTGCGTCCAGTTACACCCAACCAGCGCAGAGGCCAGCAGCAGAGAAAAAAGCAGTCGTGAACTCATTGCAGCTTTCATGCAGATACAGGCGGCCGCACTAGGCGGCCGCCTGTGGGATTATTATGTCTGCATCGACCCCTTGAAGCTCCCATCTGCACCCTTTTCCGCTGTGCAGGTGAAGCCTGGCAGGATCGTCAATCCCACCAACGTGACTAACATGGCTATCCAGATAGCCCGTTTACGCGTGGGTTTGGGTTCATTCGCATCATTCATGGCATTCCTCTTTTGGTTTATTGTTAGTATTTTAGTTTCCCCGGGGAATCGCCTTGGGTGACGGTCTAAGGCTGAAATCGGTCATATGGGTGGTGTTTGCGAAGACGGTGGCTCTCGTCCGAATATGCCCTTGAAGAACCGGTATCTCGACTGCACGCATGCTCATTCTGCCCACAGAATGAGCGCCGGGGCCGGCCGCGAAAGATTCGCGACTACGCAATTTTGCGTAGCGCTGGGCCGCCTTGAATCAGGCGGTCCAAAAGCTCAGCGATTCAGCATCGCCGTCACGCGCGAGCGGTTCGCGACGCCGAGCTTGCGGAAAATGCCGGCGAGCTGCGTCTTGATCGTGAGCTTGCTGCGGCGGAGTTCCTTGGCGATCTCCTCCGTCGTCAGGCCGTCGCGGACGCGCAGGGCCACCTCGCGCTCCCGGAAGGTCAGGCGGGACAGCAGGCTGAGCGCGCCGGGGGAAATCGGACGGTCGCGATCGCCGCGGGGCCGGCGGTAGTCGAGCTGGAGGAAGCAGGCGGGCGGCCCGGTGCGGCCCGGACGGCGCTGCAGGCGGATGACGGCGTGCAGGCCGCGGTCGGCCTCGCCGATGATGCGGGCATCGGGCGCGGCGCGGGCCGGGTTGTCCGCCGCAAGCAGCGCCTGGCATTCCTTCCACAACACCTCGGGCACGGTGAAATCGGCGCGCTTCAGCGGCAGGGCGTCGCGCCGGAGCGGCGTGCGGTTCCACACGGCACACACGACCTCGGCCTCGCGGTTGAACCACAGCGGCTTGCCGTGGGCGGAGAGGACGAGCAGGCCGACGGGCAGGTCGTCGAGGACCACCTGCGCCAGTTCGAGCAGGTCGCGGAGCTTGGATTCAACGGCGGAGGCCATTTTTCGGAGGACGGATTACAGAGGACCGAGGACGGACGATTGAGAACGGATTAAGCGTCGGGTCGCTAGGTTTGTTTTGGCTGTGTGGCGGTATCTGTCCTCTGTTCTCCGTCCTCGGTTCTCTGTTCTCCGTTACTTCCCGCCCGCCGCGGCGGCGAGGGCGTCACCGAGCTCGTTGACGGCATCGCGGATCTGGCCGACGAGCGTGCCGTAGTCCTTGCCGTCCCAGGTGCGCGGGCTGGCGGTGAAGCTGCCATGCCGCGCGCCGCCGCCGCCATCGGTGGCCGGCGTGAAGATCGTCCAGGTCGCCGCGAGCTGCACGCTGTTGCCCTCCGCGCGGACCAGCTCGCAACGCTGGATCTGCACGGTGATGATGCTGCCGGCGCCGGCCGCGCCGACGCGCGCGCGCAGGAGCTGCGTGACGGCGTCGTCGAGCGCCTCGGCCCAGCGCACATCCTCGTTGTAGACGATCTCGTTCGCCGAGATGCGCACCGCCATCGCCCGGTTGCGCAGGTGGCCGGCGAGCTGCACCGGGCGCACCGTGGCGCCGTCGGCCGCCGCCGCGACCGGGCCGCTGAGCGTGAAATACCGCACGGTGTCGGCCTGCGGCGCGGGGAGATTGCAGGCGGCGAGCAACCAGAAGACGGAGGACAGAAGACCGAGGACGGAAAAGCGGGCGAAGTTCTTCATGGCTGGCCGGGTTTCTTCTTGCCGACGATGAGGGAGCTGGGGTTGCGCGCGAGGGCGTCGGACAGCCGCTCGAGGGCCGCGGCGGCATCGGAGAGCTGGTGGAGGGACGTGGTGACCTCGTCGCCCAGGTTGCCCTGGGAGGCGACGAAGCGCTGCGTGGTGGCGGCGGCGGCCTCGAGGGACTTCAGCGCGGTCTGCGCGTCGGCCATGGTCTTCTTCATCTCGTCGCTGAGCGGCCCGATGTTGCCGTCGAGGCGGGCCAGCACCACGCGGAGGTCGGTGAGGGCGGCGTTGAGGTTGAGAAAGGTCTGCTTCGCCTCGGGGGAGTTGACGAAGGCCGTGATGGCGTCGGCAGCGCCGCCGACCTTGTCGCCAAGGGCCTTCGTGTCGAGGGCGGACACCTTGTCGTTGGTGGTGGCGAGGAGCGTCTTCAGCTGCCGGGAGAGGCCGGTGAAATCCACCTGCTTGAGGTTGGCCACGATCTCCACGATGCTCTGCTGCACCTCGGCGATGGGCGAGGTGATGGCGGGGACGACCGGCAGGGGCTCGGCCATGAAGCGGGGGTTGGGGGGATACTTGCGGACGTCCTCAAAATCGAGCTCCACGAAGAGCAGGCCGGTGATGCCGGTGAGGTTGACGCGGGCGCGCAGACCGCGGTCGATGAGCTCCTGCATCCGGGCCGGGTTGGTCAGGTCGACCTGGACGCCGGTGCTGTCGGTGAGGATGTTGCGGTTCACCTCGCAGGTCACCTGCACGAGCGCCTCCTTGCTCGCCGCGTCATAGCGGACGTTGATGGCCGCCACGCGGCCCACGCGCACGCCGTTGAGCTTGACCGGGGCGCCCGGGTCGAGGCCGCTGACCGACTCGCTGAAATAGATCAGGAACCGCGCGGGCTTGACGAAGATGTTGGAGCCGCCGAACGAGAGAAATCCCACCACAAAGAGCGTCAGGGCCCCCAGGATGAACATGCCGACGGTGGCGGGACTCAGTTTGGTTTTCACGGGGCAGGCTCCTCTTGTTGCCGAACCGTCGCGCCACGTCTATTCAAAAACTCCCGCACCCGGTGGTCCGCGCTGCCCTCCCGCAGCCGGCGCGGATCGCCCTCGGCGATGATGCCCCTGGCGTCGCGGTCGAGCATCACCACCCGGTCGGCGAGGTCGAAGATGCTGGCCAGCTCGTGCGAGACGATGACGATGGTGGTGCCCAGCGTGTCCCGGATCTGGCGCACCAGCTCGTCGAGCTTGAGCGAGGTGATGGGGTCGAGGCCGGCCGAGGGCTCGTCGAAGAACACGATGGCCGGGTCAAGGGCGAGGGCGCGCGCCAGGCCGGCGCGTTTTTTCATGCCGCCGCTGATCTCCGCCGGATAGTAGTCGGCATAGCCGGCGAGGCCGACCTGGGCGAGCTTGAGGGCGACGATCTCCTCCCGCTCGCGGCGCCGGAGGTCGGTCAGCAGCTCGAGCGGCAGGGCGACGTTCTCGCCCACGGTCATGGAGCTCCAGAGGGCGCCGGACTGGTAGAGCACGCCGAAGGTGCGGAGCAGTTCCTTGCGCTCGGCGGCGGAGGCCGCGGTGAAGTCGCGCCCGGAATACTTCACCGTGCCGCCCACCGGGGTGTGCAGGCCGACCATATGGCGGAGCAGCGTGCTCTTGCCGCAACCGCTGCCGCCGATGATGAAGAAGACCTCCGCGCGTTTCACCGCAAACGACACCTGGTCCAGCACGACGCGGTCGCCGTAGGCGCACACCAGGTCGGTGACCTCGATGGCCGGGACTGGGTTGGCGGGGGCGACGTTCATGCGGGGTTCACCAACCGAGGATGTTGAAGGCCACGGCGAAGATGGAATCGGACACGATGATGAGCAGGATGGCCGTCACCACGGCGGCCGTGGCCGCCTGCCCCACGCCGGCCGCGCTGCGGTCCGCCTGCAGGCCGCGCCAGCAGCCGGCCAGGCCGATGAGCAGGCCGAACGCCCCCGCCTTGATCACGCCGGTGTTGATGTCCGACAGGTCCACGATCGTCTGCATCTCCGAGAAATAGAGGTTCGCCGGGATGTTCAGCGGCTGGGCCCCGGCGATCGCCATGCCGCCGAGGATGCCGACGACGTCCGAATAGAGCGCGAGGAACGGCATCATGCAGAACAGCGCGACGATCCGGGGCATGACGAGGAAGTCGATCGGCGAGACGCCGAGCGTGGCGAGGGCGTCGATCTCCTCGTTGGCCTTCATGTTGCCCAGCGTGGCGGCGAAGGCGGCGCCGGTGCGGCCGGCCAGCACGATGGCCGCCATCATGGGGCCCATCTCGCGCACGACCGCCAGGCCCACCATGTCGGCGATCCAGATGTCGCCGCCGTATTGGCGCACGACCAGCGAACCGGTGTAGGCGAGCGTGACGCCGACCAGGAAACTGATCAGGCCCACGATGGGCAGCGCCATGGCGCCGCACTGCTGCATTTCGGCAAAACAGTCGCGCCAGCGGAATTGGGCGTGGCCGCGGAAAAACCGACCGATGCTAAACGCGCATTCGCCGACCAGCTGGGCCAGGTCCTTCGTTTCCCGCCAGAGCCGGACGGTCTCCGTGCCGATGGCGGTGGGCAGGTTGGGCAGGCCCAGCGGCTGCGTCGCGGGCGCGGGCGGTTCTTCGACCAGCAGGGCGGCGAGCCGCAGGGCCTCGGCGGGCAGCGCTTCCAACTCGAGGGCGATGGAGTTGGCTTCGCTCCAGCGGCGGGCCGCCGAGACGAACAGCGCCAGCGAGCTGTCCCACGCGCCCAGTTCCGCCCCCGACAGCACCACGCGCCGTGGCAGCCGGTCACCGATCAGGTCGGTCCAGTCCGGGTGCGGGGCCGTGATGCGCCAGTCGCCCGCCACCTGCACCGTCAGCGTGTCAGCCGCCAGCGAGGCGCCGGCACGGGCAGGGGCTCCAGGTTGACTCATGGCGTTACTCTCACTCCCCTATTCAACCGGGACGAGAATTTTCTGTTCCCGTATTTTGCGTGTCTTTCGTATGTTTCGTGGTTTCCCTGCGGGCGTCCCATGCGTTTCCGCACCGTCCTCTTCGACCTCGATGGCACGCTCATCGACCATTTTTCGGCCATCCACCGCTGTCATGTCTACGCCATGCGCCGCCTCGGGCTGCGCGAGCCGACCCTCGCCGAGGTCCGCGCCGCGGTCGGCGGCGGGCTCGACGAGGCCATCGCCCGGCTCGCGGGCCGCGAAAACGTCGCCGCGGCGCTGCCGCTCTTCATCGAGCACTGGAACGCCACCAATCTCGACGACGTCATCCTGCTGCCCGGCGCGTCCGGGTTGCTGGCGGAGCTGGCGGCCGCGGGCACCCGCTGCGGCGTGCTGACCAACAAGCGCGGTCCCGCCGCGCGCCAGGTTTGCACGCACCTCGGCCTGGACCCGCTGCTGGCCGGCGTGTTCGGGGCCAACGACACGCCCTGGCTCAAGCCCGACGCCCGGTTCGTGGCGCACGTGCTGGCGGCCATCGGCGGCGCGGCCGCCACGACGGCGCTCGTGGGCGACTCGCCCTACGACCTGGCCACCGCGCACAACGCCGGCCTCGCGTTCCTCGGCGTCACCACCGGCACGCACACGGCGGCGGAGCTGCGCGCCGCCGGCGCCACGGCGGTCTTCCCCGACCTCGCCGCGGCCGGCCGCGCACTCATTTTGTAGGAGCCTGCTTGCAGGCGACCCGAGAACCGCATCGCTTTCGCATCGCCTGCAAGCAGGCTCCTACAAGTTCAGATCATCCGGCCGCGCAGACCAGACCCAGCGCCACCGCGCCGGGCACCGCCTGCACCCACAGGATCTTCCGGCTGGCCGTGGCGGCACCGAACACGCCCGCGAGCACCACGCAGGAGAGGAAGAACACCTTGATGACATGGCCGTCCGCGCCGGCCAGCAGTCCCCACCCCAGCCCGGCGGCGAGGAAGCCGTTGTAGAGGCCCTGGTTCATCGCCAGCGACCTGGTCAGCCCGGCTTTCTCCGGGGTGAGTTGGAACACCCGGCGGCCATACGGCGTGGTCCACAGGAACATCTCGAGCACGAGGAACCAGAGGTGCAGCAGCGCGACGAGCGCGATCAGGACGTTGGCGGCGGGGGTCATGCCCCGTTTCTATCCCCGGCCGCCGCCGCAACAAGGGCAAAGCCCGCGCAATGGCATTGCGTCCGCCGCCCGGATCGCGAGGCTGTCCGCGCCCATCCTTTCACCCCATGAAATTCACCCGCCTCCTTCCCGTGCTGCTCGCGCTCGCGACCGGCGCTTTCGCCCAGGACAACAACGCCACCAAGCTCACCCTCGCGCGCGAGGCCATCGCCGCCGTGAAGGCTGACAAGATGTTCGACAGCATGATGGCCCAGATGAAGCAGATGTCCGCGCAGATGGCCTCCAGCGCGCTCCCGCCGCAGGCCACGCCCGCGCAGCGGAAGAAATTCGACGAGTTTCAGGGCAAGATCATGGACCTCTCCATGGAATCCGCCAAGGGCATGCTCGCGCAGATGGACCAGATCTACGCCGACGTCTACAGCGAGGCCGAGCTCAAGGCCATGGTGGCCTTCTTCAAGTCGGCCGAGGGCCAGTCCATGCTGGCGAAGCAGCCGCAGATCATGCAGCGCATGATGCCGCTCATGCAGTCCATGCAGCGCGACCTCATGCCGAAGATGAAGGATCTGACCACGCAATTCGAGGCCGACATGAAGGAAACCAAGGCGATGCCCGCCCCGGCGCAAAAACCCTGAGCGCCTCCGCTTCCTCTTCCAGCCCGCCCGGCCCGGCGGGCTTTTTTATGCCAGCCTGTCTGTAGGGTCGTCGCTCGTCGACGGACTTTCTGCGGCCCGGCGGCAAGCGCCGGCCCTACAACTTCGGGCGGCGCGCCGCCAGCAGCGTGGCCGTCATCTCCTGCACGACCTTGCCGTCCTGGTTGTAAGTGCGGCAGCGCAGCTTGATCAGCCCGCGCTCGGGCCGGGCCGGCGCGTCACGCAGCTCCAGGATCTCCGTCACCACCCGCAGCCGGTCGCCGGGCAGCACCGGGCGCGGCCAGCGGAGCGACTCCATGCCCTGCCCGATGACGCCACCGTCGAGCGCCATCTCGCCGAGCACCATCAGCCGCATGCTCACCGCCGCCGTGTGCCAGCCGCTGGCGACCAGCCGGCCGAACAGCGTGCCGCCCGCCGCCGCCGGGTCGGTGTGGAAGGGCTGCGGGTCGAACTTCTGCCCGAAGGCGATGATCTCCGCCGCGGTCATCTCGTATTCCGCGGTGTTGAATTTATCCCCGACCTTCAGGTCCTCGAAATAACGCATGCCTGAGCCATAAACCCTGAGGAGGAGAAGTCGAACAACCTGTAGCGGCGCTCCATGAGCGCCGGGCGGCGGTCATAGACCGCCGCTACAGAAACCGGGTTTGCACGCCCGGTGTTGCCTCGCCGCGCATCTGTGTGCATCTGTAGGCCTCCGTGGCTGCTCCCGTCCCCATCTCCCTGACCGGCGTCCTCGAGCGCATCATCTTCTTCAACGAGGAGAACCACTACACCATCGCCGAGCTGCGGCCCGAGGCGGCGAAGACCGCCGAGGATCGGGTGATCATCGTGGGCGCGCTGCCGGGGGTGCAGTGCGGCGAGACGCTGCAGCTCACCGGCGAGTGGACGAAGCACGCGCAGCACGGCGCCCAGTTCAAGATCGCCACGCACAAATCCGAGCTTCCCTCCTCCGTCTACGGCATCCGCAAATACCTCGGCAGCGGCCTCGTGCCGGGCATCGGCAAGGTCTACGCCAACAAGATCGTCGACACCTTCGGCACCGACACCTTCCGCGTCCTCAGCGAGGAATCAGGCAAGCTCCGCAAGGTCGAGGGCATCGGTAAGGTCCGCGCCACCGCCATCAAGACCGCTTGGGAGGAACAGAAGACCCTGCGCGAGGTGCACATCTTCCTCCAGACCTACGGCGTCACCACCTCGCAGTGCGTGAAGCTCGTCAACAAATACGGCCCCGAGGCCAGGCGCGTCATCACCGACGAGCCCTACCGCGTCGCCCGCGAGATCGACGGCATCGGCTTCAAGACCGCCGACCGCATCGCCATCAACCTCGGCTACGCCAACGACGCCCCGCCGCGCCTCGACGCCGGCCTGATCTACGCCCTCGAGACGCTGCAGGAGGAGGGCCACACCGCCTACCCGCGCGGCGAACTCGTCGATTATTCCGCGACCCTCCTCGAAACCTCCGCGGAACTGCTGCAGGTCCGCATCGATGCGCTGCTCAAGGATAAGAGCATTGTGCAGCATGAAGGTGGAACCCGGCCTCCGGACGGGTTTGTTGCGGTCGCGAATCCTGAAAGCGCGTCCGGAGGCCGCGCTCCACCTTTCCGCGATCCGTCATCGTTCCTGCAGCTGCCCGCCAACGACCGCGCCGAGCGCAAGATCGCCGAGGTCGTGCAGCGCCTTAACTCCGTCCCCTCCGGCCTGCCCGCCATCAAGGTCGAGGCGGCCATCACCTGGGCCCAGGAGAAGGCCGGCTTCCAATTCCACGACCTCCAGCGTGCCGCGCTGCACCACGCCCTTTCCCACAAGTTCAGCATCCTCACCGGCGGCCCGGGCACCGGCAAGACGACCATCCTCCGCGCCCTCGTCGAGATCCTGAAGGCCAAGAAGGCCCGCGTGCACCTCGCCGCGCCCACCGGCCGCGCCGCCCAGCGCCTCGCCGAGACGACCGGCGGCTATGCCTCGACCATCCACCGCCTGCTCAAGTTCGAGGGCACGAAGCTGGGCTTCACCGTCAACGAGTCGGCGCCGCTCGCCACGGATTTCCTCATCGTGGATGAGGCCTCGATGCTCGACTCGCGCCTCGCCGCCGCGCTGCTGTCCGCCGTGCCGGTCCGCGCGCACCTCGTGCTCGTCGGCGACGTGGATCAACTGCCCAGCGTGGGTGCCGGCAACGTGTTGAAGGATCTGATTGCCGTAGGGTCGTCCCTTGTGGACGGACCGGTCCGGCGACCAGCGCCGACCCTACAAGGTTCCTACTCCCAAGCCCTTATTCCGGTCACGCGCCTGGAGGTCGTCTACCGTCAGAAGGACCAGAGCCTCATCGTCACGGTCGCCCACGCCATCAACGGCGGCAACAACACGCCGCCGCCGGTCGTCAGCGAGGTCGCCAAGGCGCAGGCGTGGAGCGACCTCAACTTCATCGCTGCGTCCTCGCCTGAGGACTGCCTCGCGAAGGTCACGGAACTCTGCACGAAGTTCATTCCGCAGCACTTCAAGTGGTTTGATCCCGTCAACGACGTGCAGGTGCTGGCCCCGATGCACAAGGGCGTCGCCGGCGTCGGCAACCTCAACGCCGCGCTCCAGGCCGCGCTCAACGGGCGCACGCCGGGCCTCAAGACCGTCAGCGGCGAGTTCCGCCCGGGCGACAAGCTCATCCAGCTGCGCAACAACTACGACAAGGATCTTTTCAACGGCGACATCGGGCAGGTGCGCTCCATTGACGGCGTGAAGGGCACGCTCACGGCCGACTTCGACGGCGCGAAGCACACCTTCGAGCGCGGCGAGTTCAGCGACCTCGCCCTCGCCTACGCCATCAGCATCCACAAGTCGCAGGGCAGCGAGTATCCCGTCGTCATCGTGCCGCTGCTCAAGGCGCATTTCGTGATGCTGCAGCGCAACCTCATCTACACCGCCATCACGCGCGGCCGGAAGAAGGTCTTCATCGTCGGCGAGCCCGCGGCCTACGGCATGGCCGTGCGCAATGCCGAGTCGAAACTCCGGTGCACCCACCTGCGGGAGAAGATACTGCATTCCCTGTAGGGTCGGCGCTTGCGCCGACCTACGCCCACCGGGACGTTCCCGCATGGCCTTCAAGCTCCGCCACACCGAGAACCTGCTCAAGGGCCGCGCTTCGGCTCCCGGCACCCGCTATTTCCTGACCTGGTGCACCGCCAAACGCGCGCCGCTGCTGATCGTTGATCCCACCCGAACAATCGCGCGGCAATCCCTGCTGGCCATTGATGCCTCAGGTGATGGCACCCTCCTCGCCGGCACCATCATGCCGGATCACATTCATCTTTTGCTGGAACTTGGAGTGCGGCTCACCGTCAGCCAGGTGGTCGCCAAGATCAAGGCGGCGATCACCCGCACGAGCAACCGGATGACGTGACAGTTGAATTTCTTCGAGCACCGTCTGCGCGAGACGGCTTCGACCGAAGACTTCGCCTTCTATATTTTCATGAATCCCTACTGCGCAAACCTCTGCCCGTTGCAACAATCCTGGCCCGGATGGATTCCAGGCCGGCATGTGCGGTAGGGATTTGAGGATAAAATGAGATCAGGCGGATTCCCGCAACCGGAATGGCTGGCGGAGGCCCGGCAGTTTGGAAAATCGCTTCCGGACGCTGCGGACTAGGTCGGCGCAAGCGCCGACCCTACAGGCCTGGTTTATTGGCGCCCGGTCGCTTTTGTCTTGTTGCAGCAGGGACCGGGAACACTAGGTTGGGCGCTTCCTCCCCCATGCTTATGATGAAACGTCTCCTCGCGTTGTGCGTGCTCCTCGTTTCGACCGCCGCGCTGTCCGCAGCGCCCGCGTCGGTCGAGGGCTTCAGCTACGTCAAGTCCCTCGGCGGCATCGATGAATACCGCCTCGATTCGAACGGCCTGCAGGTCCTCCTCCTGCCCGACCACTCCGTGCCGGTGCTGACCTTCATGGTCACCTACCGCGTCGGCTCCCGCAACGAGGTCACCGGCAGCACCGGCTCGACCCACCTGCTCGAGCACCTGATGTTCAAGGGCACCCTCAACCGCGACCGCGCCAAGGGCAACAACGTCGACCAGCTCCTCGAGCGCACCGGCGCCCAGTACAACGCCACCACCTATCTCGACCGCACCAACTATTACGAGACCCTCGGCAGCGAGCACCTCGCGATGGTCGTCGAGATGGAGGCCGACCGCATGCGCAACCTCAAGCTCGACGACAACGACCGCAAGCCCGAGATGACCGTCGTCCGCAACGAATTCGAGCGCGGCGAGAACTCGCCCGTCCAGGCGCTGATCAAGGAGATCTACCAGGCTGCCTTCGTCGCCCACCCCTACCACCATTCCACCATCGGCCACCGCAGCGACATCGAGCGCGTGCCGATCGAGAAGCTCCGCGCGTTCTACGACACCTTCTACTGGCCCGACAACGCCACCGTCACCCTCATCGGCGACTTCAAGCCGGAGGAGGCGCTCGGCCTGGTCAAAAAGTTCTACGGCGTCTACCCGAAGGCCCCGCACCCGATCCCCGACATGTACACCGAGGAGCCGGAGCAGTCCGGCCCGCGCCGCGTCACCGTCAAGCGCGCCGGCCAGCTCGGCGTTGTCGCCGTCGGCTACAAGAGCCCGGCCGGCCTCCACGACGACTGGGCCTCCGTCCAGATCCTCTCCGACATCCTGACCGACGGCAACAACAGCCGCCTCTACCGCGCGCTGGTCGACAAGGGTCTCGCGACGAATGTCTTTGGTTTCCCCGGCTACTTCCGCGACCCGTCCCTCGCCATCCTCTTCGCCGCGATGGCCCCCGGCGCCACGCACGACCAGGTCGAGAAGATCATCCTGGAGGAGGTGGAGAAGCTGAAGAAGGAGGGCGTCACGCCGGAGGAGGTCAACGCCGCCGTCGCCAAGCAGATCACCGACATGTCGTTCCAACGCGACGGCTCCTTCGCCATCGCGGGCCAGCTCAACGAGCACATCGCCACGGGCGACTGGCAGAACTTCGTGCTTGTCGGCGACAAGTTCAAGAAGGTCACGCCGGCCTCGGTGCAGAGCATCGCCAACAAGTACTTCAACGGCGACCAGAGCACCACCGGGTGGTTCATCCCGCTCGCGGCCGGCGCCGCGCCCGCGCCCAAGCCCGCCAAATAATAACACTTACAACACCCACAACCTGTCATCCTGAGTGCAACGAAGGATCCATCGGAATTCCCGCACCTGAAACGCTTCGCGACTGCCCCTGGATTCTTCACTCCGTTCAGAATGACAAACCATAACATGAAACGCCTGTTTTATCTCCTCTCCGCCCTCGGGATCATCGTTTCCGCGGCGTCCGCCCAGATCGCCGCCGGCACTGTCCGCACCAAGGTCGCCGGCATCGACGTCATCGCCTGCAAGACCGGCGTGAAGGACGTCGTCTACCTGCGCGGTTCGCTGCCCGCCGGCGACGCCAAGGACCCGGCCGACAACCCCGTCATCGCCAGTCTGGTCGGCGGCATGCTCGACCGCGGCACCACCAAGCACACCAAGGCCCAGATCACCGAGATGCTCGACGCTGTCGGCGCCTCCATCGACTTCTCCGCCGGGGACCACGACGCAGAGTTCAACGCCCGCTGCCTCGCCAAGGACGTGCCGCTGGTCGTCTCGCTCATCGCCGAGCAGCTGCGCGAGCCGGCCTTCACCCAGGAGGAGTTCGACCGCCTGAAGCAGCAGATGGTCGGCCACCTGAAGCGTGCGCAGGAAAGCACCGACTTCCGCGCCACCGACGCTTTCACCCGCGCGGTCTACTCCACCGGTCATCCCAACCGCCAGGCCCCGCCCGACGAAAAGATCGCCGCCGTCCAAGCCGCCACCCTCGATCAGGTGAAGCAGTTTCACGCCAGGCATTATGGCCCGGCTCACTTCACCATTATCGCCGCGGGCGACCTCGACATCCCCGCCTTGCAGGCC
This sequence comes from Opitutus sp. GAS368, assembly GCF_900104925.1. Taxonomy (NCBI): domain Bacteria; kingdom Pseudomonadati; phylum Verrucomicrobiota; class Opitutia; order Opitutales; family Opitutaceae; genus Opitutus; species Opitutus sp. GAS368. The sequence goes on from NZ_LT629735.1 coordinate 1,188,094, forward strand.
GAGCTCGGCAAGAGCTTCGCCGGCTGGACCGGCGGCACGCCGCCCCTCGCCGTGCCCAAGTCCGCGCCGACCGACGCCCCGCGGGAGCAAACCGTGTTCATGGCCGACAAGACCAGCGTGAGCGTCACCTATGGCCAGGCCACCGGCCTGCATTACGGCGATCCGGATTATTTCGCCCTGCGCACCGCCACCGCCATCCTCGGCAGCGGCTTCACCGGCCGCCTCATGGGCAACGTCCGCGACAAGGAGGGCCTGACCTACGGCATCGGCTCCTCGCTCAAGAACGACACCTTCACCGACGGCGACTGGTCCATCACGGCCACCTTCGCCCCGTCGTTGCTCGACAAGGGCATCGCCTCCACGAAGCGTCAGCTCGACCTCTGGTATAAGGAGGGTGTCACCGCCGACGAGCTCGCCCGCCGCAAGGACAACCTCATCGGCTCCTTCAAGGTGAGTCTCGCCACCACCAACGGCCTCGCCCAGAACCTGCTCATCGCCGTCCAGCGTGGCAAGGACGTGGGCTGGCTCGACCAGTATTCCGACGTCATCCGCGGGCTCACGCTCGAACAGGTCAACGGCGCCATCAAGAAACACCTCAATCCCGACCAGATGTATCTCATCAAGGCCGGCACGGTTCCGGGCGCTGTCGCCAAGTAAGTAAGGTGGAACCCGGCCTCCGGACGGGTTTTTAAAAGCGCGGCAGGACGCCGCGCTCCACCTCCATCAACGCCCGCCACCCGGCGGGCGTTTGTATTTTGACTTCCCGTGGTTTGAATCTGACTTCTGTCCTCTGTCTTCCGTCCTCCGCTCTCCCCATGCCCGCCATCCTCTACACCGTCCGCACCACCTGCCCGTCCGTCCAAGTCCGCGGCCGCTACCTCGCATGGCTTTCGCCCAATCACGTGATCGAGGTGATGAAAGGCGGCGCCACGGGCGTGCGCATCGTGTTGCCCGACCGCGCCAGCAACACCGCCCCGGCCGTCGTGGAGACGCAATATGTTTTCCCCTCGCGCAAGGCATTTGACGATTACGTCCGCCTCCACGCCCCGACCCTGCGCGCCGACGGCCTGAAGCACTTCCCGCCCGACAGCGGCATCACCTACGAGCGGCAGGTCGCCGAGATCGCGGCCGAGTTCTAGGGCTGCTTCAACTGGTCGTCCGCGAGGCCAAGCTTGCGCACCAGCACCGGCCAGCGTGGATCGGAATACAGCGGTTCCAAATACCAGCTGTTGATCAACCACGCCATGCTCGGGTCTCGTGAAGCGGCTGCTCTTTCCAGTGCGGCGAAGGCCCGGTCTTTCTCACCCAGGCAGGCACACAGCCATGCAATCGACTGCTGCAGGTCGGCGAGATCGCCATCGGCGCGGGATTCTCCCTCGAGCTGGGCAAGCTGATCACGGGCCACCTTCTCCTGTCCGCGGGCGAGGGCCAGGAGGCCCTTGGCGTTGATCCGGTCGATCCCGTCTCGGTCCTGGGCGATTTCGGCCTCGGCCTCGGCATAACGCCACTGGCCGATCAGGCCCCACGCCAGAATGCTACGGTAGCTGGACCCGCCGGGCGCCAGCTGCAGGGCCTGGCGCGCCGTCCGTTCCGCCTCGGCCCAGTTTTTATTCATGTAAAACATGATACTCAGGTCGATTTGCGTAGAGGCATTGAGCGGGTCGAGTTCCACTGCTTGTTGGGCCAAACGATAAGCCTCTTCCGTCTTGCCGATGTTGAACAACAGGACTGCGGCGCCCGCCAGTGCGTCAGGCTGGTTGGGCTGCAGCTGGAGCGTGCGGCGGAAAGCCTGTTCGGCCCCGCGCCAATCCCACTCGGCCGTGCGCAGAATCCAGCCCAGCGCCAGCAACACCTCCGGCGATTCGGGTTCGAGGGCCCGGGCCTTGTCGATTGCCGCCCGGGCCGCCGCCCAGGCCTGCAGGGTCGGGGTGCCGCCCCAACGCCCGAGCCGCGTATGTGCGCTGGCCAGCTGCACCCACGCGGCCGTGAAGCCCGGCTCGATCGCCACCGCCTTCTCGAAGTGCCCGACGGCCGCCCGCAAATCGTTGTTGCTGGCCTTGGCGAACAGCGCCTTCCCGGTGAGATACTCCTGATAGGCCTCCAGGTCGACCGTCGGGCGGGCCGCCACCATGCCCATCTTGAGGGAAAGATTCTTCGCGATCAGCCCGGCGATCTCGTCCTGCACGGCGAAGATGTCCTTCAGGTCGCGCGTGAAGGTATCGCTCCACACGTGGAAGCCGTCCGCCGCCTTGATGAGCTGCGCCGTGATGCGGACCTTGTCGCCTTGCCGACGCACGCTGCCCTCGACGACGTAGGCCACGCCGAGCTGCCGCGCGATCTCCGGCACCGGCACCTCTTTGCCCTTGAAATAAAACGCCGACGTCCGCGCCGAGACCTTCAGCCCGGGGATCTTCGCCAGCACATTGAGCAGCTCCTCGCTGATGCCGTCGGAGAAATACTCGTTGGCCTTGTCGTCGCTGAGGTTCGCGAACGCCAGCACCGCAACGGACTTGCCATCGCTGCTTGCCTGGGCCGGGGCGAGAGCGGCGAACTCCTGCAGCAGCGCGCGGATCCCGGGCGCGTCCAGCCCGCCGCTGAAGCGGGGGTCGAGCGCGAACGAGGCGGGCGTGAAGGGAAACGCCGATTTCTCGGCGAACAGCTTCCGCACCCAGGTCGCCATGGCGCTGTAGTCGCCGAGCAGGCAGCGGACCTGGGCGATCTGGATAACGAGCGAACCACGGTAGACATTGGCCGCGCGGCCGCTCACCAACGGCTCGACGAGGGCCAGCTCGCTGCGGGCCGCGTCGGCTTGGCCGAGGCAGGCCAGGGCCACCGCCAGCACGGCATGCAGCTCCTCGTTGTCCGGGTCCGCGGCCAGGTGCTCGCGCAGCAGGCGCTCGGCCTCGCGGAACTGCGCGTTCGCGGCGTCGGCCCGGCCAGCCCGCGCATGGGCCATGCCGGCAAGCAGCGCCTTCGGTCCGTGGAACGCCCGGTCGAAGAGAAAATTCTCGGGCAGGCGGGCGAGCTCCTGCAGGGCGTCGTCCCACCGGTGTCCCGCCATGGCCACCAGCCAGCGCGCATGCACCACGCGGTGCACCGTGCTGCCACCGGCCGGGATCCCCTGCAGAATCTCGCGACTCCGGGCCAGGTCGGCGCGGAGATAGTAGCTCGACTCGAACAGCGTGTAGCGCGCCCTGATCCCCGTGATGCCGTCATCCCGGGCCGCTTCGGTCGCAAACTGTTCCGCCTGGTCGGGCCGCCGCGCGACCATGTTCAGCTGCGCGAGGATCCAATTGGGGAATCCGGCGTGCGGTTCCGCCTCGATCCAGGCGTGCATCTCCCGCTCGGACTCGGCGAAGTCATAGGACAGCCAGCGTGAAACCCCGCCGCAATACCTCGTCAAGGGGCTCGCCGGGAGCGCCCCCACCGCGCGATCAAGCCACGGCCGGCAGGCCTGGGCGTCGCCGCCGCGGCTGATCATCGCGACGAGGTGCATCCCCATGGCCAGGCTGGCGAGGGGCGACTGCGGGGCGAGGCGCAAGGCGCGGTCGGCGTCGTTCTTGCCGGCCTCCAGCGGCTTGGTGCCCGCGTCGAAATTGCGCGTGACCTGCAGACTCTCGATGAGGCTGCGCAGCGCCCAGGCGTCGGCGTTGTCCGGGTCGTCCCGGATGATGCGGTCGAGCCGCGGGGCCATCGCCTGGAAATCCTCCTGCTGCCACCGGTCGGGCACGATCTGCCGCCGCAACTGCTCCGTTTCGGCCTGGGTGGAGGAGGCGGATGGCGCGACGACCGGCGGCGGTTCCTTGCGCCCTTCCTTCATCACGAGGAGCAGCGCCATCGTCACGCCGAAGATCGGCAACACCCACCACCACCTGGATGGGCCGCGGCTTCCTGGAGGCGCGGCGACCTCGCCGCGTGTTTCATGTCCCGGGCGGGGTCGCCCGGGCTCTATTTCCGCGCCGCTCAATAGCTTCCTGACCCTCGCCGTGAACGCCGGCGGCGTTTCGCCGCCGGGCAGGCGCGTCCATTGCACCTCGGTGAACGAGTCCGGCACATGGGCCTCGGCGTCGCGCGTGTCGTCGATGACCACCGGCAGCAAGAATGCCCGGCCCGTTGCCATCAGGTGCGTGCGCTGATCAGCCAGCCGCCACTCCAGCCGGAAATAGCCCTCGGTGCGCTGCTGCGTATTCGCCGAGATGATCGGGATCAGCAGCGCGCATTCCTTGATCTGCTTCCGGATCTTCGCATCCCACGCGTCGCCGCCGACCAGCTCGCTCTGGTCGAACCACACTTCGACACCGGCCGCGCGCAGGGCATCGGCAATGCGTTTCGCCGCCTCGGAATCTTGAGACGCATACGACAGGAAAACCGCTTTGCCCGGTTCACTCATGCCTGCCCTCCGATTTCAGACGGCGTCCTGCCTGCCGGGCCGTAGCCTTGGCGAAGGCCGGCGACGCGTAAGAAAGGAAGACGGCTTTGGTGGCGTCGCTCATTCCTTGGCTTTCCGTTCCTGTTGCAGGCGGACCAGGGTCTCACGCGCGACCTTGTATTCCTCCGCGCAATCGAGCTTCACCAGCAGCTGTTGAAAGCGCGGATCGTCGCGCCATTCATCCCACATCGGATCCCAGTAAAACACATACCGCATGATCGGGAGGGTGCGCTCCAGGTAAGGCGCCGCCTCGGCCCAGCGGCCCAGTGCCGCCAGCACCGCGCCGCGCTGGTAACTGTCCGCGCGGAAACCCGGCAGGACGCGGGCGGCGTGATCAGCTGCTTCGGCTTCATGTCCGTTCCGCCGGAGCACATAGATGGCTTCGGCATCAGCCGTAAGACGCAGCTCACGCGTTTGCCCGGCCAGGGTTTTTCTCGCCCGGGCCACCGCTTCCTCGCCACGGTTCAGGCGGAACAGGCAGAGCGCCGGGCCGGCTTGCAACGTCGGCCGGTCGGCCAGCAGCGCCGCGGCCCGTTCGTAGGCGACGATCGCGTCGGCATACCGGCCCGCTTCCATCAGCATCCGCCCGTGGGTGCCCACCGCGATGCCGGACAACGGATCGAGTGCGACCGCCCGGCCGATCTCGGTGAGCGCCTGGTCGATCCGGCCCCCGGTTTCATAGACCAGCGACAGCCAGTGATGCGGCAGCGCATAGTTCTGGTTCAACGACAGCGCCTTTCGGAAGATCTCCTCCGCCTCGGCCGGGTGGCCCTCCCAAATGCGGATGAGGCCCAGGGCGGGATATGCCTCCGGCATCGCCGGATCCAGGGCGATGGCCCGCTCCGCCTCGGTCCGGGCCAACCCGATGGAGGAATCGAGCACGCCTTCGTAGGCCCGGTAACCGGCCCGGGTCGCCAACACATCGGCCAAACCCGCATGGGCGGCGGCGAATTCCGGGGCGAGCGCAATCGCCCGGCGGAATGCCGCCTCGGCCCGGGTGAATCCGTCCTCCGAGCGCAAGTTCCAGAAATGCCGCCCTTCAAGCACCAGCCGGTGCGCCTCGGGGTCCACTTCACGCCGGACCTCGGCCGTCCCGAGCTTGAGCTGGAGATTCCGCGCCACGAGGCCGGCGATCTCATCTTGCACGGCGAAGATATCCCTCAGGTCGCGGGTGAAAGTGTCGCTCCACACGTGGGCATCGTCTGCGGCCTTGATGAGCTGCGCCGTGATGCGGACCTTGTCGCCGGATTTGCGCACGCTGCCCTCGATCACGTAGGCGACGCCGAGTTGCCGGGCGATTTCGGGGATGGAGGTGTCCTTGCCCTTGAAGTGGAACGACGACGTCCGCGCCGTCACCTTCAGCCCAGGGATTTTCGCCAGCACGTTGAGCAGCTCCTCGCTGATGCCGTCGGAGAAATACTCGTTGGCCTTGTCGTCGGAGAGATTCGCGAACGCCAGCACGGCGACGGATTTATCGTCGACCTTGGCCCCGGCCGGCTGGTCGGTGGTTGCGGTGAATGGCTTCATGCCCGCGGGCAAGGTCTCCCGGAGCAAAGCCTCCAGCCGCGGATCAGCGCGGAGGGGATCGAATTCAGGACCGGAGCGGGCGAAAAGATAGAGCATCCGGTGGCCGTGAGGTCGCCGGAGTTCGCCCGCCAGCCGGTCCAGGACCTCGTCATTGCGTCCGCCCAAATGCAGGATCGTCAACCCTTCCCACCAATCCCATCTCCCGGGGGCGACGGGGTTGTAATTGAGGTAAAGTCGCAGCGCTTGCCCGGCGGCCTCTTTTTCCCCGAGCAGCGCCTGCAACACGGCGACCCAACCGAGGGACTCGGCGTCAGCGGAATTTGACTTGAGCCTTTCCTCCACCGCCTGCAACGCACCGTGCCATTCGCTCCGGGCCGCTTCCGGATGTGATAACATCTGCTGGGCATGGCCGGTCCAATATTGCCGGGGGTAGTTGACCCCCCCGATCGAGACGAAGGGATTCGCGAAGGCGCCGAGCAATTGCAGGATCCGAGGTGCATCGCGCTGGACCACCGCCAGCCGCAAGGCGATGCCGGCCGCGTCATCGTTCAGCAATTCCGTCGGGGTCAGCTGGCCGACGGCCGCTTGCGCGGCGGCCATGTCCCCGAAACCGAACAGCTCCACGTTGGCCTTGAGGACGAAGGTCAGCGCGTCGTGCTTTTCCGCCAGCAGGCGGTCCGCGACCTTGTCCGCCTCCTGAAATTGACCGCCGAAAAAATACGCCCAACCGGCATCCAACGGCTGCTTGACCCGCAAAAAGACCGCCGCGGCGTCGGCAAAGTGATTCTCGTCCTGCAGTACCCGGCCGAGTTCCTGCCCGAGGACGTCGTCGGCCGGTCGTTCCTGCCAGAGCTCCCGATAAATGTGTTCCGATTCGGCCAGCATGTCCGGCGACCCCGGGAGAAATCCGGCCACCACCGCCCGGGCATGCCGGGCCTCGAAGGAACCGGGGGCGAGCGCGAGGGCCCGTTGCGCCCGCTTGGCCGCAGACTGGCGTCGCCCCTCGGAAATATCAAACCCCCGGTAGACCATGAAGGCATCCACCTGAGCAGAGGTGGCGAGCACCTCGGCGTCCGTCGAGTCGAGCTTCAGGGCCTGTCCGGCCAGATCATCCGCCGCGGCCAGGGTTTCACGACTGACGACCCGCCCCGCGGCGAGCAGGGCGCGAGACTTCGCCGCCAGCTGGCGAGTCGCGGAAAGAGGAGCGACGGCCGGAGTCGCGTCGGGTTTGAGCGACATCCGCCAGAGTACGAGTCCCGCCGCCGCCAGCAAGGCGATCCCCAGGGGCAGGAGCCAGACAACCCGGCGTTTCGACGCCGGCAAGACCCTGGCCGAACCGAGCCCGGCGTTACCAGGATCAGCCGCCGTCTGCTTCAGCGCTCCGGTGCGGTGCGACCAGAGTTTCAGGAAACGCTGCAGCACCTCGGACGAAATATTCCCGCCCGGCAGCTTGGTCCATTGCACCGTGCGAAAGCGGTCCGGCACCAGTGCACCGGATTCCTTGGTGTCGTCGATGACCACGGGCAGGATGAAAGCCACGCCGCTGGCGATGCCGCGGGCGCGCTCGGCGGCGAGATCCCACTCGATGCGGAAATAGCCCTCTTCCCGCGCCTGCGTGTTCGCCGAGATGACGGCGATGAAGAGCACGCACTCCTTGATCTGCCGGCGGATCTTGGCGTCCCATTCGTCGCCGTGCTCCAGCCCGCCCTCCGCATCGAACCACACCTCGACGCCCGCGGCGCGCAGGGCATCGGCGATGCGCTTCGCCGCCTCGGCGTCCTGCGAGGCGTAGCTGAGGAAGACGGCTTTGTTCTCCGCGGCGCTCACAGTTTGTTCAAGCCCGCGCGGGCGTTGCGCTGGCGGAGTTCATAGAGCTCCTTCAGCTTGGGCTGGTCGAGAATCGGCCGGGTCTTCGGGTTGGCCGCGATCACGTCGAAATCGATGATTTCGTTCCAAACCATCGCCTCGTCGTAGCGGTCGTAGCCGCGCTGCAGCCAGATGCGCGCCTGATCGGCCTCCCCCAGCAGGAGGTAGCAGTAGCCGAGGTAGGAGGGCGAGGCGCTGGCTCCCTCCGCCAGCGGCACCGCCTGGGCGAGCAACCGGTGCGCCTCATCGGGCTTTTTTTCCAGGATCGCGCAGTAGGCTCCGAGCAGGAGCAGCATCCCCTCGCCTTCGTGAATATTCTGCCGGGCCGCCGCCAGGGTCCGGCGCATCAGGTCCAGCCGGCCGGCCCGCCCGGCGGCCAGGATCGCGGGCATGTAGCTGTCCACGTTGTGCGGCGCCAGACCCACGCAAATCTCGGACCAGTGGATGGCCTGGTCGTAATTGCCCCCCACCAGATTGCTGTAGCTGAGGTCCCAGTGGCTGTTGGGACTGAGCGGGTCGAGTTCCCATTCCCGCTGCTTGGCGCTGAGCGCCTGGGGATAGTCGCCGACGTAGCGGTAATAGTCGCCGAGGCAATTCCAGTTCCATGGGTCGTTGGGCGCCAGGTCCCGGGCGCGCAGCACCTCCGCCAAGCCCTCGCTCCACCGCCATTCAAACTGGAACAGCTCCCACCCAATGACCGCATGGGCCGCGGCGTTCTGCGGATCGAGCGCGAGCGCCCGCCGCGCCGCCTGCAGCGCTCCGTCCGTGATCTCCCGCGCCTTGACCCCGCTCAGGTAGGCGTAGTTGGGCAGCACCACGCGGGCCTGCGCCAGGCCGACCAGGGCCGGCACGTAGTCCGGATCGATCGCCAGCGCGGCCTCGAACAGGCGGATGGATTCCCGCAGGTTGGCCTCGCCGCGTTTGGCGAACGCCCCCTGCGCCTGCAAAAAAAACGTGTAGGCCTCGATCTTGGTCGTCGTGGCGTGCGGCAGTTCCGCCTCGCCCAGCAGGCTGCCCTTCACGACGCCGAGGATGTTCTTCGCAATCTCGTCCTGCACGGCGAAGATGTCCTTCAGGTCGCGGTCATAGGTCTCCGACCAGACATGGAAGCCGTCGGCCGCCTTGATGAGCTGCGCCGTGATGCGAACCTTGTCGCCGGCCTTGCGCACGCTGCCCTCGACGACGTAGGCCACGCCGAGCTTCTGCGCGATCTCAGGGATGGGCTCGTTGCGGCCCTTGAAATAAAACGACGAGGTCCGGGCCGCCACCTTCAGCTTCGGCACCTTGGCCAGCACATTGAGCAGTTCCTCGCTGATGCCGTCGGAAAAATACTCGTTGGCCTTGTCGTCGGAAAGATTGGCGAAGGCCAGCACGGCGACGGATTTGTCGTCAATGTTCGGCGTGGCCGCGGCGGATTTCTCCCCCGGCTCGGCCAGCAATGCCTGGATTTCCGGGTCGCCGCGGAACGGCGCCATGCGCGGGTCGAACTTGAACCGCATCCGGAGCGCCGCCCGCCCGCCCGCGGCCGTCGTGTCCGGCGCGCCCTCCCCCAGTCTTTGTGCCTCCGTCCGGTCCCACGCCACCGCCTTGGCCGGCGTCACCGCCTCGCGGATGAGCGCGAGCGCGGTCGGGCGGTCGCCGATGAGCAGGCAGCTGGGAATCGCCGAGAACCACCAGTCGGAAAGCTGGGCGAACTGGTAGGGCCGGCGGATGGACTCCAGCCGCGTGCGGTTGAGCGTGCGGGCGTCCTCGTCCCGGCCCAGGCCGTGCGCGATCCAGACCTCGAGCGAGCGCAGCGTGGCGTTGCCCGGGGTGCGCGCCTGCCGGGCGCGCAGCTCGGCCAGCGCCGCCTCGTATTTCAACCGGGCGAGCTCGGGCTTGCCCTGCTGCTCCAGCAGCTGCGCCGCGAGCAGCGCCTTGGGCCCGATGTAGTCGAAATCCTCGATCCAGTTGCTCGTCAGGTCCTCCAGCGCGATCCGGCCCTCTTCCCACTGCCCGGTCGCCATCGCGTAGGCCCAGCGGCTGAACACGACCCGCTCCAGCGAACGCACGCGCCCCGGCACCCGCTCCAGGAGCGCCTTCATTTCCGCCGGATCACCGCGCCCCCAGAGCGCGATGCGCGATTTCCAGACGATGGCGTTGGCGATCGGGGTGATCGCAATGGTGCGGTCGAGTTCCTGCTCCATCTCGGCGATGCGACCGACGTCGCGATAGTGGCGGGCGAGCTCGTAGTGCGCCAGGGCGTCGCCGGGAAAAAGCGCCGCGGTTTTCTCCGTGGAGGCAATGGCGTCGGCCGCCGGCACCTGCGGGTTGTTGAACATCGCGTTGTCCCGTTGCCGGTAAATAAACGGCTCGGCCGGCCTCAATGCGATGGCTTTGTTGAGCAACTCGATCGCGCGCGCCTGGTCGGAGCGGGCGACGAACGACCCCAGCGCGGCCAGAGCCTCGGCGTCGTTCGGGGCGAGCTGCACGGCCCGCTCCGCGTAGCGGCGGGCCAGGGCGATGCGCTCGTCCGAGCGGTCGAAGCCGCGCTGCAGGAACGCTCCCTGCGTGCGCGCCATGACGATCACCGCCTCCGGATCGGTCGGCCGCTGCGTAAGGGCGCGGTTGGCAATCTCCTCGGCAAGCGTGAAGTCCTCCGAGTTGGCCTCGGAGCCGTTGAGCAGGTCCATCGCGCGCCGGAGCTCCGGGTCTTTTGGCCAGTCGCCGGGCAGGGGGGCCGCGGGCGGCGTGACGGCCTGCGCGAGCTTCTGCGTATCGGCCACGATCTTCGCGATCTCCTCCGGGCTGCGCCGGGGCTTGAAAATCAAATATGCCACGCCCACGGCCAGCACGCCCAACACCAGCCAGGGCCAGATCGGACGGGATCGACCCGCGCCGCGCGGTGTCTCGCTACCACCCGATCCATCCGCCACCACTTCGGCCGCCGCCGGCTTCAACATGCCGGCGCGGTGCGACCAGAGTTTCAGGAAGCGCTGCAGCACGTCGGGCGGCACGTTGCCACCGGGCAGCTTGGTCCATTGCACGCTGCGGAATCGGTCGGGCACCAGCGCGCCGGGTTGCCTGGTGCCGTCGATGACGACCGGGAGGATGAAAGCCACGCCGCTGGCGATGCCGAGGGCGCGCTGCGCTGCCAGTTCCCACTCGATGCGGAAATAGCCCTCTTCCCGCGCCTGCGTGTTCGCCGAGATGACGGCGATGAAGAGCACGCACTCCTTGATCTGCCGGCGGATCTTGGCGTCCCATTCGTCGCCGTGCTCCAGCCCGCCCTCGGCATCGAACCACACCTCGACGCCCGCGGCGCGCAGCGCATCGGCAATGCGCTTCGCGGCCTCGGCATCCTGGGAAGCGTAGCTCAGGAAGACGGCCTTGCTCGTGTCGCTCATGTTAGAAGAGCGGCGCGTTGTTCTTCGGGTCGTTGAGCAGCGCCTCGAAGCGCGGATCGCCGTGCAGTGGCAGCCAGAGAGGGCTGGATTTCGCCGAGTAGATGTTCTCCCCGAAGGGCGTGCGGAGGAGCCGGGCGAGCTCGGCGAGGGCCGCCTCCTTGTCGCCGGTCCAGGCCAGTGTGGAGGCGTAGACCAGGCTGATGCCGGGACCAGCCACGGCATCGCCCGCCTCGGGCACCAGCTCCATCGCGCGGCGAGCCGCGCGCAACGCCTCGTTCTTGCGGTCAGTAAGGACATAAATCCCGGCCAGCGCGTCCCAGGCGGTCGCGGACGGCTTGTTCTCCAAGTCGGCCTGCACCGCGGGCAGGGCCGCCTCGGCGCGCACCCGGGCCGCCGCCTGGTCGCCATGGGCGGCGAGGGCGAAGGCCATCGTGAGATCCTGACCCCAATGCGGGAAAGAGGGGTTCTCGAAATAACGCTCCACCCCGTCGAGCCGGATCGCCTCGGTCCAGTCCCCGATCTGCACCGCCCATTGCTTGCGCCCGAAGTTGACGATGGAAACCTCCCCGGCCGTCTTCGGTTTGGTCTGGGTCAGCAAATCCGTGCACTCCTTCGTGGAGCCGCGCGCGAAGAACGGAATCTGCACGAGGTTGGCCTCCTCGATCGGATCGCCGGGCGTGAGATCGATCACGCGCCGCTGCAGGGCGGCAGCCTCGTCATAGCGGTCGAGACCCTGCATCAGCTGCTGGAGCGTGCGCAGGTAGCGAAGGTTCCTCGGTTCGATCTCGACCGCGCGCTGCAGTTCGGCGAGCCCCTCCTTGAAGCGACCCTGCCGGCGGTGGATGAGCCCGAGCGAACCGAACACGCTGGCGTCGTTGGGCCGGAGCACGGCGAGGCGCTCGTATTGTTCGCCCGCCCGGACGTAGTCGCGGTAGCCGTAATAAAAATAGTCGCCATAGCTCTCAATGACCTCGGGCGCGTCCGGCGCTAGGCGCACGGCGGTCTCGATGGCCGCCTTGGCCTCCGCCAGGCGCTGGGGCGATCGATCCAGCTCGTTAAAGTAAAGGAAGACGATCTGCCGCCCGAGTTCGCCCCAGGCGGCGGCGAACCTGGGATCCAGCGTCACGGCCTGCTTGAGGAGGGATTCGATGGTGCGGGACTCCAGCAATTGAGTCGTGCCGCTGAGCGCCATCTGGCGCGCCTTCACGTAGGCATCGTAGGCCGCCAGGTTCTCCGTCGGCCGGCGCGCAAGCAGGACCTTCTCCTCCGGCGAGAGCGCAGCCTTGAGGGCGCCGGCGATTTGCGCCGAGAGCTCGGCCTGGATCGTGAAGATGTCGGTGAGGTCGCGGTCGTAAGCCTGCGCCCACACATGCTCGTCGGTCGCGGCGTGGATGAGCTGGCCGGTGACGCGCACCTTGTTGCCGGAACGCCGCACGCTACCCTCGAGGATGTAGGCGACGCCCAGTTCCTGCGCGATCTGCCGCATGGATTTCGTCGTCGTGCGGTAGGGCATGACCGAGGTGCGGGAGACGACGCGGAGTTCACGGACCAGGGCGAGATTGGTCAGGATGTCCTCGTGGACGCCGTCGGCGAAAAAGCCGCTCTCCTTGTCTTCGCTCATGTTGGTGAACGGCAGGACGGCGATGGACTTGTCGCTGAGGGCGGGAGCCGCCGGGGCCGGCTTGGGTGTCGCCACCGTCACGGGAGCCGGCGGCGGGACGACCGGTTCGGGCCGGCGCAGGAACATCACGCCGACACCCACCGCGACCAGCACAGCCGCCAGCACACCCCACATCCAACCCGGCACAGCCGGCTTGGCTTTTGCCGCCGCCTCCGCCGCCGCCTTGGCCTGGGCCGCCTGCTTGAATTCCGGCGGCAGGGTCGGCGGCCGCGGCAGATCGGGTTTCAGCGCCGGCTTTCTCGGCGCGTCGAGCAGCCGCTTCACCTGCTCGATGAACGCGGTGGCGGGTTCGCCCCCGGGGAGCCGCGTCCATTGGGATCGGCTGAAGGAGTCGGGCACCACGGCGCCGGCTTCCGGCGTGTCGTCGATGACGACCGGGACAATGAACGTCTTGCCCGCCGCCATGAGGTGCGAGCGGTCGTCGGCGAGCTTCCACTCGAGCCGGAAGTAGGCCTCGTCGCGCGACTGGGTGGTCGCGGAGATGACGGGAATGAAAAGGGCGCAGGCCTTGATCTGCCCGCGGATCTTCTGGTCCCACTGATCCCCGCCCCGCAGCTCGCTCTGGTCGAACCACACCTCGAGGCCAAAGCCCCGCAGCGCCTCGGCGATGCGGTGGGCCGCATCGGCATCCTCGCGGGCGTAGCTCAGAAAGATGGCTTTGGTCGGGTCGGCCATGTCAGTAAAGCGGCGCGTTGTTCTTCGGGTCGGCGAGCAGGGCCTTGAAGGTCAGGACGTCCTTGAGCGGCGCAAACCACGGGCCGTTTTTCAGCCAATTGACATTGGGCTGCCCGCCCGTGGCGAGCAGCTGCTTCAGCTCGGCGCAGGCGGCCGGCTTGTCGCCGGTCCAGGCGAGCACAAAGGCCAGGGCCAGATGCGGGCCACGGGCCGAGAGCGCATCCACCGCCTCCGGCAAGATTGTCCGCGCCTGCTGGGCCGCGGCCAGCGCCTCCTTCTTGTGCCCGAGCAGTGCCTCGATCTGCGCCAGCTGGGACAGAACCACGGCGTTCTGCGGCTCGTTCATCAGCCGGGCGCGCAACTCGGCGGGGTATTTCTCCACGCGCTTCCGGGCGCCGGCGATGTCGCCCTGTGCCGCCATGACGACCGCGTTGTTCCAGGCATACTCCCCCGGGGATCCGCCGCCGCTGCCCAGACCCGGAGCCCACGCATCCGGGTGTTCCCGGTCGAGGTGGGCCACGGTGGCCAGATCGCCCTTCATCGCCGCCCAGAGCTTGCGATAACCGGCTGCGGTCACCGGGTCGGCCCGCCCGGCGATCGGACCGGCCAGCAACTCGTCACCTTCCTTGGTCGAGCCGTTCATGAAATATTTCAGCCGCGCCACCTCGAACGATTCGCGCAGGGACTCGGGCAGCAGGCGCACGCGGCGCTCCTGTTCGGCCATCGCCTCCGGATAGCGCCGCATGGCGACCATCGAGATCATCAGGTTGCGCGCGTGCTCCGCCGAGCCGGGATCGAGCTCGAAAGCCCGGCGCAAGTTGGCCAGCGATTCCACCCACTTGCCCTGCCGCCGCTGGACCAGGCCGGTCATGAAGGGCCCGAAGTAGAAATTGGGCCACAGCTGGGTCATCCGGCCGAATTGCTCGAGCGCGTGCGGGTAATCGCGCAGACCGTAATAGAAATAGGCGCCGGTGCACAGGATCACATCCGCGTTGTCCGGATCCAGCCGCCGCGCCGTGTCGATCGCCGTCCGGGCCTTGGCCAGCCGGGCTTCCGAGGTGTCGAGGGCATTGAACCGCATCTGGGCGTGGACCACACCCAGGTTGGCCCAGGCACTGGCAAAGGCGGGGTCGAGCGTGACGGCCTTTTGCAGCATCGTCTCCTCCGTGTCCAATTCCTGCCGGGTGTCGTTGCCGTTGCGGTCGATCTGCCGCGCCCGCAGCAGGAGATCGTAGGCCGCGGGATTGGTGGCCGCCGGATGCTCCAGCCGCGCCTTTTCCTGGGGCGACAGGGCGGCGGAAAGGGCCTTGGCGATTTCCTGCGCCAGCTCGGCCTGGATGGCGAAAATGTCGGTGAGGTCGCGGTCGTAATTTTGGGCCCAGATATGCTCGTCGGTGGCGGCATGGATGAGCTGGCCCGTCACCCGCACCTTGTTGCCGGCCCGGCGCACGCTGCCTTCCAGCACGAAGCTCACCCCGAGCTTTTGGGCGATCTGGCGGATGTTCTCCGTCTTGCCGCGATACTCCATGACCGAGGTGCGCGAGACAACGCGCAACGACGCGATGTGCGCGAGGTTGGTGAGGATGTCCTCGTGGATGCCGTCGGCGAAATAGCCGCTGTCCTTGTCCTCGCTCATGTTGGTGAACGGGAGGACGGCGATGGATTTTTCGCTCGTGGTCCAGGCTGGGGGCGCGGGCGCAATGGGGACAATGGGCGCGGGTTTCTTGACGGCGACGGGCCGCGGCGGCGGCGCGGGCGGTTCCGGCTGGGGCCAGAACAAGTAGCCGCCGACCCCGACTCCGATGATGGCGACGGCCACCAGGCCCCAGAGCCAGGCGGGGCGGCCGGATTTCCTGGCGGACGCGGGGGTCTCGGGTGCCACCGGCGCCACGGGCTTGGGGGCGGGCGGCGGCAGCGCGGTCATGGGCGGCCGCGTGCGCGTCGGAGCGGTGGTGAGCTTTGCGTCCATCGGCGCCAAGGACGGCCGGCGGCGGTTGCCGCCCGCCAGCAGGTTTTTCACCTGTGCGACAAAGTCCGGCGTAGGCAGCGCGCCCGCCAGCCGCGTCCATTGCACGCGCATGAATTCATCCGGCACGAGCGCCTCCGTCCCGGCCGTTTCATCGATCGCCACCGGCACCAGGAAGGCCACGCCCGCCGCCATGTCATGCGTGCGCTCCACCGCCAGCTTCCACTCGCGGCGGAAATAGCCCTCGGGCCGGTCCTGCGTGTGCTCGGACACCACGGCCAGGAACAGCGCGCACTCGCGGATCTGCTTTTTGATCTTCGCGTCCCACGCCTCCCCGCCCCGCAGTTCCTCCTGGTCGAACCACACCACGACGCCCTGGCTGCGCAATGCATCGGCGATGCGCCGGGCCGCGTCCGTGTCCTCGCGGGCGTAACTCAGGAAAACGGCTTTGGTCGGCTCGGACATGTTCAGTTAAGGGGCCGGAACCATGCGCCGACGCCGGAGGCCCGCATCGCTTCGGCGATGCGCCGGGCCGCGTCTGTGTCTTCCCGCGCAAGGCTGGGAAAAACGCCGCCGGGCGAGTGTGTGTTGTCCGGCATAAGTCCCCGTAGTTCATGGCGGTTATGCTTAGTCCTTGCCAGCCCAAACCCTCACTGACACCCGTTGAAATACCTCAGTAAGGCCGAATGCCCTCTCCCGTCCCCACAGTGAAGCCGGCGCTGACCGCGACCATGAGCAGCGCCGAGGTGATCGGCGCGATCCGCGGCCTGATCCGGCGGGGCCAATACCTCGCCGCCTACGACGTCGCGGAGGAGGCGGCGACGCATGAGTTTCACCCCCCCTTCACCCCCGTCGCCCGGGCGGAAATCCAATATCTGCGCGTGCTGGCGCTGGCACGGTCCGGCAATTCGAAGCGCGCGGCGGCCGAGGCGGCCAGCCTCCAGACCACCCTGCCCGCCGACCAGTTGCCCCCGGCGCTCGCCGAGGACATCGCCGCCCTTTCCGCCCGCATCGCCAAGGACCGCGCGCTGCAGGCCGCCCCGTCCGAACGCCCGCCCCTGGCGGCCGCGGCCGCCGCCGCCTACGAGGACGTTTACCGGCGCCTCGGCCGTTCCTATGCCGGCGTCAATGCCGCGACCCTCTGGCAAATCGCCGGGCGCCAGACGCAGGCCCACGCCCTCGCCCGCGATGTGCTCAAGGTCGTCGCCCGGGAAACCGCGGCCCTCACCGGCCCCGCCGACTCCGGCCATTACTGGGCCTGGGTCACCAAGGCCGAGGCGCTGCTCGTCCTCGGCGACACCGACGGCGCCATCGCCGCGCTGCAGACCGCCGCCGTGGGGGCCCAGGACGACCTCGGCGCGCACGCCACCACCCGCCGCCAGCTCCGCTTCCTGTGCCACGCCGTCGGCGCCGACCCCGCGCCGATCCTCGAGGTCCTGGCCCAGCCCGAGGTGATCCATTTTTGCGGACACATGACGGCGCCACCGGGGGGGCGCGCGCGGTTTCCCCATGAGCAACAACCGGCCGTGGCGGCGCAGGTGCGCGCCAGCCTGCAGGCCCACCGGGTCGGCTTCGCGCACGGCTCGCTGGCCAGCGGCGCCGACATCATCATCGCGGAAGCCGCGCTGGAGCTTGGGGTCGAGCTGCACCTGGTGCTGCCCTTCTCCATCGACGAATTCATCGCCATCAGCGTGGAGCCCGCCGGCCCCGACTGGGTCGCACGTTTCCGGCACTGCCTCGGCGCGGCGACCTCGGTCACGATCGCCAGCGACAGCGCCTACAACGGGGACGACGTGCTGTTCTCCTACGCCGGCCGCATCGCCATGGGCCAGGCCATGAACCGCGCGGCCAGCATCGACACCCGCGCCTGGCAGCTCGCCGTGTTCGACGGCGACGAGTCGAGCGACAAGGCCGGGACCGCGCACGACATGCAACAGTGGCGGCTCGCGGGCGGCACGACCGAGGTCATCCCCGTCCGCTCGACGCGCACGACCACGACGGCGCCCTTCGTCGCGGTCTCCTCCAAGCGCGTCATCCGCGCGGTGCTTTTCGGCGACTTCAAGGGCTTCAGCCGGCTGCACGACGAGCACATCAAGCTTTTCCTCGCCACCGTCATGCAGCCGGTGGCGGAGGTGCTCGACCGCTACGGTGAACACGTGATCGTGCGCAACACCTGGGGCGACGGCCTGTTCGTGGTGATCGACAACGCCCTGAACGGCGCCCGCCTCGCGCTCGACCTGCAGGAACGCCTGCAGTCGGTCGACCTCGCGGCCGCGGGCCTGCCGGCCGACATGGGCCTCCGGCTCGGCGGCCACGTGGCGCCGCTGGTGCCGGTCTATGACCCGGTGCTGCGGCTGCCCATGGTGATGGGCCGCGGCCTCACGCGCGCCGCCCGCATCGAGCCCCGCACGCCGACGGGCGAGGTCTACGTGACGACCGGTTTCGCCGCGCTGCTGCGGCTGGAGCCGGACAGCGGCGTGACCTCCGAATACGTGGGCCACCTCACGACGGCCAAGAATTTCGAAACCACGCCGATGTATCTCCTGCGGCGCCAGGACGGGGCCCGCGGCTGAGCCCGCGCCCTCACTTCACCAGTCGGCCCGGGCCCGCCACCCAAGTATACTATTGGTTGACATCTGCCCCGAGGGTCTGATGTCAACCAATAGTATACTTGATGCCTGGGTGACCGGACTAGAAGCGATACGCCGCGGTCACGCCGATCTGGCGCGGGTCCGCGCGGTCGTCGTAGCGGGTCGGGATGTAGTCGGGGTCCGCGTTGCCAAAGAAATACACGAGCTTGTCGTAGTTCTCGTTGAGCAGGTTCTTCGCCCAGAGGGTGAAGGTCCACTCGCGCCAGGCATAGCCCAGCGAGGCGTTGACCACGCGGAAGGCCCGGCGCGCCTCGTTCTCGTTGTTCGAGTCGAACTGCTGCGCCCGGCCGACCAGCTCGGCGCTGATGAAGAAGCCGCGGTCGGCACCGTAGCGTGTGCCGAGCGTGTAGCCGTAGTGCGGGGTGTTGGCCATGTCATGCCCGCCGCCGGGGTTGCCGTTGGCGAGCGTGAACGGATCCAGCTCCGAACGCATCAGCGCGAGCGAGCCGCGCACCGACCAGTCCTTGGCCAGGACGTAGGCGCCGGCGGCCTCGAGGCCGTAGACGTGGGCGTCCCGGCCGTTGTCGGTGAAGAACCGGTAGGTCCCGCCGAAGCCCGCGGCGTCGCGCACCTGCGCGTCCTGCCGCTGCAGGTAGAAGGCCGTCAGCTCGCCGGTGACGCGCTGGTCGAGCCAGTGACCGCGCAGACCGGCCTCGTAGTTCCAGAGCGTCTCGGTCGCGTAGGTGAGCGGGTCCACCCCGATGTCGATGCGGGCGTCGATGTTGATGCCGCCGGCCTTGTAGCCGCGAGTGACCGAGGCGAAGGCGATCTCATGGTCGCTCAGGTCGTGCTCGAGCGTGAGCTTGCCGCCAACGAGGGTGTCGTTGAACGACGGCTGCACGACCACGCCCCGATCGCTGCCCGTGCCGTTGAGGGCGATGCGTTCGACGCGCAGGCCGGCCACCAGGCGCGTGGCGGGGGAGAAGTCGTGGCCGACCTGGCCGAATAGCGCCGTGTTCCGGGAGTGATAGGCGACCTTCAGGTCATCGGTGCTGTAGAGATCCTGATAGCCGTAACGGGAGGTTTCATCGAGGGCGGAGTAAAACGCCCCGAGCGTCCAGCGGCTGATCGCCCCGGCGGCCTGTCCCGGCTCGGAATCGAGGCGCAGCTCCTCGTTCACGACCCAGCGCAGGCGGCGCAGGTCGCTGAAGCCCATGTAGGAGGCGGCGGTCCAGTCGTCGTCAAACGCGTAGCGCGAGCGGGTGCGCGTGACCCCGGTCACGGTCGTGAGGCGCACGCCGTCCCAGCCGCGGTAGGTGCCGCGCAGGCTCGCGGCGAGCGAGCGCTGCGTGTCGACGCCGGGCTGGTCGCTGTAGGTGTAGCGGCCGTTGTTATCGAGGGCGAACTCGTCGTAGCCGTTGTCAAAGTCGGCGGCGAGCACCGCGGCCTCCCAGTGCCAGAGGTCGTTCGGGTTCCACGTGAGCCGGAGCCGGCTGGTGAACTCGTCGCGCGCGTTCGTGGCGCGGTTGAGCGTGAGGTTGCGCCGGAAACCGTCGCTGTCGCTCTGTTGGATGGCGAAGCGCATCATCAATTCCTCCGGCTTGGCCGGCATGAGCGGACCGCCGATGGCGAAGCTGCCCGTGCGCAGCGCGTCCTCGCCGTAGGTGGCCTCGGCCGCGCCGGTCCAGAACGGCGTGGGGGCGTTGGTCACGAGCCGGACGACGCCGCCCGCGGCGTTGGCGCCGAACGCGCCGGCCTGCGGGCCGCGCAACACCTCGACCTGGCGCACGTCGAGCGTGCTCCCGATCGTGCCGAGACCGGTGAAGTCGAGGTCGTCGACCAGGAAGCGGACGGCCGAGTCGGGTGTCTCGCCCTCGAACTGCGAGGTCTCGCCGATGCCGCGGATCTGCAGGTAGCGCGGGCGCGACGTGCCGCCGGTCCACGTCAGGTTCGGGATCTCGTCGACCAGGTCGCCAAAGTGCCGGACGGCGCCGGCGCGCAGCGCAGCCTCGTCGTAAACGGAAACGCTGGCCGGGATGCGGGCGAGCGGCTGCTCCCAGAGGTCCGCGGTCACCCGGAGTGGATCAAGCGCGACTGCTTCCGGGGTGGAACCCGGCCTTGGGACGGGTTGTCCGACCAGCGCGTCTGGAGGCCGCGCTCCACCTTGGGTCTGGGCGCGCAGCGATAGGACTGTCAGCGCGAGGGCGAGAGGGAGGATTCGGTTCGGGAGTTGCATGGATTTGAGGCCCGGCCCCAAACGGACTCCCAAAGAAGGGGCGCCACGCGCCCCATGGCGCTTTCGCGGCGCCTGCTGTTTCCTTCGTCGGCATGATCCGTCCAGGTTCGAAGGGTCGAGCGGCCGAGCGCACCGCAATCTCAGTCCTCCGCGGAGGACACCCCTACAGGCAACGCCAGCGATACGCCTGGCGCCGGCCGGCGCAAGAAAAACTTCCCCCTATGACCGGCGGCCGCAGTAGCCAGAGGCGCTTTGGTGCAGCGGACGGCCCGAGATATGTCCCGCCGGGCGATTTTCCAACCCCATAAACATGAAGGGCGCCCCTTGCGGGACGCCCTGCATGACCTAACACCAAGCAAACCGTAAGAACTACAAACAATGTTCGTCTATGAAAACGACGCACTGATGTCGTTAGGATAGACGCGACTCGTTCGAAAACGTTGAATCTTTCTTGCAGTAATTTTTGTGAATAAGTTATCCGGAATTTTGCTGGTGCTTCGCACTGGGCTGCAGTTGGTTACGCAGCGGTTGGGTTCCGATTTCCGGGCGCAGTAATGCGCTCCGCCTTGTCATAAACTTACGAAATCATGAACACACCCTCCGCCTCCCGTCCGCATCTCTTCGGCGTGCTGGCCGGCCTCGCGCTTTCCGCGGGCCTGGTCTTCGCCGCCCTCGTCTTCGCCAACGCGTGGACCCGCATCGCCGAGTCCCAAGTCATCAACGTCACCGGCTCCGCGCGAAAAAATGTGCGCTCCGACCTCGTCGTGTGGCGCGCCAGTTTTTCCGCCGACGCGCCCACGCTGCTGGAGGCGCAGCAGAAATTGCGCGCCGACTCCGTCAAGGTCGCCGCGTTCCTCGCGGCGCGCGGCATCGACGGCTTCACCGCCTCCGCGGTGCAGATCCGCGAGCTCACCGCGAAGCAGCGCAACCAGGAGGACGACACCGTGACCAACGTGCGCACCGGCTACCGGCTCAGCCAGTCGATCGAGGTGCACTCGCCCGAGGTCGAGCGCGTGCCGCGACTTGCGAGCGATTCCGGCGAATTGCTGCAACAGGGCGTCGCGTTCGTATCCGACGGCTTCGAGTTCATTTACACGAAGGCCGGGGACGCGAAGGTCGAGATGATGGCCGAGGCCACGAAGGACGCGCGCAGCCGTGCCGAGCAGATTGCGACGCAGGGTGGCCGCACGATCAAGGAGCTGCGCACCGCGCGGATGGGCGTCGTCCAGATCAACCCGCTTTATTCCTCGTCGACGAGCTGGGAGGGTAACAACGACACCACCGCGCTGGACAAGACCATCACCGCCACCATCGCCGTGACGTTCGCAATGAAATGAAGTGATGCGTCTTCACCAAGGTGGAACCCGGTCTCCGGACGGGTTTTCAGGACGCACATCGAACAAACCCGCCCGGAGGTCGGGTTCCACCCACTACAGATGGATCTCCGCCGGCATCACGAGGCCGGCGGACTTCTCCGGGACCGGCACCGCCTTCAGCGGATAACGGAACTGCCTGCCCTCGAAATTGCGGAAGACGACCTCGTCGTCGGTGATCTGCTCCACGTAGTCGGGATTGACCGGCACCTTGCCGCCGCCGCCGGGCGCGTCGATGACGTATTGCGGCACCGCGTAGCCGGTCGTGTGGCCGCGCAGCGCACGGATGATCTCGATGCCCTTGCGGACATCCACCTTGAAGTGGGCGCCGCCGGTGATGAGGTCCATCTGGTAGATGTAATAGGGCCGCACGCGCATCCGCAGCAGCCGGTGCACGAGCGCCTTCATGACGTCGGGGTCGTCGTTCACGCCCTTGAGCAGCACGCTCTGGTTGCCCAGCGGCACGCCGGCGAACGACAGGCGCTCGCACGCGTCCTTCAATTCCTGCGTGGCCTCCTTCGGGTGATTGAGGTGCACGCTCATCCAGATCGGGCCGTGTTTCTTAAAGATGTCCGCCAATTCCGGCGTGATGCGCGACGGCAGGAACACCGGGATGCGCGAGCCGATGCGGATGAACTCCACGTGCTTGATGGCGCGCAGGCGGCCGAGCAGGTGGTCGAGCTTCTTGTCCGAAAGCAGCAGCGGGTCGCCGCCGGAGAGCAGGACGTCGCGGATTTCCGGGTGCGCCTCGATGTAGCGGAGGGCCTGCTCGTATTCGGGATGGAAGTTGTAGTCCTGCGCGTTGCTCACCAGCCGGCTGCGGGTGCAGTAGCGGCAGTAGGCGGCGCAACGGTCGGTAACGAGGAACAGCACGCGGTCCGGGTAGCGGTGGACGAGGCCGGGCACGGGCGAGTGCTCGTCCTCGCCGAGCGAGTCGAGCATCTCGCCGGAGGAGATGACCATCTCATCACTGCGCGGGATGACCTGCTTGCGGATCGGGCAATCCGGATCGTTGCGGTCGATCAGGTTGAAAAAATACGGCGTGATCGCCAGGGCCAGCTTGTCCTTGGCAAACAAACAGCCGGCCTTCTCCGACGGCGTGAGCGTCATGTAGCGCTCGAGCTGCTCGATCGTGGTGATCCGGTTCTTGAGCTGCCAGACCCAGTCCTTCCAATCGGCTTCCGGCACGTGCGACCATAGACCCTGCCCGGCGAACCAAGTGGTGCGGTCTTCGGTGTAGGGCATGGGCGGACTGCAGAGATAGCTGCTTTGGCCGGGGTGTCAAACGGCCGGATGCACCGTGGGCGCGGCCCCCCTTCCCGGCTGGGTCGACCGGCGCGCCGGCGGCCTTAGCGAATTCTTAATGCCCGCGCCTCGCCTCTTAATTAGCCTGCGCCCGGCCGCTCTGTTACCGTGCCGGGAATCTTTCTTCTCTCATGAACATGAACGACCTGATTTTTGCCGCCCTGGCCGCGGGCTTTTTCATCCTCTGCGCCGCTTACGCCGTCTTCTGCGAGCGGCTGCGCTAAACCGCCTTACCCACCGGCCCCTTCTCCCATGGAAAATCTCCTCATCGGTCTCATCGCCCTCGCCCTCCTCGTCTACCTGGTCGTGGCCGTGCTGCGGCCCGAAAAATTCTGATCGTCCCTGCCATGAACAATTTCAACGCCTGGTTCCAATTTGCGCTGTATGTCGGCGCGCTGCTCCTGATCACGAAGCCCCTCGGGCTCTACCTCGTGCAGGTGCTCGATGCCCGCGGCAAGACCTGGCTCGACCCGGTCGTGCGTCCGATCGAGCGCCTGACCTACCGGGTCTGCGGGATTGATCCGGAAAACGAGCAAAGCTGGATCGGATACACAATCGCCATGCTGGCGTTCAGCCTCGTGGGCCTGCTGTTCACTTACTTCATCCTGCGCTTCCAGGATCACCTGCCGCTCAATCCGCAGGGCCTGCCGGGGCTGAGCCCGAATCTCGCGTTTAACACCGCGGCCAGCTTCACGACCAACACCAACTGGCAGAACTACACCGGCGAATCGACCATGTCGTATTTTTCGCAGATGGTCGCGCTGACGATCCACAACTTCACCTCGGCCGCCGTCGGCCTCGCCATCGCCGCCGCCCTCGTGCGCGGCATCGCGCGGCAGACCGCCCGCACCATCGGCAACTTCTGGACCGACACCGTCCGAGTGACCTACTACCTGCTCGTGCCGGTCTGCCTGGTGTTCGCGCTGTTCCTCGTCTCGCAGGGCATCATCCAGAATTTCAAGCCCTACACGGTCGCGAAGACCTTCGAGCCCTACACGACCCAGGTCCAGAAGACCGATGAGAAGGGCCAGCCCGTGACGGCGCCGGCGCCGAAGCTTGACGACAAGGGCCGGCCGGCCGCCGGCCCCGACGGCAAGCCCGTGATGGTGGACCAGCCGGTGATGGTGGACCAGAAGGTCGACACCCAGATCATCGTGCAGGGCCCGGTGGCCTCGCAGATCGCCATCAAGATGCTCGGCACGAACGGCGGCGGCTACGTCAACGCCAACGCCGCGCATCCGTTCGAGAACCCCACGCCGCTCTCCAACTTCCTCCAGATGCTCTCGATCTTCGCGATCCCGAGCGCGCTCACCTGGTATCTCGGCCGCATGGTGAAGAACCAGCGCCATGGCTGGGCCGTCTGGGGCGCGATGTTCGCGCTGTTCGTCGCCGGCGCGCTGGTCTGCTGGCCGGCCGAGGCCGCGGGCAATCCCATCCACCAGCAGCTCGGCGTCGCCGCCGCGGACGGCAACATGGAGGGCAAGGAGGTCCGCTTCGGCATCTTCAACTCCGCGCTCTTCGCCACCATCACGACCGACGCCTCGTGCGGCGCCGTCAACGCGATGCACGACTCCTTCACGCCGCTCGGCGGCCTCGTGCCGCTCTTCAACATCCAGACGGGCGAGGTCATCTTCGGCGGCGTGGGCGCCGGGCTCTATGGCATGCTGATCTTCGTGATCCTCGCCGTGTTCATCGCCGGCCTGATGGTCGGCCGCACGCCGGAATACCTCGGCAAGAAGATCCAGGCCTACGACGTGAAGCTCGTGATGCTGGTCCTGATTGTCCTCTCCGCGACGATTCTCGGCGGCACCGCGTGGGCCAGCGTCACCGACTGGGGCCAGGCGGGCCTCAACAACGCCGGGCCGCACGGCTTCAGCGAGATTCTCTACCTCTACAGTTCGAGCGTCGGCAACAACGGCTCCGCCTTCGCCGGCCTCACCGGCAACCCGGCGAACGGCGACTGGCACTACAACGTCACCGGCGCCTTCGCGATGCTCATCGGCCGTTTCCTGATGATCGTCCCGATCCTCGCGTTGGCCGGCAGCCTCGCGGGCAAGAAGCTCGTCCCCGCCAGCGCCGGCACCTTCAAGGTCGAGGGCGCCACCTTCATTATCCTGCTCATCGGCACCGTCGTGCTCGTCGGCGCGCTCACCTTCCTGCCCGCCCTCGCGATGGGCCCCGTGGTCGAGCACTACCTGATGCACGCCGGGACCTTGTTCTAAATTCCAATGGGGAAATCAGGAAAGCCGGCCAAGGCCAGATGCGTCCATTCCTGATTTCCTGAGTTCCGCTTTTTAAAATCATCCTTTCCCGAATCCCATGAGCACCAAAGCCGTCTCCCTTTTCGACCGCGCCATCCTCCGCCAGGCCGTCGCCGATTCCTTCAAGAAGCTCGACCCGCGCACCCAGCTGAAGAACCCGGTGATGTTCGTCACCCTCATTGGCGCCCTGCTGACGTTCGAGCAGCTCTTCACCTCCAAGGAGCCGTTCGGCTACGTCCTGCAGGTCGCCCTCTGGCTGCTGTTCACCGTCCTGTTCGCCAACTTCGCCGAGGCCGTCGCCGAGGGCCGCGGCAAGGCCCAGGCCGACTCGCTCAAGCGCGCCCGCACGCAGACCTTCGCCCGCCGGCTGCGCCACGGCACGGAGGAAAAGGTTGCCGCCACCGACCTGCGCAAGGGCGACCTGGTCGTCTGCGAGACCGGCGACATCATTCCGGCCGACGGCGACGTCATCGAGGGCATCGCCTCGGTCGACGAATCCGCCATCACCGGCGAGTCCGCGCCCGTCGTCCGCGAGAGCGGCGGCGACCGTTGCGCCGTCACCGGCGGCACGCGCGTGCTGAGCGATCGCATCGTCATCCGTGTCACCTCGGAGCCCGGCCACACCTTCATCGACCGCATGATCGCCATGGTCGAGGGCGCCTCGCGGCAGAAGACCCCCAACGAGATCGCGCTCACGATCCTGCTGTCCGCGCTCACCATCATCTTCCTGCTGGTCATCATCGCGCTGAAACCCTTCGGCATCTATGCCAACGTCGCCTTCTCCATCACCACGCTCATCGCGCTGCTCGTCTGCCTCATTCCCACCACCATCGGCGGCCTGCTCAGCGCCATCGGCATCGCCGGCATGGACCGCCTCCTCCAGCGCAACGTTCTCGCCACCTCCGGCCGCGCCGTCGAGGCCGCCGGCGACATCGACGTGCTGCTGCTCGACAAGACCGGCACCATCACCCTGGGCAACCGCCAGGCGACCGAGTTCCTGCCGGCGACCGGCATCCCCGCCGAGCGCCTCGCCGACGCCGCGCAGCTCGCCTCTCTCGCCGACGAGACGCCCGAGGGCCGCAGCATCGTGGTGCTCGCCAAGGAGAAATTCAACCTGCGCGGCCGTGACATCGCGGCGCCACACGCCACGTTCGTCCCCTTCGCCGCGCAGACCCGCATGAGCGGGGTGGACTTCGCCGCGGTCACCCCGAATCAGGTCGTCCGCCAGATCCGCAAGGGCGCCGCGGCCAACGTCAAGGCCTGGGTCGAGGCCCAGGGCGGCGTCTACCCCGCCGCGGTCACCGAGACCGTAGACAACATCTCACGCAGCGGCGGCACCCCGCTGGTGGTGGCCGAGGGCCGCGAGGTGCTGGGCGTCATCCACCTGAAGGACGTGGTCAAGGGCGGCATCAAGGAGCGCTTCGCGCAGCTCCGCGCCATGGGCATCCGCACCGTCATGATCACCGGCGACAATCCCCTCACCGCCGCCGCCATCGCGGCCGAGGCCGGCGTGGACGACTTCCTCGCCCAGGCCACGCCCGAGATGAAACTCGCCCGCATCCGCGAGGAGCAGGCCAAGGGCCACCTCGTCGCCATGACCGGCGACGGCACCAACGACGCCCCCGCGCTGGCCCAGGCCGACGTCGGCGTCGCGATGAACACCGGCACCCAAGCCGCCAAGGAGGCGGGCAACATGGTCGACCTCGACAGCAACCCGACGAAGCTCCTTGAGATCGTCGAGATCGGCAAACAGATGCTCATCACGCGCGGTTCGCTCACGACCTTCAGCATCGCGAACGACGTCGCCAAGTATTTCGCCATCATCCCCGCGATGCTTGTCGGCGTGTTCCCCGCCATCGCCCCGCTCAACGTCATGCACCTCGCCACGCCGCTCAGCGCGATCCTGAGCGCCGTCATCTTCAACGCTCTCGTCATCATCGCGCTCATCCCGCTGGCGCTGCGCGGCGTGGCCTACCGGCCCGTCGGCGCGGCCGCCATGCTCCGCCGCAACCTGCTGCTCTACGGGGTCGGCGGCATCCTCATCCCCTTCGTCGGCATCAAGCTCATCGATGTCCTCATCACCGCGGCCCACCTTGTCTGAAAATCAACTGTAGGGGCACCGCTTGCCGGCGCCCGCGGGCGTCCGCAAGGGACGCCCCTACCAATCAAACCACGCCATGAAAACCTTCCTCGCCGAATTCAAAACCTCGCTCCTCCTCACGCTGGTCTTCGCCGTGCTGCTGTGCGGCGCCTATCCGCTGGCCGTGTGGGCCGGTGCCCAGACCCTCTTCCCCGACCAGGCCAACGGCAGCCTCGTCACCGACAAGGACGGCACCGTGCGCGGCTCGCGGCTGCTCGCGCAGAATTTTTCCAGCGACAAATACTTCCAGCCGCGCCCGTCCGCCGCGGGCACCGGCTACGATGCGACGAACTCCTCGGGCACCAACCTCGGTCCGACGAGCCAGAAGCTCGCCGACTCCATCAAGGCCGCCGTCGTCGCCTACCGCACCGCCAACGGCCTTGCGGCCGACACCGCCGTGCCCGCCGACGCCGTCACCTCCTCCGGCAGCGGCCTCGATCCGCACATCAGCGTCGCCAACGCGCAGCTGCAGGCCGCCCGGGTCGCGAAGGCCCGCGGGCTTCCGCCCACGCAGGTGCAGCTGCTCGTGCAGCAAAACACCCAGGGTCGCGACTGGGGCGTCTTCGGTGAGCCCGTCGTCAACGTGCTCCAGCTCAATCTCGCCCTCGATCATTTTGCCCCGGCAAAATGATCCCTGACCGGAACCCGCCATGAAAGCCCGCCGCCCCATGCCCCGTGACCAGGTGGCGTTCATGATTGTGCTCATCCTGCTTTCTGTCCTCACCATCGTGCTTTGGTTCATGGATCCTTCCCACCAGCCCTCCGGACACTCCCGCATTGCCTGGCCGCCCGCCCAGCCGGTCAAACCTTGAGGCCAGTCCGCGACGATTACGAGTGGTGTTTCCGCACCGCCCCGGCAAACTGACGGGTAAAATCGCCTGCCATGCTCAACGTCCGCCCCGATCCCGACGCCCTGCTCGCCTCGCTCCATCGCGATGAAGCCCGGGCCCGCCGCGGCCGGCTGAAGGTCTTTTTCGGCATGTGTCCCGGGGTCGGCAAGACCTACGCGATGCTCCGCGCCGCGCAGCAGGAACGCGCGTCCGGGGTGGAGGTTGCGATCGGGGTCGTCGAGACCCACGGGCGCGCGGAGACCGAGGCGATGCTCGCCGGCCTGACCGTCATCCCGCGCAAGCAGATCGACTACCGCGGCACCCAACTGGCCGAGATGGATCTCGAAGCCGTCCTCGCCCGGAAGCCGCGGCTCGTGCTGGTGGACGAGTTCGCCCACACCAACGCCCCCGGTTCCCGTCATCCGAAACGCTACCAGGACGTGGTCGAGCTGCTCGACACCGGCCTCGATGTCTACACCACGCTCAACGTGCAGCACCTGGAGAGCCGCGCCGATGCCGTCCGCCAGATCACCGGCGCGACCGTCAACGAGACCGTGCCCGACTCGGTGTTCGAGCTCGCCGACGAGATCGAGCTGCTGGACCTCACGCCCGAGGCGCTGCTCGAGCGGCTCCGCGAGGGCAAGGTCTATCTCGGCGAGCGGGCCGCGGCGGCGCAGGCCGGGTTTTTCAAGGACACCCACCTCACCGCCCTCCGCGAGCTGGCCTTGCGCTTCGTGGCCGAGCGCGTGGACCGGCAGCTGCACCACCTGCGCGCCGGGGCTGCCAAGCAGACCGTCTGGCGCAGCGGCGAACGGCTGCTGGTCGCGGTCGGGCCGAGCCCGTTCTCCCTCCAGCTGGTGCGCTGGACCCGGCGCATGGCGGCGGCCCTCGGCGCGCCGTGGGTCGCCGTCTACATCGAGCCCTCGGTCGCCCTGTCGGCGGAGGACCAGCGGCTGCTGGACAAGAACCTGGCCCTGGCCCGCGAACTCGGCGCCGAGATCGTGGTCACCCATGACGACGACATCGCCGCGGCCCTCGTGCGCACGGCGCTGCAGCACAACGCCACCCAGATCGTCGTCGGCAAGCCGCGCGCCCGGCGGTTCCTCGACCTCGTGCGCGGCACGCTGGTCGACCGGCTGCTCCGGCTCGGCGGCAACATCGACATCTACGTCGTCCCGGCCGAGTCCGCCCGCCACCGCCCGCTGCTGACCATGAACCGGGGCCTGCGCAGCGCGCCCCGGGAATACGCGGTGGCCGCCGGCACCGTCGCCGTCATCACGCTCCTCGGACGGTTGCTGGCCGCCGAGACCTACCTGGCCGTCGGCCTGGTCTACCTGCTGGCGATCATCATGCTCAGCCTGCGGGTCGGCCGCGGGCCGGTGTTCGCCGCGGGCGTCCTGAGCGCGCTGACCTGGGATTTCCTGTTCATCCCCCCGCAATTCACCTTCGCCATCAGCAAGGTGGAGGACGCGACGCTGTTCGGCACCTACTTCGTGGTCGCGCTCGTCTCCGGCCACCTCACCTCGCGCATCCGCGCCCAGGCGCAGAACGAGCAGCTGCGCGAGGAGCGGGCCACGGCGCTGTTCGAGCTGACGCGCGCCCTGGCCGAGGCCCGGACGCTGGATGACGCCGTGTTCGCCGCGCTGCGCCAGGCGGATGAACTCTTCGGGGCCAAGACCGCCCTGCTGCTCGCCGACGAGGCCGGCGGCGCCATCCCGCATTTCGCCGGCTCGTTCGCGCTCGACGAGAAGGAACGCGGCGTGGCCGAATGGGTTTTCCGGAACCGCCGCCCTGCCGGACGCTTCACTGACACCCTGCCCGCCAGCGCGGCGTTCTACCTGCCGCTCGTGCGCGAGGAACGGGCCGTGGGCGTGCTGGGCATCGTCGTGCCGCCGGAGCGCACGCTGACCCTGGCGCAGCGCGACCTGCTGGAAGCCTTCGCCCGGCAGCTCGCGCTCAACGTCGAGGGCGAGCACCTGCGCGCGGCCGGCGAACGGGAAAAACTGTTGGCCGAGTCCGACAAGCTGCACCGCGTGCTGCTCGACAGCGTCTCGCACGAGCTGCGCACGCCGCTGGCCGTGATCACGGGCGCCTTGGAGAACCTGGCGGAGGCCACCCCGGAGCTGCGGGCGGAACTGATCGGCGAGGGCCGGGCCGCCGCCCGCCGCCTCAACCGGCTCGTCGGCAACCTGCTCGACCAGACCCGCCTCGAGAGCGGCACGCTGAAGCCGCGGCTCGACTGGTGCGACGCCCGGGACCTCGTGAACGCCGCCCTCGACGGCGTGCGCGACGCGCTGGCCGGCCACCCGCTCGACGTGGTGCTGCCCGACGACATGCCACCGGTGCGCGCCGATTTCGCGCTGATGGAACAGGCGCTCGCCAACCTCCTGCTCAACGCCACGCGCCACACCCCGGAAGGCACGCAGGTGTTCCTGACCGCCGGCATCGAGCGCAGCGGCACCCGGGCGTTTTTCACCGTGGCGGACCGCGGGCCCGGCTTCCCGCTGGAGATGCGCGAGCGGCTGTTCAAGAAATTCGAGCGCGGCGACGCGGCGCACGCGGGCGGGCTCGGCCTGGGCCTGTCGATCGTGCGGGGCTTCGTGACCGCCCAGGGCGGCGATGTCATGGTCGGCGAAAATCCCGGCGGCGGCGCCGTGTTCACCATTTACCTGCCGCACACCCCGCCCAGTGCCGTGCTCCACGAATGAGAGGTCCGACCGCCATTGCCGCGAGCCGGCTCATGGGCCGGCTCGCTCCGGTCCGCCGGCAGCGGCGCACTGCGTGACTGCGCCGATGGACCCACTCTCCCTCTTCGGCCTGTTCGCCGTCTCCGCCATGCTGGTCTGCTATGCGCTGGAGGCGCGCAGCCGGTGGTTCGTCCTGGCGTTCGCCGCATCGTGCACGCTCGGCTCGGTTTACGGATTCCTGCAGGGCGCATGGCCGTTCGGCGTCGTGGAGGCCGTCTGGTCCGTAGTCGCTGTGCGCAAGTGGTGGTGCGCCCCGCAAGCTTGAGGCTCAGCCGTGCGTCAGCCCCGGGCCGGGCAGGCGGTGGGCGACTTGTTTTCGATTTATTTATGCTTTTGGCGGCTTTGTTAACGGCACCTTAATGCCCGGTGGTATAACGGATGCAGAAACGTGCGTGTTCCTCGGCAAAAACCCAAAACACACATACCATGGCTGAAAAAACTACCGCTTCGATGAAGCCTACCCTCGGGCTTACTGGCCTGACCTTCAACGCGATGGCGCTGATCGCTCCCGGTGCTTTCCTCTGGTTGACGTATGAAGAACAGGCCCTTTATGGCGCGCCGATGGCCGGCGCCGCCATGTGGTTCGGTTTCTTCCTCGCGCTGCTGCTGTGCCTGGCGACGGCCATCAGCTATGCCGAACTGTCCAAGCTGTATCCCGGCACCGGCTCTTCCTACTTTTACGCGGAACAGGCCTTCATCTCGAAAAAGAAGGCGTTCAAGTATGCGCGCGTCATCAAGTTCTTCACCGGCTGGGCGAGCCATCTGTATTACTGGATCTATCCCGGCCTCATGGTGGGGGTGACGGCGCTGCTGGGCGGTTATCTGGCCGCCCAGTTCTGGCCCGACACCTTCAGCGGCAACTACAACAGCCCCCTGCTGATGATTCTCATCTGCATCGTGTTCTCGCTGTTCGTGTCGTGGATCGCGCAACGCGGCGTGTCCGGCTCGACCGGCGTGAACATCGCCATGAACGTGATCCAGATCATCGCCCTCATGGTCTTCTCCATCATGGCGCTGAGCTACCGCATGAACCACAAGGAGGGGGCGACCGCCATCCACCTCTCCAACGGCACCGCCATCAACTACCAGGTGGACCAGGCCAATGTGACCGACGACAAGGGCGCACCTGTGCCCGACACCTGGGCCGACGGTTCGGCCAAATACCAGACCGACGACAAGGGCGCGGTGATCAACCAGACCGATGCCAGCGGCAAACCCGTGCTCGACAAGGATGGCAAGCCGGTGCCGCTCGCCGCCATCAAGCAGCAGGACCGCACCGTCACGGATGACGACCTGAACAAGGACAAGAACAAGGATCCCGACCTGTTGGCGGCGCTGACCGCCATGGGCCTGGCCAGCGGCGATCCCTATCCGCTTTTCGACAAGGACAAGGATGGCAAGTGGGTCAAGGACAAGGACGGCCACCTGACCCCCACCCTCTTCACGATCAGCTACACGGAGAAGGACGGCGGCATCAGCGGGACGGCCGGCAGCGCGACGGATCCGCTGACCTTCAACTATCACAGCTCGGCGGTCTCCGTCGTGGCGCCGCACAATTTCAGCTGGCTGTTCGTGCAGGCCTGCATCGCGGTGCTCTGCCTGGTCGGCTTCGAGTCCGTCTCCTCGATGGCCGAAGAGGCGAAGAACCCGAAGCGCGACGTGGCGCGGGCCATCATCCTGTCGCTCGTCATCCAGGGCGCGGTCTGCTACCTGATCGAATACTTCTGCGCGAATTACTTCCTGAACAACGGCTACACCATGCCGGCCGCCGGCGCCTCGAGCGCGCCGATCGGCGACATGATGAAGATCGTGGGCACCTGGGCCTTCGGCAGCGCGAAGGCCGGCACGGCCTTCATGCTGGTCCAGGCCTTCACCGTGTTCCTGGCGCTCATCGGCACCACGCTGGCCTGCCTCAACACCGGCGCCCGCGTCACCTACGCCATGGGCCGCGACGAGGAAATGGGCGCGCACTTCGGCATCCTGCACGAAAAGACCCTGACGCCCCACCGCGCCATCTGGACGCTGGGCATCCTTTCCATCTTCGTCGGCATCGTGACGGTCTGGCTGTATCTCGGCAGCACGACGCCCGCGGCGCTCGACAAGCATAACTTCTGGTACGGCTTCGGCATCTTCTCGCCCGAGACCTACGCCAAGCTGCCCAACACGCTGCTCATCGTCACCCTGATCAGCAATTTCGGCACCTTCCTGCTCTACATGACGACCTGCATCGTGGCGATGGTGGCCTTCAAGGAGCACCACAGCTTCAGCGGGTTCAAGCACGTGGTCGTGCCGGTGTTCGGCGTGATCGCCAATTTCACCTGCATGCTGTTCTATCTCATCGGGCCGCTGCCGGTGAACGGTTCGAGCCTGGTCCCGGGCATGAGCTGGAAGGAGCCTTACATCGCCCTGGGCGTCGTCGCCCTCTGGGGCGTCTGGGGCTTCGTCTATCTGCTGCGGCGCAGCAAGGCGGCTGGCAAGGCCGTCCTGCTATCCGCCCCGGTCCAGTCCCAGACCTGATCTCCGCTCCGCCGGACCGGCCCCGCGGCCCTCGGAGCAATCCGAGGGCCCGCGCTTTTACCCCCCGTGCAAGTCACCCATGCGCAGCTCTCCGTGGCCGGCCCCGTTCGCGAAACGAACGAGGACTTCATCTCGTTCTGGCAGCACGAGGAAGGAGAACAGGTCCGGACCAAGGGCATGGCCTGGATCCTCGCGGATGGCGTGGGCGGGGAGAGCCGCGGGGAGGTGGCCAGCCAGCTGGCGGTGACGGCGGCGCTCATCGCCTTCCAGAAAGCGCTGCCCGCCACGCCGGCCGGCGTGCTGCAGCGGACGATGTTCGATGCGGCCAGCCGGGCGGTCTACGACACGGCCGTCGCCACGCCGGAGCAGGGCAAGATGGCGACCACGCTGACGGTCTCCTTTTTCCGCGACAATGTGCTGCATGTCGCGCATGTGGGCGACTCGCGCGTCTACCTCGTCCGCAACGGCAAGATCCGGCGGCTCACCACCGACCATTGCTACGTGGCCTTGTCGGTCAAATTCCGCGTCATGCACGAGCACTGGGCCATGACGAGCCCCATGCGTTCCGTGCTCACCCGCAGTGTCGGCCACGAGCCGATCGCAAAGTTCGACAGCAACCAGGAAACCCTGGTCAAGGGGGACATCGTGGTGCAATGCTCCGACGGGCTCTACGCCTTCGTGGTGGACGAGGAGATCGGCGAAATCGCGAGCCATTTCCCGCCGCAAGAGGCCTGCCAGCGCCTGATTGCGCTGGCTGAGAAACGGCAGGTTGACGATAACATCTCCGTCCAAATCATCCGCGTCGACCAGACCGACCTCATCACTTATTTCCGCGGCATCCCGCTCGTCCACCAAAACCAACCCAACCCCAGCAACGTGAGCAGTGAACTCGAACCGGGCAACGTCCTTGATGAGCGATTTGAGGTGACCGAGCTGATCAGCCGCAGCGGCATGGCCTGCATCTTCAAGGCGCGCGACCACCAGACCCAGCAGGTCGTGGCGCTGAAGGTCCCGCTGATGCAGTTCGAGAGCGACGTGGCGACCTTCACCCGGTTCCAACGCGAGGAGGAGATCGGCCGGCAGCTCGACCATCCCTATATCCTCAAGATCATCCCGGTCGACAAACCGAAGAGCCGTCCCTACCTGGTCATGGAGTATCTCGACGGGCAGACGCTGGACAAGGTGATGGAGGCCACCAAGCCCCTGCCGGAAAAGGAGGCCGCGAAGATCGTCAGCCGCGTCTGCGAGGCGCTCGAGCACATGCACCAGCGGAACATCGTGCACCGCGACCTGAAACCGCAGAACATCATGGTCTGCAAGGACGGCAGCATCCGCATCCTCGACTTCGGCATCGCCAAGGCCGCCCGGATGCGCCGGCTCACCTTTGCCGGATTCTCGCCGACCATGGGCACGCCGGACTACATGGCGCCCGAGCAGGTCAACGGCCGCCGCGGCGACCATCGCACCGACATCTACAGCCTGGGCGCGATCCTCTACGAGATGGTCACCGGCAAGGTGCCCTTCGAAGGCGAGAGCCCTTACGTGGTGATGAACATCCGGACCACCGGCGACCCCGTGGCGCCGCGCAAACTCAACCCGCATCTGACGCCCGTGATGGAGGAGATCGTCCTGCATGCGCTGGCGCGCAACCCCGACGAACGCTACGAAAGTGCGGCGAAAATGAAGGCCGAGCTCGACGACTACGAAATCGTTCCACTCACCGAGCGCTTCCGCAACCTTCAGCCCGTCCGGCCGTGGAAGGGCCGGTTCCGGGCCATGCCCCTGATCCTCTTTTTTGTCGCGTTACAGGTGATTGGATTCGGCCTGATGCTGTGGTATTTCACCCGACACGGAAAACATTGAGGCCGGCGGCACCGACGTCCGGCTCCCGTGTGAACGACCCGTGACCGCATGAGCCAGCCGCCGAACTCCTCCGCACCGCAACCGTCTTTCCTCCACCGGTTGAAGGGCGGCACGGGCGCATCCTCGCCCGCGCGGGAATACCTGGCGGCCAGCCTGGCCATTGCGACCGCCACCGGCTTCGGCTTTCTCATCCGGCCGTGGTCGGACTACTGGGCGGTGGCGGTCATCTATCTGTTCATGATCGTGCTGCTCAGCCTGCGGCTGGGCCAGGGGCCGATCCTGTTCGCCGCCGCGCTGGGCGCGCTGACCTGGGACTACCTGTTTTTTCCCCCGCTTTTCACGTTCGTGCTGCTGCGCTTCGAAGACTGGATGATGTTCTTCCTGTTCTTTGCCATCGCGATCGTCGCCGGGCGGCTGACCGGGCGGATCCGCCAGCAGGAACAGTCCGAGCGGCAACGCGCGCAACGGGCCACCGCCCTGCTCCAGCTCACCCAGCTCCTCGCCTCGGCCCAATCCGCCGACGAGGTCCTGCGCACCGCCGCCGATCAGGCCCGGGAGCTGTTCGGCGCACGGCTCGCCCTGCTGATCGCCGACCCGGCCCGACCCGGTCACCTCACGCTGCACCCGGCCACCTCCTACGCGATCAGCGAGACCGAACAGGCCGCCGCCCTCCGGATCTTTCGCGCCCACGGGGAATCAGGCCGCTCCACCCGGGCGGTGACAGGCGGCGACGGCCTCCATTTTCCCCTCGCGGCCGCCGGCCGGTTGCTTGGCGTGATGGCGGTCGAGATTCCGCCCGGAAGGGATTTCCCGCTGGCGCAGCGCGACGTGCTCGCGAGCTTTGCCGCGCAAATCGCCGTGGCGCTGGAGCACGAGCGGCTGCGCGCCGCCAACGAGTCGGCCCGCGTGCAGACCGCTTCCGACCAGTTGCACCGCGCCCTGCTCGACAGCGTCTCGCATGAGCTCAAGACCCCCCTGGCCGTCATCGCTTCCGCGGCGGAGAGCCTGCAAGCCGCGACGGGACCGGCCGATCCGGCGCTGGCGGGCGAAATCCATGTCGCCGCCCAGCGGCTGCGCCGCCTGGTGACCAACCTGCTGGACACCACCCGGCTCGATGCCGGCGTGCGCGCGCAACGCGACTGGTGTGACGCCGCCGATCTCGTGAACGCCGCCTTGAAAAGCATTGCCGACGTCCGCGCCGGCCGCACGGTGCACGTGCGGCTGGACCCCGGCCTGCCCCTGGTGCACGGCGATTCCGACCTGTTGCAACAGGCCTTGGTGAACCTGATGCACAATGCCTGCCGCCACGCACCACCCCCGGCGGAAATCACCGTGTCAGCCGGGGTGGACGAGTCCAACCAACGGATCTGGCTGGCCGTGAGTGACACCGGACCCGGGTTGAGCGAAGACCTGCGGGCCCGCTTGTTTGAACGGTTTTTCCGCGGCCAGCCCAACCGGGCCGGCGGCCTTGGCCTGGGGCTTTCCATCGCCCGTGGTTTTGTCGAAGCCCACGGCGGCAGCCTCACGGCGGAGAACCAACCGGGTGGCGGCGCGCGGTTTGTCATCTTGCTGCCGCTCGAACAGCACGACAGTGTCCCGGCCGAATGAACCCGGCCGGCCCCCAGTCCGAAGTGCTCGTCATCGACGATGAGGACCAGATCCGCCGCCTGCTCCGCGGCGCGCTCACGACCGCCGGCTACCGTGTCCGCGAGGCCAGCGACGGCTTGAGCGGCCTCGGCGAGGTGGCCCACCACCGGCCGGACGTGATCATCCTCGACCTCGGCCTGCCCGACCTGTCCGGGCTGGAGATCCTGCGGCGGCTCCGCGAGTGGAGCCAGGTGCCGGTGCTCATCCTCTCGGTGCGCGGTCAGGAAAAGGAAAAGATCGAGGCGCTGGACGCCGGCGCGAACGACTACATGACGAAGCCGTTCGGCTGGGGCGAGATGCTGGCGCGTCTCCGGGTGCTCCTGCGGCGCGAACCCGCCGCCGTGGAGGCAAACGTGGCGCAGTTCGGCCCGGTGACCGTCGACCTGGGGCGCCGCGTGGTGACCAAGCACGGGCAGGAGCTGAAACTCACCGCGCGCGAATACGCGCTGCTGCGGCTGCTGGTCACGCACCGCAACAAGGTCATCACGCACCGGCAGATCCTGCGGGAACTCTGGGGGCCGGGGGCGGAAGCCCAGACGCATTACGTGCGGGTCTACATGGCGCGCCTGCGCCAGAAAATAGAGGAGGAGCCCAACCAGCCGCGGTTCCTCATCACCGAGGCCGGGTCGGGCTACCGGCTCGACACCGATTGAGCGATCCCGGCCGCGGCGGGTGGTTGATGCTCTGTTGATGTTTCCCGGCTTCGTTTTGAAGCCGCGTTGATGGGCGGTGGTATGCGCACTGCAGCAAGCGGACCAGCCCAATGCCCGCCGGCACCAGCCCCCTCCCCGACGCCAAGCCCTGACCCACCCCGACGACCCGTTTGCATGAAACTCATCATCGCCATCATCAAGCCGTTCAAACTCGACGAAGTGAAGGCGGCGCTGGGCACCGCGGGAGTCGAGGGTCTGACGGTCACCGAGGTCAAGGGCTTTGGCCGCCAGAAAGGCCACACCGAGATTTACCGCGGCAGCGAATACACCGTGGATTTCCTGCCCAAGGTGAAGATCGAGATCGCCGTCGTTGACGACATCGCCGGCAAGGTGATCGACGCCATCACCTCCGCCGCGAAGACCGGCAAGATCGGCGACGGCAAGATTTTCGTGGTCCCGCTGGAGAATGTCGTCCGCATCCGCACCAACGAGCATGGCGACAGCGCCGTCTGAGCGGTTTTTCCGCCTGAATTTTGGGTTAGCTCATAACTCATAAGCAAAGCGGCCCCTTTCGTGGTGAAAGGGGCCGCAAGTTTTCCGGGGCCGGATGGTCGCGACGGGCCGGTGCTTCTGCGGGCTTTACGCTGC
Organism: Opitutus sp. GAS368; assembly: GCF_900104925.1. Lineage (NCBI taxonomy): Bacteria > Pseudomonadati > Verrucomicrobiota > Opitutia > Opitutales > Opitutaceae > Opitutus > Opitutus sp. GAS368. The sequence continues at coordinate 1,226,435 of NZ_LT629735.1, forward strand.
GGTCGGCCCAGGTATGTTGCCGTCGTGATTGCCGCCGCCGCCAAGTCCTCGCTCCTCGTCATCGACGACGAGGTCCAGATCCGCCGGCTGCTCCGCGTGACCCTCGAGGCGGAACACTACAAGGTGCGCGAGGCCGAGACCGGCCAGCTCGGCCTGCAGGAGCTGGCGCACGCCGCGCCCGACGGCATCATTCTCGACCTCGGCCTGCCCGACCTCGACGGCACGGAGGTCATCCGGCGGCTGCGCGAGTGGTCCAAGGTGCCGGTGCTCGTGCTTTCCGTGCGCGAAGGCGAGGACGACAAGATCGCCGCGCTCGACGCCGGGGCGGACGATTACCTGACCAAGCCCTTTAGCGGCCGCGAATTGCTGGCCCGGGTGCGGGCCATCCTCCGCCGCACGCCGGCGGCCAGCGAACCGGCCGTGGTCAAAATCGGCGATATCGAGGTGGATCAGGCGGCGCGCCTCGTGCGCCGGGCCGGCACCGAGGTGCACCTGACCGCCCGGGAATACGCGCTCTTCCATCTGCTCGTGCAGCACCGCGGCAAGGTCGTCACGCACCGGCAGATCCTGCGCGAACTCTGGGGGCCCAACGCCGAGGAGAACACCCATTACCTGCGGGTGCACATGACGCACCTGCGCCAGAAGCTCGAAGCCGACCCGCACACGCCGCGCCACCTGAAGACGGACGCCGGCATCGGCTACCGGCTGGTCGAGGGTTGAAGATAGGGCGGACACTCCGCCTTGCCAGACCGTAGCCTTGGCGAAGGCTGGTGCCCGCCGAGGCGCGGCGCGGAGTCCGCGCCTTACCCGCGCACATTTCACGGGTTTGCCTCGAAAACCACTAGACAGGAGGGGACGAAGTGCTTTTCGTGCCTCTTTAATGTCCGCTCCCAAACCCGCGATCCTGGCTCTTGAAGATGGTAGTGTTTTCCGTGGCGCCGCCTTCGGCGCCGAGGCCACCATCGCCGGCGAGTGTGTCTTCAACACCTCGATGACCGGCTACCAGGAGATCATCACCGATCCCTCCTACTTCGGCCAGATCGTCACCATGACGGCCGTGCAAATCGGCAACTACGGCATCAACGCCGAGGACGAGGAGCACGCCGCGCCCAAATGCTCGGGCTTCGTCGTCCGCGAGGTCTCGCCGATCGTCAGCAACTGGCGCAGCCAGCTGTCGCTCGACGCCTATCTGAAGAAATACGGCATCCCGGGCATCAGCGAGGTCGACACCCGCGCGCTGACGAAAAAGCTCCGTGTCGATGGCGCGATGAAGTGCTGCCTGTCCACCCTGCCGCTCAGCGACGCCGAGGCGATCAAGCGGGCCAAGGCCTGGCAGGACATGGCCGGCAGCGACTACGTGAAGGACACGACCTGCCCGGCGCCTTACCACTGGCAGGCCGGCGATGCCTCGCGACACAACGCCCAATATCTCCCCGTCGGCACCAGGCAGGGCGCCACGGTCACGCCCAAGAAGAAATTCAAGGTCGCCGCGTTCGACTACGGCGCGAAGTTCACGATCTTCCGCAAGCTCGTCCGCCACGGCTTCGACGTGCATGTGTTCCCCGCCACGGCGACGCACGAGCAGGTGCGCGAATACGGCGTGGACGCGGTATTCCTCTCCAACGGCCCCGGCGACCCGGCCGCCCTGCCCTATATCCACCAGACCGTCAGCGGCCTGCTGCCGGACTACCCGATCTTCGGCATCTGCCTCGGCCACCAGATGCTCACGCACGCGGTCGGCGGCACGACCTTCAAGCTCAAGTTCGGCCACCGCGGCGGCAACCAGCCGGTGAAGAACCTCGAGACCGGCAAGGTCTCGATCACGGCGCAGAACCACGGCTTCGCCACCGACCCCAAGTCGCTCGAGAAGCGCAGCGCGGTGGTCACCGAGATCAATCTGAACGACAACACCGTCGAGGGCCTCCGCCACAAGGAGCTGCCGGTGTTCTCCGTCCAGTATCACCCCGAGGCCGCCCCCGGCCCGAACGACGCCGACCCGCTCTTCACCGACTTCTATACGATGGTCGAGAAGCGGAAGGCCGGGAAAATCTGAGGCCTTCCTGTAGGGCCGGCGCTTGACGCCGCCCGCGGGCGTCCGCAAGGGACGCCCCTACACTAGCGCCTCGAACTTCTTCGCGTCCTCGGGCGTGTCCACGCCGATGGTCGGATCCTCGGTGACGTCGATGGCGATGGGATAGCCCGCCTCCAGCACGCGCAGTTGCTCGAGTTTCTCGATCTGCTCCAGCCGGCCCGGCGGCATGGCCACAAATTTCTCGAGGAAGTCGGCCTTGTAGGCGTAAAGCCCGAGGTGCTTGTAGCAGGTGTTCTGGGCCAGCCACGCGTCGTCAATGGTCAGGCCGAGGTCGCGCGAATAGGGCATCCGGGACCGCGAGAAATACAGCGCCCGGCCGGTCTGGCTCATGACCACCTTGACCTGGTTGACATTGTAGAAATCCACGATGCGTTTGAACGGCGTGCAGAGCGTCGCCATGGGACAATCGCCCTGGATGAGCCGGGCCAGGGCGTTGAGCTGGCCGGCGGTGACCAGCGGCTCGTCAGCCTGGACGTTGAGAACATAACTGGCACGGACTGTGCGATTGGCTTGGGCGATGCGGTCGGTGCCACTGGGATGGCTGACATCGGTCATTATCGCCCTAAACCCAGCTCCCTCAATGCATTCCGCCAGTAATTCATGATCCACAGCGAACCACAGCGGATAGTCCGGTGCCTGGGCCGCAATGCGCTCGGCCACCCACAGCACAAGCGGCTTGCCCTTAATCGGATGCAAAAGCTTACGCGGGAATCGCGTGGACTCCAAACGGCACGGCACGATGATGGCGAAGGCTGGCATGCGGGGGTCTTTGTGATTGCAAGCCGGGGCACGACCGGCTTTTGCGTTATCCTTTAATCCGACCCTGCAGCCCAATCGCAATGGAAAAGAGCACCACTACGCCAGCCAACGCCCACATGAAGGAACTCCTCGTGCAGAACAAGATGGGCATCCATGCCCGTCCGGCGGCCATGATCGTGCGCGTGACCAACAAATTCAAGGCGGAGGTCCTGGTCGAGAAGGATGAGGAGCAGGTCAACGGCAAGAGCATCATGGGTCTCATGATGCTGGCCGCAGCCAAGGGCTCGAAGGTGAAGTTCATCGCCACGGGCGAGGACGCCCCGGCGATGCTGGCCGAGATCGAGGCGCTGTTCGCCAAGAAGTTCGACGAGGCCTGAGCCAAGGCGAATCGCGGAAACGCGAAGGAGCGGAAGCACGGAAGCCGGTCGAACGACCGGCTTTTTTGATGTAGGGGCGTCCCTCGTGGACGCCCGCGGGCGCCGTCAAGCGGCGGCCCTACAGGCTGAAAAATTGCCGGGCGTTCCGGGTCGTGGCCTCCGCCAGCCGTTCCGGGCTGACCCCGAATACTCCGGCGCAGAATTCCGCCGTATGCTTCAGGTAGGCCGGTTCGTTGGGCTTTCCCCGGTGCGGCATGGGCGTCAGATAGGGCGCGTCGGTCTCGATCATCAGCCGGTCCAGTCCCTGCGCCAGCGCCGCCGCCCGCACTGCCTCCGCGGTCTTGTAGGTGATGATGCCGGTGAATGACCCGTAGCCGCCGCGCTGGGTCAGCTCGGCCATCTCGGCCGGTCCCTCCGTGAAGCAATGGAACACCACCTTCCCCCACGCCACGCCGGAGGTGTCGATCATTTCGACGCACTCGGCAAAGGCCCCGCGCGAATGCACGACCACGGGGCAACCGAGCTTCCTCGCCAGCCCAAGCTGTTCGGCAAACGCCGCCTTTTGCCAGCCGAGGATCTGCTCCGCCTCGGCGGGCTCCTTGGGCAGATGAAACCGGTCGAGCCCGATTTCGCCCAGCGCGACCGGGTAGGGCGAATCCTCTGGATGAGCCGTGGATATCGGCGGCTCGTCGGGACGACTCGCCCTACCCCAGTAAGCTTCCAGTTGCGCCACGCGCCCGGCCCAATCCGCCTCCACGCTGCAGGGATGCAGCCCGGCGGTGTAGCGAACCAGCCCGGCATGCTCGCGCGCCAGGTCGCGATAGAGCGTCCAGTCGTCGGTGTCCGTGCCGATGGTCACCATCGCCTCGAGCCCGGCGGCCTTCGCGCGGGACAAAATCCCGGGCAGTTCGCCGCGCTTGGCGAAAGATTCGAGGTGCGTGTGCGTATCAATCAATCCCATGATCTGTTTTCTGTCATCCTGAGCGAAGCGAAGGATTCACGGCCACGAACGTGATATGGCCGGCGAACGCGTGGATTCTTCGCTTCGCTCAGAATGACAAGCAAGGAAAGTTATGCCCTGAAAGTCAGAAGCCAGCGCTTTCGCGCTGGCTTCCTTTGCACACACACCAGTTTGCCTGGTGAAATTTAGTCGGTCCGCACCGAGATGTCGCCGCCGCTGGAGCGGAGCTTCAGGCGGGGACCGCCGCCGTTGACGCTGCCGACGAGCCGGCTCTTGCCCACGCCGCCCTTGGCGATGGTGATGGTCAGGCCCTCGGCCCGGACGTCGCCACCGGAGGTGCTGGCGTCGAGCTCGAAGCCGGCGCCCTTCACGATGTGCACGCGCACGTCGCCGCCGGAGGTGCTGAGGACGGCGTCCTGCTTGAGCGGCTCGGTGAGGGTCGCACGGACGTTGCCGCCCGAGGTGGTCGCGCTGATCAGCTGCGCGACGGCATTGATGGTGATGTCGCCGCCCGAGGTGGAGACCTCCGTCGGGCCGCCGGCGCGGTCAACCTCGATGTTCCCGCCGGAAGTACCGAGCTTGGCGCGGGCCGTGCTCTCCTTGAGGACAATGTCGCCCCCCGAGGTGTGGGCGTCGATCTCGCCGTCGACGCGGTCGAACTTCAGGTTGCCGCCGCTGGTGCGGGCGCGGACGTTGCCCTGCACGCTGGCAGCCGTGATGTCGCCACCCGAGGTGTTGAGGTTCAGGTTGAAATTCCTGGGCACGGTGACCTCGAACGAGACGCTGACCGGCGGCCAGCTGCCGAAATGGAAGCCCATCGGGCGTGACTCGTATTTGGCCTCGGCGGTTACGTCGTTGCCGGTCTGCTCCATGGTCAGGCTCAACTTCTCCAGGATCTCATCGGCTTCCTTTTCACTCGAGGCGCGGATCACCTGCTTGACGTGGATGCGGACCTCCGGGGTGTCGGCGGTCTGGATCGTGATATCGCCGCCTTGGGTGACGGCCTTGAGGTTGCCACCGGGCTGCACGGTGAAGGTCTTGTCGACGGTGCGGGTGATCTTGGCCGAAAGCACGGCCGGCGCCGCCAGCAGGGCCCCAAGGGTCAGGAGGGAAAGCAGGGATTTCATAGGGTTGTGTCCCTGATAACACGGCCGCCGGCGAAAAGTTACCCTTTTCTTCAGGCCGGAGCCAGGGCCGCCGCCCAGGCTTTCTCGTCGAAACCGACCAGGGCGACGCCTGGACCGAGCAAAAACGGCCGCTTCACCAGCATGCCGCTGCCCGCGAGCAGCGCGAGGGCCCCGGCATCGTCCAAACCGGGCAGCTTGGCCGCCAGGCCGAGGGCACGGTATTCCAGCCCCGAGGTGTTGAACAGCCTGCCCCGTTTTCCACCCAGCGCCGCCAGCATGGTGCGCAGTTCGGCCGGGGATGGCGGTGTGGCGCGGATGTCTTTCTCGGCAAAATCCACGCCGCGGCGCCGCAGCCACTGCCGGGCCCGCTCACAGGTGCTGCACTTGGGGTGCAGGTAGGCGATGAGTCGGCTCACCGCTTCGCTTTGAAGATTTCCGCGAAGAACCCCTTCATGTGCGCCCAGGAGCGCTTGTCGGCGGCGGCGTTGTAGCCGATGGGCAAGCCCGTGGCTTTGGCGATGGCATCGGCACCGGGGTTGGTGAACGCATGCACCGCACCGGCATAGCTGATGAACTGGTAGTCGAATTTGCCGTCCTCCATCGACTTCATGAAGGCGGTGACTTCCTCGGGCTTGACGAAGGGGTCCACCGCGCCATGGCAGAGCAGGAACTTCGCGTGGTTTTTCGCCGCGGCCTCCGCCGACGCCGGGACCAGGGCCCCGTGGAAACTCACGATGCCCGCGAGCGGCGCGCCGCTGTAGGCGAGCACCTGCGCCGTCGCACCACCAAAGCAATACCCGATGGCGGCCACCCGCGCGGGATCCACCAGGCCCGTGGCCAGCAGCTGGTCGAGGCCCGCCCGGGCGCGGTCGGCCATGAGCGGCTTGCCGTAGAACTGGCCGGCGAGTTCCCCGGCTTTCTTCGGGTCGGTGGTCGTGACGCCGGCGCCATACATGTCGGCGGCAAACGCCACGTAGCCCAGCTTCGCCAGCTGCTCGGCCCGGCCTTTCGGGTAATCGGTCAGACCCCACCATTCCGGGATGACCAGCACGCCGGGCGCCGGCATGGCCGCGGAGACCTTGGTGTCGTCGTAGGCGAGGTAGCCTTCGAGCTTCACGCCGGCGTGCTCATAGGCGACCGGCTTCGTGACAATCTTCGCGCTCAACACCTCGGCCGCGCCCAAGGCGAGACCGGCCAGCAGGAATCGGGATACATTCATGCCTGCACCTTAGCGGGCCGCGGACAAAATTCAATCCCGCGCAATCATTTCGGGTGCTCCAGCCAGTGCTCGAGGCTGGCGCGGAGCTCGGACTGCCGGATCGGCTTGGTCAGGAAGTCATCCATGCCGGACGCCTCGGCCGCGGCGCGATCCTCCGTCCGCACGTTGGCGGTGAGCGCAATGATGGGCAGCCACCGGCCCTCGATCCGCCGTCGGATGCGGCGCACGGCCTCGAACCCGTCGATGCCCGGCATCTGGATGTCCATGAGCACGGCGTCCCATTGCTCGCGGACGGCCAGCTCGATGCCCTCGGCGCCATTGTCCACGATCACCGTCTCGAGGCCGAGCTTGCGCAGGAACGTCTCGACGACGCGCTGGCTGCCCCAGTCATCATCGACGACCAGCACCCGGCCGCTGAGCCGGCCCCGGGGCGGGCGCGGTGCGGCCTGGTCCGGGCCCGCCAATTGCGCCAGCGGGAGCGGCAGGTCGAACCAGAACTCCGATCCCTGGCCCGGGGCGCTGGTCACCTTGATCTCGCCGCCCATGCGCCGCACCAGGCTTTGCGAGATGGCCAGCCCGAGACCCGAGCCGCCGTAACGCCGCGTCATCGAGCTGTCGCCCTGGCTGAATTTCTGGAACAGCTTGGCTTGGGTCGCCCCGTCCATGCCGATGCCGGTGTCCCGGATGCGGAACCGCAGCACCGCCTCCCCGCCGTCAATGCGGACCGTCTCGAGATACAAATCGATGCTGCCCTGCTCGGTGAACTTCACGGCGTTGCCGACGAGGTTGAGCAACACCTGCCGGATGCGCGTCGGGTCGCCCGTGACGGCGGCCGGCAGGTTGGAACCGGGATGGTAGTGCACGGGCAGCTGCTTGGCCGCCGCCTGGTTCTGGAACAGCGCCGCCACCTCCTCGCCCGCCTCGGCCGGGGAAAAATCGATTTCCTCCAGGTCCAGCTTGCCACTCTCCACCTTCGACAGGTCAAGGATGTCGTCGAGCAGGCGGAGCAACGTGTCGGCCGACTTGCCCGCGACGCCGAGCTGCACCTGCTGGTCGGGGGTCAGCGGGGTATCGTTGAGCAGCTGCAGCATGCCGAGGATGCCGTTCATCGGCGTGCGGATCTCATGGCTCATGGTGGCGAGGAACTCGGTCTTGGCCTGGTTGGCCGACTCGGCGCGGCGCTTGGCGTCGCTCAGGGTGGCCACCAGTTCCTCGTTCTCGAAGATCAGTGAGAAAAGCTTCCGCAGGTCCTGGTGGTGCAGTCGCGCGGTGTTCAGCAGGAAGAGCACATACGTGAAGGTGCACGCCACCAGCGTCCAGCTCCCGGGCTCGCGGTAGACCAGGAAGGCGAGCGTCGCCGGCGTCAGCGTCGTGACGATATACGCGGCGTAGCACAGGCGCACCGAGGCGAGCGAACGGGCCGCGCCGGCGTTCATGCCCGCGAGGATGAAGACGACCAGACAGCGCGGCAGCAGCTCGTTGGTCTGCAGGAAGAGCCAGCCGGCCACGCCCCAGGTGCAGCCCGCGGCGATCACGCCGAAGTAGAACAGCGAGCGCCACAGCCGGAGCTGGTCGTCGCGCAGGAGCTTGCGCGCAAAGGTTTGGTTCAGGAGCAGGCGGACGCCGCTCACCGTGCAGATGACCGCCAGCCACCCCAGGGTCAGCCGCATGGGGAAATACGTCCAGACCCCGGCCGCCAGCACGATCGCCAGCACGAAATTGGAATACAGCCCGAAGCCCGCCGTGCGATAGAGCAGCCGCGTCATCTCCGCCTCGACCCGCAGCACAATGTCCTGGCGCATGGGTTCCACCGGCTGGCGGGGGACATTCGGGGGACTCATCGGGGCAAGCAAGCCACAGCGCCAACCCCTCTCGCAAGGGAATTCCCCCGGGCGCCCCACCCTTTCAGGGTATGATTAGGTCGAGAGGCCGCCTGCAATGTATTGCCGCAGTGATTCCGCCTCGGCGCGGTGGGCGTTGGCCACCCAGCGGGACACGTCACCGATGGAAATCAGGCCCGTCAGTTTGCCGTCCTGGATCACGGGCAGGTGGCGGCAGCGTTTCTCCGCGAAGATGTCCATCACCTGCTGGACGGTCGCCTCGGGCCCGACGGTGAGCACGCTGGTGGTCATGACTTTTGCCAGCGGGGTCGTCTTGGGATCGAGGCTGGCGGCGATCACGCGGGTGAGCGCGTCGCGTTCGGTGAAGATGCCGGCCAGCCTCGGCCCGTCCTGCACGAGCATGGCGCCGATGCGGTGCTGGTTCATTTTCTGGACGGCCTCAAAGACCGTCACGTGGGCCGGCACCGTGTGCAAAGCGCGGCCCTTCCCTTCCAACAGCGTAGCTATCGAAGTGTTCATTGGGGGTAATTAGATTGGGCGGAGCCTACCCGGTTCCCACCCATCGCTACAACGCCAAATCTCACCCCGGCCCTATTTCCGGAACAGCTGGTCCAGCGCGCCGAGACTCTTCAGCGGGGCGCCCTTTTTTGATGTTGCGGTAGCCGGCTTCAGGTAGGGCGAGTCGTCCCGACGAGCCGGCTCATCCGGAGGATTCGCCCCACCCACCTCGGCCAGCATGCGTTCCAGCCGCACCGCTGACACCGGCTCCACCGTGCCCAGCTCCTGCGCGAACAGGCTCACGCGGAATTCCTCCACCAGCCAGCGGAATTCGCCGGCCTTCCCCTGTAGCGGCGGTCTGTGACCGCCGGACCGGCGCTCATAGAGCGCCGCTACAGCTTTGACGAATGGCGCCAGTTCCGCCGCGCGCGCCGCATCCTTGGCCGGATCGCGCCGGGCGCGCTCGGCCCGCGCCTGCAGGCCCTTCAGGTAACGCGGCAGGTGCGCGATCCGCTCGAACGGCGTGGTGCGGAGGAAATCCGGCGGCAGCAGCGCCGCCAGGTCGTCGGCCATGCCGGGGTAGGTCTGCTTCGCGGTCTGCAATGCCAGCCGGAGCGTGAAGATCTCCTTCAGCCAGTCGCCGAGCTTCGGCACCAGCCCGCGCAAATCCTGCTTCGCTCTGATGATTGCCTGTTCGAACGCGGCTTTGGTCAGCTGGTAGGGCGAGTCGTCCCGACGAGCCGTGCCCTTTGGCTCATCGGGACGATTCGCCCTACCCATCCGTCCCGCATCGCACACCCAGCGCCGGATCGACTCGAAAGCGTCCGCCTGCAGCGCGTCGGGCGTCGTGAGCGTCACCGCCAGCGTCCCGAGCATCCGCAGGGCTTTGAGATCCTTCTCCAGCCAACCCAGGTCGTGGCGCAGCTGCGTCTCGAACAGTTTCACCAACCCGGCGCGGGACGCCGCCGTGGCTTCCTCGGGCGTGGCGAACAGCCGCACGGCCACGCCTGCCGGCAGCGCCTTCAGGCCGGGATGGGCGTGCACCGGCACCCCGTGGTGTTCGCTCACGAGGATTTTTTCCGGCAGGTCGCCGAATTTCCATTCGGCCGCCGGTTCGCCCTCCCACTTGGCCCGGGCGGCTCGCCACGCGCTGTTGTCCACCGTCGCCGCCTGCTTGCTCACGTCGCGCGAACGGCTGTGCAGCTGCGCTTGGATCTCCGCCAGATCGCGGCTGGCGCCCAGGACCTGGTCGCGGTTGTCCACGACCTCGACGCGCACCCGCAGGTGGTCGGGAAAAATCTTCGCGTCCCACAGCGCCGGATCGATGCGCACGCCGAGCCGGGGCGACAACAGCTCCGCCAGCGCCTCGGCCAGCGTCGGTTGTTTGGGCCGCGCGCTGATGAGAGCGAGGTCGCGCACCAGCTTCTGCGCCGTCTCCGTCAGGGGGATCAGGTTGCGCCGTTGCTCCTTCGGCAACGCCTTGAGCATCAGCTCAACTTTCTCGGGCAGATGACCCGGCACCGCCCAGTCGAGCGCAGCGGCCGTCAGCGCCTCGGCCTCGGCCAGGCTCACACGCACGGTGACTCCGTCGGCCTCCTTGCCCGGCTGGTAGGCATAGGCGAGCGGCAGCACGCGGTTGTCCACCGGCATCGCCTCCGGGAATGCCGTGGCATCATGCGCCACTTCCTCGTCGGACCGGAGGCTGTCTTCCGCCATGAAAAGGAATTTCGGCCTGGTGGCCTGCTGGTGGCGGACGAAGTCGATGAGTTCGGGCACGCTGCTGATGCCTTGAGGTGGAACCCGGCCTCCGGACAGGTTTTCCCCGTTACCGGATTCCTGCAAGCCCGTCCGGAGGCCGGGCTCCACCTTGGCGAACTCCCGCGCGTAGAACCGGTAGACGGCCTCGTCGAGATTCATGTAGCCCGAGCTGCGCGTGCGGGTCAGCCGCGTCTCGGCCTCGTCGCGGATGCGGCGGTTGTGGACGAGAAAATCAAACGGCCAGGTGACCGTGTCGCCGACGAGCCCCTCGCGGATGAAGATCTCGGTGGCGTGCGCGGGGTTGATCCTGCCGTAGCTCGCCGAGCGCGTCTCCAGCTCGAGGTTGTAGAGCCGGCGGCGCTCCTTCACCAGCACGCGGCCGGCCTCGGCGTTCCAGAAGGGCTCGCTGTGCGCCACGCGCAGCAGATGCGCCCCGAGGTCGAGCACCCAGTGCGGGTCGATGCGCGCGCACGTGCGGGCGTAGATGCGGGCTGTCTCCATGATTTCCGCGGCCATGAGCCAGCGCGCAACCTTCGCCTTCGGCGGTGGAACCCGGCCTCCGGACGGGTTGTGTTTCCGTTCCGTTTTTTCAAACAACGCCGAACCGGGGAACACGTTCACCCGCCGGTCGTGCGCCGCGTGGTAATCGCCCTCGTCCGTCCGTGTGGCGATGTTGCCGAGCAACCCCGCGAGGATGGACCGGTGGATCGCCGCGAAGGCCGGCGTGCCGAGCGCGAGCTTCACCTCCTGTCCCTGCTTCACGCCGTCGTAGATCGAGGTCCGGGTGAAGCCGTCGCGCTCGCGCAGCGTGTCCTCAAGTTGGGCGTGCACGTCGCGCCATTCGCGCATCCGCATGAACGACAGGAAGTGCGCCGTGCAGAACTTCCGCTGCTTGCCGAGCGTCATGGCCTCGAACTCGTCGTGGTAGATCTCCCAGATGGCGAGCAAGGTGAGAAAATCGGAGTCAGGGTGCGTGAATCGCTTGTGGGCCGTGTCCGCCTTCTGCTGTTGGTCGAGCGGCCGTTCCCGCGGGTCCTGGATGCTGAGCGCCGCCGCAATGATCAACACCTCCCGCAACGCCTTCTCGTTCCGAGCCTGCAGAATCATGCGGCCGACCGTCGGGTCCACCGGCAGGTGCGCCAGCTCGCGGCCGAGATCGGTCAACACGCCGGCATCGTCGATCGCCCCGAGTTCGTGCAACAGCGCGTAACCGGCGCGAATGCCCTTGGCCGGCGGCGCGTTCAGGAACGGAAATTCCTCGATGTCGCCGAGACCGAAAGCCTTCATGCGCAAAATGACATCCGCCAGGTTGCTGCGCTGGATCTCCGGCTGGGTGAAGCGCGGCCGGTCGTTGAAATCCTGCTCGGAATACAGCCGGATGCACACGCCGTCGCTCACGCGGCCGCAGCGGCCCTTGCGCTGGTCGGCGCTGCTCTGCGAGACCGGCTCGACCGGCAGCCGGCGCGTGCGGCTCTGCGGCGTGTAGCGGCTGAAGCGCGACAGGCCCGTGTCGATGACGAACCGGATGCCGGGGATCGTCAGCGAGGTCTCGGCGATGTTGGTCGCGACAATGACCTTGCGGCCCTGGGTGGAGGCAAAGACGCGTTGCTGCTCGGCGTTAGTCAGACGCCCGAACAGTGGCACGACCTCGATTCGGCCGAGCCGGCGGCCCTCGAGCAAGTCGCGCGTCTCGCGGATGTCGCGCTCGGTGGGCATGAACACCAGCACGTCGCCGGCCGAGCTCTCAAGCAGCACGCGCTCGACGGCCTCGACGGCGGCGTCGATGTAGGTGAAGTCGTCCGGCCGGCTTTTCTTCTGGTAGGGCGAGTCGTCCCGACGAGCCGCCTTGCCCGGCGGCTCATCCGGAAGATTCGCCCTACCCATCTCCTCCAGCGGCGAGTAAATCACCTCCACCGGATAAACCCGGCCCGAGACCTCGATGATCGGTGCACCATCGAAGGCCTTGGAAAACGCCTCGGTGTCGATCGTCGCCGAGGTGATGATGATCTTCAGGTCCGGCCGGCGCACGCGCAACCGGCGCAGGTGGCCGAGAATGAAGTCGATGTTGAGCGAGCGTTCGTGCGCCTCGTCCACGATGATGGTGTCGTAGGCGCGCAGCTCCGGATCGGCCTGCAACTCGGCGAGCAGCATGCCGTCGGTCATGAACTTGATGACGGTGTCATCGGAGGTCTGGTCGGCGAAACGGATCTTGCAGCCGACCTCGCGCCCGAGGGGCACATTGAGCTCCTCGGCCACGCGCCGGGCCACCGAGGTGGCGGCCACGCGGCGGGGTTGGGTGCAGGCGATGCGCCCCTTCTCGCCGCGGCCGGCCACGAGACACATCTTTGGGATCTGCGTGGTCTTGCCCGAACCGGTCTCGCCCGCGAGCACCAGCACCTGGTGGTCGCGGATGGCCGCAATGATCTCGTCCGCCCGGGCGCTGATGGGCAGCTCGGGCGGATACTCGATCCGGAAGGGCCAGGGTTTCTTCGGACGGGGCGGCATGACGGGTGAAATTAGAGGTTCCGTGCACGGCCAATAATGGCAAAGTCAAATCGCATGACCGTCCCCGAGCTCTCCCCGCAGGCCAAGACCCTGAAGCGGGTCCTGGCCATCGCCCGTTTCAACGGCTGGAGCGTCATCGTGATCGCCGGCTTGGGTGTCATGGTCACGTTGCTGCTGGGCGACCTGGTGGGCACCTTCATCGGCGTGCTGGCGGCGGCCGCAGGCTGGATGGAAGTCCGCGGGCACCGGATGCTCCGGCGGCGCGACCCGGCGGGGATGACGTGGCTCGTGCGCTCGCAGTTGTTTTTGCTCAGCGTGATCCTGGTCTACTGCGTCACCCGGCTGGGCAGTTTCGATGCCGACACGGCCATGGCCAGCCTCACCCCCGACATGGAAGCCTTGCTCAAGGAAGCCGGCCTGGCGCGAGGGGACATCCTGCCGCTGGTGCGCACCACCTTCCTGGCCACTTACCTTACTTTCGCTGTGGTCTCGATCATCTATCAAGGCGGCATGGCCCTTTATTACCGGAGCAAGACCCGGCTGGTGACGGCAGCCTTGGCGGTGACGCCGAGGCCGCCGACCCAGTCGGTGTATTAAGACCCGCTTGCCTAACTTTCCGGGCCGGCTATTTCTTACCACCCATGTCGAAGGAGCGCTACATCGCGGCCAAGGAGAAGTGGGCCGAAAAGCAGCTGGCCAAGGGTTTCAAGCCCCGCGACACCGCCGCGACCGACCGCCTGCCTCCGGGCCAGAAGCTCACGGCCGGCTTCCCCGTGCTCGACCTTGGCGTGCAGCCCGACATCCCGCTGGCCGAGTGGAGCCTGACGCTCGATGGCCTCGTGGAGAAACCTGCCGTGCTGGCCTGGGCGCAGCTCAACGCCCTGCCCCAGGTGACCGATGTGAGCGACTTCCACTGCGTCACGACCTGGAGCAAATACGACTGCGAGTGGAGCGGGGTCGCCTTCACCACCCTCTTCGAGCTGGTGTCCCCGCGACCGGAGGCAAAGTTCGTCTATTTCACCAGCTACGACGGTTACTCGACCAACGTGCCGCTGGCCCACTGCCTCGACGACGACGTGCTGCTCGCCACGAAGTTCGGTGGCGAACCCGTCTCGCGCGAACACGGCGGCCCGGCGCGCATCATCATCCCGAAACTTTACGCCTGGAAGGGCGCGAAATTCGTCAAGACCATCACTTTTCTCGCCGAGGACCGCCTCGGCTTCTGGGAAGTCCGCGGCTACCACAACGTCGGCGACCCTTGGAAGGAAGAGCGCTATGCTTAAAGCGAAGCCATCGCGGGCGAGGTCGCCTGCGCTCCAGGATTGCGATCTTTGGAGCCACGGCGACCCCGCCGTGGATTTCATTCGTGTCTTTTCGTGTCCATTCGTGGTTACCCTCCCTTCGTTTATATCCCCATGAGCACCCCCACCTTTTTCCCGCAGGACATCATCATCAAGAAGCGCGACGGCGGCGCGCTGACCAAGGACGAGATCGAGTTCTTCGCCCGCGGCGTGGCCGACGGCAAGACCTTCGCCGACTACCAGGCCACCGCGCTGCTCATGGCCATTTTCTGGCGCGGCATGACGCCGCAGGAAACCGCCTGGCTCACCGACGCCATGATGCGTTCCGGCGACGTCATCGACCTGAGCGACCTGCCCGGCGCCAAGGTCGACAAGCACTCCACCGGCGGCGTGGGTGACAAGGTTTCGCTCATCCTCGCCCCGCTCGCCGTCGCCTGCGGCCTCAAGGTCCCGATGATGAGCGGCCGCGGCCTCGGCCACACCGGCGGCACGCTCGACAAGCTCGAGGCCATCCCGGGCTTCAAGGTCAACCTCAGCGTCCCGGAGTTCCGCGCCATCCTGCAGCAGGTCGGCTGCGCCATGATCGGCCAGACCCCGCAGGTCGTGCCCGCCGACAAAAAACTCTACTCGCTGCGCGACGTCACCGGCACCGTCGAGTGCATCCCGCTCATCTGCGCCAGCATCATGAGCAAGAAACTCGCCGAGGGCATCGACTCGCTCGTGCTCGACGTGAAGTTCGGCAAAGGCGCGTTCATGAAGAAAAAAGAGGACGCCCTTACGCTCGCCCGCGCCATGGTCGAGGTGGGCCGCGCCGGCGGCAAACCGGTGCGCGCGCTCCTCACGGCCATGAACCAGCCGCTCGGCCGCGCCGCCGGCCACACCACCGAGGTCATCGAGTCCATCGAGTGCCTCAAGGGCCGCGGCCCGGCCGATCTCATGGAAGTCACCTATGCGCTCACCGGCCAGATGCTGATCCTTGGGGGCAAGGCGACGAACGAGGCCGACGCCCGCAAGCAGATGGAGGCGGCCATCGCCAACGGCGCGGCGCTCAAGGTGTTTCGCGAGATGTGCATTGCGCAGGGCGGCGACCCGAAGGTCATCGACGACTATAAGATTCTCCCGACCGCGAAGAAGTTTTTCGAGGTCAAGGCTCCGACCGACGCCAGGGGGTTCGTCAGCGAGGTCGACGCCCTCAAATGCGGCCACGCCATCATGGCGCTCGGCGGCGGTCGCGCGGCCGTGACCGACCACGTCGACCACGCCGTCGGCATCGCCGACCTCATCAAGATCGGCGAGCCTGTTGCCGCCGGCACGCGCCTCTGCACGCTGCACATCAATGACGACGTCAAGGGCGCCAAGGCCGAGGCCTTCATCCGCGAGGCCGTCAAGTTCACGCCCACGGCGCCTAAGCAGGAACCTCTCATCCAAGATTTGGTCTGTTGAAACTCAGCCGCCAAGTCGCCGACCCGCTTGGCCAAACTTAGTTCTTCCAACAGCCACCTGCCTTTCGTTCTTGCCTTGGAGCCTACAGCTCGCTGGCAAGAAGGGAGTGTGAACCTACCCGAAGGACACCCGAAGGACACCCGAAGGACACCCGAAGAATAACCGAAGAATTGACGACGAATACTCGACGGATCCGTGAAGGAAGCCCGTAACTTCCGGCCGGAAATCAGCCCTGATCTTGGCTCGTCCCGCGGAATGAAAGCAAACCGACCGCTACTGACCAAAAGAAAACACCTTTGGTCATCGCTGACCAAAGGTGTCTACTTGTCGAAATGGTGCCCGAGGGGGGACTCGAACCCCCATGCGGTTAGGCACAGGCTTCTGAGACCTGCGTGTCTACCAATTCCACCACCCGGGCAAAAAACGGAAGGGCCATGGATACGTTCCGCCCGGGGTGGCGCAAGAACTTTGTTGCGGAGGTGGAACGCGTTGACCCCAACGCGTTTCCCACAAGCGCGCAGTGGTCAGCGCGCTCCACCCAAGGCAAATTCGAGCTCGTGTTCCAGCAGCCGCTGCTTGCGCCAGACACCGCCCGCATGACCGCAAAGATCGCCATCCGACCGGATACCCGATGGCCATATCTTCGATGAAGACCCAAAGGCTCATAAACGCAGCGAGAAATACGGCAGATACTGACGGGAAGACGAATACGGACGTGAAGAAAATGTTTCCGGCCTGTTCCAGCAGACCAAGATCAGGCCGTTCCGACCCCGGACAAAAACCATACACGCCACGCGATGAAAGGACCTGCCGACCACCCTGGAGCTTGCGATGCTCCCCGGGCATCCGTCGCCAGATTTTTGGTTCCCACATATGGCGCGAGCAAGGCGCCTGGCAATGAGGCCCGGGCAACGAACGCCCAGCGGGAACTGGGTATGAAAATTTCATAACCCGCCTCAATTATTTCCTACGGGCGCTTGCCTACTTCAGCTGGTCACCAAGATTCAGGCCATGCTTTCCACCCTCCGCTGCGTCCGCATTATCACTCCGGCATGGCTGCTCGCGGCGGCGCTCCATGCCACCCCCGTCATCATCACCGTGCCGCTCCCCGAAGCCCGCGCCGCCATCGTCGCGCTTAAGGCTCGCGGTCCGCTTCCCGAGGGCGGCGTCATCGTCGAAATTCCGGAAGGGACCTATGTGCTTTCCGCTCCGCTGGCCCTCACCGCCGCAGACAGCGGCACCGCGGCCGCCCCGATCGTCTGGCGCGCGGCGCCGGGAGCCCGGGTGGTCATCTCCGGCGGATGCGAACTCAACGACTGGCAACCCGTCACCGACCCCGTCATCGCCGCCCGCCTGCCCGCCGCCAGCCGCCGCCAGGTGCGGACCGCGGATCTTCGCTCCGCCGGCATCAGGGACTTCGGTCGCATCGAGCAGCGCGGCAGCCCAGGCCTCGAGCTGTTCTTCCATGATCGCCGCATGCCGCTCGCGCGGTATCCCAACGAAGGTTGGTTGCTCACCGCAGGCGTGCCGCAATCCGGGCCCAAGCGCTTCAATGAGGGACTGGAGCGCGAGAAGCGTTTCGATGGCGTGCCCGTGGGCCGCCACTACGGGCGCATCACCTATGACGGCGACCGGCCCGCGGCCTGGGCGCCGGACGACGAAATCTACGCCCAGGGTTACTGGGTCTGGGATTGGAACGACTCCTTCCAGCGCATCCAGTCCATCGACCCCGTGCGGCATGAGATCACCTTCGCCGCGCCGCATCACAGCTACGGCTACGCGCCGCGGCAGCGCTTCCGTTTCCTCAACGTCCTCGAGGAGCTCGACCAGCCCGGCGAGTGGTATCTCGACCGCAAAGCCGGCCGCGTGTATTTCTATCCGCCCGCACCGATGGAACCCGGCTCGACGGTCGTGTCCGTGCTCGCCGCGCCGCTGGTCACGCTCGACGGCGTCGCGCACGTCGCGCTGGAGGGTTTCATCTTCGAGCACGGCCGCGGGAGCGGCGTGATCATCACCGGCGGGGAGGACTGCCGGATCGCGGGCGCCACGTTCCGCGAACTCGGCGGCGAAGCCCTCGTCATCAGCGGCGGCCGGCGGCACCTGGTCGTCAGCTGCGACTTTCACGACCTTGCCAACGGCGCCATCCGGGTGGCGGGCGGCGACCGCGCCACGCTCAGTCCCGCCGGCCACGAGATCCGCAACAACCACATCCACGACTTCAGCCAGTGGCTGCGCACCGGCCAGTATGGCGTGTTCATCGACGGCGTCGGCCAGCTCGTCGCGCACAACCTCATCCATGACGCGCCGTTCGAGGCGATGTATCTGCGCGGCAACGACCATGTGATCGAGTTCAACGAGGTGCACCACGTCTGCACCGAGACCGGCGACGCGGGGGCCATTCATACCGGCCGTGACTTCACCTGGCAGGGCAACGTCATCCGCTACAACTACTGGCATGACCTGCAGGGCCCCGGGCTGCACGGCGTGACGGCCGTCTACCTCGACGATTTCTCCAGCGGCTACCAGATTCGCGGCAACG
Source organism: Opitutus sp. GAS368 (assembly GCF_900104925.1). Lineage (NCBI taxonomy): Bacteria > Pseudomonadati > Verrucomicrobiota > Opitutia > Opitutales > Opitutaceae > Opitutus > Opitutus sp. GAS368. Next base: position 1,244,855 of record NZ_LT629735.1, read on the forward strand.
TCTTTTACCGCGCCGGCCGCGCCGTGCAGCTCGGGGGCGGCCGCGACAACACCGTCGCCAACAACCTTTTCGTCGAGTGTCATCCCGCCGTGCACATCGACGCCCGCGGCCTCGGCTGGGCGCAGAATTATTTCAACGGCGATTTTCCCTGGCTCTTCGACCGGTTCCGGGAAATGCACGCGGACCAGCCGCCTTACGCCGCGCGGTATCCGCGGCTGAAGACCATCCTGCAGGACGATCCCGCCGTGCCCAAGGGCAACGTCATCCAGGCCAACGTTTCCTGGGGTGCCGGCCGCTGGTGCGATGCCTACGATTTTTACGCCTTCGATTTCCACCGCACCGTCACCATGCGCGACAACCTCGTCGCCGACGCTGGATTCATGCGCCGCCGCGCCCGGCCGGAGGCCACGCTCGACCCGTATTATCTCAACATCGACACCCAGGAGGGCTACACGCTGCTCCCGACCGACAGCGCCGAGACCCGCCGGGAATTCCCCGGCAACGAGCTCACCCCGGTGGCGCCCGGCACTTTCGATCCGGCCGCGCTGCTCTTCAGCGCCCACGATCCCGCGGCCCTCGCGCGGCTCGGCTTCGCCACCCTTCCGCTCGCCCAGATGGGCCTCGAGCGCGACGCTTGGCGCACTTCGCTCCCGGTGCGGCCGTAGCCCGCCCGCGGCCAGCGGAGCTTCCCCGGCAGTTCCTCGTGTCAAGACATGGCCGGCTTGTCGGTGAAGCGGTCCTTCAGGCGCAAGAATCGCTGCTCGAGAAAACGAAAAGACAGCGCCGCGGCCCCGATACTGAGGGTGATCTTGAGCCCGAAGCGGACCGGCAGCGGCTCCGCGGGCTGCATCTCCTACGACGAGTTCTGACCGGCGTACCCCCGCTCACGCGAGGTATTTGTCCCGGCCCAGGACGAGCGCCTCGATCTTCCGGTCCGCCACCGAGCGCTTGAGCATCCAGAAGCCACAGTCCGGGTGCACCCACTTCACGCGGCCCGGACCGACCTTTTTCTCCACGGCCGCAATGCGCGCCGCGATTTCGTCGGGGGTCTCGATGTGGTTGACCTTGATGTCGACGACGCCGATGCCAAGGGAGATCTTCTTGTCGATCTGCCTGAGCGCGTCGATGTCCGCCGCCGGCCGGTGGGCCAGCTCAAGCACGAGGTGGTCGCAATGCAGGCTGTTGAGGAATTCGAGCAGCTTGCTCCAGCCGCCGGCCTGGATGGTCTGGCCGCCGTAGTTGCCGAAGCAGAAATGCACGGCGCGCCCGGTCCCGGGATCGATGGCGTCGAGCACGCGGTTGATCGCGGCGGCCGCGAGCGGACCATCGGCGGGATTGCCGGGAATGTTCGCCTCGTCCACCTGCACGCACGCGGCGGGCAGGCCGGCCATCTGCGCCGCCAGGACGTCGGCGATGGCGAGCGTGAGCGCGGCAAAGTCGCGGTAGTGGTGGTCGAGCAGCGTGCGCGCCAGCATGTAGGGGCTGGTCACGGTGAACTTGAACGGCCCGCCGGCGACCAGCGCCGCGCGCCGGCAATCGGCCGGCAGGTTGAGCGAGCCCTCGCCGAGCGGGCCGGTCACCACTCCCGCCGGCTTGCGCCGGAAGCCCATCGGCGCATGCCGCGTGAATTCCTCGGCCACGGAGCGGCCGACCACGGCGGAGACGTTCGCCATCGGCCGGATGAAATATTCGATCATGCCGTTCGTGTCCGGATGGTTGACGTCAAAGCGGTAGAGTTCGCCATCCGTCGGCAGGTCGATGCCGGCCTGCCGCTGGATGTCGAACACCACGCGGGTCGCGTCGATCACGCCCTGCTCGCTCGGCAGGGCCGCCAGCCAGTCCGGCACCGGATACGAGCCGACGGTGGTGGTGAGGATGCGCGGTGCCTTCGGGTTGCCGGCGCTCGCGGGCTTGGCGGATTTGGACGGCGCGCGCGCCGCGGCGGCGGCTTGCGCGCGCCCCGGCTTGGCGGCAGTGGACAGTCTGACGGAGCTGTGGGAGGACGGGCAGGATTCGCACATGGGATTATTGGGGTTGGTTGCGGGGAAGGCTCAGTCCGCAGCGCCGGCGGCCAGCCAGCGACGGAGCTGTTTCTGAAAAGTGTTGGCCAGCGTGTCGCCGGGCATCACCAGCACCCCCCAGCCGCCGCGCGCCGGATTGATGGGCACCTCGCGCGGCAGCTGCATCTCGCACATGCGGCGGTCCTCCTCGAGCACCTTGATCGCGAAGTCCATCTGCGCCTCGGGCGGCGGCCCCCGGAAGCCCGGCGAGATCGCCAGCGACCAGAAGCAGGTGCAGCTTTCGCGCGTGTTGGGAGACGGGATGTGGACGAGCACCCGCTCGTCCCCGTCGGTGAAGCGCTGCCGGATGGTCGTAAAGTTCGGGAGCCAGCTGCGCTGCTGGCGGTGGTGGGCGCTCTGGAGCTTGCCCGGCATTTCGTGCGCGGTCTCCAGCGCGGGAAACGGCGCGTCCATCTGGTAGCCGCCGTCCGGGGTGACCTTGATCTCCATGCCGCGGATGCGCGGATCGGCCGAGACGCCCAGGGTGCCGCTGTGGGCGAAGGCGAAATGTGTCATGTCGAGATAGTTCTCCACCTCGCGCCGCCAGCCGGCGGCAAACGCCATCGGAGGCCCCATCCGGTAGGCCCAGCGCGGATCCTCGAACTCGGGCACCGGCGGCAAGGCATGTTCCCTTCCGTCCGCCAGCGGCCCCGGCTCCAGTTGCACCCAGATGAAGCCGTAACGCTCCTGCACGGCATAGGTCCGCAGGTGCGACAGCGCCTGCTTCCCGGCATTCGGTTCGAGCAACGAGGGGATCGACCGGCAGGCGCCGCCGGCATCAAACTTCCAGCCATGGTAGGGGCACATCAGGTCGCCGTCGCGGATGCAACCCTGCGAAAGCCGGGCGCCCTTGTGCGGACAGGCGACGTCGGCGGCCAGCACCTGGCCGTTTGCAAATCGGGCGATGACGAGCTCGGTCTCCAGCAGCGTGTAGCCGGTGACGCGGCCCGCCGGCAGGTCGGCCGAGTTTCCCACCGGCTGCCAGGTGCGGCGCATTGATTTGAAGACGGCATCCTCGGTGAGGGTCATGGGGCGAAAGCCAGAGTAGCAGGTTTGCGGGGCGGCGTCGCGGCATCCCGGGCAATGGGTCTTTGCAATTCGGGCGATCTTGCGCAGGCTGGGCCCCGTGTTCTCCTCCCGCGCCCTGCGACCCGTCGCAGTCACCTTTCCCGCCCACGGGATCTTCGTGCTGGAAAGCCATCACACGCGTGGGTTCCGCATGCCGCCGGTGCGGCACGATTTCCTCAAGGTCATCCAGCCGTTTGCCGGCGGCGGCTGGCTGGTGCGCAAGGGACTCCGGGTGCCGCTGCAGCCGGGGGATGTCGTGCTGGTGCCGGCCGGAGAGCGCCATCACATCGAGGACAGCGGCACGCGCCCGCTGAGCCTCTACGCGTTGTGTGTGGCCCCGGCTGCCCCGACGCCCGTGACCGGCGGCGTCTTCCGGGCTTACCGCCACTTTCCCTCTCCGCCTTGGGGCCCCGAGTTTCGCGGGCTTATCCGGCACCTGCTGCACGAGCAAACGCTGGGCCGGCCGGGCTCCGACCTCATGATGCTCGGCCTCACCTGGCAGGCCCTGGGCCATATTGCGCGCGCGGCCAGCGGCCGGCAACCCCTGCGCGGGGAACGCACCCATCTGCCCGCCCAGGCCCGGGTCGCAGCTTACGCGGCGGAACTGTCCCGCACCTTCTACCACCGGCAAAGCGTGGACGCGGCGGCCGCCGCACTGGGATTGAGCCGGCGGCATTTCACCCAGCTGTTCCGCGGGATCACCGGCGAGTCCTGGCTGGAGCGGCTGCGGCTGTACCGCCTGGCCCATGCGCGGCGCCTGCTGCGGGAAACGGGACGCTCGGCGACCTCCATCGGTTATGAGTGCGGCTTTGAGGACATCACGACCTTCTACCGCACCTTCAAGGCCGCCGAGGGCACCAGTCCGCTGGCGTGGCGCAACAGCGGCGGCGTCTCCGCTCGGCTGCGCCGCCGGCCCCACCGCCAGAAGACGGCTTCCAGCACGCCGAATTGATCGGTCAGCATGCCCGCGTAACCGCAGAAACGGTCGTCCCAATAGCCCAGTCAACCTCGCTCTGGTTGCCGCCAAACCCCCGCGCACCGGCGAGCCCCGTGCACAGCCGCCGGAGGAGCGCGGCCCTCCGCCGGCGGCCGCAACCCCGCCGCAATGGTCGCGCCGGTCCGTGCAAGCGCGCCCCACGCTGATGGATGATGCGCTTTTTGGGCGCCGCAGTCTCGCTGCGCCGTGGTCGGGTCCAGACCGCGCGACCGACGGCAAGGCGGCCGTGGGTGAAAGGCAGCTAATCGGCGGCTCAAGCTCGGCCAAGGTGAGATGGTCCTGTGGCATAGGGAGATGGGAGGAATATCCCTGCGGGAGTGCCACTGGGCGGAAGCCCTCCCGGCCCGCCCCAGCCAGGGCCGGCCTCAAGAAGTTGCCCGTCCATCCGGAAAGCCGTGTTCTGGGCGATGTGTTTCCTGGGAATTGTTTGGTGTTCCTTGGCGTCGAGCGGGCTTTGCGGTTGCCAACACCGGGTGCGATTTAAACCTGCCCCGACTCCCTTACCTCATGTCAACCCCTTCGCCCCTTTCCCTGAAATTCGTCTATCATCCCGCGGCCGCCGAGCCGGGGGAAATCACCGCCGCCCGCGAGCTGGCAAAACTGACCGGCGCCCGCGTCGCTCCGGCCGGACCCGGAGTCAGCGTCAGCCTGGCAGCGCGCGGCCGGCCGGCCAGGCTGCCTTCGGCCGCCGCCGACGCCCCGGCATGGATGTGGTTGCGCGTCGCTGACGACGGCTCCGGCGAAATCTGCGCCACGCACGGCTCGTTCCTGTTCGCCGCCGTGCGGCTGCTCGCCACCGCCACCAGCGACCTCACCCGCGAAAAACTCGCCGCCGGCGTGCTGCTGCCCGCGAGCTTCGCCTGGCACCGCCCGCATTGGGACGCCTGCCTCACCCAATACTGGCGCAGCGCCCGCAACTTCGATCAGGAGCACTACGTCGCCTCACTCGCCGAGGCCGGCTTCACCCATTGCGAGGTCAACGGCCTGCAGGCGCACATGCCGCTCGAGGATTTCGTCGCGCACGAATATTATCCGCAGTTCTACACCTACGCGCCGGGCTTCAACCATTTCGTCGATTCCGACCTGACCAAGGGCATCTGGCCCGGCCACTACCTCGACGCGAATCTCAACAACCTCGTCAAGCTCGCCAACCTCGGCCGCCAATACGGCCTGAAGCCGGGCGTGTGCATGTTCGAGCCGCGCACGCTGCCGGAGCGCTTTTTTGCCAAATACCCGACGCTCCGCGGCGCCCGGGTCGACCATCCGTTCCGCTCCCGCCTGCCGCGCTACACCCTGGCGCAGGACCACCCGATCGTGCAGCGCCACTACCGCGAGTGCCTGCAGAAGCTGATGCGTTCGGTGCCGGACCTCAGTTACATGTCGGTCTGGACGAATGACAGCGGCTCGGGCTTCGAGCACACCTCGTCGCTCTACGTCGGCCGCAACGGCGGCCCCTACATGATCCGCGAGTGGCGCAACCACGACAAGATTGCCCAGGCCGCCGGCGAGAGCATCGTCCGCTATCTCAAAAACCTCCAGTCGGCCGCCGCGACGATCAATCCCGACTTCGACGTGATCCTCCGCCTTGAGCCTTTCAAGGTCGAGCAGGACCACATCAAGGCCGGCATGGGCCCGCACGTCACCTGGGAAGGCCCGTCGCTCATGGTGCGCGGCTACCACGTGCCCTACTCGCACCCGAAATATCCCGAGAACCAGGCTGTCGCCGGCAGCATTTTCCACACGACGATGGACGCAGGCGAAAAGGAGGCGCTCGCCGCCTCCCGCCAGCTCGGCGCCGAGCCCGTGCTGCACTACTCCGCCTCGAGCGTGATGAACCACGAGCCGCTGCTCGGCCTGCCGTTCCCGCGTTCGATCCATCAGAAACTCGCGGCGGTGCGCGACACCGGCGTCGCCCGCATCAGTGCCCTCGGCGGCCTGACCAACACCGGCCGGGCCCCCTACTGGCCCAACCCGGTCGCCCTCCGCGCCGCGCAGTTCTTTCCGCATAAATCCATCGAGACCGTCCTCACCGAGTTCGCCACTTCCCTGGTCGGCAGCGCCCAGGCCGCCGAGCTCTCCCACGCCTGGCGGGAATTCGAGGAAGCGCTGATGTATCAGCCGCTCGTCGGCCTCTACTGCGCCTTCGGCTTCTGCTGGCAGCGCACCTGGGACCGCCCCTTCGTCCCCGACCCCGAAGCCGTGCCCGCCGCCGAGCGCGAATACTACGAGCGCCACGGCTGCTTCCAGCACAACAATCCGGGGCTCATCGATCTCGGCAAGGATGTGCTCTTCGATCTCATCACCCAGCAGTCCGGCGCGAAGATGGCCGCCGACATGGACCAGAACGTCCTCACCCGCCTCCGCCCGCTCATTGCCCGGCTCGATGCCACGGCCAAATCCTCGGGCGGCCAGGCCGCCGTCGTGTTCGCCGACCTGCGTGACCGCGTCCGCGCCTACCTGCACTGGGTCTCCTCCCTCCGCAGCGTCTGCGCCTGGTGCGAAAACGTCTACGGCTACCTCGCCGCCCAGGACGACGCGACCAAGGCAACCTTCGAGAAAAGCCTTCAGGCCGCCATCGACTTCGAACTCGGGAACATCCGCGGTCTCATCGAGCTGCTGGAGACGACCCAGTCCGAGGTGCTCGTGCTCTCCGGCGTCGCCGAGAACACCTACTTCTACGGCGAGAATCTCGTTGAGCACCTGAAGACGAAGCTGCGTCTGACGGAGAAATACCGGCACCGCCAGCCGCGCATCGACCAGGACATCTTCTGGCGCCCGATCCCCGGCACGACCTGGCCCGAAGGCTGGGCCGCGACCGCCGGCACGGTGAATGCCTGAATTGGCTGTGTGTGTGCGGACGCCGCCGCCGGGTCGGCCCGGGCTCAATGCCCGCGGACCCGGCGGCGGTAATCCGACGGCGTGATCCCGATCTCCAGCTTGAACGCCTTGGAGAAATGGAACACGTCGCAGAACCCGAGCGTGTCCGCGATCTGCTTCAGCGAGGAGTCGCCGTGGTAGATCGCCGCGCAGGCCCACTCGAGCCGGCGCCGCTTCTGGTAGCGCCCGGGCGACTCATGCGTGAGCTCCACGAAGCGCTTGCGGAAATTCTCGTAGTTCAGCCCGACCTGCAGCGCGACTTCCTGTGGCGTCAGCCAGCCGGCCGCGCTCCGGTCGCCCAGCAGCCGCAGGCTGTTTTCCAGCCAGGCGTCCCGGCCCGCCTGCCGGGTGCTCTCCGCATCCGCGGCCACCATGTCGGTCAGTACGTGGAGCAGGCGGCCCAGCGCGCGCAACGGCGCCCCCGCCGTGTGCAGCGGCTCGCTCTTCGTCACCTCATGCAGGCGCCGCCGCCAGTAGTCCATCGAACCGAGCCGCAGCACCGGGTGCTCCGGCGAAAGCAGGCCCTGCGCCCGCCACAGCTGGAACTGCGGCCCGTCGAACACGAAGTAGATCTGCGTCCATTCGCCGCCCGGCAGCGGCCCGTAGGCATGCGCGATCTCCGGGAACACCAGCACCACGTCGCCCGGGCCCAGCTCGAGCTTGGTGCCGCGCGCATCCCGGTAGTAGCCCTGGCCCTCCACCATCAGCACCAGGGTGAAGCGTCTCAAAATCCGCATGCCCGTGGGGTCGATGCCCTGCGCGTTCCGCAGCAGGCCGGCCAGCTCGATCTCCCCCACCGGAGTGCGCAGGGGGCTTTGCAGCCACGGTTCGGAGCGGTATTTGGGGTGCGGGGGCATCCGCCCAAAATTTACATGACTTCTCCCACTTCAACCATTTTTTCCCGCCCCGTTCGGCTGTATGGTGACACCATGCTTACCACCACGCCGCTGCCCCAGCTCTATTCCTACGGCCACGCCTTGGAGATGGCCGACGACAAGGTCGGCCTCTTGCGCGATTCAACCGACGCGGCCCACGACCGGGAGGAATTGCACCGCCGGTTTGCCGCGGACGGCTACCTCTACCTGCCCGGTTATCTCGACCGCGACGAAGTGCTGGCCGCGCGGGCTTCGCTGACCGACGGCCTGGCCGCGGCCGGTGTGCTGGACCCCACCCACCCGGCCATTGACGCCGTGTGCCGGCCCGGCGCCGGTTACGTCTTCAAGCCCGAGCTCACGAATAACAACCCGAGGATCCAGCAGCTCCTCTACGCGGGCCGCCTGCCGGAGTTCTATGCGATGTTCTTCAACGAGCCGATCCGCCACTATGACTTCACCTGGCTGCGCGCGATCGGGCCGGGCAAGGGCACCAACCCGCACTGCGACCTCCCCTACATGGGCCGCGGCACGCATTCGCACATGACCTGCTGGGTGCCTTACGGCGACATCTCATTCACGCTCGGGGGCCTGATGATCCTCGAGGGCTCGCACAAGCGCATGGACCTGCTGGAAAGCTACGTCTACCGCGACGTCGACGCCTACTGTGAGAACAAGCCCAAGGACGCCGACGCCGCGAAGGCCGGCAAGTGGACCTTCACCGGCACGCTGTCGCATAACCCCCCGGTCGTGCGCAACAAGTTCGGCGGTCGCTGGCTCACCACGGAGTTCAAGGCCGGCGACTTCATCACCTTCGGCATGTTTCTCGTGCACGCTTCCCTCGACAACCGCTCCGACAACCGCCTGCGCATCTCCAGCGATTCCCGCTACCAGCGGGCCAGCGAGCCGGTTGATGATCGGTGGGTCGGCCTCAATCCGCCGGGCCACAGCACCGCCGGCAAGCGGGGGCGCATCTGCTGAGCGAAAGTTTTTTAGAGGGCCGACGGGAGTTATAAGCTCCATCGACCCTCTCACCAAACCCCATGGTCGCCCCCACATCCACGCCCCCCGCCCCCGCCACCTCCGCCACCGGCCGCATGGCCGCCGTGCAGGACATGGCCCGGCTCATGCGCCTGCTCTTCGAGATCGAACGCGAGTTCGTCCGCACCGCGACGACCCTCATCTGCCGCGTCGGTGAGCCCGAGCTGAAATACCTGCTCTGCCAGCACGTCTGGGAATCCGCCGGCCACGCGCGCTTCCTGCGCGAGCGCGGCCGCGAGCTGAGCGGCTTCGGCGCCGGCGAAAGCGTGCGCCCGGAACTCAGCCGGATCTTCACCGAGGCCGCGATGCCCGCCGACGGCTACGTTGCGCTCGCCGGCTTTTACCGCGTGCTCAAGCCCGCCCTGCTCGGAGCCTATCGTCACTACCTGTCGGCCACCCACCACCTCGCCGACTGGCCCTCGCGCAAGCTCGTCGAGGAGTTTGTGGCCGACGAGGAACGCCATGCGCGCGAGCTGGAGCCCTATCTCGATACAGTCGACGCGACGGAGGGAATCCGCCACCTGCGCCTGGCCCTCGCCGCCCATGGCGGCCTTCTCGGCGATCACCCGCGCACCCCGTTGTCCTCCGGCTTCGTCTGGGAATCCGCGCTCCGGCCCTATGTCCATCCCGCCACCTGCAACCGCGGCAAGTATCCGACCTGTTCCAGCGCCTTCAGCCTTGATCCCGACGAGACCCCCATCGTCCGCCCCTGGCTCGTCGACCCAAAGACCGACGCGCGCGTCATCCGCCTCATGGTCTATGTGTGGCTGATGATGGAGCTGGACGCCGTCGACTACCTCGCAACCCTCTTCATCGACACACCCGCCGCGCCGTTCGACTTGCACCACGATCTGGCGCGCCACCTGTGGGACGAGTCCCGGCACAGCCAGTTCGGCTACCGGCAGCTGCCCAAACTCGGGGTGGACCTCATGACGCTCGAGCACCCGCTCGACCTCTACCACCTCCTCGTCCGGATGCCGCCGCACGAGCGCTACGCGATGATGACGATGGAATTCGAGGCCGGGAGCTTCCCGACCAAGGCCCTTGTCATGGACCGCGTGCGCGAGCTGAACGACTTCGAGGCCGACACGCTCCTGGCGTTCGACCGCAACGACGAGCAGAATCATGTCCGCTACGGCCATCGCTGGCTGCCGGAGATCATGGCGCTGGGCGGCGAGCGGCGGCCGGTGGCCGAGTTTGTCGCCGCGACCCGGGCGAAATTTGCGGAACTGGCCGGAACGCATGGCGGCCTTACCCCGCACGCCCTCCCGCCGGACCGTCGGCTGACCGGCCGCAAGCTGCTCCGTCTCGCGGGCGTGGGCTGATCCCACTCCCGGTCCGGACGTTCACCGTTCCCCGGAAAACCGGGTGCGGCCAGATGCTCCCCCAACGCCGCACCCTTCGTCGTTTTAATTTTCATTCATTTGCAGAATGATTCCTATCGCGCATTCCCTGCCGATGCGTTTTTTTCTGAACCTCCGCCCCTTCCCATTCCACGCCTGACCTTGCGTCTGATCCCGTTTCGACCGTGCCGACCAAAACACCGCCTGATGCCCACATGAAAACCTACCGCGCCGCGCTCGTCGGCACCGGTTCCATTGGCGAAGCTCATGTCCGGGCCATAGAAGGCACCGCCGGGCGTGTCACCCTGGAAGCCGCGGTCGATATCGATGCGGCCCGCGTAAGCGAGTTCGCCCGGAAGCACGGCATCCCGCACCACTACACGGACTACGCCGCGATGCTGGCCGCGGAGAAGCCCGACCTCGTGCTGGTGGCGACCCCGCCCGCCCAGCACGCCGGCATGTGCATCGCCGCCATGGAGGCCGGCGCCTGGGCCCTTTGCGAGAAACCGCTCTGCGGCTCGCTCGCCGAGCTCGACCAGATCGAGGCCACGGAACAGCGCACCGGCTGCTTCACCGCCTGCATTTTCCAGATGCGCTTCGGCGCCGTGACCGGCCACCTGCGCCGGCTCGCCGACAGCGGCCAGCTCGGCCGGCCCCTGGTCGGCGTCTGCAACACGCTGTGGTATCGCGACGCCGCCTACTACGCGGTGCCGTGGCGCGGCCGCTGGGAAACGGAGCTCGGCGGACCCACCATGGGCCTCGGCATCCACGCCATGGACCACTTCCTGCACCTGATGGGGCCGTGGAGCGAGGTGCGCGCCGTGGTCCGCACGCTCGACCGCGCCGTCGAGGTCGAGGACGTCTCGCTGGCGCTCGTCACCTTCGCCAACGGCGCCGTCGGCTCCATCGTCAACAGCGCCCTCAGTCCCCGCCAGGAAACCTACCTCCGGCTGGACTACCAGAAGGCCACCGTCGAGCTCACCCACCTTTACAGCTACACGCGCGACAACTGGAAGCTCACGCCGGTCCCCCCGGCGCAGGACGACGGCTTGCTGCAGGCCTGGCATAATTTCCCGCCGGACTTCGGCTCCACCCACGGCGCCCAGCTCAACGCCTTTGTCAGCGACATGGACGCCCACCGCCGCCCGCTCACCTCGGGGGACCAGGCCCGCCAGACGCTGGAGCTGCTGACCGCCATCTACAAATCGGGATTCACCGGCGAAATCGTCACCCGCGGCTCCATCCGGCCGGGCGACCCGTTCTATACCGCGCTGCACGGGCAGCGCGCACCCAAGCGGTTGAAGGGCGAACCGACCCGGGCCGGCTGAGTCCACGCCATGACCCGCGAGGCGATCGCATCGCGCTCACTTACCGGCTACCTTTGGGCCAGCCGCGGCCGTCTCTGGCGCGGGCTCGGGCTTGCCCTGCTGCGCTCGCTGGCCGTCGCCCCCTGCCCGTGGCTGTTCCAGCGCATGATCGACGTCGCCGTGCCCGCCCGCGACCCCGCCGCCATCGCGGGGCTGGGCGGCATTTTCCTCCTGCTGCTCGGCGTGCACTACATCTTCTCGGTCTGGGGCGCCAACGAGATCGCGCAGGCCATGGCCCAAATGATGGTCGAGCTGCGCAGCCGGCTCTTCTTCAAGCTGCAGTTCCTGAGCTTCGGCTACCTCGACCAGCAGAAGACCGGCCGCCTGCTCTCGAAATACGCGTTCGACACCCAGAAGGTCGAGGCGCTGCTCTACAACATCCTCAACCAGTTTTTGCCGAACGTCCTCTATGGCGCCAGCATCTTTGCGATCCTCGCCATCCTGAACTGGCGCCTGGCCGGCGTGCTCGCGCTGGTCCTGCCCGTCTACAGCTTCGCAAAATACCATTTCTTCGACCGCCTCCAGCACAGCAACCACTCGGCGCGCCTCGCCCAGGAAAAACTCACCGGCACGGCCAGCGAATACATCTCCGCCCTCCGGCTCGTGCGCAGTTTCGGCGAGGAACGCCAGGCCGAGGCCGACCTGGACCGGACCAGCCTGGATTTCGCCCGCCAGCGCGTGCACCAAAGCTACCTGAATGCCATCTACGGCACCTTCTGGTATGTCAGCAGCCAGGTCATCGCCCTCATCATCATGGCGGGCGGCGCCCTGCTCGCCATCCGCGGCACCATCTCCTACGGCACGCTCTTCGCCTTCGTGGCGGGCCTGCCGATCGTGCTCGGGCCGATCCAGGCGTTCGTGGCGCTGAGCGAACAGTATTTCATCGGCCGCGAAAGCTACCTGAGCATCAAGGAACTGGTCGACTCGACCTACGTCGAGGAGTGGCACGGCACCCGCCGGGTTCAGCGCCTCCGCGGCGAGATCGTCTTCGAGCACGTCGCCTTCTCCTACCCCACGGCGCCCGACCGCCGCGTGCTGCACGACATCAACCTCCGCCTCCAACCCAACGAACACATCGCCTTTGTCGGCGCCTCCGGTTCCGGCAAGAGCACGCTCGCCAACCTGCTGCTCGGCCTCTACGCCCCGGGTGCCGGCCGCATCCTCATTGACGGCGTGCCGCAGGCCGAATGGGACATGCGCTGGGTTCGCCGCCAACTCGCCGTGGTGCTCCAGGACAGCCTTCTCCTCTCCGGCACCATCGCGGAGAACCTCCGCTTCGCCCGCGCCGACGCCACCGCGGCCGAGATCCGCGCCGCGGCGCAGCAGGCCAACGCCGAGGAGTTCATCAACCGCCTGCCCGAGGGCTACGCGACGCTCGTCGGCGAACGGGGCGCAACGCTCTCTGGCGGCCAGCGCCAGCGCCTCGCCATCGCCCGCGCCATCCTGCGCAATCCGCCGGTCCTGATCCTTGACGAAGCCACCTCCGCCCTCGACTACGAGAGCGAGCGCCTGATCCAGGAGGCGCTCGACCGCCTTGCCGCCGGCCGCACCGTCATCACCATCGCCCACCGCCTCTCCACCATCCGCAACGCCACCCGGGTCGTGGTGCTCGACGGCGGCCGCATCCTCGAGGAAGGCGATTTCAACACGCTCATCGCCCGCGGCGGTGCCTTCGCCCGGCTGGTCGCCGCGCAAGACACCGGCCAGGGCATCCTTCGCCCCTGAATGCTTCCCATGAAAACCCCGCTCCTCGCCGTCGTCTTCCTGTTCTGCACCAGCCTGGGCTCCGCCCAGCCTGTTTTCCCCGGACTCAAGGCCGTACTCTCCACCGCCGAATGGCAGCGCGCCGGGCTGGACCGTCTTACGCCCGATGAGATCGGCGTCATCGACGCCGCGCTCATCCGCCACGAGGCCGGCGCAACCGCCCGGTTGCAGGCCGATCTCACCGCCACCCGCGCGGCCGCTGCGACGGTGCCGGCCGCCACTCCGGCGGTGTCCGCCGAGCAAAAACGCGGGCTGCTCCAGCGCTTCGGCCTGCCCGTTTTTTCCGACACCGACTGGCGCACCCTCCCGCCGCTGAAGGCCAGGGTGCTCGCCTGGGAATCCGCCAACCGCTTCAAGCTCGACAACGGCCAGATCTGGGAAGGCTACGAGGCGATCCCCTACGAACTCGTCGGCAAGGACATTGAGATCCAGGCCCGGCCGCACGGCCAGTTCGCCCTGATCGTGGAGGGTGCCAACACCACGATCCGCGTCATGCGCCTGCGCTGATCCACCGTGCTCACGCTCGCGAACTCCGACCTTCGCCTGGAACTGCTCGATCCGACGACGGACCGCGCCCGGCTCGGCCCGCGCTTTTGCTGGGGCGGCAGCCTCTGGCAGGTGCACGACCGCCACGCCGGCCCGGTCCTCACCGGCCCCGAGTGGCCCAAGCCCGATCCTTCGGCGTGGAACAGCCAGGGCCTGCCGGAGTCCTTCCGCCACCGCACCCGCGACGGCCGGCCGCTCACGTGGCAAGGCGCCGAGGGCGTCGCCCTGGGCGCAGGCGCGCTCGCGCTCGACGCCGCCGGCGGGGTCACCGTCACCCGCGCGTGCCAGTGGCGCGTGGCCGCGCACGCCGACCGCCTGGTCTTTGAGACGGACCAGGAAGCCGCCGGCCGCAACTATGCCCTGCGCCGCGAAATCGGGCTCACCGGCCGCACCGTGCGCTCGGCCACGCGGCTCACCAACCGGGGCCTCGCCCCGCTCCACCTCGAGTGGTTTTGCCATCCCTTCTTCGCGCTGACCGACGGCGTCATCGACGCCACGCTGCCGGAAGGCTCCGGGCTCCCGGAAAATCCCGGCTTCGCCCTGGCCGGCCGCGCGTTCACGCAAAAACGCCGGTTCGCCCACGAGCAGGACGGGCATTTGGATTTCCTGCGCCTGCCCGCGGGCGGGAACCTCGCCGTCCGGCTCACGCATCCCGTGCTCACCCACGTCGATTTCGAGACGAGTTTTGCCCCGAGCGAGTGCCTGGTATGGGGCAACAGCAACACGTTCTCGATCGAGCCCTATCAGGTCCTCGACCTCGCCCCCGGCCAGACCCAGGAGTGGAGCCTGCGCTACACGTTCGGCCCGGTCTTCTAGGGGGTGTTGGCAAAATCCTCTGATTGTCATCCTGAGCCGCGCGAAGGATCCAGAGGCGCGCGCGAATTCTGCTGGATCCTTCGCGCGGCTCAGGATGACCGATAGCGAAAGTGATGGATTGAGCGCCAGATTGGACGGTTAAGGTATTTTGCCAACACCCCCTCGTAGCCAGATCCCGGCCGGCGGGAAATTTTCATCGACATTCAGTTCGCTTATCGCGGTCCGGTCCGCTTCGTATTTTCCTCCACGGGCCCGGCGGGCGCTACCCTCTGTCCCTGATCATCACCTCATGCGAAACCCCGTTCACGCCACGGTCGAATCCCGCGCCGGTCGCGCCACGCTGCTGCTCGACGGCCGTCCGGTCACCCCGCAGATCTACGCCCTGACGGATTGTCCGGGCGCCCGCTGGACCTGGGAGGAGGTGCCGGCGCGCAACATCGCGCTCTTTGCCGCCCAGGGCGGCGAACTCTTCCAGGCCGACATCTGGCTGGAACAACTGCTCGGGCCGGACGATACGATGGACTTCACCCTCGTCCGCCGGCAGGTGGCCGGCGTGCTGGCGGCGGCGCCCAACGCCT
This sequence comes from Opitutus sp. GAS368, assembly GCF_900104925.1. Classification (NCBI taxonomy): domain Bacteria; kingdom Pseudomonadati; phylum Verrucomicrobiota; class Opitutia; order Opitutales; family Opitutaceae; genus Opitutus; species Opitutus sp. GAS368. Next base: position 1,260,184 of record NZ_LT629735.1, read on the forward strand.
ACGTGATGCTCCGCGTCCACCTCAACGCGCCGCCCGCATGGTGCACGGCCCACCCCGACGAATGCTGCGCCTATGCCGACGGCCCCGCGCAGCCCGAGGTGCGCTGGGGCCTCGAGCGCTGGGTCGGCCGGGACAACGACATGCCGGTGCGCGCCAGTTTCTACTCGGACAAGTGGCGCGCGTGGGCCCGCCGCCAGCTGGCGCGTTTCTGTGCCGGACTCGCCGCGACCCCGGAAGGCGCCGCCGTGTTCTCCCTCCAGGTGGCCAATGGCGTCTACGGCGAATGGCACCAATGGGGTTTCTTCTGCCACGATCCCGACACGAGCCCCGCCGCCACCGGCGTCTTCCGGCGCTGGGTGCAGGCGCGCTACGGCGACGAGGCCGCGCTGGCCCGCGCTTGGGCGCAGCCGGGCCTGACCTGGGCCGGGGTGACCCCGCCCGCGTCGCCCGCCCGCGAAGCCGCCGACCTCGCCCTGCTGCGCGATCCGGCCCGGCAGCGCGCCGTGATCGACTACTACACCTTCCTGCACGAGGAGACCGCCGACACGGTGATCGCGATGGCGAAGACCGTGCGCGACTCCTGGCCGCGGCCGATCGCGACGGCCTCGTTCTTCGGCTACTTCTACTGCCTTTTCGGCCGCGAGGCCGCCGGCGGCCACCTCGGGATCGCGCGCGTGCTGGCCTCGCCCCACCTTGATCTCGTCTGCGCCACGCCGGCCTACACGCCGACCGCCATGCCGCTCGGCGGTTCGGGCAATTCGCGCGGCGTCGTCGACGCCGTGCGCCGGGCCGGCAAGGTCTGGGTCGACGAGATGGACCGCGCGACCACCGTCAGCCCCTGCCCGTGGGACAAGACTTTCACGAGCACCCTGGAGGAGGACGTGGCGGTGCTGCGGCGCAACCTCCTCGTGCCTGTCACCCGCGGCGGCGGCGCCTGGTGCTTCGACTTTGGCCCGATTGCCGGCACGCCGGCGTTTGCCCGCATGGGCAACATCGGCTGGTGGGACGAGCCCACCATCCAGCGGGAATGGGGCCGGATCCGCGCCCTCGCGCAGTCGCGCGCCGGCCGACCCTTCGTCCGCGAGGCCGACGTGCTCGTGATCCATGACCCCTGGTCGTTCGCTCATATCGCCAGCGCCCGGCACATCCCCGAAAAAACGGTCTTTGGCGTCATGCCGATCTCGTCGGTCGATCCCGTCTCCCGGCTGCTCACGGACGGCGTGGTCGAGTCGTTCCATCAATCCGGCGTCATCCATGGTGACGCCCTGTTGTCCGAGCTGCCCGCGCTCGATTTTTCGCCCTATCGGATGGTGGTGTTCGCCACGACCGTGGTGCTGGACGACGTCCAATGGAAACTGATCATGGAAAAGATCGCCGTCGCGGGGCGCCACGTCGTGCTGCTCGGCTACGCCGGCTGGAGCAACGGCACGGCCGTCGGCCCGGAACTTGCCAACCGGTGGACCCGTTTCTCCACCCGGCTGCACCCGGCTTCTCCCGCCGTGCAGACCCTCCAGTTCGACGGACGCACGGAGGTGCTTTCGCTCGACCGCGCGTTCCCGGTGCCGGCCTTCGCCGCCCCGGACGCGCAGGTCATCGGCCGCTGGGCGGACGGCGAACCGAGTGCGGTGCGCCGTGCGGATGCGACCTCCACCTGGTGGTCCTTCGCCCTGCCGCCCAACAAGCCGTCCACCTGGCGCGCGCTCGCCCGTCAGGCGGGATGCCGTGTGCTCAACGAACACGATGAGACCACGCTCCTCGGCGACGGCCTGCTGCTCGTCCACACCGCCGCCGGCGGCCCGCGCACGCTGCGGCTGCCAAACGGCCGGGTCGTCCAGGTCACGCTGCCGTCGAAGAGCACAACGGTGTTCGACTCGGATACAGGTGCCGTGCTGCTGGGCTGAACGATCGGGAGCCCGGCATCGGCACGCCGCGCTCCGCTTCGTGCCGCCCTACTTCACGGCGGCTGTGAAGCGGATCTGCGTTCCCGGGTGCGACCACTCGATCGTCTCACCGTCTTGGAGCACGCGGGCCGCCGGGTCACTCACGGAGGCTAGCTTCTTCCCCCCAGTCAGGCGCACGTGGACTTGCAGCACGGCGGGCGGGCGGCCGGCAGCCAGGTCCACCTGGCCGCGCACCTGCCGCGAGGCGGCGGCATAAGTCAGTTCATAGGCCACCGGGCCGAAGTGCGTCTGGAACGCCGTGCCGCCCACTGCGCCGCGATCCAGCCACGACCGGTCCGTGCCGCGCGCAAGATGGAGCGTGTCGCCGTCCTCGAACACCAGGCTGTCGCGCAGCAGGCGCAGGACCGCAACGGGCGTCCAAAGGTGTTGCCGGTCCCCGGTGGTCTTGGCGGCGCCAGGCTCGGGTCCCCGCTCCTCGCACCAGGAGTAGAGCGGCGTGCCATGGTTCAGGGTGGCATAGAGGTATCGGGCCACGGCGTCGCCGTCGCCCCGCAGGAGCAGTGTTTCGCCGAGATTGTCGGGGGCGATGGCCACCCACATGCCGTCCTCCATCCAGCCCGTGTGGATCGGCAGGCCGCCCGGGCTCATCTTCGATTCCATTTTCCGGATGGTGCCGGTGATCAGTTCGTCCGCCGCCGGCAGCAGGCGGGCGGGAAAGGCCGCGTTGAGCACGCCCCAGCGGCTGCCGCTGGTCTTGCCGGCGACCCCCGGAATCCACCGGTAGCCGTCTTCCTGGATTGCCCCGCGGCGGATCGCGTCAAGCAGGTCGGTGCGCGCCGTCTCGTAGATGCCGCGCAGTTCCGCGGCTTCCAGGGTGAGTCCCAATTCCTCGGCGGCCCGCAGCGCCTGCTGGTCCGCGTAGACCGCCCAGATGTTGTGCGGCAGGAAGACGCCGTAGAGGCTGGCGTCGTCCTTGAGTCCGCCGTCACCCATGCCCCGGGGCAGGAGCCCGTAGGTGAGCGGGCGCGGTCCGTCCGCCAGCACCCGCGTGCGCCGGCGCTGCTGTTCCTGCCAGCGGCTGCTGGCGAGCATCCGCGGGAAGACATTGGCCAGGAACTCCCGGTCGCGCGTGAGGCGGTAATGCTCCATCACGAACCAGCTCTTGAAGCCCGCCGCCACCCACATGGTGCGCGCCCAGCCCTGCGACTCCGACCAGCAGCCGTCGAAATTCTGCGAGTCCAGGGCGACGCGGTAACCGTCGGCGGCCTCGACCGGCAGGCCGGCTTCGTCGAGCGCAATGGACGCGATCGCCGCCTCGACGGGATTGGTGGCGCGGTAAAGTTCGGTGCCGGGCAGCGTGCCGATGTAGTCGCCGGGCACGGGCTCGCGCATGATGAAGATGTCCGCCAAGCCGGCGTAATATGCGCGCCGCACCCCTTCGTCGGGCAGTTCGATCCGTGTCGTGTGTCCGATCAGCCGGCGCCAGACATCCTTCGCGTCGGCAAACTCCTGCGCCCAGTCGCGCCGGCGCAGCTCGGGGAGCATGGACTCATAGACGCGATAGGGCCGCACCAGCCAAAGGCTGCGGGTTTCGCCGGGCCTGAGCTCGAGGGTCGGGTGCAGGGTGTTGGCGGCGACTTGGTAGCCGTCGCCGCCGACGGCGGCCAGGATCACGCGGTCGGCCCGGGCCATCCAGCCGGCAACCAACGCGTCGCGGGCATTGGCCGGCAGACCGGGATCGACGCCGGCGGGGTTGACGCCGCGCCAGTTGCCGGGCACCGCACAATCGATCGCGGCCGTGTGGGAATGGGTGGCATCGAGATTCGTAAACTCGGCCCGGACGAGCGCCGCCCGGCTGCCGCCGGCAACCTCCAGGGTCGCGCGGACCGTGGGGCCGGTGAACTCCGCCGTGAGCACCGGCAGCCAGCCTTCGCTGCGGCGCCACGTCGACGCCATGAGCCTGACGCCATCCACCTCGGGACGCAGCGTCACCTTCCACTGGGTCGCCGGCCCGAAGAAATTCCCGACCGGAAAGCTGAGCAGGTTGTCGTAGCTCCACGCGAGAGTCACCTGGCCGGGTTCGCAATCGACGAGCGTCTTGTCCCCGCTGTCCGGCAGGGCCACGGTCAGCCGGTGCGGGTAGCCGAAAGCATAGCCAAAATCGACCTGCGGGGCCGTGGCCGGGAGCGGTCCGGCCGCGGCCAAAACCGGGAGCGCGACGAGGGCGAAGCCGAGAACGAGGGTTTGTCGGTCCATAATAAAATTCTCCCGGAGGAACGGGGCGCCACTCACGACCCGGTGTGCTCCAGCTCGACCATCTCATCGCCCGGCTGCAGGGCCCGCACGCGGTCCGCGCGGTAAAGCCAGCCTTCGCCGACGGCGAGAGTCACACGACCGTCGTGCAGGCGCGCGATCGAGGTGTTGCCCAGTCCCAGCACGGTTTCGGTGGGATTGAATTTAAGATAACCCGCGATCTTGTCCGCCCGGCCCTTGAAATCCGTCGCGAGCGCCGGGCGCGGGTGGTGCGGATTGATCACCGCCGGGAAGAGGCCGAGCGATTCGCGGCTCGGGATGTCCGCCGTCGGGAAATCGTTCGTGGTGCCGATGCGCAGCCCCGCCACATTCGCGCCGGCGCTCGAGCCGCCGTAGGGCACGCCGGCGGCCACGCGCGCCCGGATCAGCGCCAGCTGACCGGTGCGATACAGGGCCGCCAGCAGGACGAAGGTCTCGCCCCCACCGACGAAAATGCCATCGGCCTTTTCCAACAGCGCCCGCTGGCCGGCGACATCCAGGTGGTGCAGCGATTCCGACCGGGCCCCGTTCAGGTGGGCGAACGCCGCCTGCAGCCGCTGCTCCATGTGGTCGCGCTCGGCGGGCGCCGTGGCGTCGAGCACCAGCGCGATCCTTTTGCAGCCGGCATAGTGCTCGCGCATCAGCGCGAGGGTGCTGTCGGCGAAGTGATCGCCGTTCATCATGGCGCCACCGCACACGAGCACGGAGGGCGACGCAGCCCGGAGCAATCCGGGCAGCAGCAGGAGACAGAGCAGCAAAAGTCGGGGCCGGGAACGCATGACGGGGTGCCCAAGGAGAACAAATTTTCCCCGACATTCAATCTGGGCGGAAATTTTCATAAACATTCATTTCGCCCCGGTTCCGCGCAAATCAATCCTCGCCGCATGGTTTCCCGGTTTCTGGCGTCCACTCCCGCCCTGCGGTCATTGTTGCTGGTTGTTCCCCTGACCGTCCTCGCCGCGGATCGCACGGTCGACCTGCGTTTTGGGATACCGACCTGGCACCAGCCGCTCGGCGTGCCGGACGACTGGCACAAGCCGATGGCCGACGAGCGCGGCGCGCTCCTCTACGACTTCGGCCCGGGACCCTACGTGCAGCCCGCCACGACGGTCGCCGCCGCGGCCGCCGGCAAACCCTTCGCCCTGGAACGCCAGGACTGGGTCGACTCCCCCCGCCTGCCGGCCCTGCGCACCGTGCTGCGCCGCGGCCCGGACACCATCGAGATCACCACGCTGGCGCTGCCGCCCGCCGCCCCCGCTCCTTCCGAGGGCCGCACCGCCACCTATGAGCGCCTGGACGGCATCACGGGCGCGCTCGGCTGGGCGAAACCTCCGGGCGAGGCCTCGCCGGAATTTCGCAACGTCGCCTGGGGCATCACGCGCCCGCTGCGCTACCGCTTCCGCGTCGCGCCCGGCGCCGCCAAGCGCGTCATGCTCGGTTTCTGCGAGAGCTACAAGCTCCGCCTGGGCGACCGCCTCGCCGAGATGCACGTGGAGGGCGCACCGGCGCTGACCCTCGATCTCGCCCTCAATGCCCCGCTCAACCAGCCGCAGGTCTTCCTGTTCGATGCCATTGACACCGACCGGAACGGCTGGATCGACGTCACGGTCCTGGCACCGCAGGGCCACGATCCCAACACCACGCTCGCCACCATTGCGGTTTACCCGGCGGATCTCCGGCTCACCCGCGCCGAACTCGTCGCCGGCTCCCGCGGGCCCGCCGACCGCGCCGAGCTGCGCATCGCCTGCGGCACCGAAGCCCGCCGGGCGCCGCCGCGCACCGACCTGATCCACGCCCGGTATTCGAACCGGGCGCAACCGACGCTCACCCTCGCGACCGGCCGGGCGCTCGAGCTTCGCGCCGACGGTGTCGTCACCGATGACGGCGTTCCCTTCGTGCTGACGGCACCGCGCGCGACCGGGCTGGCAAAGACCGCGACGGGCTGGCAGCTCGATTTCGCCCCCGGCACCCCGGAGATCAGCGCCTGGGTTTTTTCCGGCCAGGCCGACGCCGCCACCGTTGCGGCCGCCCGGGCCCTGACGCCCGCCGCGGCCCTCGGGCTGAGCCGCGAACGCTGGGCCAGGATCGCGATTCCCTACGGGCGCATCACCGTCGCCGACCCCCGGATCCAGGCCTTCGTCGACGGTTCGATCCGCACGCTCTACCAGGCGCGGGAGAACATCAACGGCCAGTCACAGTTCGATTCCAGCTTTTCCCTCTATCGCGGGCTTTGGGCCGGCGACGCCGTTTACCTGACCAGCCTCGCGGCAATGCTCGGCGACTCCGCCACGGGCCGCCAGACCCTGGATGCGCTTTTCGCGCAGCAGAACACCGACGGCATCATCGACGAGCTGCATCCGCAACAGATCTACCGCACCACCGCGGAGGTGCTGTGGGCGGTGACGCGCGACGCCGAGATCAGCGGCGACTGGAGTTACGCCAGGGCACGCTGGCCGCAGATCATGCGCGGCGTGGCGGGCATCCGTGCCCTGCGGGACAAGACCCTCGCCCAGCCCGACGCGCCGTATGGCGGCATGTTCCCGCCGGGATTCAGCGACGGCGGCATCCTCGACATCGGCGCGGAGTATTCCTCCGTCTATTGCACGATCACCGGCCTGCGCGCGACCGTCCGCGCGGCCGAAGCGCTCGGCCTCCACCAGGACGCCGGCGAGATCGCCCGGCTCGCGGCGGAATTCCGTGCGGCCTACGACCGGCACCGCCTGCGAGACCAGCGACGCGACCGCCAAGGCAACCTCTATCTGCCCGTGCGGGTCGGGCTCAAGGGCGACGACCCCATCCCCCAGCTCACCCAATGGGCCGTGTTCGACGCCCACCTCAATGGCGAGGGTTGGATCCCGTCCGATCACGAGCTTGTGACCGGCACTCTCGCCGTGCTCGATTCCGTCGAACGGCAGGGTCTACCGGTGAGCATGGGCTGGATGCCCGGCGGCAATTGGGCCGGCATGGGGCTGTTCATCGCCTTCCAGCACCTGGTGCTCGGACACGACGCCAAGACCGCCGACATGCTTTATGCCGCAGCCAACCACGCCTCGCCGCGCGGCACTTGGGTGGAGGAGCAGTCGCTCATCGGCGATCCGCTAAAGCTGGCCGGCGACCAGCCGCATTGCTTCGCCGCCGCGATGTTCGTCCAGCTCGCCGGCTCCATGCTCGCCTATGATCGCGAAAATACCGTGCACCTGCTCGGCAGCGTGCCCGTCGAGTGGCTGCACCCGGGCGCCGTCAACCGCCTCGACGCCTGGCAGACTGGCGCCGGCACGGTGACGCTCGCGCTCACCGTTTCCCTCGACGGCCGCACCGCGACCCTGAAAGTCGAGCCCATCAACCGAGCCGACAAGAAAATCCGCATCGTCCTCCACACTGCGAGCCTGGAGCACGCCGGCTTCGCCCCCCCGGCCTCCGCCCAGGACGGCCTCATCGAGATCCAGCCCGGCCAGCCGGTCAGCCTGGTATTTCCCGAACCAACTGACCGGATAATTTGTAACGTAATGCGTTACAAATTATCGCTGGGCGTGACCAGTTTCCGGATCGCCGCCACGATCGCGGCTGGGGCGGTGGCCACGAGGTTGTGGCCGGCGCCCGGCACGATCCGCAACTCGCCGCGGGGCGACAGCGCCGCGTGCCGACGCTGCAGGGCATGCCAGCCTTGGGTCAACGCCCTCCGCGTTGCTTCGCTCAATTCCGCCGGCATGTCCGGGCGGCCTGCGGCCAGCACGATCAGGGGCAGATCGCCGAGATCGCGAATCCCGGCCACCACCGCACGGCCCTCGATCCAGATCGGACCGAAACCCTGCAGGTGTTGCTGGAAAGCCGCCACCGCGGGTATGCCAAGTTCGCCGGGCAGAATCGCCGCAGCCGCGGCAGCGCCCTGCTCCGGGTGCGACGAATCGACCAGCACCAGACCGGCGAGTGTGGCCGGATACCGGGCGGCGTAGGCCAGCGCCGTAAACCCGCCAAAGGACGCGGCTACGAAGACATAGGGCGGTGCCACATGGCCCGCCGTCAGCGCCTCATGCAGTTCGTCTGCCGCGGCAGCCGGAGACGTGGGGAGAAAGCCGTTCCGGCGCCGGAAGACAAAGACGGGCGCCATCGTGGCCACGGCGTCGTGCAACTCCGCGCACGATTCATCGAGAATGATCGTGGTCCTGGGCAACGGGAACATGTCATCCGATTCCCCTGGTAACATATTACTGTTACCAGCGGCTTTCAGCTCCCGATCACGAGCACAGCCTTGAAGATGATCAGGATCAACCCGACCAGGGCACAGCAGCCGGCGAAGCCAAGAGCGTCCTGCCGGTTCCACTTGGTCCACTCCCAGTTGGACCCCGGGAAGAGCTTGGTGTGGTCGAGGCGCGTGGGGTCGGCGTAGCTCGCCGCGACTTCCCTGGCATCGTCCTCGAGCGTCGCGGCCACCGGGGTCTTCATGCGCGCATAGAAGCGCGCCACGCGCGCCGGGTCGGTCGGCGGCGTCAGCCAGCTGACGACCAGCAGGATCAGGATCGGCAGCAGCGCGTCCACCAGGTAGCGCGTCGTCATCAGTTGCGCGGAATTGAACCCGGCGACGTCGACCCCCAGCAGCGAGATCAGCCACACCTCCGCCCGGAAGAGCCCGCGACCGGTCTTTGGCGAGGCCGGGTCCTGCGGGTCCGCGCGGACGACCCCTTCCTCGAAGAAAACCGAAACCGGTTCGAGGCGCTGCGTCCGGGTCAAGGTCGTCCCGACCGCGGCCGACCGCCCGGCGGCGACATCGGCCGCCGTGGCCGCGGCCTCGCTCGTGACCACGCGCTCGCGCGTCATCACCGTAAGCGCGGCGGAACGGGCCAGCGCCGGGATCTGCGGGACCGTCCACGGCATCACGACGATCAGCAAAAGCATGGTGAAGACCTGGACGCGCACCGCCATTTCGGTCACGCGCCGCCAGACGAAGAGCAGCGTGATGGGCACGCCCCAGATCACAAGGAACACGATGGCGAATTTCAGCAGCGCGATCACGCTGTTGAGATAGAGGCCGATGGCGATGCCGAGCGCCAGGGAGACCGGCACGGTCAGGCGCGCGACGACCATGTAGTGCTTCTCGGATTTGCCCGGGAAGATCGGTTCGTAGATGTTCTTCACGACGAGGCCGGCCATCACGACCGACTGCGCGCCGAGCAGGGCCAGCTTGCCGCCGAGGATGCCGATGATCATCACGCCAACGAGGCCGACGGGCAGGAGCGACTTGGTCAGCAGGCCCCAGACCTGGTCGGGGTCGGACAGCCCGGGCCCGAACAGGGCCAGGGCGATGAGGCCGCAGTAGGCCCACGCGATCGTCACGAACCGCTTGCTGAAGCCGCCCGTGACCGCGCCGAGCCGCGCGGCCAGCTCGTTCTTGGCCGAGCCGGCGATGGTCATGTTGGCCTGCGAGCCGGAGATGCCGAGGAACTGCACCAGCAGGAGCGCGCCGATGGAATACCAGGTGTATTCGCTCATCGCGCCCCCGCCGAAGAGATTGAACATAACCTCCGGCACCTTCTGGTGCAACGTCCCGACGCCGCCGAGCCGCGCCAGCCCGAACGGGATCAGGATCACCGAGATCAGGATGACGAGGACGGCTTGCACGGCGTCGACCATGGCCGAGGCCTTGAGGCCGCCGAGCACGATGAAGACCGCCACCAGCAGCGAGGAGGCGAGATAGAACGGCGCCGGCTGCAGGTAGGTCACATACGGCTGCAGCTCGCCGCGATCGTAGTAGTTCTTCAGCAGGTCGTAGCGGGCCATCGACTCCGTCGGCAGCACATTGGCTGCGCGGTCTGCGCGGAGCCGGATGAACTCGCCGTAATTGTCGACCATCCGCCTCTCTTCCGGGGTGTAAGCGGCCGGCTCCTTGACCATGAGCGGCTGCAGCGTCTTCAGGGCGACGACGTTGCCGCCCGCGATCGTCACGATGATCATGATCAGCGTCGTGCTCGCGTAGAGCGAGCTGAGAAAACGCCGCCCAAAACGGTCCTCGAACAGGTCGGCCGTGGTCGTCAGGCGCACGCGGCGGAACCAGACATTGAGGAACCAATAGTAGGGGGTGAGGAACAGGGTGATGAGCGCGAGCCACGCGCCGCCGGCGCCCTGCCGGTAGACGGAGCTCGACGTGGTCGTGGCCTGCCCGGGGTCGGCCATGCTGCCGAAGCTGAGGAAAAACTGGAACCACTTGCCCAGCGAGCGGCCCCCGAGGAAAAAGTCGCCCTGCCCCTTGACGCCGTGCGCCAGCAGCTTGCCGATCGACAGCACGGCGACGACGTAGGCAACAATGATAAGTCCGTCGATCCAGTGGAGGCCGAAGAAATGCATGAGGGGGTGGTTGGGGGTTGGGGCTGATCTCAGCTAGGCCGCAAAAGAGGGGGCTCGTCAATGGAACGGCCAGTAACCGATGGCCTGCATGCGCCGCTCCAGGCCAAATACGGTGAAGAGCTTCTCCGTCTCGGCCGGCGCGCGACGGAACGCGCCGAGCGACGGGTCGCCCGCCAGCGCCAGCACCAGGTCGCCAATGATCGCGGTGGATTTCACCACGATCTCTTCCGGCAGCTTGTCGATGGTGTCGCCGAAATCATGATAGTAGCGCACGGATTCGCGGGGAATCGGCGCGTTGAAGGTGATCGCCCGCACGTCGGCCAGCTGGAAGGGCGTGTGGTCGCTGCCGAACCAGTTGATGTTCTCCACCCCCAGCGGCAGTTTGCGGTCGCCGCGACCGGCGTTCCAGCGCTCGAGGGCCGGCACGAGCGACGCGTCACCCAGCGCGTTGACGGCGATCGGCACGCCGACCATGTCGAGATTGATCATCGCCACGACGGGCGCGGCGCCGAGGGTGGCCGCCGCGTGGCGCGAGCCCCACAAGCCCTGCTCCTCGCCGTTGAACCAGACCAGCTCGACCGTGCGGGCCAGCTCGCGCCCGCGCAGCGCGCGCGCCAGCGCGAAAAGCTGCGCCGTGCCGAGACCGTTGTCCAAGGCGCCCTGCCCCAGGTCCCAGCTGTCAAAGTGCGCCCCGACGATGACGCGCTCCGGCGAACGGCCCGGGAACACCAGCCGCAGGTTGGCGGTGTCGACTTCCCGGCAATGCGACTTGGTTTCCATGCGCACCCGCACCGGCCGGCCGCGCGCGAGCAGCCGCCGCAGCCACGCGCCCTCCTCCTGCGCGAGCGAATACACCGGCAGCACCAGAGCCTCGCCGACAAAGCTGCCCGTGCGGGCGAGCAGCTGCCCGCCGCCCTCGCGGTTGATGAACAAGACGCCGCGCGCGCCGCGTTCCGCCGCGATGCGCGAGAATTCCCGCGCCGACAGGGCCGACGACTGGTTTAACAGCACGATCTTGCCCCGCACATCCGCCGGATAATCCGCCGCCGCGCCCGCGCCGACATCGGCCACATCGGCTTCAAATGCCGGGTGCGGCTGCGTGTAGCTCAGCGCCGCGATGCGCAGCGGCCGGGCCACCGGCACGATCAGCTGGACCGAATCCGCCCCACGTTCCCAGCCGGGCATCTTGAACGGCACGATTTCCGGCAGCAGCCCGAGGGTCCGCAGTTCCGCCGCGAGCCGGTCCATCGCCCCGCGGTTGTTGGACGAACCCGTGAGCCGTCCGCCAAAGTCGTCGCATAACTGCGTCAGCATCGCATGCGCGGCGTGGGCGGAGTCGTCGAAGGATTCGGCTGCGCGGCCCGCCGGAGGCAGAAGTCCGCAAGCCAGCGCCACCGGCAGGGCGAGTTGTCCCCGAAGAGCCGCGCCCACGCCGCGGTTCACCCAGGAGATTCGCCCTGGCCCAAGACTGGTTGAAGCTTTCATGTTTCCCTCAGCCAGACGCGCATTTCGCCTTCGCCGCGATTGGCCCAGAGGGCATACGGCACGGCCCGCAATTGCACCGGGGTTTCCGGCACCGGCTCGGTTGAATACAAGGCGCCGCCTGTCGCCGCGCGCACCGCCGGGCCCTCCAGCACCACGCAACCGCCCAGCAGGTCGAGCTCGGGCCGCGCCGTCAGCTGGCTGTCGCGCGGCAGGCCCAGGGCCGAAAGCTGCGGGCCGTTGTCGGCTTCCTCCACGCAGTAGACCACGGGGCCGCGCTGCAAGGCGACCTGGCCGGCCGCCGCAAACACGCGGGTGTTGGCGCGGACCCGTTCGACCGGCATCGGCAGGTCCAGCACGACCCGGTCGCCGCTCCGCCAAATCCGGCTGATGCGGGCGTAACCATCGACCGCCCCCGGTTCCCGGGCGACACCGTTCAGCACCAGGCCGGGCTGCCGGCACCAGCCCGGGATCCGCAGGTGCAGGGTGAATTCCGCGGCGGCCCACTCCGGCTCGATGCGAAATTCGACGCGCCCCTGCCAGGGATAGTCGGTCCGCACGAGCAGCCGCACCGCCCCGGTTCCAGACTGGAATCCCGCCTCGCCCTCGGCGTAGAGATGGACGGCCAGCCCGTCGGGCATCTGCGAGTAGGCATAGTCGCCCAGCGAGGCAAAAAGACGGGCGACATTCGGCGGGCAGCATGCGCAACCGAACCAGGGCACGCGCTGGGTCTTGACGAGATGGCACTCGTAGCGGCGCTTGGCGACCGCCGGCACCACCTCGAGGGGATTGACGTAAAAGAAGGTCCGCCCGTCGAGCGCGAGTCCGGACAGCACGTTGTTGTAGAGGGCGCGCTCCATCACGTCGGCATAACCGCCGTGCAGCTCCAGTTCCAGGAGGCGTCGCGCGCACATCATCACGCCGATGGCGGCGCAGGTCTCGGCATAGGCCCGGTCGGGCGGCAGGTCGAAGGGCTCGCAGAATTTTTCTCCATAGGGCTCGGTGCCCACGCCGCCGGTGAGGTAGAGGTGCCGCGTCACGATGGCCTGCCAGAGCGCACGGCACTGGGCGGCCAGCGGCGCGTCGTGGCGGTCGCCGGCCAGGTCGATCATGGCGGCCAGCAGATACATCATCCGCACGGCGTGCCCGACGGGCTCGGTCAGCTCCCGCACCGGCCGGGCGGCCTGCAGGGTGGCCAGGCCGTCGTGATGCATGTGCCAGGGCAGCTTGCCGTCGTCGCCCGCCCGCCGCGCCGCCTCGGCCTCGAAATAATTCGGCGACCGGCCGCGTTGCTCGATGAAGTAGAGGGCGAGGTCGCGGTAGCGTTCGACCCCCGTCGCCCGGGCCAGGCGCACGAGGGCGAGCTCGATTTCCTCGTGCCCGCAGTAGCCCGGCAGTTGGTCCGGGCCGGGGCCGAAGGTGCGGGCGATCAGGTCCGCCAGCCGGCAGACCACGTCCAGCAGCGTCCGTTTGCCGGTCGCGCCAAAATGCGCCACCCCCGCCTCGATGAGGTGGCCGGCAACGTAAAGCTCATGGCAGTCGCGCAGGTTGGCCCAGCGATTCTGCGGCTCGACGAGCTGGAAGTAGGTGTTGAGGTAGCCGTCGGCGACCTGCGCTTTCGCGATGGTGACGATCAGCCGGTCCAGTGTCGCCTCGAGCGCCGGATCCGGATGGGTGGCGAGCCGGTAGCTGGCGGCCTCGATCCATTTGGCGAGGTCGGAATCCTGCCAGAACAGGCCGTGGAACTGCCCGGCTTTTTCACCGGCCGCCACCTGAAGATTGTGGACGCAGCCGCTGCGCTCCGCCCCGGGAAGGCGGTCGTTCAGGGCCTCCCATTGGTAGGGAATCACGGTTTCGCGGACCAGGCGGGCCCGGCCCGCGAGGAAACCGCGGTCGAAGCGGACCAGCGGCAGGGCGAGGGAGGAGGGATAACTCATCTGAAACTTGAGTGGTTGGGTGACGGGGGCGGCGGCCGGACAACGCGTGATTTCAGGCCGGGCCAGCAACGGGCGGAAAGAGCAAGGACCCGCCACCGGGACGAGCCGTCTTCACGGTTTGACGCGGTCGGTGATGGTGAGCGTGTTGAAGTCCAGGACGCGCTCGAGCTTCCCCTCGGTGATGGTCAGTTTGCGCGAACCCTTCCCGGCGTTGAGGTGCGGCCCCTCGAAGAGCTTCCATTTCGTGTAGTCGATCTGCCGGCCGTCGACCTGCGGTGCCTGGCCGAACGTGCAGACGATTTCGTGGCCGCGCAGCGATTTCAACCTCACCGTCGGCACGGGCTCCAGCTTGAACTCGAGGGGCAGGGCCACGACCGCCGCCTTGAATGCGTCGAAACTCTTGAACTCGCTCGCGCTCGCGGCCTGCACGATCGTGCCGTTCTTCAGGTGCGGGCTCACGAGGAGCTTGTCCCCCTTTTCTCCCAGGTCGACGCGCTCCCACTTGTAGCCGCTGGGCGAAGGCAGCGACTTGTAGCCGAGCAGGTGCTCCCAGTGGAACGGGGCGAGCGGCCGGTAGGCCAGGTAGGTGTTGCCACCCTGCGCGAAGATCCAGCCGGACTTGTCCTCGGTGACGTTCACGAGGTCCTTGGAGAAGAAACCGTTGATCCGCGGAAACCGCGTGCCCTCGGGAATGTCGTAGAGCGCGATCACCGTGTCGAGATCCTGGAACACATGCTCGTAGGGGGAGCCGCCAAGGATCTTGTCCGGCACGTCGTAGGACGGCTTGCCCTGGCTCGCGAGCAGCTCGAGCATGTGGTCGGGCAGCTCGGTGAAATAGGTCTGCATCACCCGGGCCGAGGCATAGGGATGCGCCGAAAACATCGTGTTGTGCACGCCGCGGGGGTCCGGCACGGCCCAGGTGACGTCCCACACGTGCGTCTGGATCGGGTCGACCAGACCGCCCTGATAGGAGCCGACCGCGTAATCGTGGCGCATGTAGTTGGTCTTGTAGACGGGCGCCATCAGCACGTCGCTGTAGCGCCAGCGACGGCGGCTGCGCTTGAGGTCATGCTGGAGGTAATCCTCCGACCGGTCGTTCGCGAGGCGGAAGATGACCTCGGGCACCTCGTAGTTGGCCGCGGCGGCCGCGAACCAGATGCCGAAGCCGCCGTAGCCCGCCGGCGGCGGCGTGTTGCCGAAGCACTGCCAGCTGAAATAGGACGACAGCGCCATCCAGCGCTGGATGACCGAGGTGTCATCGGTGCGGGCATTGGGGCCGCGCAGGACGCCGTTGAGGGTGTTCTCGGCGAGATCGGCGAGCAGCCAGTCGAGCTTCATGTGCCCGCGGATCTTCATCTCCGGGTCGCGGGCCCAGGTCGCGAGATAGAGCATCGGGATGGCGTATTCGCCGATGTAGTGCGTCGGATTGAATTCGCCCTGCCCGATCGTGGTCGCGAGATCCATCCAATGGATGAGGTAGGCCCGCGCCTCGGCATTGTTCTCGGCGGAGCTCTTGCCGTTGAACCAGCTCGCCGCCGGCTCGCCGGGGTGGAGCTCGGTCATCAGGTAGAGCGAGGTGTAATACATCGCCCAGTGGTTCTCCGTGTCGCCGCGCATCGGGAAATAGGTGCGCCAGGCATCGCGGATCGCCGCCTTGGCGGCGGGCGAGAGCTGGTCGCGGCCCAGGAAGGAAATCGCCGTCCAGGGGAACATCCAGAACATGTCCTGGCTCTGCGGCCCGCTCATCAGCTCGATCACCCGGGCGGAAACGGTCGCGGCGTCCTCGTGGCGCGCGAGCTTGGCCGCAATCTGCCCGGAGCCGAACGTCGCCGGGTCGCCGGGCTTGATCGAGTCGACATACCACTGCAGCACTTCGTTCGCCCGCGCCAGATAGGCCGTGCGGCGGGCGTCAGTGGCGAAGTCCGTCACCGGCGCCGGCATCGGGCCGGTGGTGGAAGGTTGCGCCCGCGCCGGGCCGGCCAGCGCGCCACACAGGAAGAAAAGGGAAAGAATGCGTTTCATGGTTGGGGGCCGGTCCGGGCTCAGCGGCCGGTTTTCGGCACGAAGGTGAAGGTTTGAATCGAGGCGCCCAGCAGGCCGGGAACGGTGCGCCAGGTGCGGCCGGCGTCGCCCGAAGCGTAAAGCCCATGACCGAAGACCGCCGCGTAGAACTCTCCGTTGTCGGGATCGATGGCGGCGCGCCAGACGCGCGCCGGCTCGGGCAGGCCGGCGTTGCGCGCCGTCCAGGTCGTGCCGGCGTCCTCGCTGACCAGCAGGCCGTAGCTCCAGCTCGCGATGACCAGGCGCCGGGGGTCCCGCGCATCGAAGGCGACGTTGTAGAGCGCCTTGTCGGAGGGCACAGCGTCGATCTTTTTCCAGGTGGCGCCGCCATCGCGCGAGAGCAGGGCGCCGGCGCTCTGGGTGACGGCGATCCACTGTTGCGGGTCATGCGGCGACTGCTGGATGTCGTCGACCGTATCCGCCGTGGACAGGATGCGCTTCCAGGAGGCCGCGCCATTCTCGGTCAGATAGATGCCCGACTCGCAGCCGATGAGCACCCGGCCCCGCCGCGTGCGATCCGCCCGCACCACCTGGGTGTATTTGCCCCGCTCCGGCAGGCCCTGCTCGCGGCGCTGCCAGGTCTGGCCGCGGTCGCGGGAGACGACGATGCCGTCGGGCAGGCCGGTGTAGACGGTGTCGGGCTCCTGGAAATCGACCGCGATCGACTTGGGCTCCGTCTCGTCCCAGCCCGTGACCAGCCGCCACGACTTGCCGCCATCGAGGGTGCGCAGCACCCCGCTCAGGCAGGCGACGTAGAAAACGTTGGCCTCGCGCGGATCAAACGTGACCGAGGTCGCCAGCGCATAGTTGATGCCGACATGCCCGAATTCATCCGGCCCCGTGCGCACGAAGACGCCGTTGGACGAGCCGTCCTTCGCGCCCATGACGCGACTGCCGTTATTGAAGGCCGCGCAGAGGTAAAGGTCGTGCTGCGGGGCGGCACCGGCCTGGCTGGCGAGCAAGGCCAGGAGAACGAGGGAGGAGAGGATTCTTGTCATGCGAAATCGGGTTGGGTCAGAGATCGTGCGCCGCGGCGCGCACCGCGCTGATGGTGCGTTCGACCTCGGCCCGGGAGGTGAAAACGTGGGTGGAAATGCGCACGGCCCCGAGATCCTGCTCGGTCACCGGCCGGCAACGCAGGCGGTGTTTCCCAAGGAGGTAGCCAAAAAGTTTTCCGGCGTCGGCCCGGGCATGACGGATCGTGGTGATCGAGGCGCGCAAGGACTCGGAACGCGGCGTGAGCACCTCGATGCCCTTGATCCGGGACAACTCCTGAATCAGCCCGGCCGCCAGGGCCCCGCCGTGGGCGGCGATGCGGGCGCGGCCGATCTGCTCCTGCAAGCTGACCGCCTCGGCCAGCCCGACAATCAGGCCGGCGTTGCGCGTGCCGTATTCATGCCGCGAAGCCGCGTTGAAATCCTTGATCTCGCCCGGCAGCCGAGCCAGTTCGCCGGAGTAGGCCCCCGCCCCCGTGAGCGCCACCGCGTCCAGCCGATCATGGCGCAGATAGAGCACGCCGGTCTCATGCGGGCCGCCCAGCCACTTGTGACCGCTGAACGCGCAGGAATCGCAGCCGATTTCCCGCAGGTTGACCGGGATCATCCCGACGGATTGCGCCGCATCGATGTGGAACCAGATGCCGCGCGCGCGCGCAAACTCCGCGATCGCCGCCACCGGGAACACCAGCCCCGTGGTGCAGGTGATGTGGCTGACCTGGATGACCTTGGTCCGCGGCGTCACGAGGGCGCGGATCCGCGCCAGATTCGCCTCCGGACTGGCGGGGTCGGGCTCGAACAGGCGCACCACGACGCCGTGCAAGCGCGCCTGGTTGAGCCACGGGAAGGATCCGCCCGGGTGCGCGTGGCTCTCGAAGATCACCTCGTCGCCCGCCCTCAGCCCGAGACCGGCGGCGATGATCGAATTGCCCTCGGTCGCATTCCGGACAAAGCAGACCTCGTCGGCCGCCGCCCCGAGGAATCGCGCCATTGTCTCCCGGGCCGGTTCCAGCAGGTTGTGGCCGGTCTCGGAGTGCTCCTGCAGTTGCCGCATGGTCGCATCCACCGCGTCGAGCACCCGCTGCGATGCGGGCCCAAGGCCGCCGGTGTTGAGGTAAACCGGATCGTCGCTCAACGGATACTGCGCGCGCACGGCGCGCCAGAAGGCGTCGTCGCTCAGGGTCCCGAACGGGGGCAGGGCCGGGAGGGAGGCCCGGGCGGCCAGGGCGCTGATGGCCCCGAGTCCGAGCCCCTGCAGGAAGCTGCGGCGGTTGAGTTTCATTCGTCGGAAAAAGTCAGGGTGTGGTCGAGGTTGAGGGCCGCGCCCGCGGCGAGCGGCAAGTCGCGGGCGTATTGAAAGGGCAAGGCGGCCAGCGGATTGTGGCGCCGCACAAACCAGTGCAGCGGACCCGCCGGATTGGCGAAACGGATGCGCACGCGCCTCTGCGAACCATCTTTCTGCCCGTGCCACTCCATCCAGCCAGCCGCGGCACCGTGCACCGCGGATTCACCCTCGAGTCCACCCTCGGCCCGGATCCCGATTCCGTCGTCGCCATGATCGTCCAGCAGGTCCCGGGCCCCGCGGAACTGCAGGCCGGTATAATGCGATCCCGCCAAGCCCTGGTTGGAATCATACTGGCCGAGGTCCAAGGTGCGCGGCGCCACGTTGCGCAATATCGCCGTCCAACGCAGCGTCCACACCGTGGGCGAGATCACGGCCAGGACGAGCGCCCGTTCCTCGTGCAGCAAGAGTTCACCCGTGGCTCCGACTCTCCACTCGAGCGCATGTGCCAGCCGGTAGGCCGTCCGCTCCCGCCAGACCACATGCCGCTGGCAGCCGTGATCGGCCCGGAACCGGTAGCCCTCGTCCCGGCGGTAGGTGGCGCCACCCCAGAAATTGAAGCCCCCCAGGCAGTTGATCGTAAAGCTCAGCCCGTGGTGCCAACGGTGATCATTGGGGCGGAAATTCGTGAGCTGCTCACCGGCCAGCGTATTGACCGGATGGGCGTATGGTCGCGGCGCCTCGTCCGCAAGGGTCTCCGGCCGGTAAACATAGCGCAGCAACAACCCGCCGTCCCGGCGGTGGATCTCCACCGCCTCGCTGGTTTCCGCCTTGAGCTCCAATTCCGGGTTCATGGCAGGGTCACCGACAGCCGGATGTCACCGCCCGCGGATTCATGGCGGGAACGGTCAGGCAGGATGATCGAGACCGGCGTCCCGACCGGAACCTTGGCTTCCAGGGTAAAGGTCTCCTGCTCCACCTGCCACGCCACCTCGATCAGGCCGCGAGGCGTGCATACACTGCCGCGCGCGGAGGTCAGTCCGCAGAGATGGGGCGCCAGGGTGATCCGCGCAAAACCCGGCTCGGTCGGCACCACCCCGAGGATGCGTTGCTGGAACTCGAGCACCGGGTGCGCGGACCAGGCATGGCAAAGCGACCGCCAGTAGCTGTTCTCCTCCACGAAGGTCGAAAGCCCGTAACCAATGGACTCGTGCCACGGCCCGAGGTGGCTCGGCATCTCGTCGTAGCGGCCGCAGCGGGCAAGCGCGCCAAAGCCCGTGTGCCACCAAAAGAAGGAGCCGGGCGCGAGTTTGGCGTCGGACGGGAAGCGCTTCATGATGATCGCGCGCTCCCGCTCGCCGGCCAGGCCGGCGACGATCGCCCAGGCATTGCCATACTGGCTGACTTCCGGACCGCCCGGGCGGTCAAAGTAAAGGCCCTCCGCTTCGGACCAGAAGCGCGCGTGCGCAGTGCGACGGAGCGCCGCCGCCTCGGTTGAAAGGGCGGCCGCTTCCGCGGGCCGACCCAGGCGGCCGATCATCCAGGCCGCCTCATCGAGCGCGTTGATGTATTGGGCGGCGTGCAGGCAGGTCGGGCCGTCGTCCGCTCCGGGCACGACCCCGCGCGGCCACCAGGCGCACCAATCGGTGATGTTCCAATAGGGCAGCTTGGCCGGCAGTCCGTCCGCGTCGGTGTGCCGGCGATACCAGTCGAGCACGGCGCGCACCCCCGGCAGGAGTTCCCGGACCGTCTGGGCGTCCCCCGAACACAGGAAGTAGTCCCGGATGTTCGTTATCCAGTGGATGCTCCACGCGGGAATGATCTGGACGAGCCGCGACGGATACCGCGCCTGGGTCAGTCCGTCGGAGAGCCGCGACCAATCGAAGTGATGGAGCGCCTGGCGGCTCAGCCGGCAATCGCCCGTCGTCATCATCGCGAGCTTCGAGGTGATCATGGTGTCGCCGGCATACTGCATCTGCTCGTAATGCGGGCAGTCCACGAAGGTTTCATGCGAACACAGGCGCATCGTGTGCAGACCGACCTGCCAGATCTTGTCGAGGCCGGGATCGGAAGACGCAAACGTCGCCGCGACCCGATAGGGGTAGGCCGTGAAGCGCTGCTGCACGGCGTGAATGGTCAGCGGCTCGGATCCCACCGTGAGCTGCAGGCCGACATAGCGGAACGCGCGCCAGTGCAACGGCTCGAAAATTTCCTTCCGACCGGATGGCTCCCAAATGTCGCACCAGCCCGTGACGCGGCCGCGGCGATCGAAGGTCCAGCCCGAGCTCTCGTCCGCAAAGTGCGAGGCCAGGTTGGCCAGCGGCTGCGGCCGGCCGAGCAGTTTCGCGCCGGGCGTATTCCACGGCAACCGCAGCGCTTCGGCGTAGGTGAGCTGCACCACGCTGCCGGCGCCACCGGCTGCGGTGATCACGGGAAAGGCGGTCGTGAGCACGCCCAAGTCCAGAACGAGATCGACCCTCTCCCCGGCCGCGAGCGTCAGCGGGGCACCGCCCGCGAGCATCGCGGCCCACTCCGACGACACCGCGCCGCCGCCACGGACGTATGCATCGGGGAACGCCGCCGGCGCCCCCTCTTCCATCATCGGGATCATGCGCGGGACCAGGCCGTAGGGGCTGGCCGGATCGCGCCGGTGCTCAAGGCGCTCGGCCTTGTAAAGCACGCAGGCCGCCGGCCAGCCAGAATCGTCGAACTCGACCGTGTGCCATCCCGCCGGCACCAGCCGGGACACGCGGTGCTCGAAGTAACCCAGATAGCCCTCGAAGGTGGTGTGCTCGTTTTGAAAACGGTGGCCGCGATCCACCGCCACACGCCAGTGGGCGTCGGTCCGCAAATCGACCAAGCTGGTGCCGGCCCGGTCCACCACGACCCCCTCCAGCACGAAGCCGCCGGCGTAAGTCATTACCGAACACGGCGCCCCGAGCAGCGCGGGGCGGTGGGCAACCCGCGACATATCCAGCACGATCGCCGCGAGCACGTTCCGGCCGGCACGCAGGTGGGGCGTCAGATCGAATGTATCGTAGAAGTGGTGGTTGACATCGCCCTTTGCCGGACCGCGCCCCAAGCAGACGCCGTTGCAGTAGAATACATACCGGCTGTCAGCCGAGAGGTGCACCGTAAGGGCCAAACCCGCCAGATCGGCCAGCTCGAAGGTGCGACGGAAATAGCGGACCTGATAGTGCGAAGGCGAACCCTCGCCCGCCTCCGGCGCCGCATGGGTGCCTTCGGCGGACCAAATCCAGGAAGCGCGCTGAACAAAAGGAAGGGGTAACATAACAGGAAAGTGGCTGGGGGCCGGGCGGGGTGACCCGGTTAAGGCCGTGGATCGGCTTAAAGCTTAAAAATTGGGCTGGCTTTCCCTTTTTTTTCAACATCTATTTTCATATCTTTTCATCTCAATCATGAAAACTGTTTCACCCCCGCCCCGCCTCTATTTCTGCGCCACCCTTTGGTCGTTGGTCGGCCACCCCAACGCGCGGCGCGAGTGGTCGCTGGCACGCAAGATGACCGCCATCCAGGCCGCCGGCTTTGATGGTGTGGCGGAAATGTTTCGTCCCGAGCTGGCGCCTCACTTGCAGCGCCTTGGCTTGGATATCTGCGGCCGCGTCTTTTCCCGGGACGGGCGCGATGTCGAGGGCCTGCTGAAGATCGAGGCGGCCGGTGGCGCCAAATACGTCAACTGCATGCTGGGAGCGCACGACACGACCCCGGCCGCGGCCACGCGGCTGATCATCAGGACCGTGCGCATCGCCCGGAAACTCGGCCTGTCCGCGCATCTCGAGAGCCACCGGGACACTTGCACGGAAACCCCGGAGAAACTCGCTGAAATCGCCCGTCTCTATAGGAGAAAGACGGGGACCCTGCTACCCGTGACCTGGGACCACTCCCATCCCGCGGTGATGAAGCACATGCTGCCGGAGGATTTCTCCCGCCGGCTGCTGGACCAACCCCGCCTGATCCAGCAATCCCGGCTGTTTCACTGCCGGCCGTTTGGCAGCCAGCACTGCCAGATCCCGGTAACCAACGGCCGAGGAAAGCTGACTCCCGAGTTTCGCGACTACCTGGCGTTTGCCGAAGACCTTTTCACCGTCTGGCTGCAAGGCCCGGCGCCCCGGGGCGAACTCTGGGTCTGCCCCGAACTGGGCACGACCGTGGGATATCACGTCAGCACCAATCCGCCGGTGTGGCCCGACACGATTCGCTGTCGCAAGGAACTGCTTGGCGCTTGGAGACGTGCCTTCCGACGCACGGCGTAAAAACTTAAAGTAAGTTTTTCGGCTGAAATCCCTTGACTCAGTCGGTAATTTTCATGCTTTTATCATGAAACGTTCTGAAAGGGAACCCCTATCCCATGTTGATTACAGAAATCGCCCACAAGGCACGTGTCTCTCCTGCAACCGTCTCACGAGCGATCAACCAACCTCAATTGGTCGCGCAAGACAGCCTGGCCCGTATCCGGGCGGTAATGCGGGAACACAACTACGTTCCGGCTCCGGTTAACCGCCGCCGCGGACCCAAGGTTCACCGGGCGGAGCAAAAGCGGATTGGGGTGTGGTTCGTCGGGGCCAAGGTCAACAATCCCAGCCTGAATTGGTTTCAGGACCAGTTGCTGCAGGTGCAGTCCGCCGATTCCAGCTATGGCGTCGACCTGCGCGTGCTCTTCTCCAGCCATCCCGGAGAGTTGCCCCGCAATATCGCGAACGAGCAACTTGATGGACTGATCGTCCAGGGCATGGAGCCGTCGCCCGAGTGCCTGGCCCAGCTGCGCGAGATCCCGCACGTCTGGTTCATGACCCGCCGGTCGGCCGCTTACCCGGGCGACTACGTCGAGCCCAACAATATCGAGAATGGCTGCATGGCGGCCGATTATCTTCATTCCCGCGGCCACAAGTCAGTCGCGGTCATCTCCACCGACCCGGACTACAGCGCCATTGTCCGCCGCAACGAGGCTTTCGTTGAGCGAGCCACCGCGCTCGGGCTCGCCGTGCATACGATTCTGGGCCAGGCCAAGCCCGGCGGCACGAGCTATCTGGAAATCGCACCGGTGCACAGCGAAAGCAGCATTCTCGTCCAACGCCTGCTGGAATGCACCCCCAAGGCCACCGGGCTCTATATTCCGGTGGATCATTTCTGCGGCTCCTTTTTCCGGGCCCTGCGGGAAACAGGCCAAAGGCCCGGCAAGGACTTTGAGGCCGTCCTGGGCAACTACAATCCGGTCATCTACCACAACCTCGACCACTCGCCCGCGGCGATCGACATCAACCTCCCCATGCTTGTCCGCAAGGTCGTGGATCACCTTCTCTGGCGCATCGACAATCCCCATGCGGCCGGACGCATCGGCATCATCGTCTCCCCGCGCTTGATCACCCCCGAAGCATCGGGCAGCCGCGCGCGGTAACCCGTGCCCGCCTCTTGCGGGGCCAATTTACCGGGACCTAATGCCGGTTAACGAAAACAAACCAATAGTATGATACCTACCAATACCCCCTCCACGCGCCGCGCCAGCAAGTTGCTGGCCGTCGGCTTGGCGGCGCTGGTGACGAGTTCCGCTGCGCTTGCGCAGTCGGCCGACTCCGATGCCCTCCGCCGCCTCCAAGATGAGAACGCTACCCTGCGGAAGCGTCTCGCCGAAATCGAGGCGCAGAGCCATCCGGCTGCCGCCGCCTCTGCCACCCCGACCTCTCCCGTGTCCGCCGCCACCAGTGCGGCCCGCCCCGCCACCGCTGCGGAGCCCCAGGACAAGGAGACCTACGCCCTCTCGCCCTTCGAGGTGAAAAGCGGCAACGACTACGGCTACCTGAAGACCAACGCCGCCACCGCGACGCGCATCGGCATGGCCATTCAGAATGTGCCGATGAACATCTCGGTCATGAGCGAGGATTTCCTCAAGGACACCGGCGTCCAGTCCATCACCGACATCCTCCGCTACACTTCCTCCGGCTCGCCCGACTCGCGCTTCGCGATGCGGGTGCCCGGCAACTCCGCGACCCCGCAGGGCAACTTCACCCTCCGTGGCTTCACGGTCAACTCCCTGCTCCGCGACGGCATCTTCCGCTACTCGGCCTACAACCTCGACAACGTGGACCGCGTCGAGATCGTGAAGGGACCGGCGGCCGTCTTCTTCGGCCAGGGCTATCCCGGCGGTGTCATCAACTACATCACCAAAAAGCCCTTGTTCGACAAGCCGATTGCCGCGATCAGCTATGCGGTCATGTCCAACGCCGGCCAGAAGGTCACGGTGGACTACAACGCCCCGATGGCGGAAAACGCCGCCTTCCGCGTGGTCGGCGCCTGGGCCGACCAAAAGGGATTCCGCACCGGCGAGTTCCACAAGAACTACAACTTCACGCCATCGCTCACCCTCAATCCGTTCAAGAGCGGCAAGCTGCATGTCAATCTCGAGCTCGAGCATCTGACCGAGTCCTACAATGCCAACGACTCCGCCTGGCTCTATCCGCAAGGCTGGTTCGATGCCTATAAGAATCCCTCCGCCGCCCTGATCGCCGCCGCCCCCGCCTCGGTTTCCGGCGCCGCCGATCCGATCGCGGCCTATCGCGCCCGCATCTTCAACAGCCTCGGCAACTACATGGCTGACGTGCGCAAGGCGGCGAACGATCCCGGCCTGCCGATCTACACCCAGTCCGTGGTCTCGCCCTATGCCTCCTACACGGACCTGAACGGCAATCGCGTCCAAGACAAGCACTTCAACTTCACGAATTCGGGCGCCTTCTCTTCGAACGAAGTGAACACCTTCACGGCCACGGTCGATTTCTCGCCCTTCAGCTGGCTGGATGCCCGCTATGTTTACACGAAGGACAACGATCGCTTTAACAACATCTTCGCGCAAAACGCTCCCAACGCCGACGGCATGACCTTCAACGCCGCCAGTGGCGGCGGCGGCAACGGCTATTACCGCCGGACGCAGGACCATCAGATCGACGTCATCGTCAAGGCCGACTTCCTCGGCATCAAGAACAAGTTCCTCTTCGGCGGCGTCTACAGCCAGCCCTTCCAGCAATACATGGCCTCGATTGGCGCGGTCTACTACGCGGTTCCCGGCTACAACTATCCGGCCAACAACCCCAACAACCTGCCGTCCCCCGGCAGCATGGTCCCGGTGCTGCAAGTGTTGAAGGACCGCAACGGCAACATCCTCACCGCCCAGCAGGTCTACTCGATGTGGGATCCCTCCGTCCAAATCCAGCCCCCCGTCTCCAAGATCTACAACATCAACCGCAACCTGCTCGACGGCTATCGCTCCACCAACACGGCGCTCTACCTCAACTGGCAGGGCACGGCGCTCAAGGATGACAAGCTCACCATGCTCGGCGGTTATCGCCGCGAGGGCAGCAAGGGTTTCGGCCAGAACCTGACCTCCAACGATCCCTGGTTCGTCGTCCCCAATACGGCTTACCTCGACCAGGCGAATTATCCTCCGGGCGTTTACAACTACTCGCCGAGCTACGCCGGCGACCCGCAGGGCTTCCGCACCGTCTACGGTGACTCCTGGATGGGCGGCGTCTCCTACGCCATCACCAAGGAAGTCTCGGTTTACGCCACGGTGTCCAAGACCTTCAAGCTGAACACCGGCTCCGCCGGCGGCTACGACACCCTGGGGATCAACAACCTGCTGAATGACGCCTTGACCAACAACGGCGGCAGCTTCAGCTACCGCGGCCAGACGATCACCAGCGTCGCCCAAGGTCTCGCCGCCATCGAGGCGGATGGCGCCAACAAGCCGCTGAACAACGAGTCCGGCAAGAACTTCGAGGTCGGCGTCAAGACCGCGCTGTGGAACAACCAGCTCGTCACCACGTTCTCGCTGTTTCGCGGCATCCGCCAGGACCAGAAGCTCGATGACAGCAATGCGCAGGCCAATGTCAACGAGCCGTTCAACTACAGCACCACGATGTTCGCCCCCACCTCGCCCTACTACAACACGCGCAACTTCCGCTGGCGCGCCGTGGGGGTGAAAAACCAGATCACCGGCACCGACTTCGACATCACCTGGACGCCTAATCGCAACTACCAGGCCGTGATCAACGGCGCCTACATGTGGCAGGCGGCGACGATCGACAACCCGCTCTACGCCCACCCGGGCTCGACGGCCTACAACAACGCCGCGGTGGCGACCCAGATCTTCGACTCGATGTATTACGGCAACCGCATCGAGAACGTGCCGGAATACCGGTTGAACGTCTTCAACAAGTATACCTTCACCACCGGCGCGGCGCGCGGCCTCAGCCTTGCGCTCGGCGCCCGCTACTCCTCGAAGACTGTCGTCAGCCGCAGCATCGACTGGAACCCCGACCGCGGCGGCTTCCAGGCCGGCAACTACTGCGTGTTCGACGGCAACATTTCCTACCCGTGGGAAGTGCTCGGCTACAGGATGGTCTCGTCCCTGGGCGTCACCAACCTGACCGACAAGGTCTACTACGAGGGCAACTATGCCCCCGCCGATCCGCGCAGCTGGACCCTGCGCACGAGCGTCAACTTCTAAGCCGTCCGCTCGTCAGCCTTCAAGGCGGAGGCCCCTACGGCCTCCGCCTTTTTAATATCCGCGACTCATCCGGCCATGTCACCCCTCCTCCGTTTCTGCTCCCTTTTCGGCCTCCTCGCCCTCCTCGGCGCCGCCCCGGCGGACGCCATCGCGGCCGCCCCGTCCGCCTCCCCGCTCGCCGGCTCATGGTCGATCGATCTCGCCCGCAGCACCGAACTCAGCCCTTGGAAAAGCTACGATCTCACCATCACCGTCGCCGGTGAATCGCTGACCATTCACCGCCACCTCGCCTGGGGCCGCCGGTCTTTCGACGACGAGATGACCGTCACAACCGGCACCACGGTCACCGTCCCCGTCCTCCTGTGGCCCGACAACCGCCACCTCGGCGCCTACATCAGCCCCGATCACACCAAGCGCGTCCGCGCCGAGTGGATCGACACCGGGCGCATTCTCCGCCTCAACACCGACCTCGTCCTCGTCACCCAGCAGGGGGCTCGCGCGGTCAACATTCTCAGCGACTACAAGGTTTCCGCCCACGGCACCTTGCTCACCCTCACCGAACTGCGCAGCACCCGCAACCGGCCCGTCGTCTACGTCTTCACCCGCGCCACCGCCGCCGCGAAATGAAACCCCTTCTCTCCGCCCTGCTCGTCTTCGGCGCCACCGCCGGCCTCGCCGCCGACTCCTCGCTCATCGAGCGCCTCGCCCCCAAGAAGGTCGCCCACGCCCCGGCCGCCGCGACTATCGTCCCGCTCTCCGAGAACTGGCGCATGGACGGCGATGTGCCGGTCCATGCCTTGCTCATCTCTCTCCAGGGTCTGGCCAACCGCGACTACCCCCGCCTCTACCTCGAGTATCCGAAAAGCTGGCAGTGGGAGATCGTCCGCCCGCTCGAGACCTTCCTCGAAAAGCGCCACGGGGTTAAGTTCGACCGCCTCGGCCTGGACGACGCTGACGACGCGCTCGGCCGCTTTGCCCAATACGCCAAGGGCGTCGTCGTCTGGGACAAGTCCGTTCGCTCCTCCCTCATCGTCGCTTTCACGATCGCCGGCGTCGAGGACCTCGTGACCGTCACCGAGGACCAGCTCCCGCTCGCCGCCAAGCACGGCCTGAAGCCCATCGTCGACCTCCGCGGCCGATTCACCGGGCAGACCGACGCGCAGATCTACCAATGGGCCTACGACCACTATTTCGAGCGCTGCTCGCGCGACTACTACGTCGTCATGGGCGGCCACGCGGGCCCCGAGATGCAGCCGGGCGTCGCCGACTTCGGCATCCGCCAGCGCGCGTTCTTCTCCGATCTCTCCTCCAACCCCAAGGACCCGGAGGAACTTGCCCTGCTCAACAAAATCCTCGGCCGCCAGAACATCCCGAGCGTCGTCCTCGGCTGGCATTCCTACGGCAAGGACACCGAGGGGTCGCACACTTCGCTCGTCGGCCGCTACGGCCTCATCATGGAGGGCCTGCACAACCTCCCCAACGTCTCCTTCACCTCGCAGATCCCGCTGACGCCCGACTTCAAGTTCACCAACAACCATCACGTGCAGCCGGCCGAGACGCGCCCGGCGGAGAAGAAGGTCTACGTCGCGGCCGTCGCCACCGACGCCATGGGCATCGGCGCCTGGACCAAACCCGGCCGCGGCCAGATCCCCTACACCTGGCAGGTGCTCATGAACTGGGCCTGGATGAATCCACCCGCCCTCCAGTATTTCTACGAGGACAAGTCCCCCAACGACTACTTTATCGGCGGCCTCTCCGGCCCCGGCTACATGTATCCCAAGGCCATCCCCGCCGGGAAATGGCCCGCACTCACCGCCGTCGGCCGCGACCTCATGAAGCGCCTCGATCTCCGCGTGCTCGAGATCATGGATTACTCCGAGGGCAACCGCCACCTCGGCAACACCGACCTGCCGAAGGAGGTCGTGGACCGCTACTACGCGCAATATCCCGACGCCATCGGCTTCATCAACGGCTACGGCACCGCCCGCACCTTCGACCTCCGCGACGGCCGTCCCCTTATCAGCTACGACTATTATCTCGACGTGCAGCGCCCCGTCGACGAAGCCGCCGCCGACCTCGAGGAACTCATCCAGCTCAACCCGCAGCGCCCCTACTTCCTCCTGCTCCACGTCCGCGAGTCCAACACCGTCGAGAAGGTCTCGCAGATTCTCGGCAGTCTCAGTGAACCGGTCGAGGTCGTCCCGCTCGACGTCTTCCTCAAGCTTGCCGCCAGCGCCAAGACCTACCGGACCAACTTCGAGCAGCCGACCGATCCGGTGGACCGGAATCCGTAAGGCAAAATCACGTCCATGCGCCTCAGTCACATTCTGGCCACGATCGCTCTCGTCCTCGCGGCCGAGTTTCCCGCCCTCGCGGCCGAACCGGCCCGGCGACCTCTCTCACATCGCGACTTTGACGGCTGGAGATCGATCACCAACGAGGCGATCTCTCGCGACGGCCGCTACCTCGCCTACGCCTATATGCCGCTTGAGGGGGACGGTGAGGTGATCGTGCGGGAACTCGCCACGGGCCGCGAGCAGCGGGTGCCGGCCGGCGCCCTGCCCGCGCCGCCGCTGAATGGATCTGAGGCGGATCCGGAGCGCCCGGCCCCGCGCCGAAGCGTATCGATCAGCCTCACCAGCGACAGCCGCTTCGCGATCGCCGGAGTCTTTCCGCCCCAAGCCGAGACGCTGGCGGCGAAACGGGCCGGGAAGAAGGCCGCCGAACTTCCATCCGAGAGCCTCGCCATCGTCACTTTGGCCACCGGCGAGGTCACGCACCTCGCCGGCGTGCAGAGCCATCAGATCCCAGCCAACGGCGGCGCCTGGCTGGCCTATCTCAGGACGGCCGCACCCGGTTCCGCTGTCGCCAACGGGCCCGCCAGCAAGCCTCAGGAGAGCAAGATCGGCGCCGAACTCGTGCTGCGTGATCTCGCGGCGGCCACCGAGCGCGTATTTCCCCACGTCACCGAGTATGTCTGGGCCCGCGACGGCCGGACCCTCGTGTTCCTCGTCTCCGTCGGGGACGAATCGGCCGATGGTGCCTATGCCGTCACCCCGGGCGATCCGGCGCCGCCCGTTACGCTCGCCACCGGTCCGGGACGCTACGTGCGGTTCACGTGGGACCGGGCGCAGGGCCAGGGCATCTTCCTCAGCGACCGCGGCGAGGCCGGCGCGAAACGACCGGGGCTTTCCCTTTATTACTGGCACCGGGGCTCAGCCGGAGCCACCGCCGTTTTGTCCGCCTACTCGCCCGGCGTGCCGGCGGGCAGCGTGCTCAGTGGGGACGTGACGCCGGCGTTCTCGTTCGACGGCCGCAAGCTCTACGTGTCCACCGCACCAGAGCCCGCGGCACCCGATCCGCGTCTGGCTGCGCTGCTCGATGAGGAAAAAGTCTCCGCCGATCTCTGGCGCTGGAACGACGAGGTGATCCAACCGCTGCAGAAAGTCCGCGCCGAGCAGGACCGCAAGCGCGCCTACGTGGGCGAACTTGACGTGGAGAGCCACGCTTTCCGCCAGCTCGCCGATCCGGCGCTGGCCACGCTCGCCTTCAACGACGACGGCTCGCTCGCCTTCGGGTTGGACGACCGCCCCTACCGCGCGCGTCTCGACTACGATGGCGCCTACTCCGACCTCTATCTCGTCAACGCCGCCACCGGCGCGCGCCAGCTCGCGGTCCGCGCGCTGGGGGAGAAGGCCGGCGTCCGCTGGTCGCCCGACAACCGTTGGATCGCCTACTACGCAGACCGCCAGTGGTTCGCCCTCGACGCTCGCGACGGCTCGGTCCACCCGCTCAGCCGGAGCCTGCCTTTCGCGGTTTTCGACGAGAATCACGACATGCCGGAAATGCCCGGTGCCTATGGCACGGCCGGGTGGACCGCCGACGGCGCCTCGTTGCTGATCTACGACCGCTTCGACCTTTGGCAGGTGTTTCCCGACAATCGCCCCGCCCGCAACCTGACCGGCGGCTTCGGCCGCGAGCACCGGATCCAGCTGCGCCTCCAACCGATCGAAGCGAACCTGCCGGGCGCCGAGCCCCGCGGCGCCGACCTGGGCCGTCCGCTCATCCTTCGCGGCGAAGAAGAGGCGACGCGCGCGACCGGCTTCTATCGCTTCACGTCCGACGGCCGGACCCCGCCGGAGCTCCTCCTGTGGGCGGACAAGGACTATCGCTACCTCGGCCGGGCGCTGTCCGCCGACGTCCTCCTGCTCACCGCATCGCGCTTCGACGAGTTCCCCGACATTCTCGCGACTGACCCGGCCTTTGCCCAGCCGCGCAAGATCACCGACGGCGGCGCCCAGCTGGCGCCGTTCACGTGGGGCTCCGACGAGTTGATCAGCTACCGCAGCACGGACGGCGTGGAATTGACCGCTATGCTCTGCAAGCCGGCCAATTTCGATCCGCGGAAAAAATACCCGATGATCGTCTACATCTACGAGCGGCTGTCGGGCAACCTGCACCGGTTCTTCTCGCCGACGCCGTCCGCCGTCATCGACCCCTCCTTCTACACCAGCAACGGCTACCTCGTGCTGATGCCCGACATCGCCTACACCACCGGCCATCCGGGCCAGAGCGCCTACCGCTGCGTGATGCCGGCGGTCGACGCCGTGGTCCGCCGGGGCTGCGTCGACGAAAACGCCCTCGGCCTCGAGGGCCATTCCTGGGGCGGCTACGAGACCTCCTACATCATCACACAGACGAACCGCTTCCGCGCCGCCGAGGCCGGGGCGATCGTGGGCAACATGACCAGCGCCGCCGCCGGCATCGGGGAGAGCTCGGGCCGCTCGCGCCAGTTCAAATACGAGAAGAACCAGAGCCGCCTCGGCGTCACTCTGCAGGACGCGCCGCTCCTCTACCTGGAAAACTCGCCGGTGTTCTTTGCGCAGCAGGTGCAAACGCCCTTGCTGATCCTGCACAACGACCACGACGACATCGTGCCGTGGCCGCAGGCCGTCGAGTTCTTCCTCGCGCTGCGCCGGGCGGGCAAGGAAGCCTACCTGTTCAACTACAACGGCGAATTCCACAGTCCGCGCCGCCGCGTTGACCAGGAGGATTTCGCCCGCCGCATGCACCAGTTCTTCGACCACTTCCTCAAGGGCGCCCCCGCGCCCGACTGGATGACCCGCGGCATCCCCTACCTCGACCGCGACGCGGAGAAACTCCGCTTCCGCGACACGCCGTAACTTTCCCGCCCCTCCACTTTCGATTCACGCCCATCCATCATGCGACACCTCCGATCATTCCTCGCTCCGGTCCTTTTCTTCTTGCTTCTGCCTATCGTGGCACTGGCCGCCACCTCGCCCTTCGAGGGCCGCTGGCGCCTCGATCGCTCGCGCAGCACCGTCCTTGACGGCTGGCACGCGTGGGACCTCGTCATCAGCGTCACCGGCAGCCAGGTCAGCCTGCGGCACGACCTGAAGTGGGGCCGGACCGATTTCTCCGCCACCAACACCGTCGATACCGCGCATCCCGTCTCCCTGCCGGCCTTCTTCCGCGTCGAGCAGCGCCACATGGCGCTCTATCCCGCCAAGGGCCAGCCCACGCCCGTCCGCGCCGCGTGGCTGGACGCGGGCCGCACGCTTCGTGTCGAAGCGGATGCACCGATCGAGATCTCCCAGGGGCAGGCCGTGATGCGGATCTACGCCGAATACCGCCTCGTCGAGGGCGACCGCGAACTGCTGCTTATTGAGCTCCACAGCTCCCGCCCCCGTCCGCTCGTCTACCGCTTCACCAAGGTTTCCGAGGAGAAATAATCCATGCGCCGTCTCATTTTACTTTTTGCCCTGATCTGCAGCACCGGCGCCTTCGCCGCCGATTCCGCCCGTTCCGCCGCGTTCATGCGCTGGGACGGCGACTGGCAGGTGGCCGGCGGCCTGCCGGAAAAGACCCTGCTTCTCAGCCTGCAGGGCCTCGCCAACCGCGCCGCCCCGCAGTTCTACGTCATTCACCCGAAGGATTTCCAGTGGGAGATCACCGAACCGCTCTTCGAGTTCTACCAGCGCAAGCACGACGTGCGCTTCGCCGAGCTCAAGACCGCTGAGGAGGCGCTCGCCCGCTTCAACGGCAGCGCCAAGGGCTACGTCGTCTGGGATCCGGCGGTCCCCGCTTCGCTCAACGTCGCCTTCACCATCGCGGGCCTGGAGGACGCTTTGGTGGTCACGCCCGCCCAGGTCCCGCTCGTTGAAAAACACGGCTTGCGGAAGATCGACGACCTCACCGGCCGCTACACCGGCCGCACCGACGCACAGATCTACGCCGACGCGGTCGACCGCTACTGGGCGCGCTGCACGCACGATGCCATCATGCTCCAGGGCGGCCACCGCGGCGCCGTGCGCCAGCCCGCCATGGCCGACTGGGGCATCCGCCAGAAGATGTTCTTCCACGACCTCTCCGCCAATCCGCAGCATCCGGAGGAACTCGCGCTCGAGAAACGCCTGCTCTCCGAGCTGAAGCCCGGCTCGATCGTCTTCGGCTGGCATGCCTACGGCAAGGACACCGAGGAGCAGCACACCACCCTGCTCTCCGGCTACGGGCTCAAGATGGAGGGCCTGCACAACCTCCCCAACCTGAGTTTCAACTGCCAGTTCGGCTTCACCCCGGGCTTCAAGTTTACCAACCCCGGCCACGTCGCCCCCGACGCCAGGCTCACGGCCGGACCGAAGGTCTACCTCGCCTTCGTGCAGTCCGACAGCATCGGCATCGGCGTCTGGACCAAACCCGGCCGCGGCAAACTGCCCTTCGCGTGGCAGGTCACGATGAACTGGACGAAGTTCTCCCCCGCCGCGCTCGAGTATTTCCACGAGAGCGCCACCCCCAACGACTACTTCATCGGCGGGCTCTCCGGTCCGGGCTACATGTATCCGAACCACATCCCGGCCGACCGCTTTCCGCTGCTCATGCAGGAGGCCCGCGAGATGATGGCCGCCCTTGACGAGCACATCATGGAGATCATGGACAACTCCGCCGCCGACGGGAACGTGGGCAACACGGACCTCACCAAGGAGACCGTCGACCGCTATTACGCGGCCTTCCCGAACGTCATCGGCTTCATCAACGGCTACGGCCCGGCTCGCACGCGCGACCTGCGCGACACCCGGCCGATGCTCTCCTACGAATACTACATCGACCCGCGCCGCCCGCGCGAGGAGGTCGCCGCCGACCTGAACGAGCTCATCGCCCTCAACGCCAAGCGGCCCTACTTCCTCCTCGTGCACGTCCGCGAGTCCAATGACGTGAACAGCCTCGTCGACATCGTAAAGCAGCTCAGCGGCCCGACCGAGGTCGTGCCGGTCGACGTCTTCCTGAAGCTCGCTGCCAGCCAAAAAACCTACACGACCCGCTATCAGGATCCGGCCGACCCGAAGCACTTCTGAGCCACCCCATGCACTCTGCCAGTCGCTTCCCCCTTGCCATCGCCGGACTGCTGATCGGGCTTGGGCTCCTGCAGCCGGGCGCCGGCGTGGCGGCGACCTGGAGTCTCGCCAACGGGGACCGGGTCAGCGGGCAGCAGATCCGGGAAACGGCGGACACCATCGTGATATGGCATGATGCCCTTGGTGAAATCTCCATTCCGCGCACCGCCCTGGCCGTGCCGCCGCCCATCATGACGGATTCCGATCTGCAGGCCGCAGCGCGGATCGCTCCGGCCAATCCGACCCAAAGGCCAACGCGCGCCGCCTGGAGAAGACAGATCGAGTTTGGCTATTCCCAGCAGTCGGGCGTGAGCTTGGTGCGAAACCTCAGCTCGCGCGTGGAGATCACGGGCAAGGACGGGCCGGACTCCTATCGCATCACGGCCAAGCTGCTCCAATCCGAGCTGGCCGGAACCAGACAGACGGACCGGTTGGACGCGGACCTGCTTTGGCGCCACGACCTGACTCAGCGCATATTCATCCAGTCGTTAAGCACCGGATTCAGGGATGGCATCCGGAACATCAAACTCAGCGCCGAGGAACAGGCCGGAGTGGGCTTGCGCCTGGCCGAAAACTCCAAGCAGGCCGCCCACGTAGGCTTTGCCGTTTCCGGACGCTTCCAGGAGCACGGCGACGCTCCCAACAGCCAGGGGATTCTGGGCATGATGTTCGAGGACTATTCCCGCTCGTGGGGCAACGGCCTGCATTTCAGCCAGGAGCTGAGCGCAGCCCTCTCAAGCGAGACCGTCACCACCTTCCCCATCGACCCGGGAGTATCATCCCATGGTCCCCTCGGGAGCGGCAATTATCGGCTGAGGTTTAACTCCGCCCTGGTGAGTCGCGCGGTGAACCGCTCGACGCTCAGTTTACGATACGAATATCTGTATGACCAATCCGTGCTGAACCCGGCCTACCGGACTGACCAGCGGATCACCACCGCCATCGGCTACGGCTGGTAGCCTTCGAAAGGAACAAAGTGCGCACATTGTATTACCCCGCCTTCGATCGCCTTGAAATCGCCGAGATCGCCTCCCTGCCTTTGCTGCCCGACGAAGTCCGGTTACGCGTGGCCGCTTGCGGACTATGCGGCAGCGAATTGGAAACCTTCAAGAACCGCAGCCCGCGGCGCACCCCGCCGCTCGTGATGGGCCACGAATTCTGCGGCGTGATCGTCGAGTCCGGCGCCGCGGTCTGTGACTGGCGGCCGGGCGCGCGCGTCGTGAGCAATTCCCTTGTGCCCTGCAGCCGCTGCGTGCGCTGCCGGCGAGGCGACACCCATCTCTGCGCCGACCGCCAGATCTTCGGCATGCACCGGCCCGGCGCCTTCGCCGAGTTCGTCAACGTCCCGGCGCGCTGCCTCATCCCCTGGCCCGCCGGCCTGCCCGCCGAGGCCGCCGCGCTGGCCGAGCCGCTCGCCAACGGCATCCACGTCGTCAACCTCACGCGCCACCTGCCCGCCGCCACCGCCCTGGTCATCGGCGCCGGCCCGATCGGTCTCTTCTGCCTGCAGGCCCTGCAAGTGCTGCGGGGCACGCGCGTCTTCGTCGCCGACCTCAGCCCGGAACGTCTCGCGGTCGCGCGAAGGCTCGGCGCCGCCCGCGTCATCAATCCGCGCGAGGAGGATGTCGCCGATATCCTGCGCGCCGCCACCGCCGGCGAGGGTGCGGACCTGAGCGTCGATGCGGTCGGCAGCGCGATCACGAAACGGACCTCCCTCGAGGCGCTCCGCCCCGGCGGCGCCTCCGTCTGGATCGGCCTCCACGAGAACACCCTGCCTGTCGACACCTACGGCATCACGCTGCCGGAAAAACAGGTGCTCGGCACCTACGCCGCGAAGATCGACGAGCTCCGCCAGGCTCTCAACCTCATGGCCTCCGGCCAGGTCGAAACGCTCTCCTGGGTGCAGCGTTTCGAGTTGAAGGACGCCGTGCCCGCCTTCCACCGCATGCTCGCCGCCCAAGGCGCCGACCTGAAGGCCGTCATTTGCCCCTAGCGATTCCCTGCCCCGCCATGCCTATCCCGCCCACCCGCACCCCGATCCTGCAGCGTTTCCACGACAAGGTCGCCCTCGTCACCGGCGGCACCAACGGCATCGGCCACGCCATCGCCCTCGAGCTGCTGCGCGAGGGAGCTCAGGTCGTGGCGACGGGCCTGCCTGCCGACCTCGCGGAAGGCCGCGCGGCGTTCGCGGCCGCCGGCTTCACCCCCCTGCTTCTCGCCGGGGACATGGCCGACGAGGCCTTCTGCCGCCAACTCGTGGCCGCCGCCCTCGAGAGGCACGGCCGGATCGATTGCCTCGTGAACAATGCGTTTTCCTTCGTCGCCAAGGGGCTCGAGGCCACGCGCGAGGATTTTCTCCGCAGCTTCACCGTCGGCCCCTTCGCCTTCGCGCAGCTGACCCAGCTCGTCGCCGGCCCCATGCAACGCCAGGGTGGCGGCGCGATCGTGAATGTCTCCAGTATCTCCGCCTGGATCGCCCAGCCCAACCGCTGGACCTACAACACCGCCAAAGGCGCCGTCGCCCAGCTCACCCGTTGCGCCGCCCTCGACCTCGCTCCGCACCGGATCCGCGTGAACAGTGTCAGTCCCGGCTGGATCTGGACCCGCGAGGTGGACAAAGCCGCCGGCGGCGATCGCACCACCTATGACCCGGTCTGGGGCCAGTTCCACATGCTGGGCCGCCTGGGCCACCCCGTGGAGATAGCCGGGCCCGTGCTTTTCCTGCTGAGCGACGACGCCTCCTTCATCACCGGCACCGACCTGCCGGTCGACGGCGGTTACAACGGCCTTGGTCCCGAGGGCCTCGGCCAGAATACCCGGATCGCCGGCAGCCGCTGAATTATCCCATGAACCAGTTCCACACTGTCATCACCGACCACGGATTCCCCCATCTCCGCGCCGAGGAAAGCGTCCTCGCCGCGGCCGGCAGCGCCCTCACCGCCGCCCAGTGCAAGACGCCCGAGGAAGTCGTCGTCGCGGCCCGCGAGGCCGACGCGCTGCTCGTGCAGTGGGCGCCGATCAACGCCACCGTCATCGCCGCGCTCACCCGCTGCAAGGTCATCGTGCGCTATGGCATCGGCTACGACAACGTGGACCTCGCCGCCGCCAAGGCCCGCGGCATCCCGGTCTGCAATGTGCCGGACTATGGGGTCAACGAGGTCGCCGAGCACGCCGTGTCGCTGGCGCTGGCGCTGGCCCGCCAGCTGCCGCAGACCGACGCCCGTCTGCGGACCGGGACTTGGAAGATCACGCCCGACCGACCCATGCCCGCGCTCGGCGCATCCGTGTTCGCCACCGCGGGCTTCGGTCGCATCGCCCGGCATGCGCATGCGATCATGCGCGGTTTTGGCGGACGACGCATCGCTTACGATCCCTTCGTGCCGGCCGAGACCATGGCCCGCGACGGCGTGGAAAAAATCGGGCTGGAAGCGCTCTTCACCGAGGCCGACCTGCTCTCGCTTCATCTGCCGCTCACCGCCGAGACGAGGCACTTCGTGTCCGCCGCGCGCTTCGCCATCATGAAGCGCACCGCCGTGGTCGTGAACACCGCGCGCGGCCCGTTGATCGACACCGCCGCGCTCGCCGCCGCGCTCACCGCCGGCACGATCGCCGGCGCCGGCCTGGATGTGTTCGAGACGGAACCTCTCCCCGCCGATCATCCGTTGCGCGCGGCGCCCAACGCCCTGCTGACCTCCCACGTCGCCTGGTATAGCGAGAGCAGCATTCCGCGCCTCCAGCGCCTCGCCGCCAAGGAGGCCGCCCGCGGCCTGCGCGGCGAGCGGCTCAAGAACCAGGTGAACCGGTAACCGAACCTGCCGTTCGCACCCACATGCCCGCCTTCCCGATCGTCGACTCCCATCTCCATCTCTGGGATCTCGGCCGGCTCCGCTATCCCTGGCTGGCGAATGTCCCCCGGCTGAATCGCAACCACCTGATCGGGGACTACCGCCGCGCCTGCGGCCCGGTGCAGGTCGCGAAGATGGTGTTCCTGCAGTGCGAGTGCGACTTCGCCCAATTCCAGCAGGAAGCAGACTGGGTCGCCGAGGTCGCCGCCGTTGAGCCGCGCATCCGTGGTATCGTGCCATGGGCTCCGCTCGAGAAAGGAAACGCGGTCGAGGCCGACCTCACGCGCCTTGCGGCCAACCCGCTCATCAAGGGCATCCGGCGCATCATCCAGTTCGAGGCCGACCCGGAATTCTGCCTGCAGCCCGGCTTCGTGCGCGGCGTGCAACTACTGCCTCGCCACGGCCTGAGCTTCGACCTGTGCGTCAACCACCGCCAGCTCGCCCGCACCATCCGGCTCGTGCGCCAATGCCCCGAGGTCCGCTTCGTGCTCGATCACATTGCCAAACCCGACATCAAGGCCGGCCTGCTCGATCCCTGGCGCGCCGAACTGCGCGAACTCTCCCGCTGGCCCAACGTCTGGTGCAAGATTTCCGGCCTCGTGACCGAAGCCGACTTTGATCGGTGGCAGCCGGCCGACCTGCGCCCTTACCTGGACCACGTGATCGACTGTTTCGGTTTTGACCGCGTGATGTTCGGCGGCGACTGGCCGGTGTCCACCCAGGCCGCCGACTACCCGCGGTGGGTGGAGGTGCTGGACCAGGCCGTGTCCGGAACCTCACCGGATGAACAGCACCGGCTCTACGTGCGCAACGCCGAGCAATTCTACCGCGTGTAAGCAATTTCCTCGGCCTGCCGACCGTCCTTTTTCCAGCCGGTCAGAAGGAGAGCGCTACTGCGGTGTATTTGGAAAATCCTCTGATTGTCATCCTGAGCCGGGCGAAGGATCCAGCAGGAGTCACGCGTGCTTCTGGATCCTTCGCCCGGCTCAGGATGACCGGCAGCGAAAGTGATGGATTGAGCGCCAGATTGGGCGGTTAAGGTATTTTGCAAACACACCCTAATGTGGTGTCAGACAAGTTCGGTTCATAGTGTAGGAGCCTGCTTGCAGGCGATTCAGGCGTGGGGGATTGGCTCCGCGGGTCAAAATCGCCTGCAACATTCGGAAATTGGTCTCTTGAGATTATGCAGCAAACTTATCTGACGGGACACTAGATCGTCAGTCCCCAGCTTATCTATATTCTCGCCGGAGATGGCTGGTGTTTTTCTACACCCTGATTTCTACATCTCTTTCCGTTTCGGCGCTTTTCGACCCCTTCGGGAAACATCGGGTTTCTGATTTCCCCTCTGAAGAGCACATCGGGACCCATCCGGAAACATGGGGAAACACCGCGTACTGGGTCAGCGTGCTCCACCCAAGGCAAACTTGCGCTCGTGTTCCAGCAGCCGCTGCTTGCGCCAGACGCCGCCCGCGTAACCGCAAAGGTCGCCATCCGACCGGATGACCCGGTGGCAGGGAATCACGAGGGCGAGCATGTTGGACCCGTTGGCGCGGGCGACCGCCCGGTGCCCGTTGGGCAGCCGGACGCGCGCCGCCATTTCCTTGTAGCTGCGGGTGCGGCCGGCCGGGATGCGCCGCAGTTCGGCCCAGACGCGCCGCTGAAAATCGGAGCCGACCGGCGCGAGCGGCAGGTCAAACCGCAGCGACTCACCGGCAAAGTAGCGCGTCAGCTGCCGCTGTGTTTCCGCCAGCACGGCGTTGCTGCCGGGCACGATGGCGCATTTCAACCGGCGGCGGAGCAGCACGAGCTCGCGTTCGAGCCCGCGGCGGTCAGCGAACTCCAGCAGGCGCAGGCTCTGCTCATCGGCCAGCGCCAGCATGGTGCCCAGCGGGGTTTCCATGCGTTGAGCGAGCAGACACTGGCCGGTCTTGGCCCCGCGCGGCGGCGTGCCGAAAACCCGCGTGAACGCCTCGCGGAAGCCGCTGGTGGATTCGTAGCCGCGCGCCAGCTGCACATCGATGACCGCCTTGCCGGCTTTCACATCGCGCAAAGCTAGGCCCATCCGCCGGGCTCGCTGGTAGGCATGAAAGGTCATGCCGTGATACGATTGGAACTGCCGGCGGGCGGTCGAAGGCTCGATGCCCATGGCGGCGAGGTCCTTGTCACTGACGCGCCCCTCGGCGGATTCCTCGACGGCGCGGCGCAGGCGCTCGACGAGCGGCGGCACGGGCTTGGTGCTGTCCATCGGCCGGCAGAGCCGGCAGGGACGGTAACCGCCATGCAGCGCCTCGTTGATCGAGGGGAAGAACTCGACGTTCTCGGGCTTCGGCCTTTTGGCCCGGCAGGTCGGGCGGCAGAAGATGCCGGTCGTCTTCACGCCGGTGAAAAACACGCCTTCGTAGGCGGCGTCGCGCCGGGCCAGCGCCCGATACATCGTGCGCGGCGTGG
Organism: Opitutus sp. GAS368; assembly: GCF_900104925.1. Lineage (NCBI taxonomy): Bacteria > Pseudomonadati > Verrucomicrobiota > Opitutia > Opitutales > Opitutaceae > Opitutus > Opitutus sp. GAS368. Next base: position 1,300,696 of record NZ_LT629735.1, read on the forward strand.
GCAGGGACTGGATAGAAGCGGCCAAGGAAAGTTCTGGTTGAATCATGCGCCCAGTATAGCGCAACCGCTTGCCGCGATTCCGCCGATAATCGGGCGGGTTATTTCTTCGGCAGGTAGTCGCGGAGGTCGGGGACTTCCTTTTCGCGCCGGCCGCTGCTCAGCCGCACGAAATAAGGCTCGGGCGGGAGCAGGCCGGAGTCCTCCTCGTCATCCTCCTCATCGTCGGTCTCGAGGCCTTCGATCTCATAGCTCTCGCCCTCGTCGAAGTATTGCGAGACGCGGCGCGCGGTGGGGTCGAGCCACACCAGGGGCGTGATGAGGTCGCCCTTCGTCTTGACCTGCACGAAATGACAGGGGAAATGCTGGTCCTTGAAATGGCCGATGAAATCACTGAGCCACTTGTTGGCCAGGCCCTCACGGCGGGTGAGGAACACGACGTCGGCAAAATGGATGCAGGCGTCGAACCACTGCCGGAGCACCGGTTGCTTTTCGGCGAGCTGGCAGTCCACGACGCAGAAGATCCGGGCGAGCGTGGCCCCGTGCTCCTCGAGCCAGGGCTTGAGCGCTTCCAGCTGGTCCATCGGGCTGATCCGTGAGTCGGCGATAAAGAAGACCGTTGCGGCTCCCAGCCCTTCGACCGGCGGCAGCGCCGGCTCGGTCCACTTCCAGCGGCGAAGCTCGGTGTTCGGCAGGCCCACCAGCTTGGTGTCCGCCGGGTCGGCCTCCTCGTCCTCCGCCAGCAGCACCAGCGCCCTCTCCTCCGGCGCGAGCCCGTTTTCGATCAGGTCGCGCACGATGGCGCGACGACCGGAGCCGGGCGTGCCCAGGATAAAGTAAACAGAATTCATTTTCACACGAAGATCGCCAAGGGCGCCAAGAATGCAACCAAGGCAAAGCCGCTTAGCGAACTTTGCGTTCTTGGTGTAAAATCAAAACTTGAAGGTTTGGTTCTGCGCGGCCTGGCGCATCCAGTGATCGACGAGCACCAGGGCCGTCATGGCCTCGACAATGACCACGGCGCGCGGCAGCACGCACGGATCGTGGCGGCCGCGGGCCAGCAGTTCGGTCTCGGCCCCGCGAATATCAACCGTTTTCTGGGTCTGGAGGATGGTGGCGGTGGGCTTGAAGGCGGTGCGAAAGACGATCTCCTCACCGTTGCTGATACCGCCCTGCACGCCGCCGGAATGGTTGGTGGCGGTGCGGATCCGGCCGCCCTTCGTCACGAAGGCGTCGTTGTGCTGCGAACCCTTGAGCAGGGTGCCGGCGAAACCGCTGCCGATCTCGAAGCCCTTGGTCGCCGGCAGCGAGAGCATGGCCTTGGCCAGGTCGGCCTCGAGCCGGTCAAACACCGGTTCGCCCAGTCCCACGGGGACATTCCGCACGCGACACTCGATGATGCCGCCGACGGAGTCGCCCGCGCTGCGCGCCTGCTTGATGCGCTCGATCATGCGAGTGGCGGTGCTTTCGTCCGGACAGCGCACCGAGGTGGCCTCCACCTCGGCGAGCGTCGGGAAACCGCCCATCGGCGGGGCGATGATATCGTGGATCTGCGTGACGTAGGCGCGGATCTCGAGCTTGTTCGCGAGGTAGAGTATTTTCCGCGCCACCGCCCCCGCCGCCACCCGGCCGATGGTCTCGCGGGCCGAAGACCGTCCGCCACCGCGGTGGTCGCGATGGCCGTATTTGGCCTGGTAGGTGTAGTCCGCGTGCGACGGACGGAATTTCTCCTTCATCTCGTCGTAGGCGGCGGGACGCTGGTCGCTGCTGTGCACCGCCAGGGAAATGGGCACGCCGGTCGTGAGGCCCTCGAACACGCCGGCCAGGATCTCGACCTTGTCGGCCTCCTTGCGGGGTGTCGTGATATCGCTCTGCCCGGGGCGGCGCCGGTCGAGGTCGGTCTGGATTTCCTCCGCCGTCAGCGGCAGGCGCGCCGGGCAGCCGTCGATGACCACGCCCACGGCCGGCCCGTGGCTTTCGCCCCAGGTGGTGATGCGGAAATTCTGGCCGAAGGAGTTGGACACGGGGCGGAATGTTTGCGCGCGGCCCGCTTGCAAGCAAGCCCTAGGTAAGGCATAGGTTCGCACATGAAGTTCTTCATCCTCAGCGGCAGCCACCGGGCGGAAGCGCAGACGCTCAAGGTCGCGAAGTATGTGCAGTCGGTGCTGACCCGCGAGCATCCCGGAGCCGAGGCGCATCTCTACAGCCTGAGCGGGAACCCCCTGCCCCTGTGGGATGAGACGACGGGCGGCGCACCCGATGCGCTGTGGGATCCGATCTCGGCCGAATTGCAAGCGGCGGACGCGCTGGTGGTCCTGACCCCTGAGTGGAGCGGCATGGCCACGCCCGGCGTGAAGAACTTTTTGCTCAACTGCACCGCTGGCGAGATCGGCCACAAACCCGGCCTGATCGTGACCGTGTCGGCCATGCGCGGCGGCAGCTACCCGGTGGCCGAGCTGCGCATGAGCGGCTACAAAAACAACCGGCTGTGCTGGATCCCGGAGCATGTCATCATCCACCACGCCGAACAAAACCTGAATACACCGGACGGCGCGACGGACCTCGGCAAGGAGGACACCCTCCAGCGCCAGCGGCTCCGCTATGCGTTGCGCCTACTGGAGGAATACGGCAAGGCCCTGAAGCTGGTGCGCACCAGCGGCACCGTGGACCACAAGACCTTCCGCAGCGGAATGTAGCAGCCGCCCATGTTCGGCGAGCTTCGGCGCGACCGCCTTCGCCCGAGAGTGGCTTGCCGGGCCGTAGCTCCAAAGGAGCGAAGGCTGGTGCCCCCGCCCGGAATTGAACCGGGATCACACGTTTAGGAAACGCGTGCTCTATCCATTTGAGCTACGGGGACTAAAGCCATTTCCAGACATGCCCGCGGACGGGGTTTGGCAAACCAAAAATGCCCGTTGACAGGCCGGGGTGGAAAGCCAACCTTCCGACTCCTTTTTCAAACATGAGCACGACCGAAACCAAGACCCAGACCCTCAAGCCCGAGGAAATTCCTTTCACCAGCCCCCAGTTGATGAGCCGCTTTATCACGGACACGGGCAAGATCCTGCCGCGCAAATACACCGGCTTCTCGGCCAAGCAGCAGCGCAAGGTCACGGCCAAGATCAAGCGCGCGCGCAACATGCTGACGATGCAATAAGCCGTTGCCGGCTTAGCCTTTCAGCCGGAGCCTTCGCTCCGGCTTTTTTATTGCCCGGATCCATGCAGGCCCAAATCCATCGCCCGACCCCCGCCAACCTGCGCCGCCTGGCCGCGGCGTTGCAGCGCGGCGAACTCGTGGCGATCCCGACGGAGACGGTCTACGGCCTGGCGGCCCATGCGCTCGACGCCAAGGCCTGCCGGGCGATCTTCCACGCCAAGCGCCGGCCGGCCAACGACCCGTTGATCGTGCATGTGCTCGACCTGGCCCACGCGGAGGAACTGGCGGAGTTCAACCCGGCGGCCCGGCGCCTCGCGCGCCGATTCTGGCCCGGCCCGCTGACGTTGGTGCTGCCGAAGAAGCCCTGCGTGCCTGGCCTTGTGACCTCCGGCGGTCCGACCGTGGCGATCCGCGCCCCCGCGCATCCCCTCGCCCGCCGTCTGCTGCAGCTGGCGAAAATCCCGCTGGCCGCGCCCAGCGCCAATCTTTTCGGCTATATCAGTCCCACCACCGCAGCCCATGTGAGCGAAGGTCTGGGTTCACGCATCCCGCACATCCTCGACGGTGGCGCATGCGCCGTCGGCGTGGAATCGACCGTGCTGGATATCACGAACCCGGCGCGGCCGCGCATCCTGCGGCCTGGAGTCGTGACCGCCGCGCAGATCCAGCAGTTGCTTGGCGTGAAGGTGTCTGGCGCCAAGTCGCGCGGCTCGCGGACGCGCCAGCTCGCCCCGGGCATGCTGGAACGACACTACAGCCCGCGCACACCGCTCGTCCTGCGCCGGCCGCCCGCCAAACTGTCGGCCGGTGTCGCCGGCGTGCTGCTGCGCCAGCCCGCCATCAAGCCGGCCAAAGATGTCTTCTGGCTCAGCCGGCGTGGAGCGCTGACCGAGATGGCGCGCAACCTCTACGATGTGCTGCGCCGGGCCGATGCGGGCCGTTACCGGCAGATCTGGATGGAGCCGCTGCCGGGCGACCCCGGCGGGCTCGCGACGGCCATCAACGACCGGTTGAAGCGCGCCGCGGCACGGCGCTGAAGCATTTGCGTCGAATGTAGGGGCGTGGCTCGTCCACGCCCATGGGCGCGCACAAGGCGCGCCCCTACATGAATCACCAACCAAGCGCGTTGAGGTCAACGCGCTCCGCCTTCAACCGGGCTCAGCGCTCGACCGTGCCCGGGTCCTGCTTCGCCATCGTCACGTAGTAGTCCTTGTAGGACTTGTCGTAATACTGGGCGTAGTAGTAGCCGGAGACCGCAAGGTTGAGGCCGTTGAGCACGGCGCCGAAGCACGGCACATTCACCTCGAGCAGCTTCCGGGCGCTGAACTGCGCGGCCTTGCGGCGGACGCGGTTGAAGAAAATGGTGAACAGCGAGCCGTCGAGCAGCGGGAGGATGATCAGGGCGTCGCTCACGGCCGCCAGCGGCGGGGTGTCGATGAAGATACGGTCGTAGCGCTTGCGCAGCTCGGAGAGCATCAGCTCGAAGTTCTTGCTGTTGAGGATCTGGGTGGGGTTCTTGGCCCGGCCGCCGGCGGGGATGACGTCGAGATTCGGGTGCACGTTCCGGCAGAGCACCTGGTCGACCGTCTGCGTGCCCGCGCACACGTCGATCACACCCTTGAGATTCTCCAGGCGAAACGACTTGTGGATGTTCGGCTTGCGGAGATCGCAGTCCACGATGACGACCTTCTCGCCGTGGGCGGCGAAGGTGAGGGCGAGGTTCGTCGTGGTGAAGGACTTGCCCTCGCCGGGAATGGTGCTCGTCACGAGGATGGCCTGGGCGCGCTTGCTTTCGTCCTTGAGGCGAAGGCTGGAGTGCAGCGTGAGGAAGGATTCCACGACCTGCTTGTCCTGGTTGTTGGCCACGATCTGGGCCTTCTCGGGCTGGTCGAGCCGCTTGATCTCGGGCACGATGCCGATCAGCGGCAGGCCGACCACCGACTCGATGTCGAAGGAGCTCTTCACCCGGTCGTCGATGTAAGCGACGAAGAAGGCGAAGGCCGTGCCGAGCGCGAGGCCGCCGAGGAAACCGAGGGCGAGGTTGAGCGGAATATTGGGCGAAAAGGGCTTGAGCGCCGGGGCGGCCCGGTCGACCACCCGCGCACTCTGGGTCTCGATGGTGCTGCTCATCGAGGTCTCACGCATGCGGCCGAGGATGCTGTTCAGCAGGTGCTCGTTGATGTCGTAATCGCGGACGAGATTGGAATATTCCACCGCGTAGCGGTCCAGCTCCAGCGACTCGCTTTCCTGACGGACGAGGTTGGCGCGCGCCTCCTCGTCGTTGCGCTTGGCCGTCTGGAAATCCGCCTCGAACATGGCGGCGGTCGAGTCGATGGCGCGGCTGAGCTCCCGCTCCGTCTGGGCGAGGGAATTCACCGCCTCGATCATCTTGGGATGCTTGTCGCGGTAGTGTTCGCGCAGCTGAGACATGACGATCTTCTGGGCGGACACCTGCTGCACGAGCTGGCCGATCAGCTGCGAACTCGAGATGAAGGGCAGGTCGAGCAGCTGCGCCGGCGTGGCCTTGCGCTCCTGCACCTGGCGCCAGCGGATCTCCGCCTCGTTGAGGCGCGAGGTGGTCTGGGTGACGTAGGCGTTGAGGGCCTTGAGTTTCTCGGTGACGATGTCCTTGCGCTGGTCGAGCGAGACCATCTTGTTCTTCTCGCGGTAGGCCTGCAGGTTGATGGCCAGTTCCTCGACCTTCTTCTTCTGTTGCTCGGCGCGCTCCTTCAGGTCGTCGACGGCCTTCATGGAGTCCTCGATGCGCAGCCGCGAGTTGTAGGCGATGTATTCGTCGATGAACAGATTGGCGACCTTGGCGGCGACATGCCGGTCGGGGTGGGCGTATTGCACCTGGAGCACGAGGCTCAGGCGCACCGGCACGATCTTGCGTTCCCGGAAGATGATCTCGGCGGGACTGGGAGGAGACGAGGCCGCGGATTTCTGATACGGGGCCAGGAAGGCCTTCAGGTCCTCGCCCGTGAGCCGGTCGGCGACCCGTTGGACGATGGCGAAACTCTCCAGCACCTTCACCTGCGTGTTCAGGTCCTCCGCCGAGCGGATTTCATTGTCCACCACGCCTTGCACCTGCATCACGACCGGATCGCGGCGAAATACCTGCACGCTGGCGACGGACTGGTATTGGGGCACGCGGGTGAACGTGAAGATCGTGGCCGCCGAGAAGACCAGGGCGAAGACGAGCACGATATACCAGGCCCGCTCGCGCAGGATGAGCACGTAATCCTGCATGCTGCGCTGCATCTGGTTGTCGCCATGCCCGGGCGAGCCGTAGCCGCTGTAGCTCGTGCCATAGTAGGTGTAGGGATAGGCTTCGCCCGATCCCTGGGCTTTCTCGGCTTTCGGCACTGTGTCCATGTTGCGCAAATCAGAAAAGTTTTTCGGGCACAAGGACAACATCGCCCTTGAGCAGGAGCCATTGTTCCCCGGAGGCGCCCTTCATCAGGTCGACCACATTGATGGTGAAAGTCTCGGTCTTGCCCTCGGCACTGGTGCGGGTGAGCTGCACCCGTTTCAGGTCGGCGATGCGGGATTGCCCGCCGGCGCGGGCGATCGCCTCCACCAGCCCCATTTTCTGCTCGGGCGGGAACACCACGGACCCGGGTGAGTTGACCGCCCCGACCACCTGCACCGTCCGCTGCGAGTATTCCAGCACCGTCAGGTTGACCTGCGGGTTCACCAGATAGTCCCGATCATACAGGCTGCGGATGATCTCTTCCGCCTGCCGCACCGTGCGGCCGCGAAGGTCGATCGTGCCGATCATCGGCAGGTTGATGGTGTATTCCTGGGTGATGCGCACTTCGCGCAGGAGATCGGGTTCCTGGAAGATCAGGACCCTGATCAAGTCCGAGGGCTGCAGCACATAATCCGTCGGCGCCGGAGTCGGCGTCGGGGCCGGCGTTTCGGCGGCCGGCAGCACGCCCAACAGCAGGGCGAGGAGCGGCAGCAGCCCGATGAGTCGTGATCGCATGGAGTTTAGGAATAAAAAACGGAAGAAGATCGACGACCTTCTTCCGTCAAAAAATCAACCGAGGCCCTCAATAGCGGACGCTGGCCCCAAGGCTGAACACATTGTTGGTGAACGCTGTTCCGGCGCTGGCCATGTTCGAGCTGTTGTCCCGGTAGATGTAGTTGGCGTTGAAGTTCAGGTAAGCATTGTAACTGTAGGTCGCCCCGATCGAGCCTTCGACATAATCATCGGTGCGGGTGGGATATTTGGTCGAGCGCCAGCTGAGGCCGGCATTCAGGGCCCACTGTTCCGAGAGATGGTTGGCGATACTGGCGCCAAAGGAGAGGTTCTTGGTCGAGTCACCGGTGCCGGAGTTGCCGAAGTCATTGCTGGCATTAATCAGGACGCTCGTTTTCTCGGAATAAGCGTAGGTGAGGCCCCCGCTCAAACCAACGAGAGACTGGCTGCCGGCCCGGTCGAAGGAGCGGGCGGTATAACCCACCCGGACTTGCCCGGTCAGCTTGGGGGTAAATTCACCGCGGGCGCCGATATTGAAGAAACTGTCGCGACTGTCATCGCCGCTGCCCGACAAGGCGGTGGACCGGTAGGAATAGCCCGCACTCCAGTCGAGTTTGGGGGTGGCTTTGAAGTAGACATCGACGGGGATCGTCAACACATCGCTGCTCGTAAAGGCAACCGGAACATAGTGGACCTTGTCGTAGGCCAAGCCGATGGAGAGTGATGTTTTTTCCGTAAGACCGAATTCCGTCTTCCCGCTCAAGTTCGTGACATTGCGCCGGGCGATGTCGCTGGATAGGGTTGCTCCGACTTGATTCTGGGCGATTTCAGCATACGAGGCGTTGAAATCAGCTTTCGAAACTCCATTGGAGTAGGCCGCCCTGGTTCCGACCGTGGCCAGATTAACATTCTGCTTGGACTGCGAGCTGTAGCGGCGGATTTCCTCGTTGTAGTAGACGTCGCCAGTGACGGCCGATCCTTTGCCAAACACCAGATCCAAACCAGGGGTAAAGCTGTAGATGGTATCGCTCTTGCCCGAGGCGCCCAGATAGATGTTATCGTCCGAAGAGAGCAGTGCGCCGGCCGTGACGAAGAGTTCGGCATTGTCTCCAACCGCCATGAATGGAGCGGCTTTAGCCGTGGACAGGCCTAGGCAGAGAGAGAACAGTGCGATTTTAGTGATGTAGTGCTTCATTAATCAGGCTCCAGTGTAGAGTCTTAGGTCAGTTTGAGAGTAGGTGGGCGAAAGAACTGCAAATCACTTTCTTATTCAAGCCTATACTATGCCATTTTTCGATGACAAAGAGGCCTGGCTCACTCGGTCTGAAGGTTGTTTGCTAGTGAGGAAAATTCAGCGGATTTAAATCACATCGTGAACCAGCGACCTGTTAAAAAATCGGACTTAGGCCCGCAAAGGCTGATTTTAAGCATCTGGTGGTGCCGATTGGGGGTGGTGGCCGGTATTTTGGGAGTGGGAGCATGGCTTTTCCTCACTTTTGGCGCCTGGCTCTTTGTCAAATACCGCCGGGACTTCCCTGAGGTAAAGTATGTCGACCTGCTGTGGCCCGGCCGGTGGCCGCAATACCGGGTAAATCAGGGCAATCACTACATCGCGCAAAGCGAAGCCCTGCTCCGGCAGGGAGATTACACCCTCGCCGTGCAAAAGCTGCGCATCGGCGTGAGCAAGGCGCCCGCGAATACCCAGGGCCGCACGCTGCTCGCCCGGGTCTATCTCGCCTACCGCCGGCCCGACCTCGCCCGGGAGGTGCTGATCGACGGACTGGCTTGCCTGCCGGACAATACCGCTTACCTGCAGAGCACGCTGTCCTTCCTGCTGGAGTTCCGGGAAGACGCCAAGCTGCTCCAGATCACCAGCCGGATGCTGGCCGCGCCGACCAACTCCGCCACCAAGCCTCTCCTTGCCACCTTTGCGGCCACCGCGGCCTATTATCACGGCAATTACGACGAGGCGGAGCATCTGCTTATGCGCTACCGCCTGGGTGATACCGCCGACGGTGTCCTCCTGCAGGCACGCATCGCCTGGGAACGCGGCTATCCCGAATTGGCCCTGCTTCACCTCAAGGAGCATCTGACGACCCACCCCCAGCACGATGCGGCCCTCGCCCTGCTGGCCGGCTACTACCAATCCTTGGGCCGCAGCAGCGAATGGGAGTCCGCCCTCGTCGAGCGCGTAACCGGCGATCCGCTCGCGCCGGCGCCGCGCGTGGCCTACCTTCAGCTCCACCACCGGCGGGGCGACCAAGTCCGGCTGGAACGGGAAACGGCGACCTTCCTCCGGCAGTTTGGGCGCGATCCCGCCGCCTTGCTGCTGCTCGCCGACTTCGCCGCGAGCACCGGCCAGCCCGCCCTGGCCCGCCGTGTGCAGCAGTCCCTCGCCCCCTATCCCGAAAACGCCGGTGCCGCCGCCCTCATGGTCGCCGAGGCGCACATCGTCGCGGGCGAATTCAAGACGGCGCTCGACCTCCTTGCCGGCTCCACGCGCGAATACCCCGAGTGGACCAGCCAGTTCGCCCCGGTCCTGAACGGCCTGCAGGCGGTCGCCCTGAGCGGACTCGGACGGACGGACGAGGCCCGGCTCTCGCTCGACCATCTGCTCACGCAGAAAAATCTCCGCGCCGACAATCTCGTCGCCGTGGCCAACCGGCTCTCCACCCTGGGCGCCCGTGAGCTGGCCCTCGCCGTCTTGGGCCGCGCCGCCGAGGCCGATCCACTCAACCAGGCCGCGCTGACCCATCTGATCCGGCTTGAGCTCGACACGGGGGCCGCCGCAAACCTGCCCGTCCACCTCGGACAGTTCCTGCGCACCCGCCAGCCTTCGCGCGAAATCCTCTCCCGGGCCCGGACCGCGCTCGGCAGCGACCGGCTCCTGCTGCTGCCTGCCCAAAAAGATCTCCTCGCCGCGCTGCAGACCGCCCTCGGTCCGCGCCGCCTCTAGACACGGATGACTTCCGCCAGGGCCGCCAGCAGGCGCTCGTTTTGCGCGCGGGTGCCCACGGTGATGCGCAGCCATTCCGGCAGGCCGTAGGGCTTGACCGGTCGCGTGATCAGGCCGCGGGACTGCAACGCGGCAAACACCGCGGCGCCGTCGCCCACCTTCACCAGCAGAAAATTTCCGCCGCCGGGCACGAACGCGAGCCCGAGCCGCTTGAATCCGTCGCCCAGGAACGTCCGCCCCGCCGCATTCTCGCGCCGGCATTTCTCCACGAATTCATGGTCGTCGAGCGCGGCGCCGGCCGCCGCGACGGCGATGCCGTTCACGTTGAATGGCTGCCGCGCGCGCTGCACGATCGCGATCAGCTCCGGGGCGGCGTAGCCGTAGCCGACGCGCAGCGCCGCCAGCCCGTAGATCTTCGAGAAGGTCCGCAGGCCGATCACCTTCCGTCCTTCCGCGATCAGCGGCCGCAGGTCGAACACCTCGTCGAGATACTCCGCATACGCCTCGTCGAGCACGAGGATGACGTGCGGCGGCAGCCCGCGCACCAGCGCCGTGATCTCCGCCGCGCTGTTGACCGCGCCCACCGGGTTGCTCGGGCTCGCGAGGAAGACCAGGCGCGTGCGCGGCGTGATGGCCGCGGCGAGCGACTTGAGGTCCTGCTGCATGTTGACCAGCGGCACCTCGACGGGCGTCGCCCCGAACATCAGCGTGACCAGCTTGTAGACGATGAAGGACGACTGGTGCATCACGCCCTCAACGCCCGGCGCAAGGAACGCGTGGCCGAGCAGCTCGAGCAGTTCGTTCGACCCGTCGCCGATGATGAACTGGTCCAGGCCGAGGCTCCACTTGGCCGCCAGTTTCTGCCGCAGGGCGTAGTAGCCGCCATCGGGGTAGAGGTTCATCTCGCGCACGGCGCGCTCCGCCGCCGCCATCGCCTTGGGCGACGGCCCGAAGGGATTCTCGTTCGACGCCAGCTTGACAATGCCCGCCGGGTCCAGGCCGAGCTCGCGCGCCACCTGGTCGATCGGCTTGCCCGGTTCATACACCGGCTGCGTCAGGATCCCCTTGTTGGCGAGTTCGGCAAAAGTCATGCGGCCAGCCCACCGTCTGACGGGCGCCGGTTCAAATCAAAAGCGGCCGCCCGCTCAGGCCCGGCTCGGCACGCGCACCCACTTCATCCCGGCCGCCTCGGCCGCCTGGATGCCCGGCACCGCATCCTCGAACACGAGGCAGCGCGCCGGCGCGACACCCATTCTTTTCGCCGCGAGCAGAAACATATCTGGCGCCGGCTTGCCGTGGACTACATCCTCGGGCGTCACCACCACCGGGAAAAGATCCTGCAGGTGCATCAGCTCCAGCGTATGCCGCACGATGTCGCGCGGGCCGCCCGACGCCACGCTGACCGGCCGGCCCTGGCTCACCGCCTTCCGCGCAAACGCGACCACCGCCTCGATCACCTTCATCTCCGACTTCAGCTCGAGGAACAGCGCCTCCTTCTGGTGGAAGACCTTCTCCACATCCAGCGTGAGCCCGTAGTGGTCCGCGAAAACCTTGGCGACGCCGCGCGTCGGCATGCCGCCGAGCGAGTAGAACAGGTCCTCGCTCAACTCCTCCTTCAATCCCGCGTGCTGCATCGCCCGGTTCCAGGCGCGGTAATGCAGCGGCATGGTGTCCACCAGCGTGCCATCGAGGTCGAAGATGTAGCCGGCGAAATCGCCGGCGGGAATGTCGAGTTTCATCAGCGCCGGCCAGCGAAACGCCCGCCCTGCTCCGCGCAACGCCAAACGTTGCGTGCGCGGCGGCCGGGTCAGCAGCACGCCCCGCTGCCGGCTTCGGCAGATTCAGGTTCGTTACTGCAGCCACAACCCTCGTCGATGCCGCATTTCTCCTTGGCGAGACAATCGGTGTGCTTGAGACCGAGCTGCAGGGTCAGGACATCGCCGACCAGGCCGGCACCCTCGACACGATACTGCGAAACAAGCTCATCCTCGTATTCGACCTCGACCGGAAGTTCACCCGTGGGCAAAAAAGAATCCGCGAACCCGAGAATGTGCGCCAGTTTGCCGGCGGTCAGCCGGTGGCCGTCGTCCACGGATGATCCCACGTAGGTTTGCAGCACGCACGCCTCGGAGGCGCGGAAGGCGCCGCCGCAGTCGACAAACTTCTTCGTCACGTGCCCGACCTCGGTCACGTGGCAATGGGCCGGCACGCGGCGGCCGTCCGGCAATGCGATGGCCAGACCGAGTTCGGGACATTTTTGCAGGCAGGCCTTCAGTTCTTGCAGGTTCATGTTCTTGGTTGGTTTGAAATGGTCAGCGCTTCAGGCCGGCCTCGCCCTCCAGCTTGAACTGCCGCCCCACGTCGCGCACGGCGACGGCATCGAGCAACCGGTCGTCCGGGAAGGCGCAAAACAGGTCCACGCGACGGGCGATTTGCGAGGCCACGTTGACGAAGAACTGGAATTTCTCCTCTTCCGTGCCTTCGACGGCGGCAGGGTCCGGGGAACCCCAGTGGGCTATCATCGGCTGGCCCGGCCAGATTGGGCACGCCTCTTTTGCGTTGTCGCAGACCGTGATCACGAAATCGAACCGCACAGCCTTGAACTCGTCCCACGATTTCGAGCGGGCGCCGCCGGCCTCGATGCCGTATTTCTCGCGAAGCGTGCGCACCGCGAGCGGGTTGACGCGGCCGGTCGGGTGCGAGCCGGCGCTGTGCACCTCGAAGCGGCCCTGGCCCTTCGCCCGCAGCAGGTATTCGCCGAGGATGCTGCGGGCCGAGTTGCCGGTGCAAAGGATGAGAACCTTGTAGGGAGTCTTGGTGGTCATGGGGGATTCAGCTGCAGCCGCACGGGCTCGTCTCGGCAAACTTCGGCGCCAGCCTTTTCAGCCGCGCCAGGTCGCGCTTGAACACCGGGTCCTCCTGCGCGCAGTCCTGCAGGCACGCCAGGTTGGCTTTCAACTCGCGGGCCGGCTTCGCCGGCAGCCCATAAACCATCCAATTGCCCTGCCGCTCGACCTCGACCAGGCCCCGGGCCCGGAGGTAGGCGAGGTGTTTGGAGATCTTTACCTGCGGCTCAGCGAGGATTTCCTGGAAGTGGCAGACGCACAGCGGGCCCTGCGCCAGCACGTTCAGCAGGCGCAAGCGGGTGGGATCGCAGAGGCATTCGTAGATTGGGATCAGCTCCACGCGAAATCTATATGCTTACCAAGGAATATAGTTCAACCGAAAAAAGCCTCCCCGGCGGGAGGCTCGATTTTAGCGCCGGCCGCCGCGCATCAGGCGGCTCTTCGGCTTCTCAGGCGCGGCCTGCGGCATGCCGCCGCCGTCGAAGATGCCCGAGTAGGTGTAGTTGAAGCCCTCGACCTTCTTCCACTCGATGCTCATGCCGATAAAGCGCTCGATGCTGCGCGCGTCGCGCCAGGTTTCCTCGGTGACGAGGGTGAAGGCGTCGCCGGTCTTCTGCGCGCGGCCGGTGCGGCCGATGCGGTGGACGTAGTCCTCGGGATTCTCCGGGACGTCGAAGTTGATGACGTGCGACACGTCCGCGATGTCGAGGCCGCGGGCGGCGATGTCGGTGGCGACCAGCACCTCGTGCTTGCCGGACTTGAAGCCCTTGAGCGCGTCGACGCGCTCCTGCTGGCTGCGGTCGGAGTGCATGACGGCGCAGGTGTGCCCGGCCTGCTTGAGGCGGCTGGCGACGTAGTCGGCGCCGCTCTTGGTGCGCGAGAAGATGATGACGCTGTGGTATTGGGTCTGCTCAAGCAGGTGCGCGAGAAGCTCGAACTTCTGGGCCTGCACCACGGGATAAAACGCGTGCGAGATGGTCTCGGCGGTCGAGCGCTCGCGGCTGACGGAAATCTTGAACGGATCGCGCAGCGCCCACGCGGCGAGCTGCTCGATCTCGGGCGGCAGCGTGGCGGTGAAGAACAGCGTCTGGCGCGACTTCGGCACCTTGGCCACGATGCGCTTCACGTCGGGGAGGAAGCCCATGTCGAGCATGCGGTCCACCTCGTCGAGGACGAGCGTCTGGACCTGGTCGAGCTTGATCTCGCCCTGTTCCATGAAGTCGAGGAGCCGGCCCGGGGTGGCGACGAGGATATCCATGCCGTGCGCCAGGTCCTCGCGCTGCTTGCCGTAGCCGACGCCGCCGTAGATGACGGTCGTGCGCAGGTCGGTGAACTTGGAATATTCCTTGAACGACTCCTCGACCTGCAGCGCGAGCTCGCGGGTGGGCTCAAGCACGAGGCAGCGGATCGGGCCGTGCGTGCCGAGCCGCTGGAGGATCGGCAGCGAGAAGGCCGCGGTCTTGCCGGTGCCGGTCTGGGCGGAGCCGATGACGTCCTTGCCGCTGAGCACGACCGGGATGGCCTGGGCCTGGATGGGTGTCGGGGTCTCGTAACCTTTCTTCTGCACGGCGTAGGCGATGCGGTCGCCGAGTCCGAGCGCGGTGAAAGGCGTGTCCATCTTCGGCACCTCGGGCAGCGGCTTGGCGGCCTGGGCGGCGCGCGGCGCATGGGCAGCGGGCCTGACCGGGGCGTGGGTCGGCGCGGCCGGCCGGGGCGCCTCGGAACGGGGGGCATGACCGCCCCGTTTGTCGTGGCGGGGTTGGGCGCCTTTGGGCGCGGGCCGGTTGGACTTGGGGTGGGCCGGTTTGGTTTCGGGGCGCTTGGCGTCCGCGGTGAAGGTCTGCCGGATCTTGGAAATTAACTTACGTAGCATGGAATAGTAGGCCTTGGTATCAGGGCCCACTGCCCGCATTGCAATCCCACATCTCGACCCGGCAAACCCGGAAACTCAAAGGGCGGCTTTGATCTTGTCCAAGATGGACATAGACAGGGTTTCGTCGCCGAAAACCCCGACGCGGATGATCACCTTGGTGGAACGGTCCGTCACCTTCTCGAGCCTGACCTCGACTTTTTTATCAAGCGCGGTGCGGGAAACGAGCTGGGCGTCGACGCTGCTCTTCTGGTTGCTGATGTTGGCAAACTCCAGCTGGGTGAGCGCCTTTTGCGATGCGGTGAAGACGGCATCGATATTGTTGCCCAGATTGGCCTCGAGCTGGCCTCGATACCAAGCCACCCCGGTGCCCGCGGCACCCGCGGCCACAACGGCGAAACAGCCGGTCAGGCCGGTGGCCGCCAGGGCCAGCCCGAGAGCAACCAAGAGAACACGAACGGATCCATGGGCAGACTGAATGGAATGTTTCATAGCTCAACTCAGACCGGGTCGGCCAGGATTTGCTCCGAAAATATTCCCGGACTGTTGACCTGTTTTTTACGGGCGGTGCAGTGGTCCGCCCTCGTTCATGCACTCGCCTTTGCCGCCCCGGTGCCTATGTCAGTGCCCATGCCTTGCTTCCTCCGCTCCGCCACTGCCGCCGACGTCCCGCTGATCCTCGACCTCATCCGCGGCTTGGCGGTCTACGAAAAACTCGCGCACGAAGTCGTCGCCACCGAGGACGCCCTGCGTCGCACGCTCTTCGGTTCGCCGCCGGCCGCGCAGGTTGTGATCGCCGAGGTCGACGGCCAACCCGCGGGCTTCGCGCTTTATTTTTTCAACTACTCCACCTTCCTCGCCAAGCCCGGCCTCTATCTCGAGGACTTGTTCGTTAAACCGGAATTCCGCGGCGGCGGCACCGGCAAGGCGCTCCTCCTGCACCTCGCGAAGATCGCCAACGCCCGCGGGTGCGGCCGCATGGAGTGGTCCGTCCTCGACTGGAACGAGCCGGCGATCAAATTCTACGAGGCCCTCGGGGCCCGCCGGATGAAGGAATGGCAGATCTGCCGGCTTACCGGACCGGCGCTCACTCAGTATGCCTGAGGTCGCTTGCGCGACATCGCCGACCCAAGGTGATCGGCAAACCGGTGCAGCGCCTGGGCAGGACCGCGCTGACGCCCGGCAGCTTTCCTCCCGCGGCGATGATCTGCTCTGCGCGCTCGCCCGGTGACCGCGTGAAGATCGCCGGCCACGCTGTCCTCTACCTGCGCGGCGCAATCGAGGTTTGAGTCGGGATTTTAACGGAAAATCACCCAGGCGGTCCGATTGGGCCGCCTTTTTTCATCCCGGTTTTCCCGCTTTCGGGAAAATTGTGTTGGTCACAGAATCGTAACATGGCAACTGTGCTGGTTTCAATTAAACCACGCTGCTGCTGCCGTGTTCCAGCGGTTTCCGCTACCTTCTGCCCGTCCCTTTCTCCACGCCATGATCCAAACGCTGCCCTCGCCCCTCGCGAAGCCGGTTGAAACCCCGCTGTCGCAGCCGCTCTACGCCGAGCTGGCCACCTCCCTCCAGTCGCTCATCGAGCAGGGCACGCTGCGCCCGGGCCATCGCGTGCCGTCCGTCCGCCGCATGTCGCTCCAGCGCGGCGTCAGCATCGCCACGGTGCTGCAGGCCTATACGGTGCTGGAAAATCGCGGCTACCTGGAGGCTCGGCCGCAATCGGGCTACTACGTCCGCCCGCGCCCGCCATTCCTCAGCCCCGAGCCGCGCATGGCCAAGCCCATGGCTAAGCCGGCCTACGTCGGCGTGAAGGATCTCACGACCGCGATCATGGAGCGCTCGGTCGACCATGATTACATCCCCTTCGGCGCCGCCTGCCCGCACCACAGCCTGTTTCCGAACAAGAAGCTCGCGCGCCTGCTCGGCTCCGTCGCCCGCCGCGACCCCACGCTCATCAGCCGCGAGAGCATGAACTGGGGTTACGAGCCGCTCACCCGCGAGATCTCCCGCCGCTACCTGCAAGGCGGAGTGCCGCTTGCACACGACGAGCTGGTCGTCACCATCGGCTGCTCCGAGGCCCTCAACCTCTGCCTGCGCGCGGTCACCAAGCCGGGCGACACCGTCGCCATCGAGACGCCCGCCTACTTCGGTTTCCTCGAGATGATCGAGAGCCTCAACCTCCGCGCCCTCGAGATCCCGACCTCCTCCCGAGAGGGCATCTGCCTCGACGAGCTGCGCGACGCCATCGAGCAGAACGACGTCAAGGTCGTGCTCGTGATGCCGAACTTCCACAACCCGCTCGGCAGCCTCATGCCCGATGAGAAGAAGCAGCGGCTCTACGACCTGCTCTGCGAATACGACCTGCCCGCCATCGAGGACGACGTTTACGCCGACACGCACTGCGGCGACTTCCGGCCCAAGCCGCTCAAGGCCTGGGACAAGGACGGCCGCGTGATGCTCTGCTCCTCCTTCGGCAAGACCCTCGCCCCGAGCTTCCGCATCGGCTGGACCGCGCCCGGCCGCTACCTCGAACGCGTGCGCCGGCTCAAGTTCACCAACACCATGGGCACGCCCGTGGTGCTGCAGAAGACCATCGCCGAGTTCCTGCGCGACGGCGGCTACGACCACCACCTGCGCACGCTCCGCCGCGCCTACCACCAGCAGCTGCACCAGTTCGCCCAGTCCATGCAGCGCTACTTCCCGGAGGGCACGCGCTACAGCCGGCCGCAGGGCGGCAACGTCATCTGGGTCGAGCTCCCCGCGAAGGTCGATACGCTCAAGCTCCACCACGAGGCGCTCAAGCACCGCATCAACACCGCGCCCGGCGCGCTGTTCTCGGTGAAGAACCGCTACAACAACTGCCTGCGCATGAGCTGCGGCTTGCCGTGGTCCGACGAGATCGAGGCCGCGCTCAAGACGCTCGGCGACCTGATCAAAAAACAGCTCTGAGCGTGCGAATTCACCGCCCGCTTTCCGCCGTTTACCGCGCCGAAGCACCTCCGGAGCGTAGGCGGGTTGGCCGACCGGCCAATACTCCGATTCTTATTTCCGATTATCTTCCCGCGATGACCGCCCCCGCCCGCAGAGAACACCGCGTCCCGCCCGGTAGCGACACCCGCGCGGGTTTTTGCTGTCGGCAGGCGGACAGACGGCCATGAAACGCCACGTTGCCATTCTCATCTTTCCCGAGGTCGAAGTGCTCGACTTCGCCGGACCCTTCGAGGTCTTCGCCGTCGCCAACGAGCTGACGGGATTCGAGACGTTCCACACGTTCACCGTCGCCGAGCTGCCGGGCAGCATCCGCGCCCGGAACGGCCTGAAGGTCGTGCCCGACTTCACCTTGGAGACGGCCCCGCCGCCGGACATTCTCGTCGTGCCGGGCGGCGCCGGCACCCGTCCTTTGCTGAAGAAACCCACGGTGCTTGAATGGATCCGCCAGCGGGCGCGCAAGGCCGAGGTCGTCGCCTCTGTCTGCACCGGCTCGCTGGTGCTGGCCCAGGCCGGCCTGCTGAACAATCTCCGCGCCACGACCCACCACGAGAATTTCGCCGAATTGGCCGCCCTCGCCCCCAACACCGACCTGGTCGAGGACACCCGCTTCACCGACAACGGCCAGGTCCTGACCTCCGCCGGCATCTCCGCCGGCATCGACCTGTCGCTGCACATCGTCGCCCGGCTGCTGGGCGAAGCCGCCGCCACCCGGACCGCCCGCTACATGGAATACCATTGGCTCAACGATACAGGCGTCGCCCGCTGAACCCCATCTCTTTTGTGACCACGCCCACCAATCATCCCACCAAGACCGCCCTCATCGCCGGCTTTGCCGCCATCTATCTCATCTGGGGTTCCACCTACCTCGGTATCCGCATCGCCGTGGAGACGATGCCGCCGTTCCTGATGGCGGGTGTCCGCTTTCTCGTTGCCGGCGGGATCGTCGCCGCGTTCATCGCCTTCACCAAGGGCTTCCGCGCCACGCGCAAGCAGTGGCGCGACAACGCCATCACCGGCGGCTTCCTCTGCCTCGGCGGCAACGGCCTCGTGTCGTGGTCCGAGCAGAAGATCCCCTCGGGCATCGCCACCCTCATCATCTCCGCCGGCCCGGTATTCATTGTCCTGATGGACTGGGCCGTCCACGCCTTTTTCAAGGACGGCAAGCGCGGCACGAAGCCGGCGGCGCTCACTTTCGTCGGCCTGGCCCTGGGCATTGTCGGCCTGACGATTCTGGTCGGCCCCGACGTGCTGGCGACCGGCGTCGGCAGCCTCGACCCTTGGCGTGTGCTCGGGCTGCTGGCGGCGACACTCCTCTGGGGCGTCGGCATGCTCTACATGCGCTACGCGTCCGGCCCCGCCGAGCCCTTTACCGCTTCGGGCATTCAGATGCTCTGCGGCAGCGGCTGGCTCCTGCTCGCCAGCGTGGCCAGCGGCGAACTTTTGCATTTCACTCCTGCCGCCATCACCGGCCGCTCGGTCTTTGCCTGGTCTTACCTCGTCGTCTTCGGCTCACTGATCGGGTTCAGCACTTTCACCTGGTTGATGAAGCACAGCACCCCGGCGCGCGTCAGCACCTACGCCTACGTCAACCCGGTCGTCGCCGTGTTCCTCGGCTGGTTCGTGCTGCACGAGCCCGTCTCGCCCCGCATCTTTGTCGCGGCCGGCGTGATCATCGCCGGCGTGGCGGTCATCACCATCGCGAAAAACAAGAAAACCGTCCCGGCTCCCCCGCGCCCGGTGGTCGCCGCCTGTCCCGCCCCGGCGGCCGAAACCCGCTGATCCGGCAACGGCACCGGCCGCGCCTTTCTCCACCGATCGGGACCGGCCGCATTGGGATTGAAGCCGCCGCCCGCGCGGCCTAGTAGTCCCTCCACGGGCCATGCACCACCATGTCCACCCCCAACGATTCCTCGCCCGCGGGCGAGCCCGCCGCGCAGTCTTCCGCTGACGCTTATTATCCCGCCAAATTCAAACAGCTTGAGCTGGCCGCCCTGCACGCGCGGCGCCAGACGCTCAAGGGCGTGCCGCCGGAGAAACACGGCGCCCCGCCCGCGGAATTCCCACCCGACACCGTCGGCTTCGCGCTATCCGGCGGCGGCATTCGCAGCGCCACATTCTGCCTCGGCGTGTTCCAGGCCCTCGCCCGGAAAAAACTTCTCGGCCAGATTGATTTCCTTTCGACCGTCTCCGGCGGCGGCTACTTCGGCAGCTTCTACGGCGCGTGGTTGAACCGCGGTCGCGCGGAAAAGCAACCCGACGCCAGCTGGCTCAAATCAAATGTGTTCTTCTGGCATCGCGACCTGCGCCAGTCCGCGCCGGTCGCCGGCCACTTTGGAAAAGTTGAAGGCGCCCTCGCCGATTCCGACTCGTTCGAGGTTTCCTGGCTCCGCCAAAACGGCCGCTACCTCATGCCGAACGGCTCGGGCGACGCGCTGCTCGCCGCCGCCGCCACGCTCCGCAACTGGCTCTCCATCCAGTTTGTCCTCGCGGTGTTTCTCACCATGATTTTCTGCCTGGTCAGCCTGGTCGACCGGAAGCCGCCCGAGCCGCCGCCCGTCGGGCTCGACTGGTGTGGCCAGCTGGTCAAGATACCCATCCAGTGGAGCCCGTGGTTCTGGACCGTGCTGCCGCCGCTCGCGCTCGGGATCATGGTCGGTGCGCTGTATTGGGTGCCGAGCCTCAGTGGCGACGCCCGCAACCGCTATACGCGCTGGCTGAAGAACTGCCTCATTGCCGTGCTTGGCCTGGCGGGCCTGGCACTGCTCGACACCGCCGGTGCCACCATCTGGGACGACAGGCACGCCTTGAAGGACGCTTATTGCGCGTGGGCCGTAAGGGCCGGCGGAGTCGGCGCCGTGCTCCTGCTCTTTGCCGGCAAGGCTCGCGATTTCCTCACGAAGCTGGTTTCCCAAAAGGAAAAGATCAGCGTGCGCCTGGACTGGCTGGCCTCGGTCGCCGCCCTCGGGCTCGCGATCCTCTGGCTGACCACCCTCGATACCGCCGCGCACGCCCTGATGGACCGATGGCCCCGGAGCCTCTATGTCCTCACCGTCCTGGCCCTCCTCGGCGGATTGCAGCTCGGGTTCCTGAACCTCTCCTCACAGGCCAATCTGTATGGCGCCCGCCTGACCCGGGCCTATCTCGGCGCCTCGAATCCCCGGCGGCGGAACCTCGACGAGCAGGGCATCACCGAGACCATCCCCGGCGACGTCGTGCCTTATGAAACCTATGCGCCCGAGGAGGTCGGCGGTCCGCTCCATCTGATCAACGTCACGGTGAACGAAACCCAGGACGGTCGCAGCAAGACGGAGCAGATGGACCGCCAGGGCTTCAACCTTGCGATCGGACCCGTGGGCCTTTCCGCGGCGGTGCGGCACCATGCGCTTTGGATGGCGGACGACGGCAAGCCGCGCGCCGCCGTCCAGCCCGTCGACAACGGCAGCGAATTCCATTGCCTCGGCGGCACCGGCCTCAAATCCCACAAGATCGAGCAGAAGGAACTCGGCCAGTGGATCGGCATCTCGGGCGCGGCGGTCAGCACCGCGCTGGGCGCCCGCACGAGTCCCGGCCTGAGTTTTCTCTGCGGCTTCTTCAACGTCCGCCTCGGCTGGTGGTGGGATAGCGGCGTCATCCCGGCCGCGCGCCACGCGAGCCTCCCGGCGCGCGTGACGGATTTTCTCCTGCATTTGCCCGGCTTCCTGTTCCCCATGCAGTCGCAGTTGCTCAATGAGTTTCAGGCGCGCTTCTACGGCTCCGCCCGGCGGCATTGGTATCTCACCGACGGCGGTCACTTCGAGAACACCGCCGCCTACGAACTCCTCCGCCGCCGGCTGCCCTTCATCGTCATCTGCGACGACGGGGGCGATGCGGAACGCCAGATGGATGATTTCGCCAACCTCGTCCGCAAGGCCCGGCTCGACTTCAATGCCGAGATCACGGTGCTCCCGCCCAAGCCGGTCGGCAAACCGTCGGCTGTGCAACCCGGCTCGCTGACCGAGGTCATGGACATCGACGGGAAAACCGGCTTCTCCGCCACCGGTGCCCTGCTCGCCCGCGCCGTGTTCCAGGACAACGGACAGGAATCCCTCCTTCTCCTGCTCAAGCCGACCGTCACGGGCACCGAACCGATGGACATCCTTAACTACCACGCGGCGCACCGGGAATTTCCCCAGGAAACGACCGCCGACCAGTTCTTCGACGAGGCGCAATGGGAGAGCTACCGCAAGCTCGGCGAGATCACCGCGGCGGGAATTTTCGCCCGCGTGGAGCCCGGCCGGCCGTGGCGGGCGGCATTCACCGCCTGACCCATCACCGGGCATGAAGCAGCGCTGGTTTTTCCGTGAAACCCGGTTAGATTGCCGGGGTCTACCCCTTCCATCATGAACCACCGCCTACTCTCCACCTTCATGCTCGCCGCCAGCCTCGGATTTCTGGCCGGTTGCCAGTCGGTCGATGATCGCATCAAGCAAAAGCCCGACGTCTTCGCCAAGCTCGATGCCGCCACGCAGGACAAGATCAAGCAAGGCATCGTCGACCTCGGCTACACCCAAGACATGGTCTATCTCGCCCTCGGCAAGCCGGACGAAAAGCGGCAGGCGGTCCGCACGGAAGGCACCTCGGTCGTGTGGATCTACAACACCTACTACGACCGCTACGATGGCACGAATATGGTCGGTTACTACCGGCGCATTTACTACGATCCCTATCTGCGCAGCTACCGCGTCTTCTACAACCCGGCCTACATCGAGACCTACCGGCCGGAAAAAGAGGAACGCATCCGCGTCACCTTCCGGGACGGCAAGGCCACGGTGATCGAGCAGTCGAAGGACTGAGGTCCATCGGTAGGGGCGCGGTCAAGCCACGCCCCTACAACAGCCGTTTGAGTTTCGGCCCGATCAACCGGGCCAAACTTGGGTTCGCGTAGCCGACCCAAGCCACGGGTGAGGTCGTGTCGAGCGGCACGCGCAGCGGCTTGCCGTCCGGCGCCGTGACCACGCAGCCCAGCTCTTGCGCGATCAGCGCCGTGCCAATGTCGTAGGGGTGGCACGTCAGCGCCGACGGCAGGCGCAGCCGGGCAAAGGCCAGCGGCCGCAGGTCGGCGATGAAGCGGTCGTGTCCCATCAGCAGCTCATAGAGCTGGCCGCCGGTGCTCAGGTATTGGTCGTCGAAAATGTGCGGGCTGTCACCGAGCGCCCGCCAGAGCTTCGCCTCGTGCTTGGCCAGCCACACCTTGCCCGGCGGGAAAAACTTCGCGAACGACGCGAACCCGTGCGCCAAGTCGCGCGCGCGAGAAGGCCGCGGCACAAATTTTCGCCGCCGGCCGGTGCGCAGATCGAGCCGGTCCGCCCGCACGCCTTGCCCGCGCACCGCGCTGAGCTGGTCCGCGAAGCCCGCCTTGCCCGTCGGCAGCTCCGTCATGGCCGCGACGATGATGTCGCTGAGATTGGTCTTCGCCCCGCGTTGCGGCGCGAGCGCGGCGAGGCTCCAGGCACTGCGCTTGTCATACATCAGCCCGCGGGTGCCGTCGATCGGATCGAGGATGCACTTGAAGAGGGTCTGCTTTATCGGGGTGCGGCGGGGAAAGGTGACCGCGGCTCCCTCGAGTCCCTCCATCACCAACTCGACCGGCCAGCGTTTTGGCCAGTTTTTCCCGAACCAGGCCAGCACGGCGTGCTCGCTAACCTTGTCGATGCCGTAAATCGTGTCTGCCGTGGTGACCGCCGCCACGCGCGTCAGCCGCCGGGCCCCGCGGCGTTGCGCCGTCCGCACGGAATCGCGGATGGCGTCCTGCAGCCGGCAGAGCAGCCGCCGGGCCTGGTCGAGATTGGGATGCATCATTAAATCCAAATGGGTGAATGAGCTGACCGCCACCAGCCGCTGCTTGCAACCGCGTTTATGACACAGCAACTTTACGCCATGCAAAAGACCCCGGCTTCCCCCAAGAAACCCCACAAGCCGGAGGCCCCGCCGGCGCGACTGCTTTCCCCGCGCCGCAAGACCACGCAGGCCACCACGCTCCACGAACTGGCGGTCGAACAACTCGAGCATTTCCACATCGACCCGCGGAGCGAGGCGGGCAAGCCGCTGCTCGCACTCGCCGAGAAACTCTATGCCGCGCACGGCGACGTGATGGATTTGTGGGAGGCGACCACGCGCGAACTCGGCCGCCTGCCGCGGCAGGACCGGCTGGCGCTGTTCAACGCCAAGAAGTTCCTCTCCTTCCAGCTGGCGAAGCTGCTCGACACGCTGCAGAACCCGTCGCGCAAAACGCACCAGTCGCTCCGCTACAGCAACACGACGATGCTGGCGAAGGGCCCCTACCCGATCTTCGACAACGTCACGGCCATCTTCTCGGCCACGCCGGTCATCACCCGCACCGCGACCTACCTCTACGCCTGCTCCGAGTGGATCGACGACGCCTTCCAGGGCCGCGAGTTCCTGCACGAGATCTATTCGCGCCTGATGAACCCGACGTCCATCTCGCTCGCCAACCACATCGTGGACATCGAAGCCGGCCCGATGGCGGGCGAATACATGGCCTGGAACTTCAACTCCGGCATGGGCGCGATCGACGCCGCGCTCTCGCACCTCATCGGCTACCGCGACGTCGTCCTCTCCTCGCGCAACATCTATGGCGGCGCCTACCAGCTCCTGCACGACTGGTTCGGCAAGCGCTCGAATCTCGACGTGGGCGTCGAGTTCTTCGACGGCTTCACCACCGCCGACTTCACCAAGGCGCTCGCCGCCGTGAAACGGAAATACTCCGAACAGCTCACCACCGGCCGCCGCATCTACATCTACCTCGAGAGCCCGTGCAACCCGCATGGCGTGTTCCTCGACGTGCCGGGCATCTGCGCCGCGGCGCACGCGGCCGGCCTCACCGTCATCTGCGACTCCACCGTCGGCACGCCCTTCCTCGTCCGCCCGCTGCAGCAGCCCAATCCCGCCGAGCGCCCGGACTACGTGATCCACAGCTACACCAAGGATCTTACCGGCCACGGCACCACGACCGCCGGCGTCGTCATCGGCCGCAACGAGGACATGTTCCTGCCGAAGGGCGACACTTCGCCGTCCGGCAAGAGCTGGCACGACACGCTTTTCTGGAACGTCTACTACATCAAGGGCGCGTTCCTCGACTCCGACAAGGCGTTCGAGGTGCTGACCGGCATGAAGACGCTCGAGCAGCGCATGCTCAAGAAATGCATCAACACGCTGGTCTTCGCGCGCTGGCTCGCCTCCAACCCGCTCGTCACCGTGAGCGGCCCGGCCAACCCGGAGGACCCGAACCACGCCACCGCCGCCCGGCTCTCCTATCTCGGACTGCCCGCGCCGCTGTTCACCATCAACTTCGAGGCGGCGAAAATCTCGCGCGTCACGCTCGAGCGCTTCTTCGATTCGCTGGCCCCGATGTTCGGCCACATGGTGTCGCTCGGCCAGAGCAACACGCTCGTGCTCTGCCCCGCACTCACGTCGCATTCCGAACTCGGCCCCGCGGCGCTCAAGGAGGCAGGCATCACACCGACCACCATCCGCATCTCGGTCGGCGACGAATCGCCCCGCGAGCTCATCGGCGATTTCCTCGCGGCCACCCGGGCCATCGATGACCAGATCTCCGGCTTCAGCAAGAAGTTCATGGCCGGGGCCGAGATCGACCGCACCGCGGACGAAATCTACACCGAAGTGCACCGGCGACACGCCGCCGCCCAGCCGCGTTTCGCGGATTGTGTGAAGTGAATCCGCCGCCCGTCCTGCGCCGCGCCACTCCCGCCGACGCCGCCGTGGCGTTGTCGTGGACCCCGGAGGACGACGCCCTGCGCCGCTGGGCCGGGCCCAGCACCCGCTGTCCGGCCACGCCGGAGTCCCTGTGGACGGATATCAATCACGCGGACACCACGGCCTTCGCCTTCGGATCCCCGGGGCACGGACTCGTTGGTTTCGGCCAGGTACGGTTCCGCGAGCAGACCTACGGCCATCTCGCCCGCATCATCGTATCGCCCCATCATCGCGGGCTGGGCCTGGGTCGCGCCCTGTGCACGGCGCTGATGCGCGAGGCGCTCAAGTTGCATCCGACCATCACCGGCTACTCGCTTTATGTTTTCCCGGACAACCTCAACGCGATCGCCCTTTACCGTTCACTCGGCTTTGCCGATCGCGGCATGCACCCCTCTTATCACTGCATGCTCATGGAGGCACCCCTGCCCGCCGCGCCGCGCATCGCGGATTGCGTGCCGTGAACCTCCCGCAAAGAATCGGGCCGTGAGATATTGCTTCCACCCGATCCTCGCTCTGCTGGGCCTGCTTGCCACCGGGCTTCCGGGCTGGGCGGCGGAACCAGCCGGCACGATTGAATCGCGCGCCTGCGCATCCGCCGTTCTCGGCCACGGCATCAGCTACCAACTCTACCTGCCCCCGGGCTATGTGGCGGATGGCTCCGTGCGTTATCCCGTCCTCTACCTCTTGCACGGGCGCGGCGACAAGATGGCCGCCTGGACCACCATCAAGCCGGACCTGGACCGTCTGATCGGCGAACATCGGATCCCGGCCGTGATCGCCGTCATGCCAGACGCGTCGTCGAGCCGCCGGGCCGGCTACTACATTGATTCGCAGTTTGCCGGAACCAAGGATCTGCCGGCGGGCGAAGCGGTGGAAAGCGCCTTCACGCGCGACCTGGTCGCCCACGTCGATGCCACCTACCCGACGCGCCCGGAGCGAAACAGCCGCATCGTCGGCGGTTACTCGATGGGCGGCTATGGCGCGCTGCGTTATTCGCTCGCCCATCCGGAATTGTTCGGCGCCGCCATTGTGCTCAGCCCGGCGGTCTACTTCCCGCTCCCGCCGCCGGATTCCAGCACGCGGGAATTCGGCGCGTTTGGCAAGGGGCCGGCGGTCTTCGATGCCGACACCTACACCGCGCTCAATTACCCGGCGACCATCCCGGCCTTCGTCGCGAAGGGGCTGCCGCTGGTGATGTTCATCGCCGTGGGCGACGACGAACATGCCCTGGCCGATCCGGCGCAGGCGGCGCACGACCTGGATTACGAGGCGCACACGCTCTACAACAAAATCCGGCGCGTGCCGAAGACCACCTCGCAGTTGCGCGTCGTGGCCGGCACCCACAATTGGGACACCTGGCGACCCACCTTTGTCGAGGGGATTGAATATGTGTTTACCCGGCTCAAACCGGCGCCCACCCCGGGACGTTGATCAGGCCGGGCCGGCAACCGGCTTGCGCTTCGGCGTGAGAATCGTGAGCCCGGCGATGGATTCCTCGGACGGCGCCGGGAAGAAGAGGCTCGCCAGGTAGCCGACCACAATGGAGATGAGAATCGAGCACCCGAGATAGAGGAACGGATGCACCAGGTGCAGCCACCAGACGGCGAACGTAACGACGAAGCTGACGATCATGCCGATCAACACGCCCTGCCAGTTGGCCCGCCGGGTGAACATGCCCAGCGTGTAGGCACCGCCGAAGGCACCGCCAAAGAGCCCGACCAGCTCGATCGAGGTGTCCAGGAATGAATTGATGCTGAAGCGCGAGAGCAGGATCGCCAGACCGATGCCGATGAGCCCGGCAATCACCGTGACCCACTCCGCCAGCCGGATGCTGAACGCCTGGCTCGGCTGCTTGGCGATTTTCTCGTAGAAATCCACGGACACCATCGTGGAGACGCTGTTCAGGATGCTGGAGCTCGTCGCCATGGCGGCGGAAAACAGCCCGGCAATCATCAGGCCGGTTACCCCCGTCGGCAGCTCCGCCGCGATGAACAGCGGAAACGTCGCGTCAATCGGCAGCAGCGGGTTCATCCTTTCCGGATGGCTGTGGTAAAACACATACAGGCCCGTGCCGATGAGATAGAACAGGGCGCTCGCCGGGATGACCATCACCGCAAACACCCAGACCGACCGGCTCGCCTCCTTCTCGGACTTGGTGGTGAACACCCGCTGCATGAGGATCTGGTCCTTGGGAAAAGTCAGGACCGTCTCGAGCAGGGTCAGGAAGATGAAACACCACACGGTCGCCTTGGTCAGGTCGAAGCTCCAGTCGAACATCTTCATCTTGTCGTCCGCCATCGCTGTCGCCACGAATTCGCCCGCCCCGCCGTGGAGCCGGGAGATGATGAAACCCACCGCGAAGATCAGGCCGCCGACCTTGACGATGACCTGCGCCAGATCCGTCCAGATCACCGCCCGCATGCCGCCCAACGCCGTATAGGCGATGGTGACCAGCCCCATGATCATGATGCTCCAGATCACGTTCAGTCCGGTGATGGTCGCAATGGCGAGCGACGGCAGGAACAGGATCACACTCAGCCGGCCGCTCATGTGCATCGTGATGCAGAACGCGCTGGCCGCGAGGCGCACCGACTTGTGGAACCGCTGGTCGAGGTAGGTGAAAACGGACATGAGCTCCAGTCGCCGCAGCAGGGGCACGATCCACACCGCCACGAACATCAGGCCGAGCGCCCCGAAGATGTTGCCCAGCAGATACTGCCAGTTCGTGGCGAAGGCCTTCGCGGTGGTCGCGATGTAGCCGATGGAACTTGAATTGGTGGCATAGAGGCTGATGCCCGCGGCCCAGAAGGGAATCGTCCGGCTGCCCACGAAAAAACTCGCGGTCGATTGCTTCTTTTCCCGGCGAAAACAGTAAACCCCGATGCCGGCGATGAGCGCCAGATAGAGGACGATCATGACCCAGTCGAGCGGCCGGAGCAGAAGCTTGGTCGGTACCAGTTCGACGAGACTCAGGGTGAGCTGCCGGTCGCCGGCCCGGGCGAGAAGAAAGCCGTTGCCCCACGCCGCGCCGGGCTGGATCCCGGCGAAGGCTACTTGGCCGAGTTCCGCCCAAACGCGGGTGACCGTGTAATAGGTCACGATCCGCCGCGCCGCGCCGTCGCCGACCATGCAAAGAATGTGGGCCTGTCCCACGGCCCGCGCCGCCCCGGCGGCGAGCGGCCCGGGCAAGGGCGAGGCCTCGATCCAGGTCCCTCCCGCCGACCACTGGTGCAGCCGTTGACCGGTGCCGTCTGTGGAAGTCACCACGGCAAAGAGCGAATCCTGCTGGGCCACAAGCGCCTCGACCCGGCCGGCGGCAATCCCGGCGTAGGCACTCCAGGCGGGAGCGCCGTCCTTGCGCGACCAGACGAAAAGGCGGCTGACACCGGACTGATCCGTGCCATGGACAAAAACCTTGGCGTCCTTGACCGCGCCGTGGACGGCCCGCAAGGGCATGGGCAACGCCGGCAACGGGCGGGACGAGAGCTGTCCATCCGTCAACAAAAGCTGGTGGACCTTTTGTGTCGCGTCGGTCGGGCCGTCCGCCAGCAGCGCAAAGGCCGTCTGGCCGTCCCCGAATACCGCGGTGAGCGTGCCTGCGGGCCGCCACGCCAGCTCCTGCCAGCTGTTTGCTCCCGTTTGCCTCCAGCCGCGGCCGCCTTCGAGCACGAGGGGAATTCCATCCACCACCGCCAATTGGCTGCCGGCGCCCGCGGTCACGCTGCCCTGGTCGGTCAGGCGCACCGGGAGCAGCGGGGCCGCCCCCACCAACGCGGCGCAGCCCAGCGCCAGCAGCAACGCGCCGGTGGTTCTCAGGAAACGGAGGGGCTCGGGGGGAATCTTCACACTATGGGCGTTTACCAACTGGCCGTCACGGGAAAGTTACAGCGGCGGCACCGGGCGACACCAACGGGCGGATAAAAAAACGCCCGATGCCCTCCGGGGCTGAAACACAGTCCGCGGAAAAGCATCGGGCGGGAGGAGGAAGCCGCCGGGTGTTCGCTTAGAACTTCACCACATGCGAGATCGAGATCACGCGGCCGCGGCCGGCGAAGTAGTTCTGGAACTGGTCGATCTGGGCCCAGGGCAGGATGTAGTAGTGGTTCAGCAGATTCTCGACGCCCAGCGAGAAGTCACCCCACTTCTTGGTGGAGTAGGTCGCCGTGAGGTGCGCGAGGGTGAGCCCGACGGTGTGTTCCTCGCCGGGCGCGCCGATGTTGATATCGCGGGAGAAGAGATGCTCCACATCGAGCGTCAGGCTGGCCCGGGGATAGAATTTCCACGTCGAGGACAGGTTGAGTTTGTCGGGGCTGACATTGCTCATGCCCTGCTGGCGGATGAGCGGGCCGGTATCGGAAGTCCGGGTGTAGCCCGTGGTATGCGAGAAGATCGCCGTGAACTTGAGCGCCGCGTTCATCTTGTATTCCCCGCTGAACTCGAGGCCGCGCAGCAGGACCGGCCGGCGTTGCAGGATGAAATCCTTGGTCACCGGATCCACCGACAGGCTCGAGCCGAGGTCGGAATAGGAGCGATAGTAGGAGCCGCTGAAGCTGAACTGTTTGCCGTGCCAGCTTACGCCACCTTCCTTGTTGTCAAAGATCACCGCCTGCAGGTCGACGATGCCGTTCACCGTCTGGCCGGGGGTATTCACGTTGCGCAGCGGGATGCCGACGTTCGGCAGCGAGAAGCCCTTGCTGTAGGAACCGAAGACCGACCAGTTCTGCGGCAGCCGCACGATGACACCCGCATTGGGCAGGGTGCTGCTGTATTCCAGGGTGCCGCCTTTGACAAACGTGTTGTGCGCAAAGTAGACCGTGGTGTAGTCGTCCACCTGGAGCGTGCCGCCTTCGTGACGCACCCCGCCACTGACGGTAACCGGGCCTTGGGTGTAAGAGGCCTGGGCGAAGGGGGCCTTGCTGGTGTAATTCATCGGGGGCACCCAGGTGCGCCCCGTGAGCGCGAGCAGTTGCTGGGCCGTTTCATCCATATAGTCGAACCCCGGGGTCAGCTCCAGGCCCGTGAGCCCAAAAACGTCCTTGCCTGACCAGGAACTCCGCACGCCCTTCTTCTGGGAGTTGATTTCGGACTGATCGATCCCCACGCCCAGCGGAGCCAGGACCGGATCAGCCTTGTCGGGGGCGACGACCTCGGGGTTGAACCGCATGGCCTGACTGGCCTTGTAGGCCTGGACATTCAGTGACCCGCCGAAAAGAGCGTCGTTTTTATACGCCAGTGCATACTGGCTGAAATCATTGAACGAGGCTCTCCCTCCGGGCGGCACGCCGCGGATGGCGGAGTCCGTGATGCCCTGCGTGCGGTCGCCAAGCAACTGAACATAATGTCCCATGCCCTCGATGCGGAACTGGCTGACCGTCAGCGTGAGGCGTTGGGCGTTGTTTTCGCCAAAACTGTGCCCGGCCTTGATGAACAGATTCTTGGACTGCGTATCGCTGTCGGAACCACTCGCGCCCAAGCCCTGCAGCCGGCCGTTGGCATCGTAAGGCGCGCCGCGTTTCTCAAAGGCCGCGCCAAAAATCAAATCATTGGCGCCTTCCTTGTGGGTGTAGTTCAGGCCGACCCGGTAGCCATAACTGTCGCTGTAACCCTGGCCGAAGAATTTGGTGCGCAGGGTGGCTTCGCTGCCATCCTTGGTCGGGCTCTTGGAAATGTAATTGATGATGCCGCCGGCCGCACCGATGCCTTCCGCAGCCGAGGGGCCGTTGATCACTTCGATCTGCGACACGATGTCCATGTCGGTGAAGGTCGCGTTGCGGCTGCCTTCGCGCAGCGGGGTGGTCTGGGAGATGCCGTCGAAGAGGCGGAGCGCGACGCGACCGCGCAGGGTCTCACCGGTGTTCTGCATCTGCTGGGTCGCGGGCGCATAGCCGGGCACGGTCCGGGCGAGCACGGCGGTCAGATCATCCGAGAGCAGCAGCGCATTGTTGATTTCATCCGGGGAGATCAGGGTGATGGCGCCGGGAATCTGGTCGATCGCCTTGGGCGACCGATAGCCGGTGGTGACGGTCAGCTTGTCCAGTTGGACCACATCGGTTTTCTTGTCGTCATCCTTGGCCGCGGCGGTGGTCTGGGCCAGGCCGCGGGTGACGCACGAGACAAGCAGCAGCGCAGCAAGCAGCGCGGCGGCGGAGTGGGAGCGGGCGGGGTGTTTATTCATTGGGGCAGGTGTTAAGCAAACGTTTGCGCTTACGGGGAGATTAACGGAGAGAAAAGTCAGGGAACAGCCGGGCACGGGTCACCGACGCCCGGAGGGGCGAGGGAGGAGCGGGAGGTGGTTCCGGCGGGACGGCAACAGGGGTAACGTGGTTGGCGGACGGGGGTCGGCGGGGTCGCCGGCAAAAAGGATGAGCAAACGTTTGCACGACGAACATTTTGTTTTTAACCCTCGTGTCAACTTTTTTGTCACCCTACCCTTTCGGCATCCCGCATGCGCCACCCCATGAATTTCCCCTCCCCTGCGCAGGTAAGGCTCAACGGCCTGCTCGGCCGGGCCCTGGCTGCCAGCCAGACCGCCCACCTTGCCCGCTTCATCCAGGACAAGGACAGTCCGCCGATCGCCCTCTTTTGCCCCCAGCACACGGCGCATAACCACGAGGGCGACTGGTATGGCGAACATGCCGGCAAGTGGCTCTGCGCCGCCGCGCAGGCCGTGGAACGCACCGGCGACCCCCGGTTGGAATCCAGCTTGCGCCGCGTCGCCGACTACCTGGTGAGCGTGCAGGACGCCGCAGGTTACCTGGGCACCTATGCCCCTGCCCGGCGTTTCATGTGCCGGCAGGTGGCGGGCCCGCGCACGTGGGACGGCGCTCCCGGCCAGCGCACCTGGGATATCTGGGTCCACAGCTATCTCATCCTCGGCTTGCTCGCGGCCGGGCGGGTCCTCGCCCAACCCGGTTACATCGCCGCGGCGCGAAAGATTGGCGATCTCTGCTGGCGGACGCTCAGCGAGGGCGGCATCGCCATCACTTCGCTCGGAAATCACCACGGCCTCTCGGCCACCGTGCTGCTGGATCCGGCGGTGGAACTTTACCTGGTGACCCGGGAGCCGAGATATCTCGAGCTCGCCAAACTCATCCTGCAGCAGGCGAACGAAGCCCCCGCCCTCGAGCTGTTGCCGCAGATCCTCGGCGGCGCCGACGCCGCTTTCATCGCCACGGGCAAGGCCTACCAACTGTCGTGGAATCTGGTCGGGCTGGCCAAGCTCTACCGGGCGACCGGCGAACCCGGTTACCTGCAGGCCGTGCAGCAGGTATGGGAGAGCATCCGGCAGCATCACCTGACCCTCGGGGGCGGTCCGTGGGGCGGCGTGGCCCACCGGTCCCGCGAAGTCTTCAATCCGCCGCACGTCTTCAGCCCCTACGGCTACGTCGAGACCTGTTCCACTTTTTCCTGGATCCAGCTCAACCGCGAGCTCCTCGCCCTGACCGGCGAGGCCCGGTATGCCGACGAGATTGAGAAATCCGCCTACAACGACCTGCTCGGCGCCCAGGCGCCGGACGGTGACAACTGGTGCTACTATTCATTCCCTAACGGCAAGCGGGTGTTCACCACCTACTGGCGCTGCTGCAAGTCGAGCGGCCCCTGGGCCCTCGAGGAACTGCCCCCGATCGCCTATGGTGTGACGGGTGAAGGTCATCTCACCGTCAACCTTTACGGCCCGGGCCAGGTCACCCTGACGTCGCCGTTCGCCGGTGCCGTCCGGCTCGAGCAAGTCACGCGCTATCCATTCGAGGGCGACATTCGGATCACGGTTGAACCGGAGCGGTCCGCGAAATTCGCGATCCTGCTGCGCGTTCCCGGCTGGGCGGAGCAGGCGGTCATTCAAGTCAACGGCGCGGTGGTTGCTGTCCCCGCCCGGCCCAATTCCTTCGCCGCGCTCGAACAAGTCTGGCAATCGGGCGATGTCATCACCCTGCAGCTGCCGATGCCGCCGCGGCTGCACCGGCAAGTGAATCGCAATCTCCAGGAATCGCGCACCCCGGACGGCTCGCCGGTCAGTCAGGAAGTGCTGCATTTCGATTACGCCGCGATCACGCGCGGCCCGCTGGTTTATGCCACCGGCCTGATCGATGGTTTCAAGAGCGAGGAGACCATCCGCCTGCCGTCCAAGCCCGAGGCGGCGCTCGAGCTGCTCGACCCACCCGCGGGCAGCGAGGCCCGGGCCGTGCGGCTCAACCTCGGCTATCGGCCCCCTCTGACCTTCAGTCCGTATTTCGAGGCGGGGGGGCGGGCCGATGGCGCCTGGCGCCTCACCTGGCTGCAAATCGCCCCCGGGTAAGCTGGCCGCGGGCGGTCTTCAGGCCGCCCCGGTCTTCCGTAGGAAACGCTGCAGCTCGGACCGGGTCGGCATCGCAAAAGCGGCACCGGGCTTGGTGATCGACAGCGCCGCCACCGCCGTGCCAAGGCGGGCCGCCGCGACGACCTCCCCCTTGTGGCGGACCAACCCCGCCGCGAAACCGCCGCAAAACGCGTCGCCCGCGCCGGTCGTGTCCACGACCCGCATGCCCCGGTGGGCCGGGATGAAATGATGGCCGCTCCGCTCCGAGATGAAGCAGCCCCGGCGGCCGAGGGTCACGATGAGCGTTGGCACGCCAAGCTGGCGGCACAATCCGTGCAGCGCTTCGCGGGGCATGGCCTGCAGCGCCCGTTCATCGAAGCCGCGCCGGCGGATGCCCGGCAAGGCCCGGACCAGCGCCACAAATTCGCTTTCATTCGGAATCAGGATGTCGACATGCCGCAGCAGCGCGGGGCCAAAATCAGTCCGCATCGGCGCCGGATTCAAAATGGTCGTCACCCCCGCCTGCCGCGCGACCCGGAGCACATGGGCCGTGGTCGCGAGGTTTGATTCCAGCTGGGTCACCACCACCCGGGCCTTGGCCAGCAGCGACCGCGGCACATCGGCCGGGGCCAGCGCGGCGTTGGCGCCCGGCTCGATCACAATCTGGTTCTGGCCCTCGCGGTTGAGCAGGATCACCGCGGTACCCGTGGATTGGCCGGCCTTGAGGACCAGGTGACAGCCGATTTTTTCCCGCCGGTAGAAGGCCGTCACCTGGCCGGCGAACCCATCCCGGCCCATGGCGCCGATGAAGACGGTTTTCATCCCCGTCCGGCCGCACGCGATGGCCTGGTTGGATCCCTTGCCGCCCTGCCCGCCGGCCAGCCGGGCCATGATCGTCTCCCCCGCCCGGGGAAATTCCGCGCAGGCAAAGGTCAGGTCCTGCATGATGCTGCCGACGACGACGACCTGGGGTGAAGGAGGCATGGAAAGCGGAAGAGGGGCTGCGCGGGGGCCGGGGGGCTTGCGCGATTCAGGGCAAAAGGGGTGCAACGTCATGCAAACGTTTGCATGTGCGTTGCGTCAAGCGAAACCTTTCCGGGCGCTCAGCAGGACTTCCGGATGATCAGCTCGGGCATGAGCTTGAGGCTTGTGGCCGGACGCTTGGCATCCTCGATGCGCTTCAGCAGCAGTTCGGCCGCATACTTGCCCACCTCGTAGGCCGGCTGGCGGACGACGGTGAGCGGCGGGTTGAACACGCTCGACAGCGGCAGCTCATCAAAGCCCACGATGCCGACCTGCTTGGGAATCTTCAGGCCGCGCGCGGCAATGGCCTCGAGCGCCCCGGCCGTCATCAGGCCGTTGCACGCAAACAGCGCCGTGGGCGGATCGGCGAGCGAGAGGAGTTCGTGCGCCAGGGTTTGCCCGCTCTCCTGCTTGAAGTCGCCGAAGCGGATCAGCTCCGCCTTGATCGGCAGCCCGGCCTGGGTGTGCGCGTCCTTGTAGCCGCGCAGGCGCTCCCGTCCCGTCGAGGAATCCGCGGGGCCGCCAATCAGGCCGATGCGCTTGTGCCCCTGGGCGATGATGTGCTCGACCGCCTTCAGGGCGCCCGTGTGGTTGTCCACCTCCACCTTGTCGAGGTTTCCGCTCGAGAGACTGCGGTCGACGCAGACCACCGGGATGCCGTTGCGCACCACCTGCAGCACCGCGGGATCATTCTCATGGATCGGCGGCAGGATGATGCCATCCACGGACTCCGACTGCAGCACGTCCAGGTAAAAGCGCTCCTTGGCCTCGTCCTCATCATAATTGCAGAGCAGCAGGGCGAAGTTGTTCTTGTAGGCCACGTCCTCGACGCCCCGCGCCAGATCGGCAAAAAAACTGTTCTGGATGTTCGGGATGATCAGACCGAGCAGATGGCTGCTGCCCTCCTGGGTGCGCAGCCGGCGCGCAACCCGGTTGGGCTTGTAGCCCAGCTCCCGCATGGCCTTGAGCACGCGCGCCTGGGTTTCGGAGCCGATCTTGCCCGTCTGGTTGATCGTGCGCGAGACGGTCGAGATGTTCACCTTCGCCCGGCGGGCCACGTCGATCAGGCTGGCGGGTTTTTTCATGGGGACGGGAAGGCGGGCGCGGGTCCGGCGGGGACGAGACGTCACGTTGCGCGCAACGCCCGCCCCAGGCAAGGCACGATTTTGATAGACAGACCGCGCAGTCTACGCAAACGTTTGCGCTAGTTCTCTCGCTCCGCCCCTCGCCCGCGCCCGACCCCACTTTCGTCATGTTCTCCCCCGCAAACTCTGCCAAGGTGTCCGGTGTCACCCCCTTTCCCGCATGAGCGAACCGCAACGCGCCCCGTCGGCCCAGACCACCGAGTTTCAACTGTCGCACGCCCGCAACGGCCCGCACCTCCCGCTCCCGGGCAGCGTGCCGGGCTGGCCGTTCCAGAACATCGGCCATTGGCGGATCGACGTGAACCGCCGCGCCGAGACCTGGCGGCGCGATTTCCGCGAGTGGCGCCACGAGCACCTCACCCGCATGGGCTACAGCGGGGCGAACTACGAGCGGGCGGAGTTCCGCTGGGCGCAGCGCAACTTCGTCCACGCCCAGATGATGGTCGAGGACCGGTATTTCTACGACCCGGTGGCCGGGAAATACACCGTGGACAAGTATCTCGACGACCTCGAACGCCGTTTCGGCGGCATCGACAGCGTGCTCATCTGGTATGTTTACCCCAACATCGGCATCGATGACCGCAACCAGACTGCGCTGGCCTCGGACCTGCCCGGCGGGCTCGCCGGCCTTAAACAGGCTGTCGCTGATTTTCAGCGCCGCGGCGTCAGGGTCTTCATCCCCACCATGGCCTGGGACAACGGCACGCAACCGGCCGGCCGGTCCGATTGGGAAGCGGTCGTGCGCCTCGCCCAGGCGATCGGAGCCGACGGCGTCAACGGCGACACCTACAGCGGTGTGCCGCGTGCTTTTCTCGAGACGGCCGACCAGCTCGGTCATCCGCTCGTGTTTCAGCCCGAGGCCGTGCCGCTGTCGGACGAAGCCCTGATGTGGAATCTCCAGAGCTGGGGCAAGCTCCTCCCGACCGAAGTCATTCTCCCCGTCAGCAAGTTGAAGTGGCTTGAGCCGCGCCATATGAGCAACACCGAGAACCGGTGGGGCCGCGACCGCACGAACGACTTTCATTACATCTTCTTCAACGGTTCCGGCTACAACGCCTGGGAGAACATCTGGGGTGTCTGGAACCAGTTCACCCCGCGTGATGGTGCCGCGCTCCAGCGCATCGCGCACCTCTACCGGCAGTTCCCCGACCTGCTCGTGAGTCTCGAGTGGGAGCCTTACGCGCACACGCTGCAAGCCGGCGTCTTTGCGTCGATGTTCCCCGGCCCGGGCCAGATTCTTTGGACGGTCGTCAACCGCTACGACTATGACCTGGCGGGGGACCAGCTGCTGGTCGCCCATCAGGCCGGCCGCCGCTACTACGACGTGTGGAACGGAGCCGAACTCACCCCGCGCCTGACCGACGGCAAGGCCACGCTCGCCTTCCCGCTGGAGAACCGCGGCTTCGGTGCCGTGCTCGGCGTTGAGGCCGGCGTGCATCCCGCCGGCTTGGACGCTTACCTGGCGCGCCGGCGCGCGCTTACCGCCGCGCCGCTCCAATCCCTTTCCGCCCAATGGCGGGCCGCGCCGCAGCAGATCGTGCCCATCGCCCCGACCAAGCCGGCCGCCGCCGCACCCGCGGGCATGGTGACGATCCCCGCCGGCGAATTCGATTTCAAGGTCACGGGCATCGAAATCGAGGGTTTCACCTGGGAGGGCCTCGACTTCCAATATCCGTGGGAACCCTCCGCCCGCCGTGCCCACCGGCACCGGATGGCCGTGAAGTCATTCCACATCGACCGCCACCCGGTCACCAACGCCGACTACAAGAAGTTCACCGATGCAACCGGCTACCAGCCGAAGGACGCGCACCACTTTCTCCGCGACTGGAAAAACGGCGCACCGCAGGCGGGATGGGAAAAGAAGCCGGTCACGTGGGTCTCGCTCGAGGACGCCCGGGCCTATGCGGCATGGGCCGGCAAGCGCCTGCCGCACGAATGGGAATGGCATTACGCCGCGCAGGGCACCGACGGCCGCCTCTATCCGTGGGGCAACGACTGGAATACCGCGAACCTGCCCCAGCCCAATCGCGGCCGCACCCTGCTGCCGCCCGCTGACGTCGACGCGCACCCCGGCGGCGCCAGCCCGTTTGGCGTGATGGATTTGGTCGGCAACGTCTGGCAGTGGACCGATGAGTTCATGGACGAGCACACCCGCGCGGCGGCGCTCCGCGGCGGCAGCGCTTACCAACCGCAGACCTCGCACTGGTATTTCCCGCAGGCCTACCAGCTCGACCAGCACGGCAAATACCTGCTGATGTCCCCCGGCAAGGACCGCAGCGGCATGCTCGGCTTCCGCTGCGTGGTCGACGCCGGTTGAATCCCGCCCGTTCCTGCCCACAACCCCACCCCATGAAAGCCAACCGCGGTTTGCCGGTCCCTGCCGTCCTTGCCTTGCTGAGCGCCGTCACCGGCCTCGCGCAACCCGCCCCCCACCCGAGCCCGGCCGATACCGGCCGCGGCAATTTGCCGGCCCGCTGGTGGGAAAAGGCCTCGGCCAGCCGGTATTTCGTCCTCAGCCCGAGTCAGAAGGATCGCGAGCTGCTTCCGATCCAGGATGTGGCCCGCACGACCGCCCTGCTCGAGCAAGTGCACGCCCAGGGATTTTCCGCCATCCACATCGTCTCGCCCGCGGACGGCGGTGTCAGCTTCGGCGGACTCGACACCAAGAATCACTACGCCATCCGCGCCGATGCGGGTAACATGGATGATTTCCGCCGGCTGGTGCAGATCGCTCATGCGAATGGCCTGGCCGTGGCCATCTCCTACAACCTCGGTTACATCAGCACGGACGCCCCCGCGTGGCTGAAGGCCTGCGATGACGTCCGCGAGGGGCGCAGCAGCCCCGAGGCCCACTGGTTCGTCTGGGGTGAAAGCGGCGACGCCCCTCCGCCTCCCCAGAACATCTTCTTCAACCCGCCCGGCCGTGGCTTCTGGGAATACAGCGCCCGGGCCAAGAAACACTACTGGACCCGCTGGGGCGGGGCGGACGGTCATGATGTCGACGTCCGGTTTCCCCAATATGACTGGTCGAGTCCGGAATTTCTGCAGGAAGCGGAGCGTATCGTCCGCTTCTGGATGAACACCGGCATCGACGGCATCATGATGGACGCGGTCAACTGGAACAGCAACAGCGACTGGCAGAAGAACCGCCGGCAGATCACCAACGTCATGGCCTCCTACGGCAACGTCTGGATCCAAGGCGAGGGCGCGGGCGGATTTGGCGAGGACCCGGTGCCCTGGATCGAGGAAGGCGGCTGGAACAGCGTCGAGGATTACGGCCTTGGCACGTGGTGGGTGGCCGGCAGCCATGTGATCGTGAAGGGATTCCAGGCCGGCGATCCACACCCGATCGAGACGGCGCTCCGCAACTCCCACGACCGCGTGGTACAGGCCGGCGGCATCCTCTTTGCCTCGGCGCTCCTGTTCCAGGACCCGGCCGCCCCCACGCGACGCGAGGCGCCGCACCTCGCCTTCGCCACACAAATCGGCCTCGGCGACCTGATCGGCTACGACCGGCGCGACATGAAGGTCGAGCCCGACGGCGAACTGCAGTGGCTGCTGCGCCTGAAGCGCGACCACCCGGCCTTGCAGCAGACCGGCAGCCGTCGCCCGGTGCCGACCAATGCCGACGACAAATACTACGCCTTTCTCCGCACGGCTCCGGGAGGCGGCGAACGGGTGCTCGTCGTGCTCAATTTCCAGCGCGGTTTCCAAAAAATCGAGGTGAATCTCAGCGGCCTTGATACGGGCGGGCTGGTCGAGCTGAAGACCGGCGAGGCATTGCCCCCCGCCGGCATCCTGCGGATGGGACTCTACAGCTACGGATATCGCTTCTACTTGGTGAAGCCGCCGGTTAAACCCGCGGGCAAGTAATCCCACTCCCGTCATGCGCAGCAAGCTCTTCGTCCCCGGCTCCCGCCCAGAACTTTTTCCGAAGGCCCTCGCGAGCCAGGCGGACAGCCTGGCGTTCGACCTGGAGGACGCCGTGCTGGAGGCGGCCAAACCCGAGGCGCGCCGTCTCATCGGCCAAGCCCTGCAGTCGGCCGAGTTCATTGCGTCCAAGAAAATCCTGATGGTGCGCGTCAACGGCCTCACGACGCCGCATTTCGCGGCGGATCTCGCCGCCGTGGTCGGGCCGAGGCTCGACCTGGTCAATCTGCCCAAGGTGGAATCAGCCGACGACATCCGCGTGGCGGCCCAAACCCTCGCCCGCCTCGAGGCGGCGCGCGGCCTGACCCGCCCCATCGGCATCCTCGCCAATGTCGAATCACCCCGCGGGCTCCGCCTGGCCGCCGAGATCGCGGGCGCCGATCCGCGCGTCACCGGCCTGCAGGTCGGTTTTGCCGACCTGCTGGAACCGCTCGGCATCGACCGCACCGACACGGCGGCCATCCACCACCTTCAGCTGGCGGTGCGCCTGGCCGCCGGCGAGGCCGGCATCTGGGCCTGCGATGCCGCCTATGCGAACATCAAGGACACCGAGGGTTTCCGGGCCGAAGCCCTCGCGGCCAAACGCCTCGGCTATATTGGCAAGTCCTGCATCCACCCGAGCCAGATTGCCCCGGCCAATGAAATCTTCCGGCCCACGGCGGAGGAAATCGCCTTCGCGCACCGTGTGGTCGAGGCTGCGGGAAAAGCGACCGCCGGCGCCTTCACCGTCGACGGACGGATGATCGATGCGCCTTTCCTCAAGCGCGCCCACGCCGTCCTCGCCATCGCGCGCCAGCTCGCCTGATTTCCTCGTATGCCCCTGAAAAAGCGCGACTATGATCCCGGCGCCCGCGGCCCGCTGCAGGGCATCCGCGTGCTCGACCTGTCGCGCCTGTTCGCCGGCAACGTGTTGACCCAGATCCTCGGCGACTATGGCGCCGAGATTATCAAGGTCGAACCACCCGAGGGCGATTCCCTCCGGGCCTGGCAGACCAACGGCGTGTCGACGCACTGGAAGATCTATTCCCGCAACAAAAAGAGCCTCGCCCTCGACCTGCGCAAACCCGAGGCCATCGACCTGATCCGCCGGCTGGTTTCCTCCGCCACGCTCTTCATCGAGAGCTTCCGCCCCGGCGTCCTCGAAAAGATGGGACTCGCGCCCGCCGACCTCCTCCAGCTCAACCCGCGGCTGGTGATCGTCCGCATCTCGGGCTGGGGCCAGGACGGGCCTTACAGCCAACGCCCCGGTTTTGGCACCATCATCGAGGGTATGTCGGGC
Organism: Opitutus sp. GAS368; assembly: GCF_900104925.1. Lineage (NCBI taxonomy): Bacteria > Pseudomonadati > Verrucomicrobiota > Opitutia > Opitutales > Opitutaceae > Opitutus > Opitutus sp. GAS368. The sequence goes on from NZ_LT629735.1 coordinate 1,341,944, forward strand.
TTCGCCTCCTTCAACGGCTTCGCCGATCGCGAACCCGTGCTGCCCCCCATGTATCTCGCCGATGGCGTCGCGGGCCTCTACGGCGCCTCGGCCGTCATGATCGCCTTGCGCGAGGTGGAGAAAAACGGCGGCCGCGGCCAGGTCATCGACCTGCCTCTGCTCGATCCGCTGTTTGCCATCCTCAGCCCTCAGGCCGCCAACTACCGTCTGACCGGCCAGATCAAGCTCCGGACCGGCAGCCGCTCGACCAACTCCGCCCCGCGCAACGTCTACCGCTGCGCGGACGGCAAGCATGTCGCCGTGTCGGGCTCCACGCAGGGCATGGCCGAGCGCCTGTTCCGCGCCATTGGCTGCGCCGACCTCAACGACGATCCGCGCTTCCGCACCAACGCCGATCGCCTGAAACACGTCGATGAGCTCGACGCCATCATCGGCGCCTTCATCGCCCGGCATACGCAGGCGGAGAACGTCGCCTTCTTCGAGAAGGCGGAGGTCACCGTCGGGCCGATCTACGACGTCACGCAGATCCTCGCGGACCCCCACTTCATCCAGCGCGAGATTGTCGCCGACTACCCCGACCCGGAAACGACGACGCTGCCGATGCACCATGTCGTGCCCCGGTTGCTGGGCACGCCCGGTTCGATCCGCTCCCGCGCCCCGGACCTGGGCGAGCACAACCGCCCCATTTTGCGGGAAATCGGCGTCGATGACCCGGACTACGCCCGCTTGATTGCCGCCGGGGTGGTCATCGAACCCGCCGGAAAAAATGAGCGGTAAAGCCGGCCCCGGGGAACCGCCGGCCGGTGCGATCAACGGTCTTTCCTTTGGCCGCGAAGACCAGCCGGCGGCCGCCCGGTTGCGGTCGGCCATGATGCTCGTGGGGGCCGGGTATCTGTTCCTGACCTTGTGCGACTATCGGGAGGGGATCGCCAACCTAGCCCTGCGGTTCCTGCTGAAGGACCACCTGTACCTGACGGCGACCCAGCTGGCCGGCTTCTTTGCGATCACCAAGCTTGCGTGGTATTGCAAGCCCTTCGCCGGCTTGCTCGCCGACAACGTGCGGTTGTTCGGCACCCGCCGGAAGGGATACCTGGTCGTCTTTTCCACGGGGGCCGGTGTGCTCTGGCTGGTCCTGCCCCTGGCGCACGACTCCTACGGCTTCATGCTGTGGCTGGTCGTGGCCATCAACTTTGCGCTGATGATGGTGCACACGACGCTGGGCGGCATGCTGGTCGAGGTGGGCCAGACGCTGGGCGCCACCGGCCGCATCAGTGCGGTGCGCAGCGGCGTCGAGAGCCTGGGCTGGCTTCTCACGGGACTCGTCAGCGGCTGGATCGCCACGCATCTGTTCCATTACGGCTTCCTGATCAATGCCGCCCTCATGCTCGTTTTGGCCGGGCTTTTTGCGAAGACGCTTCGGGAAAACAAAGCCCCTCCGGCCGGGCCGGACAAACCCAAGCGGACCCGGGCGCACTTCAAGGAACTGTTCCGACACCGCACGCTCTGGACGGCCGCCGGCTTCTGGATGCTCATCAAGTTTTCGCCCGGGTTCGGGACGCCGTTGTTTTATTACCAGAGCGAGACCCTCGGATTCACGCCGCAGTATATCGGGTATCTCGGTTTCGTGTCGGCTGCCGCCGGGCTGGGCGGCAGCCTCGTCTACATGCGGATTTGCCGCCACATCGCCCTCCGCCGGCTGCTTTGGTTGGGGGTAAGCCTGCATACGGCCGCGGCGCTGGCTTATTTCGGCTACCGGTCGGTCGGCCCGGCCATCGTGATCGAAGCCTTGTACGGGCTCTGCACCGCCCTGGCCTTCATGCCGATCTTCGACCTGCTGGCCCGGGCCACGCCCAGGAATTTCGCCGCGCTCGGCTATGCCCTCATCTTCAGCCTGGGCAGCCTCTCGGTCTCGGGCTCGGATCTGATGGGCTCCTGGATCTTCGAGCAGTTTCACCACAGCTTCGCGGGCATGATCCTGCTGAACTCCGGCAGCTCCGCCGTCGTGCTGCTGGTCATCCCCTTTCTGCCCCGCCTGCTGACCGCCCACCGGGATGGCGAAGGTCCCGCGCCTGAAACTGCGGCCACTCCAGCCCCCTAGTGGCCGGGCTGCGGCCCGCCGATCGATTGCGACCGGATTACTTTTTCGCGAACGGTGCCGCGGTCTCGCGCTTGAGTTCGCGGGTCATCAGGGCGTGCAGCGCGTCCGTGGGCTTCTTGTCCTGGTAGAGAATGGCATAGACCTCGGTGAGGATCGGCGCGGTGATGCCGCGTTCCTGGCACAGGCCGTGGAGCGCCTCGGTGGTGCGGTGCCCCTCCACGACCGTTTTGCGGCCGGCGAGCAGTTCCGCCACGGACTTGCCGGCGCCGATCTTTTCGCCGAACTCGCGGTTGCGGCTCCACGCGCCGTGGCTGGTGGCGACGAGGTCGCCGAAGCCGCTGAGGCCGTAGAAGGTCTCGGGTTTGGCGCCGAGCGCGGCGCCGACGCGGACCATCTCGGTCACCGCGCGGGTCAGCAGCGCGGCCTTGGCGTTGTCGCCCAGCCGCTGGCCGTCGCAGAGGCCGGCCGCGATTGCGTAGATGTTCTTCAGGCTGGCGCCGTATTCCGCTCCGGCCAGGTCGTCGCTGATGTAGATGCGCAGCGTCGAGCCGCTCATGGCCGCCTGGACCTTGGGCACGAATTCGTCGGTGCGCTGCGCCGCCATGACCATGGCCGCCGGCAGGCCGCGCGCGACCTCGGCCGCGTTGGTCGGGCCGGTCAGGGTGCCGCAATTCAGCCCCGGCAACACCTGGGCCATCATCTCGCTGGGCCGGAGATGGGTGCCGATCTCGAGGCCCTTGACCAGGCTGAGGAAAAGCTGGAGCCGGGAGGTGTCGTGGAGCACGGTGCGCATCTGCTCGCACCAGGCGCGCAGCGACTGGGACGGGCAGGCGATGAGCGCCACGTCGGCCTCGAGGAGCGCCGGCCGCAGGTCCTGGGTTACGACGAGGGACTCGGGCAGCCTGATGCCCGGCAGGTAGTCGCGGTTCTCGTGGGTGGCGCGGAGCTGGGCGGCATGCTCCGCGCGGCGGGTGACCAGGGTGGTCTGCTGGCCGCGGCGCGCCAGGTGCACGGCCATCGCGGTGCCCCACGCCCCCGCGCCGATGATCGTGAAATTGAGGGGGCGCGGGTCGGACATGGGGCGGGCCGTCAGGTTTTGAGAAAGCCGGGGATTTTCTCGCCGGCGAGCATAGCATCGAAATTTTCGCGGGCGTTGACCAGCTCGAACCGGCTGCCGGACACGAGCACTTCGGCCGCCATGGCGCGGGTGTTGTAGCGGCTGGCCATGGTGTAGCCGTAGGCGCCGGCGCTCATGAAGGCGACGAACTCGCCCTCGCCCACCGTTTGCAGCGTGCGGTCCTTGGCGAAGCAGTCTCCCGACTCGCAGATGGGGCCGACGATGTCGGCCTTCAGCGCGGGCCGCGCGCTGTCGCGCAGCAGCGGCACGAGCTCATGGTAGGCCTCATACATCGCGGGGCGCACGAGGTCGTTCATCGCGGCGTCCACCACGAGGAAGTTTTTGTTCGAGCCGCGCTTGAGGTATTCGACGCGGGTCAGCAGCACCCCGGCGTTGCCGACGAGGAAGCGGCCGGGCTCGAGCAGAATCTTGAGCCCGAGCGGGGCGAGCAGCGGCTTGAGCGCGGCGCCGTAGGCCTCGGGCGTAAGCGGGCGCTCGCCCTCGGGCCTGGCGCTCCACCAGGCGGCGTCGCCGCTGGCCAGGGCGTCCTGATAGACGATGCCGATGCCGCCGCCGACGCTGAAATAGCTGATGCCGTAGGCCTGCTTCAGCTGCTCGACGAAGGGGATGACCTTCTGCACGGCCTCGACGAAGGGTTCGGCGGAGGTGAGCTGCGAGCCGATGTGCATCTGCACGCCCTTGATCTCGAGGTGCGGATATTTCGCGGCGGCCTCGTAGGCGGCGGCGGCCACCTTGAGGGGAATGCCGAACTTGTTGTCGCTCTTGCCGGTCGTGATCTTGGCGTGGGTCTTGGCGTCGACGTCGGGGTTGACGCGGATGGCGATGGGCGCCTTGCGACCCAGCTGGCCGGCCACGTGGTTGATGCGCGCCAGCTCGGGCTCGCTTTCAACGTGGAAGCCGAACACGCCGGTCTCGAGCGCGAGCCGGATCTCGGCCTCGGTCTTGCCGACCCCGGCGAAAACGCTGCGGGCCGTGCTGCCGCCGGCGGCCGTCACGCGCTTGAGCTCTCCGCCGCTCACGAGGTCGAAGGCGGCGCCGAGGTTGGCAAAGAGGCGGAGCACGGCGAGGTTGGAGTTCGCCTTCATCGCGTAGCAGATCTGGAGGTCGAGCCCGGTCAGGCTGGCGGCCAGACGGCGGTAGTTGTCCTCAATCGTCCGGGCGCTGTAAACGTAGGTGGGCGTGCCGTGGAGCCGGGCCACCGCCGCCAGGTCGACGGACTCGCAGTGCAGTTTCTGGCCGGTGTAATGGAAGTGGTGCATCGAGGTAAAGTGAGCGTGAAAGGTGTCCAGATAGCCAGATTCCCCTTGAGTGGAAGCGCTATTTTCCAATGGATGGTGCCCATGTCCTACACGTTCCGCCGCCTGTTGAACCACCTGCCGATCGCCCTCGGCATGCGGAGCGACAAGCGCCTGCGGACGACCCGGGTCAAACACGCCCAGTTTGCGAGTTTCCTGGGGGAAAGCGGCTTCCGCTCCTTCAACGTGGACCGCTACGAGCGCGGCCTGCGCCGCCGCCGCGTCGCCAAGGGGCTGTTCCTGTGGGCCAGCGCGTTTGCCGCGGCTTGGATCGTGCTCGAGAGCGCCCGGGCCGTGATGCTGTTCTGAACGGCGTGTCCCGTTGCCGTTCGTGGGCGGCCCGGGATTTTATCCGGGCCGACCGCCCGGCCAACAAAGCAGATTGACCGGCTGGCCCGCGCCATGGCTTAGTGCCGGCGCTGTGCAACCCAGCGCTGAACTTTATCCCTGGATTTCCGTCGCCGCGATCGCATGGGGCGTGCTGGACTGCTTTTTCGGCTACCGGGTTTTCAAGATCACCCTCGCGCTCGTCGGCGGCCTCCTCGGCGCCGTGGCGGGCCAGATGGCGGCCACCGCCCTGGGGTTCGGACCGGGCGGCATCACGGCCAGCCTGATTGTCGGCGGCCTGCTCGGCGCGGGCCTGGCGTTCCTGCTTTATATCGCGGCGGTGTTTGTGGCCGGATTCGGTTTTGGCGCCACCCTCGGCATTTTGCTGCTGGCCAATTTCCACCACATGGTCGCCCTGCTGAGCGGCTGCGTGCTGGGCGTCGTGGGCGGCTTCCTGGCCGTGAAGCTCCAGCGGGTGCTGATCATGCTGTCCACGGCGCTGCTGGGATCGTTCCGCGCGATGCTGGCCCTGGCCTATTTCACCAACCAGATCGACTGGGTGTATTACTTCCGCCAGCCGGACCAGTTGCCGGCGCTCATCGACAACCACCCCTGGATGTTCCCGGCCATCCTTGCCCTGGCCTGCGTCGGGGTCATCGCCCAGTTTGAACTGGGCGGCAGCGGCGGGAAAAAGAAAGCCAAGGACAAGGACGACTAACCTTGCCGCACGTGCCGGGCCCCGCAATATGCGGGACGATGAAAAAGTTCCTTGCCCCGTTTTTCCTGGTCGCCTCGCTCGCCCTGCTCGCCGGCTGCAGCAGCTCCAACAACATCACGGCCGGCGTGAAAATCGGGCTCACCGGTCTGGCCCGCGCCAGTGACGGCAGCACCCGGGTGTCCTGGCGCGTGATCAACCCCAATGTCATTTCCTACCTCGTGTCCCAGACCACCCACCGGATCTATCTCAATGGCGTGCTGATCGGCACCGTGATTGACCGGGAGCCCTTGGCGGTCTTGCCGCAAGCCCACTCAGAACGGACCAGCCCGCTGGCCTCCGCCGGCCCGGCGGCTGACAGCGCCCTCGCGGCGGCCGCGACCGCCGGATCCGGCGCCTATCGCGTGGAATCGACCATCGTGGTCCAGCTTTACGGCGAGACGACCGACAAGAGCAACCTGACGGCAACCGGCACGGTCCCCGTCACGGCTAAATAAAAAGGCGGCGCCGGAATCATCCGGAGCCGCCGAGCGGGAGAAACGGGGCCGTTCAGGCGGCCAGCCGGATGACCGGGGCCTTGGCGTTCACGCGGGCCGGAAACCGGATGATCGGGGTCAGCGTCAGTGCCCGGGGGGCGCGGCTGTATTGATCAATCGTCCAAGCTACCAGGCCGGTGGTGAACATGATGGCGGTGAAGTCGGCGGCGTCGAAGGGACGACCGCTCGCGAAGGACGCGAAGCCCAGAAGGGTCGCGGTGAGAACGGAGATGAGAGCGGTTTTCATGGATCAGTTGGTTGATGCCTGAAGAACACCCCCGCTCCCGGGAAAGTTGCAGAATCGTGCAAAGGCTTGCGCCGAGGGCAAAAAGCCACGGCTACCCCGGGACGACCAACACACACAGGTGGTTCATCCGCCGCCACCATTTCTCAAAGACCGCCGACTCGATCTGTAACGGACCCGCCGCCGGATCGTGCACGATCACCTGGTGATCGGCGGTGACACCGATCACCACCACCCAGTGCGACGGATGAGGCACATGCTCGCTCACGGACAAGGCGAGGGCGCCAATCAGCCCGGCCTGACGCAAGGCTGGATTCGGTGGCTGCGGAATCATGACGATCATCGGCCGTCCTTGGCTCAGGTTGTCCTGCAGGTCAGACATGGAGCCCTGGTAAACCAGGCCCCGGAGGCCGAGCGATTCAGCGATGGCCCGCAGGTCCGGCCCCGTGGTGTCCTGCGGAGCCGCGGGGCACTTGGCCTTGAATTCCGCCAGCCCGACGCCCCAGTGGGCGGCCACGGCCGCCACGCAGGCCGGCCCGCAGGCGTAATCCTGGTTCTGCCGGAGCGGCGGCAGCCCGCTGACGTAGAGACTGTCGCCCGTGAGCGAAAGCCCCCGGAACGACTTCACCGAAGTGCAGCCCCCCATCAGCAGGGCCGCGAGAACCGCCGCCAACCGGATGGAGATGCTCACAAGAAAGGAACCTGCCGATCGGAAACCGACCGGCAGGGTGTTGCCAGTTTGGGTTCGCGGGAAATCAATATCCGCCACCACCACTACCGCCGCCGCCGCCACCGCCGGCCGCGACTGCGACAACGACCACCACGGCGATAACCCCGATGATAATCCACGTGGATTTATCCAAGCCTTCGCCGGCGGCCTGTTTTTCGGTCTCGGCCTTGGCGGCCTGCTCCAGTTGCTGATATTTCGCCAGTTCGGCGGCGGACAAGGCCGTGTGCTGCGACACGATCGTCGGCGCCGACGCCAGCTTGGTTTGCGACACCGCGAGCGGCGCCGGGACAGTATTCGCCAGGGCGAACACCGGCGTAACGGAGATGAGCAAGGCGCTCATCACGAGGGAACGGAGGACAGTTTTCATATGGGCCGTAGTTAGGGGATGTGAGTGGTAACAACACCCCCGTGCCCGTCCGTCCAACCCTGTAACCGTAACAGCTTGGAAAGGAATCAGCCCGCCCCGCCGCCCGCCGCATTGGAAGCCGGCTTGAACCTGGCCTTGAACAGCGCCGCCACGTAGTCGCGGTTCAGGCGGGCGATGAAATCGTGCGAGATGAGCTTGGGGCACACGGCGCTGCACTCGTATTGGTTGGTGCAGTTGCCGAAGCCGGCCTCGTCCATCGTCTGCACCATGGCGAGCACGCGCTTGTCGCGCTCGGGCTGGCCCTGCGGCATGAGGCCGAGGTGGGAAACTTTCGCGGCCACGAAGAGCATCGCGCTGGCGTTCTTGCACGCCGCCACGCACGCCCCGCAACCGATGCAGGCCGCCGCGTCCATCGCGAGGTCGGCGTCCTCCTTCGGCACCGGCAGGGAGTTGGCGTCCGGCGCGGCGCCGGTGCGGACCGAGATGAAACCACCGGCCTGCTGGATCTTGTCGAAGGCCGCGCGATCGGTGACGAGATCCTTCTGGATTGGGAAGGCTTTCGCGCGGAAGGGCTCGACGATGATCGTGTCGCCCTCCTGGAAGCTGCGCATGTAGAGCTGGCAGGTGGCGATGCCCTTGCCCGGACCGTGCGGCTTGCCGTTGATGGTGCAGGAGCAGGTGCCGCAGATGCCCTCGCGGCAGTCGTGCGCAAACGCGATCGGCTCCTCGCCCTTGAGCGTGATCCCGTCGTTCACGACGTCGAGCAGCTCGAGGAACGACATGTCGGGATTCACGCCCTTCGCCGGATAGTCGACGAACTTGCCCGGCGCGGCGGGGCCGGCCTGGCGCCAGACCCTTAGGGTGACGGAGAAAAGTTTCTTGCTGGTGGGAGCGACCATGGGAGGGGCCTCGGCTTACTTGTAGGAGCGGACGCTCATCTTGGTGAACTCGTAGTTGAGGGGCTCGGTGTTGCGCAGCGGGGTCTTCCCCTCGCCCTGGTATTCCCAGGCGGCCACGTGCGCGAACTTCTCGTCGTCGCGCTTGCACTCGCCGTCCGGCCACTGGAATTCCTCGCGGAAATGACCGCCACAGCTTTCCTCGCGGGTGAGCGCGTCGCGGCAGAGCAGCTCGCCGAGTTCGATGAAGTCGGCGACGCGGCCGGCCTGTTCGAGCGACTGGTTCAGTGTATCGGCGGAACCGGGCACCTTGACCGTGGCCGTGAATTCCTCGCGCAGCGCGGGGATCTTCTGGAGCGCGGCCTCGAGACCGGCCTTGGTGCGCGCCATGCCGCAGTGTTCCCACATGATCTTGCCGAGGCGCTTGTGGAAATGGCTGACGGGCTGGCTGCCCTGGTTGGACAGGAAACGCTTCGTCATGCCGGTGACGTTCTCCTCCGCCTGCTTGAACTCGGCGCGGTCCGTCGCGGGTCGCGAGCCGGGCTTCTGGCCGGCGAGGTAATCGCCGATCGTGTAAGGAATGACAAAGTAGCCGTCGGCCAGGCCCTGCATGAGCGCGGAGGCGCCGAGGCGGTTGGCGCCGTGGTCGGAGAAGTTCGCCTCGCCGAGCACAAACAGGCCCGGGATGTTGGACATCAGGTTGTAGTCCACCCACAGACCACCCATCGTGTAGTGCACGGCCGGGAAGATGCGCATCGGCGTCTGGTAGGCGTTCTCCGCGGTGATCTCGTGGTAGATGTCGAACAGGTTGCCGTAGCGCTCACGGACGGCCGGCTCGCCAAGGCGCTTGATGGCATCGGCAAAATCGAGGTAGACGCCGAGGCCGGTTTCGCCGACACCGCGGCCCTCATCGCACATGCGCATCGCGGCACGGGACGAGACATCGCGCGGCGCAAGGTTGCCGAAGCCCGGGTAGATGCGCTCAAGATAGTAGTCGCGGTCGGCCTCGGCGATGTCGGCGGGGTTCTTCTTCGCGTCCTCCTTCCGTTTCGGCACCCAGATGCGGCCGTCGTTGCGGAGGGATTCCGACATCAGCGTGAGCTTGGACTGGTAGTCACCGCTCACCGGGATGCAGGTCGGGTGGATCTGCGTGTAGCAGGGATTGGCGAGACAGGCGCCGCGCTTGTAGGCGCGCCAGATGGCCGTGGCGTTGGAGCCGCGGGCGTAGGTGGAGAGATTGAAGACGTTGCCGTAGCCGCCGGTGGCGAGCACGACGGCATCGGCGCTGTGGCGGGTGACCGCACCGGTGATGAGATCGCGGACAATGATGCCCTTGGCGTGGCCGTCGACGACGACCAGGTCGAGCATCTCGGAATTGGTGTGCAGCTCGACGCCGCCGGCGCCGACCATGCGGGAGAGCGCGCTGTAGGCGCCGAGCAGGAGCTGCTGGCCGGTCTGGCCGCGGGCGTAGAAGGTGCGGGACACCTGGGCGCCGCCGAAGGAGCGGTTGGCGAGCAGGCCGCCGTATTCGCGGGCAAAGGGCACGCCCTGCGCCGCGCACTGGTCGATGATATTGACCGAGACCTCGGCGAGGCGGTGGACGTTGGCCTCGCGGGCGCGATAGTCGCCACCCTTCAGCGTGTCGTAAAAGAGCCGGTGGACCGAGTCGCCGTCATTCTGGTAGTTCTTGGCCGCGTTGATGCCGCCCTGCGCGGCGATGGAATGCGCCCGCCGCGGGCTGTCGTGGAAGACGAAGCTCTTCACCTTGTAGCCGAGCTCGGCCAGCGTGGCGGCGCAGGAGGAGCCCGCGAGGCCGGCCCCGACGACGATGACCTCGTATTTCCGCTTGTTGGCCGGGTTGACGAGCCTGATCTCCGTCTTGTGCTTGCGCCACTTGTCGGCGAGCGGGCCGGAGGGGACCTTGGATTCGAGTTTGGCCATGGCGGAGAAGATCAGGCGTGGACGAAGCCGCCGAGCACGGCGAGCGGGATGGCTGCGTTGAGGAGGAAATAGAGCCAGCAGTAGGCCGTGGCGAAACGCTGGAGCTGGCCGGTCCATTTCTCGTTCTTCAGGCCGATCGTCTGGATCGAGCTGACGATGCCATGGCTGAGGTGGTAGGCCAGGATGCCGACGGCGAGGATATAAAAGCCCGAGACGAGCTGGTTGCCGAAGCCCTGCAGCATCATGCTGTAGACGTCGCGCACCATCGTGCCGTCGGCGAGCTTGAAGGTGTGTTCGCCCCAGCCCGGATGGCCGAGGCGCAGTGTGTAATGCGCGAGGTGGAACGGGATGAACGCCAGCACGACAAGGCCGGTGCGGGCCATGATGCGGGAAGCCAGCGTGGCGCGGTTGACGTGCTCGACCCCGTAGGCCTGCGGACGGGCCGCGCGATTCTCGAGCGTGAGCTGGATCGCCAGCCATACATGGATCACAAGGCAGAGCAGCAGGAAGGCTCGGATGAGCCACAGCGCGGCGCCCAGCGACTCAAGCATGTGCGCGTAGGCATTGATCTTGGCCGGCGGCAGGAAAATCTGCAGGTTGCCGACGAGGTGCCCGGTGACGAACCCGAACAGCACCAACCCGGTGAAGGCCATCAGGAATTTCTTTCCGATGGACGACTGAAAGAGTGAACCAAGAAGATTCATCGCGGGGAGGCTGGGATACGTGGCGGGTGTGCGGGCGGCCTGACCCGCTAAATAGACCAACGCACCCAAATAATGTAAAGGCCTCGCCGGGCCCGGCCCCCGATTAATTAGGGGGTCTAAATCACCTGAGAAGCCCGGCCCGGGGCGCCCACCGGCTGGCGGCGCGGCCCGCCGCGCCCTCAGCGCGCCAGCGGCTTGAGCAGCGCGAATTTCCCGCTCGACGCGGGCTGGATGAATTTCCGGCGAAACAGGTTCACGCGCATCCCCTCGCCCAGCGCCCCGGCGATCGCCTGATCCAGCCCGGCCGGCGCCGCCTCATCGGCCACGTATTGGAAATCCCAGCGGTTGTCGGAGCCCTGCACCAGGCTCCAGTGCCAGCAGGCGAAGTTCTCCGGCATCGCCGCGTCGATCTCGAACGCCGACACCACGCGCCCATCCGCGCTGAAGAACAGGTCCCGCTCCCGCCCGAGGATCCGGTAGCCCGCGGGCGTGCGCCGCACGATATCCCCGGTGAAATAGCGCAGCAGCGGCATCGCCTCGCGGTCGCGTGTCGTCACGTTGATCTGGAAAACCTCCGGCAGCTCCGGGCGCCAGGCCACGAGCTCGACGAAGGCGTTGCCGTCGATCGCCCGCAGGTTGTCGGCAAACGCGTCGCCCACGAAAATGTAGCCGGCCTCGGTCGAGCCGTAGAGATCCACCTGCACGGCGCCGGGAAAAACCTCCGCGAGGCGGCGGCTGTGCTGCCGGCTGGCCTTGCCGTAGGTCAGGATGATCGTGCGCACGCTCGGCACGCTGACGCGGCGTTTCTTCACGGCCCGCGCCAGCAGCGAGAGATAGACGGGCTCGCCCTCGATGACCTCGGGCTTGAGCGCCTGCAGCTCCAGCACAATGCGGTCCCACTCGGCCTCGGCGAAGACGAACGGATCGCTCGAGAGGTTCAGGTAGACGGTGCCGTCGAAATAGCGGTGCGGGAACGGATGGTCCTCGTAGGGGCAAAGGTTGCTGGAGCAGCCGATCGGCGCGAGCACGGCCTTGCGGTAGGGCCGCTCCGCATACTGCGCCAGCTGCGGGTGCGCGAGGTAGGCGCGCTTGAGCTGGGCGTTCCACCAGCCGTCCTCCATCACCACGGTCATCGGCCGCGCCGTGGAGCCCGAGGTGTGCTCGTATTCGTATTTCTTCTGCGCGAACCCGCGCTCGATCTCCGCGTAATCGGCGAAGAACGCCGTGTGCCCGCGGTCCAGGATCTCCTGCTTGGTCAGCACCGGGATTTCGCGGTAGCAGGACCACTGCAGCGGCTCGGTGTGCAGCGGGAAGCGCTGGCCGTAAAGCGGGCTGCGCCGGTAGATGGCACGGACCTCCTGCTCCAACGGCGCCGGCAGGCCGCCCGGACCGGCCGCACCCAACGCCGCGGGGGCGTTGGCAAAGACGGAAGCGGGCGCGGTGGATTCCATTGGGTCCGGGGAGTTAACGCTGGCCGCCGGCAAAGTCAAACGGGGGCCTTGGCCCGTGAATCCGCGGGAGGACGGAGTTCTCGGGACAAACCCCGGGCCACGAGCACGTGGCAACGGAACAGGAGCCTGCAGGGTGCTTCATGCTTTTTTCAGCCCGGCCCACACGGGCGTGAAAAGCAGCAGCGCATCCAGGACCATCGCATGGGTGATGCCGCCGGCGTAGGCCAGCTGGTAGACCTCGTCCACCGGACGGGTCATGATCTCGAATTCCTCGTCGGGGTCCCAGTCGAGTTTCGCCACCGGCCGGGCGTTCTCCACCAGCACAAGGTGGCAGCGGTTGTTCTGCATGGCCGGATTCGGGTGGACGCTGCCGAGCAGCCGCGCGGACGTGCCGACGTAGCCCGTTTCCTCCCGCAGTTCGCGCACGCCGGCCGCGATGGCGTCCTCGCCCGGATCCATCACGCCGCCGGGAATCTCCACCGAGAAATCATCGATGCCGTAGCGGAACTGCCGCACGAGCACGAGGTGCCGCGCGGGGGTCAGCGCCACGACGTTCACCCAGTCGGGCGGCTGGATGACAAAAAAATCCTGTGGCTTCGGCCGGGCGGGATGGTGGAAGTCGACGCTCAGCACGTCGAAGATGCGCGTGTGTGCGACCGTGCGGGCGCCCAGTTTTTTCCAACGTTTCGGCGGCGGCGGTTGTTCAGCCATGGGATTGGTCGGGGATGTTTTTAACCACGGATTCCACTGATTATCACGGATATTAAACGCCGGTCAGTTGTAGGAGTCTGCTTGCCGGCGATTCCGTGCATCGCATTTCGCAGGGCGGCCCGAATCGCCGACAAGCAGGCTCCTACAAATAAAACCCATCCGTGCCATCCGTGGCATCCGTGGCCAAAGACCTTGCTCGTCCCGCCAAAATAAAAATGCCTCCGCGACGCAAGGTCTGGGAGGCATCGAATTTATTTCCCGAGGAATTACTTCTTCGGGATGTGAATCTTCTGGCCGACCTTAAGCTTGGTCGGGTCGAGGCCGGGGTTCTCGGCTTCGATGGCATCGACCTTGACGGCGAATTTCTTCGCGATCTTCGAGATCGTGTCACCGGGGGCGACGGAATAGGTGCCGTCGGCGTTCAGCACGCCGGTCGGGGCGGCGGCGGCACCACCCTTGCCCGGAGCGGGGGCGGGCTTCTTCATGGCCTCCTCCATCTTGGTGAGCTTGGCGTTGATTGTGCCGATCTCGTTACCGACCTGGTCGAGGGCGGTCTGGATACCGGTGCGCAGGCCCTTGATGTCGGTCTCGGCCTTGGCCGAGGCGGCGCTCACGGAAGCCTCGAGGGCGGGGATCTTGCTGGAGATCGCCTCCGTGTGCTCACCCACGGTCTTTTGGAGCGTGGAAAGTTTGACGAGAGCCACGATCGAGAGGACCAAGGCGAGACCGCCGGCGATCACGCCAACGAGAGGCAAGACGCTGCCGGAGCTGTTACTATCGCGAGAAAGAGTATCCATTTGTTTAAGAGATTGAGGGGGCGTATATACGGGCGGTTCCTGTAACGACGCAAGAAGCATTTATAGGCACTTTTCACCCCGGTTGACCTCCCTAACCTCTTGCCCGGGCGGGTCGGCCCGCGGTTTTACGAGGCAGGTAACCTGGCCATTGACACCTGGCTCCGCAGCGCGTCCCATGCCTCGCACTTAACGGGGTGTAGCTTAGCCTGGTAGAGCGCCTGGTTTGGGACCAGGAGGTCGCAGGTTCGAATCCTGTCGCCCCGACCATTCTCTTCCGTCTGATGAATGGACTTTAACAGCTTCGACAAGCTGGAGGACCAACTGCCGAATATTGGGCATTTCAGGTGAAACGAGTGAGTGTAGTTGTGCGTTATCCCCTCCCCTGCCCAACCAGGGCAGTTTCAGCCAGTCGCTCAGGGGAACACCGCGCATATCAGTGTATCGAGTGCCCATCCGGTGTTCGCTTTCGTGCCCAAGTATCGCGTCACACACGCGCTCGCTCACCCCATGCGCAATGGCGAGTGTCCGCGCCGTTTTCCGGAAGGCATGAAAGTGAACGACACAACCAAGAGCGTCTTTGCGTTCTATTGCCGCCGAGAACAGATCACGAAGCAGTTGTTTGCGCGTCGGAATGCACTGAAAAACAACGGAGTCGTTGCGGTATTGTTCTCCTCGGAGAATCCACAGTTTTTGAGCCAGAGGTAGAATAAGAGGGACGACGCGTTCCCGTTTTGTTTTTGTGACATTCGCGCGGAACGTAACTGATGCCGCTTCAAGATTGTTCAGTGTGAAGTCTCCCCAGACCAAGGATGCTACCTCTCCTTTGCGGCCTGCCGTATAGAACAGCATTTGATAAAACAGGACTCGGTCGGATGAGATGGAAAACAGCGCACTCAGTTCTTGCTCGGTATAGTGACGAGACGGACGGCGTCCTTCTGCAATAAGCCTACGACTATGAAGTAAGAGCCAGAGGCCAGAATCAAGGCTACGCCGAGAAGCCAAATCCGAATGATCAACTGCCACCAAGTCTTGGCTCGCATCTTCTTCTTCAACCAATCGAGTGGGAGTATTAGTCCCTGATACTTGTCTAGCTCGATGCGGTCGCCACCCCTGAAGACACGAGCATAGCTGCCAATAAAAATATCCGCGATACACAGAATCCAAACAATGAGGACCACGAAGGTGCTGCCCGCCAGAAGCAGACCTGGTATCGCAGCCAAAAGCAGCCATGGACTTTCTTTCATCTATATTCCGCCGATCATTAACGATGAGACACGCGCGGGCGAGCGCGCTCTGAACCTGAAATTAGGGGAGAGGTGGAGCGGAGCTGGGCCATGCGAACCACGGTCACTTCCCGCGCGTTGTCTCTGGCAACTGGATCGGCTCTTTCTTCGTCTGCTCAATGAGCCTCCGTGCTATTGCTGCTGCTTCCTCTAGTGTGACCGAATAGGCGCAAAACAAACCGGCAGCCATGGCAACGAGAACTGTCCAGAATACTAGGAACCACTTCGCGATGGAGTCGTGCACATCCGCCCACAATGGGCCGAGCCAAACGAATAATAGGAATACGCCGAGCGCGCTGATGAACCCGAGAGCGAGCGCCGTGCCCGACTTTCTGGTAATCCGAGACCACTCCCTGATGACTTCTTTTCGGGCAAGGGAAGAAAGCCCGCGCAATTCGGGTAACATGTCCTCGGGAATCTTAAATCCTCTGCCTGGCATGTTCTGTTCGCCGATTGTTAAAGGTGAGCCACGCTCACCCGAAAAGAGAACGGAGTCGAGAGCGGGGATGGCATGGGCGAATCAGGCGGGACGGGGAACGTTGGCTCTAGTGGCTGGTTAGGCATCTTCTTCGCAGTCGCAATAGATCACTTGTCCTCCGCATACCGGGCATCTCTCTACATCGCATCCTGGGACATGAAGCTGCCCCTTTGAAACGCCGCAATCGTGACACGGCTTACGATCTGCGCCCCAATCTTCCTTCTCTGCTCCGTAACGAACACGCGGCTGATCGACGCCAATAAGACGGACAACGGTGACATTTTGGGCTGCAGCGATTTCTTCAGGAGAACGCACGGAGAGGATGTTCTGCCTAACGTTGAGTTCAGCCACCCTCCGGTGGGGTTGGCTGCGAGGATTGGTTAGGCTTTCTTGGAAATGACTTCACGGATGGTCGCTTGAATGCGGGGAATATCGTCAGTCGGAAAGAACCAGAAAATGTCCTCTCCCGACTCGTCGGCTTGTGGCTCAGGATTATTAGAAACGCTAAACCTCACTCTCTTCTTCCGCAGCGCTTCCATAACGCGTGGCGTGTCAGCCGGGGCGACTGTGGCGAAAACAGAATTGGGGTCGTGAATGGGAGTTTGCATCGCGTCGTTTTTCTACGCCTAACTATGTATATGCCAACCGCCGTTTCACGCAGGAAAAGTGCAGGGCGTTACGGGTTATCATGTTGAAGAAAACCAAGGGTGAATTCCTGACTCCGCGATTATGGCCCGTAAAAGCGTTTCAGCTTAGGATTCAATTAACGCCTCCGAACGTTCGCTCAAGGGTGAATTGTCCGCCAGCAAGGAGGGCTAGCAGTTCTTGCCAATCCTCCTCGCTGCTGAGTGTGATGCTCTCTCTAAGTCGATAGGCCCACTTTGAGCCTAGTTTGCGACGAATACCGTCCATATCGACGACGCCGAGCGCACGACCAAGCTGACCCACACGAGCCCGCCATACGATTGCTCCGGCCGAATGCCACGCAAACACACGGGTGCAGGCTAGGAAGCACGTCTTTCTTCGGAATCAGTGACGAGCTACCATAGGCACGAAATGAATCTTAGTGCCAGACCCCCTTGTAAGCCATATTGGGCACGATCTTCCATTCGCGTTGGCGGAAGAACTGGAGCGGCGAAGAGGTCGGAAGATCGGTCGGATAATACAGGTTCAGGACGGTCTCCACGGCGAAGGCGAGCGTTTCCACTGGGTGCGCGTGTGGGAAAATCTCGTTCATGACTTTGCCCCTTGCAGCGAGCAGATCCTTGTCCGGTGATTCGCCGAGTTTCCATAGCTTGAACAGCGCCTCGTAGGCCGCGGTTAGATGACGCAAAACCTGGTCGCCAGCATCGTGGAGCAATTCGCCGCCCTTATGTGGATTTAGGATGCAGGCCGCGGGGTTTTCTGTCCACGGAGTTTGCTTAATAAGGGTGCCCTGGCGCTGAAGCTAATCAACCTGTTCCAATCCGGTGGTCCTCACTCTAGGAAAAACTGACGCTAACGAATATCTTCCAATCCTGAGTTGGAGCTAATTTGCGGCTTCCTAGGCAAGCGGCGGGATCGTAAAAAACAGGGCCATGGAGTTAAGGTATCGGTAAACTGCCCCGCTGTGAATAGCTACCGGGCGACAGACGGTCGGAACGTGGCCGCAAAATCACCGCCTTAAAAGGGGTCGTTTGGCCTTTCGGCGTCAGCTCACGATTGCGGCATAAATCAGTGCATGAAAACACCGCTCCATCGATGGCTGAGCCTGGCGCTGCTGGGCCTGGGCTGCACAGCGCAAGCGCAGATCGCAATCACCACCGGCTACACGCAGGATTTCAACTCCCTCGGAACCGCCTTGCCCGCCGGCTGGGGCGTCTGGACAAATTCGACCGCCACTAGCAATGGGTCTGCTTTCACCTGGAACACCACCCCGGTGGCCAACAACGCCGCGGCCTCGACCGCCAATTATTTCCGCAACCTGCCCGGGGCCGGGCAGATTTGGTCCGCGGGCCTGTCCTCCGGCAGCGATCGCGCGCTCGCTTGGCGCGCTGGCGACGCGTCCAGTCGGGACGGTTCCATCACATTCTCTCTGACCAATACTGCGGGCTATAATTTCAACGGCTTGAGTTTTCAACTTTTCACTCCGAACAGCGCAGGAACCGCAGGCACTTTTCAATTGCAATACCAGATCGGAACCAGCGGGACCTTCACTCAATTGGCTTCGACCTCCTACACAAACAACCCGGCGCAAAATCCCCTTACTCTCACGACCATCACCCTCACGGGAGCCCAGCTGAGCGTTCTCAACAACCAGTCCGGCCAAGTCACCTTCCGGTTGGATAATACCGCCACTACGGGCACCAGCTGGAACACGCTCGCAATAGACAATTTCTCTTACACCGCTTCAGCCACCGCCATCCCGGAGCCGTCCACCTACGCGGCCATTCTCGGCGTGGTGTCGCTCGCCGGCGTGTTGATCCGCCGGCGCCGGCTACAACGGGTCGCCTGAACGGAATCGATTCCAAAAACAGAAAAACCCGCCGGATTGGCGGGCTTTCGTTTTGAGTATGGCGCCGGTTACTTACCGGGCGTCTTGAAGCTGAGGCCGGTATCCGCGGGCTTCGCGTCGCCGGGCTTGGCCGCGATGGCCGGGCTGATGACCAGCAGGGTGGCGCGCTGCGCCCAGCTGCTGGTGGCGTCGATCTTCGAGACTTCCTCGGCGAGCTTCTTCACCTCGTCCGTCTTGCCGGCATCCGCCGCAAGCGAGACGAGCTGGTAGGCCGCCTCCGCGCGCGCGCCCTTGCCGAGCGTGGTGTCGGCGCTGACGGCCTTAAGCGCGGCCGAACCGCCGGCCACGTCGCCGCCATTGAGCTGGCTCACCGCGGCGCCGAGCTTGGCGCGGCCGAGGAGGGCCTCGTTTTTCAGGCTGCCGGCCGCCTTCTGGTAATCGGCGGCGGCCGTCTTGAAGTCACCGGCGGAAAATTTCTCATCGGCCAGGCGCAGCCAGGCGACGCCGGCGAGCGGGTGGCCGGCATTCGCGCCGGCAAAGCCCTCGAGCTTGGCGGGCTGGTCGGCGATTTTCGCGTATTCGGCCTGCACGTCCGACTCGCGACCGGCGGCGACGGCCTGCCACGCATAGGTGCCGATGATGGCCAGCAGCGCCGTGACGCACATCACCAGGATGCCCTGGCGGTTCTTGACCCAGAACGTCTGGACGGCGGTTTCAAAGGCAGGCTCGTAGACCGGGGTGGTGGCCTGGGGCGACTGGTCGGCGGGGGGAAGTTGACTCATGGAACCGCGCAGGTTGAGCGGCGTGCCGGAGCGTCTCAAGGCAAAAGACCAAAACCCTTTTAACCACTCATGGTCACTCAGGCCTCACCAATCCGGATTAGTGATATATCAGTGTGGATTAGTGGTTAAAGCCTCCGGGCCTTAATCAAAAACCACGGTCTTGTTGCCGTAGACCAGCACCCGGTTGTCCAGATGCCAGCGCAGGGCCTGAGCCAGCACAAGTTTCTCCAAATCACGCCCTTTGCGCACCAGGTCCTCCACGCTGTGCCGGTGGGTCACGCGCACGACGTCCTGCTGGATGATGGGACCGTCATCGAGCACGGCGGTGACGTAGTGCGCCGTGGCGCCGATGAGCTTCACCCCGCGCTCGTGGGCCTGGTGGTAGGGTTTGCCCCCCGCAAACGCCGGCAGGAACGAGTGGTGAATGTTGATGACCGGCTGGCCGGCTTTTTTCAGGAAATCCTCCGACAGTACCTGCATGTAGCGGGCGAGCACCACGAACTCCGTGCCGGTCGCGCGCAGGATATCCAACTGTTGCGCCTCGGCCGCCGCCTTGGTCGCCAAGGTCACCGGCACGTGGTGGAACGCCAGCCCATAGTGCCGCGCCACGTCCCCCAGGTCCGGGTGGTTGGAAATCACGCACGCAAAATCCCCGGCAAACTCCCCTGCTTTCCAGCGGAGCGCGAGGTCGTGGAAACAGTGGTCCTCCTTCGAGACGAAGATCACGCCCTTGGCGCGGTGGGGCGACACCGCCACGCGCGCCGCCATGCCGAGCGTCGCGGCAAAGGTGTGAAGGTCGGCGGCCTCCTGTGCCGCGTCGGCGCCGGCGGGGACCCACTCGATGCGCTGGAAAAATTCGCCTGCTTCCATGTCGCGGTGCTGGTCGGCGTGCAGGATGTTCCCGTGCCGCGCAAAGATCCAACCGGCGGTCTTCGCCACGATGCCCGGCTGGTCGGGGCCGTGCAGCAGGGCGACAAGCGTGGCAGGCGGCTTCATGAGCAGGAACTAACCACGGGTTGCCCGATGGGCACGGGCAAAGTGTGTCATCACGGCGAAACATCGCCGGGTTTTTGAGCGGGTGCCGGTTTTCCTATTGAGGTCTGTCGCCGATATGGAACCCGGCGACCACCAGCCCGCCCCTTGCCCCCTCCGTCACATCGGCACGACGCTGCCCTTGTAGAGCTGCAGTGCGCGGACGTCGACGAGCTTGGCCTTCATCGCGCGGATGCCATTGATGGCGGCGCGCGCGCCGGTGATGGTCGTCATGATGCAGACGTTGTTGGCGTAGGCCGCGGCGCGGATGGCGTTCTCGTCGTGGCGCGGGATCATGCCGCGCGGCGTGTTCACCACGAGCGAGATCTCGCCGTTCTTGATCATGTCGACGCAGTTCGGCCGGCCCTCGTTGAGTTTGAAGACCGGCTGCACGGCGACGCCCTGCGCCTGCAGGAGCTTGGTCGTGTTGGTCGTCGAGCAGACGGTGAAGCCGAGTTCGATGAAGCCCTTGGCAAGTTCCACGACGTGCGGCTTGTCGGCATCTTTCACGCTGATGAAGACCTTGCCCTTGAGCGGCAGCGCCGGCTTGGCGGCCATCTGGGTCTTGGCGAAGGCGATGCCGAGATCGTCGTCCATGCCCATGACCTCGCCGGTCGAGCGCATCTCGGGGCTGAGCATGATCGCGGCGCCGGGGAAGCGGTTGAAGGGAAACACGGCCTCCTTCACGCACCAGTGCTTCGGCTGGATTTCCTTGGTGAAGCCGAGGTCCTTCAGCTTGGCGCCGGCCATGACGCGCGCGGCGAGCTTGGCCAGCGGCACCCCGATGGCCTTGGCCACGAACGGCACGGTACGCGACGCGCGCGGGTTGACCTCGAGCACATAGAGTTGGTTGTCCTTGATCGCGAACTGGACGTTCATCAGACCGACGACCTTGAGGGCCTTGGCCAGCGCGTAGGTGGCCAGCTTGACCGTGCCAAGCATCTCCTTCGAGAGCGTGTGCGGCGGCATCACCATCGCGGCGTCGCCGGAGTGCACGCCGGCATATTCGATGTGCTCGAGCATGCCGCCGACGAGCGTCGTCTCGCCATCGCTGATGCAGTCCACGTCGAGCTCGATGGCATCCTCGAGGAATTTGTCGATGAGCACAGGCTTGCCGGGCATCACGTCGAAGACCTGGCGGACGACGTCCTTCAGCTCGGCCTCGCTGTAGAGGATGAACATGCCGCGGCCGCCGAGCACGAATGACGGACGCACGAGCACCGGGTAACCGAGCTCGGCGGCGGAGGTGATGGCCTCGGCCTCGGTCATGGCGATGCGGTTGGCGGGAGACTTGAGCTCCACCTGGTCGAGGACGGCGGCGAAGAGCTTCCGGTCCTCGGCGGTGTCGATGCTCTCGGGCGAGGTGCCGATGATGTTCACGCCGCGGGCCTTCAGCGCGCTGGCGAGATTGAGCGGGGTCTGGCCGCCGAACTGCGCGATCGCGCCGATGCAGCCCTCCTGCTCGTAGATCTCCAGCACGTCCTCGAGCGTCAGCGGCTCGAAGTAGAGGCGGTCGGAGGTGTCGTAATCGGTCGAGACGGTCTCGGGGTTCGAGTTGACCATCACGGTCTCGAAGCCGGCCTCGCGCAGGGCGAACGACGCGTGCACGCAGCAGTAATCGAACTCGATGCCCTGCCCGATCCGGTTCGGGCCGCCGCCGATGATCATGATCTTTTTCTTCGTCGAGGGCTTCACCTCGTTCTCATCGCCGTAGCTCGAATAGTAGTAGGGGGTGAACGCCTCAAACTCGGCGGCGCAGGTGTCGACGAGCCGGAAGGTCGTGTGGATGCCGGCCTTCTTGCGGTGGGCGCGGGCGGTGTCGAAATCGGACTGCAGGATGTGCGCCAGCTGGGCGTCGGAGAAGCCGAACTGCTTGGCCCGGCGCAGGAGCGCGATGTCGATGGTCTGGAGCGTGAATTTCTTCAGTTCCAGTTCCATCTCGTGGAGCTCCCGCAGCTGGCGCAGGAACCACGGGTCGATCTTGGAAAGGTTGAAGATGTCCTCCTCGGTGAGGCCGGCCATGAACGCCCAGCGAAGATAGAACACGCGCTCGGCGTTCGGCGTGCCGAGCTTCTGGCGGATGGTGGCCTCGTCGGGCAGCTCGTCGCCGCCGAACTTGCCGCCGCCACCCCACCCGCGCGCGCCAATCTCGAGCGAGCGCAGGCACTTTTGGAACGACTCCTTGAAGGTCCGGCCGATGGCCATGGCCTCGCCCACGGACTTCATGGCCGAGGTCAGCGTGGTGTTGGCACCGGGGAACTTCTCGAAGGCGAAGCGCGGCATCTTCGTGACGATATAGTCGATCGTCGGCTCGAAGCTGGCGGGCGTGAGGCGCGTGATGTCGTTGCGCAGCTCGTCGAGCGTATAGCCCACGGCGAGCTTGGCGGCGATCTTGGCGATCGGGAAGCCGGTGGCCTTGGACGCCAGCGCCGAGGAACGCGACACGCGCGGGTTCATCTCGATGACGACCTGGCGGCCGGTCTGCGGGTCGATGGAGAACTGGATGTTGGAGCCGCCCGTCTCGACGCCGATCTCGCGGATGACGGCGAACGAGGCGTCGCGCATCACCTGGTATTCCTTGTCGGTGAGCGTGAGGGCCGGAGCGACGGTGATGGAATCGCCGGTGTGGACGCCCATCGGGTCGAAATTTTCAATCGAGCAGATGACGACGCATTGGTCCTTATGGTCGCGCATGACCTCCATCTCGTATTCCTTCCAGCCGAGGAGACATTCCTCCACGAGGACCTCGTGGGTCGGCGAGGCCTCGAGGCCGCCGTTGACGATCTGCTCGAATTCCTCGCGGTTGTAGGCGATGCCGCCGCCGGTGCCGCCGAGCGTGAAGCTCGGACGGATGATGAGCGGGAAGGTGCCGATCTTCTCGGCCGCGAGGCGGGCCTCCTCGAGCGTGTGGACGACGCCGGACTTGGCGACGTCGAGGCCGATGCGGAGCATGGCCTCCTTGAACAGGTTGCGGTCCTCGCCCATCTCGATCGCCGGCGGCTTGGCGCCGATCATCTCGCAGCCGTATTTCTCGAGGATGCCGGCCTTGTGCAGCGCCATCGAGAGGTTGAGCGCGGTCTGGCCACCCAGCGTGGGCAGCAGCGCGGACGGGCGTTCCTTGGCGATGATCTTCTCGAGAATCTCGACCGTGAGCGGCTCGATGTAGGTGACGTCGGCGAACTCCGGATCGGTCATGATCGTGGCCGGGTTGGAGTTCACGAGGATGACCTTGTAGCCCTCTTCCTTGAGGGCCTTGCACGCCTGCGTGCCAGAGTAGTCAAACTCGCAGGCCTGGCCGATGATAATGGGGCCGGCGCCGATGATGAGGATGGACTTAAGGTCGGTGCGTTTGGGCATGCGCGTAGATTTCAACGAGGTTTGAGTCGCCCCTAGGGTGGCGCAAGCGGGAATTGAGCAAATCCGACGGCGTTCCGGTGACATAAACGCCGGGCCGGCGCTGAACGATGCAACCATCTGATGCCTTGCCGGCACGGAGAACCGAGGACAGAAGACGGAGGATAGAGAACCGGAGACCGAAGACCGCTCCAGCCACCCCTTTCCAGATCTGTCCTCCGTCTTCTTTCCTCTGTCCTCCGATCAAATGCCCCTCGATTTCAACCTCCAGGCCTTCGAACGCCCCCGCATTGTCCAGGTCGCCGAGGCGGCCCTGGCCAGCGAACCGCGCAGCATCACCACGGCCGTCAACCCCCGCAGCGCCGGCGGCCCGCACGACTTTTCCTCCGAGGGCGACTACTGGTGGCCCGACCCGGCCAATCCCGCCGGTCCCTACCTCCAGCGCGACGGGCTGACCAATCCCGACAACTTCGTCGCCCACCGCCAGCTGCTGCTCGGCTTTGCCCGGGACTTCGGCGCGCTGGCGGCGGCCTGGCGCGTCAGCGGCGACGAACGCTTCGCCGCCGCCGCCGTGCGCCATGCGCACAAGTGGTTTGTCGACCCGGCCACGCGGATGAACCCCAGCCTGCTCTACTCGCAGGCCATCAAGGGTCGCAGCACCGGCCGCAGCATCGGGGTGATCGACACCCTGCACCTCGCCGAGGTGGCGCTCGGGGTCGAGGCCCTGCGCGGCTCGAAGGCGCTGACCCCGGCCGAGGACGCCGCGCTCACCGGCTGGTTCCGCGACTACCTGCACTGGCTGCGCACGCATCCCTACGGCGTCGAGGAGAGCAACGCGAAGAACAACCACGGCACCTGCGCCTGGCTGCAGATCGCCTGTTTCGCCCGGCTCACCGGCGACCAGGCCGCGCTGGCCGAGAGCCGGGCGCGCCTGAAGGGAGTCCTGCTCCCGGGCCAGCTCGCCGCCGACGGCAGTTTCCCCGAGGAGCTGCGCCGCACCAAGCCCTACGGCTATTCCATTTTCAACCTCGACGTGATGACGGCGCTTGCCGTCGTGTGCTCCACGCCCGGCGACAACCTGATGACGTGGTCACTGCCCGACGGCCGCAACCTGGCGCAAGGCGTGACCTGGCTCGCGCCGTTTCTCGCCGACAAGAATCTCTGGCTGAAAACCGTCCACCGGGCCGCGCCCGGGCCCGATGGCGCCGCCAAGCCGACGAACGAACTCGTGAAACCCGACGTGATGTATTGGGACAACTGGCCGGTGCGGCAGCCCAGCCTGATTTTCGGCGCGCTCGCCACCGGCCGGCGCGACTGGCTGGAACTCTGGCAAAAGCTCGACCCGGACCCGACGGTCGGGGAAATCCGCCGGAACTTTCCGATCCGCAATCCCGTGTTGTGGGTGCGGTGAGCCGCGCCGGCCTCAACCGAAGCGGCTGACGTCAATCCCGAGCGCCCTGGCCGCGCGGGCCTTGTCCCCCCGGCAAGCCTGCAGGGCGCGGGCGAGATAGTCCTTTTCCTGGGCGGCGAGGTAGTCGGCCAGGGGCGGCCAGTCCTTCAATTCGCGGAGAGAGACCGGCAGCTGGGCCGCGGTGATGACCCGCGTCTCGGTGGAGGCGACCAGCCGCGAAACGACCTGGGTAAACTCGAACAAATTGCCCGGCCAGAAATAGGCGCGGAACGCCGCCAGCGCGTCCTCCGCAAACTCCACCATCTTGGCATCAAACTGCGGGTTCGTGACTTTCGCGGCCGCCTCCTTGAGCAGGACCGGGATATCCTCGGGACGTTCGCGCAGCGGCGGCAGGTGCACCGGCAGCGCGGCGACCCGGTAGAACAGTTCCTCGTTGAACCCGCCCTCCTCCGCCAGCTTCTCCAGGTCCTCCTCGCTGGAACACACGAGGCGGAAAGTATGGGCGTTGTTGCGGAGCACGGAAATCATCTCCACCTGCGCATCCTTGTGCAGGCTTTGCAGGTGCTGCAGAAAAAGCGTGCCGCCCTGGGCCTCCTGCACCCAGGCGCCGCCCGCGCCATTCTGCCCGAGCAGGCCGGCCCGCAGCGTCTCCAGGGAGCTCTGCCGGCAATCGATCGTGATGAAGGGGCTGCCCGCGGGCGAGCCGGCGGCATGCAGCAGTTCCGCGGCCACCAGGTGGCCGCTGCCGATTTCGCCCGAGATGAGGACGGGGGTGCGCGCCGTGGCGAGCTTCTTGAGCTGGGCGATGAGCCGCTTGATCTTCGCGCTGGGCCCCGGGAGCCGGGCCTCGAAATCCCCGGCCTGGACCGCCGGAGCGGTGCCCAAGGTCTCGCGTTCGAGGACGGAGCGGCGGAACTCCAGGCCGCGCTTTAGCGCCTGCATGAGCTCATCGACCTTGAAGGGTTTTTGCAGGTAGTCGAACGCACCGAACTTCAAGGCCTGGATCGCGCTCTCGGTGCTGGCGTAGGCCGTCATAATGATGACCACCACGGTGGGATCATAGGCCTTGAGCTGCTTGAGCAGCGTGATGCCGTCCATCGGCTTCATGTCGATGTCGGCGAGCACGAGGTCGTATTTCTCCGCCTTGTAGCGGGCCAGCCCTTTCTCCCCGTCGGTCGCGAACGCGGTCTTGTAACCGGTCGGCTGGATCACAGCCTCGAGCATCTCGTGGATCGAGATGAGGTCATCGACAATGAGGAGGGAAGGCATGGGAAATAGGCGGGCAAGTTGCCCGCGTCACCGCGGGCCGGCAAGGAGCTTTCAGCGCCGGGCGGAGGTTACTGCAGGCCGCCGGCCACCGCACCGAGTTGGAAGATCGGCAGGAACATGGCCATGACGATGCCGCCGACCACCACGCCGAGGAACACGATGAGCAAGGGCTCGATCAGGGAGGTGAGCGCGCCCACGGTGGCATCGATCTCGGTATCGTAGAAGTCCGCGATCTTGTTCATCATGCCGTCCACGTTGCCGGTGGTTTCACCGGCCTTGACCATGTGCTTCATCATGGGCGGGAAGAAGGGATTGACCGCCATGATGTCGGAGACCTGGCCGCCCTGGCTGACGTGCTTGGCGATCTCGGCGCAGGCGTCCTCGACCTGGCACTTGCCGCTGGCGGACGAGACGATTTCCAGCGTGCGCAGGATGGGCACGCCCGAACGCATGAGCGTGGCGTAGGTGCGGCAGAATCGGGAGAGGGCGATCTTGTGCACGAGGTTGCCGAAGATGGGCGCCTTCACGAGGAAGTTGTCCTTCTGGCGGCGGCCGTTGGGGGTCGCGATGTATTTGCTGCCGAAGAAATAGATGCCATAAGCGGCCAAGACGAGCGTCCACCCGCCAAGATGTGGCGGCATCGCCTTCATGAAATCGCTCAGGTCGATGAGCATCTGCGTGGGCTTGGGCAGCTTGGCGCCGAAGTCCGCGAACATCGCCGCGAACACCGGGATGACGAAGATCAGCAGCACGTTGACCAGCGCGATCGCCAGGCCGATGACCGCGACCGGATAGGTCATGGCGGACTTGACCTTCTTGGTCAGCTTGACCGTGGACTCGAAGTAGCCGGCCACCTTGCCGAGAATCTCGGCGAGGCCGCCGGACGCTTCACCGGCCTCGACCATGGAGATGAAGAGATTGGGGAAGGATTTGGGAAACTTCTTCACCGAGGCGGAGAACGACGTGCCGGTCGAGATGTCGTTGCGCACATCGCGGATGACGATGCGGAAAATCTGGTCCTCCGTCTGGTCCTGCAGGGCCTCCAGGCAGGACACGAGTGGCAGACCGGCTTGCAGCAGGGAAGCGAGCTGGCTGGTAAAAATGGAGAGCTCGGCGAGGCCGAGTCCGTAAGTCTTGGCCTTCTTCTCGAGGGATTTCTGTTTGGCCAGTGCTTGGGCCGCCCTGACGCTGGATTGCTGAGATTTTGCCGCCGCTGGAGTCGCCATAGTGTGCGCAAGCTAGGCCTATTCGCTCAACGGCGGCAATCCCTTTCCACCCAATCCCCCGGGGCCTGAAGAGAAACGAACAAAAGCTTGAAGGCCGGGGGGCCGGGGGCACTCTTTCCCAGCGAAAATGCGGCTATAGTTTAATGGTAAAACCTCTGCCTTCCAAGCAGGTGTCGTCGGTTCGATTCCGACTAGCCGCTCCAGCCTTCGCCGAGCGAAGCGATGGCGAAGGCTGTCCTCCGAAGCCTTGGCGGAGGAGGACATTTCACTTGCGATTGGAGTGTGGTGGCTACGGCTGGCAGGCCAGCTCAGACGATCCTTTGTCCTGTCCGCCATAGCTTCATGGAGCGACAGCGGAGGCTTTGGCGCAGGAGGGTGTCGGGCCGGCGGTTTTTACCAAAATTTTCCAGCCAACATTCTCAGAGGAAAAAATAATCCTCTTCCATGCCCAGGAAGCGGCGGCTGGGTGGAACGTAGAGCACCCGCCAGACATCCGCATACCGGCTCCAAGGACCGGGGATCAGTCCGTCAAAAACCAAACGCGGCTCCGCGGCCTTGCCAGTCGGGATGGCATGCAGCCTTTGCAGGAAAAGCTCGTGCCCCTGATCGGTCGCAAAAAACAGGCTGCGCCGCTCAATGGGATGGGCGTCCGACGGCAGCTGACCGTGGAGCTGCCCGCCGTGATTGCGCGCGAAGATCTCCACCACGCTCGCATGCCGCTCCATTTCCCCGGCGGCCTTGCGGCAGGCGGTGACGTAGTCCGCCGCCGCGGCGTGCCCATAGGAGACGAAGCCGGCCTTGGTCCGCCGAAACAGGATCACCGTCACCCCTGGCGCCCGTGAGTGGATCGTGGCGGCCGATACGTCCGGCCAGTAGCTCGGCGACTCGGTCGCCCGTAGGTGGCCTTCCCACCAATGCAGGATGTTGAAGCGCTCCGCGGCCTCCAATAGGGCGCCGCCGCGGGCCTGCCGCCGCCACAGGCCGGGAAAGGCGGACATGCCATTGGTCGATGAATCGACCTCAAATCCGTAGCCACCTTGGGCGCCATCCGCCTGGAGCTGCCAATGAGCCCAGCGCTCCATGGCCTCCGAGATGGCCATGAACCGGGCCACCATCGGCGAGGTCGATGCCCCGCTACCATTGGCGCCGCTGTAAAGCTGGCGCCCGGCTTGATTGGGGCCCAAGCCTTCTTTCAAATAGGCGTTGGCGAGAAACCGCCGCTCGCCCAGCACCTCGGTCTCGATGAATTCCAGCCGCTCGATCGGCCCCCCCGCGGACGCGAGGACGTTGCGGTAACGATACGCGGCGAGGCTAAACATAAGCGCACCCGGCCGCCGGGCGCGCCGGATTCATCACGAGCCCTGCGGCGTGAAATTGCACACCGTGTCGCAGAAGGCCACGGTCCGGAAATTGCATACGGTATCGCAGAAAGCTGCGGTCCGGAAATTGCACACGGTATCGCAGAAAGCTACGGTCTGGAAATTGCACACCGTGTCACAAAACGCGGCGGAGCGAATGTTCAAGACATTCTTGATGGCGCCGCCGTCGCGCTGCATGGGGTCGAGCTTCTCCGCGAGGGAGGTCAGGCCGACATTAAGGAGGAGGCTCGAGGCGAGCCCGTTAAAAGAATAGAGGAAGGAGGACATGGATGCATTCTGGCCGAGAACCCCGAAAAACCCGACCGATGAATTCGCCTGTATTGAGGGACCCTCAACCTGCTGCCACTCGCGACGTGCGACCTAAGTCAAGGTGTGGACAAGAGGTTGCAGCCGGCCGATAATTTACTTTCCTATTCCCAAGTGCATCACCGGTTTTCAAAAGCAGCGACCCTCCTTCTTTGCCTGCTGCTTGGCGATGACCCGGCCATTTTGCACGCCGCTTGGACCGACCGAACCGCCGGTCTGCCGCCGGTGGAAATCACCCCGGCCAGGGCCATGGGCGGGGATGCCCGCAAATCCATGATCCAGCAGGACCGGCTTGGCCGGATTCTCATCGGATCGGATTCGCTGCAGGTTTTCGACGGCCAATCGTGGAGCTCCCATGCCAAACCCAGCCCCTACTCCCTGCGTTCCCTGATCCCGGATAAAGTGGGCCGGCTGTGGACTGCCATGTTCACCGACATCGGTTACTTCACGGAGGAGCCGCTCGGGACCTTCAAGTATCACTCGCTTGTCCCGCAGCTGCCGCCGTCACTTCGTGAAATCGGCGCCGTCTGGGGCTGCGCATCTGTCGGCTCCGACATCTATTTCTTTGGCAAGGACCAGTTGTTGCGCTGGGACGGACAGGCTTTCCAGGCAACGCCTTTCCCTACCAGCTTGCGCCTGTCGCCCTTGAAAATCGGGGACGAGTTTTGGTTTCATCACCTCGAAACTGGTCTTTATCGACTGACCGAGGCCGGCCCGCAGCTGAGTGTGCCCGCGAGCCAGCTAGGGACCAAGCTGATCATCGGCCTGATCCGGGATGAATCAGGGCTGATTACCATCAGCAATGAGGGCTTGATCCGCCCTGGTGAGCCGGCCCCGTTTTCGTCGGAACGTCTGAACCAATACCTGACCCAGCACCGCGTAAGTGCCTTTACCGAGTTGCCCAACGGCAATCTTGCGATCGGCACCGTCTCGGGTGGGCTGGTCCTGGCCAACCACTCCGGCGGGGTGATTCGCATCTGGGCCGACACGGGCAGCGGTCTGCCCGGCCGCGAAATAACCAGCCTGACGACTGACACCTCCGGAGAGATCCTCGGCACGACGCCCACCGATTTCTTTCACCTGCCGGCGACGGGGGAAAGCACGGTGTTCAACGCTCTGAACGGCCTGAAGGGGCAGGCCGTCAACGATCTTGTGTTCTGGCGGTCCACCCTGCACGCCGCCACAGACGATGGCATCTATCGACTGGACACTTCGGCCGAGGGAGTCGCCCAATTCCAAGCCGTGCCTTCCTTGGCCGTGAGTTCCGGCCACATGTTGCCTTGTGATGACGGCCTACTGCTTTCGCGCTTTGGCGGGGTCGACTGGTTCGACGGCACGACCACTCGCACGGTCTATCCGCTTCAAGCCAACTCTGCCATTTTTGTCCAACCGGCCAGAACGAATCCTCGATTGTTCTATGTAGCGGAAGTAAACAGGCTGGTCCGGTTGGACCGACAGGCTGATGGCTCTTTTGCGAGCAGCCGTTTCTTGGAGCTGCCCGATACATGCATCAGCCTGCACGAAGACTCTTCGGGCCGTCTCTGGCTCGGCACTGTCGCCAAGGGTGCTTTCTGCTATGATCCCGCCACCAGGCGACTCACCCCGCTGATCGACCCGGTTACCGCCCAGCCAACCCAAGGGCTGACTTGGGTTGTCGGAAACGAAGCTCGCCTCCTTTTCTTTCTCAAAGACCACGTGCTCCAGGCCGGTCCGCAAGGCCGGGACCTGCGCGAACTACCGAACCTGCCGGTCATCACCCCGTCCATCGTGCGCGCCATCCCCGGAAGCGAGGATGTTCTGGTTGTTTATCGGCTGCCGGCGGGCACTCAAGGTCCGCTGCACGGCGCGGGAGTCCTTTCCTTCGACCGGGACGGCTTGGCCCGCTGGCGCGAACTCGACCTTGGCTCCCTGGATGCCATCGGGTCGATTCGCACCGCCACCTTTGCGGAGGAGAACCACCGGCCCATTCTGTGGTTGGGCGGCATGCAGGGCATCCTGCGCCTCGACTACGACAAGATCCCGACCCTGCTGCCACCCGCACCGCCTATCATCAAGGTCCCGGACCTGCCCGGCGGTCCGGTTCCCTCCTACCCACACAAGAACCACCGGGTGCAGTTCAGGGTTTTCACCGGGGATTATGTCCGCAGCAAGGACTTGGTTTTCCAAACGCGTCTCGGCGAGGGTGGCGGAGAGTGGTCCTCCGCTTCCGCGCGCCGCTCCTTCGAATACACCAATCTGTCCGAAGGCGACTATCGCTTCGAGGTCCGTGCGGTCAACCGTGCGGGCCAGACCAGCGCACCGGCCGTTTTCACCTTCCGCATCCTGCCGCCGTGGTATCGCTCGGGCTGGGCCTTCGCCGGCTACGTTGCCGCCCTCGGCCTGGCGGTGTTCGGCTTCATCCGTGTCCGCGAGCGCCGGATCCGGGCCCGTAACCAGGAGCTCGAGACCCTGGTCGAGGTCCGCACCGCCGAGCTCGTCAAGGCCAGCGCCGCCAAGGACGAATTCCTCGCCGGCGTCAGCCATGAGATCCGCAACCCGATGAACGGCGTCATCGGCATTGCCGAGAATTTCCGGACCGAGGGCCTCGACGCCGAGAGCCGCCGCAAGTTCAGCCTGCTCCGGCAGTGCGCCAGCCACCTCTCGTCGCTGCTGGAAGACATCCTTGATTTCTCGAAGGTGCAGGCGGGCGCGATCGAGCTGGACCCGAAGCCCTTCGACCTGCCCGAGCTGGTCGAATCCGTCGCCGCCATCACCCGCGCCGACAGCGAGAAATACGGCGTCCCGGTGGAACTCGCCGTTTCACCCGCCGTGCCCCGCGAGCTGGTGGGCGACGCGCGCCGCATCCGCCAGATTCTGATCAACTTTGTCAGCAACGCCCTGAAGTTTTCCGGACGCGGCCAGGTCAGCGTCACCGTCTGGTGCAAGAGCCTGGGGATCGCGCGAACCGAGGTGATCTTCGCCGTGTCCGACGAGGGACCGGGCATTTCCGCCGAGGAACAGGCGCGGCTCTTCACGCGTTTCGAGCGCGGCGCGGCCGCGCAAAAGGGCCGGGTGCCCGGCACCGGCCTCGGCCTCGCCCTGTGCAAGGGTCTCGCCGAGAAAATGGGCGGCCGGATCTGGCTGGAAAGCGAACTGGGCCAGGGTTCGTGCCTTTATTTCAGCGCCCCCTTTGCCGTCGCCGCGGCGGCCGCCGAGCCGGCCGCCGGCGCCACCCCCGCGGCCGCCCCGGCGGGCCGCACCGCGCTCGTGGTCGACGACCAGGAATACAACCGCATCGTGCTGGCCGACCTGCTGCAGTCGATGGGCTTCATCGTGCACGCCGCGCAGGAAGGCTCGGCCGCCCTCGCGCTGGCCGGCCGGCAGACCTTCGATGTCGTCTTCCTCGATTTCAACCTGCCCGGCCTCAGCGGGGTCGATGTCGCCCGCGCCATCCGCACCCTGCCCAACGCCTCCGCCCACGCCCTGATCCTCGCCACCACCGCGTTCACCACGCCGGAAAAACGGGCGCAGTGCCTGGACGCCGGGATGGACGCCTTCCTCGGCAAGCCCGTTACCAGGGAACGGCTGGCCAAGGCGCTCGCCGGTCTCCAGCCGGTGGCAACCGCCCCCGCCCCAGTCGCCGCGCCGGTGGCGCAACCGTCTGCCCGGGCCTCCAGCGGCCCGGCCGACCGGCTGGGCAACCTGCGCCTGCTGGCCCGCAAAAAGGGCGTCCCTTTCGCCGACGAGCTGGCGCTGTATCTTTCCGAGCTCGAGGTCGAGCTCGGGCAACTCGAGGCCGCCGTGGCGCAAGCGGATGCCGCCGAGGCGGGCCGCTGCGCCCACCTGCTCGTCGGCCGTTGCGGTTTCATCTACGAGCGCGAGATGGAACAGACCCAGCGCACGCTCGAGGCCGCCGTCGGCAGTGCCCACTGGGATGAGGTGCGCCGCCTCTTGGGCGAGTTCGCCGTCCAGCTGGCCGACCTGCGGGTCAGAGTGGCGGCTTCTTCTGGCCCAGCTGCTCCGCCCGCGTGAGTCCGTTGACGATCGCGTAGTGGATCAGCTTCGGGGTCGTGTGGATGTCGAGCTTCCGCATGATGTCGCGCCGGCGCGACTGCACGGTGGCGGGGCTGATGGCCAGCACGGTGGCGATCTCGTCGTCGGTCTTGGACTCGCCGATCATCGAGAGGATGCGGGTCTCGTAGTCGGAGAGCACCCGGATGAAGGCCCGCGGATCGCGCCGGATGCTGGCGCTCGATTCATTCACGATGGGCGTGTAGTAGACCCGCCCGCCCAGGACGGCGTGGATGGCCTCGGACAGCACCTCCGGACGCTGCTCGTTCTTGTCCACGAAGCCGTGGAGCCCGATGCGCTGCACCTGCAGCATCGTCCACGGATCGCGGTGCGACGAGATCGCGAGAATCTTGACGGACGGCAGCTCGTCGAGGACGACCTTGGACATTTCCAACCCGTCACCGTCCGGCAGCGAGATATCCATCAGGACCAGATCGGGCCGGTGCTTGCGGATGGCGGCGAGGCCCTCCTCGCAAGTCCCGCAGGCCTGCAACACCTGCAGGCCCAGATCGCGGCAGTGGTAGGTGAAAAACTCCGCCACGATCCGCTGGTCCTCCACAATGACGACACGCCCGCGGGCCACCGGGCCGGCGGGGCTTTTTCCTGGGATTGTGTCCGCTGAGTTCACTGGCTTGTCTTGAAATAGGGTTGGAGCGAGCCGCCGCCGGGTGGCTGGCGTCACCGGGCGCATTTCGGTCTGCCCGGTGTTACAACCTGTTGCTGCTTCAATCTATTCACGTGAACATCATCTTGTTTCGTTCTTCGGAAGTCGAGCTTCCCCTGCCCCGGCGCGATCCGCGCGCGCAGCACATCCTCACCGTGCTGCGCCGGCGGCCCGGCGACACGTTCGACGCCGGTTTGGTGAACGGACCGCGCGGCAAGGGCACGCTCGTCGCAGTGGAAGAGGAGCGGCTTCGCATCACGTTTTCGTGGGGCGAATCCCCACCTCCACTCAACCCGCTCACTCTGGTGATCGGATTGCCCCGGCCGCAGACCGCCCGCGACATCCTGCGCGAAGCCACGGCGCTCGGCGTGGCGGCGCTGCATTTCATCCGCACGGAAAAGGGCGAGGCGAGCTACGCCCGGAGCACGCTGTGGACCTCCGGCGCCTGGGAGGAGTGCGTCATAAGCGGTGCCGCGCAGGCCTTCTGCACGCGGCTGCCGGAGGTCTCGCACGGCCGCACCCTCGCCGAGGTCATGGCCACGCTGCCGGCCGGGTCGGCCCGGCTGGCGCTCGACAATTATGAATCGCCCGCGGCGCTCAGCCGGACCCCGGCGGTGGCGGGACAGCCGGTGGCGCTCGCCCTGGGCGCCGAACGCGGCTGGTCGGCGAATGAGCGGGCGCAGCTGCGCACCGGCCGTTTTGCCTTTGTCCATCTGGGCGGGCGGGTGTTGCGGACCGAGACGGCCTGCATCGCCGCTGTCGCGCTCCTCAAGGCGCAGCGCGGCTGGATCTGAAGATTGCCACCGTCGGCTGGCGCGCGCCCTTGCCGAGCCGTTTCACGCAGGTCCAGCCGGCGGGCGAAAGTTCCAGCCCTCCGGGCATCTCGAACACCACGAGAGCGTCCGCCTTCGGTGCCAGCAATTCCTCGAGCCGCGCGAAAAGCTTCGGCGCCACTTCCGGGATGATCTCATACGGCGGATCGATGAACACCAGATCCGGGGCCCCGCCCGGCATCACGTGGGTGGCATCCGCCGTGACCACCTGCAATCCGGTGGTTTCGCGGCCGAGGCTCTTGCAGACCGCCCCGATGTTCTGGCGGATGAAATCCGCCGTGCGGGCGTTCTGCTCCACAAACACCCCGCCAGCCGCGCCGCGACTGAGCGCCTCAAGGCCATAGGCCCCGCTGCCCGCAAACAAGTCGAGGAACCGCGCGCCCTCCACCCGGGCCGCCAGACTGGAAAACACCGCCTGCCGCATGGCGTCGGTCGCCGGGCGCACCGCGTCGCCCTTGGGCAGGAGCAAGGGGATGCCCCGGGCTTTCCCGCCGGTTATCCGCATGGCTCTGCTCCGTTTAGGCCGGTTTCCACCCGGCAACCCGCCTGGGAAAACAAGGGAACACTTTCTGCTGCCTGTGGTTGTATCAACATAGCATTTGCACGTGGACGGGGGGCGGCTTACCTCTTTCCGGCCGGCCCAGCCAGCCACCTAACTGGCTTCCGGGTCGCGCAAAGGCAATGCCTTTACCCAATTCACCAAGCATGTTTTCCCGGCTCATCGTAACGTTGTCCTGTGCTGCCCTCATGACGGGCGCCGTCCTGCGTGCCGAGGAAGTGAATTTCTGGCCCTTTTCCGTCCGGCAGGTGAAAGCTGACGGGGCCACCGAATCCGGGGAATACCTCGGGCCTTTTCTGTTCCGGAAGACTGGCACAGACGGGGCTGAGGTGGAAGGCTTCCGGCCGTTCTACCTGCACTCCCGGGAGGGCGCAAAGACCAGCACCCTGCTGCTGTATCCGTTCTTCACTTGGCAACGGGACGACGGCTACCGTTCATTCAGTTTTTTCCAGTTGATCAACCGGCGGCAGGAAACCGGCGGAGACCGCCAGACGGTCCGCAGTTTCGACGTCTGGCCGTTTTATTTTTCCCGCGACACCGGCGAGCCGGCCGAAAGCTATCGGGCCCTGTTGCCGGTCGGCGGCACGATCAAGTCCCGTTTCGGTTACGATCGCATTCATTTCGTGCTCTTCCCTCTTTATGCGGACACGGAGAAAGGCGGGGCGCACACGACGCATGCCCCGTGGCCCTTTCTGCGTTTCATTCACGGGGCCGGGCAACACGGCTTCGAGTTCTGGCCGTTGTTCGGCCACCGGGGAAAAGAGGGCGATTTTGACGACTGGTTTTATCTCTGGCCGCTGATCTACCATTCCGCGAAAAATCTCTCCGAACCGCAGCCCGACGTGAAACTGGGGGTGCTGCCCTTCTACACGCGCGACACCGCGCCCGGTTATGTCAGCGAGAACTATGCCTGGCCCTTCTTCGGCTACACGCACCGCACCGACCCCTATCGCTATGACGAGCGGCGTTACTTCTGGCCGTTTCTCGTGCAGGGCCGCGGCGATCAGCGCCGGGTGAACCGCTGGGGCCCCTTCTACACGCACTCGGTGATCAAGGGTTACGACAAGACCTGGTTCGCCTGGCCGCTGTTCCGCCATGCGCGCTGGACCGACAACGGCATCGCCCAGGAGCAAAACCAGGTGCTGTGGTTTCTTTACTGGTCGCTCACCCAGCGCAGCACGACCAATCCCGCCGCCGCTCCGGCGCACAAGACCCACCTCTGGCCGCTTTTCAGCTCGTGGGACAACGGCGCGGGCCAGCGCCAGTTGCAGGTGCTCAGCCCCTTCGAGGTCTTCTTTCCCACCAACGAGCCCGTCCGCCAGCTCTGGTCTCCGCTCACGGCCATCTACCGCTACGACCAGCGCGCACCGGGTGACACCCGCGGCTCCATCCTGTTCAGTCTGGTCAGTTGGAAAAACTCCCCGACGGGCCGGGAGTTCCATTTGGGCCCGCTCGCCTGGTCGCGCGCGCCAGGCACGGGCCCCTGGAAATTTTCCCTGTTCGATTTTTCCCCGAAAGCAGTTAACAACACCTTTGCGGCCCCGCCGTCGCCATGAATTACCTGACCACCATCATCGGCCATATCGGGGGCACCCTGCTCCTGCTGGTGCGCTCGCTGAAATACCTGCCCACGCTGCCGCGCCAGTTTGCCCGCTTCATGGAGCAGTGCTACCTCATCGGCTACACTTCCCTGCCCATCGTCACCATCCTGAGTTTCTTCATCGGCAGCGTGCTCGCGCTGCAAAGCGGCTACAGCATGGAGAATTTCGGTGCCAAGCAGTTCATCGGCACGCTGGTCGGCCTCACCATGGCGCGCGAACTCGGCCCGGTCATGGTGGCCATCCTGATCGCCGGCCGGGTCGGGTCGGCCATCACGGCCGAACTGGCCTCGATGAAGGTCTACCAGGAGATCGACGCCCTCACGACCATGAACATCCCGCCCGAGCGGATGCTGGTGCTGCCGCGGCTGGCGGCGATCACGGTCATGATGCCGGTGCTCGCCATCATCGCCAACCTCTGCGGCTGGTATGGCGGTGCGCTCGTCTGCCAATACACCCATTCCATCTCCGTCGACTCCGAGGCCTACTTCACCGCCCTCAAGGTTTACATGAAGCCGCGGGATATCGTCGACGGCCTGATCAAGGCCGAGGTCTTCGGCTTCGTGATCATCAATGTCTGCTGCTACATCGGGCTCAACACTCGCGGCGGTCCGCGCGAGATCGGCGCCTCCGTCACCAAGGCCGTCGTCGCCTCGCTCATCCTCATCCTGGTGCTCGACTACTTCGTCACCAAAGCCCTCCTCATGTCATGACCTCTGCCTTCACCGCCTCACCCTTCGTCGGCAAGACGTTCGGCGTCACCGTCAGTCACCTGACCAAGAAATTCGGCCGAACCACCGTCCTCACGGACATCAACCTCGAGGTGAAGCCCGGGGAGATTTTCTGCATCATGGGGCCCAGCGGCTCCGGCAAGAGCGTCCTCCTCAAGCACGTTGCCGGCCTTGAGCAGGCCACGAACGGGGAGGTCCGCATCGGCGAGTTCGACGCCGCCGACCCCGAGACCCGCAACAAGGTCCACCTCGCCCTCGTCTTCCAAGCCGGGGCGCTCTTCAGCTCTCTGTCGGTCTACGACAATCTCGCCCTCTATCCCCGCGAACACCGCCAGTGCAACGAGGCCGGCATCCGGGAGCGGGTCATGCACGCCCTCTCGATCCTGTCGCTCGAGAAGGCGGCCAACAAGTTTCCCTCCGATCTTTCGGGCGGCATGAGGAAGCGCGTCGCCATCGCCCGCGCCCTCGTGATGGAGCCCCAGCTGCTGCTCTATGACGAGCCGACCTCCGAACTCGACCCGGTGATGTCGGCCACGCTGACCGAGATCATTGCCACCCTGCGCGAGCAGACCGCCGTCACCAGCCTCGTGGTCACCCACGACCGCGACCTCGCGTTTGCCATCGCCGACCGCCTGGCCTTCGTGATGGACGGCAAAATCCGCGGCGTCGGCACCCCCGCCGAATTCAAGCACCCGACCGACCCGGTCATCGCCAACTTTCTCAACCCGGTCATCGACCTCAAGAATCCCCGCTTCAAACAACTGGAGAACAGCCATGAATAATACATCCCAAAGCATCCGCGTCGGCCTTTTCTTTCTGCTCGGCCTGGCGCTCGCCTGGATCACCTTCGAGTCGCTCAACGGCGGGCGGCTCTTCAAGAAACCGGGCTACACCCTCGTGGCCGGCTTCGCCAACCTCAAGGGCCTCAAGACCGGCGACGAGGTGCGCATGGCCGGCGTCAAGGTCGGCGCCGTCGGGCTGACCCGCCTCGCCGGCCACCGGGTCGAGGCCGTGATCGACGTCGAGCCCGGCATCCAGATCCCCACGGACGCCGTCGCCAGCGTCGAACAGTCCAGCCTTCTCGGCAGCAACTATCTCGGCGTCACCTTCGGGACCCCGGGCGGGCCGTTGCTGAAGGACGGCGACGAGATCAAGACCAAGCCCACCGTGGACATGAGCGAGGTCATCAGCCAGCTCGGCAACCTCGGTTCCAAGCTCGAACAGGTCGTCGGCGACATCGGCAAGTCCATGGGCGGCGGGGGCGACGGCGGCAACATCTTCTCCCGCCTTGATAAGCTCGTCGCCGAAAACGGCCCGAAGCTCACCGCGACCATCAGCAACCTCGAGGACATCACCGCCAAGATCAAGGGCAGCGAGGGCACGCTCGGCAAGCTGGTCAACGACCCGAAGCTGCACGACGAACTGCTCGCCTCGGTCGGCGAGATCAAGCTCGCCGCGGCCGACGCGCGCACCTTCATGAGCGACACCAAGGGCATCGTGGCCGATGTGAAAAGCGGCAAGGGCGCGCTCGGCGTCCTGCTCTACGACCAATCGACCGCCGACAACCTCAAGATCAGCGTCGCCAACGTCCGCAGCGTTTCCGACAAGATCGCCAAGGGTGAGGGCACGCTCGGCAAGTTGCTCGCCGACGACGGCCTCTACAAGGACGTGCAGGCCACCCTTAAGAAGGCGGATCGCGCCATCGATGGCATGGGTGACTCAGGCCCCATCACCGCCGTCGGCGTCGTGGCCGGCAAACTCTTCTGATGCCGGCTGCTCGATCAGGCGGATCGCCCCGATGAGCTGTCCCTCCCCGGCCCGTCCGGAGACTCCGCCCACCCGGTCGCAATGCCCCTCAGCCTCCAGCTCATTCCTGGCGAATTCGCCGTGTGCCGGCTGCCCGCCGCGGCGCCCTTTCCCGCCTGGGCCGGCTCCGCGGTCTTCAGCTCCACCACGCGAACGGCGGACGAGCTGTCCATCATGTGCCCGGCCGCGCAGGTGCCGGCGGGCGTGAAGCATGAGGCTGGCTGGCGGTTGTTGAAATTTGCCGGCCCTTTCGACTTCGGGGCGGTCGGCATCCTTGCGTCGGTCGCCGCGCCGCTGGCGGCCGCCGCGATCAGCTCACTGGCCGTCGCGACGTTCGATACCGACTATCTGCTGGTGAAGGCCGACCGCCTTGACGCCGTGGAGCAGGTGCTCACCGCCGCGGGCCACACCGTCCGGCGGCCCTGAACAGCTAGCCCTACTCCGTTAGGTTCCGACCCACCCCGTCGCTACGCGCCACCCCTCTCCAGAGGGGATTATCGCCGGCGTTGGTTTGGGTCCCCTCTGGAGAGGGGTGCCCGGCAGGGCGGGGTGTGTCGCTCGATGCATCATATACCTGACGGAGTAGTGCTGGTCCTTCTTGCGGTAGCGGACGTCGAAGACGGTCGTCCACGTCTTGCCGCCGTCGGCCGACTGCTCCCAGTGCCAGCCTGCCGACGGGCGCGACGAGCCGGCATAATTTCGCGCCGGACCGCACGGACCCGAAAAAGGCGGCCCGGGAAGACCGCCTGGTTTCCGGGGAAAGTTCCCTATGCCTTATGCCTTGGGCCCGCCCTGGGCGAGATTGCGCGCGCGCAGGCGCAGGCCGTTGAGGCGGATGAAGCCGGTGGCGTCGCTCTGGTTATACCAGCTCTTCACGCCTTCCATCGACGCGATCTTGTCGTCGTAGAGGGAATACTTCGACTTCCGGCCGCAGGTGATGATGTTGCCCTTGTAAAGCTTGAGCCGGACGGTGCCGGTGACGTAACGCTGGCTCTCGTCGACCATCGCCTGCAGCATCTCGCGCTCGGGCGCGAACCAGAAGCCGTTGTAGACGAGCTCGGCGTATTTCGGGATGAACCCGTCGCGCAAGTGCAGCACCTCGCGGTCGAGCGTCAGCGACTCCACCTGGCGGTGCGCCTGCATCAGGATCGTGCCACCCGGGGTCTCATAGACACCACGGGACTTCATGCCGACGAAGCGGTTCTCGACGAGGTCGACGCGGCCGATGCCGTGTTTTCCTCCGAGCTTGTTGAGCGCCTTCAGCACGCCGCCGGGGGTGAGTTTCTTCCCGTTCACGGCGACGGCGTTACCCTGCACGAAATCAATTTCGACATACTCGGGCTTGTCCGGCGCATCTTCCGGCGCGACGGAGAGCTTGAACATCGCCTTGTTCGCCTTGGTGGTCGGATCGAACCACGGATCCTCGAGGATGCCCGCCTCGTAGGAAATATGGAGGAGATTGCGGTCCATCGAATACGGCTTCTTGAGCGAGGCCTCGACGGGAATCTTGTGCTTCGCGCAATAGGCGATCATCTCGGCGCGGCCGGGAAAAAGTTCGCGGTAGGCCTCGATCTTCCACGGGGCGATGATCTGGAGGTTGGGCGCGAGTGCCATGTAGGTCAGCTCGAAGCGGCACTGGTCGTTGCCTTTGCCGGTGGCACCGTGCGCGACAGTGTCCGCCTTTTCCTTCTTCGCGATGGCCACCTGGGCCTTGGCGATGAGCGGGCGGGCGATCGAGGTGCCAAGATAATACTGGCCCTCGTAAATCGCGTTGGCGCGGATCATCGGATAGATGAAATCGCGGGCGAATTCCTCGACGAGATCGAGGGTATAGTGCTTGGACGCGCCGGTCTTCAGCGCCTTCTTGTCCAAGCCCTTAAGCTCCTCTTCCTGGCCGACATCAGCCGCAAAGGTGACGATCTCGGCGTCGTAGGTTTCCTTCAGCCATTTGACGATGACGGAGGTGTCGAGGCCTCCTGAGTATGCGAGGACGATCTTCATGATAGGATTTGCAGTGTTGGTAATCATCCCGCCTGCGCAAAGTAAAAATCAGGTATTTGGCGCTCCCCGCCGCCTCCAAGATTGCGTTTCCCCCCGGCCGGGAGGATCCTCTCTCCCGCGGTATGAACACCACGCCACCCCGGTTCAGCACTGGCCCAACCCGCGGCTTCACCCTCGTGGAGATCATGATCGTAGTCGTGATCATCGGCCTGCTGGCCGCACTCGCGATTCCGGCCATCCGGCGCAGCCAGCGCTCCTCCCAAAACACCCGCGTGATCAATGATTTTCGCGTCTTCACCCAGGCTTTTGAAATATTCAACACCAACAACGGTGGCTGGCCGGTCACGGCCGCCCCGGGGGTCGTGCCCAACCTCCCGACCTCCATCACCGACACCCTGAAGGCCGCGAGTTGGCAGAGTGCCACCACCATCGGCGGCCTGTGGCAGTGGGACAATTCCCTCACCTCCACCGGCACCGCGGGCATTTGTATCATCGGTTTCACCTGCACGGACGAACAGCTGCAGCAAATCGACGCCAAGCTGGACGATGGCAATCTCAGCACGGGCAACTTCCAAAAGACGGCTGCCAACCGCGTG
Organism: Opitutus sp. GAS368; assembly: GCF_900104925.1. NCBI lineage: Bacteria > Pseudomonadati > Verrucomicrobiota > Opitutia > Opitutales > Opitutaceae > Opitutus > Opitutus sp. GAS368. The sequence goes on from NZ_LT629735.1 coordinate 1,383,746, forward strand.
ATTCTCGTCCTCGAGAAGAACTGACCCGCTGCGCGGACCTTAGCCCCGGCTGCGTGCCAGCATCGCCAGGATGGCCTTCTGGACATGCAGGCGGTTCTCCGCCTCGTCGAAGATCACGCAACGCGGGTGGTCGAGCACCTCCTGGGTCACTTCTTCGCCGGCGTGCGCCGGCAGGCAGTGCATGAAGAGCGCATCGGGTTTGGCCGCCTCGAAAAGCTTTTTGTTCACCTGGAACGGCATCATCCGCTTCTGCCGTTCGGCCGATTCGCCCTCCTGCCCCATGCTGGCCCAAACATCGGTGTAGACGATGTCGGCGTCGGCCACCGCCTCGTGGGGATCGGAGGTAAAATGGAAGGAACCGCCCATCTTCTCGGCCATCATCCTGATCAGCTTGCCCGGGCCGTCGCTGGCCGGGCCGCCCAGAGAGACCTTCATGCCGAACAGATTCGCCCCCAAGATCCAGGAATTGGCCATGTTGAAGCCGGTGTCGCCAAGGAACGCCACCTTGCGGCCCTGCAGCGAGGCGAACAGGTCGCCGGCCGGCCCGGCCCAGCGCTCCGCCGCGGTGAATGCGTCGGTGTAGATCTGGCAGGGATGCAGGAAATCCGTCAGGGCGTTGACCACCGGCACGCCGCTGTCCTGCGCCAATCCCATGATGTCGCCATGGGCGTAGGTGCGCACCACCAATCCGTGCACGAAACGGCCCAGCACCTTGGCGGTATCGCTGATCGGCTCGCCCCGGCCGATCTGGATATCGTTGGTGTTGAGGAAAAGCGGATTGCCGCCGAGCTCGTGGATGCCGACCTCGAAGGACACGCGGGTGCGCGTGCTCGACTTGGCGAAGATCATCGCCCAGGTCTGGCCGGCCAGCGGCTTCTCGTGATGGCCGCGCTCCTGCTTGAACCGGCGGGCCAGGGCAAAGATCTGCGCGACCTCGTCGCGGGAAAAGTCGGTTTCCTGAAGGAAGTGTTTCATGGCGGGGTCAGTTTTTCTGGGTGAACACCGCGTGGATGATCGCCGTCGCGCGGTCGAGATGTTCCTTGGTGGCGATCAACGGCGGCAGCAGCCGCACGGTGTTGGTGCCGGCCTGGGGGGCCAGCAGCCCGGCGTCGCGCAGGGCGGCAACGCAGGGGCCGGGTTCGCCGTGTAGCAAAAGGCCGAGCATGTAGCCACGACCCGTGACCGCCTTCAATTGTTTCGGAAATTCCGTGATGAGTTTCTCGAGCTGCGCCTTCCAGACCGTGCCGTTCGTCTGCACCTTCTGCAGGAGATTGTCCCGCTCGATGACGTCGAGCACCGCCAGCGCCGCCGCACACGCCAGGGGCGTGCCGCCAAAAGTCGAGCCGTGCGAACCAGGGGTAAACAGCTCGGCATGCTTCTCCGCCGCCCAGATGGCCCCCATCGGGTAACCGCCACCGAGGCCCTTGGCCATGCCGATGGCGTCGGCACGCACGCCGGAGTGCTGGAACGCGTAGAACGTTCCCGTGCGACCGAGTCCGCACTGCACCTCGTCGAGCATCAGCAGCAGGTTGTGCTGGTCGCACAGCTGGCGCACGCCCCAGAGGAACTCGTCCGTGCAGGGCGTGACGCCGCCCTCGCCCTGGATGGTCTCGAGGAAGATGGCCGCGGTGTTTCCATCAATGAGATCGGCGAAGCTTTGCAGGTTGTTCAGCTCGCCGAAGGCAAAGCCGGTCAGCATCGGCCGGAATCCCTTCTGGATTTTTTCCTGCGGGGTGGCGCTCATGCCGCCGAAGGTACGGCCGTGAAATGCGTTCTTGGCGCCGATGATCTTGATGCACTTCCCTTCCTCGCCCGACTTCCGCAGGCCGTGCAGGCGCGCGAGCTTGATCAGGCCCTCGTTGGCCTCGGTGCCGCTGTTGCAAAAGAAGACCCGGCCGGGACCGGCCTGCTGCACCAAACGCCGCGCCAGCTCGCCCTGGTTGGGGTGGCGGAACAGATTGCTGCAATGGATGAGCTCGCCGGCCTGGCGCCGGATGGCCTCCACCCAGACCGGGTGGCAATGCCCGAGCGCGGCCACGGCGACGCCCGAGGTGAAGTCGAGATACTCGCGGCCGGTGTCGTCCCACACGTTGACCCCCGCCCCGCGCACAATCGTCAGGGGCGCGCGCCCGTAGTTCTTCATGACGTAGGCGTCGTAAAGCTCGGCGGTGTTCGTGCGGACAATGGTCGGCAGGCTCATGGAAAAGAAGGAGGGCGGCAGTTTACGGATCCAGGGGGCAAATGCACGCGCGCAATGCGCCGCGTGCCGGCGCTCAGCCGTGCACGATTTCGGTGCCCACGCCCTTGTCGGTGAAGATCTCGAGCAGCAGGCTGTGCGGCATGCGGCCGTCCACGAAGTGGACGCGCTGGACGCCCTCCTGCAGGGCGCGCACCGCGCTCTGCACCTTCGGGCGCATGCCCTTGTCGATGATGCCCTTCTTTTTGAGGCCCTCCACCTCGCCGACCTTGACCGTGGAGATGAGCGTCGCGGGATTCTTGGGATCGGCCAGCAAGCCGGGCACATCGCTCATGTAGACCAGGCGGCGGGCCCGCAGGGCGCTGGCCACGCGGCCGGCCACGGTGTCGGCGTTCACGTTGTAAGGCTTGCCGTCATAGCCCTCGGCCACGGGCGAGATCACCGGCATGAAGCCATCGGCGATCTCCTTCTTGATGAGCTTCACCTTCACCTCGGTGACGTCGCCCACGAAGCCCAGGTCGACCTTGTTGCCGTCGTCGTCGGTCTCGAGCTTCTGGCAGACCAGCACGCTGTCGCCGGCCAGGCCCTTCGGCTTGGCCTTGACCGCGGCGAGCGTGTCGCAGACTTCCTTGTTCACGATCTCGTCGAGCGTCTTCTTGACGATGGCGATGGTGGCCTCGTCGGTGATGCGGAGGCCGTTGACGAAACTGGCCTTCAGGCCGGAGGCGTCCATCGCCTTGGAGATGGCCTTGCCACCGCCGTGCACGACGACGACGTTGATGCCGACCGCGGAGAGGAACGCGATGTCCGTGGCCACGCTCTTGCGCACGGTCGAATCGGGGTCGTCCATGAAGCTGCCGCCGTATTTGACGACGAACGTGGAGCCGTGGAAGTCCTGGATGTAAGGCAGGGCCTCAAGAAGCACGCGCGCTTTGGCAATGACCTCGGAAACGTCCATCAGGCGTTCAGGAGTGGGCGGAGAAATGCGGCGCGGCGTTCATCAGTTGTTGGGTGGATGAATCTGTTAAGGCAATGCGCGCAGATTTCACTAAAAAAATGCAACCGGTCGCAAATGTCACGCGGCCGGCCATGGACCAAATTGGTGCAGGCCGGGCTTTATGCCCGATGTAACCGGCGCGGTCAGGAATAAACCCCGACCTGCAAAGGAACCGTCCTTGCAAGGATCCCCAGGCTCACTCGCTCTTGTTGTAGTGCACGTAGCCCTCGGTCAGGTCGGTCGCGAGCAGCCGGAACGACGCTTTCCCGAGGTGCAGGTTGAGCGTGATGGTGAAGCGGCGGGCCTTCACGATCTCCTTCCATTTGGGCTTCAGGTCGGCGTGCGGCGTGCCCGCGGTCATGGCCGGCGTGTCGTTGTAGAGGATGTCCAGCTTGGCCTCGACGAGCTTGGCGCCCGCGTAGCCGGCCGCGTCGGCCAGCCGGCCCCAGTTGGGGTCCTCGCCATACCAGGAGGACTTCACGAGGAGGGAGTTGCCGATGGCCCGCGCCACTTTCTCGGCGTCCTCCGCCGAGGCGGCGCCGGTGATCTTCACTTCAATGACCTTGGTGATCTTCTCGCCGTCGGAGACGATCTTGTCGGCCAGGACCTCGCAGGCCTTCCAGACCGCCTCGGCGAACAGGACCCGCAGCTCGCGCGGGCTCTTGTCGCCGACGCTGACGCCGGAGTGGCCGTTGGCCAGCATCAGCACGGTGTCGTTGGTGCTCATGTCACCGTCCACGGTGATGCAGTTGAAGGTGCCGGCGACGGCCTCGGAGAGGGTTTTCTGGAGGAAGCTGCGCGGCACGGAAAAATCCGTCGCGAGGAACGCGAGCATCGTCGCCATGTTCGGCTGGATCATGCCGGCGCCCTTGGCGATGCCGGCGACGAAGTGTTTCTTGCCGTCGTAGGTGAAGCTCACCGTGACGGTCTTGGGCTTCGTGTCGGAAGTGAGGATGGCGCTGGCGGCCTTGTGGCCGTGGTCGGCCGTGCGGCCCTTCTCGCTGACGGCGCGCTCGAGGCCCTTCAGCAGCTTCGGCATGGGCAGCGGCTGGCCGATGCGGCCGGTCGAACAGACGAAGAATGAGGTCGGCTTCAGGTTGAGCGAGGCCGCGATGCGTTGCGCCGTGGTATGCGCGTCCGCCAGGCCGTCCGGACCCGTGCAGGCGTTGGCGTTGCCCGAATTGGCGACGATGCCGTGGAAGGGTCCGCCGTGCGCGAGATGCCTCGTGCACAGCAGCACGGGCGCGGCCTTGACGGCGTTCTTGGTGAACGTGCCGGCCGCGGTGCAGGGGCGCAGGGAAAAGAGCAACGCGAGGTCCAGGCGCTTGAGATCGTGCTTCTCGCGAATGTCACAGGCCACGCCGGCCGCCTCGAAGCCGGGCACCTCCGTGATGCCGGCGCTGTCTGGAGTGACGATCAATTGGGTCATGGGCAAAAAATCAGGCGAGCCCGGCGGCCTCGGGCAGCCCGAGCCACAGGTTCATGATCTGGACGGCCTGGCCGCTCGCGCCCTTGACGAGATTGTCGAGGGCGGAGGTGATCACGAAGTTGCCGGTCCGCGCATCGTGCACGGCGGAGATGTCGACGCGATTGGTGCCGAGCGTATGCGCGGTGTCCGGGGTTTCGCCCGCCGGCAGGATGGCCACAAAGGGCCGGCCGGCATAGGCGGTCTGCCACGCGGCGTAGACCGCCTCGATCGTCGCGCCCTTCGCGGCGGGGACCGTGATGGTCGTGGCGATGCCGCGCCGCATCGGCGCCAGGTGCGGGTTGAACTGAAGCACGATTTTCGCGCCGGTCGCGGCGGAGAGCTGCTCCTCGATCTCGGCCAGGTGCCGGTGCTTGGTCAGACCGTAGGCCTTGGCGCTCTCGGAGCGCTCGACGTAGAGATACTGTTCCTCGACCTTCTTGCCGGCGCCGCTCACGCCGCTGAAGGAATTGACGACGATGTGCTCGCGCGAAACGAGGCCGGCCTTGAGCAACGGCGCGAGGGGCACGAGCGTGCTGGTCGGGTAGCAACCCGGGGCGGCGGCCAGTTTGAGCTCGGACTTCCACTTCGGGTCGGTCAGCTCGGGCAGGACGAACTTCGCCGCCGGCAGCAGCTCCGGGGCGTGGTGCCGGCCATAATACTTCTCATAGGTGGCCAGGTCGGCGACGCGGAAGTCGGCGCTCAGATCGACGACCTTGCGGCCGGCCGGCAGCAAAGCCTTGGCGAAGTCGGCCGCGGCGCCGTGCGGCAGGGCCAGGAACCAGAGGGCGATGTCATCCCGCGCCGCGAGGGCCTGGGCGTCGGAATCGATGAATTTGAGCTGGTCGGCGGCGGTGCCGCGCAGGGCCGGGATGACGGCCGAGACCGGTTTGCCCGCGTGCTGACGCGACGTGACCGCCGTCAGTTTGACCTGCGGGTGACCGAGGAGGAATTTGACCAGAACTTCGCCGGAGTAACCCGACGCGCCGACAATGCCGACATTCATTTAAGGAAGTGGTAGAATTATGAATTCCCCCGGGGGAATCGAGAAGTTTCGTGACCGCCAAAGAAAGAAGCGGAGGCCGTGAGGCGCTCCGCTTCGGGGGAAAACGTGTTCCAGTTTCGGGCGATTAACGCTTGGAGAACTGGAAGCGCTTGCGGGCGCCGGGCTGGCCGGCCTTCTTGCGCTCTTTTTCGCGGGGGTCACGGGTGAGGTGACCGGCCTTCTTGAGGGTGACGCGGAGCTCGGGATTGAACTTCAACAGGGCGCGGGCGATGCCATGGGCGACGGCGCCGGATTGGGCGCTGATGCCGCCGCCGGCGACGTTCACGATGACGTCGAACTTGTCCTTGCTGTCCGCCGTGACGAGCGGGGCGAGGGCGCGGCGCACGAAGTTATCGTGCGTGAAATAGACTTCGAACTTGCGGTCATTGACCGAGGTCACGCCGGTGCCGGCGAGGATGCGGACGCGGGCGGTGGCCGACTTGCGACGGCCGGTGCCGAGATAAACGGAGGATTCAGCGCTCATGGATTACTTAAGGACGACGGGGTTCTGGGCCGCATGGTCATGCGTCGCGCCGGGGAACACCCGGAGCTTGGTCAGCATCTTGGCCGCGAGGCGGTTCCGCGGGAGCATGCCCTTGACGGCCTGCGAGACGATGAACTCGGGCTTGTCGCGCCGGACATCGGTGAGCTTGCGATACTTCTCGCCGCCGACGTAGCCGGAGAACGACATGTATTCGGTGTGCTCTTCCTTCTTACCAGTGAGGACGACCTTGTTCGCGTTGATGACGACAACGAAGTCACCGGTATCGACGTGGGGCGTGTAAGTGGGCTTGTGACGGCCGCGCAGGATGTTGGCGGCTTTAACGGCGAGACGGCCCAGCACCTTGCCTTCGGCATCGATCAGATACCACTTGGGCTGCACTGTCTCTTTCTTGGCCAGATAGGTTTTCATTTGCGGAAAGGGGCCAAAGGGAAGGATTTCGCCTACCCCTGTCAACCCCGAACCTTTCACATTCCTGAAAACCGCTCCGCGAACGCCTTAACCCCTCAAAAGTCGAGGTTTACACCGAGTGTGACCCCCAACTTCCCGTGTCCGGTCCGACCAAACGGGCCATTCGTTATCGAGCGCCCAAAGCTGTCTGCATAATGCAGCCCGGCCACCACAGTCGAATGCGGTCCGACCCGGTAAGGCACGTGCGCCTCCCCGCCCCAATAACCATAGCTGTCAGCTCGCCGTGGCCCCGGTGCGTCCGGCCGCCAGTCGTCGCCGCTCACCCACCCCGTGAAGAAGTTCAATTCGAGGAACGCGCCCAGCTTCGTCAGCGCGATGCTGCGCGCCAGCGAGGCCTGCACCGTGTCCGCGCGCAAACGGAAGTCGTGATAATACGCCAGGCCCGGCGTGAAGCCTTGGATCGGCGCGAGGGTCGCGTTCAGACCCGCCTCGAGCGAACGTTTCACACCTCCGCCCGGCACATCATCGAACCAGGCGTGCGCCACGGAGGCTTCCAGCGTGACCGCATCCGCCGGCCGCCATGCATAGGCGGCGTTCAGGTTCACCTCGCGGGTATCGCCTTGGCTGAAGGGTTGGTTGATCCACAGCCCGCCGCGAAGGTTGTCGCGGTTGAACTCCACCGCCGCCTGCGCGGAATCACCCGCCCGTTCGACACCCCGAAACACGTAGCTTGAGGCATAGGCGACATCGATGCGCACCGGTGGGGCTTCGTCGATCTGCGCACGGATCGCACCCGCCAGCAGGAGAAACACCCCTATTCCCCAAACGACTCCACTTCTCCTGTCATTCTGAGCGCAGCGAAGAATCCAGCCTTTCGGCGCGGGCACAACCATCGCCCAACTGGATTCTTCACTGCGCTCAGAATGACAAACCATACTGGCCATGGATGTGTTTGTTTTTGCCTCCGTTGTCCACACACTCGTTCTGCCCATGAAGTCTCCCACCCGCTTTAACCTTCTTGCCGCCGGCCTGCTCGGTTTCACCGGCGTCGCGCTGGGAGCCTTTGGGGCGCATGTCCTCAAGGACACCCTCGCGGCCGCGGGCACCCTCGATACCTGGCGCACGGCCGTCCTCTACCACCTGATCCACGCCGTGGCGCTGGTGGCCCTCCCGGGCTGGCCTTGGGTCGGCCGCTGCTGGACGGCCGGCGTGGTCCTGTTTTCCGGCTCGCTCTACTGGCTCGCCCTCGGCGGGCCGAAAGTCCTCGGTCCGGTCACGCCGCTCGGCGGCGCGGCTCTCCTGCTTGGCTGGACGCTGCTCGCCTGGCACGCCTTCAAGTCGCCCCGGGAATGAAGCTGCCACCGCCCCTGCTCGCCGCCCTTGCCGCCCTGCGCTCCGCCGGCGGCCGGCCGCGCCTGGTCGGCGGCTGCGTGCGCGACTGGCTGCTCGGGCTCGAGCCCAAGGATTTCGACATCGAGGTCTATGGCCTCGACTACGAGGCGCTGGGGCGCGCCTTGGCGCCGTTCGGACCGACGGATCTGGTCGGTCGTAGTTTTGGCGTGATTAAAGTCCGACTCGACGGCGCCGAATACGACTTCAGCCTGCCGCGGCGCGAGTCCAAGACCGGGGCCGGGCATCGCGGCTTCAAGGTCGCGCCGGATTCAACGCTGACCGAGGCCGAGGCCGCCGCCCGGCGCGACTTTACGATCAACGCCATCGCCTACGATCCGCTGGACAACCGGATTCTCGATTTCCACGGCGGGGCCGAGGACCTGAAGAAGAAAATCCTGCGCCACACGGGCCCGGCGTTCGTCGAGGATCCGTTGCGGGTGTTGCGGGCCTTCCAATTCGCCGCGCGCTTCGGGCTTACGCTCGCGCCCGAGACCGCGGCGCTGTGCCGGTCAATCTCCGACAGCTACCAGGAGCTGGCGATCGAACGCGTCTGGGGCGAGTGGGACAAGTGGGCGACCAAGGCTGTAAAGCCCTCGCTCGGCATCATGGCCCTCAAACAGGCCGGCTGGCTGAAACATTTCCCGGAGATCGCCGCGCTCGATGGCGTCCCGCAGGAACCCGAGTGGCACCCCGAGGGCGACGTGCTGATCCACACCAATCACTGTCTCGATGCCCTGGTCGGCCTGTCTTCCTGGCGCGAGGGTCCGCCCCAGGTCCGCCGGATTCTGTCCCTCAGCGTGCTGGCGCATGATTTCGGCAAGGCCACCACGACCAGGCAGGCCGAGCGCCGCGGCATGCTGCGTTGGACGAGCCCCGAGCATGAGGCGGCGGGCGGGCCGCTGGCCGAGAGTTTCCTCCAGCGCATCGGCTCGCCGCTCGACCTGATTCCCCACGTGCGCCAATTGGTCGTCAACCATCTCCTGCACCACCAGGGCGCCGAGGAATACCGGGACACCACGGTGCGGCGCCTTGCCCGCAAGATCGAGCCGGCGACCCTCGACGAACTCATCGCCGTGATGCAGGCCGACCACCTCGGCCGCCCTCCGCTGGTTTCCGCCGAAACGGTGCGGCGCCTGGATCACCTGCGCACCGCCGCCCGGCGCCTGATGCTGGAACACGCGGCGCCCAAGCCCATTGTGCTGGGCCGCCACCTCATCGCCTTGGGCCTGCCGCCGGGACCGCAGTTCAAACCCGCCCTCGATGCCGCCTTCGAATCGCAGCTCGACGGCGCCTTTGCCGACGAGGCCGGCGGCCTCGAGTGGATGCGAAACTATTTGCGGGCCCATCCGCCGGTTTTATCCTCCTCTTCCACTCCTTCACCATGAGCACTCCCACCCAACTCGATCAACTCAAGCAATTCACCAAGGTCGTGGCCGACACCGGCGACTTCGCCAGCATGAAGGAATACGCGCCGCAGGACGCGACGACCAATCCCAGCCTGATCCTCAAGGCCGCGGCCCTGCCGGCTTACGCCCACCTGCTCGACCAGGCGGTCAAGGACGCCGGCGTCGCCGCGCGCACGGATCAGATCATTGACCGGCTGCTCGTGCTCTTCGGTCAGGAAATCCTCAAGATCGTGCCGGGCCGCGTCTCGACCGAGGTGGATGCGCGCCTCTCGTTCGACCGCGACGGTTCGATGGCCAAGGCCCGCGAGATCATCGGCCTCTATGAGAAGGCCGGCATCCCGCGCGAACGCATCCTCATCAAACTCGCTTCGACCTGGGAGGGCATCAAGGCCGCCGAGTTGCTGCAGCAGGAAAAGATCAACTGCAACCTGACGCTGCTCTTCTCCTTCGCCCAGGCGGTCGCCTGTGCCGAGGCCAAGGTCCAGCTCATCTCGCCGTTCGTCGGCCGCATCCTCGACTGGTATAAGAAGAGCACCGGGAAGGATTACGCCCCGGCCGAGGACCCGGGCGTGAAGTCCGTCACGGAAATCTACACCTACTACAAGAAGTTCGGCCACGCGACCGAGGTCATGGGTGCGTCCTTTCGCAACAAGGGCGAGATCACCGAGCTCGCCGGCTGCGACCTGCTGACCATCAGCCCGCAATTGCTCGGCGAACTCAAAGCCAGCACCGAGCCGCTCGGGCGCAAGCTCGACCCCGCCAAGGCCAGGACCGCGGACATCAAGAAGGTGGGCTTTGACGAGAAGGGCTTCCGCTTTGCCTTCAACGAAGACGCCATGGCCACGGAGAAGACCGCCGAGGGCATCCGCGTATTCGCCGCCGACATCGTCAAACTCGAGCAGCTCATCAAGCAGAAGCGCGGCTGAGTTTCTGACTGTCCCGGCGCTTGTCGTAGGAGCTTGCTTGCAAGCGATTCGGCGCGCGAAATCGCCTGCCAGCAGGCTCCTACAATGCAATCCACGCCGATTAAAGCCTTCCAGTGGGATCTCGCGCGGCAGGTCGAGCAGCTGGATTTCCTGCGGGCCCTCCTGCCGCGCTACGCGGCGTGGGGCTACCAGGAACTTTACCTGCACCTCGAGGACGCGGTGCACTACCCCAGCCTGCCCGGCATCGGCCGCGATGACGCCTACACCTATGAACAGCTGGGTGAACTGGTGCTGGCCGCGGCGCAGCATGGCATCCGCGTCGTGCCCATCGTCAATCTGCTGGGCCACACGCAATACCTCATCAAGCACCCCGAGTGGCGCGACTTGAACGAGCTGCGCGACGACCGCGATCGTCCGCTGCCGCACGGCCAGATCTGTCCGCTGCACCCGCGCACCCGCGAGGTCGCCGAGCGGCTTTTGCGGGACCTGGCGCCGTATTGCACCGCGGGCAAGGTGCACGTCGGGCTCGACGAGTCGTTTCACCTCGGCAAATGCCCGCGCTGCCGCGCGGAGGTCGCGCGCCTCGGCCTCGGCGGGCATTTTGCCGGGCACATCAACCGGCTGCACGGCGTCGCCGCGACGCAAGGCCTGCAGCTGGGGATCTGGGCCGACATGCTCTACTTCACCCCCGAGGCCATTCCGCTGCTGCCCCGGGGCATCACGGCTTACGACTGGTATTATTATCCCTTCGCGAAGAAGCCACGCGTCGAGTTCTTCAATTTTGCGGAACGCGACCTGCAACCGGCACTGCAGAAACACGGCATCGCCTACTACGGCTGCCCAATGAACGGTGCATTCCGCCACGAACCGCTGCCCGTGTTCGGCGACCGGCTGGCGAACATCCGTTCGTGGTGGGAACGCTGCACCGCGGTCAAGGCCGAGGGATTCCTCGTGACTTCCTGGGAGGCCTACCGGCTCGCCCTGGAAACGACCACGCTGGTGGATGCGGCCGCGGCGAATCTCTGGCTGGAACCCGCACAGGACGACGCCACGGCGATGCTGGCCCGGGGCTTGGAACGGACCTTTAAGATGACGGCGGCGCGGCCTTCCGCCCGCGCGCTGCTGGCCGCCGACGAGCACGCGTTCGCCGGTTATGCCCGCTGGCAGATCAACGACCGCTGGGACGTATTTGCCGGCAGCGAAAGCCTCAAACCGTATCAAAACGAGGAGCGCTTCTTCGCCCGCCTGCTCGCATCGGGTTTGGCGTGGCCGAAGGCTTTGGCCGCCAGCCTCGCTTTCCGGCATTATCTGGCCCGTCGCGATGTCTTCGTGCGCCAGGCGGCCCGCGAAGTCTTCAAGTTGCGCCGGCTGGGACCAGCCCGTCCGGAGGCCGGGCTCCATCTCAAGGCCATGCAGGCCGCCGCGGTGGAGTTTGCCCGGGATCTGAAGACCGGCCGGCTGGCCGCCCAGGCGATGTGGGCGCGGACCCGCGACCCACAGGTGCGCGGCCAGAACGAGGCTGTGATCGAAGCGGACGAAACCCGGTTGACCGACTGGAGAGACTGGTTGAAGCGCGTGATTAGAAACCCCGAGCTGGTCTGGCAGGCCACCCCGGTATGCGGGGTCTGGCAACTGCAGTTCATGGTGCACAACTTCGCTCCGGCCGTGCAGAAAGTGATCGTCGAACAACAGGATGCGGACGGCACGTGGCGACCGCTAGCTGCGCGTTACACGATCGAATTCCGCGCCCAGGCCGCCCGCCCGCACTGCCGGCTCAAGCGCGAGTTTACAGTGCCAGTCCCGACCCCGGATACGCCCCTCCGCCTTGCCGTGCACGGCGTCGGTCAGGTTGCAATCAGCCACGCGGTGCTGACCGACGGAGTTCGCCGCCTTACCCCGAGGAATTACCGGGCCAAGCGAATCCTCGGTCAGCCGGCACCGCAGCGTGGATTGCCCAAGATCGAGTCCGGGCCAAGCAGCCCCCTGCTGCCACTCAATTTCCTGGCCTAGGCTGACACACGCTGACTGGCCTGCGGCTCTTTTCTCGCCGCGCTGGCCGGGATCCGCTTCTTCAAAAACTCACCATCCTTGGTGAAAATCAGCCGGTCATTGCCCGCCCAGCGCAGCGAGCCGACGTCGTTGTCAGTAAAATTTGTCAGCAGGTTTTTCTGCCGGTTCTCAAGGTCGATAACCGCCAGGTTCATGCGGTGCTCATACGGGACCAGACAAGCGATGCGCTTGCCGTCCGGAGAAAAGGCGAGCTGCGCCAGTGAAGCTTGCTTGAAAAACGTCGCGACCGGCAACTCGGGCGGCGGTGCCGCAAAAGAAACAGTCAAAAGGGCGGGCAGGGCCAAGAGATATGAAAAAGAACTCAGGACGTGCATATAGGAAAATGAAGGATGGTCTTAAAGAGAAAGCCCTTGCCCCAAACGATAGGAAGGGCAAGGGCCGCAAGTTGTCAGGTCGGCTTAAAACCCCCGACAAAATTATCGGTTCGGTTAGTTAGCGTCTCTAACATCGCCACCAACACGGACCAACTCGCTGCTGTATGTAAACGTAAAGGTGCCATCACCCCACATTTCGATAGTGATGCTTGTCTTCCACAGGAGCCCATTTGGTCCTGCAGTGAAGTATTCCATGTATTCGCTAGTGGCGCTCGGTATATTAGCTGTGACATAATCGAGGACTTCTTCATAGCTAGGAGGGAGCGCACGAGCACTCGCGGTCGCTGATAGAATGGCGACCACACAGAGAAGGATCTTCCAAATGTAGGTTGGTCGAATGATGTTCATAAATAAGGGTCCCTTTTAGAATAGGTTTGATTTGGGTAAATGCCTTTACGAACTAAGGTGGTTTATCAGAATTGTTTACTAACTCTGATATACAGAACCCGACCGGCGGAGAGATTGCCGTAGGTGTTCCCGTCGAAGTTGAGAGTCTCGTAACCGTTGCGAGGCGGCTCTTGGTTCATCACGTTGTTGGCGCCGATGGTGATGTCCGTATTCCACAGGCCGCGATACGTGATCGACGGATTGATCGTGGTGGTGGGATTCTCACCCCAGCCGGCCGCGGTGTAGCCGTCGTTGAAGTATTGGCCGGAGTAGCGGGCCGTCACGGCGGCTCTCCAGTGGTCGCGGTAGCTCCAGTCGGCGCCGAAGGTGCCGATGAAACGGGGATTGTTATAGAGGCCTACGTTATTGATGGCCCCGGCGCCGGTGCCGGCATCCGAGCCGATGTAGGAGATGTAGGTCGCGGCGGCCTTGAACCGGAACGAGCCGATGCGGGTATCGTTGATCCCGTAATCGAGCTCGAAGTCGTAGCCCTTGTAGAACTGCTTGGCCAGGTTGACCGGAACGGTCGACAGACGCAGGATCGGGCCCGGATTCTCCGTCGAGTTGTCGCGGATGATCGCGTTCGGGTAGAGCTGCTGGCCGCGTGTGCTGAGGATGAAGTTTGCGTTCGGCGTGCTGATGACGTCATCGATCAGGAAGTCGAAATAGTCGACCGAGAGGCTGAGGTTCTTCAGCCATGGATTCTTCACCTTCTTGGACAGCTCGAAGACGGCGCCGACGTATTGCACGCGGGCGTTCTCGGGCTTCAGGTTGGGATTGCCGCCCGTCACGATACGCATCTGGGTCGGCGGATCCTGCGGCCTGAGGGGATCCTGCAGCAGGTTGCTGGAGAAGGCCACGGTCTGGGAGGCGTAGAGACGGCCGAGATCCGGCGCCTTGAACGACTTGGAATAGGAGCCGCGGAGCAGGACGGACACATAGTCATTCTCCGGCAGGCGCAGCAGGGCGCTGGCCTTGGGCTTGTTCGTCTTGCCGAAGTCGCTGTATTCCTCATGGCGGCCGGCGAGCTGGACCTCCAGCATCTTGACGATCGGCAAGGAGAACTCGACGTAGGCCGACTTGACGATGCGCGCGCCGGTCAGCGGCAGGCCGCCGCCACTCCCGACGTAGGACTGGGTGTCCGGCCGGCTGTCCTGCTTCTCATGGCGCCACTCGGCGCCCGCCGCCACCCCAACATCCCCGCCAGGCAGGGACAGCTGAGAAATGTTGCCCGAGACCGTGAAGTCCCACGCGTAAGCCTCGACCCGGGAGCTGCTGTTGGAGATGGTGAAGAGGCTGTTCACCAAGGCTTGGTTATCCGACGGGCCAAAAGGATTCAGCGCCGTGGCGCGGGTCGTGCCGTTGAGCGCCGCCTGCAAATCAGAGGCGCGGATCTGGTTGCGTGACGTGGTCACCACCTCATTGAAACCACGCGTGGCGCCCAGTTCCCAAGACCAGTCCGGGTTGATCTTGCCTTTCAATCCGACGAGAAAGGTCGCTCCGGTCGATTCGGTGTCGAATTGCCGGGCCGGGCCAAAGCTCGTCCGGTAGAGGAAGTTCGTGAGATCGATCCCGAAGGGGTTGTAAGGATTCGAGGCCGGAACATTGAGGAGACCCGTCGGACCCGTGCCGGCATTCTGCGTGCTCGCGATGACCGCGGGCGTAAAGCCGAGAAGAGTCACGTGGCTGCTGTAGGACAGTTCCGCAAAGGCCGAAAGCTTGTCGGAAAACTCATGATTCAGGTGCGCGTAAGTGTCATAGTAGTCGAACGGTGGCGACAACTGGTAGACCTGCGCGAAGTCATAGCGATTCTCGTTCGGCGCCGTCGCCACACGGACGAACTGCGATTTGGTCGGAGTCCCCGTCGGAACGCCACCAGAAAGCACATAGAGGCCGGAACCCCCGGTGAGACCGGCCGCGGCCGCCTGCGCGGCGGTGAAGTTCACATTGGCCGGCCAGTTGTTCGAACTGTTCTGATTGATGCCCCGCGGAGCCTCGAAGGAATAATCGGTGGTCTTCGAGCGGTTGTAATCCCGGATGTAGCTGGAATTGCCGCCCTGATAGTTGAAAACCACCATCGCCGAGGTTTTGCCCGAGGCGCCACCGGCCAGGAAACTGCCCGACTTGACCAGGCTGTCATGGCCCAGGGTATTGCCGGCATAGAGGTTGGTGGAAACACCGGTGTATTCCTTTTTCAACTTGATGTTGAGCACTCCGGTGATCGCATCCGAGCCATAGATGGCGGACGCCCCGTCCTTCAGGAACTCGATGCTGTCAATCGCCGCGAGCGGGATGCTGTTGAAATCGAAGACGGACTGGTTGGCGCTGTTGGTCAGCGCATAGGTCGGCGCGCGCCGACCGTTGACGAGGGTGAGGAAGCGGTTGCCTCCCAGGCCGCGCGGATTGGCGGTAGCCGCAC
The DNA here is from genome assembly GCF_900104925.1 of Opitutus sp. GAS368. NCBI lineage: Bacteria > Pseudomonadati > Verrucomicrobiota > Opitutia > Opitutales > Opitutaceae > Opitutus > Opitutus sp. GAS368. The sequence goes on from NZ_LT629735.1 coordinate 1,399,337, forward strand.
CCCGCGTAAAACTTGCGCCCTGAAACACCGAGTTCGAGGAGCCGGTGTTGAACGGCAGGCTTTGGACAAACTGCCCGAGCGATGAATAGCCGCTGTTCTTGATCAACTCGGAGGAATAGGTGACGACCGGTTGCGGCGTCTCAATGTCCGTGCGTTTGATGCGAGAGCCGGTGACCTCGAATTTCTCGAGCTGGACGGTCTCTTGTTTCTTGGCCTCGTTCTCCGAAGCGATGGGCTGGGCGACGGCGGGGACAATGATGCCGGCGATCAGAAGGATCGCGGCCAGCCGGTTCTTAACTGAGCTAGGGTTCATGTTATGTGCGGGTGTTGGTGTTGACGTGAAGACGGCCCGGCCAGAAAGCCGGGCCGTCCTACGGGGAAAACGGGCACGATGCGCCGTTTAGAACTTATATTTCAGGTCGACGTAGATGAACCGGCCCATCGAGCCGTAGGCCGACGTGTCGACGCCGGAATCGGTGAAGATATCAGGGGCGAGCGGGCCGAACTTGTTGAACACGTTGGTCACGCCCACGGTCAGCTTGGCTCCGGCAAGATACTTGACCGCCGAGCCGAAGCTATAGGAGGCTGACAGATCGAAGGAATCAAAGGAGGCGAGTTTCTCATCCGTGACGATGTTCCGCACGGACGGGAGGTGGCGCCAGCCGATGAAGCCGTTGTAGGCGCCGCGGCTATACTCGGCGGTGCTGTAGCTCGACCACCGCGGCAGCGTGCCGTTGGCAAAGCTGGCGAGGCCGGTGTCGTCCTCCGGCGCGGAACCCGGGAGCGAGGTCACCTCGTATTTCGAGTAGTAGCCGATGTTCGACGTGAAATCGAAACGGCCGATGTTGTCCGCGTTGTAGGTGTAGTTGATCTTGCCGTCGAAGCCCGAGAGCTTGACGCCCGCGATGTTGACGGAGGTATCGACGACATAGATGTCATCCGGGGCGTGGCCGACGCTGATCTGCCCCGGGGCCGTGGGATTGGCGCCGGTGAAGCTCAGGAAGTGGACCTTGCCGACATACGGGGACGCCGCGCCCTTGGTCTCGACGTCCTGCAGAATGGTCGTCGTGCCGATGGAGGATACGAGGTCCGTCTGCTTGATGTTCCAGTAATCGAGCGAGACCGAAAAGCCCTTGATCGCCTTCGGGGAATAGACCACGCCGAGGGTGTAGTTCTTGGAGTTCGACGGCTTCAGGTTCGGGTTGGACCCGCTCATGGAGTTGGTCTGCAGATTGGCCACCGTGCCGCCGCCGGATTTGTTAAGCGTGAACGGCGTGGTGAAACCGATGCTGGAGGGACCGAACAGGCTGAAGAGGGTCGGCGCCGAGAAGGACTTTGAGTAGGTGCCGCGCACGGCGAACTCGTCGTTCATCGGCAGGTAGCGGAACGTGACCTTCGGCACCGTCGGGTCGGTCGTATCATTATAGTTCTCGTGGCGGACCGCGCCGGACAGCTCGAGGAGGTGGGCCCCGGGGGCATCCTTCAGGACCGGGATGCGAACCTCGGCGAAGTAGGAGGTGACCTTGCGGCTCGAGTTGAAGGGATACAGCGTGGTCGCGCCGCTCCAGCCGAGGGCGCCGGTGACCGGGTTGATCTGACTGAGCGGATCAGCCGTGGCACTGAGGTTTTCCTTGCGGAGCTCGGAACCGAGCGCCAGATCGACGGCACCGGCCGGCAGGTCGAACACCTTGCCATTCACACGGACATCATAGTTCGACATGGTGCTGATGAAACCGCCCTGCGCGGTGCCGACGATGGCATCGGTGGCAAAATCCGCCGGAGAAATCGGCTGATAGGAGAAAAAATTGAAGTGACCGGCGAGGACCGACGCGCTCAGGTTGGGCTGGTTGATGACACCCGGGTTCTGATACTGCTGGTTGGCGCGGTTGTAGTCGGCCGCAGCCTCCCAGTTCCAACCGGTGTCCGCAATCGAGCCCTTGACCCCGAAGACGCCCCGGATCGAGGTCGTGTCATCCAGGTATTGGCGGGGGCTCGTGACCAGTCGGTTGCGGCCAGTGACGCCGACGTTGAACGGGTTGCCGAAGGTGCCGGCGGGCACGAGACCGTTGGCCGAACCTTGGGCGCCACCGGTCTTCGCGAAGATGTCCTTCATCGCCTGCGTGGTATTGAGCGGCTGACCGTTGATCTGCGAGGCGGTCTTCGTGTTCACGTAGAGCAGATCGCCGAAGAACTGGAGGGAATCGTTGAACTTGTGCTCGAACGCCATCGAGAAGCTCTGGCGCTCGTTGGCGATGGACTGGGTCACATACTTCGAGAGGTTGAAGAACTGGAACTGATCCCCCTGAGAACGGGGGCCGGAGTAGGTGCCCGCGGCAACAAGGGCCGCGGGGCTCAGGCCACCCGGAGTCACGGTCGGGGTCGTAATACTCGGTTTGAGCAGGTAGAAATCCCCGCCGATGTTGACCGAGCCCGCGAACGACGGTGTGCCAAAAGTCTGGGCCGAATAGGGCCGCTCATAGGCGAAGATCGGGTCTTCCTTCGTCCACTCCGAGGAGATCGTGATGCTGGTCTTGGCGTTGCTCACGCCGCCCACGAGATACATGGAACGGGTCGCCTGGTGACCCTGGTTGGTGGTCCAGCCATAACGGCCGCCGATCTCGAAGCCCTGGTAGCTGGACTTCATGATGATGTTCACGACGCCGGCGACGGCATCGGAACCGTAGATGGCGGAGGCACCGTCGGCGAGGACCTCGATGCGGTCGATCGCGGCGACGGGGATCATGTTGACGTCGACGAATTGGTAGCCGCCGGAGGAGCTGACCGGCGAGTAGGCCACGCGGCGCCCGTTGATGAGGACCAGGGTCGAGGTGTTGCGCAAGGCCAGCTGCGAGCCGCCGTTGGTCGAGCCGCTGCCAACATTGGAATTGGCACTGCCCAGGTTGCCGTTGCCGCTGAACTGCGGCACCGTCTTGCGGAGGATCTCGAGGACATTGGTGTTGTTGCCGGAATTCTCGATGGACTTGCTGTCCACCGTGATCACCGGGATCGCCACCGAGTTGGCCGCCACCGGCAGGTAGGAACCCGTGACCACAAATTTCTCCAACTTAACCGCGTCTGTGGTGTTTTCCGCCGGAGCGGTTTGCTGGGCAATAGCGGGCTGGGCCGCGAACAAAGAAAGCCCGGCGCCAAGCAGCGCCAAAGGCTTTCGCAGAGATCTTACGGAGCTCTTATTCATAGTTCAGTGGTGTTGTGTAAACACGTCGTTGTGTTTGAGGGCTGGGTAATTGCACCCCCTCGCGCAGCAACCGCATATCGACTGAATGCTCCTTACCTCTTACCGACGGCTAACAATGTCCGACGGAGTGCATGGCTTTTTTTGAACGCCACCATGCGGTTTTACCCGGCCAGAGCACTGGCCGGACCCCGGGAAGCCTCACCACTGCCCGGCTTCAGCCGTTGTCGTTGGCCGAGAGACTGGCGATCAACTGCTTGAGCTTGCCGCGATTCTTCCGGCTCAGCCTCAATTTCGTATCGTCGCTCATCAACACCGTGTAGTCGCCGTAAAGCGCTGGCGTGACCTTCTTCACATGATCGAGGTTGACCAAGGAAGAGCGATGAATGCGGAGAAACCTCGCAGGATCCACCCGGTCCTGCAGGTTTTGGAGGGTTTCGCGCACCAACCTGGCGGCCCCCGTGGTATGGACCTTGATGAAATCGGCCTGGGATTCGACCCAGATGATGTCGGATGTCCTGATAAAATGCAGGTCGCTGCCGGCCTTCAGAACCACCCGGTCCCCCGGCTCGGGCACAAGCACGGCGGTCGGCTTTTCCCCGGCCCGGACCATTTGCTGCACATAACCAAGCAGCTGTTCCACTTTCTGGCCCATGTCATCGGACCGGGCTTGTGCTATTTGCCGCTTGGCCTTTGCCAGGGCGGCGGCAAAGCGCGCGTCTCGATACGGCTTGAGCAAATAGTCCACCGCGCACAGCTCGAAGGCCTGGATGGCAAATTTGTCATAGGCGGTCACAAAGATGACCACCGGACGTTCTTCCTGCCTGAGCGCGGAGAGCACCTCGAGGCCGTTGAGCTTGGGCATTTGCACATCGAGAAAGACTAGATCGGGGCGGCCACTCCTGATGGCAGCCAAGGCAGCCTGTCCATCGGCACAGGTCCCGGTGACCTCGATTTCGTGGTCACCCTCCAGCATGGCGGCCACTCCTTCGCGAGCCAAGGGTTCATCATCGACGATCAGGGTGCGGATTTTTTTCATGGGGAGGGGATGATTGCGGCGCAAGCCGCCAGGGCAGGTTGAGTGACACGACCGCGCCGCCGTCAAGCCGCGGATTTATCTCCAGGGCGAAATCCGAACCCAAGGTATGGGTCAACCGGGCCCGGGTGTTGGCCAATCCGATACCCGGCTTCTTGTCTTGCGAAGGGGCGATCGCCGCGGGCGCCGGGTCGGCCCCGTCATTTTCGATCTCGATCTGCAGCCGGTCATCCCGCCGCCGGGCCCTCACGGTCACCCACCCGGGCGTGGTGCGGCGGGAGATGCCGTGCTTGACGGCGTTTTCCACAAGCGGCTGCAAAATGATGTTGGGCACCAGCACGCCCAGCGCCTCCGGTTCGATGGAAAACCCGACGAGCAGTTTCTCGCCGAACCGCACCTGCTCGATCGCCAGGTAGCGTCGGATGAAGTCGAGTTCCTCCTCCAGCGGCGTCTCGTGCAGGCCGTTCTGGTCGATCGCCAGGCGGAGCAAGGCGCTCAGCTGGGCGATGATCTCCACGGCCTGGTCGTTCTTCCGCTGCCGCACGAGGGTGGCCAGTGCGTTGAAGCTGTTGAAGAGGAAATGCGGATGCAGCTGCCCGCGCAAAGCCGCGAGTTCCGCCCGCGTCAGCTCCGACTCGAGACGGGCGGTCCGCAGCTGGAGTTGCACCGCCGTCGCGGCATGCCGGCGGTATTTGGAGTAATAATCCAGGGCGAAGGATACGGCGAAGAAGCCGCCGTAGGTCAGAAAATCCAGCGGCCAGAGGCGGAAGGTATTGTAGAAATAATTGTGCCAGTCGGTCGGCAAGCCCTGCTCGTCGGGCAACCAGAGGTTCGGCAACAGGTGCAGAAGGGAGCGGAGGTTCACCACCAGCAGATAAAGCAGCACGCTCCAAAGCAGGAGCCAGCCGAGGTTCCGTCCCAACCGCGGAGCCAGGTCCAAGGGATGGCTCCGGATCATCCGCAGCATGAACGGCGCCGCCAGAAGCCAGGCATACCAGGCCAGGCCGTCCCAGCCCAGCAGATGGGTGATGAGCTGTTCCTCCTCGGCGACGCGCTGCCACTCGCGCGCGCGCTCGAAGCCGATATTCAACAGCAGGCTGAGAACCAGCAACAGGCCGAACTGCAGCCGGGCAACACGCCCTTCCTCCGATGACGGGCGGCCAAGGGCCAGTGAAGCGATACGGCGCCTGATGCTCATTCGACTCGCGATGCGCCGATGCGGAATAACAAACGGGGCGTTCGCAACAAAAATGATGGTGACCGTACTGCTGGCGCTGCACATCCACCTGCCCCAAGGCGTGTTTTAAAATGGTGGAACCGGGGTGGCAAGGAACGAGTCGAAGCCGAAGCCCGGATTTATCTGGCCGTCAGGCGTTCCCCGCGCTGTAGCGCGATGTTTTGCTCCGGCTCGTCAGGAGGAACGGACTTTGCCCCTCCAAGAATAGCGCAAAGATAGCCTTAGGATAGCCCCAAGAGAGCCCAAGGGTGACCGACGGGTCCCGAGGGAATTAAGGAGGAACTAAAGAGGATTGAACGAGCTTCAGACCAAAGATCCACCTTTGTGCCGCCCCAACGCCTGTCCGGCACCCTGGATGGCTGGGTCTATCAACGCTACCGGAAGGCCTTCGTTGAGAACATTGTTCACGCCGGCGCGATGACCGTGGCGGATTGATCTTCTCCCAAGCAGCGCGAATCAGCGGATGCGCTTCACTCTGATCCAAAGGCCTTCGCTGAGAAGGGTCATTTTCCAGCCACCCAACCGGGAGGGCCGGATCTCCACCTCGGGATCCACCATTTTCGGGAAAAACCGTTGGTCGGAATCCACCTGCTGCCAGCGCTGCCCGTTTTCGAGCACGAAATCAGTATGGCCGGTCCAGCCATGAAAATCTCCCTGAATATGCGTGCGCACGACCTCGGTTTCATCGTCCTCGCGCGGGGCAAGGCCGATGCTGGCCTTCTTTTTCTCCTGGGCCGTGGCGCGGGCCTCGGCCCGGCCCTCTTCCTTGGCTTTTTCCTTTGCCACTTCGACCGCCCTGCGTGCACCTTCCTTCGCGTAACGGGCCGCCAGCCTGTCGAGGACCGCCCGCTGTTCGGGAGTGAGCTGCTCAAGGCCAGCGGCAGCGCGTTCGTCCGGGGTGAGCTGCTGCCAGAATTCATCCGCCGCGGCCAGCCGAACCATGAGAGTCAGAAAGAGGGCAATTGCCTTAAATCGCTTCATGTCCTGACCATGAACCTCCCGCCGTGCGGTGCCACCGTTTTTTGCGGGCAAAAAAAGGCGGCCCGGATAAACCGGGCCGCCTTGAAAGAAAGCGAAAACTTTTCGCGCCCGACGAATTAGAACTTAATCTTGATGTCGGCGAAGAACATGCGGCCCACAGCGCCATAGGTTCCGACGTCAACGTTCGAGTCAGTCCAAACTCCAGGATCAAGCGGGCCAAACTTGTTGAACACGTTATTAACCCCGAGGGTGAGCTTGGCCCCGGCGAGATACTTGACCTCGGAACCGAAGGTGTAGGACGCGCTCAAGTCGAACGAATCGAAGCTGGAGGTGTTGGTTCCATCGTTGAGATCGTTGACGCCCGGGATGTGCTGCCACGCGAGGTAGGCACCATACTTACCCCGGCTGTAAGCAACCGAAGAATAAGCCAGCCAACGCGGAATCGTTCCGTTTAGGCCGCTCGAATGGCCGGCATCTTCTTCTGCCGCAACGTCCGGCAAAGTCTTGGTCTTATAGGTTGAGTAGTAGCCGATGTTCGAGGCGAAATCAAAGCGGCCGATTTGGTCGGAGTTCCAAGTATATTTGATGGTGGCATCAATGCCGGCCAGCTCCTGACTGGCGATGTTCACGAGCGTGTCGGTAACATAGATATTATCCGGCACACCGGAGCTGATCTGACCCGGGGCGGTGGGGTGCGGGCCAGTGAAACTGCCGAGGCCGACCGCATTGATATACGGCGATGAGGCGCCCAGCGCTTCGACACTGTTGAGAATATTAGCCGACCCGACCGTGCTGACCAAGTCGACCTGTTTGATGTGCCAGTAATCGACAGAGACCGAAAAACCCTTCAGCGCCTTGGGGGAATAGACCACGCCGAACGAATAGTTCTTGGAGGTGGAGGGCTTCAGGTTCGGGTTGGAACCGGATTGCGAATTGGTCTGGAAATTGGCGACCGTTCCGCCGGAACTGGTGGTGAGGGTAAACGGTGATGTGAAACCAATGCCACCGGGGCCGAAGAGGCTGTAGAGCTGCGGAGCCGAGAACGACTTCGAGTAGGTTCCACGGAAGGCCAGCTCGTCGTTGACCGGCAGATAGCGGAACGAGATTTTCGGCACCGTCGGGCTGCTCGTGTCACTATACGCCTCGTGACGGACCGCGCCGGTCACTTCCAGCAAATGGGCGCCGGGGAGATCCTTGGCCAGCGGCAGACGGACTTCGGCAAATTCCGACTTCACCTGGCGCGAAGCGTTGAACGGATAGAACGTGGTGGCCCCGCTCCAGCCGAGGGCACCGGTGACAGGGTCGATCACGCTCAGGGGGTCGGCGATACCACTAAGGTTCTCACGACGAATCTCGCCACCGAGCGCCATGTCCACGGGTCCGCCGGGGAGGTCAAACAGCTTGCCGCGCACCTTAAAGTCAAAGTTCTTCAGGATGCTGATGAAAGAGCCCGTCGCGGTGCCGACGACCTGGTCGGCCAGCTGGTTGGCGGCGCTGATCGGGGCGCGGGAGAAGAAGTTGAAGTCACCCACCAGCGTGGCATTGCTCAGGTGGGGCTGATTGATGACCCCGGGATTGGCGTAATTCTCAAGCACATGGTTGTAGTCCGCCGCCGCTTCCCAAGTCCAGCCGCTGTCGGCAATTTTGCCCAGGAGTCCAACGACCCCGCGGTAGCTGGTGTCGTCATTGTTATACTCGCGCGGGTGGGTAATGAGGCGATTGCGGGCATTGACCGCCACATTGAAGGGATTGCCAAACTGACCGGCCGGGACATTGCCATTGGCCGAGCCCATGGCGCCACCGGTCGCCTTGAAGATATCCTTCATGGCCTGCTGCGCATTGATCGGCTGGCCGTTGATCTGCGAGTGGGTGGTGGTGTTGGCAAACATGAAGTCACCAAACACCTTCAAATAATCGCTGATTTCGTGGTCAAACGCCATGGTGAGGGACTTTCGATCGCCACCGACGGTCTGCGTGACATACTGGGAAAGGTTGAAGAGCGTGAACTGGGCGCCGGCCGAGCGCGGACCGGAATAGGTGTTGGCCGCGACCAAAGCGGCTGCACTGGTGCCACCCGGCGCGACCGTCGGGGTCGTGATGGACGGGTCGAGATAGTAGTAGCTGCCGCCGATGTTCACCGAACCGGGAAAGGTCGGCGTGCCATAGGTGACCGCGGAATAGGGCCTCTGCCAGTTCATGATGGGCGTATATTTGCTATACTCCGACGAAATCGTGATGCTGGTCTTGCCGCTGGTGACACCACCCACGATGTAAGCCGACTTGTTCTCGTAATGGCCGGTGTTGGAGCTCCAGCCATAGCGCACCCCGGCTTCAAAACCTTGGAAGTCGGTCTTCAGGATGATGTTCACCACGCCGGCGACCGCATCCGTGCCGTAGATGGCCGACGCGCCGTCGGCCAGCACTTCAATCTTTTCAATGGCCGCAACCGGGATCAGGCTGACGTCGACAAATTGGGCGCCACCCGAGGCGGAAGTCGGCGAATAGGCCGCCCGACGGCCGTTGATCAGCACCAAGGTGCTGGTGTTGCGCAACGACAACGAAGAGCCGCCCTGCGTGTTGCCGCTACCGACGTTCGCGTTGTTGGTGCCGATGTTGCCGTTACCGGTGAATTGCGGCACGGTTTTCCGCAGAATCTCCAGCACACTGGTGTTATTGCCCGAATTCTGGATGGTGTTGGCGTCAACCGTGATCACCGGGACCGCAGTGGCATCAGCCGCAGGAGGCAAATACGAACCAGTTACGACATATTTATCCAATTTCAGCGTGTCGTCGGTGGTGGTGCTGGCGGCAGCAGCCGTCTGCTGGGCAAAAGCGGCTTGGGCCGCGAACAAAGAAAGCCCGACGCTAAGCAGCGCCAAAGCCTTCCGTAGATAACTTACGGAGCTATTGTTCATAGTCTAGGTGTGTTGTGTTGGTAGGAAACTACCCGTAACCGGCTAATTTCTTACGATGAATGCAGCATTTCCATAGATGAGTATCAACTTTATTTTATTTATGTAAAACCTCCCACTTGCGTAAGTCGACCCAACCTCAACCGCGTAATCGCGCTGTCCCGTTGACTCCCGCACGGGAGATGCGCGATTTTTGACCCCATGCACACCCCACTGAAATGCCTGCGTTTGCTGCCCCGTTTTTTTGCCGTGAGTGTCGCGATCCTGCTGACCGGCCTTGGCCGGGGCGCCGACAAAGCACCGGCTCTTCCACTTGAAGCTTTTTTCGCCGAGCCTGACATGCGCTCCGTCCAGCTATCGCCGGATGGCAAATACCTCGCGTTTCTTACCACCCTGGGCACCGGCAAGGTCGGTATCGCCCTCATGGATCTGGCCACCGGCAAAATGGAACCCCTCGTCTCAGCCAAAGATGAAAACATTAAGCAATATTTCTGGAAGGGCAGCGACTACATCGTTTATTCCGGCGATCTCGGCGGCAATGAGTCCCCTGCTTATCGCTCCATCAGCATCAACAAGCGCAAAGTAGTGGAGCTTTCCGAGTCCTATCGTGAACGCTACTCGGACATGGCCAATCAAGCGCGTGTGATAGATACGCTCCGATTCGACCCGTTTCACATACTAATCGAAGGGAATAAGAGCATCGGCAGTTATAATTTCCGCTATTGGCTCGTGGATATTCGCACCGGCGAGCGTCGGTCGGTCGACACCGGCGGATATGCCGTGGATGCGGGCAATTATGTGGCGGACAACAATGGCATCATGCGGGCCCGCGAACGTTTCAGCGGGGATAAGATCCTGTTCGAAATTCGCCCGACTCCCGATGCCCTCTTCACGAAAGCGGCTGAATTTCCCATCAACGATCCACTGTGGGAATTCCTCCAATTCGCCGCCGACAATGAAACGCTTTACCTTATCAGCAAAGAGCACTCCGACACCGGAAGCCTCCGCGCATTAAACGTCCGCACCGGTCAACTCAGCCCGCCACTGTTCAACTCTCCGCAGGGTGAAATCGACCGTATCATCACGTCTTGGGATTACACCAAGCTGTATGGGGTCATGTATTCGACGGAGAAAACCCATTATCATTTCTTCGACAGCCATTGGGCGACGCTCAAAGCCCGGGTCGACGCCGCCTTACCGAAAACAGAGAATTACATCGCCAGCACCTCTCAGGATGAGAAATTGCTGCTGATAATTGCTACAAGCGATTGCGATCCCGGCACTTATTACGTGCTCGATTTGGCCCGCGGTCGCCTCGGCGCCGTCGGCAAGGTTAACCACCAGATCGATCCGGACAAGATGCGGCCAATGGAGCCCATCGTTTTTACGGCCCGCGACGGACTGACGCTACACGGCTATCTAACCCGTCCCGCGAATGCCAATTCCCACCCGGTGCCGCTGATCATAAATCCCCACGGCGGGCCTTATGGTCCCCGTGATTATTGGGGTTATGATGGCGAGGTGCAGTTTCTCGCCAACCGCGGCTACGCCGTGCTCCAGATCAACTATCGCGGCTCTGGTGGTTACGGGACTGCATTTGAAAATGCCGGCAAACGGGAATGGGGCGGAAAGATGCAGGACGATCTTACCGACGGCGTAAAATGGGCGATCAGCCAGCGCATCACCGATGCCGGACACGTCGCCATTTATGGCGGCAGCTATGGTGGTTACGCCGCGTTGGCCGGGGCGACGTTCACCCCCGACTTATATCGCTGCGCCGTTAACTATGTCGGCGTATCCGATCTAACCATCATCACTAGCTGGAGTCGCAGCCGCTTTGGTCGCGGTTCCGACCTCTATGCCAAGGAATGGATCGGTGATGATGCCCAATACAAACATGATCATTCGCCGGTCAATTTCGTCGATCGCATCAAGATCCCCGTGCTTAACGCCTATGGGTTCAACGACCCCCGGGTCGACATAGACCATTGGAAACGGCTCGAGCCGAAGTTCAAGCAATACGGCAAAACCTACGAAATTATCATCGAGGACAATGAAGGCCACGGATTCAGAAATGAGGCGGCGCGGACCAATTTCTACCGGCGAATGGAAACATTCCTCGCGAAATACATGGACGCGAACGATCCTTCCGTCCGGCTCGCGCCCGTGCAGGCCCAGGAAATGCCGGCCAAGGAAAAATCTAACTGAGTCCATGGCTTGAGAGAGTGCCGGTTTCCCTGGTGCCTGATCCCAGCATCCCCGTCAGTCTCCTCTGAGAAAGGCCGCCGTTAATTTTGGCCCGGTCAATTCCATCACCCCCGGTTACCCTTCCCGCCATCCCGCCGATTTGGCGTCGGTTGCTGCCGGGGGGTATGATCGCACTGGCCATCATCGCCGCCTATTGGAACAGCCTCTCCGGACCGTTCGTCTTCGATGACCTTCCGGCGATTGTGGACAACCCGACCATCCGGCATCTTGCCCGTCTGGGCGACGTGTTGCGGCCGCCCAATGACGGCTGCGCCGTCACCGGGCGGCCGCTTCTGAACCTCACTTTTGCGCTCAATTATGCCTGGGGTGGCACGGACCCGCGGGGATATCATATATCGAACCTCCTGATTCACCTGCTGGCGGGACTGACCTTGTTTGGCCTCGTTCGACGGACTTTGCTCAAGCCGGTGTTCCACGGTCGGTTCTCGGACTCGGCCACCCTTCTCGCTGCTACCACGGCCCTGCTTTGGGCGGTGCATCCGCTGCAGACCGAATCCGTGACCCTTGTCGTCCAGCGTTCGGAATCGCTCATGGGCCTGTGCTACCTGGCGGCGCTGTATTTTTTCTCCAGGGCCATGGATGCGACGGCTGCGCCAAAAGGCTGGCTGCTGCTGACGGTCGCATGCTGCGCCCTTGGCATGGCGTGCAAGGAAGTAATGGCTACCGCGCCTTTCATGGTGCTGCTCTACGATCGCACCTTTGTCGCCGGAACATTCCGCGAGGCACTTCAGCGGCGGCGGCCTTTTTATATCGGACTGTTCGCGGCGTGGCTACCGCTGTTCTGGCTGGTCGCCGGTGGAGGTGGAACGCGGGGCGCCGGAGCCGGGTTGGGGCTCGGTGTCAGTTGGTGGTCCTACGCGCTGAAGCAATGCGAGGCCGTCGTGCTATATTTGCGGCTGTCGTGCTGGCCCCACCCGCTGATCTTGGACTACGGCGTGGACGTCGTGAACACAATCCGGCCGGTCGCACCGCAGGCCCTGACGCTCCTGTTCCTGATCGCCGGCACGCTCGTGGCGCTTCGGCGTCGGCCCGCGCTCGGTTTTCTCGGTGCATGGTTTTTTGTCATCCTGATGCCGAGCTCCAGTATCGTGCCGCTGATCGGACAGACCGTCGCCGAACACCGGATGTATCTGCCGCTGGCCGCCGTGGTGGCGGCCGTCGTCCTCGGACTTTTCGGTTTGCTGGGAAAAGGCAGCTTTGGCGTTTTTGCCGTGCTCGTCCTGGCGTGCGGCGGATTGACCGTGCAGCGCAACGAGGATTACCGCGACGCCGTGACGCTGTGGCGCGACACCGCGCTAAAACAAAGGGATAACTACCGCGCACATTACAACCTCGCCGTCGAACTGGCGCGGATGCCGGGAGGGCACGCGGAAGCGATCAGCGAATACGAAAAGTCTCTCCAGCTGCAGCCCAGCTACGCGGAGGCCCACAATAATCTGGCCATCGAGCTGGCGCGTTTCCCCGGCCGGGAAGACGAGGCCTTGCGCCATTACCAAACCGCCCTGCAGCTCCGGCCGGATTTCGCTGACGCCCATTATAACCTGGCGATTGAACTCGGGAAGCGCCCGGACGGGGCGGCGGAAGCCATCACGCACTATGAAACCGCCTTGCGGCTCCGCCCTGGTTACGCTGAAGCGCACAATAATCTCGCGGTGGAGTTGGCCAAGATCCCGGGACGGTTGCCATTGGTAATCGAGCACTACAAGGCGGCGCTGCAAGCGCAGCCCGATTATCCCGAGGCGCACCATGGCCTGGCCAATGCGCTGGCGATGTCACCGGAACGCCTCCCGGAGGCGGTGGCACATTACGAAATGGCTCTGCGGCTTCGGCCCGATTACGTCGAAGCCCATTACTCCCTCGCGGCTGTGCTCGCGCAGCTGCCTGGACGGACTTCTGAAGCTATCGCACACTACGAGAGCGTGCTGCGGCTGAGGCCGGATCATTTTTATGCGCACTACAATCTGGCCAATGAGCTGGCCAAGCTCCCGCCGCGCCTGCCCGAGGCCATTGCTCATTATGAAACGGCCGTGCGATTGAAACCTGATTTTTTGGAAGCCCGTAACAACCTGGCGGGAGCATACTATCGCAGCGGCCGATTGGACGACGCCATCCAGCAACTCACGGTGGTGCTCCAGCTGAATCCCGGGAACAGGAATGCGCAGAGGAACCTGGAGATGATGCGGCGCCTGTTGCAGCAACCGTGATCCGCGGACCAATGAATGGTCCACTCCGGCGCGTCATCTGCGGTGAATGGCTTGGCGCATTTTCAAACTGGAACAGGGCGCCTCACCCGGTCCGAAGCAGGGTAACAACGGATGGGCCATCTCGGCGGAGTCATTCAGCTGCGTCCGGTTGCGTTCCATTTTCTGTCGGGGGCCTCCACCCGCCTGTTCCGATATCGGTGAGTGGACAAGACCACTGCCGGGGTGCATCGTCCGTTGCACGGTGCAGTCTTCTCCCTGAGCCCGTGACCGAAAACTTCCCAATGTCGCTTGAAAACTAAACCCTGTCGGACGCATTCGGCTCGCCCCGGTAAATCGCCGAAACCCGCCGATTCCTCTGTCGTTCGTTCGGTTCTTGTTCGTTCCTTGAACCCATCGTAGGTTTGAAAACCTTTCACCGGTTATGCCCCCCCTTCAGACCCATGATCCGGCACGCCTGAGCTGGATCGAATCGGCCAACACACCGATCGCAGACTTTCCCCTGCAAAACCTGCCTTACGGCGTATTCGTCACCGCCGTGGACCAGACGGAACGCCTGGGCGTCGCCATCGGGGATCAGGTCCTCGATCTTCGCGCTGCCGCAAAGGCCGGCCTGCTGCCTGCCCAGACGGCCGCCGTCTGCCAGCAGCCGAATCTCAATCCGTTGATGGCGCTTGGCGCCCCCGCCTGGGCTGAGCTCCGCGCGGGGTTGAGCGAGCTGCTCGGCGCGAGCTCCTGCCCTGCCCCGCTCCGCGCCAAGGTCCGCGGCTGCCTTGTGCCGCAAACCGGCGCGACCATGCGCCTTCCGGCGCAAATCGGCGGTTACACCGATTTCTACGCCTCCATCCATCATGCCACCAATGTCGGTGCGCTGTTCCGCCCCGACCAGCCGCTTCTGCCCAACTACAAATGGGTGCCCATCGGCTACCATGGCCGCAGCTCGTCCATCGTCGTCAGCGGCACCCCGGTGCGACGCCCGAGCGGCCAGGCCAAGTCTGCCGAATCCTCCGCCCCGATCTTCGGCCCGAGTCAGTCGCTCGATTACGAACTGGAGCTCGGCGCCTTCGTCGGCCCGGGCAACCGCTTGGGTGAAACGATCCCGCTCGAAGAGGCCGCCGGCCACCTCTTCGGGGTCGTGCTGTTGAACGACTGGTCGGCGCGCGACATCCAATCCTGGGAATATCAGCCCCTCGGCCCCTTTCTGGCGAAAAATTTCGCGACCACGATCTCTCCATGGGTCGTGACCCTGGAGGCCCTCGCCCCGTTTCGCGTTCCGGCCTTCACCCGTCCGTCCGGCGACCCCGCCCCGCTGTCCTACCTTGCCGACGCCGGTGATGCCGCGCACGGCGGGCTCGACCTCACTCTCGAGGCCTGGCTCACCACCGCCCGGATGCGCGCCGCCGGCCAACCGGCGCACCGCCTCAGCTCCGGCAATTTCCGGGAGATGTATTGGACCTTGGCGCAGCTGCTGGGTCACCATGCCAGCAATGGCTGCAACCTGCGGCCGGGCGACCTGCTCGGCAGTGGCACGGTCTCCGGCCCGACCCGGGACTCACTGGGCTGCCTGCTCGAACTCACGCGGCGCGGCGCCGAACCGCTTCGCCTGCCCGGCGGCGAGGAACGCGGCTTTCTCCAGGATGGTGACGAAGTCATTCTGCGCGGGTTTGCCGAGCGCGCCGGATTCCGGCGGATCGGCCTCGGCGAATGCCGCGGCGTGGTGCTGCCGGCGACGGCCTAGTCCTCGAGCGGCCGCAGCAGCAGCCGGTAGCCCATCGCGTCCGTCGGCCGCGTCTCGGGCGTGACCTCGACGCGCGACGCCGCGCGGCAGTGCACGGC